>JALFCF010000001.1 GCA_022771205.1 Mycoplasmatota bacterium | reverse complement strand
ATGGATCTTCAGCTGTTGGAGTAATCAATTCCGTTTCAATATAGTCGTTTGTAACATGATAACTAATTTCAGCTGGATCAATTGGATTTAATTGTCCCATCTGTTCAGAATCATCATTTTCTATAATAGTTGATGAACTTTGTCCACTATTCATTAATTGTTCAACGTTTTCTATAAATTTTGTGATTTTTTTACCATTAGGTGACTCTTTAATAGCTTTTTTCTCTAGAGCAGATAACTGATTAATATATTTATAATTACCATCTTCATCGTATTTTTCATTTTCATTTTTCTCTATTGGTAGTGGTTCTTCAGAATCATATGTATAATTATATTCATCTTCTAATCCTGAGGTCTTATCTATAAGCCACCATAAAGCTAGTTGAGTATAATATCTATTTTCTTCTTTGTTTTTACTAAATTTAGGAATTACCGAAAGAATTTCACCAACTCCACTATATAAAAACAAAGTTTTTCCTTCTAGCTGATGAACGTTTTGATTTCTTATTCCATGTATTCCTTCTTCATTTAAATAAGTTTCATTACTATTGGTTAGATTAATACTTTTAGGCAAAGATATAGTAGTATAACTTGTCTTTATTAAAGATAAATTCTCTTTAGATATATTTACTTTTATTTGCTCTGGGCAAAGATCTGGCATAGGAATTATTACGGCATAACTAGATTTATTAATTAATAATACTATTGCTACTACAATAATTAGTATGGAACACACTACTATTGTATGTTCTTTCTTCATCTTCTCACTCTCCTATTATTATATCTTTATTATATCTTCTGCATTTTTCTTTGTCAATTTATACAAAAAAATAGAGATAATTTTATCTCTATTTTTTACTACAAGTTGCACCTGTTTGTTCATACACTTTAGTAATCTTTTCTAAGTCTATTTTATTGTTATCATTTAATAACTGATTTATCGAAGAATCTATTTTTAACAATTCATCTATGTTTATCTTTTGATAGTTAATATTAGTTGTACTTATCAACGTATTGTCTTCAATAGTTACACTATAATTATAATTTTTAATTTTATCGAAGTTACTATAAAGTGTTTTGGCTTGGCTTTCTAAGTTTTTTAGTGTAACGTCAGATTCTGATTTTACTTTTTCTCGTGTTTTTACTTTATTTACATTGTTTCCTTGATAATAAACTTCATAGCGAAAATCCAGTTCCATACCATTCATAGTTGCTGTTCTAGTACAAACCATTTTTTCTTCTTTCGTTGTTCCACAACCTGTTACAAAAATTAATAGAATTATACCCAATAAGATTGTTTTTTTCATACTCTCACCTCTATATTTAAATTATGACATCATTAATATTTTTTGACAATAAAATATTGCAATATTTTAATGATTAATTTTTCTATTATCCTGTGTTGTAGCGGATGTTACAGAATTTTCTATTTCTGATAATTTTTTTATTTCATGGGCGAGTTTGGAATCTGCTGTTACTGCTAAATTCCAAGTGCTTATTCTTTTTTGAAATGATGCAACATCTTCTTTTAAGGAATCTTCTCCCAACTCCAATATAGGGTATATTCTATTTTCTCGTTTTGCATTTATCGAGGTTAGTCTTTCTGTCATTTCTTTATTTGATGTGAGGTAGTTATAATATTTTCTAATTCTCTCTATTCTTTTTGCAGCAATAAAGTCGAACTGTTTACTTTTATTAGGTTGATAAATATCCATCATATCTTTTAATCTTCGACATTCTCTTGCATAAGAACTTCTTGTTTCTTTAAACCACACAATCTGTTCTTCCTCATTCAAATTTGAAATACTGAATAATTCTAATTCTGTTGTTTGAAACAGGTAATCAAACATTTCGTTATATATCTCTTTGTAATTTCTTTTCTGTTCTTTTGAGATAGTTGGATTGGTTATAATCTTTGTATATTCTCTTACTATAGTTTCACCGTTTTTACATTTACCATCTGGTTCAAAAAACAATTGTAACAATCGATACTTTCCTACTAATTCTTTATGATTAAACGTTATTCTTTCTAAATTTTCAATATTATATTTTTCTAATGTTTCTGGTTGTTTGTTAACCCCTTGTTGATAGGCTTCTGCTATTCCAAATTGTGTTTCCTTTATTTTATTATTTAAAATTTCAAATTCTTCTCCAAATTCTTCTTCTGAAAAGAATTCTTGTAAAATATTTTTCGTTTCTCGATAACCTTGCTTATTAGCGGTGTTTTCTGATTCTTTATAACGATAATTTATCATGTACTCATTAAATTGTTGAGTGGAAAGATATTTTCTTAATAATCTATTCTTTAACATTTTCCAAGCTCCGATAGTAATTTCATTATTTTGATATTCTATAGAATCCTTATAATGTTCTATCTCATGATTTATTACATGTATTAATAGAGTGTTATTTAATAGATTATGATCTTTATTCCTAGTATTTCCGGGAGATTTTAAAAAGTCTTCATTAAAGCAAATAATTCCTGTATCACCAATACTCACACCATATTTATTTTCCATCGAACTATTATAAGGTGTTTTATTTCCAATATAGGTTCTTGTTACTGGTAAATTTAATGCTTTACATTTTCTGTAACTAAAATAATCTACTAAAAACTTTTTTCCTGTTAAATCCACTTGTTTTCTACTTAATATTTCTTTTACTAGTAATTTCTGCATTTCTTGTATATTTTGAGAATTTACATTTCCTACAGTTGCTTGAAAATAACAAAATAGCATTTTTTCTTCGGTACGGCTTAATGTTTCTTTTTTTACAAATCTCGCATATGGCGGTAGGACTTTTTTATAATAAGTTTCTCTATATTTTGTTACTTTATCATAGTCCTGTTTAAAAAAGTGCCTACTAATATTATCTCTTGTAACTATAGGACTTGTAATAAACATTTCTGGATATTTGTTTAAATAGTTTAATACGTATCTTCTGTATGTTTCTAATACTTGTCTGTCTGATGTTACTTGATTATTTTTTTCTAATAATCTTACTATTTCATTTTCTAAAATATCAAATTCTAGAAGACTTTTAGAGTCATTTTTATCTTCATATATTGCTTGATATTTTGCTTCATATAATCTTTTGAGATTACTTTCACAATAAGTTTTTAAATCAGTTTTTATAAAATTTTGGGCATTTGCAGCTAATATTGTATCCATACATTTTCTCCTTATATTAAACATAGTATATAAAAAATTTATATAGAAGAAATATTTTATTGTAACTTTTTAAAATAATGACAATTGGTTAGAGTCTGGTAAATCCTTTAATATTCCCATTTCTGTCATTTTATCTATTAAAGTTTTTGATACTTTTCCACGCTTTTGTACATCTTCAATACTAATAAACGGTTGTTTTTCTCTTTCTTCTACAATATTTTTTGCAACTGTATCACCTAGTCCATCAATTGCATTAAATGGAGGATAAATTTCCGTATCATTTTTAGCTACCCAAACAGTAGCATCACTTTTATATAAATCTACATTTAAGAATTTTATTCCTCTTGCTGTTGCTTCTAGAGCAACTTTCAAGCTTTCGGCTTGTCCGGTTTCTTTATTTGTTGCTTCATAACCTTTTTCTTGTATATCCTCTATTCTAGCTTTTATAGCACTATATCCTTTTACCATAGCATCTAAGTCTACATCAGTTGCTTTTGATGAATACCAAGAAGAATAGAAATAAACTGGCATGTGAACCTTATACCAGGCAATACGGAAAGCACTAATAACGTATGCTGCAGCATGAGCTTTTGGGAACATGTATTTGATTTTTTGACAAGAATCTATAAACCATTTTGGTATGTTAGCATCTTCCATTGTTTTTTTATGCTGTTGCCAAGTTTCTGGGTCTTTTGATGCTTTTCCTTTACGAACAAACTCCATGATTTTGAAGGCTTTAATAGGTTCTAATCCATAATACATCAAGTTAACCATAATGTCATCACGACATCCAATAACATCTTTAAATGGTACTACATTATTGGCAATTAACTCTTGAGCATTTCCTAACCACACATCTGTACCATGTGAAAGTCCAGATATTTTTATTAATTCAGCAAAGCTTTTTGGTTTAGTATCTTCTACTAACTTAATGGTAAATGGCGTACCGAACTCTGGAATACCTAATGTTCCGGTATTACACATAATTTGTTCTGTTGTTACGCCTAGGGCTTCTGTTGAAGTAAAAATGCTCATTGTTGCTTTATCATCTAATGGAACTTTCATAATATCTGTTCCTGATTGCAATTGAATTAAACGTAATTGGGTTGGATCTGAATGCCCTAAAATATCAAGCTTTAGAACATCTTGATCAATTGCATGGTAATCAAAGTGAGTTGTTCTCCATTCAGCCGTTACATCATCAGCTGGGAATTGATATGGTGTAAAATCGTATACGTCCATATAATCAGGAATAACAACAATACCTCCTGGGTGTTGGCCTGTTGTTCTTTTAACTCCAGTACATCCCATAGCAAGTCGTTCAACTTCTGCTGTTCTCATATCCCCTAGTTCTTTTTCTTCACAATATCCTTTTACAAATCCGAATGCTGTTTTTTCAGCAACTGTACCAATAGTTCCAGCACGAAAAACGTTATTTTCTCCGAATAATACTTTAGTATAAGCATGAGCACTAGCTTGATTTAAATCAGAAAAGTTCAAATCAATATCGGGAACTTTATCAGCATTAAATCCTAAGAAAGTTGCGAATGGCATATCTTGTCCATCTTTAATCATAGGAATATGACAGTTTGGACATTCTTTATCTGGTAAATCAAAACCAGATGAATATGTTGCTCCTAAGGCATTGCCTTGTTCATCTTCAAAAATACTTAGTTTACATTTATCACAACGATAATGAGCAGCTAGTGGGTTTACTTCTGTAATTCCCATTAAGGTTGCTACGAAACTAGAACCAACAGAACCACGTGAACCAACTAAATATCCTTCATCGTTAGAGTGCTTTACTAAACGTTGGGCAATTAAGTAAATTGGGTCAAAACCTCCACCAATAACTCCACCAAGAGATTTGTCTAATTTTTTTTCTAATTCTTCTTCTGATAATTCTTCTTCACTTGTCTCTTTTATATGATTTCTAATTAAGGATTTTACATTATCTACACCTTTTAAAATTTCATC
Organism: Mycoplasmatota bacterium; assembly: GCA_022771205.1. GTDB lineage: Bacteria > Bacillota_I > Bacilli_A > RF39 > UBA660 > Faecimonas. The sequence continues at coordinate 269,605 of JALFCF010000001.1, read as the reverse complement.
ATGTAATGTTTTATGAGACTTTATAGAGAATTCTTCTTCATTTAGATTTTCTTTTTCTAACTTTTCTTTTACAGTTTTAAATACAATATCACCATATAACTCTGTAGAGATACGCTCTTCTATTGAATATGGCAATGGATCTCCATACCATTCTTTAGCTTTATCGTAGACTAAGTCAGTAACTACTCTTGGACAGTCTAGGTAACTTTGTCCATCATCGCTTTTTACTCTTGGAGAAAATGGAATACCACCAGTATCAATAATTACTTCAACTATTTCTACCATATCAGCAATCTTATTGGTATTTTCTACTACAATTTTATAAGCAGTATCTTCACCTAAAAACTTAAAATCTTCTAGCATTTCATCTGTCGTTCTAAAATGATTTGATGGTATTTCTTTAATGTTATTTCTGGCTAATGGATGTCGTCCTCCACCAGGAACTTTTTGATTAACAATGATTTCTCTATAAATTTTGTCATCACGTGTTAGATGGTGAACGTCTCCTGTTGCAACAATAAGTTTTCCAGCTTCTTCTGTAACGCGAACAATTTTTTCTATGTGAGCAGCAAGCTCTACTTCAGTCCCAAAGTCACCACTTTGAATTAAATGATTATAGCATTCCATCGGTTGAACTTCTACATAGTCATAAAATCTAATAATATTAGAAAGTTCATCTTCACTTTTTGATTTAGCTAAAGTAAATACTTCACTTTCGTAACAACCACTTCCTACTAATAAACCTTCGCGATGAGCTTCTATTTCACTACGTAATATCCTTGGTGTTTTATATAGATAAGTAGTATTGGCTAATGAAATGATTTTAAATAGATTTTTCAATCCTGTTTTATTTTTTACTAATAAATTTACGTGGTAGGCACGACCATATTTGTGAATTTCATCTTTACTAACTAAATTATCTAACTGATCCATGGTTTCTATATTACGGTTAGATAATTTTTTTAGCATTTTGTGGAATACTAAAGCAGTTCCCTCAGCATCATAATCTCCTCTATGATGAGCACTTTCATCCCATGGCACTTCATAACGTTTTACTAAAGCAGATAAAGAATGTCTTGCATAGGTATTATCCATAGTTCTAGACAATTCTAATGTATCAATTACTGGATTAGTAAAAGTTCCAAGATTATACTTTTTGTATGCCATCTCTAAAAATGAAACATCAAATTTAGCATTGTGAGCAACCATAGGACAATCTCCAAACCACTCAACAAATCTTTTTACTGCATTTTCTTCATTGTCTTTTCCGGCTAACATTTCATCTGTAATATTTGTTACATCTATAATCTTTTGTGGGAGTGGTCTTCCTGGATTAATTAATTCATCATATTTTTCTAATATTTCTCCGTTTCTTATTTTTACGGCACCAATTTCTATAATTGAATCAGCACCTCCGGCATTAAACCCAGTTGTTTCAAAGTCAAACACTACATATGTCTGGTCTAACATTGTATCTTTATTAGGTCTTACAACAATATTTACTGTATCATCAATTAAAGTTAATTCTGCTCCATATATTGCTTTAAAAGGTTCTTCCCCTTCTTTTAATTTTTTATTATAGCCAGTTACAAAATTGAATACATGAGGAAATGCTTGCACACCATTATGATCTGTAATAGCTATAGCTTTATGTCCCCATTTTATTGCCTGTTTTAATATGGCTTCATCATCTGCTACTCCATCCATTTGACTCATTTTGGTGTGACAATGTAATTCTACTCTTTTCTTTTCAGACTTATCTAAAATTACATCTTGTTCTTTTTCTATCTTTATAATATCTCTCGCATTTAATACCAATTCTTTAGCAAACTGATCTTCTTTCGTATATCCCCTAATTTTAAACCAGTTTCCTGCTTTTAACTCTTTGCAAAGTCTTTTATACTCATCATTATCTCTTACAAATACTTTGCAATAGATACTATCAGAATAATCTGTAATTTTTAAAGTAATAATTTTAAAGTCTGTTTTGCTGGATTCAAAATAATCAGTACCAAAGACATAACCTTCTACAACTACATTATTATCTTCTCCAAGCAGAGTTTTTATCTTTATTGGATCTTCTTTAATTCCTCTTCCAATTACACTGTTTGGGTCCTTAGCTTCTTTTCTAAATTTCTTTTCTTTTGGAATTTCTATTGGAGCTTCTTCTTTCTTATCCGGGATCTTTACTTTGACTACTAAATCTTGTTTTATTTCTTCTAAAATACTGTCTTCATGTCTTAATGATACATCAATATTAAATTTATATCCTAAGCGCTTATAAATAGTATTGATTTTATCCAAACAGTTTTCTAAACGTTCTTGTTCAATTTGCGTTGTAGCAACTAAAACAAGAAAACCTTCTTCTATTTTTAAAGCATCACTATAAATTTCTAATACTTTTAACTCATCTTTTACTTGTTCTAATACATATGGATAGTAATTTAAATAGGTATTAACATCAATATTTTCTATATCCCAGATGAATACTATTTCTTTAGCATTTTCATCAAGCATGCCTTTTTTTTCTTCTAGTTCTTTTATTATTTCTAATGGTAAGGAACTGGGACTAGTAATAAATATTTCCCAACTTGATGTTGCTCTATGGACCTTTATTTTTGTTAGTTTACAACTAGAAAAATATGGATATTTGTCTTTATCCATATTTATTTTATTTAGCAATATTTCTATTTTATCATCCATGATACTATCCCCCTATACAGCTATTATATTATCTCTAATTCATGTATTTTTACAATATATTTTTGATTTCTTATACAAAAATCAATGAATCCTAATATATCTTTTTTCTTTAGTTCTGTTTCATATGGATATTTTTCAATATCAAAAGCTATTTTATCTCGCATCATAAAATTCATCATTTCTTCTTTATCTGCTCCTAAGTACATCAACCAATAAGGGTATATCTGCCTTTTTAAATAGTTTAGAGTTGGATCTCCCGTTAGGTAGTGACTACGGCCTGTTATTCTTGTAGGAAATTCATTTAGCATCGCTAATTCAACTACAGCATCTACGATTTCTTTGTACTCAGTTTTGTAATTTTGTAACTCTTTTTTTATAATTTTATAAACTAATTCTACTAATAATTTTAGTGAAGTATCATTATTTACTTTTTTTCCTACAATAATGGTATTTACTTTTGCATCTTTTGGGGTTGTAGTATCAATAATATCTAACCCATCATCCACTATTAAAACTTGATATGGCTTAATGTCTAATTTTGTTACTGTCTTAATAATTTTTGTTGTCTCTTTTTTATTATCATCCCATATTTTTAACACTTGATTACGATATTTTTCTGTATCTTTTTTTATTTTCTCATATTCTTTTGTTTCTAACATAATGTTATAAATGGTATCATCGTTTGGAATAAAATTCTTGGGGTCTTTTAACATAATCTCCTTGTCACGATATGTTGCATTATACTCTTTTTTATAATTAATCCATAATTTTTGTTTTAATTTATGAATTCTTTCATTTATTGAAGCTTGAAACAATAAGTTCCAGATTAATACATAATCATTTACTACAAACTTTAAATTCACAAGCTATTCCTCCTACATCTTATACCTATTAATATATCATAAAACATAGTATATTGGAAATAATTCCAAAAAAAAATACTCAATTTTTGAGTATTAAAAGAAGTTTTTATAGATGAAGTATCCAGCAATTGCTATTACAGCAATAATTAAAATAATTAAGATGATTTTTACAGCTGTTGGTAGTTTCTTTTCTTTGAATTCATCATCCATTTCAAAATCTTTATCTGATAAATCCATGCTTCTTGTATAGAAATCAGTGTCCGATTCATCCATAATACTACCAGATTCTTTATCTTCTTTTAGCTTATTAACTTTTTCAATTTGATCCTTATCTAGAATTTCTTTAGATAAGGATAATCTTTCTTCTATTTCTCCTGTTTCTTCAAAAGTATCTTCATCTATCTCATCATCATCATCTGTACTTTTATCACTATCTGGTTCTGGCTTTTCTACTCTATCCATAATGTTAGTAGCCATTAAATCACTTAGTAAATCTACACTTGTTGCTTGATCAATTTCACCAGCTAATGTTTTTGAAGTAATAGTATCAATCAAACTTCTTAATTCTTCTTCATCTGGTTTTGTTCTCTCAACTTTTTCTTTTCTATATTTTTCTAACTCTTCTGGATTTAAGCTAGCTAATATATTATAATTTGTATTTTTTAATTTTCTTTTTGCTTCTAATTCATCTTTTTTTATACGATTCTTTTTAGCTTCTGCTATAACACTATTAATGTCATATACTTTATTTTCATGATCTTGATATAAATAATTAAATTCATCTAACTCCTTTTTTACTTTTGGCTCGGATATAAAAGTATTATATTCTTTCATTTGATGATAACCTTCTCTGGTGCGATAGTTCTTTTGAGCAGTTCCTAAATCAAAAGCATTAGCATTGGTTACATCAGTAAAATTAGTATATTTTGTATTGCGACCAATATTTTCATATAACTCTTGGTTCTTATTGGCTCTACTTGAGATTTCTCTTTGTTCTTCTTTTTCGTAGCGCTCCATTCTGCTTCTCATACTGCTCACCTTCCTATACTTTAGTTTATCACACCTTAAATAAAAACAAAAGTAATAATTATCTCTTTACGTCAATAATATTTTCTTGTATAATGAGGTGGAAGGAGAGATAAAAATGAAAGTAAAAGTTAATAGAGATAGTTGCATCGGTTGTGGTGCTTGCGCAGCTATTTGTGATGAAGTTTTTGAAATAGATGATGAAGGTCTTTCTGTTGCTAAGACTGAGGATGTTCAAGAGGATAAAAAACAAGAAGTACAAGATGCTGCTGATAGTTGCCCTACTGGAGCAATTGAAGTTGAAGAATAGTTTTTATAAAAAGGTATAGCTTTGCTATATCTTTTTTATTTTTATCTGTTATACTGATACTAAAGGTGACGTCTATGGAATGCCCTAGATGTGGAAAAGATATGTTAAAATCTAATAATCATGTATTTTGTAGCCATTGCGGATATTTAGATAATGGAGAACAAATTCATGGTTACGAAGAAAAACAAGTTAGTGATTTAGAAATTTATTTAGGGAGTGAATATGATACTATTGTTAGAAACAGCAATTCTAAGTCTTGTTTTTTGTTAGGTCCTCTTTATTTTTGGATACGAGGATTTGTTTTTTTAGGATTTTTTTTACAAGTTTTAGAAATATATATTTGGTATCTTGTTGTTCACTTTAGTGAGGCATCATATTTAATATTTCTTGCCTTCTTCTTTACTAGAGTGATTGCTATGATTGCTTATAATCCTCTATGTATATTTTTATATAAATTAGAAATAAAATATATAAAAAAGAAGTATTCTACTTCTTATTTACCTCATTTAAGAGAAAAAATGCATAATTCTATTAGTGGTCTTGGTATTTTTCTTTGTCTATTTGTAGTTGTTGGCATTCTTATATGTTTTTACATTCTATATTTTGGTAAATAAAAAATCCCCTTTTGGGAATTTTATTTTTGAGTTAAAGAATACACTTTCGCAATTTCTTTTGGTGTTAGCTTTCTAAATTCTCCTGACTGTAAATCTTTTAAATCGAAGAAAGCTACTTTTTCTCTTTTTAATTTATCTACTAAAAAACCAACACTTTCAAACATTTTTTTTACTTGGTGATTTTTACCTTCATGAATGGTAATTTGTACCATGCAAGTATTTGTCTTTTCATTTACTTTTTTTAGTTTTACTCTAGAAGCCTTTACTATTTGACCGTCAAGTTCTATACCTTCTTTTAATTTATTGATTTGTTCACCTTTAATTATTCCATTTAGTTTTGCCATATAAACTTTTTCTACTTTATCATTTGGGTGCATCAAAATATTAGCAAATTCTCCATCATTAGTTAGCAACAAGACTCCTGTTGTATCATAATCAAGTCTTCCTACTGGATAAATTCTAGCTTTTGTTGGAATTAAGTCTACTACTGTTTTTCTATGGTGTTCATCTTCTGTTGTTGTTACAACACCTCGAGGCTTGTTTAATAAATAATATTCTTTTTGTTCTTTTTCAATAGGTTTTCCATTTACTTCTACTCTATCCTTATTAGTAACTTTAGTTCCTAATTCTGTCACTATTTGTCCATTTACTTTTACTTTTCCTGCTGTTATTAATTCTTCAGCTTTTCTTCTTGATGTTAGTCCACTTTCTGCAATTACTTTTTGTAATCGTTCCATAAATTTTCACCTCATCTATTTTATATAATCTATTAAGTATTCTCCTCTATATGCCGGAGTTGGCTTTTTCATTTGTTTTAATATTGTTTTTCCTTTTTCTCTAAACATTTCTTGATATTTATCTTCAGTAAGGCCTTCTATTACTTCATCTTGCCAAGTATCAGTTAATTCTGTTAATGTATATAAATTTAACATATAGGAATGTAATAAGCTATCTTCTTGGCCATAGGCATCAGTAAATAATTTTGCATAATGCGGATACAAATCTATTGGTAATCCGTCTACTTTACTATTATCTACATCACAAAATGTAATATTTCCAGTTATTGGGTTAATTAAAACATTATCATTTTTTATATCTGGATAAATTACTTCTTCAGATGCAAAATACATTAAAATATCTTTCATTCTTTTTATAATTTTTATTTTTTCATTTTTATCTAATGGAGCTACTAACATTGGTAAATCTTTTTCATTATAACTCATTTCATAGCCAATACAAACATCTCCTAAACTATATGTACTTAGTATGGATGGAATGTATTTTAAATTTCTTTTATGAAGCTCAATTATTTTATTTTTTTTATTTTCTTTTTGTGCGTTTGTAGTCACTTCATCTTTCCAAATTTTAATTACAGTATTAGGACTGTTTTGATATATAGTACTTTCTGTACCTAAGTCCATAAAATGATTTTCATAAAATAATTTTTCTTCTGCAGTTATTTTTATATTTCTTAAAGCCATAATCTCACCGCTGGATATTATATCATAAGTTTATTAAAAAAACTATGATATGTTTTATTATACCATATTTCTAACACCAAATTAGTCTTTTTACATACATTATCATAAAGGAGTGTTAATATGATGTATTCTAATAACTATGGTGTACCTACTAGTTATGAAACACGTGTTTATGATGGAGTTCCTTATACTACTATGACTAATACTTATACCACTAATAGTGTTCCTCCAGAAGGTGTTAATGCAGAAGGTGAAAGATTCTTTCTTGCTCCTTTTCTAGTTGGAGGCCTTGCTGGTACTGCTTTGGGTTTTGGCATCGCTAATAATAATCATCCACCTTATCCTATGTATCTACCAATGATCTACCCTACACCGTACCCTATGTACACCACTAATTATTATTACTAAAGCTTAGGCTTTAGTTTTCTTTTATTGGAAGTAAAATTGTTACTTTAGTTCCTTTGCCTAATGTTGATTGATAAATTATACTGCCTTTGTGTCTTTCTACAATTTCTTTTGATAATGCAACACCAATACCAGTTCCATGTTCCTTTGTTGTATAAAATATTTTATCAATTTTTTCTAAGTTTTCTTTTGATATTCCTATACCAGTATCTTCTACTTTAATTTGGATTTCTTCTTTTACCTTTTTAATTGTAGTAGTTATTTTTAATTGCCTTTCGTCATCTTTTGCCTCAATAGCATTTTTTATTAAGTTTATTAGTACTTGTTTCATACGATTATAGTCTAATTCGGCATATAATTCCTCTTCCTTAATTATAAAATTAGCTTTTACCTTTTTTTCTTTTAATAAAGGTTCTAATGTTTCTTTTATGTCATCTAATAACATTTCTAAATCCACTTCTTCTTTGTCTATTTGTAGTTTTCCATAATCTGAAAAATCATTAATCACTAATAATGTTCTATTTATTTCATCTTTAATAATGGGTAGATATTTTTTTAATTTCTCTTTATTTTCAATATTTACCATTTCTAAATATCCTTTACACACCGCAATTGGATTTTTTATTTCATGGGTTAGTTTGAATAATGCTAGTTTTAACTCTTTTTCCCTTTCCAGTTCACGTAACGCTCGGTTTTTCTCTATAATTTTTTCTCCCTCTTTTAACAACCATAAAATACTAGTTATTGTAATTATAAATAACAATATTATAAATAATAAATAAAGAAAGATTTGTGGAGTTAAAATATTATTTAAATCTTTTATACATAAGTAACAGGCTGTTATAAAAGATTTTATACTAATAAATATATTTAATATGACAGAATTCATAGAAGACTTTTTTAACATGGAAAAATACAACATAATATAAATACTATATTCTATAATTCCATAACTTAAAGGAATTTTTATCATTTGATGGTAATAATAGATAGTTATTATAGATAACATAATAACTAATAAACTTCTTTTTTTCATAACAGCAATTAATAAAGGAAAATTAATAAAAATTAAACTGGCTATCGAATCTTCAGTTTTTGTATAACGAATTAGTAAAAACATTGCTGAAAAAATGACAAAGTCAAAAACCAACTTTTCATCTTTCGTATTATTGCGATAACTTATATAGATTGCATATATTAAAAATGGAAAAAGTAGAAATATTAAATTAATTGTTAAAGATTCAAAAATCGACATAATATCACCTTTTTTAGTTTACTAATATTTTTTGTCGATGTTTGTCGAATTTTGTCTTAACCACCTCGATTTTATGTTTACTGTAGGTTTACATACTATTGTTTTACTTTGTTTCATAATGAATTTATGGTGATTACAATGTATGAAGTAAATATTTATGAACAAGTTGCTAAAAATATTAAAAAGTATCGTCAAGAAGCTGGTTTAACGCAAGCTGAACTTGCTGAAGCAATTGGTGTTTCACACGAGTTCGTTCGTAGAATTGAATCGAAAAAAGGTAAAAAAACCTTCTCTTTTCAGACGATATGGAATATTTCAAAAGTATTAAATGTTAGTTTAGATAAATTAGCAGAAATTAATTTAGATGAGTTTAAAGAGTTAAAATAAAAAGTATTTTCAAATTAGAAAATACTTTTTTATTTTTTAGATAAATATTTTTCTCTATCATCTGTAAATGAGCGATATCTTGCAATATAGTCTGTTATTGGCTCTTCTATTTTCTGTATTTCAATATTTCCTTGTTCTAATCTCATACAATAATGACTATCTTCTTCAGTTGTTGATGGTACTTTGTATATAAGTTTAACATCATCTGCTACAGGATCATATAAAAACATTCTCCTAAACATTAAGTTTTGAGCACTAGTTTGTGCTATATTACTAACAGTTAATAGAAACAATCCATTTGCTTCATTTAATCCCATAGAATGAAAATTCGTTGTAGTTCGGAACCAGTCAAATAAAGTTAATGTTGGATCTAGTTTATAAGCTTCTTGCTCACGCATTTCCTCGCCTATTTTTTTAAGAAATTGTAAGTATAATGCGTCATTTCTATATTCACTTTCTCTCAAAGCTCTTTCTTCTAAATATATGGGATCATCATATAGGCTGATTATCTTTATTCCTTGAATTGGTAATCCTTTTTTTATATTTAAAAAGTCATTTGTATTACCTAATGGATCTATCTCTATTACAGTATTATCTTTTAAATAAGTTATAGCAAAACAATGGGCTAATTCACCCTGAAGTAAAGACATATCATAATTTTCATCATTTGATAGCAATAAATCTGCTAATTCACAGAACATTTTACTAAAACTGCTGCAAACTACTTTATTACTAGTAACATTTGTAATATCTATTTCTTTATTAAATATTTCATCTTGTAATCTTTCTTCACCTATTGCCCAATGCCATCTGCTATCATATTGAAAAAGTTCACACAGACTTTCATAAATAAAATAGATTTTACTAATCGTATCTTTGTCTTTAAAGTCAGTTTCTAATTTTTCATACATATCATTTAATAAGTTCATATAATGCCCCTTGAATTTCGGGTATATTATATCATAATTTTCTCTTTTTGTAAAAAAAATAACAGTTACCTGTTATTTTAAGTCATCAATATACTTTTTTAATTGCTTGGATTCTGGTCCTAAAATAATCTTTAATTGATTATCAATTTCAACAATTCCCTTTGCACCCAGCTTTTGAATTCCTTCTTTATTAGCTTTTGTAACATCTTTTAATGTTACTTTGAAACGAGATAAATTAGTTTCTGTTTCAATAATATTATCTTTACCACCTAATAACTCTACTAGCTTATTAAAATCCAAATTAGCATCTTTTTTAGTTGCTTTCAATATAGCAAGTAAAATGATGATTAAGATAATAACTATAATTATATATTGTAATTGCATATTTATTCACCACATTTATTATACTATATATTTTTACAAAAGAAAACATTAATATTTTTACTTTGTTGTTGCTTTTTTATTGTAACTTCTGTTATTTCAAATTGTGTTGTTTCGTCTATTAATATTTCTTCAACAGCTTTATATACAGAAATACTTTGTTACAGTTTACTTTTATGACATTTTTTAATCATTATAATTCACTTTTATTATATCTGTAAAATAGGGTTGACCAACTCTATTTGCTTCTTTATTCCAGTCTTCTGTTACTAATCCTGTTGTTGTGTCCATTTTAGTAATATTCATACCTCCGGTACCAGAACAATGACTAATAGTTATATCTTTATTATCTATTCTTACTATTACACCAATATGTCCATCCATATAAGCCAAGTCTCCTACTTTTATATCGTTTTCATTAGAATTTATTAGTGGTGTTTTTTCACCAATGTTTTCCAATTCCCAAGTAGTCATAGGTTTTTCTATATTATATCCACCATTTTTCAAAACCCATGATACATATCCAGAACAATCTAAGCTATTAGGCTGTTTAGTGCCTGTTGTTTCACTTCCTTCTGCTGTTACCAATCTAGGATCACCCCATGTTGGATCTAATCCTTCACAAATCGACTCATGACCTCCTCCCCAAAAATAGTTCATATGAGGAAATGAGGTTGCTAAAAAAAGGGCTGCCATAGTAGTTCTTGTTCTATTATCTGTTGCTAAAGACATGGTTTTGTTAAATAAACTTTGATAATAATCGTAATCGTAGCCTGTTAGTTTTTCATTAAATGTATTGGAATATTGAAATTGTAATGCATTATCTAATCCTTTTGAAGTAATATTCATATTTTTTATGGTAGCAATTTCGGCTTGTGAGAACAGATTAACTGTTGTTATCATATCATCTGATAGTTGTAATAATTTTTCTAAGTTCTTAGTTAAATCATATTCAATATCATCTGACATTTTTGAAAAACAATTATCGTGCTCTTTACCAAGATTCTGTATATTTTCTCTTATATCTGGCAGTTTGTAGATATTCTCCCGAACACCTTCTACTCCATTTTCTATGATTAGTGCTGATGCTAATAATAATGTATAATCTATTAAAACTTTTGACATACTTTCACTCTTTCATAATTAATAATTGATCATATTTTTTCTTATATTTTTTGTAAATTTCGGTTATTTGATTTAATTCTGTAACTATATTTTGATTGTTGTTTACAATTTTTTTCATATTTAAGCTAGAAATTTCGCTTGATAGTTCTATTAGTTTATTATAAACAGCTTTTTTTAGTGTAGTTAATTCCTCTCCTCTTTTTTCTGTTGCTGTTTTTATAATATTATTTTTTTGAACTTCTGCTACAAGAAGAATTATAGATAAATTTATATTAATAGCATTTGCTTTTTCATATATCATGTTATCTCCATTGATATTAAAAGCCTCTTTTGATAAGCCTTTATTTTGTTCATTGCTAATTATTGAAGTTAATTCATCTATTGCTTTTTTTATTGTATTATAGTATTCATTTGCTAATTCTTTGACCGCTTTTAAATTTAATAAGTTTTCGATAGGGGTATCGCAATTAATGTTCATATTAATAAAAACAGAACGATTCTAGAATCATTCTGTTTCCAAAGATTCTATTTGGAATCTTGGTTCTTCTTTTTGTTGTTCTTGTTGAACATTATCTTCTTGTTCTGTTAAAGTTATTACTCTATCAATAAACTTATTTGCTTCTTCATTTTTAAAACCGGAAAAGCAAATTTCTTTAATTTGCTCATGATCAAAGACGCAAGTTACATCAGAGCGAAGAACTCCTTCAGGAAAAACGCAACCACAATAATCATACATCTTGTTTGGGTTTTCAGGAGTTTTCATACAATAACCAATAATCATTACTTTTTTAGTACCACCATTTAAAAGTACTACACTACCTAGGGGTAAAATTTCTTTTTTCATTTTCTAACCTCTTTTCATTATTCAAGTTCTTCATTTTTATTCGGAATGTTTGCTATACTTTCATCAATTTTAATGTCTTCTGGAGTACCTTCTAACACTAAATTGTTGGCACTTCCTGCTTTGTAACTTCCTGGGGTCATTGTAACACTAGCATCTTCAGTATATGGGTCTAATTCAGAAAAACTACTATTATTTTCTGTATCTTCTTCATATGAATACTCATTTTCTTTTTGCTTTTTATCATGGATAATTTTGGCTCCAGCAACCGCAGCAGCTCCGGCTACGCCAACACCTAAAATAGTAGGTATTACACTTCCACCATCATTAGAAGATGTACTAGCAGAAGATGTTCCTGAATTTTTATCAATACTTATAACATCTAAAGTTTCTCCAGTATTGTCAGTTATATTTGCATCACTTTCAGGTGCTGATGGTGTTGTTGTAGAAACATTATCATTTGGAGTTCCTGTTCCTGTTGATGGAGCATTAGAACTTCCACCACCTGTGTAGTTTCCACCACTACTTGAGCCACCACTATTTCCATTATTGCTTGGTGGATAGTAACTATTGTTACCGCCATTAGATGGATTATTGTTTATGCTACCACCATTATTGGTGTTATTGTTATTGTTATTATTGTTATCTGCTGGTGGATTGTTAGGTTCCGGTGTTGTACTTGGTTTTTCTTCATTTGGTGTTTCGGGAACTTGTTCTTCACCCTCACTAATTACTGAATTCTCATTTCCATTAGATGGTTTCTCTTCTGTTCCATTAGAAGGAGTATTTTGACTTTGGCTTGAGGAATTGTTTTCAGAAGGTGAACTTGAATTATTGTTTTGAGAAGAAGAATTAGTACCACTTGATGAATTGCCAGTACCTGTACTTGTCTTTCGAGGTTGAATGTCATTGCCGGATGAGTTTCCTCCACCACCACCATTTCCAGAATCTGTAGTTGGTTCTTTTGTGCCTGGATCGGTGTTTTGCTCGCTTGCTGTTCCACTATTATTTGAACTTTCTTCGGTAATTCCATATTCTTCTTTTAACTTTTGCCATTCACTATATTTCTTACTTGAGTCACTGTATGCCCAATTATCAGGGCTTTCTTTTGCTAAATCACTAGCATCAATGTATTCTGATTCTGCTGTTGCTAATTCTTTAGCTTGTTTTTCTGTTGCACCTAGATCTTTATATTTATCTACTAGTTCATTATACTCTGTTTTAACTGTTTCTTCCATATCTGTATATGTTTCTTCTGCAAACTCTGAAATTGCATTGGTAGTTACTTTTGCTCCAGTTTGTGCAGTTCTCCATTTTGCCATTTCCGCATATGCTAAATCACTAGCATCATAACTCGAATAACCTAATGCTTCATATTTTGCTTCTAATGCTTCTTTCCATTTTTCTGCAGAAGAGTAGCCTTCTGGACATGTTTCATCCAAATACATAGCATAGCTAGATATTTGTTTTTTTACTGCTTCTGTAACATTTTCCATAAATTCAGAAGTATCATCTGCTAATGTATTTTTATTAACGGTTCCATCATTTATATATCCTGCCACTTGTTTATTTCCTAAATCGTCAGAAATGATTTTTGCCAAATCCGTTAAAAATAGCAGAGTCGCAGATTCTGCATCATCATATGCTTTTATTGAGCTTTCAATGGCCGTATATAAATTTTCAAAATCAGAAGAACATTTTTCTATTTTAGAAGTATATGTTTCTAATGTTTCTATATTTTTACTTATTACGTCGTGATTTTCATCATAGTATGGTAAACTTGCAATTAGATTTTCAAGGTTTTGATTAAAGCAACTAAAAACTGCATTATCATAGATGCCTTCAATATTATCTTTAGTTTCTTTTATTCGCTTATGATCAAAGCAACTATTTAACTCTCCCATATGTTCACCACCTTAACTTTCCATTTCTTTTTGAGCTCTTGTAGCATCTTTTAATTTGCTATATAATCCACCATTGTATGCTGAAAGCCACCCACCATCTAGTTCTTTTTGCATTTCATCCGCTTTACTTTTATACTTTACATAATCATCATACGCATCGCTTCCCTCTGTTGTTCTACCTCTTCCTGGGGTATTTTTCCATTTATTATAATTCTTATCCGCTAGTTCTCTATAGTCTGCTATTTGTGTTTCCAAATTGTTTATCCTATTTTCTATGGCTGTTACAAAGCAGTTTAACTCATCTGTCCTGTGTGCTTTTGCATTTTTTACAATAGTATCTAATGTACTACTGCATTCTGAGACAACTGTACTAATTTTAGTATATATATCTATTCCTTCATTATGAAAAATCGGTACGCCATTTATATTAACAGCATATAAGTCTAATCCTCCGCTTGTTATTTCTTTTCTTAATACTTCTATATCTCCGCTTTCTATTTTCTTGATGTTTTCTTTTACATTATCCACTTCTGATTTAATTGTATTATAATCTATAAAATCACTTAATTCATTTTTATATGTGATTTCTGAAGTTTTTATTGGCATATTACTCCTCCTTATCTAATGCAATGCATTGTAAGTAAAAAGCTTTCCTTTTACTTACAATACACTGCATTTGCAGTGTATTATTAATTGTTTTCTGATCTGCTCCAGTTTTGGATAGCAGCCATAGTATTATCAATTTCTTTATTAAACATTCTTCTATATTCTGGGAATTTTGTATCTGCGAAGTCATCCCATTTATTTTTGAATGTTGCTGAAGATGTACCATACCATACTTGTTGGTTGTTAACATTTTCGTTTACTAGATTTGTAAAATCACTAAATAAAGATGTTAATTCATCTAAGTTTGTACTGATTTCTCCTTTGATTCTAGTTAATTCACTATAATTAAGAGCCATTCCTCATTCCTCCTTATCCATTAATTGCATTCATTGTTTGTTGTTCTGCATCTGTATATCTATCAACTTGAGTTAATACTTGTTTTTCAAATTGAGTCATTGTGTCATATCCTTCTTGCATACTAGTTTTGAATGTATTAAATTGTGTTAATAATTGTTGATATACTGCTTCTGCAGCTGGATCTTCTACCCAGTAATTATGCATTTCATTGATTCTGCTTTTCAATTGAGCAACAAGATCATTATATCTTTCTTTGTCTCTTCTAATTTCGTCTGATAGAGATTCCATTCTTTCTTTACTATAATTAGTCATGTCTCCAAATCCCATATCTTTCACCTCCTAAATTTGTTAAGAATATTCCTACCCTTTATATTCTTATAAGCTTATTATAAGTATTTTAGTTTGTTTTAGTCAAGTTAGTTTACAAAGTTTAACATTTTTTACTGGTTTTTGACATATTATTTTTATAGGTATATATAAACACCATTTACTATTTTTGGAATACCTTATATTAGATAAAGATTAAGAGGTGATTGCATGAGAAATAATAATTGTATTCTAAATTTGTTAAAAGTAATTGATTTACTTCAAAAAAATTCTTCTAATAATTGTCCAGTAGATATTAGTTGTTCTAAGCCTTATTTAGGTCCTAATCCTACTATGCTTTGTTTTAATACAAGACCTATTTCTTTATATAAAAAGGATGGTACTGTATTTGAAGTTTCTAATTACACAGTTTTTCGAGTAGAAAATATCGATAATAATTGTGTTACTTTGCAGGCATTAAATGGAATTAGTCCTAATTTTACTGCAACAGGAGAATTCGTTACAATTTCTTCTAATTGTTTTTGTGCTATTCGCTGTTTTCCAGATACTTCTATCACCTGTTTATAGAAAGGAGGAGATGATATGAGTTGTGGAGATACTAACCAAAAAGATTGTGGTTGCCTTGCGGATATACTAAAAAAAATATTATTACTTCAAAGACAAGATTATGATAATGAAAACTATAGTGGTTGTGACAAACCATATTTAGGTCCAATTTGTAATACTATTTGTTATAATACTCGTCCTATTATGTTATACAATTGTTGTACTGGTACTCCTTGGAGTTTCTCTTACACTGCTAATAACCAGACTTCTACTTCTAATGTATTCCGTATTGAAGCAATCGATGATTGCTGCTGCACATGTCGTATTCTATATTTAGACACTACTAATAATAGATATGTTGGTACTTCTGAATTTTTCACTATCAATTTAGATTGTGTTGGAGCTCTTCGTTGCCTTCCAGATACATTTATTGATTTATGTTAATAAAAAAAGTCCTTTTAGGACTTTTATTTTGTTTAAAAACCTCTAGAACTTCCTCCGCCTCCAGACGATCCTCCACCGCCTGAAAAGCCTCCACCACTAGAAAAACCACTGCCTCCTGATCCTCCACCACTGATGAAGAAAAAGGAACTACCATTAGAATTTCTAGATGACACCAAACTTATTATTTCTAATATCAATCCAAGTATTAATACTGGAATACTATTAAAATAACATATTATAATTGGTATCATATTAAAAATCAAAGCGAAGATAATTACTATTAGAGAAACAATTCTTAGTCTTTTATTGAATACGGTTGTTCCCCATAGAACTCCTGATATTAAGAATAGAAAAATCATAGATGTAAAGTCAAAGTCTTGATTTTGACTAGCTGATTTTATCTGGGTAACTGCAATATCACTTGCATCTAAGTTATAACTTTCTGCTACCTTTTTATAGAAAGCATTATATCCATTTTTTATTCCCTCGTCCCAGTTATTTTCTTTTAAATATGGAATGATATATTCATCTTGATATCTACCAGTTAGTCCATCGGGTAATACTCCTTCTAGGCCATAACCTACTTCTACTCTAAATTGTCGTTCTTCTAAGGCTAACAACAGTAGTAAACCATTATTTTTTTCTTTATCTCCAATACCAAATTTTCTAAAAAGTTCTGTTGCATATTCTTCTAGACTCTTATCTTCTAAATCGGGAACTGTAACCACTACAATTTGTGCTGTTGTTTCTTTTTCTAAAGCCACAGATTTATTTAATATATAATTCTTTGTCTCTTCCGACAAAATATTTGCATAATCATTTATATAGAAATCACTTGTTGGACTTACCAAAGCCTGAACTTTGAGCGGTATCAATAAACCTATAAAAATACCTACTATACATAATTTCATTATCTTTTTCATTTATTACTCTAAAAAGAAGAATGTAAATATTTTAATTGTTAAAATCTACACTTGGTACTTTTGTTTTTGCTGCTTCTACTTCAAAATAATTTTTCTTTTCGAAGCCACTCATAGAAGCAATAATATTAGTAGGTATTTTTTTGATAGTCGCATTATATTCTTTTACCGCATTATTGTAATCTCTTCTTGCTGTTGAAATTCGGTTTTCGGTACCAGCTAATTCATCTTGCAAATTAATAAAGTTAGTACTTGATTTTAAATCAGGATAATTTTCTACGATTACCATTAAATTATTTAAGGCACTAGATAGTTCGTTATTAGCGATTGCCTTTTCTTCTATATTTTTTGCATTTACTAAATTTTCACGAGCAGTTGTTACCTGTTCGATGATATCATCTTCGTGTTGCATATATCCTTTTACTGTATTTACTAAATTGGGTATTAAGTCAGCTCTTCTTTCTAATTGTACATCAATATCTGCATATTTGTTATCTACACCCTCTTCTAGTGTAACTAAATTATTATACTTACCTACAAAGAAAAGTATAATTGCTAAAATAATTACTATTACTATTCCAAATATTATATAGTTTTTTTTCATATTTCCCTCCTTTTTATATATTTATTCTATCGATAAAAATAAAAAAAGTAAATAGAAATATTGCTTCTATTTACGAGTAATTTGGATAATTTCTTTGATTGGGATGATTTGATTATCTAGTGTTAATACATTTTCTTTAGTTTTAGATACTAGACTTGTATGATAAACTTCTTTTGTTGTCTTTATTTCAACTGGTATATTGTATGAATATCCTAGTGTATTAAAAATATTTTCTATCTCTTTTTCTATTATATTCTTTTCTGCACTTCTTATATCATTTTCCATATAATATACTTTTTTATTATTATCCTTTGGTTTACTATTTAAATTTTTGTAAAGCTCCGGCAATTTTTTCATAAATTTCTCTCCTTTAAGATATTTTATGTTTTTTAGATATAATTTTTGCACATTTTTGGTATAATATATAGCGAGGAGATTATTATGACTGTAAAAAAATTAAACAAGAAGATTCTAATTCCTATATGTATTATGGCTGCTATTAGTATCGTTACTATCTATAGTGCTCTTACTTATACATCCAGTGAACTTGGAAATCTAGCTTTGAAACAAGCTTTATGGTATATTATTGGCTCTTTTTTGGTAGCTTTTTTAATTCATATGAAAAATGAATATTTATATCGACATACCATTTTTCTTTATATTTTGGGTAATCTTTTGTTACTTGGGTTACTTCTTTTTGCAGAACCAGTTAATAATAGTAAATGTTGGTTCACCATTCCGGGGATTGGTAGCCTGCAACCTAGCGAATTTATGAAGATATTTATTATGTTAATGTTAGCTACTATGATTCATAATTTTAGAAGTGACTATACAAATCCTACTTTAAAGCAAGAATTTATCTTTATTTTAAAAACTCTAGTAATTGTTTTAATTCCTTCTATTCTTACCTTTTTACAACCAGATACGGGAGCTGTTATTATTTATTTTATTATTTATTTTTGTATGATGTTTGCATCTGGTATTAGGATTCGGTGGTTTTTAATTGCTGGTGGTGTATTTTTACTTTTGTTAGCAATTATTTTTGGTATTTTCTTTTTACAACAAGATTTGTTTATTAACTTATTTGGTACTGATTTATTTTATCGTTTTGAACGTATTTTTAATTGGCAAAGTGGTACAGGCTTACAACTTGAAAATGCACTAGCAGCTATTGGATCAGCAGGATTCTTTGGACATGGCTTTAATCATACTCCTATTTACTTTCCAGAATCATCTACTGACTTTATATTTGCTGTTTATGCTTCTAACTTTGGGCTTTTAGGGGTTATTATTTTACTTACACTTATTGTTTATTTTGATTCTCAAATTATATTGCTTGCTAAAAGAAAGTTAGTGGACACTGATAAATATATTTTAGCTGGTATTCTGGGCATGTTATTGTTTCAGCAAGTACAAAATATTGGTATGACCGTAGGACTATTACCAATTACCGGTATTACTTTACCATTTATTTCTTATGGTGGTTCTAGTCTCTTATCTTACATGGTCATTGTAGGTATTATCTTAAATATTTCTATGGAAAAAGCTAGACATTATAAATATCGATAAAAAAAGTAATAAGTTTATCTTATTACTTTTTCTTTTTTGTATTCTTTTTAGGATGATAAAAATATGAAATAAATTTTGATGACTCATATATAATAATATTACTTTTATTGATGGCAAATGTTTTGCCTAATGCTTTTCCACCTATTGTTAATGCCGCAATAGTAGCAGCTACAAATAAACTTGTAAATAATGGATTTGTTTTTAAATTCATTGATAATATTGCAGCTATACTGGCTGCTGATGCTCCTGATATAATACCACAAATATCACCAATTACATCACAACAAAAGTTTGATACTTTTTCAGCATTTTTTACCATTTTTACAGCTATATTAGATCCGCGTACTTTTCTAGAATTCATTGAATGAAAAACTTTTTCATCTGCTGATGTTACTGATACACCTATTATATCAAATAACACTCCTAAAAAGACAAAGGCTAATGTTAAAATTATACCAAATATTAATGATAAATTAGGAATAGTTGTTTCAGATATAAATGATAGTGAAAAGGATAAAGTAAAGGCTACTACAGTAATTTGACTTACCCATTTTACATTCACTTTCTCCTTGTTTATTTTTTCTTTTCTTCTTGTCTGTACCTCTAAATTTCTTATTTCTTCTTTGGCTTTTTCTTTTCTATTTTTTGTTTTAAATAACATAAATTCCTCTCTAAAATAGATATTTGGCTATAGAATGGTAAACTTTGAATCTTAGGTCAAGTAGAGTTTCTCTGATTCTTGCATCCTCGTTACCAAGAATGTGGTTCCCCTTTCAAAGAATCAATACAATGTCACCATTTGTATGACTTGATTACCACTTAGTATTCACTGCAATCCCATTCTATTTACGTTCTAGGAGATTTCCTCACCAATTTCTTATTATTAGTTCTTTTTTGCAAAAATCGTTTCATAACGCAATAAGACTTTCACTGGCCTGTGAAAGAATTAAGATCATTAATTCCCGGATTTTCACTCAAGGCAGGCTACACTATACATAACTTTCGCCACGTATAGGTTCATCCTAGGTCGTAGTCGGTCCGTCAGAGTTGTCCGTGTAGGCTGACCACAAGGCTAGGTCTCCAGCGAATAGTGGGTCGATTGTCGTATGCCATTACGGTCGCCCAGTATCCTTACATCTCCAGCATTCACCCCAAGCTGGGCGCAAGAAGCAAACACCAAAGGTTTCATAGATATGCCCTTAACGGTTGTTTAATCCCGTCTTCCTAATAAGTCCTTGGACTAGAATAACGCGCCAAGAATTGAAAGAAACTACCTTTTTAGGTAGTTAACTAGCTCTAATTTGATCTACATAGTTTCTGATTTTTGTTGGCCATGCAGAACTTGCTGCATATTTAGGAGCAATCTTCTCTATTGTATTTAATCCTCTTGAGTAATAATTTCTTTGAAGATTATCAATAAATCCAATAATTCCATCATCTAATGTCGCAAAAGCTTTATATGATCCTCCATTACATCCTGGTGAACCTTTTTGTCCTCCAACATTATTGCATGTTTTTACTAATGTCGAACAATTATATTTACAGCCAGTTTCATGTAACATAATTGCTACGGCTACATAAGGATCTACTCCTTTTTCAATGCATTGACTAGCAATTAAATATCCTTTACCAGCAATGTAACCAGTTCCTAAACTTCTATTTAATTTTTCTGCTAGTTCATCAATTGTCATTCCCTCATACACTTCTATTCTTGGAGGGATAATTACAGAGGCTGGTGCCACTTCCATTTCAATAGGAATCACTTCGGCACTTGTATTAATCTCTGTAGTTTCTGACTCTGTATTTATTATATTATTGGCAGAAGTCGCCATATTTTTTAATTGTATTGTACTATTTTTTGTTTCTATTACTTTATCTTGTTGTAATCCATTGTCTTGTTCGATTACTAAAGCAATAGATATCATAACTATTCCAAGTGTTGCTAAAACAGAGCTGATTAGTTTTTCTCTTTTCAAATTAGTCACCTCAAATGTTTTTTGTAACACTAATATTGTAGCCTATTTCACAAAAATTGTCAATTTTCTACCTTATTTTAAATGTTACTGGAGCTTTTTTATAAACTGCTATCAATGCAATGATACAATATATTATTGTTGCTATTATAGTTATTAGTGAAAAAGCTGTCGTAGACATTCTAAAATCAGTAAATGAATAAGCTACTAAATAAGTTCCAGCTGAAATCAATGAATATGTAATACTTTTCATAGCCATATTTTTATCGTAGGGTTGGAATAAATAGTAGATTACTAAGTAGTGAATAGAAAAGAATATACTTAAAGCAATAATAAATATTGGAATAGATATGTAATCCATTACATTGGATGTTCCTCCTGATAAATATAATAATACTGGTACTCCTAAAGCAATAATCGCTGCTGGAATTAAGTTTACTTTTGATACTGTTAATACTCTTGTTTTAAAAATATTTAATATTACTTTTGGATTTCTATAAAAATTAAAAGTTAACATAGAATGATCACAATTATAAAACATTGCTTGTGTTATGATTGAACCACGATTAATAAAGTACATAATAATTACAAACCAAGCAATATTATTGGATAGGAAATCATTTATACGTACTTTTGACTCTGGTATGAGCATAATCAATATTCCCATCCCTACTATTACCACAAAAGAGATGATTGCAAACATTTTAGCACTACGCAACAATATTTCCTTATGTCTTTCAAAAAAGATGGTATTAAATAAATCATAACCCTTTTTGCCTTTTAATTTTTTTTCATCTATTTTTTTATCTTTATCTTTGATATCAACCATAGCTTGGCGTGAATACTCTTTTGCTTGATTACTATTTAGTGCGGCCACTTTTGTATTTAGTCTTTTATAAATTAACTTATAATTATTTATTTTCATTAATCCAATATAACTAATGATTGCTAATGGTAAAAAGATTACATCTATTATTCCTACGATTATTGGATTTACGGTTATATTTATTAATGGTAAAAGACATAGACCAAAACTTATAAGAACTATTGTCCAATATAATGGATAATTATATGTAAGTGATATTTTATACTTATTGTAATGCCATAGATTTAATCTTTCACCTATAAATCGACCTAAAAAACCAAATGCAGTAAATACTAACACTGCTGGTTTTTGTATTACTAACCATAGAAAAATACTGTGAGTTAATAAGTTAATTAATGCTTCTATCCAAAGAGTTGCTTTCATAAATTCTTTGGCATTCATATTAAATAATACAATAGAAAAGTATTTTTTAGTGCTTGTTGTTAAAACTTTATTGTTAAAAAATAAGCCAATGATTGTAAAAATAAAATAAATATGTAGTAGACCTGTTGTTATATTCTTAGGGGTTAAAGCACTAGCTATTAAATAAATAATCCAAAAATATAATGCTTTAAAAAAAATTATTCTAGCAGTTGATAAAATTAGAGCTAGTACTCTTACAAAAGCTTTTACTTTTGTACTTTTATATAGACTATCTCCTGGAAATAAATCTTTTAAAATTGGAAAACGCTTTATATTATAAATAAATGAATTAATAGCATAAGTAATATCTATTTTAAATGACATTTTTAAGGTATTAATCATTTTTCTCATCCCTTAAATTTTCAATTATTTTATCTTTATATTTTTTAGTATTTAAATGATTTTTTTCTATTAATTCTAGTCTTTTATTATTTAGTATCACTATTTCGTCGCATAAATCTAGTGCTAGTTCTAATATATGAGTAGAAAAAATTAGGATATGTCCTTTTTTCATATTTTTTAATAATTGTTTCATTTCCTCTTGAACTACTACATCTAAAGATGTTAATGGTTCATCTAATAATAGAACTTTAGGGTGGGCAATAAAATTTATTAGCATTTGCATTTTATTTTTCATACCATGTGAATACTCTTTTAATAATTTATCTTGGTCTTCTTCATTAATTTTTACTAAATCAAAATATTCTTCTATTGTTTTTGGCTTTTCAAGTTTGTCTTTATTAATTTCTAAGAAAAATGATAAAAATTCTTTTCCTGTCAAAAACTCTGGTACGGTTGGAGTTGAAATTACATATCCAATATCATCTGTCTTTAACTTATTTTGTCCATAATCATCATTTAAAATAACTTCTCCTTTGTCTATTTCTACATCTTCATTTAAACAGTTAAAAAATGTAGTTTTTCCAGCTCCATTACGTCCAATCAGTCCATAGATTTTCCCTTCTTCAAAAGTAAAATCTATATCTTGTAATACGACTTTTTCTCCATATGTTTTTGTCAAATTTTTTATTGTTAGTTGCATACTACTCCTCCTTTTTTTATTATAACATACTTTAATTACAGAAAAAACCATAACAGTTGTTATGGTTTATGATAGTAAATCTATGTCTATTTTTATATAATTTCTAATATATGTAGGATCTTCTTTATAAGCCACTTTATCTTCTTCTACCTGACTATCAAATGAATTGAACTCTCTTTCTATTGTTTCTTTTTCTGTTAAATCTTCAATCTCTTTATTCGTTAATGTTGTTTGTTGTTGTTTTTCTCTTAACTTTTCTATTTCTAGTGTTGTGTTTGCTAACTTTAATTCTTCTTTCTTTTTATTAACCTCATATTTAGCGATATAAGTACTTTGGTCGTTAGGATTTTTAACTTTTAGGATTATGTAATTATCCTTTCCCATATTACAACCAATATAGGTGATTTCTAAATTTGCTGATAAATAACTTTGATATATTGCTGATGCATAATTTTTACATTGTGCTTTCCGTTTTTGATAGTCTCTATCAATTACCGTTACTTCTACATCAAGATTTTCTTCTTTTTGTTTTGGCTTCTTTGCTGCATCTACTTTAAATATAGATAAGTTAGAAATTAAGATTATAATTATTAGAAATAAAGTATAAATAATCGTGGCTGAAAATAGTGAAGTTCCTCCTTTTTTTTGACATAACTGTAAGAAACTTTCTACATCTAAATTTGAGTTTTTCTCTTTTAATACTTTAGTTTTATTATTGATGAATTTGATATATTGTTTATTAAAAAACAATCCTAAAATGATAGAGAACACAATCATGATAATAGCTATGATGTATTTTAGTATTGATAAGTAGTTTGATAGGAATACTAAAATAGCAATAATAAACATCCCTACTAGTGCAGTTAAATATCTTTTTCTATATAATAGATAATAAAAATTAAAGAAAAAAGCTGAAAAAGAGAAACCTTTTTTGGATAGTTTTACATAATTTTTACCTACAAATGCCATTCTTCTTTGTTCACGAGGTGAAGCATTACTATCAATTATCTCTCTTGGGGTCATTGTATAATGAAATTCTTTTTTTACTGCATATAAAATAATTATAATGATGGCAGATACTACTGCTAAAGCTCCAAATCCCATACTAAGCATATTAAATACTTTCAATAGTAATTCTTGGGTGTTTTCAAAAGACTTTATTATAACTGCTGTTAGTATACAAATGATTCCCAGTATTAAAAATAGCAATGGGGGCTTCCAGTAGAATTTTCTCTTTGAACTAACATTTTCTTTTTGTGTACTTATTTCGTCATAACTAGGGATGTTTATGAAATCTTGATCTTGATCTTTATCCTTTTTCGTATCAAGATTATCATTGTCAAACATCATTGGTTCATCTGTTGGAACCACATCTAAAAAAGCACCACAATTTCTACATACTCTATCATGACTTTGTAATGTTTCTCCGCAGTTTGGACATTTTCGCATGTTTATCACCACTACTTTCTCACCTTATTTTCAGTATATCATCTTTTACTTTCTTTATTATGATTATTATCATAACTTTACACTGTATTGTCATAAAAAGCTATCACATTTAGTGATAGCTTATATTGTTTCTATTGTTAATATAGTTTTATTTCTGGTTTTTTAAAATAAAATTATATGCATCTTTACACATATCTTCGATAGTCAGCTCTGCAATCCAACCTAGTTCATTTTTTGCCTTATTAGGATCTGAATAACATTCCGCAATATCACCAGGACGACGTTCACTAATTTTATAGTTTACTTTTACTTGATTTACTTTTTCAAAAGCATTTACTATATCTAAAACGCTATAACCTACTCCTGTTCCTAGATTGTAGATATATAAACCTTCATTTTCTTTCGCTAATTTTTCTAGGGCTTTAATGTGACCTTTAGCAAGATCTACCACATGAATATAATCTCTTACTCCAGTTCCATCTTTAGTTGGATAATCATTTCCAAATATAGAAAGGCATTCTAATTCACCGCTTGCTACTTTGGCAATATATGGCATTAAATTTGCTGGAATTCCATTGGGTTCTTCACCAATTAATCCACTTTTATGAGCTCCGATAGGATTAAAATATCTAAGAATCGCAATATCCCATGAACTATCAGATTTATATAAATCTTTTAATATTTGTTCTACAAAAAGTTTTGAAGTACCATATGGATTTGTTGTTCCACCTGTTTTATCAGTTTCTTTAATTGGTACATGTTCCGGATTTCCATATACAGTTGCACTTGATGAAAATACCAACTTTTTAACATTATGCTTTTTCATTTCTTTTAGTAAAACTAACACTGTAGAAATATTATTAGTGTAGTATTCTACTGGTTTTTGCACTGATTCTCCTACTGCTTTGTATGCTGCAAAATCTATTACAGCATCAATTTTTTCTTCTGCAAAAATTTTATCTAATAGTGATTCATCAATCATATCACCTAAATAAAATTTAATATCTTTTCCAGTAATTGCCTTTATTTTATCTTTTACTTCTTCTTTGGAATTAGATAAATTATCTAATACAACCACTTCATATCCTTCTTCTAATAATTCTACGCAAGTATGGCTTCCAATATAACCTAAACCACCCGTTACTAATATTTTCATAACCTATTTCCTCCCCATATGTTTTTCTTTATATTCTTCCATTACTGATAACATTTCTTTACCAATAACTTCCTCAATTGTATTATTAGCAATGCTTTCTTTTAAAAATTGTTCCATATCTTTGATAGGTATATAGAACAAGTTAAAATCTGTTTCTCTTTCTAATTCAGAAAGACTCATTTCTTCTACCTTTGGATTATCATTACTGTGTACAATATAATAATACATTTTATTACATCTAGACTTTCCAGTATCTAGATAATTCTTATAATATTCTTCTATTACCATAAATGGTCCATTTTCAAGTGTACTAGCAATGCCAGTCTCCTCTTTGATTTCTCGCTTTAGACTTTCTTCTAAAGATTCACTTTGTCTCCAATGTCCACCTGGAAATTGATAAGTATAATTATTATGCACTATTAATAATTCATCTTTCGGGTTTACCATTAAAGCTTTTACTCTAATTACTGTACTTTCTACATTCATAATATCTATCTTTTCTTCATTAATAATTACTCTTTTCATATTATCACTCTCCTAATTATATACATATCTTTCCCAATATTCTGTTACACTTGGTGATACAGTTTGGAATACTGCATCTATTTGTTCACACATATATTTTGCTTTTTTCCAAATAGTTGTACCAGTTATTAAACAATTTGCTTCTGTGTTAGCCATTAAGTATTCAAACGTTGATGCTCTATCTTCATACTCATCTGTTTGAGCATATGTGTTTACAAAGAAAGCGTAGGGATCGTTTGTATTAGCATAAGATAATGAAGTGTTTGCTGCACCATAGTTGAATCCTTGAGGGTTTAATGTATTCCACGTCGTATAATTAGCGCCTTTGTAATACAAATATTTTTCTATATAATGATATAATTCATGATGCAGACTATCTACAAAACTGTAGTCTGTCGCTAAAGATATCACTATATTTTTTGTGGTGGAATCAGTAATTCCTGTTACATTTTCTTGAGAATACCTTTTTATTAAATAAATAGTTAATGAATAGTTAGCTTGTTTGGTTTCTGTAAAAAAACCATTAGGATATAATGATAAATTATAATTTAAGGAACTTAATACCTCATTGATTCTATTTTCATCATTCAACATGATACTTGATAATCCAGCGATTGTATAACCATTAGTTTCTGCCCCATACCTTACAGTGATTCCATATTTATTTTGAATGCTGTTTCTTAAATTATTATTTATTTCACCTATGCTAGAAACTTGTGATTCTTTTACTTGTAAATTAGATGAATTTCCTCCACTTGATGTTGCAGGATCTTTATTTACTCCTGTGCTGGGAGTAGCATTATTAGAGGAATCATGTTCTTCATCTGTTTGGTTATTATCGTTTTGTTGTCCAGAATCTGTTGTTATTGGAATATTTGTTGTCGTAATACTAATATCATTATCTTTACCATTACTAATTACATGAGTACCGGTTACAGGATTAATTACAGCCTTATTATTGAGATTTAAGCCTATTCCTATAAAGATAAATACTAAAGAGAAGGCTATTAATACTTTAGCTAATTTCATTTTACTATTTTTTGTCATGTGCGCCTCCTACTTTACTTTTTTATTGTATCAAATTTATAAATAAAAAAAAAGACTTTGATAAGTCTTATTTTATAAAATTTGGTATTAATAATCCCAACACAACAACACCTAAAACTAAAATGCTAATGACAAAGGCAAAAACATTTCCTACTCCTCGATTGTCTATTTTTTGTTGTTCTAAACTAATATCTGCTGATTGTTCTAGTTTATTAACCAACTCTGACAGTTTCGTTGCAATTATTTCGTCTATTCCATAAATGTTACACATGTCATTTGACTCACTTATGATTTTTAGACTAGTTGTATCTTCTTTATATGAAGAAATATTATTGATAACTATTTTATTATCATTGGCAAATTTTTTTAGAAATGGTTCTAATATTTCTTCTATTACTTCTTCTATATTATTGAATGTTTCTTGCCTTTCTTCTTTTCTTGTTCCATCAATTTCATATTTTGTAATTTTACAATGGCAATAATTAGCATCTACTTCAAAATCAAAGATTATTGAGTTTTCTTGTGTAGATTGTTTAGAGAATTCCAACAGATGATTCAAATAATCTTTAGGGGTAACATTACTTTCTGCGTCTAATATTTCTATTTCTGACAATTCTATCACTCCTTATCGATACTGCTCATTCAATTTTCTTATTTTATCATATAGTTCTTGAGCTTTATCTACCTCTCCTTCGTTGTAGTAGATATTAGCTTTTACTGTCAAATCCTCAATTTGTCTTTCTATTTCATCTGGTAATTGTTGTGATCCTTGAGTTATAGGAATTATTTCTTCTGCTTGATCTGCCTTTTCAAAAACTCCTTGCTTTGCTAATAATTGTTCTTGAAACCTTCTTGATTTCCTTAGATTTTGTAATTGATTAGGTCTAACCATAATTGCTTTTGAAAGACTTTTTGTAGTTTTTTGTAATCTTTTTTTAGCAAATTCTTTTATGGGTTCTTGTACTGTTGTTGCATTCATAGGGGAATCTGTTTCTTCAACTTCATTCATTTCTGGTGAATGTGAAATCTCTGATTCTTGATTTTCTGTCAAACCACTTTTTGATGTTGTTATGCTTTTATCTATCTTTTGTGGTTCTTCCACGGGTTCATTTTCTTGAACATTATTCATTTCTACCTTAGGTTGTTGCAGAGGCGTTATGTTATTTTCTTCTTTGAATTCTTTTTGTATTATTGCCTCTGGTTTTGGTAGTTCTTCTGGTGTTTCTTTCACTTCTATCGTCGATTGATTCATATTATTTAATGTTGTTTCTAGTTGCTTTTCATTTGTATTTTCTATTGTTTGATCTAACTTTTGTAATTCTTCTTCTAACGAATCTGTTAATTCTACAATTCTATCACTAATTAATGTTAACCGATTTAATACTTCTGTTGGAATATCTTTATTCTTTAGTACTCCTTTTTTTCTTGTAATCCCTGTCATAACGTCGTAAGCGATAGCTTTTATTTGCATGGAAGCCAAGCGATACTCACTATTTTCAAATTCATAAACATCATCCACTAGCGCTCACCCCCTATCTAATTTACTTGCGCATTAGCAATAGCTTTTAATAAATGTTGAACATCAATCCATTCTAAATCATCTGTAATTTCTTCTAATCTCAAAACATTACCTTCTGGAATTATTTTAGCTATGTAGATAACTTGATTTCCTGTTTGTTCTTGAATTTCTTCTTTTGTATATACTACGTATTGTCTTTTATTATCTTCTGAGTTTAAATATGTTACTATTTCTACATCTGAAGATAGACCATCAATATCTATTAATTCTGCCATTTCTTTATTATCCATAGCGCAACCTCTCTATTCTATTTTTTATTATACACGAGTTTCTTTTCTTAGTAAATATTACTTTGATATTTTAAACAAATATTATAATTAAAATTGTTATTAACCATACAGTTACCTGTACTAATTCTCTGTTTTTTTCTGATAGTTTCTTCCATATGGCGTAATAAATTAATAATATTAAAATGCATGGTATTAAATATGATAAGTAATAATAAACATTAAACAATATCTTCATTATTATAGAAGTTTCTTGCATATTAATTAATTCTGTTAATACTTGCCAATATTGAATCGGTGTAAGCCATCCTATCATAATTGCTAATAAGATAGTAAATACTTTTATCATTGTATTGGATAATTTGAAATTTTGAAATTTATTTATGATTAATATTACAAAGATTAGTAGTATAAAGCCTTTAAAAATCCAGTTTAAATATTCTACATTTAGTAAAACTGCTATAGCGCTACCAGTTATAATTAGTACTAGTCCTAGTGATAATAATTTGAGTTTTGTCTTCTCATTTTTTTGCATGCTTACCATACTACCAAAAGTAATGATTAACCATATGATAGGTAGTGATAGACCAGCTAAAATACCAAGTATTGGTACTGCTGTTGATAATTCAAAATTTTTTAAATTTAATTCTTTAATAATTGGTAATTTTATTGTTGTTTTTTTGTTTAGTTTTTTTTCTTGTTTAATAAACTCTTCATCAGAAATGTTTTCTGACGGTTCATAATTGCCTTCTTTAATTTGTTTTACCATATCCTCATGTTTATTTTCACTATAATAATTAATTGCCCTTCTAATCTGTTGTTTAGTTGGTTCTGAAAATCCAGTAATTATTGTTTGTCCTATAATTGTTACTGGTACACCTGTCAAACTTTCATTCGTTTCTGCGGCAATCTGTTTCATAAATTGATTATTTTCACTGTTATACCAAACTTCATATTTAGTTATTTTTAAATTTCTAAATTCATCTTCTAATTCTTCTAAATAATTTTGTTCAGCCTCACAATGTGGGCAGCCATCACCCCAAAATAAATATAAATTTACTTGCTCTTTAGCATTTACATTGGGAGCCATCAAAAAAACTAGTAAAATAATGATTATATACTTAATTTTTTTTATCATATAGACTACCCAACTCATTTCTTATATTCACTAGTTCTTTTATAAATATCTCTATTTCTTGTTTTGTAGTTAAATAAGATATACTTATTCTTAGGCTGTGACTTGCTTTTTCTTCATCTTTTGTAACAGCGTATACAGCATCCGATAAATTATTGGTAGAGCATGCTGTTTTAGTAGAAATATAGATTTCCTTTTTCTCTAAAGCATGAAGTATTGTCTCTGGCTTTATTTTCTCTATACTAATATTTAGTATATTAGGAATAGCTGTTCTAGGGCTATTTATTATTATCTTATTTTTTGTTAATTCTTCTCTTAAGTAATTATTAAGTTCTTTCACATGTTCTTCTTTTTGTTCTATATTTTCATATGCCAAACGTAATGCCTTAGCAGTAGAAACAATTAATGCCGTAGCTGGTGTTCCACTTCGATTTTTGGTTGTTGATTTACCTCCATGAATTAGTGGTTCGATTTCTACATTTTCTTTTTTTATTAATCCCCCTATTCCTTTCATGCCATAAAATTTTTGAGCAGAAAAGCTAGCTAAATCTACATTTGTTAAGTCAATTCTTTCTTTTCCTAAACTTTGGGTTATATCAGTATGAAAATATGCTTTGGGATATTTTTTTACAATTTGTGCTATTTCTTTGATTGGTTGAATAATACCTATTTCACTATTTACACTGGCAATTGTGACTAATATTGTATCATTACGGATTTTTCTTTCTAAATCTTTTAAGTCAATAATTCCATTCTCGTCTAAATTAACATATTCCACTTCAAAACCTTCTTTTTTTAAATAGTTTAATGGTTCAATAATAGATGAGTGTTCTAATGGAGTTGTAATTATATGTTTTCCACGATTTTGATACTTTAAGCAAATTCCTTTAATAGCGGTGTTATTAGCTTCACTGGCTCCACTGGTATAGACTATTTCATTCGGCTTAACTTTTAAAATGTTTGCTATTTGTCTTGTGGCTGCATCAATCAAGTTTTTAGCTTCTACCCCTAATTTATGTAGTGAATTAGGATTACCTATCATTTTTTTTGTTGTTTCTATATAACTGTTTAATACTTCTTCATTCACTGGTGTTGTTGCACTATAATCTAAATAAATCATCTTATCCCTTCTTTCACACTTTATTTTAGCATGGTTTTAAAAAAGAAAAAATGCTATTTAAGCATTTTTTTCTGGAGAATCCCCGCTAATGTGGTATAATTCATAATTTAGTTTTGCAACTGCTAATTCTATTGTCATCAACTTTTCACTATCATCTAGTTTTTCACTTTTTAATAACAATTTAACAATTTCTTCTGCGCCTTCTATGATGGCATTCTTGTTTTCTAATAAATTTATTTTGTCCATCATATATTTCATTTTTTATCCTCCTGCTTTTTATCTGTATACTTCTTTACAATATCATATAGATTTTGCATTTTTAAATCCATTATTTTTATTTCATCTGAACATGACAATAATTCTCTTTCTAAATATACAGGAATATCTTCTGGTAGTTTATATTGTAATTTGTGATCTAGGGATGCCCAAAAATCCATTGCAACAGTCCTTATTTGAATTTCTGCTTCTACATATTCTAATTTTTCTTCTAAGTAGATAGGTACTAAAATATTTAAATGATAACTACTATATCCTGTTTCTTTAGGATTTTTAATGTAATCATTTTCTCCTTTTAGTTTGAAATTTTTAGAAGATTTTATAATGTTAACAATATCATAAACATCCGATAGAAAAGAACATACTATTCTAAAACCAACAATATCGTGAATATGTTTTTCTACATTTTCCACGGTTTTGTCATATCCTTTATCTTCTAGTTTCTTTAAAATACTTTTTTCACTTTTTAACCTTGATTTTATATGTTCTACTGGGCTATTTCCTGCTCTATATTCATATTCTTTTAGTAATATTTCTAATTCTGCTTCTAATATAGTTTTAGCAAATTTATATTTTAATAACATTTTGTCCCATTCATTTTCATTGATTGTACTCATTGCTTCCTCCTTAATTAAAGAAAAAGGCTATAATAGCCTTTTTCATATCTTTTGTTGAGTATTATTTATTAGTGTTTTGATAGTAGTCTCTTTCAGCAATACTCATTTCCACTTGATCTAGTTCTTCTTGTTCTAGTTCATCCAAATCTGATATGATATTTTCTACTTTCTGTAGAATTTCTTTGGCCGTTTTACAATTATCATAATCAATATGATATTTTTTTAGTACTGCTATTTCATAATTCGTCAAAAATAAATCTTGCTTTGTCTTCTGTAATTTATTCTGTTCAAAGTCTATGGCATTTAATAACTCTTCAATTTTATATTCTGACATTAATTACATGAATATCCATTGTTTTTCATGTGTGTCATAAACTCCCCTTCAGAATATGAATCTTTTATTTTTAACGTTACTACATCTTTTGCCTTCGTATTGGCATTGACTTTTAATTCCAATTTATCATTATTTGTAAATTCTATATTGTTTAATATTAATGTCTCATCATCATCTACTACGATATGGGCAATAATTCTATCTGATTCTTGGCTAATTGACACTGTTTTTTTTGGTAGATAAGCGTAAGATTCTTTTAGAATAAATTTCATAGCGTTCAAATAATTATCTTCTTCACTTAAATATTCTTCTGGTAGGATTATCGTCTTTGTCAAATCCATTTTTTTAATGTTATTACCGTCTAATGTAACTTGTATTTTTTCATCTACTTCTATTCCTGATTCATTTGTTGTAGTCTTGTTACATACGACGTATGGTTGCTTAATAGTTGCAAATAAATAGATAATAATAATTATTAATATAATTGTTAAAATCATTGGAAAGACTCTTCCTTTTTTTAGAATCACATTATCACCTCTTTATATGCTTATCTTACCCTATTTGTACACTCTCGTCAAGTACAGACTTGCTTCTTGTTCCTTTTTTAA
This sequence comes from Mycoplasmatota bacterium, assembly GCA_022771205.1. Classification (GTDB taxonomy): domain Bacteria; phylum Bacillota_I; class Bacilli_A; order RF39; family UBA660; genus Faecimonas. The sequence continues at coordinate 235,632 of JALFCF010000001.1, read as the reverse complement.
TCCAAGGTTTTTAGAAAACTTTATACAAATAAAAAACTCTCTATTTAGAGAGTTTTTTATTATTTGATTTCGATTACTTTTTTGGTATCTTTTTCTTCTTTTTTTGGAACAACAATTTTTAACATTCCATTTTCAAATGATGCATCAATTTTGTCTTCATCTAAATCACCTAGGTAAAAACTTCTTTCATATTTACCATAAGTTCTTTCACGACGAATGTAATTTTTCTCCTCATCTTGTTCATTATTTTCTGCTTTTTTCTCTGCTGTTATTTTTAGATATCCATCATTGGTTTCAACTGAAATTTCATCCTTATTGAATCCTGGAATATCCATCTCTATATGATAATCGCCACCTTTTTCATAGATATCACATTTCATGTGTTGTTCCTTTCTTGTTGTAAGAAAGTCATCAAAAATATCATCTAAATAAAATTTTCTTGGCATTAAATCCATATTTATCATCTTCCTTTCGATTACAATTATGTTATACCACTATTTTTAGCACTTGTCAATAGAGAGTGCTATTTTTATTATTTTTTATTTTTATTGTTTTATACGTTTTGTTTTTAAATATTGAATTCTTTCAAGACCAAAAAAATGTTCTCTTTGCATCGGATGCTTTAAAATGCACATTTCATTTGTTAAGTTTGCTTCTATTTCTGAAATATTATATTCTCGAAAACCATCTGTTCCCTGAATATAAAAGTGCATATTATTTCCAATATCCTTTATTTTATATGCCTTTAACAGCCTAATATTTTCATTTGACGAATCATAAATTGAGGTACTTTCTATCGCATCTTTTGGAAAATCATCAAATAAGTAATGATCATATTTTTTAGTAAATTGATATTTTTCTATGTTTGTTCTGGAATAGTGTTGATAAAACCAATTCAATATTCTAATTCTTTTTTGTATCTCTTGTTTTGTGTTGAAGTTTTTTCTACTTGCTAAATATGTCGTTAATTTTTCTAACCTGGTTTCTAGTTCTTCTTCTGTTTTGGTCTTTATATGTAGTTTTTGATATACAATATCTATTTTATTTTCTAACTCTTTTTCTTTTATTCTCTCTTTTAGTATATTCCAATCTTTTATATCTAATACGTTAAATTTTTTAATTCGTAATCCAAAATGCGTTCTTGCAACATCTGATAAATCTTCCATGTTAAAACCGTCAGTATGATAGATTACATCATTAATAAATATAACTGTTGATAAGTGATAATTCCCATGAACAGAAGATTTAATATTATAGTAATCTAATAATTTTTGATATATAATAGCCCACTGTCTATAAACAGAATATGGGTTTTCTTCGTTTATATTATTTATTTTTTCTATTTCTTTAAAACTTTTACTTTTTATATAACGGTCATCATAGCATAAAATAGAATTTAATAATATATAAATTCCTATTGCTTGTTCTAGTTTTCCTTCTAATTCTGGCAAATTATTATCTATATAATTTACTAAAGATTGATTTAGAGATGCCTCTAATTCTTCTTTACTAGCATCATTTTTAGTTCAAGGCTCCATATTTTCCCCTTAAAATGCTTATATTATACCATATTTTGTTGTTTTTACAAAATAAAAAGTCTCTTATCGAGACTATAATTTTTTAAATTTAGATATAATTAATTTATATAATAACCATAAAGTACAAATAATTGCACCAAATAAATATAAATAAAATATAAAAGGAAGTGTATTTTCTGCCTTTACTATTTGACTTGTTCCTATGATAAAAGCAACATCTAATGCACTGACAATTACTAAATGCACAATTTTTTCAATTCTATCAATCTGGTGTTTAGAATCTGTTAGTTCAATATTAAAGCGTAATTCACCATTATTAATTCCCTTTAAGGTTGTTAATGCTTCACTTGGAAGTAATAATAAATTAGCTCCACTCTTTACTGTAGACAAAGCAAAAGAAGATACTTTTTCTTTATCAAGTAAAACATCTTGAGGTTCTACTTTTTTTTCTAATACATTAATTAAATTAATATTTGGACTAATCTTTTCTAGTGTCCCTTCTAAAACAACAATTCCTCTTATTAGCATTGTAATTTCTTTTGGGAGAGTTATTTCATTTTGCCTTAATAAAATAAACATCTCTGTTACAAACTCTTTGATATCTATATTTATAATCTCTGTTGTTTTATTTTTGTCTAAAACTTTTCTGATATCATTCTTTAATTGCATATAATCTGGTGTGTTGTTTGATGTATCTAGTAATGTTAAGATATGAGCCACTTCGTTAATATCATTTTTTACAATAGCTATAATACATTTTTCTAAAAGATTTCTATTTCTTTTTGATAATCTACCCATCATGCCAAAATCTAAATAAGCAATTTTTCCTTCTACCACCTTGATATTATCTGAATGTGGATCTGCATGATAAAAGCCATCATCAATTGCTTGTTTTAGGTAATTATGTGCTAATTTTTCGGCAATCTCATCCATGTCATATCCAGCTTTTTTTAACTCTTCTGTATCAGAAATATTAAATCCATCAATATATTCCATAACTAAGATATTATTAGTCGAATACTTATTAAACACCTTTAATGGTTTAAGATATACTAATTCTTTATTATTTTCACGAAATTCTTCTATATGTTTTTTTTCAGTGTGAAAATTCATTTCTTCTTTAGCTCGGTCGTACATTTCATCTATTACTTGAGTCAAGTTTATAATATCACCAAAGATTTTATTTAAATGTAAAAGACTAATAACTTTTTTTAATAATCTTGCATCTCTTTCCATTAACTCTTCAATATTTTCTCTTCGTACTTTAATCGCAACAACCTCACCAGTTTTCAACACTGCTTTATGTACTTGTGCGATAGATGCAGATCCCACTGGAATTTTATTAATTTCTTGATAGATTTCACTAGGTGGACAATCATATTCTCTAGTTAATATTTCTTCTACTGTTTCATATGGCATAGGTTTTACAGAGTGTTTTAATTTTTGAAATTCATTACAAAATTCTTTTGGTATCAAATCATCTCTTGAAGATAATATTTGTCCCATTTTTACAAACGTTGGGCCTAATTCTTCTAACGCTAGACGAACATTTTCTGGTGTAATATCTTTTGTTAGTCTGTATTTTTTTATAACAGCTATTATTTCACTTAATCTACTAGGACTATTTTTCATTTTTATTTTTAGTTTCTTCTTTCAATAATTTTAGTAGCTCCTCTTTTTCTTCTTTACTTAATGATTTTACTTTTTCTTGTAATTTTTCTTTAGTGATATCTTCTTCCACTACTACTGTTACATTTTCTTTTAATGTTTCTTTGATGTTATGTTTTAATTCTTCATTAGCAACTTTACCTTTTTCTAACATTTCTTCCCCTTTAGCTAATAATTCTTTCTTTAATTCCTGAGCCTTATCATTTGTCATAGACATTGCCCCTAATCCCATTAAAAAAATATTTTTTAATTCTTCTTTCATAAATTCCATCTCCTTTTTTATTTTCTTATCTATATTTCTATTATAACAAATTATTAGGAGAATCTCTAAAAAAAAGACACAAAGTATCTTTATTTCCATCTCCAATTTTTAATATATGGCATATCTTCACCATTTTGCCTAATGTATGATTTATGTTGTTTTAACATATCTTCACACCATTTAATTAAAACATCTCTTGTTTTTTCATATCTTGGTATATGTCTTATAGCATCCATAACTAAGTGGAAGCGGTCTATTTCATTTTGGACTCTAATATCAAAGGTTGTAGTGATAGTTCCTTCTTCCATATATCCGTGGATATACATATTTCTGTTTGTTCTTCTATAGGTTAATTGTTCAATTAATGATGGATATCCGTGGAAGTTAAATATTACTGGTGTATCTTTAGTAAATAACTTGTCATATTCTTCTTCTGTTAGTCCATGAGGATGCTTTATTCTTGGTGCTAGTTTCATTAAATCTACTACATTAATTACTCTAATTTTAATGTCTTTTACACAACTTCTTAAAATATCAACTGCAGCCATCGTTTCTAATGTTGGAGTCTCTCCGCAGCAAGCCATAATAATATCAGGCTTTCCATTATCATTACTAGCAAAGTCCCAGATACCAATTCCTTTTGTACAATGAACTTTTGCTTGTTCTTTTGTTAACCATTGAGGACGTGGATGTTTACTGGCTACAATAGCATTTATTTTATTCTTTGTTTTTATACAGTGATCAAAACAAGATAATAAACAATTAGTATCTGGTGGTAAATAAATTCTTATAATATCGCTTTTTTTGGTTGCTAGATGGTTCAAAAATCCTGGATCTTGGTGAGTGTAACCATTGTGATCTTGTTGGAAGACATGTGATGTTAATAAAACGTTTAGGGAAGCAATTGGTGCTCTCCAAGCAATTTCTTTTGTTACTTTTAACCATTTAGCATGCTGTGAAATCATAGAATCAACAATACGAATAAAAGCTTCATAACTATGAATCATTCCAAATCTTCCAGTTAGTAAGTATCCTTCTAGCATCCCTTCACAAACATGTTCTGATAAGTAGGAATCCATCACTCTTCCTGTTGGAGATAAGAATTCATCTGTTTTGTAAATTTTAGAGTTCCAAGTTCTATTTTCTTTTTCAAAGATATGATTTAGGCGATTAGAAAGCGCTTCATCTGGTCCAAAAATACGGAAATTTTTATTTTCTTTATTTAATACAAATAAATCTCTAATATAGTTTCCAAGTTCAATCATATCTTGTTTTTCGGTGCTACCTGGTGTTGGTACTGCTACAGTATAGTTTTCCCAATTTGGTGTAATAATTTCTTTTAGCAATACTCCACCATTTGCAAACTCACTTTTTCCCATACATTTTGATGGTGTTGGGGCAAGCTCTCTTATTTCTTTTTTTACTCTTCCTTTGTCATCGAATAATTCTTCAGGATGATAACTTTTTAACCATTTTTCTAATAAAGGAAGATTCATCGGATTATCTCTTGTAATTGTTATTGGTACTTGATGAGCTCTAAAACTACCTTCAATTTGTTTTTCTTCTATTTCTTTTGGTCCAGTCCAGCCTTTAGGCGTTGTTAATACAAGCATTGGCCACTCATGATCAGTAGTTGCTCTTCCCTTTAAACTATTAATTTCTTTTACTATTTTATCTAGAGTTTTTGCCATTTCTTCATGGGCTTTTTGAGTATCTGTTGCAGTAACAAAATAAGGTTTCCATCCATGACCATAAAAGAAATCTTCTAATTCCTCTTCTGTCATTCTACCAAGAACAGTTGGATTTGAAATTTTATAACCATTTCTATGAAGAATTGGTAATACATAACCATCTGTTTCTAAATTTAAAAATTTATTAATATTCCATGATGTTGCTAGTGGTCCAGTTTCTGCTTCACCATCTCCAATAACACATGCAGCAATTAATCCCTTATTATCTAATACTGCACCTGCTGCATGAGCTAAACTATACCCTAATTCTCCACCTTCATGGATAGATCCTGGTGTTTCGGGAGCAACATGTGAAGATACTCCACCAGGAAAACTAAATTGTTTAAATAATCTTTTTAAACCTAATTCATCTTCTGTAATATTTGGATAAAATTTTGTGTAAGTTCCATCTACATAGTTATTAGCAATCATTGCTTCTCCACCATGTCCTGGCCCTGATATATAAATCATTTTTAAGTTATATTTTTTTATTATTCTATTTAAATGCATATAAATAAAGTTTTGACTAGGTGCAGTACCCCAATGCCCTACTACATTTGGTTTTACATCACTATTTGCTAGTGGTTTTTTTAATAGTGGATTATCTAATAAATATAGTTGTCCTACTGATATATAGTTTAATACACGGAAATATTCATCCATTAATTTTAATTCTTTTTTTGTAAGTGTTGCCATATCATATCTCTCCTATCTTAATCATTATATATCAAAACAAGGTATTTTTAAAGACTAAAATAAAAAAGGTATTTCAACCTTTTCTACTTGTTATTATGATTTATTAATTAAATCTTTTTTTAATTGTATACCCTAATCCAAATGTTCCAGTAATCATTATAACTAATAATGTTACTATATTAATATCTGCTGTATCAGGGTTTGCAGCTTTTACTTCTTCTAGTGCAGCCAAAGCACTTTCTATATCTGCTGCCATTTTATTTACTTCGTCTTGTTCTAAAATTGTTTTATCATATTGAACTGCATTAATTGCTACAGTTAATTTCTTTAATGATTCTTCTGTATATAAATCTTTATTAAGTTTGTTTGCCTTATCAATTAAAGCATTAATTTTAGTATAATCAGCTTTAGCGATTGCAACTTCGCCTTTTCCTGTTACTTCACCAGTAACTTTACCTGCTGTAATAGTAATTTTCCCACCTACAACATCTTCAATATCACCATTGATAGTTCCACCATTTACAGTGAATTCAGGCATTTTAGTTGGATTAAAACTTCTATCATAGTCAATTTTTACATCACCATTAATGATTGCATTATCGGAAATAACAGTACTTACTTGATTATATTTGTCATCCCAACTTAATGTATAAATTGCTTTTGAACCTTCTGATTTGGCATTTAAAGTTCCACCAGTCATTGCTAATTGACCCCAGTTTTGAATAGCACTACCAGTTTCATTTTCTGTAGTAATTATTCCACCAGTCATATTAATAATACCGTTGTCATCATTCTTTAAAGCTATGAAACCATTAACGATTTCTCCACCTTTCATATTGAAAGTAGCTTCTAGATTACGAATTGCTGAACTAAATCCAGAAGTTCCTAAAACTTTACCACCTTCCATATTGAATGTTCCACCATTGTTGTCTAATACGTACCATGAATTTCCACCACTAGTTTTTGGATCAGTACCGGCTTCTTTAGAACGAGTTAATGTACCATTTACTAAAGTAGCTGTTCCGTTATTTACTAAAGCCCCTTTTCCATGAGATACATTATCTAATGTACCATTTCCGGTAATGGTAAGTGTACCCTTATTAGTAACTGTATGACTTCCTTCCTTGTTTGTTAAAGTGTATCCAGCTAAATCTAAAGTAACTGTAGAATCCTTAGCAATTGTTACACTTTCTGTAACATCTTTTAATAATGTTACTGTTTTGCCGTTTGCGTTGTTGATAGCTTCTTGCACTGTAGTATATTCTACATCACCAACTTTAGCAACTGCATTATCTAACGCATATATAGTTGGCGCGATAAACATACTAGCAACCATCATAATAACAAAAAATATTGCCTTTTTCATATCATCATCCTTTCTTTGGCTATTTTAATTATACCATCTATTTCTATAAAAAAAACGTCTAATTTTGTCTTTTATTACTCTTTTGTCATTTTTATAATCTTTTCTTTACAGTCGTGATATAATTTATGGGAGGTGGACTATGAAAGCATATATAAATCGTGAACAATATCAACAGAAATTAAGGCGAAAAAAAAGAAGATTAAGACCACGTCTTTGGTTTTTTATAGTATTATTAATTGTTTTTATAACCATGATAATATACTCATGTTCTACACTCTTTAATTGGAACAAAGATAATAGGAACGTAAAAAAAATTGAAGAAATTATTGAAAACAATGTTCAACCAGTTGAAAAAAAAGAACAAGGTAAATTGATTAATCCTCCATCAGAAACAGATAGTGATTATTGGTATTATATAAATATTCCATTCTATGATATTGATTTTTCTAAGCTTTTAAATAAAAATCCTGATACTGTTGCCTTTATTCATATACCAAACACAAATATCAACTATCCTATTGTACAAGCAAATGATAATCAATATTATTTAAATCATGCTTTTGATAAAAGTAAAAATGATGCTGGTTGGGTCTATATGGATTATCGTAATTCTAGTAATTTTTCTGATGATAACACAATTATTTATGGACATGGTAGAGTTAATAAAACTGTTTTTGGCTCTTTAAAAGATACTTTAACCGATAAATGGCAAAGTGATAAAAGTAATTATGTAATTCAAATTTCTACGCCAAGCACTAATTTTGTTTATCAAATATTTTCTATTTATACAATAGAAAGTGAAAGTTACTATATCACTCCAGCTTTTTCAACAAACGAAAAAAAAGAAATTTGGCTTTCTACTATGAAAGAAAGAAATATAACTCCTATCAATACTAACATTAATATTAATGATAAAGTTATTACTCTATCTACTTGTCAAAATAATAACGGAGGTAGAATAGTAGTTCAAGGAAAACTAATAAAACAACAGCCAAAATAAAATTATATAATTTTAATAAAAAACAAGTATAAATATATTTAATACTTGTTTTTTGTAAAAGAAAAACGGTAATCAATGATGGAATATATTATACTGTTTTTCTTGGGGGTTGCATATTATCTATATAATTCTAATACTTTTTCACGAGATTCTTTTGTTGTTTCTAATACTTCATGAGCAATAGAAGTCTTAGCTCTAAAGTATCCTTTATCATTAAAGACTTCTTTTTCTTGTTAACTTAATCTAGTCAATATGTATAAAAAACTAAAATCAGCTTTTGTACATAATGATAACCTATTATTTTTAAAATTTATTTCTTTTTTAGTATTATCATATATTCTTTCAAAACGGAATTCTTGCATTTCTTGAAACCTTTCTTCTCCATTTTCAAATCTCATTAGTATTTATTGAAACAAGTCATGAAAATTATAAAAAAGGTGTTAAAGTAGCCATCCTTACTCATCTAATGGCTAACTTCTTCTTGTGTTATTTATAAATAATACTGTCAATTAAAAGAGATAATTTTAAAATATATCTAATACTATTTTGTACCTATTCTATACTCTTCAGTGATTCAATCATATCAATTTTCTTTAGAGAAAAATATAAGATTATATTTACTAGTATTGCAAAAGACATAGTTATTAAAATTGCATATAGATAACTAGGCCAAGCAATAGTCGTATCAAACATTAACATATCTATTTCACATGTTTTAATAATATACATTGTTAAAATATTTCCTGTTCCTAATCCTAATAATATTCCTATCAATGTTAGAATAGTATTTTCTCTATTAATATATTGATAAACTTCTTTATCATAGAAACCTAATACCTTAATTGTTGCTAACTCACGACGTCTCTCACTAATATTAACGCTTGATAAGTTATATAAAACAACAAAAGCTAAAGCACCAGCTGATACAATCAAAATTAATGAAACATAGGCAAAACTATCCATAGTATCATCAAAAACATGTCTTGTTGATGAAGTAAAAGTTATACTAGATACTCCTGGAATTTCCTTTAATTCATTTGCTAATTCTTTTTCTTCTTTTTCTGTCATATTTTTTGTTTTTATTAATACAGTATTATATTCATCTTGTTTGTATGAAGATTTTGGTAAATAAATATAATGAAATAAATAATTTTCTGTAATATGTGCTACCTTTTCTTTATATGTATCAGTACCACTAAACTTTAAAATATCATTTTCTTCTACTTCTAGAAGTTTTGCTAATTTTTCTGTAATAATTAGACCATCTGTTAAATTATATTGTTCTTCTGTTTTTCGGTCTTGAAGTTTAATAAATTCTTTTGGATTATCCTTTGGAATAACTAAGGTCACTGATTGATTAGTATCTTTATTATCAATTGTAATAGACTCCTCGTGAACTTCTAATATATCTTTAATCTGCTTGTTTTCTTTTATCTTGTCTATAGTTTCATTTGTTTTTTCTTCATTTAAGTTAATCTTTGCTTGGTAACTAAATATATCTTCATATTGATGTGGTACCATTTTTACAATACAATCTTTTAGACCAAAACCAGCTAAAATTAATCCTGTACATCCAGCAATACCAATAATTGTCATTAAAAATCTTTTTTTATAGCGAAAAACATTTCTAACAGTCACTTTATATGAAAAAGATAGATGATTCCAAACAAGTTTAATTCGTTCTAAAAGTACTCTTTTCCCCGGAGGTGGTGCTACTGGTCTTAGTAAGTTAGCAGGTGATTCTTTTAGAGTTTTTCTACAAGTATAAATTGTTGCTCCAAGAGTACAAAGGAGTGCTATCATCATACCTTGAAAAGTAAGAGATGAATAATAACTTAATTTTATATTTCCTAGACGATACATGTTTTTATACATTTCAAAACAAAGATCGGGTAGTATTCTATAACCAATTGCAACACCTATCATGGATCCAATAATTGTAGCAAGAGCTGCATATAAAATATATTTAAACATGATAGAAATATCACTGTATCCCAAAGCTTTTAATGTTCCTATTTGACTACGTTCTTCTTCTACCATACGAGTCATAGTTGTTAAACAAATTAGGACAGCAACTATAAAGAATACTAACGGAAAGACTTTAGCTACATTATCTATTCTTTGAGTATCTTGTTCATATTGATAAAATCCAGCATTAGAATCAATATCTAAAACATACCATTTTTCATCTGTTTGTTTTTCCTCTTTTAAAGTCTTTTTAATATCTTTTTTAGCAGTTTTGACTATTTCTTCATATTTTTTACTAAATCTACTTTCATCTGTATTTAATTTAATATAAGCGGCAGTTTTTACTGGACTTATAATATTGTCATCATTCATATATAAATAATAGTCAATAGTTCCGGATAATAAATTAGTGGAATCTCTTTCTGCTGAAATATATAGTGGACTTTCTACATATCCCGTTACTGTAACGGTATTATTTTTTATTAGTTCTGAATCTATTGTAAGTTTATCCCCCATTTTAATTTCATTTCTATAATGATTATCTATTACTACTTCATCAATAGCTTCTGGCATTTTACCTTTAACTAGTTTGGGAGTATTTATTTGATTATTTTTATCATAAGAAATAATCTTCGTAGCATAGTCTTCTTTTTTAGTAGTAATTGCATCAAAATTATAGACAGCTTCTATGTCATATTTTTTTTGTAATTTATCAATTATATCTTCTCTTATTCCATAATTGGATGCAATATAAATATCATACATATTAGTCTTTTCGTAATAATCATCTAATGTGTTTTTCATATCTGGAGCAACAGCTCTAATACCCGCAAAAAATCCTACTCCTAGTAATACAATTACTAGAATAGATATGAATCTTTTACTCGTTTTTACCATGCAGACAATGGTTTCTTTTAATAACTTTTTCATTACCAATTAATATCCTCTACTTTTTGTGGATTCTTATTTATAGTAGTCGATTCAGCTTTACCATTTTTAAATCTAATAATTTTGTCTGCAATTGGAGCAATCGCACTGTTGTGAGTGATAATGATTACGGTCATTTTATCTTTTCTTGATAAGTTCTCTAATACTTTTAAAATCTGTTTTCCTGTTTCATCATCTAGAGCTCCTGTTGGTTCATCAGCTAGTAGAATTTTAGGGTTTTTAGCAACTGCTCTAGCTATTGCAACACGTTGTTGCTCTCCACCGGATAATTGAGATGGAAAATTATTTAATCTGTTTTCTAATCCTACTGCTTTTAATGTTTTTACTGGCGATAAGTGCTTTTTACATATTTCTGTTGCTAATTCTACATTTTCTTTAGCAGTAAGATTTTGTACTAAATTATAAAACTGAAAAACAAAACCAATATCTGTTCTTCGATATTTAATTAGCTCCTTGTTTGAAAATTTTGTAATATCCTTATTATCAATAGTTACTGTTCCTGAAGTTGCTTTATCCATTCCTCCTAGAATATTTAATGCAGTAGTCTTTCCCGCTCCTGATGGTCCCAATATTACAACTAATTCTCCTTTTTCAATAGAAAATGAAGTATTATCTAATGCTTTTACGAGTGATTCTTTTTCTCCATAAATTTTACTAACATTTTTAAACTCTATATAGGCCATATTATCCCTCCTATCTATACTGGTATTATATCACTATTTTATGAAAAAAAGAGAAAACGATGGGTTTTCTCATTAAATTGTATAAAGTAAAATACTAAAAAATTGTAATGTTGTTCCTGCTAATACAAAGAAGTGGAAAACAGAATGAAAATACCTTTTCTTTGAGCCAATAGCATAAAGAATTGCACCTATTGTATAAGCTATACCTCCTGATATCAATAACACTAGGCCTGCTTTTGGTAACAAAGTCGAAATACTATTATATGAAAAGATAATCATCCAGCCCATAATTAAATACATAATTGTTGAGGGAACTTGAAATTTTTCTAAATCGATTGCGTTTAATAACACTCCAACTATGGCACTTATCCAAATAATACTAAAGATTATCCATCCCATTTTTCCACCAATTAAACTTAAACAATAAGGAGTATAACATCCAGCAATAAATAAATAGATATCGCAATGGTCTAATACTCTAAATACTTTTTTAGCCTTTAATTTAGGACTTAAAGCATGATATAGGCAACTAACCAAATACATAATAATCATAGTACTTCCATAAATACAAGATGATACAATTCCTATCGTATTATGGTTTCTTGCTGAACAAACAACAGTCAACACTAAAGCTATTATTCCTAATAAAACTCCTATTCCATGAGAAATAGAATTAATCAATTCTTCTGCTAATGTATATTTTGGTATTGTTACTTTCTTCATAATTCCTCCTCGTTTTCTATATTATATCATTTTATGCCATAAGATTTCCAAATAATTATACTATATTGATATAAATATTTCTTAGCAAAATAATCTGTTAGAATAAAAAAGACATTTATATGTCTTTATACTCCTACACTTTTTGTTTCTGGTAAAGTTGATGCACCATCAATGACAATACCTTGACCAGTAATATATGTAGACTCATCACTGGCTAGAAAGGCTGCTAATTCTCCTAATTCCTCTATTGTTCCTAAACGTCCCATTGGAATACCTGATGCTATTCCATCAACTACGCTTTGTGGATTACTTGCGTTAGAGTCTTTGGCAATTCCTTCAACCATTGGTGTCATAATATAGCCTGGCATGATAGCATTTACATTAATATTATTTTTTACTAATTCCATAGCAAGTCCTTTAGTAAATCCTAATATTGCAGCTTTTGTTGTTGCATAAGCTACTTCACCTGTATCTGCTACCATTGGTCCCGTTACACTAGATAAGTTGACTATTTTTCCATAATTACTTTTTATCATATGAGGTACTACTACTTGAGTCATATTCCATGTACCTTTAATATTGATATCAAAATGTTTATCTCTTACGTCATCTTTCATTTCAACAAATGGTTCTAGTTTAGCAATACCGGCATTATTTACTAAAATATCAATTTTACCTTTTTTAGTAATAATATCATTTACGATTGCTGTTAACATATTTTTATCTCTAATATCTGCATTATATCCCATTACTTTTGGATTTTGTAATTCTTGAAGGGTTTGTTGTAATTTATCAGAATAATCGATAATAACAACATCTGCTCCATATTTTAGAAATACTTTTACGATGCCCAAGCCATTTCCCATAGCTCCACCTGTAATTATAGCTACTTTTCCATCTAATTTCATAAATTTCTCCCCTTTATTCTGATACTATTAGTATATCATTTTCTTTCTTTTTTTACTAGTTATCTTTTTTATGAATGCAAAAAAAAGACTGTACTTTCAGTCTTTTTATTTAGAAATTACTTCACAAATTAAATTTGAAATTTCTGTTGGATTATCAATTGGCAATCCAGCAATCATTTTAGCTTCGCTATAAAGAATCTTAGCATATTTTTTTAATTCTTCTTTGTCTTCTTTATATAAATTCTTTAATTTATTAGCGATAGGATGTTTTTCATTAATTTCAAGTACTGTTTGAGCTTTAATTCCCATATCATTTGGCATAGCATCAAATACTTTTTGCATTTCGATAGAAACATCACCTTCACTTGTTAGGCAAACTGGATGAGTTTTTAATTTATTGGTAAATCTTACTTCTTTTACTTCTCCTATTTCTTCTTTCATTTCTTTTAATAGTTCTTCATTTTCTTCATTTACCTTTTTTGTTTTCTCTTTTTCTTCTTCTGTTTCAAGGTCTAAATCACCATTTTCAACATTTGCAAATTTCTTTTCTTCATATTCTCCAATTGCTGTTATGGCAAATTCATCTACATAGTCTGTTAAATATAAGATATCATAATCTTTTTCTTTTACTTGTTCTACCTGTGGAAGTGAGTCAATCTTAGAAATAGAAGCTCCTGATGCATAATAGATTTTTTCTTGTCCTTCAGGCATGTTATCTACATATTCTTTTAGAGTAATCAATTTATCTTTTTTAGATGAATGGAACATAATTAAGTCTTTTAATTTATCTTTGTCTGCTCCAAAGTTATTGTAGATTCCATATTTTAATTGAACGCCAAAAGCCTTAAAGAACTCTTCATACTTTTCGCGATCTTCTTTTAACATTGTTTCTAGTTCTTTTCTAATTTTAGATTCAATATTTTTAGCAATCAAACCTAAACTTTTTGACTTTTGTAAAATTTCTCTTGAAATGTTTAGTGATAAATCTTCAGTATCAACAATTCCTTTTACAAAACTAAAGTAGTCAGGTAATAAGTCACTACATTTATCCATAATTAGAACACCGCTTGCATAAAGACTTAAACCTTTTTCATAGTCCTTTGTATAATAATCGTATGGTGCATGACTTGGAATAAATAACAATCCATTATAAGAACACATTCCTTCTACAGATGTTTGAATTACTTTTAATGGTTTATCAAAATCATTAAATTTATCCATGTAGAAATTATTATATTCTTCTTCTGTTACATCTTGTTCTTTCTTTTTCCATAATGGAACCATACTGTTAACGGTTTCTATTTCTTTTTTATCTTCATATTCATGTTTTTCTTCATCTTTTAGCTCATGCTTTGTTACTTCCATTTTTATTGGATAACGAATATAGTCTGAATATTTTTTGATTAGTTCTTTTAAATTATATTCTTCTAAATATTCACTATAATTTTCTTCTTCCGTATCCGGTTTAATATGAAGAGAAATTTTAGTTCCATTTTCTTTTTTCTCACATTCTTCAATACTATATCCTTCTGCACCAGTAGAAATCCATTTATATCCTTTTTCACTATCTACAGATTTTGTTTCCACTTCGATGCAATCACTTACCATAAATGCAGAATAAAAACCAACACCAAATTGTCCAATGATATCTACTTTATCTTGTTTTGTCATATTTTCTTTGAAGTTCAATGATCCAGATTCAGCAATAGTACCTAAGTTTTTATCTAGTTCCTCTTCGGTCATACCAATACCATTATCTTCAATTACTAAAGTTCTATTTTCCTTATCATAGTCAATTTTTATTTCTAACTTATCTTCTTTGACTTTTATTTTCTTATCTGTTAGAGAACGATAATATAATTTATCAATTGCATCACTAGCATTTGATATTAACTCTCTTAAAAATATATCTTTATTTGTATAAATAGAATTAATCATTAAATCTAACAATCTTTTAGATTCTGATTTAAATGCTTTTTTCTTCATTTTAACATCTCCTTTATATAGATTATATATAGCACTATAATTAGCAGTTGTCAATACAGAGTGCTAACTTTTTTTTTAGAAAAAGCCATCACATCATGGCCTTATCTAATTTTTCTTGTAAAGTATTTGTGTTATCTTCTAGTATTATAATTTCTTGTTTTTTCTTTTTTGAAAGTGAAATTGTTGATAATTTATTATTCTTAATAACTAGTAATTTTTGTTTTTCAACACCAAGACATAAATAATTATATTTTTCATTTTCTTCTATTATTTTAACTTTAAAAAATGGTTTCTCATTGTTTTCTTTTATTGCTTTTAATACTTGATACGTATAACTACTGTAGACTAAGTCTTTATTATCACAAAAAATATTTAATATTTTTGAAGAATCATTATATTCAATAATTAACAAATGATTTTCTATAATAGCGTAATACTTTCCATTTACTTTTTCTAGGAAAGATAAATTTCCTTCCATTATTTTCTTTTCATCTTTTAAAACAGGAAAAAATTCCATTAAGTCGCTCTTCCATAAATCACAGTTTAAACTTCTTTGATATTCTATTAAGTCATTAGTATTCATAACAACAGATAATATCTCTATAGCTAGTTCTCCCATAATGTTTGGTACATGTTCAAACAATAACGCTATAGGTTCAAACAGAAACTTCCATTCTTTTGGTAAATATCTAGTCATATGAAAATCATATATTTTCTTTTCTATATGTATCTCTAAATCTATTTGAAAATTATCAATATTCTTATTTTTCTTATTTCGAAGCTCTTTTTGTTCATATTTTGGAAGTACATTTTTTATTTGATCTATAATATAAGATACGCTTTTCACATTTATAAATTGATAGCAAAAATATTCTTCAATTTTATCTGTATCGATGGCATCTATTGGAACATATAACACCTTGAATTTATCAATCATATTATTATATAGTAGTGATAGATAAAAGTTTGAATTATTATAGTTCGTAATATACAAATCTATTACTGGATATTCTTTTTTCTTTTTTAAAATTTTATTTATTTGTTCTTTTTTATTTTTATGACGCATACCTAACCCTTTTCTTTACTACATTTTTATTATAGCATGCTTTCTTATTTTTTTGCTATCTTTGTATTGATTTTTATTTTAGTTGTCATTTTTAGTGTTAATCTTTAGTTTACAATTACTTTAAACTTTCAGACCATGATATTATTTTATTCCATGTTGCTGGACCTACAATACCATTTACTGGTAAATTATATTTTTTTTGAATAAATTTAATTGATTCTTCTGTCAAGTCATCAAATGTAGAATTTATTCTTACCCCGGGTATTTGATGAGTTTTGTCACATATGTTATATAAAAATTTCTGAAGATTTTCTATATCATCTCCTGTCATTCCTTTAGATAAAAAAATCCCAGGATAAAGTTTATCTTCATAATATAGATATTCTGATGGAATTTCTACTTTTATTTGGTTATATGCAGTTACTAGATCATTCCATGTTTCCCTATTTACAATACCAGTTGCTTCTTTTTCATACGCTATTTGAAATGACATTACCATTTCTTTTGTATCTTCTGTAAAATTTTCTCCGGTTAAATTCAATTTAGGAATATTAGTATTAAAATAAGACATGAAATTTAAAAGGTAATTTAAAGCTCGGATATATGGACCGCTTTCTCCTAATTCTAGAGTATCTCCATACGGAAACTCTACTTCTTCTATATTTATTCCTTCACCTGTTAAATCAGCAACTTTTTTTACTGCATTATATAAATACTTTACTTCATACCAAGTCCCTTTATCTACTTCACCCGTAATTGGTAAATCAAATATTTCTTGGAATTTTTTTACACTTTCTTCCATATCTGTTGTAAAAAAGATATTTTCTTCTTCTATTTTAGGAATGGCTGGATAATTATTACTGATTCTATTTAATTGTATTTTTAGTTGTCTGATGTAGTTTCCAGCAGAGCCTAAGCGAAATGGAAAACCTGGATATGAAGGGATATTAGGTGTCACTGGAGCATTATATACGATTTCAATATTATTTCCATAATATTTTTTTAATATTTCTGTCGGTGATAGTCCTTGCTTTGCTAGATTCACACTTCCCCACTGCGATAATCCCTCGCAAGTTGTATTTACTCCATCACAGTAAGTAGCAAATAGCGGTTGTACTTGATTTTCCTTAACAATATAATTATTAAAAATATCATCTACTATTTGAGAAATGGTTTCGAAAAATTGAGAATCTTCTTTAAATGTTTGATCATATGCTGGTATTGATGTGATATCAAAATTATAGCCTTGCGATGGATACCACTCATTATAAACTCTGTTTAATGCATAAGATATTTGGGCCAAAACATTTGCTTTTATAGCATCAGTTGGCCAGGAAGGATAGATTTCATTTGATGCCACATTTTTAATATATTCTGGAAAAGAGACTGTAATATTTTTCGCTGCACTATCTGGTGCTCCTAAATGTACCGTTATTTCCTTTGGTACGGTTGGTGTTCTTGTTAACATATCATGATTCTCCTTCCATGGTTACTTCAGGAATCATTTTTATATATTGAATAACTCCCGTATTGCCATAAATTGCTACATCATACTTTTTAATTTTTTCAAATCCTTCATGAATGGCGGTTACATCATATACTGTAGATTTTGGTGGAGATCCGGGTTTATAATCTTTATCTTCTTCGGGAGATGGTAATTTAATATTACTAATCACTCCGCTTGAATCTGTTTTACCAACAAAAAATAGTACTTTTTGATTATCGATATCTTTAGTTATTATGATATCTGTATCTGATATCGGTATTGCTTGATAAGCTGTAAAAACCTCGACTTTTAGAGTGCCAGTAGATGGATTTTCTTTAATAAAAGTCTGGTAACTGTCAGTTTTTTTAAACTCTTCATAACTTACTAAATTCATTATAATTCCCTCACTTTCAATACTTGACCTATTTGTAGGCTGGTAGAAGTTAGATTATTTAAATCCATAAGTGTTATTACAGATGTATTGTAGCGCCTGGCAATATCATATAAATTATCACCTTTTTTTACTGTGTAAGTTTCATATTTTGGTTCTACATATCCTTCTCCAAAACACTCTTTCCCTGTGATTGTTGTAGAGTCTTCGGTTGGTATCTTTAAAATTTGTCCTACAGATAATATCGTTGTTTGTAAATTATTAGTTTTCATGATGGCATCTACCGTAGTATTAAACAGTTGCGCAATACTATAAAGACTGTCTCCTGGTTTCACTTCATATTCTTTATAGTTTATCGAAATATTCTTGGTGGGTATTTTTAGAATCTGACCTATAGATAAAAGATTAGATGACAAACCGTTTGCTTGTTTTATAGTTTCTACTGTGGTGTTATATTTCATTGCTATTGAATAAAGACTATCTCCACCTTTTACAATATAGGTTGTGTAGGATTCTTCTTCATTTCCCTCTCTTGGGACTTTCAATTGTTGACCTAAAAAGAGATTAGTTGTTTTTAATTGGTTTAATTCTATTAATTCTTCAACTGTAGTATTAAATTTTTTAGCTATCTGATATAAGGTATCTCCTTTTTCTACTGTATAAATGGATGTTACTATACTTGTTGGAATCTTTAACTCTTGACCTACGGAGATTGTATTGTTTGTTAAATTATTTTCTCTTTTAATAGTTTCTACTGGGATGCCGAATTGTCTACTAATGCCATATAAAGTATCTCCTTTTTGTACTATATAATAGTTTTTCATACTTCACCTCAGTTTTATATATATGTATTTAGGTAAATTATTATCTCTTTTTTCTGACATTTGACATATCTTATTAATGAAAGGAGGAAACATATGTTCCCAAATTGTAATCATCATGATGATTGTCCAGAACATCCAAAGCCAAATCGTCCTAGAGTAGTCTTCTGTCTTTTCCCTACTGGACCGACTGGAGCTACTGGCGGTATCACTGGACCGACTGGTCCTACTGGCCCTACTGGTCCTACAGGTGCTACGGGACCAGCTGGAAGTGGACTTACAACTTTAGGATATTATCCTGATTTTGCATCATTTATAGCGGCACATCCAACTGGAATCCCTGGAGATTCTTATGTTGTGGGTGGCTCTGTTTATATGTGGGATGCTGCAACCGCTAGCTGGGCAGCAACTTCTATTATCCCAGGTCCTACTGGGCCTACTGGTCCAACAGGAGCTATGGGTCCAACTGGTAGTACTGGACCAACTGGAGCTACCGGTGCTTCACCAAACTTGACCATAGGGACAATTTCTACAGGGGCACCAGGAAGTACTGCTGCAGCTAGTATTACTGGTACAAGTCCAAATTTCGTCCTTAACTTAACCATCCCGCAGGGTCCTACCGGACCTACTGGTCCTATAGGTGCGACTGGAACTACTGGGCCTACTGGAGAAACTGGACCTACTGGACCGACTGGTGCTAGTGGTGTGACTGGTCCTACTGGAGAAACCGGACCAACTGGACCTAGCGTTACTGGACCGACTGGTCCTACTGGAGAAACCGGACCTACTGGACCTAGTGTTACTGGGCCAACCGGACCTACCGGTGTTAGTGGTGCTACTGGTCCTACTGGAGAAACCGGACCTACTGGACCTAGTGTTACTGGGCCAACCGGACCTACCGGTGTTAGTGGTGCTACTGGTCCTACTGGAGAAACCGGACCTACTGGGCCTAGTGTTACTGGGCCAACTGGACCTACTGGTGCTAGTGGTGCTACTGGTCCTACTGGAGAAACCGGACCTACTGGACCTAGTGTTACTGGACCGACTGGTCCTACTGGTGCTAGTGGTGTTGAGGGACCTACTGGACCTACCGGGCCTACTGGACCGACTGGTCCTACTGGAGAAACCGGGCCAACCGGACCATAGATTAATAAAAGTTCTCTAATCGAGAACTTTTATTTATTTTTTTTGAACTTCCTTCATATAGTTAATAGAAAGGGTGAATTTATGAAGGTATGTGTCTATGCAATTTCTAAAAATGAAGAAAAATTTGTGAAAAAATGGGTCAATTCCATGAAGGAAGCTGATGATATATATGTATTAGATACTGGTTCTACAGATAATACTGTATCTTTATTAAAAGAAGCTGGTGTGCATGTTTATTCAGAAGTTATTTTTCCATGGCGGTTTGACGTTGCTAGAAACAAGTCTTTAGACTTAGTTCCTAAAGATTGCGATATTTGTGTTTGTACGGATTTTGATGAGGTGTTTGAGAGTGGTTGGAGAGAAAAGATTGAAAATGCTTGGAATCCAAACACTACTCGTTTTCAATATACTTATCATTGGAGTTTAGATAATGATGACCAGCCAATTGTTAGTTTCTTTTTAAATCAAATTCACAAAAGAGATGGATATCAATGGACTCATCCAGTACATGAAGTTTTATCCTACTCTTTAGGAGAGGAAGTTGTTGTTACCTGTCCTGATGTAGTTTTAAAACATTATCCAGATCTTTCTAAATCTAGAAGTAGTTATCTACCTCTTTTAGAACTTTCTGTTGCTGAAAATCCTGATGATGATAGAAATATGCATTATTTGGGTCGAGAGTATATGTATTATAAAATGTGGGATAAATCTATTGAAACTTTGAAAAAACATTTAACACTGCCCAAAGCAATTTGGAAAGATGAACGTGCTGCCTCTATGAGATTTATTGGACGATGTTATAAAAATCTAAAAAATTATGATGAAGCTAGGTGCTGGTACGACTTAGCAGCAAAAGAAGCCCCTCATTTAAGAGACGCCTTTGTAGAAAAAGCTTTAATGGAGTATGAATTAGAAAATTATAAAAGTGTTGAAGATTTATGTTTTAAAGCTTTAGAGATTAAATCTCATGAAAAAACTTATATCAATGAACCTTTTAGTTGGGATAGTACTATTTATGATTTATTATCTATTAGTGCTTATCATTTACAAAGATATTCTCAAGCTATTTATTTCGTAGATATTGCTTTGACTTATTTACCTAACGATGAACGTTTATTAAATAATAGAAAAATATTTAAAGAAAAAGAAAGCTCTTTTTAGCTTTCTTTTGTTATAGCTGGAAATAAGTCAATATTACCTTCCTTGTAGGCCTCTAATATCTTGTTCCAAATTACACTCTCAACAAATCGTCCTTTTTTGGGATGCATTAGATAACGAATAGTTAATTCAATATGATCGTCGACAATTTTTGTATAGATAGTAGGGTCATATTTATTAAAATAAACTCTATTTGTTGTATTGATATCATTTATTTGTGATTTCATCTTTTTGGGGATATTTCTAATTATTTCAATATTATTTACTATTTTATATAATTCCTGTTTATTTTTTGCTAAATCACAGTCAATTGGTACTTTTACAGTTAATTCATCCCAAACATATTTAAAACCTTTATTTAGATTTCTTACTGGTTCAGAACAAACTATGGAATTAGGAAATGTTACAATAACTCCGGTAGATTGACCATGTTCTTCTTTATTAGATATTTCTAGTACTTCAAAGTTTAAAGAAGAAATATTCATTACATCTCCTTTTATATCTTTTACTTCTATTCTGTCTTCTACTTGAAAAGGTTTTTTTACTTTTATATAAATACCACAGAAAAAGTTTAATATTATTTCACGTAAAGCAATGGTCATTGCAGCTGAAGTAACACTAATTAATGTCATTAAGTTTTGAATATAATCTCCCCATATAAATAATAAGAAAATTACTTCCGCAACATTTAAAATAATTTGCATTGCTTGATTAATTAAATATTCTTTTCTTCCCTCTATTTTCTTCTTGATAGTTTTTCTACCGATTCGTTTGAAAAAACTAAATAATATTATTACAATAGTAGTAGATAAAACTAGTGAAATATAGGTTTTATCAATAGTTGTCAATTCACTTAAATACTTACAAAAATTATCAAAATATTCCATGCTATCCCTCCCTTATGGGTTATAATTATATCATTTTTTTATTTAATTTTGAAGTTATATATCTAAATCTATGTTATACTAGACATATTATTTACACTTTGAGAGGAGTAATTTTATGATTATTGGAATTATTGGTGCATTTGATGAAGAAGTAGAAAAATTTATTGAAACTTTTCAATTAAAAGAGGAAGAAGATTCTATTTGGAATATTTATTTAGGTGAGTATAAAGGAAAACAGTTAGTAGTATGTCGTTCTGGTATTGGTAAAGTCAATAGTGGTGCTATGACTCAATATTTAATTGATCATTTTCATGTTGACTTAATTATCAACTCTGGTTGTGCTGGAAGCTTACTTAGCAAAGTTAAAATAATGGATGTTATTCTTAGTAATTATGTTACTTATCATGATTTTCAACCTACTAGAGTTATGGAATATAGTGTTCCTGAGCAAGGTAAAGTAACTGCTTCCACTAAATTAATTCATGTTGCTGAAGAAGCTTTAGCAAAGATTGAAGTTAAAAACTATTATATTGCTCCTATTGCTAGTGGTGATTGTTTTGTTACTGATGCTAATATGCGTGATCGCATTTATACAGCAACTGGAGCTTATGCAGTTGATATGGAAAGTGCCTCGATTGGACATATTTGTAAATTAAATCGTATACCTTTCTTGGCTGTTCGAACTATTTCTGATTTTTCTGATGGCCAAGAAGATTTTGAAGTGATTGCTGCATATAAATCTAGTCAACTAGTTAAAACAATGATTGAAATATTATAAAAAAGATAGCTACTCTTCGTTAGCTACCTTTTTTAATTCATCAAATAAAAATTCTTTTGCTTTTTCTTCTTTTTCTTCTTGTATTTGTTTTGCTAGTGATTTTAATTTTTGTTTTTTCTTTGTGTCCATATCTAAGTAGTCTAATTGTTCTAAGAATTCTTCTATCATTTCATTGATAGTCATTTCTTCTTCATCTTCTTTATTCAATAAATCCTTTAGGATTCCTGTTTTTTCTAATTCTTCTTCTGACATAAACTACTCCTCTTTTCTTTTTCTTTCTTATTATATCATAAAGTCTGAGAGATTGCACCTTTTCCCTCTTTGCAAGTCACTTTAGCAATACTTCCATTAATTATAGTCATTTTTGGTGGGACATGTCCGATATCGGCATTAAATATTAAGGGGATATTAGGGAATATTTTTTTTAAGGCATCTTGGTAAGAAAAATCCTTATAAAAACATCTTGGTACTGCTACTCTTCCCACAACTACACCTTTTATATATTCAAACCATCCTGCCTCTTTCATTTGAAATAAAGTACGATAAAATTCTTCCACTGATAATTCGCAGACATCAAAATACCAAATAAATCCATCATCTTTATATTTTTCAATAAATTTTTTTGTATAATCATAAGGTGTTCCAATTATATCTTTTAAACAATCGAGGCAACCTCCAATTATTCTTCCTTGTATATTTACTTCTCCATTTAAATCTTCCCAATATACTGGTTCTGTTAAATTATAACCGTCAGACTCTTCCAACCAACCTTTTTGATATAAATCAAAGCTTTTTTGTGTAAGAATATTTCCAGATAGTATTTTCAAATTATTTTTTAAACATTCATGCAGATTTGTTTGATCAAAACTACCAGCATTACATCCATATATAGTTGCAATATCTAATTTAGTTGTTGTGATATATAGCAATGCTGTTGGATCAGAATATCCCATTATCCATTTAGGGTTTTGTTTAATATTTTTCCAATTAATAGTGGGTAACATTTCTAATAAGAAATCTCCTCCACTAGCACAAATAATCATCTTTACATTCTTATCTGTAATTACTTCATCTAGTTCTTGGCTTCTTTTTTCTCCCGTTGTTGATACCATACCTTTATTTCTGACACTTGCAGTTTCTTTAATTTTATATCCATATTCTTCTAAAGTTTTTATAGATTTTTTAAAGGATTCTAAGTGATCACCAACTCCTTGTGATGGAGCTGTAATACCAATAATATCATTTTTTTCTAAAAATCTAGGATATAACATGATCATCCTCCATTTTTTTATCTAAAATGTTGTTTATAACTATTAATCCAATACTAACTACTAACATAATTCCTGCTGTTATTAACATTGGTGTTGCACTTACTTTTATAGTTTGGTTTATAGAATTAATTACAACACTTACAAGAAGGGAAATACTGCCTCCTATTAACGCTATAAATAGTGCTGAGATAATTCCTGCTATTCCTACATTCACTATCCATTTATAGTATGGTTTTTTCAACAATGCGATTATTACAATAGCAATTACCGATATGATTATTGATACAATAACAAATTGTTGTGATGTAAGGGTGTTATAGCCATCTACCATAGCTTGTGCATCAGCTGGTAATTCATTTCGTACTTCTTTTATTATTTCTTGATAAGAATATTCTGCATCTTCACCTGTAAAAACAGTATCTAAAGCTTGATCTAACTCTTCATCTGTAACTTTTTCTCCAACCGCTTGTTCTATTAATTCTTTGTTACCATGTAATAAATTTTTAATATCTTCTTCTAAATTAACATCGTCTACCTTTTCTTTTGATAAATCCTCTAGGATACGATTACTATATTTTTCTATAAAAGCATTAATTTCTTTGTTGTTTTCTATATCATTTTTTACTTTATTATATTCTTCTGTTGATAGACCATCTAGGTTATCTATCATGGTTTCTGTTATTTGACTTGTAATCTCTTCTTTAAAATACTCTCCAATTAAATCATTATTTATTGTTTTCTCTGCGTATATTATTGTAGGTATCAAAGTGAATGAAAATACTAATACTGTAGTAAGAATTCCTCTAATAAATGTTTTCATAACTCCTCCTTTTTTTCTTATTATATCATGAAAGAAACGCAATTCTATGATAAGAATTACGTTTCTTTTTTTATTTTACATATTATATGTCTTTATTCTTTGTTTTGCTTTTGCTATTCCTTGCTTTAATACCTCTTCTACTTCTTCACCATAAATACTTTTGGCAGAATTATAAGCTAACATACAAATCGTCATTGGACCTACTGCACCTGTTGAGGGAGTAATTAAAGACACTTTGTCATAAACATCGTCAAATGCGACATCTCCTACTGTTTTTCCAGCTTCATTTTTATGAACTCCAACATCAATCACTATGGCACCCTCTTTAATAAATTCACTATTTATATGTTCTTGTTTATTTAGAGCAGCAACGACAATATCACAAGTTCTAGTAATACTTGCTAGATTATTGGTCTTTGAATGACAAATGATTGGAGTTGCATTATTTTGAAGCATTAATTCTGCTAAAGGTTTTCCTACAATATTACTGCGATTAATAATTGCGACTTTTTTTCCTTCTAAATCTATATCATAAGCCTTTAATAACATTTCTATACCTCTTGGTGTGCATGGTATCAAAGTGTGATCTCCTGTTGATAACCTTCCAGCTGATAAAGAAGTTAGCCCATCTACATCTTTAATTGGATTAATTAAATCTAATAGTCTACGTTCTTCTGCTTGTAAATGCTTTGGTAATGGGAGCTGAATCATCAGTCCACTTATTGTATTATCATTATTGATGTTGATAATATACTGTTCTAATTCTTCTTTAGTCATCTCATCAAAATGAACACTAATAAAATCAATCATTGTTTTACTTGTAATGTTTTTTTCTTTCATTTTGGCATACATTTCTCCACCAAAATCATGGCCAATTGACAAATCAACTACTCTAGGTATTGCTTGTTTTTTTAATAAATACTTGTTTAACTCTGCATATAAAATATTACTTACTTCTAAACCATTTATTTTTTTATCCATACCTAACCCTCATTTCTTGATTGTATATATTTATTATATCATATTTGCCATGATTTTCTTTTATATAATAGAAAAAGAGTAAATAAATTACTCTTTTATCATATAATTATCATCTTCATAGTCTATTATTACCGTATCATTTGGTTTTATTTGTCCAGCTATTATCTTTTTAGAAAGCATTGTTTCTATTGTTCTTGAGACTAATCTTTTTAATGGCCTTGCTCCATAATTAATGTCATAGCCATCATTAATTAATTGTTCTTTAGCTCTTTCGGTTACATTAATTTTGATATTAATGTCTTTTAGTCTATTTTCAATTTCTTTAATAATTTTATCTAAAATATTACCAATAGCTTCTTTTGATAATGGATTGAAGACAATTATTTCATCAATACGGTTAATAAATTCTGGTCTAAAATGTTCTCTTACTTCTTGCATTACTAAATTCGTATTACCATCTAAAATATGTTCACTACCTAAGTTAGATGTCATGATGATGATAGTATTTTTAAAATCAACTGTTCTACCATTAGAATCAGTTACTCGTCCATCATCTAATATTTGAAGTAATAAGTTTAATACTTCAGGATGTGCCTTTTCTACTTCATCGAATAGAACAATACTATATGGATTACGTCTTACTGCTTCGGTTAATTGTCCTCCTTCTTCATATCCTACATATCCTGGAGGAGAACCAATTAATCGTGAAACAGAGAATTTTTCCATATATTCGCTCATGTCAATTCTTACCATGTGACGTTCATCATCAAATAATTCATAGGCAAGAGTTCTAGCCACTTCTGTTTTACCTACTCCAGTAGGTCCTAAAAACATAAATGATGCGATTGGTCTATTTGGATCTTTGATACCACTTCTTGATTTAATTACTGCATCACTTACTAGTTCTAGTGCTTCATCTTGACCCATAACACGTTTTTTCATATTATCTTCTAATAATAGTAACTTTTCTTTTTCACTACTTACTAATTTAGCAACAGGAATATTTGTCCATTTAGCTATAATTTTAGCTATATCATCTTCTGTTACAGTATCACTTAATATTTTATTTTTTTCAGTATTATTTAAATCTTCTAACTCCTTTTCTAATTTTGGAATTGTTCCATGTCTTAGAATAGCAGCTTGCTCTAAATCATATTTATTTTCAGCTTGTTCTAGTTTAAATCTTGCTTCTTCAATTTCTTTTTTCTTTTTCTTAATATTTTCGTTTAAGTTCTTTTCTTTATTCCAAGCTTCTGTTAATTCTTGTTCTTTTTGTTTCATTGTGATTAGGTTTTTATCAATATCTTCTCTACGTTTTTTGGAAATTTCATCTTTTTCCTTTTTTATAGCTTGGCGCTCAATTTCTAAACGCATAATTCTATGAGTTAAGTTATCTAATTCAAAAGGAACAGAATCCATTTGTACTCGGATTGTTGCACAAGCTTCATCAACTAGATCGATTGCTTTATCTGGTAAGTATCTATCTGTAATATATCTATTAGATAGTGTGGCTGCTGCTATTAATGCTTTATCTTGAATAGTTACACCATGATGAATTTCAAAACGTTCTTTTAATCCACGAAGAATTGTAATTGTGTCTTCAACATTTGGTTCTTCTACTTTTATTTTTTGGAACCGTCTTTCTAGAGCTCCATCTTTTTCAATATATTGTCTATATTCATTTAGTGTTGTTGCTCCAATTACATGAATCTCACCACGAGCAAGCATTGGTTTTAAGATATTTGAAGTATCCATTGCGCCTTCTGTTCTACCAGTACCTACAATCATGTGAATTTCATCAATAAACATAATAATGTCGCCTTCACTTTTTTTAATCTCGTTTAGGACATTTTTTAATCTTTCTTCAAATTCACCACGATATTTAGCACCAGCTACTAAAGATGCCATATCCAATTCCCAAACAGTTTTATCTTTTAAGCTTGATGGAACATCGCCCTTAATAATCCTTAAAGCTAGTCCTTCAACAATAGCAGTTTTTCCTACACCAGGTTCACCAATTAGAACTGGATTATTTTTTGTTTTCCTTGATAATACTCTGGTGATACTACGAATTTCTTCATCACGTCCAATAACTGGATCAATTTTTCCTTTTTTAGCATCTTCAGTGATGTTACGGCCATATTTTTCAAGAACATTTTCTTCTTGTTGTTCATTATAATTATTATACATATTATCACCCCTTCATTGTTCATTATACTCATTTTTTAGCACTTGTCAATATAGAGTGCTAATTATAGGTATAAAAAATTCAATACTTATTTGGTATTGAATTATTATTCTCCAACTTTACCTGATTTAATTAAACATTTTAATTCTTCTGCTGTTTTAGTTGCAGTAGTCCCCTCTATTTTTTCTTTAACACGCTCTTTCCAATCTCCACTATGATAAATTCTTTTGCAGTTTGGATTGTAAATTAATTCTTGTTTTGGTAAATTTGAAAGGCGATAGAAATCACTGATATTCATAACATAGATTGCTTCACCATTTGCTACTCTACCAGTTTCTTGGTTTTCAAAAAACTTATCTAATACAACTGTTCCATTGGTATATATATGTCCTACATAGCCTTCGAAAGTATTTTTCCCTACAATTCTAAAGAATGAATCAGTAGAGTCGTAAAACTCTTTTTTGTCTATATATAAATCTAATAGTTTTTGTTGTCTTCTTTCTTTTTCTTCTTCACTTAGATTTGATGGTGTTTTTGGAGCATATGTTGGCAATTTATCTTTCATTTGACTGTTTGGAATGATTTCCCAATTTGCTTTTAAGTCTTTCATATATTCTATCATGAACTCTTCTACTTGTTGTAAACTCATTCCAGAAAAATCGATAGTATCAAAATCTACAACATGTAATTCTGGATTTTCTATAACAAGTTTTTTATATCTTTCATATACTTGTTTTGGCGTTATTATGTGTCCTTTAGTTTTTAATCCTATAGCATCATTTTCTACTTTGCCAATTACAATAGAAGTTTTATCATCTGTTTTTCTTTTACTATTTTCGTTAAAGTATGTAGTTATTAAATATAAGTAACGTTGTTTATCTTTTTCTTCTACCATTTCGCAAGTTCTTAAAAATTGATTAGCAACATATAAAGATAGTTTTTCACTGTCTTCTTGAGATAGCTGATTTAAATTTATAGGATGAGTAACTATGTAGTTGATAATCTCTTCGGTATTATCTACTAGTCCTTGTAGACATGTTCTATATCGTGTGCAAAAGTTTTCTATCGATAATATGCCACCACTTTTTTGTAATTCCTCTTCATTTTTAATACCTAATATGTTTAGAGAATCTATTAATTGTTTATTTACTTCTAATTTTGTTAATATTGAAGTCTTGCTTTTCTTCAATGTTTTTAAACTTTGAGCAATTTGCCTTACTAATCTGTCCTGTTCTTTATACTTTATATGTATTGCAGGAAACTCTTTTCGTAATTCTTTTTCGCTTCGCACTTGAGCAAGTTTTTCTAATCTAGGGTTAGCTTTTTCTTGGATATATTTTTCTAGTTCTTCTTGAGTAAAACTCATTATAGGTGCTTCTATTTCCTGAGTTCTACAAACATTATCTACATTTAAGTTAACAAAAATAGATGCCGCAAATCCCGAAGGAGCAAAACAAAACTTTTTTTCTAAAGAATTTTTATCGGTTATGATTCCTAATGTATTAAATATTTCGATATCTTCTGTTGGTGTTTTAGTCTTTAAAAATTCCATATATTTTTCAAAGTTTCTTTTTATGATACTTTCTAATCTACTTTTATTTTCACAAATTTTTAATATGTCATTAGTACTTAAAGTAATAGGAGTTTCTACTGGCACACCTTTATTAATTACTTCTGTTAATGTATTCATATTATACCCCCCAATTTACGGGCCATATTGTATCATATTTTTAATATTTAGTCAATTTGGCTAATAAAAAAAGATAGTTTCCTATCTTTTTTCTTTTGTAGCATTTTTTAAGATGATAAAAAATATTATTATTCCTATTCCTAATAGCATGTGTCCTATACCGCTAATACCACTAATCATCTTATCATATGTAATAGTCGCATTCTTTGTAATATCAAAGATTCCTCTTATCCATAGCATAATTCCTGTTATTATTAATCCTATATTATAAGTAATATAGAATATCTTGAACTTTTTATCTTTTGTTAAATGAAAGTTCTTTTCTAATAACAATACAAGTAGGAAGAAAAACATTCCTAGTACAAAGAAATGAGTATGTGTTAGGCTCCACGTGGTTGGCTCTGTTAGTTCTAGAAATTTACTTCCTTCTCTATATACTACTCCGCAAAGCATTGCGATTATTGCATAGATAAATGCTGTATTTACTAATTTTTTCATATGTTTACTCCTTTATTTTTCTTCTTTTGGAGCAAATAATTTAATAATCTCTGAAACCATTAACGGCATGAAAGATAATCCTATCGCTATTAGCCATTGAGTACTACTTAATGGTACGATTGAGAAGAACTTACTTAGTGCTGGTACAAAGATAATTGTCATTAATATTAAAACTGATGCTAGCATTGCTAAAAATAGTATTTTGTTTTTTGGCTGTTCTTTTGAAAAGAAAGATATTGTATTAGAATGTTGATTCATAGCATGAACAATTTGTGATAAACATAAGGTAATGAATGTCATAGTAATTGCAGTTTCATAGCTTTCTTGTAGTCCTACAAAATATGCTGTAAATGAAAGTAATGTTAATAATGCACCATAATATGCAATATTGAAAATCATTCCTTTTTCAAATAATGTACCTTTTTTAGTTGGTGGATGTTTCATAGTATTTTTATTAGCAGGATCTACTCCTAATGCTAATGCTGGTAAAGTATCTGTAATCAAGTTTACAAATAAAATGTGTACTGCAAGTATTGGTGTTTTTAAATTAAATACCATGGCTAGAAGAATTGTTAATACTTCAGCAATATTTCCTGTTAATAAAAATTGGATTACTTTTTGAATATTTCTATAAATTCTTCTTCCTTCTTTAATTGCTACTTCAATTGTTTTAAAATTATCATCTAAAAGTAACATATCAGCAGCATCTTTTGCAACATCTGTTCCGTTTTTCCCCATAGCAATACCGATATCAGCAGTATTTAATGCTGGAGCATCATTTACTCCATCTCCTGTCATACCTACAATTTCTTGTTGTTCTTGTAAAGCATTTACAATATCTAATTTATCTTTTGGACTGACTCTAGAGAAAACACTGATTTTTGGTAATTTCTTGTGTAATTCTTCTCGTGTCATTTCATGAAATTCTTCTACGTTTACAGCCAAATCTGAATCATTATAAATTCCTAATTGTTTAGCAATTGCTACTGCTGTTTTTTTGTGATCACCAGTAATCATTATTACTCTTACACCGGCTTCATGACAGCTTTTAATAGATGCCATTACTTCTTTTCTTGGTGGATCAATCATTCCAGTAATTCCTAAGAATATTAAATCATCTTCTACTTCTTTTTCTGATAATTTAGTAGTTTTATAGGCAAATCCTAAACTTCTTAATGCATTATCAGCAAGATAGTCACATTTTGTACTAATTATTTCTTTATCTTTGTCTGTTATTTTTTTCTTTTTTCCATCAATAAGTGCATAGCTACATTTTTTTATTAGTTCTTCTGGTGCTCCTTTAATATATGCTGTTTTCTTACCCTTTTCATCTTTGCATATTACAGTCATTAATTTTCTATCTGAATCAAAAGGTTTTTCATAATCTTTTTTATTTTCTTTTATTATTTTTTCGATATTATATTTGTTTTTTTCGGCAAATTGTAATAAAGCTCCTTCTGTTGGATCACCTTGGATTTCGCCTTTTATAATACTAGCATTATTACATAATATACCACAATAAGCTAATAGATCTGTTAAGTTATTTTCTCCTGAACCTAATAGATTATCAGCTGTATAATATTCTGTTACCGTCATTTTATTTTCGGTTAATGTTCCTGTTTTATCCGTACAAATTACAGTAGCACTACCTAAAGTTTCTACAGCTGGAAGCTGTTTTACCAGTGCTCTTTTTTCAGCCATTCTTTGGACACCAATAGCCATTACCACTGTTACTGTTGCTGGTAGTCCTTCCGGTATTACTGATATGGCAAGTGATACTGCAATCATTAATATGCTAATTAAATTTTGACCGTGAATAATTCCTATAATAAAAATTAAGATACTAATAATGATTCCTAAAATACTTAATACTTTTCCAATTTTGTTTAATTTTTGTTTTAATGGAGTTTCTAAATTATCTTCACTATCTAATAATTTAGCGATTGTTCCAATCTCTGTTGCCATTCCAATATTAGTTACGATTCCAATGCCAGTACCATTATTTATAATTGTAGAAGAAAATCCCATATTTTTTCTTTCACCTAATGGTTCTTCTTTTTCACTAATATAATCTTTATCTTTTTCTACTGTAACACTTTCTCCTGTTAAAGCCGACTCATCAACTAAAATATCATGTTCTTCTAGCCATCTAATGTCTGCTGGAATAATATTTCCTGCTTCTAAATAAACAATGTCTCCAGGAACCAAATCTTTTGCTAATACTTTTTCTTTTTTTCCATTTCTTAATACTATAGTATAAGGAGCGTTCATATTTTTTAAAGCTTCTAAAGCGTCACTCGCTTTTTTTTCTTGTATTACACTAATTATTATATTAATCGCAATAATAAATAAGATAACTACTCCTTCTAGGGTTTCTCCTAGCACAAAAGATAATAATGAAGCAATTAAGAGAATTATAATCATCTTGTCTGTTAGTTGTTCAATAATCATCTTCATAATTGTCTTTTTAGGTTTTTGTTTTAATTCATTAAATCCATATTGTTCTTGTCTTTTTTTTACTTCAACAGTAGTTAAACCTGTTTTTTCATTGCTGTTTAGTTCCTTGATAATTGTTTTTATATCTTTTTGATAACTGTCTTTCATATCTTCTTTTTCTATCTTCCTTTCCCTTTGTATTCTTCTCTATTTAAATTCATTCTATCATAAAACTCATCTAAATTATAGACAAAGTCATTCCAAATATAGTTTTCATTTTCATCAAAGCCATCTGCTTCAAAATAGGCATTTTTTCTTTCTATTACTTCTTTAAAAGAAAGATAATCGTTTTCTAATACTTCTTTTTGGGCTGAAGATAACTTTTTAGGTGTATGAATACAGTAGACATTATATTCTCCATATTGGTTGGGATTACTTCCATTCAACATAACTATTATTCCTTTTGCAGCCATGGTCATTAATTGTCGATGAATAGTATCAGTTGTATATTCAAATCCTAACTCTTCCTGTAATTTTTGAAACCATGATTGTGGTAATATTTCATCATTAAATGCTGAATCATGATAGTTTTCTTTTTTTAGATTTTTTACTGATTCATAACTCTGCTTTCCAAATGGATGTTTTTGTCCATCTGGTGTTATTAGTATTCCTTTTACAAATTCAATATTTTTCATATATTTAGCCTCTCTCTTATTTTAATATCTTCCCATATTAATTATAACATAAGTTTCTTTCTTGTTTTAAAAATATATGATATTCTGTTTGTGAAAGGATGATAATATTGATTAAAGTATGTTTTGTCTGCCTTGGTAATATATGTAGAAGTCCTATGGCTGAATTTGTTTTTAAAGATATGATAGAAAAAGAAAATTTAAATTCGCAGATTTGTGTAGAGTCCCGCGGAACTAGTGATGAAGAATTAGGAAACTCTATTCATTCTGGTACAATTTTTGAACTAAATAAACATCATATTCCATATACTCCTAGAAAAGCTATTCAATTAGTAAAAGATGATTATCATAACTTTGATTATTTTATTAGTGCAGATTCTTTAAATTGTCGTTTGATGAGAAATTTATTTGTCCATGATAATGAGTTTAAAATACATCGCATTTTGGATTTTACTTCATTAAAAAAAGATATTGCTGATCCTTGGTATACAGGAAATTTTTCTCTTACTTATCAAGAAATCGAGTTGGGTTGTCGAGCTTTTTTAGATTATTTAAAGAAAAAAGAGAACTTTTAAGTAGCTCTCTTTTTCTTTTGTTCTATTTTTATTTTTTCCGTATTCTTTTTATCTATTTTATCGTTTACATTTGTTCTTACAATACTATATATAATAGAACAAATTGGTACACTTAGTAACATTCCTGAGATTCCTCCTATACTGGCTCCTACAGTTACTGCTACTAAGACCCATAATCCAGGAAGTCCAACTGAAGTTCCTACTACTTTGGGATAAATTAGGTTTCCTTCTAATTGTTGTAATATTAGAATAAAAATGACAAATATTAACGCCTTGGTTGGATCTACCATCAAAATTAAAAATGCTCCAACGATAGTTCCAATAAAGGCTCCAAAAACTGGTATTAAGGCAGTAAAGCCAACTAAGACAGAAATAGTTGCAGCATATGGTATTCTTAGTATCATCATACCTATAAAACATAATATACCAATAATGATAGCTTCTAAAAATTGACCACTTATAAAATTACCAAAAGTTTTATTGGATAACTCACTTATTTCTACTAGTTTCTTTTGTTTATCTTCAGATAAATATGCTCTAGATAATTTTTTGAATTGTCTACTTAAATCTTCTTTTTTCAATAAGACATAAATAGCAAAGACAATTCCTATTCCTAAAGATGTTATAGTTCCTATTACAGTACTTGCTATACCTACAGTAGTTTGCATAATTTCTTGTTTATTTTCAGAAAAATATGTAGTTACTTCTTTTTCTAAATTAGATAACTCTTTATCAATTTTCTTAACTTCTTTATCTTTTATCCCTATTTTTTCTAATACTTCTATACTTTGTTTTTGATAAGAATCAAAATTTTCTGTAAATAGTTCTACTGTGTTTTTTAATTGAGGAATTACAAGACCTGAAACCAAAGTTAGAAGGGCTATAATGATAATAAACGTTGTTGTTAATGAGACTGGTCTTTTTAGTTTTTTCCAGGTTTTAGAACTTTTCTTGTTAAGTTTTGCAAATAATTTATTTTCTACTACATTTAATAATACATTTAAGACGAAGGCAATCATTGCTCCGATAATAAAAGGCATAAATATTGTAATAATGTATTTAATAAATGTCCAAATATAAGAAATGTTTATAAAGAGAAAAATAACTACTATTGTAAAGAATATTAATTCCATAATTGTTTTTTTATTTTTTTCTAAATCTAACATATTATCACCTACTACTCTTGATTGGTTATGATTCTATCATATTTGCTGTTTTTTTTCAATATAAACAAAAAAAGAGGTAACTTATAACATAAATAGTTTTTCCTCTATTTTTATGTCTTCTTTTAAATTTTCTTTAAAGGTATTTAAATCTTCTTTTGTTCCAACAACTAATCCATAGTGAATTGGTACTACTGTTTTTGGATTTAATTTATTAGTGAATATGGCTGCTTCTGTTGCATCCATGGTATAAGTACCACCAATAGGAATAAATAATACATCACATTTTATATTTTCATTTTCTTCTAAAGCATCTGTATCTCCCATTATGTAATATGTTTTATTATTTGTTGTTAATAAATAACCTAGCCAATTATTTCCTTTTGGATGATAATCTTTTTCTTTGTTATATGCTGGAACAGTTTTTATTATGAGGTTTTCTATCGCTAATTCTTGATATGGAAGCATTATAATTATATTTTCTTCTTTAAATCCTATTTCTAACAAATCCTTTTTAATATCCTTAGGTCCAATAACTTTGGTGAGTTCTTTCTTTACTTTTAAAATATCTTCTGTTGAGAAATGATCCCAGTGAGAATGAGTAATAAGAATTAAATCTGCATCATGATTTTCTTCTACTTTTAAAGGATCAAAATACACTGTTTTTTCTTCAGATATTTTTATACTACTTTGACAATTTACTGTTAACATATTTCTGATTCCTTTCTATTAACTAGTTAGTTCATACACTTTATATTCTTTATAATTCATATTTAGTGGTTCTGTTACATATTGGAATAATTCTCTGATATGTTCTTCTTTGGGTGTTGTTAAACACTGCAGGAACTTCATTTGAAATTCTTCTTCATATTCATTATCTATTATATCACAACTATCTAATCCTTGAATGTTGCAATAAAGACTTCTTATCTTTTCTAACGTCAAATAATAAATACTAGCGCTATCTTTCTTTCCTTCTTCTTTATGAGCTAAATATTTATCTAGTGAAGTATTTACAACTGTACTTTGATACTTAATTTCTCCTCTACTTTTCTGATAGGAAGTGGTTCTTTGGTTTTCTTTAGGTGAGAGAGTTGATAATAAAGAGGTAAAAGTTTCTTCTTCATATCCATCAGTTAATAGCGTTAAATAAATATTTCTAAATTCTCGTGATGGTAATATTACGCAATAATACTTGGTAGCATACTCTTCATTTGAATATAATTCTAAAATCTTTGTAGCTGGCAATTTTGAAAAGCCTTTTTCTCTATGATATTCTTTTCTAATTTCTTCTAATAAATTGTAATAAAAATAGTTAAATAATGGAGAATCTTTAGAAGTTTTTTGTAATAAGTTATAAAACTCTGTAAATTTTGCAGAATGAGTAGTTCTTTTTTTCTTTATTACATTTTCATCATGACATAAAATATCTTCTGTTATATTTTCTACAGTATTATATTTACTGAAAAGAGTCTTTCCGTTTGTAAAAATAGAAATTAAAGAGCGATCTAAACTTTCATCTAGTGTTTCTATCTTTTGTAAAATATCATATATATTTCTTTCAAAATATTCTATTTTTTGATTTTCTATATATGTTAATCCTTTATAATTTTTATCATTTTCTGTTATTATCAACAAATCTATGTCTGAAAAATGTGTTGCAGTATGATATATAGAACTGCCATATAAAATTATTCCTAGAATATCTTTTCTTTCTCTGTATCCTTTTTCGTTTAAAAACGTTTCTACTATGTTGTTCATAAAATTTCTATACATAAAAAGCAAGTTATTACTTGCCTATATGTTCTCCTCTTATCATCATTTTTCCTTTTACCATTTTTAAATAAATTTCTTCTCCTACTTGTGGAGATATATAGCAATTTCCAAATGAATATAAACCTAATATCTTATATGGAAAATCTTCATTTTTAGTGTTTTCTATAACAAAGTATGTTTCTGGAAATTCTCTTCCTTCGTCATCTATACCTGCTGTTGATTTTAGGAAAAATGTATTTTCTTCATTAGCATTTGGAAACTGTTTATTAAACTCTTCTGGTATAGGAAAATCTAAAATTATTCTAGAATAACTTTTTAATTCATCCATTCCTGTTTCATTTAAATATAAAATTTTATCTCCTAATTGATCGAGTTTATCAATTTCAATCATTGGATCTTGTCTAAATTCCACTATGTTGTTTTTCATATTATCACGCCTTCCAAGAGTTTATTTTATCACAAATCTTGATTTTTTTTAAGTCTTTATTTATAATTCCAAATTCCTAAATGGCCTTTTACTTCAATTGGTTTAGATAATACTTCTATATCTTCTAATATCCATGCGTAACGACCTTTTTCATAGATGCCACACATGTATTCTTCTGGTTTTTCTTTTTTTATTTTATCAATCCAATCTTCTGTCATCTCAATACAATCGACCAAATTACACTTACAAATGATTTTGCCAAAAGATAATTCTTCTTTTACAAGATTCATCAATTCTTTATTTTCTTTCCACTCTTTTGGAATTCTTGTATTACTCGCATGAATATATAATTGTCCTCTATATGAAGTTTTCCAACTTCTAGTTTCTATTTGCTTTTTATGCTCTTTAATTAAAGTGGCAAAAGGTTCCGTTAAACTAATTACTTTCATTGGTACTCCTTATAATTTTTTTGTTAATTCTTTTAGTTTATATATTTCCATCGTTGGGGTGCAATCAGACGGAGTCATGTTTTGATTTCTATTATACCAGCATGTATCAATTCCTGCGTTAATTCCTCCCTGTACTTCAGAATGTAGGGAATCACCAATTAATAATATTTTATTTCTATCATGATAATTTAAGTAGTCTAATAGTTCATCAAAATATATTGGATTAGGCTTTGTCACACATTCTTTCGTCATATCGGCAGAAAATGTATTATTAATAAATTGTCTACAATTAATTTTTGTTAATTTTGCTTCGATTGCTTGATTTGCTCCATTGGTTGCAACCACTAAACGATATCCTTTTTGATGAAGATGTTCTAGTGTTTCAAAACAGCCCTCTTCAGCTACTACAGTTTCTTTTAACCAATCAATGAACTTAGGGTTTATTTCTAGTGCTTGTTCCATAGAAAGATTTGGACTAAAAAATTGATTGTATCTAAGGCTTTGGATGAATGGTACGAATCTTTGATCATCTTTTTTATAAGGGACTTCAATCTTTTCATTATAAAAATCCAACCAAAATTGCTTATCAAATTTTTGCCAAGACTTAAATAATTCATCGCTATATGAATATCCTAATAATTCCGTCATCTTTTGGAATGCATATCGTACGTTTTCATCATTGTCAATTAAAGTATCATCTAAGTCAAATATTAATAATTCATATTTTGTCATTATTTTCCTCTTTTCTTAATTTTTCCTATTATAACTCTTGCTAATTAATTTGCCAAGTTGTTTCGGTTGGTGTGACACCTTTCTTTTCAAGATAAAATATGATATACTACTGGTGATGTTTATGAGAAAAGAGTTTATAAAAAAAATTTATTATTTATTTTGGATTTTTATTGTCGGATGTTTTGTTGGTTGGATTGTTGAGGGAGTTTTTTCATTTTTAAAACATGGTATATTCATGAATCATTCAGCTCTAGTTATTGGTCCTTTTAATGCTGCTTATGGACTTTCTGCTTGCTTTCTTTCTGCTTTGCTTGTTAAATATCAAAACGATAATTATTTTAAAATATTTTTAATCGGTTTTATTGGTGGTTCTGTTTTAGAATACATTATGAGTTGGGGAATGGAATTAGTGTTAGGATTTTCCGCTTGGGATTATTCCTCTAAATTTTTAAATATTAATGGACGTATTTGTTTTACCTATTCTATTTTCTGGGGAATTTTGGCTATAGTTTGGGTTAAATTGATTTATCCTTATCTAATTAAGCTTATTGATAAATTCGATTATAACTTTGGAAAAAAGCTAATGGTTGGATTACTTATCTTTCTTGGTTTTGATATTTTAATTACTTGTAGTGCTTTCGTTAGAGCTAGAGAAGTAGAACATGGTATTCCTCCAGGAAATCAATATGAAAAGTTTTTAGATAGAACATTTAATCAAAAATATTTAAAAAATATGTACAATAATAGTTGGGGTGATAAATAGTGAAAATAGTTGTTTTTTCTTGTAAAACTGGTGGTGGTCACAATGCTTGTGCCAATTATATTAAAGAAGAATTTGAAAAATATAATGTTACATGTGATGTTGTTGATTATTTTGATTTAGTTGGTAAAAATGCTTCTGATATTGCTGAAAAAATTTATTTAGATTCAACTAAAGGAAATGGTAAAGTTTTTGGTAGTGTTTATAAATTAGGTGAACTATATAGTAAGACTAAAATGCCTAGTCCTGTTTATGGACTTAATAAATTAGTAAAAGATAAATTATATAATTTTTTAAAATATAATCAATATGATTTGGCTATTGGTACTCACCTATTTCCTTGTTTAGGTCTTACTGCTGTAAAAAAAGAACATCCAATTCATTTTATCAATGTTGCAACTGATTATGAATGTATCCCTTTTTGGTCTGAGACAGATCCTGATTATTTTGTAATTCCTAGTCCTTTATTAACACAAAGATTTATCGAGGGTGGTTTTAAAGAAGAAATAATTCTTCCATTTGGTATTTCTATTTCTTCTAGATTCTTAGATCAAGAGATATCTGATGATATTCCAAGAGATAAAGATATGATTTTACTTACTTCTGGTAGTATGGGCTTTGGTAATCTTAAGAAAGTTGTTAAACAAATGCTTGAGGAAATTCCTAATACTTATATAGTAGTAATTTGTGGCAACAACCGTAAAATGTATAATGAACTTTCAGAGATTGATAATGAATTATTGATTGTTAAAGGTTTTATTAATAATATGAGTGAATATATGAAAGCTAGTACTATTGTAATTTCTAAACCAGGTGGTGTTACTACTACCGAAGTAGCTGAGCTTAGAAAGCCTTTAATTCTTATGATGCCAATTCCTGGAGTTGAGGATTATAATATGAAATTCTTCCTTAATAACCAAATGTGTCTTAAAGCAACTAATGTATCAGATTTAGTTGTTCAATCAAAAAAGTTACTTGCTAGTAAAACATTGCAAGATGCCATTATTAAAAACCAAGAAGAAAATATTAAAACTTACTCTGCTAAAGCATTAGTAGAATTTGTTCTTAATCAAAAAAAATAAAGCAAAATTGCTTTATTTTTTTATTTGTTAATATGATATTTATTTAAAAACTCTATTACTTGATTTTCTATATTATCTTCTGTATGTATCACAAAATCTACTAGTTTTTCTGGTACTCTAGGATAATTCTTTTTTAACCATAAATAGTTATCAAAAGCTGCAATACTG
The DNA here is from genome assembly GCA_022771205.1 of Mycoplasmatota bacterium. GTDB lineage: Bacteria > Bacillota_I > Bacilli_A > RF39 > UBA660 > Faecimonas. Next base: position 194,715 of record JALFCF010000001.1, on the reverse strand, counting down.
GCATTATTTTCATCTACTACTCTTTTAGCTAGTCTTTCTTTTACTATATCTTCTTGGCATTCTACTCTAACAATATAGATTGGATATCCTAGTTTTTTATAAAATGCTAATTTTTCTTCATAATTATGGCATAGACAGTTATCATATATACAACTATTTTTATTCTTTAATAATTTTTCTAATCGATATCTTTGTAATTTATCTTTTAAACTGGTCTTATCATGGTAGTCATTTAAAAATTTCCTTAATTCATCATTGTTTAAGATAATAGAGTGATCATATTTTGAAATTTGTCTAGAAACTGTTGTTTTTCCTTCTCCAGTGTCCCCATCTAATAAGATAATATAAGGTTTTTGTTTGTTGCCCCTATAGATAGAGAAATTTTGTAAATATTTTTTTAATTTGTTAGCAGCAATATCATTTATTGTATATAAACCTGTTTTTCTTATTACTATATACGGTTCTTTTTCTCTAAGTTTAATCCTTTCTTCTTCTGTTAATTCTTTTACTTTCTTTGCTATATCTAGATGTAAAATTCCATCTAAATGGTCTATTTCATGAGAGATTATAGTTGCTTTAAAGCCTTCTATTTTTTCTATGTGTTTTTGTTGTTCTTCATCAAAATACTCTAATTCTATTTTATATGGTCTTTCTACTAAGCCGGTATAATTACCACAACTGGCACAGGCTTCCCAATAAGTAGTTAATCCTTCTTCTTTAATAATTTTGGGATTAATTAATACTTGTGATTCATTATAATCCTCTTCTAATCTATTTAAATCTGTCTTTTTTAAATAAATTAATCATAGTGGTATTCCTACTTGAATCGATGCCATTGCCATCATATTTAAATCATCATTTTTACAAAAATAATCTAGTTTTTCTATAGCTTCCTTCCACCCGTCTGTTTTAAAGTCTACTGGTTTGGAAACCTGTCTTAAATATGTTTCATCTTTTTCTATTGTTTTTCTTTCTAAATGCATACTATTACCTTTTATATTTCTATTATTTTATGATGTTCACTTTCAATAAACTTTATTAAATCTTCATATTGTATAGAAATTGTTGCAGTATTTCTATTTGGATGTACTAATATTTTCTTTCCCTGTAATTCTTTATCTAAAACTACTGTTACTCTATTTTCTGTATCATTCATAATAGCAAGTGGCGTTACTGAACCTGGTATTACTCCTAATACAGATTCTAATGTTTCAGAAGATGCGAAATGAAATCTTGTTACTTGTAGCTCTTCTGATAGATTTTTTAAATTTACTTGTTTATCTTCACATAATGTATATAAAAATAATTCTTTTTTTTGAGTTTTTAAAAATAAATTTTTACATCCAATTCCTTCTATTTTAGGAACTTTTTCTTTGGACTCTTCAACAGTATATACTGCAGGATGTTCTACTTTCTCATAATTTATATTTAATTTATTTAACTTTTCTTCAATAGTCATAGTATCACCTCATTTTTATTATACCATAGAAAAAGAAGAACTATTTTGTTCTTCTTTAAATATCTGATTCAGCTGTATATAAATTTTGATATGGTATACAGCTTTCTAGTAGTTCTTTATGTTTTCCACTACCAGCTAATTTTCCTTTTTCAATTACATGAATTGTATCAGCATCTACAATTGTTGATAATCTATGAGCAACAATAATTACAGTATGATCTTTTACTAAATCATCGATTGTCTTTTTAATATATTCTTGTGACTCATTATCAAGGGCAGATGTCGCTTCGTCAAACAAAATTATTTTTGTATTTAAAAGAAGTGTTCTTGCGATTGCTATACGTTGTTTTTGACCCCCTGATAAGTTTATTCCGCCTTCTCCGATTACAGTATCATATTTATCAGGTAAACTCATAATGTAATCATCAATATATGCTCTTTTGCAGCATTCTCTTATCTCTTCTAAAGTTACATCTTCTTTTACTAATCTAAAGTTTTCTAATATAGTTAAATTAAATAAGAATGGACTTTGTCTAATAATTGATAAGTTGCTTCTTAGAGATTCTTCTGTTAAGTCTTTGATATTTATATCATCAATCATAATTTTTCCTTTTGTCGTATCAAAGTATCTTAATAGTAAGTTGAATATTGTACTTTTTCCGTTTCCACTTCGTCCAACAATAGCAATTTTTTTGTTTGGTTCAATAGTTAGATTTAAACCCTTTAATGTATATTGTTCCTTTTCTGTATATCTAAATTTTACATTTTCAAATTTAATTATTCCTTTTGGATTTTCTAATACTTTATCACCATATTTTTCATCTTGATATAATTCATTATTTAGTATTTCACCAATTCTTTTTAGAGATACTGTTACTTTATTAAAACTTACCCCAAAGTCACTAATACTTTCTACTACTTCATCAATTCTCCAAATATATGACTCTATCATTAAGAAAATACTTAAACTGATAACTCCATCTAAATAAAATTTTCCTGTTGTAAAAAGTATTAAAAATTGAATAATAAAGTAAGCTAGATTATTAAAAGCATAATACCATCTTTCATATTTTCTAACTTGGGAAGTATGTCCAAATAATTTATCAATTACTTTAGAAATATTATTTTCTATAATTTTAGAAATACCTAGAGATTTTATTTCTCTTATTCCAGTCATATTTTCTGTTGCTACTTTTACATAGGCATCACTTTCTTTTTTTATTTTTTCTTGGCTCTTTTTAATTCTTGGAAAGAATTTTGTAGAGATAAAGCCCATAATTATTGCTAACAACATAATTTCTGCAAATAAGATCCATGATATTTGAACGGCAATTACTATTACTACTATTACAACAATAGCCTTGCAAATTAATCTTACCATCTTAGAAAGCAATTCCATTACTCTATCTGGATCTGTATATAATCTATTTATGAACTCTCCAACCCCAATATCTTCAAATGCTATGGCTGGTAATTTATCCATTTTTCTATATAAATCTTTACTTACGCTCTTTGTAAATTTTATTTCAAAGTATGTATATAGATAATCTCGTGGTATTTGTAAAAAAGTATAAAGTAATATGTAAATACCTTCATAAACTGTCAAATATAAAGCAAATTGGTTAAAGTCTTTTGATGTTAATGCTTCTACTGCAACTCCCCAAAAATAGACAGCTACCAGTGCTGGTAAATATGATAAAGCAACTAGCATTACATATAAAAATAATTTAAATTTGTCATCTTTTATATAGTCCCAAAATATTTTAAAATGTTTTATTTTTTGCATATCTTTCTCCTTTCTTTTTCACACAAAAAAACTACTTTGCAGTAGTTTTTTTCTTTAATACCAACTATTATCCAATATTAAAGTCGTGGAAAACATTAGATGTTACCACTTCTACTGCAGTATATTTTTTGCTTGATTGTCTTTTTTTGTTTGTAAATAAATTTCTCATATTTTCCACTCCTTTCTTTGTTTGACTGGCTTCATGATAACACTCTTTTCTTTTTATGTCAACAAGTTTTATCAATTACAATTAATGGTATATATATTTCATCATCTGTATATCCAGCATGTTGTGATACCAAAACATCATCACCATCTGTTATAAAACATTTATTAGAATCTTCAGCTATTGCTAGAAAATCACCTAAATTATCTGTAAATAGTGAATGATACTCTCCTGGACCAAATAAATTGTCATTTATTATTTCTTCTTTAGTATATAATTTAAAATATTTACCAAAATATTTATCAAATAACCTTTTAAACTCTTCTTTTTTTCCTTCTTTGATATGAAAAGATGTTGCTCGTTGTTCTATAGAAGTTGTTGTTTTTAAAGTGTCTAGTAAATCTTTATATTGATTTAAAAAAATGTGTTCTACTTTTTTATGACCATGGTCTGCTACAATAAATAAAATTGTATTTTTTAAGTTTTTACATAACTCTTCTATTTTAGTATTTCTTTCTTCAATTAATCTTTTTGCTTCTATACTGTCAGGGCCATAATCATGCATAGTATGATCTGGTTCTGTATCATAGGCATAAATATATTTTTTACCTTTTTCTTTAGTACAATTATAAATTTGTTCTAGCATATCATCTAGTCCATTATAAATTGTCTTTTGAAAAGGATATAACTCTATTCCTTGTCCTAATCCTTGTTCTTCTATTTGTTCTGGTATTGATTTAAATTTATAAAATTTATCTTTTATTTTTAGAAAATCTTCATCTTTAGTAATTTTTCCTTTTTCACTTTCTAAGTAAAGAGTTATTACTTTATCAATTGATGAAATATAGACGTTCCATCCTAGATAACCATGTTCACTTGGATTTAGTCCAGTCTGCATAGCTGTTGTTGCGGCTGTTGTGGTTGCTGGAAAAACAGTAGTTATTTCTTTTAATTTATGCTTTCTTAAAAAGCTATCTTCTTCTAGTGTTCTATCTAATATTCTAGATCCTAGTCCATCAAATAAAATGACTACTACATTTTCTGGTTTCTTTTCTTCTAATAATTTATCTATATATGGTAAAGTTTTATGTTTTGGAGTTAAACCAAAATACTTTTCTATAGAACAGGCAAAATTAGTAATACATTCATTATAATTATTTTTTACTTTCATTATCTTCTTTTTCTCCTACCATTTTGATTGTTTCTGTCAATAATTTTTCTAAATCATTGATTGGTTTTTTATTATAATCTAATTCATATAACCAATCTAAGTATTTTATTTTCTTGGCATAGTCTGGTCTACCATATATTACTTTCTTAGTAGGAAGCCAGTAGCCAAATTCTACATTGGTAGTAAAGCCTGCCATATCTGGTAAGGTTCTTGGTACCCAAAAGCATATTATGGTTGCTTCTGTTAAAGCAAGTCGTTCCCACATTGCTTGATCAGTATAATCTTCTTTTGGATGCCATGTAGAATATTCTGGTACATAAACAACTCCATCAAAACTTAATTTTTCTAAAATTGTACAGGCTTCTTTTCGCCAAGATATTTGATTTTCTCCCCTTGGGGTTGGACCTGCTAAAAAGATTGATTTTTTACCTGTAATTACAGGTTGATCTGAATAATTAATTTGCATATTATTTACTTCTTATATATTTTATTATAGCAAAAATAAATAGAAAAAACAGTTCTTGGAACTGTTTAATTTGTAAAATGACCAAATCTTGCTTTTTCTTCATAACAGGTATGATATAAATTTAAGTCTTTTATTATATTTTTAGGAGTACATTCTTCATAAAGAGAGTTTTCTACTTCAATATTTCCTTTGTCGCTGTCAATGTAGATTGCTAGAGGATGAGTGATGCCTATCGCATAACTTAATTGGACAGTACACCATTCTAGATTATATTTTTTTAAATAACGTTTTGCTAGTTCTCTTGCTTTATATGCTGCACTTCTATCTACTTTAGATGGATCTTTGCCACTAAATGCTCCTCCACCAACTTTTGCAAATGATTGGTAACTGTCTACCACTATTTTTCTACCAGTAAGTCCAGCATCTCCATCAAATCCACCTATTAAAAATTTTCCAGTTGGGTTGATTAAAAATTCTTCTATCTCGATATTATAATTATGGCAAATTTCACGACATTTATCTTTGATTAACTTGTCTGTTTCTTGTCTATTTTGTTCATCATTTTGATAAGAGATTGTAAAATATTTTATTTTCTGCAATTTCATTTTTTCATCATAATAACCTGTAATTTGAGCTTTTCCATCTGGATAAAGATGAATATTTTTGCTTTGTTCTTCATCATACCATTTGCTTAATTTTTGTAATATGACCATTGCAGTTGGTAAAAGTTCTTCTGTATCATTGCAAGCATAACCAAACATCATTCCTTGGTCTCCTGCTCCTCCAACTTCATCGTTTGTTCCCAAAGCAATATCTCTGCTTTGCTCTCCTAAATTATTGATAATTTCATAGTTTTCCTGATATCCAATATCTTTTAATACTCTATTTACTACATTAGAGATATCTACTTTTGCAGTAGATGTTACTTCGCCAGTAATAAATATTTTACCCTTTCCTCCCATTACTTCGATTGCACATCTAGAATGTTCATCTTCTTTTAAATAAGCATCTAATAATGCATCACTAATTTGGTCACAGACTTTGTCTGGATGTCCTCGAAAGACAATTTCATTTGAATATAATTTCATTTTTTCCTCCTTCTATGAAACCAAAGAAAGAAAAAAACAGGTTGAAACCTGTTTTCTAGCTCCTTATCATGCAGGCTTTAGCACCTAATTTAATAGGTTGCTGTAGTATCACTGGGCCAGTCCCTCCACTACTCTTTATAAGGTTTCATATTTATAGTATATCATAAACTATTTCTTTGGTGTTATATATTTTTATAATATATATCTTTTTCTTTTAGTATGCTATAATAAATTTATTACTAATGACAAATAAAGGTGATTATAATGAGTTTAGATAATATACAAGATATTTTTGATTTTGACAATTTTGATTATTTTTATCATGAGACTTCTAAAGGTAATGCCCAGACAATTATGCAACAAGGATTATTAGTAGATGGAACTAATATCATTGATACTAATAATATTTTATTTACTACTGCATCACCTATTACTGAAGAAATGGTAACTAGTAGTCAACAGTTTATTGATTATATACAATCTGAAGCTAGTCCTAATAATATACGAGATGTATCTGCTATGGTTATATTAGCAGCAGATAAAGAAAATAATGGACAGATTGTTGATGGTTTCGGTCAATCTGTCAATGGCGTTTTTTATCAAGGAATTATTTATCCAGAACACGTTGTTGGATATATTGATATGTGTGAGTTAGAATTTCATCCTAATGAAAATTATGAGTATGCAGAAGAGTTTTTTGGCGAGGATACATACGGAATGTGAAAACATTCCTTTTTCTTTTTCCTAATTATATGTTATCCAATTATAAGTTTCTATTAAAAACATCATATCTCGTTTAGTCATACTAAATATCATTATTAGAGTTCTTATTTTTTGTTTGTTTGAGTCTGCAATAGAATTGTATAATTGATTTTTTAATTTCTTATACTCTTGTATCTCTTCAAAGGTTAATAAATCATAATCATCACTAGAATATTTAATCATTTCCATACAATAATTTATTCTTTCTTCGTCTGATAATACTTTTCCATTATAGGTAAAAAAGCTATCTTCTAGTTTTTTTAATTCATCTAGTGTAGTTATTTTATTGTCTATTATGATGTTAGCTAGTTCAAATACTAGTTTTTCGTTTTCATTTGATATATTATTTTTTAAATCTTCTATTATCTTCATATAATTACCTCTTATTTTTTTCGCCCTCTTGTTTGTGGTGCTTCATCAGATTGATATTCTTCACCTACTACAAGTTTTTTAGGATATCCTACTGATGATTTCAAATTGTCATTTTCTAGTTTTTGTTCGTATAATTTATATAAATCTTCAACATTCAATCCAGTTCTTTTTTTGTTTGAATATTCCTTTGGTTTATATTGTTCATATAAAGTTTCAAAAGTAAAATTCTCTTGTAAATCTGAATAATCTTTTTCTAATAGGTTTTCTGATAGCATCTGTTGAAGCTCATCTGTAAACCTAATATCAGTTCCTAATTCTAGACCTAAATGAACCATTATTCTCTTTAAGGTTTTTTTATCATATTCTTTAGTTTCCATATGTAATTCTAAAGCTTCTCTTAAATCTAAAAACATATTTCTAAATCGATCATATTTTACTACTGGAAAACTTTCTCCTACATCATATACAAATGCTCCATAGAGAGTTATATACTCCAAAGATAAATTAGTATTGGTATCTATACTTTTACCATTTATGATGGTATTAATATGTCTTCTATTGTCTGTCTTATCAGAAATTAGATTTTTTAAAGCTTCTTTTTTATTTTTTTCAAAGTTTACTGTTGCCATCTATTTTACCTTCCTTTCTAATATGTCATCATCTATTTTCAATATTGTTTCATATTGTTCTGGTGTTGTATGTCTTTTAGCAATTTCATTTTCTTGTTTAATAGTAGTATCGTACATACCATGTCCATCTGTTGTTAATACGATTGGAATTTCATTTTCTAAATAATAATTATAGGGAATATCTTGATAATCTTGGATGTTTTTTAAACCAAAGTTGGAAGAAGCATTAATTTCTACCACACATTGAAATTTTTTTAATAAATTTAGATACTCTTTGCTTGGAGTAAAATGTATACCATGTCCAATTCTAATTTCAGGTGGTGGGATAACAATTCCTTTAGTTTCAGCTATTTGATTTATCATTTGTAAAGTAATTATGGTATTATTAGTATTTGGAACTTCTCCCGAATGAATCCTTAATGTTGTATTATCATGTTGACGTAGTTCATCAAATAGTATTTCTAGTTTCTTTTGAAAACTTCTAGAGTTATTATAATCTAAGTCTGCTTCGCTAAATGGAACTTCCAATCCCATGATGTCTACTCCTACGAAATAACCACTATCCATGGCTTTTCTTAAATCTTTTACTTGTTGTTTTAAAGTTCTGGTTGACCTAGAACGATCTGTTGATAATAAAAACTTACAAGTTATTTTATCTTTTAAGTCTTCTCTGATACTGTATCCTAAAGTCTTCTTAAAATTAGAATAACTGATTTCTACATATTTTACACCTTGAGATACTAATTCTTCTAAACAACAATTAATATAATTATTATATACTCCTTGTTCTGCTTGTTGTTGAATAATCTTTTTCTTTTTATCTTCTGCTATATCTAGATGTTCATCTGCTAATTTCTCACTTATAGTTGTTGTTACCTTATGTACTGCTAATTTCAATAGTTCTGTTCTAGTTGCATACATATTATTTAAAGCAAGATAATCAACTTGTGTTCCATGTTGAATACGTAAGCTGTCTAATACTTCTTTATCATATAATGCAGAAGCTATTGGAATTGTTTGAGATGCATTAGAAATAGGTCCATCTATTGGCCAGTAAATACAATCTGTGTATTGTGATAAAAAACCTAAAAATTTTTCTGCAGGTAATATTCCCATTAAATGAGTATGAAGTTCTGTTTTTGTTTGTTCCATAAAATCATTTCCTTATTGCTATATAAAATATTATAACATAATATAAAAAGCAAGTTCTATGAACTTGTTTTACTTTTTTATAAATTATAGCCAACGATGGTGTTTTTTAATATAAAATCTTTTTACTATTTCTGTTAATATTACATATAAAATCATTAGTATAATAACATATATATAGAATGATAATGGTAAGGTTGTAAAGTGAAATTCTGGAATATTTATAAATATAATTGGTAATATCATAGAAGTAATAATACATAATGTTGTTGATAATAATAGCCATTTGTTGGCAGTTGATTCAATAAAGGGAATTTTTTCTGTTCTAATAAAGTGAACAATCATTGTTTGAGATATTACTCCTTCAATAAACCAAGCTGTTTGGAAAGATGTTTGATTAGCAATATCATTGAATCCCAAGATAAACCAGAAAATCATAAAGGCAATTAAATCTATTACTGATGCTGTTACACCCATCACATTCATGAATGATTTTAAATCACTGGTATCCCATTTGTGTGGTTTTTGTAAAAATTCTTGATCTACATCATCAAAAGGTATTGCTATTTGTGATAAATCATAAAGTAAGTCTTGTAGTAAAAATTGAATTGGAATCATTGGTAAGAATGGTAGGCAAATACTAGCTAGAAAAACACTAAATACATCTCCAAAAGATGCAGATAGAGCCATCTTCATATATTTCATAATGTTTCCATAAACTTTTCTACCTTCTAAAACACCATCATAAATTACTTTTAAACTTTTTTCTAATAATAGAATATCACTTGCTTCTTTAGCAATATCAGTGGCATTGTTAACACTAATACCAACATCAGCTTCTGATAATGATGGAGCATCATTAACGCCATCGCCCATATAACCAACGACATGATTATTTTTCTTTAGTGTTAATACAATTCTTTCTTTTTGAATTGGAGTTAGTCTAGCAAACACATCTACTTTTTCTACTTTCTTAGATAACTCTTCATCGGTTAGTTTATCTATATCTTCTCCTACTAAAATCTCATCAGTATTAATTCCACCTTCTAGACAAATTGCCTTTGTGGCATTAGGATTATCTCCAGTTAAAATTTTAGTAGTTACCCCTACTTCTTTTAATTTCTTTAGAATTGTTTTTACTTCTTGTTTTGGAGGATCTAAAAAAGCAATATAACCTAATAAAGTTAATTCATTTTCATCTTCTATATTAAACTTATTTTGACCTCTATATTCTCTTTTTGCCGCTAAAGCTATAACTTGCATTCCCTTAGATACTAATTCTTCTACATCACCTTTTACTTTATTTTTTATTTCATCGGTTAAGTCAGTTATTTTATTTTTATATTTTACTGTTGTACATTTATTTAATATCTCAGTAATGGCTCCTTTTGTTAGAATTCTAATATTTTCTTCATTTTTAACAACAACACTAGCCATACGACGATTATAATCAAATGGAATTTCATCTATCTTTTTATAGTGTTTTACTTTATTGGGAATATCATGAGTTGTTGCATAAGATAATATTGCTCTATCAACAATATTTTTAATTCCAGTACTATAATAACTATTTAGATAGGCATATTTTAAAATCATTTCATCTTCTTCACCAGAAACATTTCTATAATATTGTAATGTTATTTGGTTTTTAGTTAATGTTCCTGTTTTATCGGTACATAAAATATCTATAGCACCTAAATTTTCTATTGCTTCCATATGTTTTACTAAGGTTTTTTTCTTGGCTAATGATTTTGTTCCTTTGGATAAGTTTACATTTACTATCATTGGTAACATTCCAGGAGTAATTCCAACTGCAACAGATATAGCAAATAAAAAAGCATCCATTAAGTTATGATGAAGTATAGAATTTAATATAAAAACAGCTATAGTAATTACAACCATATAAGTTATCAATGTTTTACTAACAGAATTCATGCCTATTTGAAAATTAGAAAGTGGTGCTTCCTGTTCCATATCTGCAGACATTTTACCAATATAAGTATCTTTTCCTGTCGCAATTACTATTCCTGTTGCACTACCACTAACAACACTAGAATTCATTAAACATATATTGGGCATTGTTAATATATTAGCACTTTTTTCAAAAGAACATTTCTTTTCTACTGGTACACTTTCTCCCGTAAAGACTGATTGGTTAATAAATAAATCATTAGCTTCTAATAGTAATAAATCAGCTGGTATCATACTTCCAGCATTTAATTCTACAATATCTCCTACTACTACATTTTTTGTCTTTATTTCTTTTGTCTCTTTATTTCTTAAAACATTGGCACTAGTATAAATTTTCCCTTTTAATTTTTGATCAAATTGATAGGCAGATCTATCTTGTACTAATCTAATTGTAATACTAATAACTGCTAAAGCAAGAATAATAAATGCACCTAAAGGGTCTCCTAAACATAGGTCAATGATTGCTAGAACAGTTAATATATAAATAAACGGATCCTTGCAAGACTCTAATAAGAAATGATACCATTTCTTTACTTTTTCTGTTTTTATGACATTATGACCATATCTTTTTAAACGATTTACTGCTTCTTCCTCTGTTAAACCATTTATATTAGACTTTAATTTCTTTAATAATTCTTCTGATGATAGATTAGAAAAACCTTCATATGTTTTTAATAGCTCTTTATCAGAAAATGTTTTTACTTGTTTTTTGATATTTTTTATTTTCATATAACCATATCCTTCTTTAATATTATAGCACTTTTATTAGTTATGGGAGTTATATTAAATGGTTAGTTGACAATTTTCTTAACTTATACATTTACAATATATAAAAAGTCACTAAATAATTATTAGTGACTTTTTAGTTGGCTAATTTGTTCTATAAAATCTTTTTCTTTTTCAAGTTTTATATTAGTTATTTATTTATCTTTTATATACCAATCTTTTAGTATCTGTATTTGAATAGTAGTTATTGTCTAATGTATATGTTTTAATTTCATAACAATTATCTAATAGTGATAGGACTACAAAGCCAATATTTTCAGCTTTACTATAATCTCTGTTCTTTAGTGCTGGTAAACTAACCAATCTACTTTGTTCTTGAAATTGATACCAATGACTATGTCCTTTTAGGATTAAGTCAGGTTCTAAATCAGGAAGTCTTAATCCCCAAGCATCCTCATGTTTTAATATTACACGATGTTCATCATTAAAATTTATATATGTTTTTAATACTCCAGCATATGTTAAACCATTAATGCTATTAGCTGTATCTTTTACTAGATGCGGAGCATAAATTACATTTTTCTGATTAGATACTATATTCATATAATCATGATTTCCTAAAATATAATATGTTTTGATTTCATCTGTTTTTGGATACTTTTCTTGTAACTGTTGTACTTGTTCATAAACATTAGGACTTTGTATACTATAGTTTGCGTATCCTTCAATTATATCTCCTGCATGAAGAATATATTTTATACCATTTTTTAACGCAAAATCATATACACCATATACTAAATCATAATTACCATAAATGCCACCTAAATGAGTATCTGAAATAATTATTGCTTTATCACTATCAACTCGATACTGATCATAATAAGAGGTAAGAAATCTCTTTACATCAGGGTCTTGAAAATTTTCAGTTAAATATTTAATCGCATATTCTTCTGCTATTTTTCCATCAATTTTTAGAATTTCTTCGATACTATACCCTTTTTTTACTAAGTCCGTAAATTTCATTGCAGCTTGAGTCAAATTTTAACACCTGCCTTATTATCTCATATTTATTTATATATTCACACAATCTATAACATTAATTCTTTAATAGTATATCTTTATATAATTTTACTTGTTCTAACATATGGCCAATATTACCTTCACCAGCATATTTTGTCATATCAAAGAAGTTTTCAGTAACATCAATCCAATATAGTTTGTTTACTTCTTCTACTACTTCTATTTGTTTATTTAATTTACCAACATATACTTGTAACTGTAAACTGCTCATTTTATATTCAAAATTCATTAAATTAGTTAAAATAATATCTTCTTTTCTAATTCCAGTTTCTTCTTCTAGTTCTCTATAAGCACTATCAAGACCACTTTCTCCTGGTTCTACTTTTCCACCTACTAAATTGAAAAGTCCTTTATATGGATCTTTTTTTCGTAAACACATTAGTATTTTATCTTCTTGGTTATTATATACAATAATAACGTTCATTTTCATATACATCACCTAAAGTTATTATATCATTAATATAAAAATGTTCATAACTTTTGTTATAAACATTTATAAACTTCTATAATTCTTTTAGTTTTTGTTTCTAATATAACAATACCATAGTTTTTATAACGATATATTTTTAAAATATTTCCGTTAATGTAACACTTTAAAAGCCTATGACATATACATATATTAGTAGGAATGTAATAAATAATTAGATTTATTTCTATTTTTTGTTCAAAGGAAACAGAAAATTTTAAACTTTGTCCCTTAAAACGTTTACATTTTAAAGTGTTGTAGATAACTTTGATTTTACTACATATTGACCTTCTACTACATTACCAAACATATATTTACCATCAGCATTTGTATAAGTTACTGCTACTAATGTTTCTTTTCCAGCTACAATTTGATATAGTCCTACATAAGCATTCGCTACTGCAATACCTAATTCATTTTTAATATAACCTGATACAGTACTGTTGATTGTACCAATAGTACTAGTTAGAGTTGTTGATGTATCAAATTTAGTACTACCAGTTAATATAACATTATTTACTTCTACTGTTTGATAACCTGCTTTAGAAAAAGATAATGAGTATGTTCCATCAGCGATTTGATCTAATATAAATTCACCGTCGGCAATAGATGTAGTTGTTGAAACTAATACTTTTTCTCCATCTACAATTTGATATAAAGAGACTGTTACATTATCAATTGGAGAGTTATTTAGATTATCATCTACAATACCATAAACTATATTTTTAGTAATAGTGTCATTATTAGTTAATACTAAATCAATTGTCACTGGTAAAGTACTTGAAATAGTTAATGGTAAATCTTGGGATAAGTAATTTCCATCTTTTACAGCTGCAATAGTATAAATTCCCATTGGTAAATCACTAATTGTATATTGACCATTGATATCTGTAATAGTATGAGCATATGAAGTTCCATCTGTTGTAAACACTTTAACTGTTGCTCCTGGAACAACTGCTCCTGTTAATAATGGGTGTCGTAAACTGTACCAGTAACTGTACCTTCTGTTGTCACTGTTGGTGGAGCTAAATTTAAATTAATATTGGCTTCATTATTATCTACTAAAGTAAAAGTACTTGAAACATTTAATTTTAGTGTATCATCATTCATTTTTTCACCTCCACTATAATATATTGAGGTATTAAAAAAAGAATCATTTTATTTATACTGATTTGGTTCTATTTTTGAGTGGAATAAAAAAAGATAGATAACATCTATCTTATGTGTTTCTTTAAATATGCTTCAATATATTCTATACAATCTTCAAGCACTTTATCTAACTCTTTTTTATTTAGAACTTTATAGAACCAAAAACTATTTATTCTATATTTACTAGGACTATCACTTTCTAAATTTGTTTTTTTAATGTATTCTTGTAAAAAAGTTTTATCAAAGCTCGCTACTTTTAAATTTGAAACATTATTTAGACAGTTATAGCTTTCAAATTTTGTAATGTATTTATGTTTTAATAACCATTTATCATATTTATTGAAGTCGCTTTGCTTATATTTTTTTATGTTTTCTGAAATTTTACCATTCTTTAACTTTACAGCATGAGGTATTCCTTTTTCATTTAATAGACAATGATTCTTGAAAAAATAATCATTATAAAATCTATCAGTTAAAAGATGTATAAGGTATCCTATCATTACTGGGTTATCCAATTGAGTTTTATAGTCTTCTATAAACTTGTCTGGATTTGCTAATTCACTATCATAGGTTCCTTGTTCTTGATAATGAGATATATCATGATTTCTAGAGATTGTTAAATCTGGTAATACACTTCCTATCATAAGTGAATCTAAATCTTTATTTATTTTTTCATTTACTATTTTAGCAATTGCTAAATGTATTTTGTGGCTTGGCATAATACTCTCCTATTTTATTTTTTTTGTTACTTTTTCTTTTAATTTTTTATATCTATTATTGGTATCGTCTGTTAACATGGCTTCTCTATTTATTATTTTATAATCTTTATAATCTATTTTTTTATTAAATTGAGAAGCAGTTAAATCTACTATACTATCATTTATAATATTAAAATAATGACTAATTCCATCTACTTTTATTTTAGCAATTTCTCCTTTAAAATAATCATTTACGATTAGCGAAGTTATTGCACACATACCTAGTGTTTTATTTTCTTCTGTCCAATTTTCACGAACTGTTTCATAGCAAAGTTCTTTTTCATATGAATTTAATAAAGCTTTTTCTAATTCTTTTAGAGTCATGTAATCACCAATTTTATTATAACAAAAAAACTAGGATGTTATCCTAGTTAATTTTGATTTATTATGCCTTTTTTCTTTTTTTAACTAAACGATAAATACCATAACCAATACCGCCTATTACACCCATACCCGTTACTGTTTCTGCAGTTTCTTCTACTTTAGTAGCTTTATCAACTGTTATTTCATATTCTGCTTTTGTTCCATCTTCTGCTGTTACTATAAACTTGACAATATTATTACCATATTTTAAGTTTTTATCTCCAGTTATTTTAACTTTAGATTTTTCATCTTCAAGTTCATATTTATATTTTAAATTAGTAGTATCTGATGATACATCTATATTTGCTTTTTTATTGATAAATTCTACTTCTTCATTATTAATGATAATTTTAATATTGGCATTATTACTTAATCTTTTTATCATTATTGCATACTCTTTTTCTGCTCCATTTTCTGCTTTTACTACTATAGAGATATTGTTTTCTCCGATTACTAAATCTTTATTATTAATAGTTTCTGTTGCTTTATCATCATTGGTTTCTACTTCAATTTCTACTCTTTCTTTATTTGTTTCATATTGCATTTGATCTGCTACAGTAAGATTATTTCCATCTACTACAACAGATTTTAAGGTATTATCACTACTTTTTGGTGGTTCTGGTTGTGTATAAGAACTGTTAGAATTAGATGATGAATTATTATAATTGTATGTACTTATTGAATTATTTTGATTAGATGAACTAGAGCTAGAGCTAGAACTTCCACTACCATTGTGACAATGGTACTCTCCATAACTTAATCCCCATTGTTCACAATTAGTTCTACAATAATGACACCCATTAGCATCTGTTCTTCCTGGGTGGGCACTTACTTCATTCGGTGTTATTAGCAAGAGACATAATACAAATATACCTAAAATTTTTAACTTCATTTTTACTTACCTCCAAAAATAAAACGCTTCTACTTAAATAAGTCAAAAAAACTAAAAGTAGTTTTTTTATAAACCTTATTATAAATAGCTTTTTTAGGATTAGTTATTAATCCTATTCCTTTTTTCCCATACAATGGATTAACCGACGATTTTATTTTACGTTTTATTTTTCCTGTTGTTCTTGCCTTAACACTTTTCATTAAACTTGGTTTTCTCATTCCAAACTTCATTAAAACAAAACACTCCTTCTTTTGTTAGTTTAAGAATACCAAATTTTTCCATTTCTACTACAAGAAAATTATAGCACTAATTTATTATAAAAACAAAAAAACTAGGATTTTTCCTAGATTTATATTGGATATTAATATTTTTATCGTTGGTCACTAATAGTTGCTGAACTGTTGCTAGCTTGTAAGGCAGTAAGTGGATCATATGGTGCTCCTGTTGTAGTTCCTGCAAGTAAAGCTATGTCTACAGCATTTTCTGGAATTCCCCAAGAGTTTCCTGAGAATAAGAATATTGCTTGATCTACTACATAACCACGAGTGTTATATACAACATTATCCATAATTGTTCCAGTAGAATTAGGATTTAAGTATGCTGGTTGTCGCAGAGTATGAAAAATATTGTTTCGTACTAATAAATTTGTTGTATTTCCTTGTGTTACAAATCCTCTATTTACTACCCATGTTGAAGAGTCCCCTGCTTGGTTTGGGCCATAAATTTGACAATTTAAAATTTGATTTCCATCTCCAGCAACTTGTATAAATTCAACAGGATATGGATTATCACTAGTCATGGTTAGGCCATCAATAGTAACATTCCCACCACTACATAAAAATGGTACTATTGGAGCTTGAAGTAAGATGGTTGACCCTGCTCGTCCTTTTAAAATTAAGCCTGGTATATTTAAAGCTATTTGATTAGTAACTGGATAAGTTCCAGGTAAGACATTGATAGTACTATTCGGTCTAGCTACGGCTAGGGCTTCTTCTATGGTTTGAAATGGAGCAAACTCTGTTCCATCTCAACATGAGCTGCGGAAGATTCTACATATAAATCATATGGATTAGGCTGTATACTTCCCGTAGGACCTGTTGCACCTGTGGGTCCTGTTGCACTGGTTGGTCCTATAAAAGAATATATTTTCATATAAGGATTATTATATTCATTATTTTTATTACAATACATAAGATATAAAACCTTCATTATATCTTTTATATATTGTATGATATTTAAAATTATTCGTTTACAAAACAAAAAAATCGATTCCTGTGAATCGATTTTATATTCCAATATGGGGCGGCGTATGAGAATCGAACTCATGCATACTGGTGCCACAAACCAGCGTGTTAACCACTTCACCAACGCCGCCATGTCAGAAATACATACTTATTTTATCAAGACTTTTTGGTTTTTGCAAGTCTTTTTTGTGTATTTGTCATTTTTTATGGGCTTTAGTCTATACTCTTTTATTTTTTTAGAATACATTAAAGCGAAAGGAGATATTATGTTTAACCAAAATTATGTTTATCCATTTATGAATAATTCTATGTATTCTAACTCTACTATGATTAATCAACAAGATTTGTATAGAAATGCTACTGTTCCTTCTTTATTTACTCCAGCTATTGGTCTTGATAATGGTAATATGTTTTCTAATTTATATCAACCATATAAGAATTATAAGCCAGCAACTATTTCTGCGAATAATGAACGTGAATCTTTAATTCGTGAACTTGCAAGAATGGATTTTGCGGCTCATGAGATTAATCTTTATTTAGATTTACATCCTGATGATAGTTCTATGCTTGCTTTATTTAATGATTATCGTGAAAAGTATAATCAATTAGTAAAACAATATGATGAGAAGTTTGGACCTTTACTTATTTCTAGTAATATATTAAATCAAAATCCTTTTTTATGGGAAAAAGATATATGGCCATGGGAGGTAAAGCCTAATGTTTAGATATTCTAAAAGATTACAGTATCCTATTAATATTAAAAAGAAAGATTTAAATATGGCTAAGTATTTAGTTACTCAATATGGTGGTTCTAATGGAGAACTTGCTGCTGCTATTCGTTATTTAAATCAGCGTTACACTATGCCTGATAATCGTGGTAGAGCTTTACTTACTGACATTGGTACGGAAGAACTTGGTCATGTTGAAATGATTTCTACTATGATTTATCAATTAACTAAAGGAGCTACTGCTGATGAGATGAAGCAAGCTGGTTTAGGTAGTAATTTTGCTGAACATGGTAATGCTTTATTTCCTACTGATGCGAATGGGGTTCCATTTACAGCAGCATACTTTGCCACTACAGGAGATCCTTTAGCTGACTTAGCTGAAGATATGGCAGCAGAACAAAAAGCTAGAGCAGTTTATGAAAACTTAATTGATTTAACAAATGATCCTGATGTAATTGGTCCACTACTTTGGTTACGTCAAAGAGAGATTGTTCATTATGCTCGTTTTAAAGAATTATTCGAAACTTATCAAAAAGAATTATATAAAAAATAGAAACTAGTGAACTAGTTTCTATTTTGCTTTTGGTATATCATATAGTCTATATTGTCTACAAAATCCCTTAATTTTATTTTTGCTATATTTTATAGATGTAGTAAAATTATTAGTATTTAAAGTTAGTTGAATATTATTAGATACTAATTCTAATTTCTTTTTATTTGTCAATTATTCTACTGTTACACTTTTAGCTAGATTTTTTGGTTTATCTATATCACAACCTCTTAACTTAGCTGTTTCATAAGCAATTAGTTGTAGTGTTGGTACAATTAAGATTGGTTGAAAATATGGACTTATTTTTGGTACTGTAACTTGTAAGTCTTCTGTTTGCCATTTTTCATTACTGATAATAATTGTTTTTGCTCCACGTGATTTCACTTCTTCAATATTAGATACTGTTTTATCTTTTATAGTATCATCTGTTACAATTGCGAATACTGGCATACCTTCTTCTACTAAAGAGATTGTTCCATGTTTTAATTCTCCTGCTTGGTAGGCTTCACTATGGATGTATGATACTTCTTTTAGTTTTAGACTGCCTTCCATGGATGTTGCATAATCTATTTTTCTTCCTATAAAGAAAATATCTTCTTTATTATAAATTTCTTTAGCAACTTTTTTATATTCATCTCGTCTATCTAATACTTCTTTAATTAGTCTTGGTAGTTTTTCTGCTTCTTCTAATACTTTATCATTTTCTTTTACCAATCCTTTAGTTAAGGCAGTTTTATAAGCAAGTAATGCCATAATACCAACTTGTAAGATGTAAGCTTTTGTAGTTGCGACTGCAATTTCTGGACCTGCTTCTATGAATATTTGTTTATCACTTTCTCTAGCAATAGTTGATGTTTTTACGTTAACAATAGCTAGAGTTTCTACATTATTTTCTTTTGCTTTTCTCATAGCAGCAATGGTGTCTGCTGTTTCACCAGATTGTGAAATTAGTATTACTAGTGTCTTTCTATCATAAATAACATTTTTATAACGATATTCACTAGCAACATCTATTTCTACTTTTGTATTAGCATATTCTTCTAGTAATGTTTTTCCAATCATCCCAGCATACATAGCAGAACCACAAGCTACTACATGTATTTCTTCATATTTTGTTAAATCTGGTAATTTATCTAAATCTTCTAAATATGGTTTAAATGTTTTTTCAAGTACTACTGGTTCTTCCATTATTTCTTTTAACATGTAATGATCATAACCACATTTATCTTTGGCATCTTTCTCCATATTAGTTGTTTGAAGCTGTTTTGCTACTTTTTCTCCATCTTTTGTTATTTCTACTTTATCTTTTGAAATTTTAGCAATTTCATTTTCTTCTAGTAAGAAATATTTATTAGTATAATCTATGATTGCTGCTATGTCGCTAGCAATAAAGTTTTCATCTTCTCCTAATCCTACAATTAATGGTGAATCTTTTCTTACTGCATATAGACAATCACTACCTTGGAAAAGCACTCCTAAAGCATATGACCCTTTTATTTCTTTTAGAGCTTTATCAATAGCTTCTACTTGGTTATTTTCATAATACTTATTAATTAAAGCTGCTACTACTTCTGTATCTGTTTCACTGTTAAAAGTTACTCCTTCTTTTTTTAGTTTTTCTCTTAGCTCTTCAGCATTTTCAATAATACCATTATGTACTAAAGTAACTTTTCCTACAGTATGAGGATGAGCATTTTCTTCACTTGGCTTTCCATGTGTTGCCCACCTTGTATGAGCAATTCCTAAATGACTTGGTATTAGCTCTCTACATTTTACTTTTTCTTCTAAATTTACTATTTTTCCGACACTTTTAATAACTTCTATTTCATCTTTGTTTTTTAAAGCAATTCCTGCTGAATCGTATCCTCTATATTCAAGACTTTTTAATCCATTTATTAAAATTTCTATTGGACTTTCTTTTCCTATATATCCAATAATTCCACACATAATTATTTTCCTCCATGCTAAAAATATATGTGGTGATATATATATTGTTGTAATGTTAATTTTACTTTTTGCTATATATCTAACGAAGCACTTTTCCCCGCAGTAGCATCCGCCGAATCTTTCGATCACTACTGTCCTCGTCAACTGTTAAAGTCCAGGCGCTTAAATGAATTTGTCTCCTTCCTATTATTCATTCTATACTTATTATAACAAAATTATACTTTCTCTGCAAATCGCAAAAAAAAGATGCCTTATTCTCCTAAGGTATCTAAGTTTGCATAAATATTTCTTGAGCTTTGGCATGCTGCTAATTCTTCTTTAAATATTCTATCGAATTCTGGTAAAGCCTTATTAATTACATCTTGATATATATTTTTACTTGTTTCAATAGCTTTTCTAAAATCTAATACATTTACTTCAGTTCTGTTATCAAATAAAGCATTTGAAAATGCTTGTTGTACCATAGTCAACGATACATCTGGATAACGTGAACCTATTTCATATATTCTTTTATATTCACTAGTTATATCTGTAATAAACTCCATCATTTTTCTTTGAATAAATGGTGTATATAACATTTTAGCTCCCGTTCTTTTTTCAATTTTTGGTAATGTTCCAATTAATATTTGAACATTTTCCTCTCTTGTTGGTTCTGCTACTTCTACTTTTTGGAAACGTCTAACGAAAGCCTTATCACGTAAAATATATCTTTCATACTCTTCTGTTGTTGTGGCACCGATAACTTTAATATCACCACGGTCTAATGCTGGCTTAAACATATTTGCAAAGTCTAGAGCTTCTCCTTTAGTTCCCATTAGCGTATGAATTTCATCTATAAATAAAATTAGTTTAGACTTTGTTTTAATTTCATCAATTAATGTTTGAATTTTTGCTTCTCCAGTTACAGGGTCTACACCAAGCAATGCTGATGTATTTACTTTTATTACTTGATATCCTTTTAATACATCTGGTACCAATCCTTTTTGTATTCTATAGGCTAATCCCTCTACAGTTGCAGTTTTACCAACACCAGGTTTACCAACTAATACCGCAGATTTATCTGGAGTTAATAAAATTAAAATTAATTGTTTTATTTGCTCATCACGACCAATTGCAGGATTTGTTATATAATCTTTATTTTGAAAGTTTTCTCCATAGTTTTCTAAAATACTTATACGTTTCTTTTTTATATCAAAAGGTTCATTGTTCATCAAGTTTTCGTTCATTTAGTTTCCTCCTTCTTTACAGTATTATTATATCATAGATTTAATCAATTATCTCAAAATCTAGTATGAGTGGGTAATGATCTGATACTTTTTTTTGTTTTACTTCAAAACTATTTACTTTTATTTTATCATTTACGAATATATAATCATCTACACTATCTCCAACATCAAGTCCATCTTTTACCGTTGGACGTGTTGTTTTTATATTATATTTTTCTATTAAATTTGTTAATTTTTTATTTAGTAGTTGAATGCTTTCACTTTCCGGATGTAAGTTAAAGTCGCCTACTACAATAGTGGGCACCTTATTATCTTCTACTAGTGACAGAATATATTCGCATTGTTTTTTTGTTCTTTCATCCCCTACTTTTCCTTCATTCCAAATCCCATGAATATTTAATATTCTCAGTTTTTTATTTCCTATTTCTACTTTTGTATTAAGAACAGCTCTTGCATGATCTGTTTTTCTGAAATCTGTCGTATCTTTAAATATGTGATAGTTTTTATAAAAGAAATTATTGCTGGCTTCTATAATAGGGTATTTTGAAATAATCTCATTACCTTGTTCAGCTAACCCACCAAAATCTTTTGTGACCATACCATTTTTTATATGTTTATCTGATACCCATAGTGCACCATAAAAACTATATCGACACTCTTCTTGTAAATTGTCTTTTATTATTTTACTATTGTTATATCTATCATAAACTGTTTTATCTATTCCTCGCATAACTTCTTGTAATGTTATGATATCTGCTTTAGCATCTTTTAAGAATTTTATTACTTCATCATTATTATCTTTTTTAATACTTACATTTAAGTCTACTAACTTCATCTTTTTCACGCTCATTTATTATTTACTTTTTATGTATAGAATATCTTCAATTGATTTGTCTATATTAAATATTCCGTTGCCCACTGGGTAAAAAACTGAATAAAATTCAAAGCCATCTTTTTCAAATTTCTTTTTTCTTACTTCTGATACTTTTATTTTTTCTCCTAAGACAATAGATGATACTTGATTTCCAAATAAGACTATTTTTTCGGGTTTTACAATGCTCATCTCTTTCATAAACAACTTTAAATAGGCTTTATAAAAATCATCTTTTAATGGTCTAGCGTCTATTTGAGTACATTTTGCTAGATTAGTAATAAAAATATCATGTTCTTCTATATTCTTATATACTTTTTCACAGAATTCTTTGGTCCAGTCTTTTCTTTTTTTGGCTTGTATTTCGTCAAATATTTCTTTATCTATTAAATCTACTTGATTAAATAATTTCCAAATGTTTTTAGTTCCTAACCAAGGGTATCTTGGCCCATCCCAGTCCTTTGTTGTTGCGATGTTTCCAGCTGTTGGATTCATAAATACAAAACATATTTTAGGATGTTCTTTTTTTCCTCCAAAATAAATAGAATGTAAGGATTTATCACCATATTTTTTTTGTAATTTATCATATTTTTCATATAATTCTTCTAACATCTGTTACCTCTTTCTATTTTTTTGTGTTCCACAAATCTTGTTATATGTTGTTGTCATATATTTTTTATTTAATATGTATTTTTCTCCATGAATAGATAAATCTGTTAAAACATGTTCAAAGAATTCAGCTGTTTGTTTATGGATGGGTGTAAATCCTAGATTAGCGTACCAATATTTTAGTGGGTGTGTTTGATTAAAATCTTTTTTCTTATAAGTTTTCCCTGCTGCTATACGATCACAAATACTTTCTACTACATATTGATAAGGCATCATTATTGGGGTGTCTTTATCTAACCAATATTCTGGGTGATGTGGATTTCTTCCTTTATGATGTAACCAAGCTTCACTTTTACCAGTTAATTTTCTACATTCTGAAATTGGTGAATGTATTCCTACATAATACTTAGCACCTTCAATAAACTCTGTTAGAGAATATTTTGATAAGTCATGAGTAATTCCTCGCCAATATAGTCCACATTTAAAGCACATATTCATAACTTTAATTCTATGCGATGTAATTGTCATAAAATGTTTTATAATATGCATTTTATCTCCCACTTTCATTAAGAAATTATAACATAAAAAACATGACTTTCATCATGCTTTCTTAATTATTTATAATTTTTATAAACATCATATTTATCAACAAGTAAATGTTCTTCTTTAATAGCTTTCTTGATTTCTTGTCCTGTCGTTTCAGAGTATCCAAAGAATACTTGATCTCCAACAATTAGGCAAGGAACACCTTCTACTTCTTTTCCTAATTCACCAACTAACTCTTCCATTAGTTTATTATTTTTTTGATTGTACCAAACTTCCATAGTATATAAATCAAAATATTGATCATATTTTTCTGGTAAATTATCCAAGAATTTAATTAGTTCTTCACAATGTGGACATCCATCTCCATAGAACAAATATACATTAATTTTTTTATTATCAAATTTAATATTTGCTTCTGTTTGTTCTTTTAATGTTCTAGTAACACTTTTAGGAGATGTTGCTCCAACGATTAAAATCACCGCTACAACTATTATAATAACACACAAGCTACTAACCATTATTATTGTATTATTCTTATTTTTGCTATTTTTTTTAGCCATACTTTCTAGTACCACCCTTCTATATATTTTCCTGTCTTATATATTGTATCATCAATTTGTAGATAAAGTGAATACTTTCCGCTTAAATTTTCTTTATTTATATATTTTGTTACGACAATTCCATTTTTATTTTCTTCCTCTGTAAATATATCTACACACATAGCAGTGTATGGTTTTTTACTGATTGGAATTTGGTATTCTTTTATTTTACCATTTTTATATAGTAATACTTTTACTTCTGTTCCACGTTTAAATCTTCCTTTTACTTCAATTCTATCTTCTTCATTTGTAATATTAATATCATGAGATTTATATTCTTTGTCAATTGCTTTGGCATTTGTTATAAAACCAAGTCTCGTTTTATCTACTTTTGTTTCTCCTAGACTTCCTTTTATATCTTGATTACCTAATTCGAAAGTGTCAGAACCGTATAATGGCATTTTTTCTACTCTATAATTATTTGTTGGTAATTTTATTTCAAAGATTACTTCATCATCTAATAGTTCTACAGTATCACTTACTAGTTTATCTGCTCCACCTAAGCCTGCTGGTTGGTTAGAATTTTTTCCATCTATATAAACAATCCCACCAGAATGGACGATATAGTGATCTTTATCTAAATAGTCAACGTCTGAAATATATGGTGAATAGAATTCACTACCTCTTTCTTTTCCATATTCCCAAACTTGTTCAATTGTCATTTTTTTTGTATCGATTTTGTACATTACCCCTCTAGAATAACTATCTTCAGCAGAAACATATTCCTCTTTATTTTTAGATTTATTATTTCCATTATCAAAAATAAATACATATCCTTCTGGAGTAATCATAGCTGCATGTTGGCTCCATTGCCATTCAAAATCATCACCTAATGGTTTAAAGAAATATTTTTGATATTCTTCACTCCAATTTGTAGAATCTCCAATAATCCAATTTAATTTTCCACTATCATAATCAATATTAATTACAGCGTCTTGATGTCTACCTGATAAAGTTATAGAATTTGTTTTTTCATCATACCAAACTGAATTATTATGGAACCAGTCATAATCTACCCAATTTTCACTTTTACCATCTTCTGTATTCAATATATCTTTTAAATCAATAGTCTTTACAATTTTACCAGTTTCTCTATCTAACTCTACTATATAGTCTTCTACTGTTCCTCTACCACTATTAAAGTTATCACTAGACACTAGTAAATTACCATTTGGCATTTCATAATAATCATGGTGATAACCTCCTGGCAAGCTATATTCTACATAAATTTTACCTAACATATCCATTTCATATAACCCCGTTAAATAGTATGGATTGTTGATTAATCTTTCTGTACTTACTAATAAATGTCCGTTCTTTAGTCTATCTATTTTCCAAGTAGCTGTATTTGTTAAATACCAACGAACATCTCCATTTGTATCATAAGCACATGTATAGCCCCTACTAGATGGTGTAAAGAAATATAAATCATTTGTTAATTTAGATTCTTCCTTTTTTACAGAAGTTGGTAAAATAAAATCTTCTGGAAGTTTTTCTGTTTTTATTTTTATTTCTTTTTTCTTATCTCCACATTCAATTATTACAGTATTTTCTTTTCCTGCATATAATCCATATACTGGTATATAATGAACTTTTTCTTTATCAAATTCATGTGTATAAGTTGTTAGTTCATCTTTTCCTTTAATGGTTATTTTTACTTTTTCTTCATCTTTTGTTTCAAAAATAACTAGTGCTGTTAAAGGGGAATTATCATAAGGGTCTACAATAACACTAGGATCTTCTAAGGTATACCCTTCACTTTTAAATTCTTTTTCTAGTTTTTGTTGTTTAGTTCTTAGACTTTGTGTTAATTTTAATTCTTCTTTAGCTGTTGATTTATTATCTAGTACTAATAATCCAATAATACTTATACCTATTATAATTCCTAACACAATAAGAATTATTTTTTTTATATTTTTCTTTTCTTTTTTTATTCTCTTTTTTTGCATACTTTTTCTCCTTTTTTTCAGTATACCTTATATTTTATAGCAAAAAAATAAACGTACCGTTTAATTTAGTAAACGATGCGTTTAGTTACAAGATCCGGTTAATACTAAAGGAACTTTATACGTAGTTATTTTTCCCTCTGTATCTAATACATTAATACTAATATATAGATTACTATTTTTTATATTTTTACTAGTACAAGAGAAGTTTTCTACTTTAAATTCTGTTTCTTTTAATAATTCTGATAAAGTCTTTGGTGTTTGTTTTTCTTCTTTTAGCGATCCACACTGTGATACTTTTTCTTCTAAATTATCGTGGCTTTCATATAATGTACATTCCATTCCTACATATTTTTCTTCTTCATCACCATCTAAATATTCTATTTTAGAAATATAAATAGAGTTTTTATCTGATGAATAAGCTGCTACTCCATTTACATTGAAATTATTACTAGTGGATTTTATATCTGTAAAATTATAATCACTTGAATTCAATAATAAGTATATTGCTACTCCTAATAAGATTATTACTAATAGAATAATTAATATATATTTAATTGGCATTTTCTTTTTGTTTTTTTCTCCATTTAGAATACTTTCTATATTGACATTAAATTCTGTACTTATCTTTTGTAATATTTCTATATCCGGAATTCCTCTACCATTTTCCCATTTTGATACTGCTTGTGCAGTTACATTCAATTTATCTGCCAATTCTTTTTGGGTCATTTTATTTTGTTTTCGTAAATCTAAAATAAATTTTCCTATTTTTTCTTGATTCATAACTGCCAAACTCCTTCTTTTAATATTATAACTTTTTTTGTCAAGATTGAATATCTTTTTCATTTAATTTTCATAAAAAAAAGGCTTATGCCTTATTTTTTTTTACATGGACAGGATCTACGTGAATTACAGTTAAGAATATTTCAGGAATACTTTTTGTAATTTCTTTTTCTAGATGATTAGCAATTTTATGACTTTCAAAGGTTTTTAAGTTTCCATCTACTTGGATAGTGAAAAATATTTGATATTGATATCCTACTGGAGCAGAATGAAAGCCTGTCATTCCTAGTACTTTATCATGCTCTTTAACTATTTCATATACAAGTTCTTTTGTTTTGTTATCTATGGATTTATCCATTAAAACATCGTAGCTTTCTTTAAATATTTCAATTCCAGTTTTCATAATCCAAACTGCTATACCAAAACCTACTATTCCATCTACAAAATAAATTCCAAATTTACCTAAAATAATGGCTAAAAGGTTGATTGATGTTATAATACAATCATTTTTATGATCTTCGCAATTAGCTTTCATTAATAAATTATTATACTTTTTAGCAACTCGTTTTGTATATAAATATAACGATAACTTAGTTAATATAGTCAAAATACAAATAATTATTAGCCATATAGAAAATGTAAATATTTCTTTCTGTACTAACGATTTAATAGAGTCTGCTGCTACTGTTAATCCTAAAACTATCATCGTAAGACTAATTAAAAGTGAATAAATATATTCTGCCTTACCATGACCAAGATTATGGTCTTCATCTGATGGTTGTGAAGCTATTCTGTTACCAATTAATGTCATTAGTGATGAGAATATGTCACTAGCACTGTTCATAGCATCTGCAATCATAGCTCTACTTCCAGTCATAAACCCTATTACTGTTTTAATTACTAGTAAAAATATATTACCAACTATTCCTAAAATACTTGCTTTTTTTGCTGATTTAAATCTATCCATCTTTATCTTCCTCTTTTTTAGTTACTTGCTCCATTATACTACTTTTTAAATGTCTTTTCTATATCTTTTTGAGGAGAATTTAACTTTTTATATAATGAAGCGTTTCTATAATTAGTATCATTTGTTACTTCTTCTTTTATTTCTATAAATTTAGGTATTTGAATTTTTTCATCAGAAGAAGTAGTTTCTACTTCTAACATTTGTAATCCATTGTTAAAGATATCTAATCTAAAATAACTATTTTGATATTCAAAGCAATATCTTGTCTTTGTTATAGGTGTTTCTTCTTTTGATAAATTTGAATAATATTCTTCTTCTGAAATATTTCTTTTTGTTGTTATTCTTTCATTATTAATTTCTGTATCTATTTTAGTTATTAATGTATACTTTTCTTCCTTTTCTTTTCCTGTTCTACGATAGATATATTCTACATTTCCACTTTCTATTACATACTGTTCTATTTCTAATTTTACTAATTTTTCCTTTTCTATTTTATCTATATCTATTTTTTCTACTAAATACTTTCTTTGAATTTGGATTGGATATGGTTTTGATAATACCCCATATATTTCTTTTACTACTTGATTTATTTTGTCTTCAAAAGAGTTTTCATTACCAATAATCTTTAGTTTTTCATGACCTAGCCATCCTTCTAATGTTTTTTTATCTTTTTCTCTTGCTTCTTCTGCTGTTTCAGTTCTAGCACTATTATTATCCAATGTATAAAATTCTTCTTTTCCTAAAGCTGCTGTTCTTAAATGGATTACTAAGTCATAACGATTCATCAAATCAAATTCTTTTGCAGAAAAGTCTTTCAATAAGTCTTGCCACTCTTTTTTTGTTACATATGCTTTATCATCTAGTATTCCTCTATCACATAAAATGATTGTTGGATTTTTACTTTGTTTGGCAGTTTCTTCTGCCAACTGTTCTAGAGTTAATTGCAAAGTTATTACTTGTTTTTGAAACTCTACCGTATCTAGTGCAAAATTTCCAAATGGTCTAATTCCACTATTAATAAGAATTGTCGCTGCTTCTGGTACTATTAGTACTTGGTATCCTTTTTCTGTAAATTCTTTTTCAATTTGCTGGATAGCTGTTGTTTTTCCAGCGCAAGGTCCTCCTGTTAAAGCAATCTTTTTCTTTTTCATTCTATTTCTTTCCTTTTCTATAAACTTTTTTATAAAAGCAAGCTCCACAAAGTGGTACATATTCAACATTTGAACTTGCTCCATCAATCTCTATCTCGTCACCTTTCATAGTAAATACTCCATCTACTTTTCTAGCATTAAATTTTGCTGGAGCTCCACAGGTACATAAGGAATTTGTTTCTAATTCTATTTTTTCATCTGAAAGTTCAATTAATCTTTTTGCTCCTGGAAACAATTCTCCTCTAAAGTTTGTTAACAAACCAAAACAAGTAATTGGAACATTTGCCTTTTTATTAATTTTCCACAATTCATCTATTTGTTCTGGTGTTAAAAATTGAGCTTCATCTACAATAATATGATCACAATCATAAATTTTATCTATATTTTCTTCCGATAAAATTTTGGCTGTTGGAAAAAGTAGAATATCAACTGTTCTAGTTTGCTTTAGCCTATTTATTATCTGTGCTTCTCCTTTGGTATCTTGAGCAGGTTTTATTAATAATACTTGTTGATCATTTTCTTCTAGATCATGTATCTTTTGAAAAATTCTGGTTGTTTTTCCACCTTTCATTGCACTGTAATAAAAACATAACTTTTCTTGCATACTCCCTCTTCTTTCTTTTATTTAAATTTATAAATTTTAGCTTTCTTCTTTCCCTCAAAAGTCATTTCTTCCTCTGTTGCTATAATAATGTTCGTATTTAACATCTTTTTTCTAAAATTCCTTCTATCTAATTTTTTATTTAAGATACTTTCATATATTTTTTGTAATTCTGGTAAGGTGAATCCATTAGGGAAAAAGACCTTTAATAAGTCTGTTTTTAAAATTTCTGCTTTTAATGTCTTTATTGCCTCTTCTATTATTTCATTATGATCATAAGCAAGTTGTGGTACTTCATCAATTTTAAACCATTCAGCATTACTTGTTTTTAATGTATCTTTTGCAATTTCTACCTTACTAGCATCAATTATCCCAATATAAGTAATAGCTATCATTCTCATTACTGGTGATCTATCTTTTTTACCAAAAACTTTTGAAAATTTCACTTCAATATTTCTTAAACCAGTTTTTTCATATATTTCTCTATTTAGTCCATCCTCTAAATCTTCATCATTATAAAGAGATCCACCAGTTAATGCCCAGTAATCTTTGTAAGGTTCATTTTTCCTTTTTACTAGTAATACTTTCAATATTCCTTTATCTACTGTAAAAATTGAGGTGATAACATGTATTCCTTGATGCTGATACTTTGGGTTTGTTACTTCCATAATTCACATCCTTTCTGCATTTTAATTATATGCGTACTTTTATACACTTGTCAATCTATTATCATAAAAAAAAGAAAGTATTTTTTTACTTTCTTTGAATATCAATATGTATAATTTTAACTTGTCATATTTTTACAAATAGTTTACAGGCACTGGTCACTATATTCAGGATGTTTTTCTATCCAATGTGCTACGTAGCTACAGCTCACAACAGCTTTTTTATTTTCTGTTTTTAATTTTTTAAATAACTCTTCTACTAGTTGTGAAGCTATATTTTTTCCTTGATAATCAGGATCTACATAAGTATGATAAATATCTACTGTGTTTTTATCTAATTCTTTAAATTCTATTTCACCAATTTCTTTTCCTTCTATTTCATATACTATTCTGTTTTTTTCTTCTTTCATTTTATTTCCCTTTCATTTTTATATTTAGTATATCATAATCGAATATTTTAGACATATAAAAAGCATAGATAAATAATTCTATGCTTTTTACATAATTATTTTACTTTTACTACTGCAGTTGTTTGAACAGCTTGTGGTTCTTTTGCTTTGTTATTGTTAGTCATGATATGTCTAGCTATTAAACTTGCTTCTGCTCTGTAATCAGAGCAAACACCATTTATTCCTATTCTTTGCTCTAGTTTTATACAGTCTGGTGTTTTTTTTCTTCCTTCATAAGCTAACTGAATGCAACCATGAAATGATTTTAAACCAATATCTATGTTATTTCTAGCAATATCAAAATAGAATTGAGAATAACTATTCTCCATAGCTGTCTTTAAATCTCTTTCTTCTTCTTTTGTTTCTACCATCTCTAATTCTTCCATAGTTTTCATAATTATTTCTTTATAAAAATATGTTCCTGTTTTATCCATAGGAAATCCTAGTTGTTCTAGTACTTCTAATACATTCATTTCTTGTTGTTCTTGTTCTGAAACCTTTAATGCTGAAGCATATTTATACACATAATAGTTTTTTGCTAATTTATCAAAATGTTGCGGAATATTGTTTAATCCTTGGATGCTAGGATCTATAATTTGTTTATTTTGCATTTTATCTCTCCTTTATAGCTTTATGCTTTGCAAAATAAAAAGCACAAAGACCACTATTTGCTTAGCGACTCCGTACTTACTGCTTGTTCGTGTAGGTTTTATCCCAAGATAGCTCACAAAAATTGCTTATATCTCCTCGCTTGCTTGGTTATTATAGCATATGCTTGAAAAAAAGTCAATATTAGTCTTTTTCAGTGACATATGGTATACTATAGTTGTTTTAGGAGGTTTAATTTACTAGTGAGTAATGATAAAAAAACAATAGATACAGCTTATGGATTAGTTCAGTTATTGACATCTGTGGGATGTAAAACTATATATCAAAATGATCAAGATGATGATTTTCAAGTTCTACTGTGGGATTGCAATTCAGGAACAGTTTTTTCCGTTGAATGTCTTCCTTGGACGAATAGTGCTGAAATAAGGACAGATAGAAATCAACATTATGCTTTTCCTACTGAAGATATTATTAATCGAATTGGTGATGGTGATTCTTTATTTTTTGATTATACTGTCAATAATTATTGGGACATTCCTTTTGTATCTTTAGTACAAGAAAGGAAAATGCTTAACTTTTTACCACTATTTGCTAGAATAGATACTCTGAAAGATGGACCAGAACAGTCTGCTCTTGTTTATTATACAACAGGTATTGTTCCAGGAGTTCCACAAGAAAAAGTATTAGAAGTAGAAATGCAATATCAACAGGATGTTAATAATTTCAATTCTAAAGTTAATAGTATCATTGATGATAGAATGAGTTTATTGCCTCAACCAGCACAAAAGTTTTATGGGTATTATGGCAAAGATAATGTTGATATGTATGGAGTTATTATGCAAAAGAAAAGATAGGAATTCCTATCCTTTTTCTATGTATTCTTTTATTTTTTCTAAAACTATTCCAATACTATCATAGATTGTTAATGTACATTTTCTGTCATATGGAGTTTGTTCTTTATTAATTAGAACTAAATATTTTCCTTTAAAATAATTTATTAGTCCAGCTGCTGGATAAACATTCAATGAAGTTCCTCCTATAATTAAAACCTCAGCTTCACTAATATACTTAATTGCTTTTTGAATACTTTTATCATCTAAATTTTCTTCATATAGAACCACATCTGGTTTTATTATGCCTCCACAGTCACACCTTGGTATATTATCTTCTGCAAAAATCTTTTCGGCATCATAGAATTCATTACATTTCATACAGTAATTTCTTAATACAGATCCATGTAATTCAATAACATTTTTTGATCCAGCCATTTGATGAAAACCATCAATATTTTGAGTAATAACAGCTTTTAATAATCCTTTTTCTTCTAGGTATGCTAATACTTTATGGGCTGCATTTGGTTTGTAATTTAAACTATTTAACTTCTTTCGATAAAATTCATAGAACTCTTTTGGATATTTTATAAAAAAATGATGTGATAATATTTCTTCTGGCGGATACTTATATTTTTCATAGTATAATCCATCTTTACTACGGAAATCTTTTAATCCACTTTCTGTTGATACTCCTGCCCCACCAAAAAAAACTGTATTAGAAGAACTTTTTATAATTTGGGCTAACTCTTCTACTTTATTCATTTTTCTTCATTACCTTGCTTTGATAAGGTTTTGAAATATCAAATTCTTTAGCAGAATGTATGTTAGCAGAAACATTTAATTCGTCCATTACCATTTGGACTTGCAATGGATTTAGATTTCTTGGATCGTTTCCATTATTAATCATTAAAATCATTTTATCTTCTAAAGCTATTACTCCTGAAATTTTTCTTCCATCTACGTTAAAACTAGTTGGCCTTTCATTACTAATGTAATTTAAACTTAAAATTCCTTCTAGTGCAGGATAATAATCACAAGTAGTGTTTCCTTTTTCAATACTATCATTTAATGCATCTTTTAATACATATTCTTCCCTTGCAAACCAAAGTTCTGGTATATTTTCATCTTCTTTTTCTTCCTCATATGGAATAGAAAACTCGTTTAATAACTTTTCTTTTAATCCTTTATAAAAAGTTACTTCATGATATTTCAACCCTTGTTTTTGTAAGTACTCTCTTATTTGATCTGCTGTTGCTATTCCATCTTTCATTAATAATATTAAAGCATCATTTCCATTTTCTGCATCATAGTAAAGAGAAGTATCAAAACTTCTTTTCACTTTTTGTGCACCTAATATAAAGTCACATTCCAAGTTAGTAAATAAGATTAAGTCACCTTTATCTGTTTTGACATTTTCTAAGGCAGTAAATAACTCTTGGGGATATTTTTGAATAGCCCATACATCTAAATTATTGTTCATAGCATCACTTTCTTTTCTATTTTTTTCTTGAGTTTTTTATCGCTGCTACTAAAAGCTTTGGATAATCATAATCGTCACTTTCATTCTTTAATTCTTCTGCGGTTGTTTGATAGATAATCTTTCCTTCTTCAATTATTTCACCAGTTCCATTAAAAAATATACCATTACAAGCTGGGTCAACTATGATATCGTCTTTTTTAGCATAAGCATGATAATATCCTCCAGCAAATACATTCGGAAGATAACTAACAATAGCTTCATATTCTGGATTTGTCGTTACGAATTCTGTTGTTCTATCAAAACACATTCCTGTAAGTGTTTTCTTAAAAATAAATCTTGAAGGTGTCATCATAAAGTGGTCACTAGCTTTTTTTAAATTAATTGTTCCAAACTTAGTTTCTATATTATATACTCCATTTTCTTGTTTTATTCCATTTACGAAAGGTGCTCTACCTAAATAATTACTATCTTCATTTTCTAAAAAAGTATATAACATTTCATGAAGAGCACTTCTTTCTTGAAAGTTAGTTTCATTTAAAATTCTTGAAACTTCCTTAGGATTTGCTTCATATAAATTTAAATAATTTACAAAAAGACGATCTACAATACTTTTTGTTTCTTCGAATGGTAAATTATATTGTTTCGCAAGTAATTTTAAATATACTAAACTTCTTCTTGTATATTCTAAATTAGTAAACATTTCGTCGGCTTCTTTGTCTAATGACTCTTGTAACCACACTTCCATATACATCCCCCTCTTTTGGGTGTATATTATATCATATTTTCATTTTTGCGTCAATTTCTGGCTATTTTGGATTCTATAAAATCTAGTATTTCTTTTTGTTCTTTAGACATTAATTTATTTTCTTCTTCTTTTGTTAATTCTGCTTTGTATTTGTTCAACTCCTCCATCCATTGGATAGAAGCCAACGGATAGCCTATTGTAATTGTTTCACATCTTGTATTAGAAAAACATCTTGGAGCTTTTATTTCGATTGTATCTATTTGATTATCATTTAAAATAGCTACTCCTTTTTGAAAATAACCAGTTAACTTACCATTAATACCATATTGATTTACTAGATTGATATAATGAGTAATCATTTCTTCATCAGTTAACTTTTTACCATTTACTCTTCTTACATGAGTTCCTGGTTGAAGATTTTCTGGAACACCATCTAAATATAGGCCTTCATCCATCGCAATCGTTGGAAGATTACTTATTTTATGATATTCTTTAGCTTTAATAATAGCATTTTCTAATGGTGTTGTTCCATTTTCTTCTACATCTATATCTATTTTTAAATCTTTTAAAGTAACTATTTCATAACCTTTTTCTATTAGTCTTGATGCATAAGTTTTTACCTTAGCCGGATTTGTTGTTGCGAATAAAATTTTCATATATACACACCTTCTTACTTCTACTATTTTTTAGCTTGATTACTATTATTATTTCCTTTGTAATTAGTTAAAATATCTTCTTTTGAATAAAATGTACAAACTCCTTCATCTTGAGCAATAAAACCAACTAAGTATTCTGGTTTTAATGTCCACTGATTATCAACTTTGGTATATATTTCTTGTTCAGCACCTTTTTTTAAATCATAACTAGCAGTTACATATTCTGATGGTATAGCTGTTATTACTCCTCCGGTAGAATGTTTATATGAATTTTTTGCATACATTACACCATCTAATATATTATTCAAAGGACTAATATTTTTGTTTGGTGGAATTATTTGTCCTTTATGATCTACACCACTACCAATATCACCAGTTATATATAATCCTTTATCAAAGATATCATATAAAAGTGAAGAATCATAAATGTCATTAGGATCTATCATCCCATAACCCCCAGTTCTATGAATTCCTACTTGAATATCTTCTTTATTTATCAATTTTTCTAGCCAATTTCCAAGTTCTTCTGACATATCTCCATAATTATCCCAACTAGTTAATATTTGATAAGCTGAATCTATATGAAAGCTGTTTTTCTCTTCAATCGATCTTTTAGCACACTTTGATAAAAAAGTTTCACCATAATCGCTATTTATTAATTGAAAATTGGTTGCCACTTTTGCTTTTTCTTTCGCAGCTTCTATCTCTTTAATTATTTCTTGTATTTTTGCTAATTCTTGTTTTTCTTCTTTTCTCTTTTTTAAAAATTTAAAAGCCATAATTAATCACTCTTTTCATTATATTTTTTTTAATACAAATGTGTATATTATATCTAATATAAATATTATTGCTATAGAAATAGATAGTACATTTAATTTTTTATTAGTTAGTTTATTAGTCATTTTTTCAAATAGTGGTTGAAGTAGATATAAGAAAATCATTCCACCTATACCAAATCTTATGCTTGGATTTAGTGCAATTCTTCCTTCAAAATTAAAACTAAATCTAGTGTAATCCCATAACCAACTGCCGCTAGTAAACTCCATTATATAACTGGCTATTAATTCTACTATTGTAGTGATTATTACAATACTTATAAACATTATGATAGGTGTTATATTTATATCTTTTATTTTCATTTTTTTCTTTTTTAATTTACTAAGTAAAAATATTAAAAGTAGTGCTCCAAAACCATAAACAATACAGTAAGGACCAAACATTACTCCTCTGTTGGAAAATCCCCATCGATAAATAAAAACTTCTAAAAAGACTTCATAGCACCAGCCAATGATAGAATATAATATAAAATATATGAAATATTCTTGTATTTTTCTTATCATAATTTATTTCCTAACACTTTCTAATTTTAATTCGATTCCGACTACACCATATTTTTCAATTTTTTCTTTAGCATAATATTGTTCCATATCATTAGGATTTGGAATTTCATTTTCTTCATAACCTATTTCTATTTTATTAAAGTGTTTATATAATTCTTTAAAATCTTTATATATATGTAAAGCTATAACTTTAGTTACTAATATTTCAGCTGTTTTATCATTCTGAATGGTGCTTCTTGCAAATTCATTTCATGCATTTTTATTACCTCCTTTATTAAAATACTAAATAAATAATTAATGCTAAAGAAAACATTATTAAAAAGCCTGTAATCATTAAACCTAGGGTTTTAGAATAACCTTTTGGACTAATCTTATTTTTATGATCTAGTTGTTTAATAATAGGATGAAGTTTCCAAAAATAAGTAGCAATCGATAAGATCATAGCTACTACAGCAAAAATCTTAGTAGTCTGTGTTCCAGTTATTAATATTACTAGTAATAAGAAAATAAATATTAATTTTACACTGGCTACCCAATAACCCATATAATGTACAAATAAGTCTAAGTTTTCATCTTTTTTGCATCTCTCCATGCATCAAATATAGCTACTCCATTACCTAATTTAGAATCTGGATTAAAATATAAAATAAGAACATTACCTAATTCCATGATACAAAATACGATAATTGCAATTGACAAGATATCCATAAATGATGACTCCTTTTTATTTTTTTACTTTTTTAAATTCTTTTACTCTTTCTTCTAACTCATTATTGTATCTAAGATGTGCTTCATTTGTGTGAGCATTTTCTGTTTCTATAGTTTCTCCATTAGCAAATATTACATTTCCTTTTGGTCGTAAAATAATATATTCGTCTTTGTATTCTCTACCTAGTTCATCTGCTATTTTTCTCATTCCTTCATCTATTGGTTGATGAAGATAAATGTTTTTTAATTCTCTATTATGAGAGTGTATATAATTTTCATATGAATCTTCATAGTTAATTGAGTCTAATATACTAACAGTTACTTTACTAACTGGCGGTTCATAACTATCTAATGTTGATTTAGTTTTCTTTACATCTATTGCTACTGGAATTAAATTAGCTTTTATTCCTTTGGCTCTTGCTGTATATAAAATACGAGATGCTCCAGTTCTTCCTTTATAAACCACATTTTCTTCTACATATGCTCCTTCAGGAAAGATACTAACGCTATGTCCTTCTTGCAACAATTTGCTAGCACTGTCAAGACAAGCATCACTATAAAAGGCTCCGCCGTGTGCTTCAATTGGCATCGCTTGTAAATACGTTTCTACCATTTGTTGCCTTGGTATTTCTTTTTTATAAATTAGTCTAGCACTTATTAAGCTAATTACTTCTTCTGGTAATGCCATTGGTAAGCAAAATATATCCATTAAGCAATTATGATTTGCAATAATTAGATTAGGTGCTGTTGTATCATAATTTTCTAATCCTTTTACTTCTAAATTTATTTGTTCTCTTAATTTTTTTAATACTTCTAGTTTGCTTCTCATGTTTATAAAAACCTTTCTACTAAGGAAGCCATTTGTTCATGCCCCTGATAATTTAAGTGAATTCCATCATCAAATAATTCTAAATCATTAGCTACTATTGTTTTTAATTTCTTATCTTTTTGAAATTCTCTAATTATTTGTTGACGTTTTTCTTCTGATTCTTTGTCAAATATTACGCTTGCTTTATCTTGATAATCAAAATTAATTGGTAAAATATAAATTATTTCTGGTAATTTTTTATCATTAAAATATTTTTTCTGATCTTCTAAATCTGCATAGCTTTCTTCTATTTGCTTTTTATACCAAAGAAGATCTTCTATTATTTTATCTTTCGTCTTTTGATATTTTATTTGCAAGTCATTCGTACCTAATGCAATAATTATTTTATCAACAGGTGCATTAGTTCTAAAAGTGGAAATAAAGGTATCTTTACCATTTTTATAGGTTTTAATAGTTTCTTCATTTCCAGCAATACGACCAGGTAATCCTTCTTGAAAGAACTGATATTTATTTCCGTATTTTGTTCTTAATATATTTACCCATTGCTTTTCTTCAGGGATTCTTTCTCCTGTTATAAAATTATCACCCCAGGTATTTGAATCTCCATATATTAATATCTTTTTCATACACTCACCTCTATATTTTTCATTTTACCATTTAATTTAATGTTGTTCTAGTATATAAATAAAAAAGAGCATTTCTTTAAACTAGCTCTTTTAATTAAATTGACATATTTTTTAAATACTCAAATAAATAGATTTTATCTTCTTTATAAACTATTTCTTCAGAATTGTTTTTTATTAATTTTATTACTTCATCAATATCATACCATTTTACTTCTGATAATTCTTCTTTTTGAATAATAAAATCTGATGATAGTTTATTATTTATAATATAAAAATAATGAGTATTATGATGATTTTCTCTTTTAATTGTAAAATTTCCGTTAGCCAATGGATATAATTCATCTTTATTTATTTTTAAGCCGATTTCTTCTTGTAGTTCTCTTAAAGCTGCTTCTTCTATTGTTTCTTTTTCTTCTACATGGCCAGTTAATAATGCCCATCTATTAGGATAATATTTTTTATTAGCACTTCTTTTTTGTAATAGTATTTGTTTCTGATCATTTAGAACAAACACACTGATTTCATTTTTTTCTTCTGGTGTTTTTTCTTTTTCATCTAGGTATGCTGCTAAATGTTGGTATGCTTCTAGACTCCAAAATTTCCATCTTTCTTTATCTGGATAACAACCTAAAGTTTTCGTTTGTCCTTCGGGTATAAAAACAAAATCCCAACTCCAGCCATAAGTTCCACTCTTTTCTTTCGCAATAGTACCTTTTGTGATTGCTGTAAATGTAATAGGTTCTTGTCCATACTCACAGTAAGCTAAGACTTCTTTAAAGTAAGCCTTTCTATTTTCTACTCCATCTAAAAGTTTCAATAATCCATCTTCTCCTAAAGTATCATCTACATAATGTGTATATACTCCTGGAAAACCATTTAATGCTTCTACAAATAAACCAGAGTCATTTTTTAATACCGCACATTTTAATTTTTCACTAGCCCATTTAGCAGAATATTTAGCAACTTCTTCTGTTGTATCTGCTTGTATTTCGATTGTATCCATTTTTATATTATTCACTTGGTATCCAAGTGGTTCTAATATTTGTTTAGCACTATCAATTTTAGCCCAATTGCCTGTTACATAAGTTATTTCTTTCATATATATCTCCTTATATATTTATTATAATAAATTGTTTTTTGTTTTCTATCAAATCCTCTTTCTTCTAGTAAATCTAGTGCCATATTATCTATATAAATCCCCTGATTTTCTTTTTCTTTTATAGAATGACATTCCGTTTCATATCTTTTTTTGAAATATTGTCCCACATCAATTTTTTTACTCACTCTTTATACCTCCTTTCTCCGACTTTGACTTTATACGAAAAAAGTACGAAGTCGTATTACTTGCGACTCCGTACTTTATGTTCGTGTAGGTTTTACCCCGAGATAGCTCACAAATCGTTTATATCTCCTCACTTGTTGTAGATTATAGGACACAACTTTTGATATGTCAACTATTTTTTATTATTTAATCTTCTAAATCTTTTTTCCAACTAGTATCTATTCTATCTTCTTCACAAAATTTTTCACTGGCTGTTAATACTGATTTAAATAAATTGGATATTCCATTTCTACTTTTTCTATAATTAGCAATATTTGATTTATTAATTCCGATACTCTGTCCTTCACTATATGAATCAATATTTGCTCCTACATATATAAATTCCCATTCCTTATGTCCTTGAATCATCTCTTTTATTTGATTTTTATTAAACTGTTGTGAAGCATTCTCATATCCATCAGTAGTAATAATGAAGATTACTTTTTCAGCTTCTTCTTTTTCCATGTATTTTATTGATTTTCCTACTGCATCTAATAAAGCAGTGCAACCTCTAACAAAATACTGTTTTTCTGTTAACTTAGGCACTTCATTGACATTTTGTCTTTTAGTTATCATTTCATATTCATGATCAAATAATACTGTTGTTATTTTGGCATCTTTACTTTTGAAACTGTCAATATAACTATTATAACCTCCTATTGTATCTTTTTCAGTACCTTGCATAGAACCACTTCTATCAAGTATAAAAACTACGTCCATTTCTTTTTTTGTTTTTTTCATTTCTAACATCTCCTTTTCTGCCTAAATCATACTTCTTTTATTTATTATATAGGTCACTTAACAGGCGACATTTTAAATGTGATATGATACAATATTTTATAATTACTTACATTTATAAATACATATTGGAGGTAAATATGAAAGATTTAAAAGAGAAATTAAAAGACTATCTTGATAGCAATTTAAGTAATCAAAGGCCAAAAAGATTTTCTTCTTTTAATAAAACAAAATGCTTTTCTAGGGAATGTTTTAGTAAAGAAAAAGGATATAGTGTCGGGGCAACTTATAGAAAGAAGCACATCGATACTGAGCAAATACAAGATTTAAATATAAAGGATTTTTTAGATAAGCATGAAGAAGATATTAATTTTCAAACAATGCTTTTTAAACTTATTGATGATAGAAACTTAAAAGACTCTGATGTTTATAATAAAGTACATATAGATAGACGATTATTTTCAAAAATTAGAAGTGATGAAAATTATCATCCTAGCAAAGAAACAATAATACTTTTAGCTTTGGCATTAGAGTTAACAGAAAATGAATTAGATAGTCTTTTAGATAGTGCTTCTTATTCATTACCTAAAAATAATAAATACGATTTAATAATAAGATTCTGCTTTATTAATAAAATTTTTAAATTAACTGATGTCAATGAATTACTATATGAATATAATTGTAAACAGTTTAATTATTAAAAAAATAAAATGTACAAACATTTTATTTTTTTTATATTATTTTGAACTTTTTAATATTTTAAACAAAAAAAGCGGAGCCTTACGGCTCATTCAGGAGGTCGATTTTTTAGACGAGTTATCTCTTATACAAAAGTTTAAAATGCCCATAAAATAAAGCTTTGTGAGCAATATCAATTTTTCATAGTTTATTAAAATTTATATAAGTGTTAATGTAAAAGTTAATGTAAAAATAAAAATCAGATATAATTTTGTCTATATCTGATCATTTATTATTGTGACTCATTCATGCACTTTTTATATAAATTTTTATAATTATATTTTTCTAACAATTCTTCAAAATCAGAAAAATATTCTTTAACTAAATCTTCATCAATTGGATTTGCTATTATATCATCTTTAATCTCTGATATTTCATTTCTTTTTTTATTCATAAAATTAATATCTCTTTGAGTAATAAAATAATCATTATATTTTTTTGCTTTCTCAGGTGATAAAGAAATGGAAAATTTATATAATGACATCATTAACGTACTTATACCAGCTACATAAAGTTTATCTATAAAATCAGATTCTTCTTTATTTTTGTATAAATAATTTAAATATATATAAGCAACAGTTATCAATACAAAATAAGTATTATCGATTATAACTGTCTTTGATTTATTATTACATGCTAAGTCCTTTAATAATTTTCTAGTTGTAGATTCATGAGATATATTAGATAGATAACTATAAATATCTTTTATATATTTTTCATCGATAGTCTCTTCTTTAAATAACACATTAATATTATCTATTACTTTGCTTCGTATTTCTCCTGGTTCAGTCTTTACATCGATTTGAAAATTAGAATCGCTAATAATTGCAAGTTCACTCATCAATTCTTCATATACACTTCTAA
Organism: Mycoplasmatota bacterium; assembly: GCA_022771205.1. Lineage (GTDB taxonomy): Bacteria > Bacillota_I > Bacilli_A > RF39 > UBA660 > Faecimonas. Next base: position 151,893 of record JALFCF010000001.1, on the reverse strand, counting down.
TTAACACATAAGAATCTTTAATATATCCAGTTTTAATCATTTTGCTAATTAGCTTAATACTTCTTATTATACCCTTATTACAATTATCTTTTTTTAATAAATCAATATACACTTTATTAATAAATAATAGGAAATTCCCTTCCATACTAATCACCAATTACTTATTCTATCACAAAAAAAGATTTAGAATCATATCTAAACCTTTTTAACAATTAAATATACTTTTTAAATACGTCTCTCATTTTTGTAGCAGCAGTAATTGATTTGTCTATTAATTCATCATAATTTGAATGATCATCAAAATTTAAACCTTTAATATAGTATTTAATTCTACTAGCACTTCTATTTTCTAATCTTTGCCAATCTAATTTAAATCCTAATTCCTCTTCAATTATGCTTCGTTTTTCTAATAATTTATCGAACATTTCTTTATCATCATTTATGTAGAATTCTACTCCAATATAAGATTCTTTATTAACCAAAGTAATACCTATGTGAGCTGCACTTGTTCCTATAGCAACATCATACCAGTGGTCTGTTGTAGCTTTTCTTGCATTAAATGGTTTCCCCTTTTCTATTAAAACATCATTGAACTGATTCCAGAATTCTAACCTCTCTGATTGAGATTTGTTAAGTTCTGATTTATCACTATTTACTTTAGTATTTTTTATAAAATCATTTGGCTTTTCTACTACCTCAAAGTAAGGAGCTGGTAATGAATCACCTATTTTATATGCATGTAATTCTATTAAGAAAAAGTTAACATCTCCATTAGTATTATTATTTAACCATTCAATTGCACTTTTATGTTCTTCTTTTGCATGAGTTACAATCCACACTACAACTTGAGCATTTAACCCTGAGGCATATGTAATAATTTTGCCTAAATGATCATGGTTAGATGATTCAAGTTGATTTTCAATTATTACTTTTATTCCAGTTGACTCATCAACAGCCACTAAATCGCATCTATAAGAACCAACATACACTTCTTTAGATACATCAGTTAAAGTTAAGCCTAATATATCATTTAGTTCCTCTATATTCTCATCATGCGATAGCCATTCAGAAAAATCATATTGCTCATGTTTCCATAAATTTCTAATATCAACTTCTTTTAGTTTACCTATATTCATACTATCTCCTAATTATCATTCATAATATATTCTGCTTGTTTAATAACATCATCCACTGCTTGTTGAGTATATTCTGGTGGATAATTATATTTTCTTAAGCATTCCTTAATTTTGGTTCTCATTCTAGCACGAGTTGCTTCTTTTGCAGACCAATCAGTTAGTGCATATTCCTCTACCACTTCTTTTAATTCATGAGCAATTAATTTTAAAGTCTCATCATTTAATAATTCTTGTGCTGATTTATCTCTAATTAATGCATCATAAAATGCTCTTTCACGTCCAAATATACCTAATTTATTTGCTTCTTTTTCATCACTAACCATTTCACCAGCAAAATTAACTAAATCAACAATTGTTGTTTCTGGAGTAAATAGATTATCTCTATCATTATATTTTTCAAGAATTTTCCTTAATCTCTTCGAATATTCTTGGGATTTAAAGAAGTTATTTTTCCTTGATTCAGCAATTGCTCTTTCAAGTAGTCGCTTAACAATTTCAACAAAAACCAAAGGTGGATTTTTCTTTCTTAATTCTTCTATTTTTTCTGTACTTAGCAAATCTATTACATTAACAGCATCAGCACCTTTTGTTAGAACTTTAACTTCATCACCTTTAATTGCATCAGCTAACAAATTAGAAACATAATCATTCATTTCTCTTGTTGATACAGTTCCAACTCTAATTCTAAGTTTAAGAATATAACTTCTAATAGATAAGTAATAATAAACATCATTCTTTTCATCTTGTGTAGCAATACCACCGCATACTACAAAGGCTTGCTTTATTGTTATAGATAAATCACTCATAAATTGATCTTCACGTTTTTTATCTTCTAAAACAAATTGAGTACCATCTTGTATAGCAGTAAATCTTGTTAATGCATCACTACTAAAGAATTTTGATTTATCAACTTTGTAGAACATTTCATTTAATACTGATAATTTTTCTTTTAATATAGTATATATTTCTTCTTTAATATCTTGGCAATTGTTTTCTCTATCTCTATCAGTATATTCAGTTAATGCTTCATCTAATGCTTTATCAAGTCCAATATAATCAACAACAAGTCCATATGGTTTACCAGGGAAAACTCTATTTACTCTAGCAATTGCTTGCATTAAATTATAAGATTTTAATCTCTTAATAAAATACATAACATCTAGATCTGGAACATCAAAACCAGTAAGCCACATATCACATACAATAGCAATTTTATATTTAGAATTTTCTTTCTTAAATTCCTCCGATAATTCTTTTCTATAATCGGAGTTGCCAAATAATTCTCTTTCTTCAGCTGTATCTTTATTTGATTCAGTTACAACTAGAATAGTTGATTTTTCATATTCAGGTCTTAATTCTATTATTCTTTTATATAATTTTGCAGCAGCATGTCTAGTTTGACAAACAATCATAGCTTTTCCGTTTAAGAAACCTTTTCTTTCTTCATAATGTTCAATGATATCATTAGCAAAAAGATTAATCATATCATCTTCTTCTAAAATAACCTTAATCTTAGACATTTCAGCTTTAGATCTTTCAATTGAATTAGAATCTGCGTCACCTGACTTTTCTAAATCATTATAGTAATTATCTATCTCATGAAGTATATTTTCATCTGTCCATACTTTAGCTAATCTTGATTCATAATATAATTTAACAGTTGAACCATCAATTACAGACTGAGTCATATCATATGTATCAATAATATCACCGAATATATCAGTAGTTTGTTTATCTTTAGTTGAAACAGGAGTACCTGTAAAACCTATAAATGTAGCATTTGGTAACGCATCTCTTATATATTTTTCAACGCCATATTTAAATACTGCTTCCATTTCATCTGTTTCTTTATTCTTTTCATAATGAACTGTTTCATATAAGCCATAGTGACCTCTATGTGCCTCATCAGTCATTACAATAATATTAGTTCTTTCGTTTTTAGGAAGATTCTCTTTATCAAATTTTCCAACAGTTGTTAGTATTACTCCACCTTGCTTTATTTGAGATAATTTTTTTACTAAATCTTCTCTTGAAGTAGCAACAACTGGTTCACATTTTAAATATTGTCTAGCACTAAAGAATGTTTTATATAATTGATCGTCTAAATCTATTCTATCAGTTAATAGTACTATTGTTGGTACATTTAATTGTGGAGATATCAACAATCTATGTGCTAACATTACCATTGAAAATGATTTACCAGAACCTTGAGTATGCCAAATAATACCAGCTTTACCAGAACCTTCAGGTTTTATTGTTTTTAATATAGAATCATATGCTTTATTAACACCAAAATATTGATGATATTGTGACATAATTTTAACTGGTTTATTATTTTTATCTTGAATAAAGAAAATATTATTTTTTATCACATCTAATAATCTATGTTGTTCAAATAGTCCATCTATAAGAATATTTAATTGAGTTACGCAAGAATCATCGTATCCTTTTTCACCTGCCACGCTTTTCCATTCATTAAATCTATCTATCTTAGAAGTCAAAGTACCTACTTTAGTAGTTACTCCATCAGATATTACTAAGAAAGCATTATAATTAAATAAAGTTGGTATGTCATATCTATATCCATTATGTTCACTTGATTCGCCTAATTGATCATATGCATCTTCAAGCATAGCTTTTGTTGCGTCTTCACTAAAATTCTTTAGTTCCATAACAACTAAAGGAATACCATTAATATAAATAATTACATCTGGAATTCTATTACTTCTACCTTCATTAAATTTAACTTGATGGCATACTTGGAAAACATTATTTTCAGGTGTTTCGAAGTCAATAAATCTAATCAAAGGATTTACAACATAATTCTTTGATTCAATAGTAATTCCATCTATTAAATATTTATGAAATGCAAAATTTCTTTCAAATAAAGACGGATTTTCAAGTCTCATTATTGTATTAACAGCTTCATTTAATATTTCAAAATCATTTGTACCATTAATTCTAGATAAACAGTCTAATAATAAATCTTTATTAATAAATTCGTCTAATTTTCTATCAGAAATCCAACTATCATTTTCATCAATAAATTCATAATTTTTATTTTGTAACAATTGTATTATTGCTTCTTCAATTTCACTCTCATAAACCATACTATCACCTATCCATTCAATTATAACATACAATTAGCGTTTTTTCGATATCTCAGGCTAATTTAAACATAATTAACACTATAGGAAGTATTGATGATCTAATAGAGAATCATAATAAAATAATAGAAAATTTAAATAAAATAGGACTAATAAAAATTAATAGATTAAATAAAGACAAAGAATTGATAGATTTATCAACAATTGCAAAATTAGAAAAAGGAAATGAATTAGGATCATTAAATTATAAAGACTATTTTTCTGATAATTTTATTAATTATATTAGAGTTGGAGATTTATTATCACTATCAAATACATATGTTGATAAGGATTTGTGCAATAAATTCGCTGATGAAAATGATATATTAATTGCAATGGACGGGGCACCTGGTAGAAATGCAATAGGTCTAAAAGGAACTTATTCTTCTGGATTATATAAAGTATTATGTAACGAAAAAGACAAAGGATTAGTATATTATTCACTTAATAGTAATTTAAACCAGTCTATAATAAGAGATATGTCTCAAGGGACAACTATATTACATGCTTCAAAATCTATACCATTTTTGAAAACAATTAACTTAACTGAAGAAGATAAAGAATATTTTAATAATATATTTAAGGAAATTGTATTATTAAAAAAGAAGGTTTCCCTTCTTAAATGTATTAAAGATAGGCTACTGATTAAATATTTTACCAATCAATAACACTATCAACAATTTCTTGCTGTTCTTCACTTGTTTTTCTTAAATAAATTCTAGTTGTTTCAATAGATTCATGACCCATAAGATCTGCAAGTAAAGCAATATCTTTTCTTTTTTCCAAGAAGTTTTTAGCAAATCGATGTCTAAAAGAATGTGGATATACAACATTTAAATTCATCTTATATTTTTTAGCTAAAGCTTTTAATTGATGAGCAATACCACGAGTAGTTATTTGTTTTCCATCTTTATTAAGAAATAAATATCCAGATGTTCTATTAATGGAATCATAATAATTTATTGCTTTTATTCTTAGTTTTTTAGGTATGAATATTCTTCTAATTTTTCCAGATTTAGTATATAAGTCTATATACCCTCTAATAAGATGTTCATATTTAAATTGTATAAGTTCTGATACTCTAGCACCTGTTGCACCAAGAAATCTTACTACGAAATACCATTCGTAGTTTTTTTGTTTCCATAATTTATTTTTTAAAAACTCATAATCAGCATCACTTATTACATTTTCTAAATATGTTTTTTGTTGAATTTTAATATATTTTAGTTTTAATTTATCTTTTCCTATATACTCTAGATATTTATTTATTCCTTGAATTCTTAAATTTACTGTTTTCCCCTTATAGCTATCAACTAAAGTTGCTTTAAAGGCTAATAAATTTTGCTTGTTGATTTCTTCAAAGTCTTTAAAAAAATAATTAACAGATGATTGATAAGATTTGATAGTATTCTTCGACAAATTTTGATGAACTAAATATGTTTTAAAATCTTTCATAATAAAAATCTCCTTTCTAAGGAGATATTATATAAATTTCAATTTAAAAATATTTGCTTAATAAGTTTTGTTTAACATCATTTAATAATTTTATTTGTCTTCTTAAATAAGATAATTTCATCACTAAATATTTGTATTTTTGGTCATAATATTTAATTTCTTCCTCAGAAAGTTTTGGAACAAGTATTTTAACAAATGTTTCATTATTAATGCCAGCCATTGTTGTTCCTACCGAATTAAGATCTCTTTGTATTTTAAAATTATTAGATATTATAATTGAAAACAATAAAGATAATGGGAACTTGCCCGAAGCTTTAATTCCTAAAAAACCAGTTGATAAAATATTATTATTGACAATATCATTATCATTTTCAGTTAATAAAAGAATTTTTTCAGAACCTTTCATTTTTGCAAACCAAACTGAATTATTAATAGGTTGCATATTTGCTCTTGATGGTCTTTTACTATAGGTAATAACTTCTCCATTCGACAAATTATTTATACCATTAATTGATGATGTATCTAAATATATCTTTTCTTTATCAAATGTATTAATCCCTGATTTTATTATTTCTGGTTCATAATAAGATATATATGTGATTTCATTATATTTATTTAATGTGGTCGATAATATGTTGCATATTTTGGCTATTTGATCATTATAATTTTCAATTAAATCATCAATACTTCCTATAGTGTTAACTATGTGTTGTTGTTTTTCGATGGGAGGTATATGTATTTCTATGTTTTTTATTAAATCTAAAGTAATTGCTCCTTGAGCAGAATGCTCTGATGCAGTTTGTAACATACTTATATATTTATTTGTAGATAAGGCATAAGTTAAATATTTTGAATCACATTGATTCGAAAAATTTCTAAGCCAAATCACATTACCGTCTTTAAAGTAAAAGCCATCAAAACTTACGTTCCATGGATATCCTCTATTTGCTCCTATAGCAGATATTAGAATGTCTCCTTTTGTCGGAACGTTTAAACCCCGAGTTAGCAATTCGTTATATCTATCATTTGATATATAAATGGTCGGTATTGTTTTACCTTTTGTAGAAAGTTCAATAATTTCTTGACTTCTAAAGAAAGGTATTCCACTTGTTTTATATTCTCTTGCAAATATTCTTCTACTTGAAGTAACTTCGCATACATCTTTAATTTTATAGTTCATGTTAATATGAAAAAGAAAATAAATGACGTTTGTAAAATAATATCAGAAAAAATTAATAGTGATTTATTAGATAATAATAGCTATATTAGTACAGAAAATATGTTGCTAAATTTCCAAGGCATTTGCAGTGCAACATCGCTTCCAAAAGGTAACGTAACATCATTTAAAATTAATGATATATTATTATCAAATATAAGACCTTACTTTAAAAAAATTTGGTTTTCAAAATTTGATGGAGGATGTTCAAATGATGTTATTGTTTTGCGTGCAAACAATAACATCATATTAAATAAATATCTTTATTATTCATTAACAAATGATGGTTTTATAAACTATTATGTTGCATCATGTAAAGGAACAAAAATGCCAAGAGGCAATAAAGATGCACTTCTAGATTGGCAAATAAATGTTCCTTCTATAAACGAGCAACAACACATAGTTAACATTAAAAGGAGCGGATTATATGCTTAAAAAGTTGAATGAAATTGCAATTATTACAATGGGACAATCACCATCTTCAAAATACTACAATAATAATGGGGATGGTATGCCGTTTTTACAAGGAAGAACAACTTTTGGTGATAAATACCCATCTTTTGATACATGGACTACAAATTGGAATAAAGAAGCTCAAAGTAATGATTTATTATTTACTGTTAGAGCTCCTGTTGGAGATATTAATATTTCGCCAACGAGAATTGCAATCGGTAGAGGTTTAGCAGCAATACATCCAAAATCTATTTCATACAAGTATCTATATTATTTACTATTATCAAACACGAACCAATTCATTACATCTTCTGTCGGAACAATATTTGATTCAATAAATAAAGAAGCCCTTGAATCTGTCGAATTAAATGTTCATGATGATAAAATGCAAAATCACATAGTTAACACTATTTCATTTCTTCTTCTAAAATTTCTTTAACTTTATCTTCTAGTTCTCTACCCTCCTTCATTAATTCGAATAATTCTTTAGATGTTTTAGCTATTTCTTCTTTTATTTCTTCTTCAGATAATTGTTGAGAAGAATCAGCTCCAACATAACGACCAGGATTTAAAGAATAATCTTTAGATTTAATTTCTTCTATATCAGCAGCTTTACAAAAACCTGCTATATCTTCTAAAGAACCATTTTCAAAATCCTTATATGCTTTAACTATCTTATTTATATCATCTTCTTCTAAAACTCTTATTTTTCTATTAAGAAGTTTACCCATAGAATCTGCGTTAATAAATAAAATATCTTTATTTGTTTTATCTTTTTTTAATATCCAACATTGAACTGAAATGCTAACATTAGAGAACAATTTATTTGGTAAAGCAAGTATTGCCTCAACTTTACCAGATTCAATCATCTCTTTTCTTATTTTATAGTCAGCTGTTGTATTACTTGCAGTAGCTCCATTTGGCATAAGTATTGCTGCTTTTCCTTTTGGAGCTAATTTAGCATACATTAAAGATAACCAAGCATAATTACCATTCTTTATATCAGGCTTACCGAATACCCATCTCGGATCCCCTTCTAAAGATGGTTTCCAAAATTCTTTTAGGTTATATGGTGGATTAGCAATTATATAATCAGCTCTTAAAGTTTTATGAAGATCTTCTGTAAATGAATCTGCATTCTTTTCTCCAAGATTTCCTTCTAGACCTCTAATAGCTAAATTCATTTTAGCCATTTTCCATGTACCTGGATTTGATTCTTGACCAAAGATTGCGATATTATCAACATTTCCCCTATGCTCTTTAACAAACTTAGAACATTGAACAAACATACCACCAGATCCACAGCACGGGTCATATACTCTACCACTATATGGTTCTAATATATCAACCATTAATTCAACTACAGATTTAGGTGTAAAAAACTCTCCACCTTTTGTAGGAATATATTTTGCAAATGCACCAATATAATATTCATAAACTTGTCCAAAGAAATCACCATCTGCATCTTCCATATTAAGATTATTAGAAAAGAAATCAACTAGTTCTCCCAATGCTGTTTTGTCCAAATCACTTTTAGAATATGTCTTTGGTAAAATCCCTTTTAATTGATTATTATTTTTCTCTAGTGCTACAAATGCTTCATCTATTACTTGACCTAAATCGTCCTGTTTAGAATGTTTAGCAATTTCATTCCATAAGGCTTCTTTAGGAACAATAAATACATGATCTTGGATGTAATAATCATCATCATTTTCTCTACCGTCTCCTACTTTTATAAGTTCTTTATACTTAGCAGCATATTTATCACTTACATATTTCAAAAATACCAAACCAAGTACAACGTTTTTATAATCAGCTGGATCACATTTATCTCTTAGCTTTTCAGCTGCTTTCCATAAAATATCTTCTTTTATAATTTGAGACATTATGTATTCCTCCTTAAATCAATTATAATTATATCATAATTTCCAGTTTTTCCGTATAACTCATGAGAAAAAAATAATTTTAATATAAATATCAATTTATATAATAATTTTTTATTGTTAATTTTTTATAAAACCAAGTAAATATAAGGCTTTGAAGCAAAAATTAGCCCCTCAGCCACCCCCCTTCAAAATCCTCTTGTCAAGCCATTTCTAAGTGATAAAATATAGTAAAAAAGGATAATTATAAATTAAAAAGTACGGAAATAGTACATAAAAAGTACGAAAAAGGTACGAAAAAAGTACGGAAAAGGACAATTGAAAGGCACAATATCTCTGTGTTAATATGGTATTGTAAAAAAATATAATAAGTTAAGATAATTAATAATATTTTAAATGAGAAAAAAATGAGAATTTAAATAGGTATTGTAAATGATATTAAGAAATGGTAAATTTTAGTAAACTAAGATAATTTCCATTAAAAAATACATTTTGTATAACACATTATTTTAATCAAAAAATTACACTTTTAAATCATTCTTTCATTAGTAAGCAAATTGCATTAAAATGAGTATAATTAGAAAAAATATTCGAAGGAGATAGAAATATCTTCTTTTTTTATTATCACACTAGTTAGGAGGTGAATACATGAAAGCAAAAGAAAATAGCCCATAGTTTCGTCCATACTTTTCTATCGAAAGTAAAGGGGTTATTAAGAATAAACGTCCACTTTAGTGGGACAATTTTGCAAGTGCAAAATAAGTTTGATATCACACAGAAGTCTTATGTAATAAGGCTTTTTTATTGTAGTGATATCAACCTCTTATGCTCTTATATTATTTTCAATAAAAAAATTAATTTGGTGGCTACATATTGTCCACTTAGTGGCACAGAAAGGAGGTTTAAAAACGAGAAAATTAAAGAAACATATTTCTATATCATTAGATGTAGAATGCATTATTACCGAATATGCAAATAAATGTAACATTTCATTTTCAGAAGCAGTTACTCAATTAGTTACAGCTGGTAATAATAATATTAAGTTATCTAGAATGTTAGATAAGAATAATGCTCTATTAGATAAATTATATTCTAAATCGTATTATTCTACTCAGTTATTAGAACAATTTTATTCTGATTTAGAAATAGATAGATTAACTAATCCAAATGATAATAAAGCACTAAATAAATTTAAGAAAAAGTTTTCAAAATATGATTATGATGATTAAGGAGGTATAAATAAATGATGCATAAATTTTTATTAAGAATAAGACAAGATGTTTTTGATTTAGTAAAATCTGAAGCTAATTCTAGAGGAATTAGTATTAATGACTTTTTAGTAATGTGTATAGAAGATTCGTTAGTTAAATACATGATTGAATCAGCTGATGCTTTTAAAGATATGGTTATATCAAAAGCAATTAGAAAAGAAAGGAAGCGATTAAGAAATGAGTAAGAATCATGGAAAACTATATTATGATTTATTAGAAGACAATTTGAGTAAAAGCACAATTGTCTTTTTTACTCTACTACTCTCTAATTCAAATCAAAAAGGATATGCTTTTGGATCTAACAAATATTATGCTGAAAAGCTTAAATGTTCTACTAGAACAATTTCTAGTCTTATTAGAACATTAGTTGATAAAGGATATATTAATGTAGAACATCCAAAAAGTTTTAGAAGAAAAATATACATTAGAAATAAATATCTAACATAGGAGAATAATAATTCTATCATTATAGAATTAATAATCTAACATAATAAACAAAGATAATATATAAATATAATAGTTATACAATGGCCTTAGTAAAAGGTATAAGGAGGTTTCGGTATGAAAGATTTAGTTGATTATATAAAATATCATGGATATATAACTAGTATTAGAGATAAAATTGATAAAGACTATATCTGGTTTGATATATGTCAAAAAGAAATATACAAAGATAAAAATGGAATGGATAGGAACAACCTATCCTTTTTTAGTGCAAGAATGTATATTGAATATTCTTACAAAATTAATTTAAGAATTGGAAAAGATGTTTATGTCGAAGGTATACCAAAGGGATATATTGATAAAAATGGTCATAGACAAAACTATATTCATGTTTTAAAAATTAATGAAATTGAAATAAAAAAGGAGCCACCACTCTATGTTGATGGATATTGGAACGGACAGAAGATCTCAAACGAAGAAGCTTCACCAGAAGAACAAGCAGAAATGCAATCAATAATAGATAGTTTTAAATAAGGGAGGTTTAATTATGAGTGCAGAAGAAATAATGAAAATAATAACTAAACAATGGTGCAATTTAACAGATTTAATGAAACTACTACACTGTGGTAGGAATAAAGCATTAGATATTAAAAAGCAAATAAAGAATAAGTTAATAAGTGAAGAATACTTTATTCCTGGAAATGACTTACCAATGCAAGCTGTTGTTGATGTTTTAAAAATAGACATTGACAGATTAGAAAAAATAATAAGTATCTCGAAATAATCAATTCTTAATAAATATGATATAATATATATGAAATATTTGAAGGAGGAGATATGAGAGACATATTAGAACATTTTCCAACAGAAATAGTTGAATTATGTGATGAAAATAATAAAAAAATTAAAGATTTAAAAGGATTGTTTGGTAAAACAGGATTTACAATAACTGACATATCAACCCCTATAATTGAAGGTCAAAAAATAATTAGAAAGCTACCAAATGGTGCAGAAGAAAACTATACAATAATTGAAAGTAAATTTAATAATGGTCATGGTGATATATGTAGTTTTTACAAATTAACACTACAAAAAAGTAATTATGCTTTAAATACTAATGCAAATAATAATATATATATAGACAATTCGATAACTATAGGTAATAATAATACATTTGATGAAAGCACTATTGGCAATGAAAACAAGTAAGTTGGTGGTAAAAATGCAAAAAAGAAGCAAAGTAATAATTGATTTAATTAATAGCAATATAAATGTTGAACAAGCACTAGAAATTTTAGATTTATTATTGGAAAATATAAAAGATAAAAAAATTAAAAATTGGTTATCAAACGAGATTAATGGTTATGATAAAGATGATGATATACCAGATTATAGAATAGTAAGCATTAATCTTAAGGGCTCTTATATAATAGGAAGTGCTTTTAATGGAATTCAAGGAACAAATCAACCTCTTCCATTAAAGCCAGAATATATAAAGGATTATTCAAATATTAAAATTAAAGATGGTGTTTTTAAATTAGAACAAATGGCAATTGCAGAAAAGGAAAACGACAGTCATCATCTTTCGCTAGCTATGAATGTTTTATTAGCCCAAGAAATATCATGCATCAACGGAGAAATAATAAATGCCTACACTGATTTATCTTTATATGCATACACAAATATTATTGGTGCAATAAGATCTAAATTATTAAGTATATTTAAGGAATTAGAAAAACAATACGGGAATTTAGATGAGTATTATATTGATTTTAAGGATAAGATAAAAGAAGAAAAGGTAACTAAGTCCTTAATAACAATTATTTATGACAAATCAACTCATATTGGTGACAATAATTCAATAAAAGAAAGTATTATAGGTGATAATAATGAAAATTGATATTGGAAATAATAATAAAATCAAGAATACGATTATAGGAAACAATAACAATAACAATAATAATGATAATAAAAATAATAAAAGAATTTTAAAAATAATAATTGAGATAATCATTGGGATAGTAATAGCATTAGTTAGTGGCTACTTAATATATAAACTGGGATGGAACAAATAATATTTTAATACTCTAGATTTTTCTAGAGTTTTTTTATGCACAAAAATATGCTATATTAGAGTTGTATAAGAGGTAACTCGATATAGCAAAACAAGGAGGTATAAATAAAATGGCTGTATTACAGTTACCAAAAGAAAGAGCTACCAAAGATGGTAGAAGATGGTATTTTTATGACAAAATAAAGGTTTATGGGAGAACCAAACCATATATGTCAAGAAGCTATATGACTAGAAATGAAGCTTTGAAAGCTGAAAGAGACTCCTTAGTCGGATATGAAACTAAAGAAATAAATGTTACTGGAATGACTTTTAAACAACTATATGAAGAATTTTATGAATATAAGAAAGATAAAGTTAAAACATCTACTTTAAGAACATATAGAGTTAATATTAAAGAATTAAGTGAATTCTATGAATTAAAGATTAAAGATATTAAGTTAGAACACTATATTACTTGGAGAAAAAGAATCGGTGCATTAAATCTTGCTGATAAAACTAAGAATGGATATTATAAATTATTAAAAACTATTCTTAACTATGGAACTAAATGGCATGATTTCAACTTCACTTCTATTTATAATAAAATGGAAAAGTTTAGTAATCCAAACAAACCACCAAAAGAAATGCAATTCTATACATGGGAAGAATTTAAACAATTCTTATCAGTAATAGATGATATTAAATGGAAAGCATTATTCGAAGTATTATACTTTTGTGGTCTTCGTAGAGGCGAATTAAGAGGTCTATCTTGAGATAATATAGATTTCCTTAATAGAGAGCTCTCAGTGGTTAAAAATGTCGTTCAAGAGGGAGATGGAGGTAAATGTTATGTTACTACTCCCAAAACTAGAACTAGTGTTAGAACATTACCAGTTCCAGAAAGAGTCATGAAAGATCTACACGAATTATATTTAAGAGATAAGAAACAATACGGCTTTAATCAAAAATGGTTTGTATTTGGAGATAAAGAACCTTTATCAGCTCATATATTAAGACATCAGAAAAATAAATATATTCAAGAATCTGGTGTTAAGCAAATAAGAATTCATGACTTTAGACACTCTTGTGCTTCAGTTTTAATTAATAATGGTGCAAGTATTATGATTGTTGCTAAATATTTAGGTCATGCAAAGATTGATGAAACACTAAATACCTATTCTCACCTATTTAAAAATAAGATGGATGAGATTGTAAAAACTATGGATAATTTAAGTTAAAAAACTTCTACATTACCTAGTGGTTAATGTAAAAGCATTTTTAAAATAATTAAAATCACAAAAGTCCCTGTAATTACAACAAAAAATGAGAGTGATATTGTTTCATCACTCTCTTCAGGGGCCAAATAAAATCAATCACGCAAATTTATGAATATTATATAAATCCTTATAAAATAAGACTTTTCTTAATATTCGCTTTTAACTATATAATGACTATTTTTAATACTTTGGGTACCTAATTGAGTACCCAATTTTTTATGTGAACTTTTGGGTACCTAAAATTTATGAAATTTATTCAATTATTACTATTCTTTTATACATTTAATAAAAAATATGATAGAATATATGACAAAAAAGGAGGCAACAATGAAAGCACATAGAAACATATTAATAATAAGCTTTATGATTGAAATAATATCTTTACCATTTTTATTTATATTAGATAAAGGAAAAATATATGAAATAACGCTGGCTTTATTTACTAGTTCCATAATTTCTTTTTTATTAGAATTGCCAAATTATTTCTCTTTAAAAAATGAAAATGCTTATAAATTATACTCTTCATTATTTTGGGCAAAATCTCAAGCATCCATTTTAATTAATAGTATTGAAAATATAAAATTTAGCAATGATTCCTTATTTGACAAATTTTATTTTCAATGTGTCAACGACATGAATTTGAATCTAAATGTAATTGAATCATATGATCCTGATTATTATTTTTTAAAAAAGAAAAATGAAGAAATGTCACTTTTGAAAAATACACTTCGTAATTCTTGGCAAAATATTAATCATACAACATTAAAATTCTCAGTAAATTTTTGTCAATTAAGAATTAAAAAAACAAAAAGTGGACAAGCTGATATGATTTATGCATTAGAAATGGAGAATGAATTAAATTTAATTGTAGAATCCTGTAAAAAATTTATGCAAACCATTGATACTATTACTCATATGGTTTTCACAAAAAAACAGTTAGAAAAATGGTCTATAGATAATATTTCATTAGAAAATAATAAAATATATTCCAAGATTAATAAAATATAATGATATTTTATCAAATCAAATAAATATTAATAAACTCCATAATTATTGATAATTAAGATGATAGTTAATCCCTTAACTATCATTTTTTTGTTACAAGAAAAAAGGAACCTCAGTTCCTTTTTCCCCCGTTAAAACGGAATTTAATTACATATTAATAATACCACATTTGGGTATTTTTGTAAATATGTAACACTATATTTATATGCAATTTTAATACTATTATACATATAACTATTTTATACTATTAAAAAATCTTAAATCAATTCCCGTAAACTCACTATACCTCCTACTTACTGGAAAATTTTTATATTTTGATTTGATTTCAGTTATTCTAATATTCTTTGATATTGTATTAATATTTTTAATTATCTCATTTAATTCTTTTTCTTTTGATTTTAAATCTTTTTTGTATGATTTTCCTCCCTTTATTCTTGTAATAAATTCTATAGATTCAAATTTATATTTATTTAAATCTTCTATAGCATTTTTTAATAGTACTATTTTATCTGCATTTTGCACCTCGATTGAAGTATTATTTAATATAATATTATATTTAGAATATATTGTTATTAATTCTTTGTAAAAATTGGTGTTATGATCAATATATTTTAAAATTTTATATAAAATATATATAATTTTTGAAAGATCCAACTTTGTAGAATTATTTGCGTTAAAACTATCATTACCAAAATATTCTTTAAAACTATTCATTAAAGAGCCCATTAAATTAACTTGCTGTTGTTGTGCTGACACAATATTTCCATTTCTATCTCTGTAGTTTGGTTTTGCTTTTGGTAACTCATATTCAAATTTAGGAGTTGCGTTAATATTATAACTTGCAATATTATAACAATATATTGGTTGATTGTGTGCTAACATATTTCGGAATTCTCCGAGATAACACAATAATGTTTTAAAATTATTTACCATTTTCTTTTCATAATTTATTTGACTTACAGATTTACCTCTATTTTCATCAGAAAAGTTAAGTTTTGTAAAAAAATTTAAACACCTCAAAAAAATTTTATATGAATCTTCGGTATTCAAATTAGCTATTGCATAGTATGTTTGATTCATGGCTAATTCATTAATAATAACCCAATAAGGAACCGTCAGGTGTTGATCACGTTTTCTTTTAATCGGTTTTGATTTTTGATTATCATATTTATCAATAATTAATTTTATTGTATCAAATGACTTTGATTTTAATGGTGTAGTATTATAATTATCCATATTTACTAGATAATTTGGTTCAGCATTTTTGTCATTGAGATATGAAATAAATATATTTTTTATGCTCTCTTCAATTATTAATGTATATTTTAAAAGCATCATTCTTAATTCATGTTCAAATTTATACATTCGTACAAAATCTGTATACAATGTTTTAGAATTATAGATATGATGGTGATATTTGATTATTTTTATTTGCGCTTCTTTTTCATTTAGAGATTTTCCTTCTAAACCATATTTTTTACATATTTTATTACAAATATTCTCATACAAAACATCGTCAGTAATTTCATCCCTAATTTGAAATGATTTTCTATAAAAATTAATTTTAGAAACGATACCATTATCAATATTTTCTTTTATTTCATCTATCGTATCTTCATCATAGGCGAAAAGATTTTTATAAGCATTTATAACTTGAACATAACTGTATTTTTTAAATAAAGCCTTATCACCTCTTAAAAATTTAATTCCTTTTTTTTCAGCAATTGTTATAAGTTTATTTGTTGAATTTGTTTCCATAAAGTCACCTCTTATAAAACATATTATAACATTAAATATTTCTATATTATTAACTATTGTTTATTTTCTTTTAATAAAATAATTGTACTTTTTCATATGATTATTTTATGTAAAATAAATTTTTAATTTTTAATCATGATAAATGCAAAAAAGATGAAGATTTCTCTCTCCATCTTTATTTAAATATTTATATAATTAATCTTCAAAGTCTAACCTAGGTAATGAATTAACAATATCTACCGTTTGAATAGAAACATTAATAATTCTTAATAATAAATTAAAAATATATTTTTCATCATTGACTTCTTTGCACCAATCATTTGGATCGTTAACTATTCCACTTTTTTTATCAACAGTAATTGCATATCTTTCCATAATCCATTCAATAGCGGATTTTCCATTAACTACATATTCATATGCCTTTTCAGGAATATTAGAAATTGTTATTTTATCATTATACTCAATAATTGTTTTATCCTTACTATTATTTTTGCTTTTTCCAAATTTCATTTTCGTTACATTATAATCAGCTTCTGGATACATAAATATCTTGCATTTAGAATATGGTTTAACTTGCTCGTAATTTAAGTGTAAATTAGCTAATTTTTTTCCAGCTTCACTAAATGCTAAGAATTTTTCAAATGTTTCTACTATTGGTATGCGTGGTAATGTCTTTTTTAAGTTTATATCAAACTTATTAATATATTCTTTTGAATGAAATAATCCATATATAAAATAGAAAATATCTTTTTCATCTATGTTTTTATTGTATATTTTATTTACTTTATTTACGAATGATTTAGTGATAGCATTACGTGTTATATAACCATTTCCAATTTGTGAAAATAAAGTTGCGCTATCTTTTTCATAATAGTATATTGGAAATGATTGAGCTCCCCCATCCATTAAATTTAAATCAGGTATAATATTTGTAATTAGTGCAGAGAATTTTTTCTTACTGCTTATTCCGTGAATACAAATCAACATATTCTTACTATCTTTTTCAGGAAATAATATAGGAATTTTATATTGTCTTTCATTTAATGGCCTATAAAATGCTACATGTTGCTTAAAAAATGGTCTGTAAAGAACATCGCGATATTCAACATCATTTATATTGTACTTTTCTTTTTTGTCTAAATCTCTAAAAGTATTACTAGTCCAACTGAATTTTTTTGTGTCAATTATTGAAGTATCATTAGAATTTTTATTGTAATCTATTTGATTATTATAATAACATATTGTTTTTTCAATATTTAATTTCAATTTTTTTATGTTACTATTATAACACCAACAGTCACGTTGAGTTTTTAAACCATTCGAATATACACTCATGAATACCGTATTTTTTGATTTATTATTCTTATCTCCAATTAAAGTAAATTTATTAAAGTTAATATTTCTTCTATTTATCCAATCATTATATTCATCTGGTATTATTTCCTTAAATACAATATTTGCAATACAATTGTTGTTCAATCGCTCAAGTTTTTGACTCTTTGTCAAGTAATCTTCCATGGTATAATAATATATATTATTTTCTTTTGATAAGGAATTTTTTACTAGAAAACAAACTGCCACCCCTGTCATAATATTAAAAATGTTTTGGCCTTCTTTTTCAGCATCATCTTTTGATCTTCCTCTTATTGATCCTCTAAGATTTACAACATATATGGAACTAAATTCTTCATGAATTGATTTCCTAAATCCTGTAAATGCATTACCATCCAACCAACTATTATTGGTAATAAATGCAATTATTCCATTTGATTTATTTAATCTATCTGAAGCCCATCTAAAAGCTTTAATATAAGAATCATATAGTGAGTTTTTATTTTGTGAATTTGTTCCTACCATATATGTATCAGCAATTCTTTGCTCTAAATTAGGATAATGTAATTTTTGTGATTGCCCGTTAGCATCTTTTTGTTTATTATTATATGGTGGATTCCCAATGCAAACAGTTATAGGTAATTCTCTTTGCTTTAATGCTCTTTCACTATTTTGAGGTAAAGCCAACTCGTTTACATTTTTTGTCCATTCGTGTTCATTGCTATCTTCATATAGTTGGAAAGTATCAGTTAATACAATACCGTCAAATGGAATATATTCTTCACTTTTATTTAATTCATGAAATGTTTCTTCAATATTAATAGCTGCAATGTAATATGCTAGTAATACTATTTCGTTTGCATGTATATCATTGGTATATTTATATAACAAATCCTGCGGCTTAATAATTCCACTTTGTAATAGTCTTACTATAAATGTTCCTGTGCCGGTAAAACCATCTATTATATGTACACCATGATCTGATAAACTTTTACCGAATTCTTTTTTCATCAAATATTCAACACTATTAATTATAAAATCTACGCATTCGGTAGGAGTATATACAATTCCTAATTTTTCCACTTCTTTTGGTAATGCTGTTTTAAAAAATTTCTCATATAATTCAAGAATTATTTTTTGTTTACCTGCAGCGTTATCAATTCCTTGTGCTCTTTCTTTTATACTTTCATAAAATTCATTTAATCTTTTTCGTTCTTCTTCTGTAAATTGTTTATCTAAAATATCTATCATTTTTTGCATTGTTTGAGAAACTGGATTATTATTGACAAATTCATATTTATCAAATAATGCGTTAAAGACCGGTTTAGTAATCATATGCTCAGACAACATTTCAATTGCATCATCTTCAGTAATTGAATTATTTAAATTTTGGCGTAATCCATCTATAAATTCTGTAATTGCCTTCTTTATATTAGGATCATTAGTATTCAAAAGCTCTTTAATTTTTTTCATATGGGATGTTGCAATATCTGCCACATCTTTAGCCCACATTTCCCAATATATTCTAGATCCAACTCTTTTTACCATCTTGGCATAAATTGAATCTTTCCATTCATCAAATGTTTTTAAATCAAGCGTTAATTGAATTTTTTTCTTTATATCATCCGGCATTTTAACTATTTTAGTGCCATTATCTTTGTCTTCCGATTTTGATAATCCTATACCTATAACTTCTATTTGATCTGGCTTTTTCTTATTTAAATCTATCTTATTAATTGTATTGTTAAAACGATCATCGTGTGCTCGTAAAGCTTGTAAAACTTCCCAAACAAGCTTGTATTTTTCATTATTATTTAATGCTTCATCTGGATCTTCTGAGGCTGAAACTCCAATTGGCAATATTACATATCCATATTTTTTCCCCTCAGATTTTCTCATTACTCTTCCAACTGATTGAATAATATCTATCATACTACTTCTTGGATTAAGAAACATTACTGCGTCTAATGCAGGAACATCTACGCCCTCAGATAAACATCTTGCATTAGTAAGAATTCTACATTCACCATCTTTTATATCATCTTTTAACCAATTTATTCTTTCTTTTTTTTCTAAGGCATTAAAAGATCCATCTACATGTTTAATATCTACTTTAACTAATTTATTATTAGGATTATATTCACTTTGAACATGTTTCTGAATTAAATCGAACATTTCTACTAGTTTTTTCGAATCAATTATTCTGTTACAAAATGCAACCGCACGTTTCATAGGTGTAGGATCAGATAAAAAGTCTTGTTTTTCATCCCAAGTGGATATTTTAGATAATCCATTCCAGCATCCCATTATTTTTACAGAATCATCTAATTTTAATTCATGATTTTCATCTTTTAATAAATCTTGTAATTCTATTTTTACATATTCTTCATCTACTGCTAATACTAATACTTTGTAATCTGTCAATAATCCTTGTTTAACTGCTTCACTAAAAGATAATTTATGAAATTCTGGTCCATATATACTTTCATCATCCATAGAACATAATTCTGCATTTACTTCATTTGCTCTTCCTTTTGCACCATCACCATAAATTTTAGGTGTAGCAGTCATATATAATCTTTTTTTGCCTTTAATAAAATTATTATCATGTACTTTAACAAAGGAACTCTCATCTTCATCACTTAATGTGACTCCTGTTGTCCTATGTGCTTCATCACAAATAATCAAATCAAATTCTAAACCAGTTTCTTTTTGAAAATTAGATACTACATCAATTGATTGATATGTAGAAAAAATAAAATTCATATTTCGATTTAGTTTTTGAGAGCCATTATACCATTCTAATAATCTATCTACATTTGTTGTTGAAGGGATTCCTAAATCTGTTGAATTATCCCCTTTTGATGCCTTATTATCACTACAAACAACACAGGCATTAAATGTATATTCACACTGTGATGTCCATTCTGATAGAGTTTGACTAGCTAATGCGATTGAGGGAACTAAAAATAAAATATTTCCCTTTCCATTTAGTTGTTTTTCAGCTATTTTTAAACTAGTATATGTTTTTCCTGTACCACAAGCCATTATTAATTTGCCACGGTCATGTGTTTTAAATCCTTCTATCACGTCTTTTATTGCTTCTTTTTGATAATCCCTAGGTTTTTTCTTTTGTAACATAGGAACTTTTTGTGATACTAAGGAATATTTTTCCCAGTCAATCTGTGATTCTAATAAATCACCTAATCCTATTCTTCCTACAGGGGGATTTTGATTTTCTAAAGTAGATTCTGCAATATGATTGTAATGATCTGTAGTTGATGCAATTAATCTATACATAAACTTAGTTTGTTGCCCATCGACATAGAAATATTTTGAAGAAGTTGCAAGAAAAGTATCGACATCTCCTTTTGTTATTTCATACTCTTCTGCATAAAATTTACATTGAATTGCCCAAAAATCTCCATCATAAGTTTTTGCAACTAAATCTATTCCCGTATCTCCAATATTTTCTCTATAAGGAAAGTCTTTCCACATCCAAATGTCAGATAAAATAGCCATATATTTTGGCTCGTTTTCTAAATACATTTTTATTAATTTTTCAAATGCTGTTCCTTTATCTCTTTCATTCCCAAATAATCCTCTTAATTGTTCTAAAAGTTCTGTTATCGTCATATTTTGATTCATATCTTCACTTCCATTTTTCTCATTTAAAATTCAAATAATACTTACTACAAAATTCATTTCTATTATAACATATTTATTGTTAATACCATATATAGCACATTAAAAATTATATATAAATTGTTTATATTTTTCAGCAATAAAGCAAATATTTACATAAAAATATGATTATTTGGGATTGGGGTTACCCCATAATAGGAAATGTAACAAAATTCCTTTGTGCTATACATTTCCATTGCTTGCTAACAAGTATAAAATTTACTAACTTCTTCCCCACTGGGTAAAAAGTTAATCTAGAATTTAAAAAAATTATCAAAAAAAGCAATAAATTTTACTATATTTTTTTACCTTATTTTAAGGTTTTTAACAAATTTTTTTGAAAATTTTTAGCAAAAATTTTGGAGGTGTTTTTTACCAAATCCTTATAAAATCAAGGTCTAAAGTAAAAAAAATCGGGAAATTTTTGGACAATTTTTGGATAATAAAAAGAGATTTTTAGGAGATTATTTTGGATATTGATTTATGAAAATGGTATGTTATAATATTGTAAAACTAGGAAAATTATGAAATTTGATGACTGGTTTATATATGAGAAGTTTTTGACTTCTCTTTTTTTATTGCAAGAAAGGAGGATATAATGGATAACTTTATTATGATTCCTACAAGTTTAATTACTTTTAAGATGCCTAGAAGTGCAATGTTACTTCTAGGTATTTTATATTCTAATTCAAGACAATTAGGTTATGCTTATGGAACGAATAAGTATTATGCTAAACAATTAGGTTGTTCTACTAGAACTATTACTAACCTATTAAAGTATTTAGTAAATAACAATTATATTACTATTGTTAATGGAAATAGTTTTAAAAGAAAAATACATATTAGAAATAATGTTCTAATTACTTAGTAAATAATTTCTAGGTATATAGAAACAGACTTCTTACATAATAAATAAGTTAAATATATAAATTAAAAATATAATGATAAGATCTTGCAAGATGAGGTCTTTGGGAGGTTGTTTATGAAAATTAATGATTATATTTTAGTACATGGTAAAATAATTAATATTAAAAACAATATTGATGATAAATATATTTGGTTTGATATAGTAAAAGATGAATACTTTAAAGATAAGGATGGAAATTTAAAAAATTATCCATCCTTTTTTAGTGCCAGAATACCCAAAACAATTGCGAATAAATATATTCTTGATACGAATATTGAAATTGTTGTAAAAGGTATTCCTAAAGGTTATTTAGATAAAAATGGATATAGACAAAACTATATACATGCTACGGAAATTAATGGTGTAGAAACTAAAGAAGATATACTAAATCAAGTTATTAGTTATGATATCGATGGAATTATGTTATGGAACGGAAAAAGATGTGAATCGATTCCTACTACTAAAGAAGAACAATTAGAACTTCAGAAAATGATAAACGAAATATGCGGAAAGAATGATGAATAATGAATGCTAAAGAAACATTAGAATTAATTTCTAAACAATGGTGTAATTTGGATGATTTAATGAAATTATCTAATCTTGGAATTAATAATGCTTTCAAGTTAAAGAAAGAAATAAAAACACTTTGTGAAGAAAAAGGCTACCTACTTCCAAAAGGTTTATTACCTATGTGTGAAGTTGTAGCTTATTTAAAAATAAATATTGATTACTTAAAAGAGATGAGTAATAACTAATCGTAAACTAGCAAGACATTTTATTTTGTTATACAATTGGCTCGCATGATTGATTTATTTGTGTGGCCAGTAAAGGAGGATTATATGGCTGTTAAACAAGTAAGTAAAGAAGAAGCAACTAAAGATGGTCGCAGATGGATATTTTATAATTATTTATATTTAAGTGATGGAACTAGAAAAAAATATAAATCTAAAAAGTTTGCGACAAGAAATGAAGCTGTTAAAGCCGAACAAAATTTTATGTCTAAAGTTGAGAAAAAAGAAATTAATGTTACGGACATGACTTTTAAAGATTTATATGAAGAATTTTACGCTTATAAATCAGATAAAGTCAAATCTACAACCATGAGAACATATCGTGAAAGAATTACTTCTTTAACGATGTTAGAAAAAGTAAAAGTAAGAGATTTTAATATTACTCATTACTTAAAATGGCGTACTATGATTTCCAATAAACCAGTTGCTGTTAAAACTAAAAATCACTATCATAAGTTTTTAAAAGAAATTCTAAATTATGGAACAAAGTGGCATGACTTTAATTTTACTTCTGTGTATAACAGAATGGAAAAGTTTACAGATCCTAATGCTGTACCAAAAGAAATGGATTACTACACTTATGAAGAATTTAAAAAGTTTATTGCATGTGAAGATGATTTAAAGTTTATTTGTGTATTTGAAATATTATATTATTGTGGTCTTCGTAGAGGAGAACTTAGAGGCCTTACTTGGGATAACATTGATTTTGAAGATAAGACTTTATCTATTGTTAAAAATGTTGTAAATGAAAATGGTGATGGTGGTTATTGGAAGATTACTACTCCTAAAACTCGTACTTCTACTAGAACAATACCAATGCCAGATATTTTAGTTAATCATTTAAAGGAATATAAAAAGCAAGTTTCTAAATATTATAACTTTAATCAGAAATGGTTTGTCGTTGGTGATGTTTCTCCCCTACACCCAGATGTTCTTAGAAAAAGAAAAAATAAAAATGCAATGAATGCTGGTTTAAAACAAATTAGAATTCATGATTTTAGACATTCTTGTGCATCTTTACTCATTAATAATGGTGCTAATATCATGATTGTTGCTAAATACTTAGGACATGCTAAAATTGATGAAACATTAAATACTTATTCTCACCTATTTAAAAATAAAATGGATGATATTGTTAATATGATGAATCATTTAAAATAGTTATTTATAATAAAAAAAGACTTTTTCAAGTCTTTGGGTACCTAATTGGGTACCTAAAATATATTTTAAAGGCTACAAACCCTTTGATATCAACAAAAAGTGGAGCCTTGCGGCTCCTTCAGGGGGTTCGGTTGAATATACTCTCACATTTAAACACCGTGAGAGATATTAGCGTGATATGTATCACGCATCTTAATAATAAAGTATATTTAAAAAAAAGTCAATCGCTATTAATAAAATATTTTTTAGTTTACATCTTTATAATTTTAGTTCATATTGATATGACAATATTTTTAAGTCTTGAGATACAAAAAAAGCTTTGGCTTCAGGTGTAAAGTTATAAACTTCTGCTTCTATTCGATCACATTTTTCTTTTTTGGCTTTTTCTTTTACTTTTTCGTATAGTCTGGTGGCGACTTTTTTTCTTCTTGCTTGTTTTATTACAAATAACTTTTTTATAATCATAACTCTACTGTTTCTTAGTTTTTCTGTTTGAGTTATATTTTTTATTTCTGATTCAATAAATCCTAAGATATTTCCATCTTCTTCATATACTAGTAGTGTACGTAGTTGGTAAGGATTACATAGGTTAGTAAATTCTCCTTTACTATAAGGTATTCTACCATCAAAAATATCACTTCTGTTATGAGTATATATTAATTCATATTCTTTTGCCATATGAGTAAACTTATTATATTCGTTAGGACTTGGTGTTCTAATTATCCATGGTTCATTTTTTATCTTTCCTTCAAGGATAAAAAAGAATGATGGCCCTAAAACTATTAATAGTGTACTTTCTAGTTCTTCTATTATATCTTTTATTTCTTTAGAATCTATACTTGTTACTCTTGCATAAATATATTCTTTATTTTTATCTTTTGCTTGTCTAATTATTTGGGAAAATAATTCTTTTTTTGTTTCATAGTGACCTAGTCCAGTAGGAAGAAAAGAATAAGCTTTTATTTTTTCTTCTTGGTTTAGTTTTTCTATTATTATTTTTTGTTTGTCATCTATTCTTTCTTCTTTTAATTCTATTTCATGTGATGGAAACTCTTGTAGTATGCTATCTTTTAGATTTTTGGTATATAAAAATATAATTGTGTTATAGTCTTTTTTTTCAAATACATTTCTATATTTAGTTCTTTTTGATAGACCTAATTTTTGTCTTACTGCTTCTATAAGATTATCACTGGTTTTTATTTCCACAATCACGTTTACCACCTGCTTTTATTATAACAAAAAAAGGATGAATAGAAAATCTATTTATCCTTTAGTAATTGATTCTATTAGTTTTATCTTTAATGGGTCATTATCTGTTTCTTTATTTTGAAGATATTCTTTAGAATCTTTTTTTGCTTGGAGTAAAATTTTATAATCTGATCTAACATTAGCAATTTTAAATGACATATCTCCACTTTGTTTTGTACCAAATAAATCTCCATGACCTCTTAATTTAAAGTCTTCTTCACTGATTTTAAATCCATCATCTACTTGTTCCATAATTTTTAATCTCTCTGCATCACTATCACTTACTAGGATACATTGAGATTTAGAACTACCTCTTCCTACTCTTCCTCGTAATTGGTGTAGTGTAGATAATCCAAATCTATCAGCATCAAATATTACCATAGTAGTTGCGTTAGGTACATCTACTCCTACTTCTATTACAGTTGTAGATATTAATATTTGAATTTTATTTTCTTTAAATTGATCCATTATCATATCTTTTGCAGCACTTGCCATTTTTCCATGAACGATATCAATCTTATAATGTTCTCCAAAAGCTAATTTCATTTGATCTCTTAGTTGACATACTGTTGTTAAGTCTGAGTTTTCACTTTCTTCTATTAGTGGAGCAATTACATATACTTGGTGATTTTGCTTTAATTCTTTATACATCATTTCAAGTACATCTTTTATTTCACTATTTTTCTTTACGACAGTATCAATTTTCTGTCTTCCTTTTGGTCGTTCTTTAATCGTTGATACATCCATATCACCAAAGATTGTTAAAGCATAAGTTCTTGGGATTGGTGTTGCACTCATATATAATACATCTGGCTTTTTACCTTTATTTTGAAGATTTGCTCTTTGGTGTACTCCAAAACGATGTTGTTCATCTGTAATAACTAAACCTAAGTTGTGATATTCTACTTCTTCTTGGATTAAAGCATGAGTTCCAACTATCATACTGATTGTTCCATTTTTTAAATCTTCATAAATTTTTTGTTTATCTTTTTTCGTTGTAGAACCAGTAAGTAATGCAATCTTAATATCTGTTCCTTTAACAAACTCTTCTAGATTATGATAGTGTTGTGTTGCTAGAATTTCTGTTGGTGCCATTAATGCACTTTGGAAACCACTTAAATGATTAGCAACCATGGCTAAAAAAGAAACTATTGTTTTACCACTACCTACATCACCTTGTAATAAACGATTCATTCTGTGGTTTTCTTCTAAATCATCTACAATTTCATTAGTAGCAGTTAATTGATCATTAGTTAATTCAAATGGCAGATTTTTGATAAATTCTTGTAATTTATCACGATCAATAACTCTTTCTAATCCTTGCTTTTTCTTTTTATTTTCAAGTTTTAGATAGTTTATCTTAAACATAAAAGCAAATAATTCTTCATACTTTAGACGTATCGTTACTTCTTTTAGTTTTTCTTGTGTCGATGGGTTATGAATTAAATTTAAAGACGTTTTCTTATTAGAAAAATTATATCTTTCTATATATTCTTCTGGAATGTAATCTGGTATTTCTTTTCCATACATCAATAAAGCCATATTAATGTATGTAGCAATATTTTTATTAGTTAGTCCGCTTGTTGCATGATATACTGGTTCTATTTTTACTTTGTTAGATAGTGTTTCTAATTTTATATCTGCGGCTGTTATTACATTTTTTTGTTTATCAAGTTTACCAATAACGGTAACGCCGGTACCAACTGTTAATTGACTTTTTAAGAATGCTCTATTAAAGATTGATACTCCTACTACTCCAGATGGAGTAACTAGTCTAAAGTTCATTTTATTAAGACCTGCTTTAAAACGCATTAAAATAGGAACACTTTCTACTCTTCCATCAATTACTATTTTTTCACCGTCCGCTACTTCTTGTAAATTATTTCTTTCTAATATTTCATAACGAAATGGATAATGAGTTACTAGGTCTTCTATTGTATAAATACCTATTTTATTTAGTAAAGTAAGAGACTTCGGACCAATACCTTTTACGTCTTTTAATTCTGCCACTCGATCACTTCCTTCTTGGCATATTATAACATATTTCGTTCTTCTTTTTCCAATGTTTTTTGACAATTTGTTCTTTTTTACTCTTTTTTGCATTTTTTTATTGACAAATAGAACACTTTCGGTTAGTATAAGAACTACCAATTCGGAATTAGGCGAATTGGTCGCTAGTATCACACTAGCCAACCCCTTTTTATTCTTTTTAGAGGTTGCCCTTCAGGGGGTGCAACCTCTTAGATGAAAAGCAAAAGAAGCCCTTTGCCGGGGGCTTCTTTTTTTATTTAAATTCGTCTGTAAAGTTTCCATTAATAAATATTGGTATTTCTTTATTGTCTTTTGTTATACCAGTAATATTTAAATCTTTTGTACCAATCATAAAGTCTACATGGGAATCACATTTATTTAAATGATATTCATCAAATAAAACTTTTTTATCTATAGTTGGTCCATGTTCTACACACTCTGGGAATGAATCTCCTAAGGCTAAGTGGCATGCAGCATTCTCATCAAATAATGTTTCTAAGAATACTTGGTTACTATTTGATATTGGAGAATCATATGGTACTAAAGCTACTTCTCCTAACATTTCTGAGTTTTCACAAATATTTATTAATTCTTTTAATGTTTCTTCTCCTGTTTCAGCATGAAATTCAGTTACTTTTCCATTTTTAAAACTAATATTAAAATTATCTATAATTATATCTTGATAAGCTAGTGGTTTTGAAGAATAGACAATTCCTTCTGCGGTTTTACAATCTGGTGATGTAAATACTTCTTCTGTTGGAAAGTTTACTAATACTTCTTGTCCATTAGCTAGAGTTTCATTTCCTGATGCAAAAAGATGTTTTTTAGGTAAACCTATTTTAAAAGATGTACCATTACTACTTTCATATCTTAATTCTTTAAATTGATAGCTTGTTAGTTTCCCTGCTCTATATTTTAATTTTTCGATTTTTTCAGCCCAGATTGCACTAGGGTCTTCTTCTTTAATACAACATACTTCTAATATTTTATCCCATAATTTTTCTACTGGATTTTCTACATTTGGATATAATTCTTTTGCCCAAGTTGTAGTTGGTACAGCTGCAATACACCAAGCTAATTCAGATCTATCTCTCATGTTGTCAAATTCTTTTCTTGTTTCTAATGAATATTTAGTCATAGCACTTAATTTTTTAGAGTCAATATCTTTCATTAATCCTGGTGTTTCTGATGCTAACATCAAAAAGGCTGCATTTTTTTTGGCATAAACATTCCATATTTCTTTATTCCAAAGGCTAAGTTTCTTTAATTCTTCTATTTCTAGATGTTTTAATGCTTCATGCTTTAGATATGGATCAGCAATATCAACATATATTTCTTTTATTCCCATTTCTAGAGCAATTCTATTTACAATTCTTGCGAAGTCTATTCTTTCGACATTTACACTAATAAATAATGGTTGGTCTTTTTCTACCTTTAAACAGTTTTCTAATAATACCTTAGCATATTTTTCTAATAGTTTTTCCATAATAACTCCTTCTTTTTTTATTATACACTATTTTTTATGAAAAAAATAAAGTAGATAACTACTTTATTTTATTCTTCATTTTTTGATTTATTTGCTAGACTCTCATAGTATTCATAACGTTCTTCTGCTTCTTTTTTGTTCTTTGCTAGTAGTTGCTTATGATCTTTTGATATTTTTTCTAGAGAACGATATCTATCTTCACCTAGGATAAATTCTTCATATTGTGAGAAGTCTCCTTTACTATCCATTTTAAATTCTTTAGTTTCTGGATTGTAATGGAAAATTGGGAAGTAGCCTGATTTGGTTGCTTCTTTTTCTTCGACAATAGAATTTTTCATTCCTTTGATAATTCCTTGAGCAATACATGGAGCGTAAGCAATAATAATTGATGGTCCATTATAACTTTCTGCTTCTTGTAATATTTTTACTGCTTGTTGTGGATTAGCTCCTAGAGAGATTGTTGCGACATATACATGTGGATAAGTTAATGCGATTTTAGCAAGATCTTTTTTAGCTGTTTCTTTTCCGTGTGATGCAAATTTTGCAACTGCTCCTGCTCTAGTTGATTTAGATGCTTGGCCACCAGTATTTGAATATACTTCTGTATCTAATACTAAAATGTTTACATTTTCATTATTGGCTAGTACATGATCAATTCCATTATAACCAATATCATATGCCCATCCGTCTCCACCTATCATCCAAACTGATTTTGGTTTGATAAAGTTCTTTAATGGTAGTAATTCCTTTATTTTAGTCTCATCAATTACTTTTAATAATTCTTTAGCATTTTCCATATTTGGATTTTCTGCATAGTTTTTATATGTTTCTTGTTGTGATTTTTTTACATCTTTAATATTTTCTGTAATTAATTTTTTGATTCTAGCTTTTACTGTTTCATCAGCAATTTTCATACCGTATCCAAATTCAGCATTATCTTCAAATAGAGAGTTAGCCCAAGGTATAGAATATGGCATTGCTGGTGTTGATGCTCCATAAATTGATGAACATCCAGTAGCATTTGCAACTATCATTCTATCTCCAAATAATTGAGTAAGAAGTTTTAGATATGGAGTTTCACCACAGCCTGCACAGGCTCCAGAAAATTCAAATTTTGGAGTTTTAAATTGACTACCTTTTACAGTTGTCGTTGGCATTACATCTTTTTCAGTTACTTCATTAAATAAATAATTATATTCTTCTTTTAATTTTTCTTCATCTAATTCTTCTTTTAGTTTCATGATTAAGGCTTTAGCACCTTTTTTTCCTGGACAAATATTTTCACAAAGTCCACAACCAGTACAATCTGGAAGGCTAATACCAATTGTATACATAAGATTTTGATCTTTTATGTTTGCTGGGATTAACTTTTCTCTTAAACTATCTGGTGCATCCATGACTTCTTTTTCATCTAACAAGAAAGGTCTAATTACTGCATGTGGACATACTAGTGAACATAAATTACAAGAGATACAGTTTTCACTATTAAAGCATGGAACAACATCGGAAATATTTCTTTTTTCTCTTTTTGTAGTACCGGCTTCGAATGTACCATCTGGATTTTTCATGAAACTACTTACTGGTAGTAAATCTCCTTCCATACTACTAATTAGTTCAAACATATCTTTTTTCTTTGGAAATTCTTCTACATAGTCTACTACTGGAAGTTTTACTTGTACTAAACTATTGATACTGCAGTCAATTGCTTTGATATTTTTCTCTACAATTCCACCACTTTTATTAGCAAATTTTACAGCTAGACTTTCTTTTATCTTTTGGACTGTAAAATCAAAATCCATAATCTTTCCTAACTTGAAAATTAAAGTTTCCATAATAGCACTAATTTTACCTGATAGTCCATTATCAGCTGCAATTCTTCCAGCATTTACGATATAGAATTTGATATTTCTAGATTGTAAAATTTTCTTATCATGAGATGTCATTTCTTTTAATATTTCATCTTTGTTTTTATTTGTATTAAGTAAGAATATACCATTCTTTTTAATCTTATCTAGCATCTTCATTTTTTGAAGATAAGATTCTTTTGTACAAACTACCATGCTTGGATTTTCTACGTAGTAAGTTGCTTTAATTGGTTTATTTCCCATTCTTAGGTGTGATATAGTAATACCACCAGATTTTTTAGAATCATATTGGAAGTATCCCTGAACATAAGCTCTTGTATGAGATCCTGTTAATTTCATAATATCTTTACAAGCACTTACCATACCATCACTACCATAACCATAAACTAAAAATTCTACATTTTGACTTGGTAGGCGGAAATCTTTATCATAATCAATAGAAAGATTAGTTACATCATCATTAATTCCTACAGTAAAGTTTGTATGAGCATCTTTTTTATCCATGTAATCATAAATTCCTTTAATCATGGCTGGAGTAGTATTTTTACTAGAAAGACCATATCTTCCTCCTAATACCTTTACTTTTCCTTCTACTTCTTTAATTGTTTTTACAACATCTAAATATAAAGGTTCTCCAGCAGATCCTGGTTCTTTTGTACGATCTAATACTACTATTTTCTTTACTGACTTTGGTAATGCTTTTAAAAAGTATTTGGCACTAAATGGACGATATAGATGAACTTCTAATAAACCTAAATCATTTCTTTTCTTACCTAGATAGTCTAGTGTTTCTTTTATTGTTTCACATACACTTCCCATAGCAACGATTACTTTATTAGCTGTTTCACTTCCATAATAATTAAATGGCGCATAGTCTTCTCCAGTTATCTTATTAATTTCTTGCATATAATCATTTACTATATCTGGGATTTTGTCATAATAAGTGTTTCTTACTTCTGTTGCTTGGAAATAAATATCTTCATTTTGTGATGTTCCTCTTGTTACTGGTGAAGCTGGATTTAATGCTTTATCTCTAAATTCTTGTAATGCTTTTTTATCAATTAAATCTTTTAATTTATCTGTATCCATTACTTCTACTTTTTGTAATTCATGACTTGTTCTAAATCCGTCAAAAAAGTTTACAAATGGCACACTTCCTTTAATTGCTGAAAGATGTGCTACTCCTGTTAAATCCATAACTTGTTGTACAGAAGATGATGCAAGCATGGCAAATCCAGTTCCTCTTACAGCATAAATATCTTGGTGATCACCAAAAATTGATAATGCATGTGTTGCTAGTGAGCGTGCAGCAACATTAATTACACAAGGTAATAGTTCTCCTGCTATTTTATACATATTTGGTATCATTAATAATAATCCTTGACTAGCTGTATAAGTTGTTGTTAAACATCCGGCTTGAAGTGACCCATGAACCATACCAGCAGCTCCAGATTCTGACTCCATTTCCACTACTTTTACAGGCATATCAAAATAATTCTTTTTACCTTCATTAGCCCATTTATCTGTTAGTTCTGCCATTGGAGATGCAGGTGTTATAGGATAAATTCCAGCAACATCTGTAAAATTATATGATACATAGCTACAAGCTTCATTTCCATCCATTATTTTTTTCATCGTGTTTCCTCCCTTACTTTTTCATTATATCGCATTTTTGTTTCTTTTTCATTAAAAAACTGTATAGTTTTTGCTATACAGCCTTTATATTTTATTTTATAAATGTGATTTTATATAATTATATATTTTATTATATGTATCACTTGTATAATGTAGGCCATCTGTTGTTGAAAATCCACTGGATTTTAGATACGAGTTCGTATCAATATAGGTTACGTTTGATAATCCACCTTTTAATTTTTGATTAAAACTATATATATCACTATTTAAATGATTATAACTTCCTTCTGTAGGATTTACTGAAACAAAATAAGTGTATGCTCCTTTTGATGCCCAAGTAGAAGCTTTTTCATTAATATATGATATATAACCATCTGAACGATATAAGTCATTTACTCCCATTAGGATAATGACTGCTGATCCGTTTCCAATTTTTCCTTCTACATTTGGCACTCCACTAGACTTCATCCAGTCTAATCCAGCTGATACTTTTCCACTCCAAGTATCATTACTTCCTACCGCTGATTGCATTCCGACGGTTCTTGAATCTCCTACAAATACTAAGTTACTAATATTAGATTGACTATTGCTACCTCCCTGGGTAGCCGCATCAGGGATTATCAAAATCATCTGAATCTGTTATTACTGGTTTTCTATTACCGTTTGATGTATCTACATAAGAACTGTTTTCACCTATTTTTGCTACTTTTTCAGCATTATTCCAACATTTTGCTAAATCAAAGGATTCATCGGCTAAAGACATAGTTAAGTTTATTAAGAAAGGTACAGCAAATAGCACACCAAGTGCTATTAAACTATTTTTTAATCCAGCCTTATATTTTTTTTCATCTGGATTTGTCATTAATTTTGTGAAACAAATAGCTAAGGCTACCATAGCAAGAATTGGTCCTACAATTTGAATTAAATTTACAATTGTTTTTGTAATACTTAATAGATTGGCAATTCCAGCATTTCCACAAGCATTAATTATATCTTCACTTATTCTTTCGTATGTCAAAATATACATATTATTCCTTCTTTCCTAATTCCTTTTCATACACTAAATAGTATGTTCCTTCTACAGGGATAGTTTTATATTCTTTTTTAAAAATATGCTCTATTCCTCTTTTTGATGGAATATTACTATATTCGCAAGCTATTACCACTTTGCTAATACTATATTCTTTTATTGCTTCTAAAGCAAGTTTTAATATTTCTTTATAAAATCCTTTATTTCTTTCTAGTGGTCTTATATCTACACCTATATGTCCATATACTTCTCCATGAGGATAATTCAAGGAATGTCTAATATCTAATAAAGCAATCAGTTTATCCTCTTCTTTTGTTAATACTAGGTATGTTGTACAACCGACTTGATTCTTTTTTAATTTTTCTTCTTGATCTAATTTTTCTATGGCTTGAAACCAGTCATAAAAGTCATCATATTCATCGTATGACTTTCCTAAAATCAACGAACCATCCCCTGCTTCTATTTTCTCATTTAAAGCATGATGTTCCTTATTGAAGTCTGTTACGATGTCATTATCAAAGATAGTTACTGGGCGTATATATAATTCCATTTTATCCCTCTTCTTTATTATATCATATTTATTCTTTTACAATCCAGAAGGTTGACATATTCCTTAATCCATTTTCTCCACCAGCTACTGGTGTATTAATTATTTTATTATTAATAACCAATTCACTTGATGAACCTCCATCTAAGTTAGCAGCATTATATGCTCCATAGTTTTCCATAATCTCTGTTAAATCTACCATATCAGCACCAATACTACTTGGAATACGTCCATTTATTACTAGGAATAAGACAATTCCATCTTTTCTTTGGCCAATTGCAGTTCTTGGTGCAATTCCCCAACCACCATTTCCTTTTATAAATGAGCTTTTACCATTTACAATTAGGAATGGTCCGAATTCAACAGCATCTCTATATCCTACTTCTAGAGCTTCTTCTTTAGACATTTTACCTAATACTAGCTTATTATCCTTAGTAAATCCAATGAATCCTCCACCCATGTTAGCATCTTGAAAATCACTAACAATTTGTCCATTTTGAATTACTGTACCATGAGGAAGAGCTCCATTAGAATTCCAATCTGGGTCATAAAAGCCTCCAGCATTCATTGCTATTATAGCATTTTCTCTTTTTGCTACATCAGTAATTGCTTCTCCTCTTTGTCCTAGATATTTTGTTGTTGCAATTGATATTTTTGAAGGATCATAGATTGCTACTAAAAATCCTTGATATGTCTTACCACTAACATTAATTACTTTGTATAAATCATTTCCTGGATCTTTAGTTAATATTTCTTTTTCATATTTGTTTTTATAAATCATCATATTACTTCCATATTTTCTAAAAGTAATAAAATCTGGATCACTTACTTCTCCTACTTCAATAATCTTATTTGCTTCCAGTACTTTTTGGATGGTTTCATCACTATAGAACCAAGTTGCTAAATATTTATGTGACATAGTAGTCATTGCACTGGTAATCCAAAAATTTCTAAATCCTGGCCATGGACCATAAAATAAAAATAAGAAAGTTGAAAGTCCAACTATGAAAGTGCTTCCGCCAATGATAGCAAATTTCTTGTTGAAACTCCATTTTTTCTTTTTTTGTTTCTTATTTTTAATTTCTAGTTCCTTAGTAGGTGGAATACTATATAGTGGTGTTACTTCTTTTACTTTACTTCTTTTTTTCATACACTAAAAGTCTTCCTTTCCTGCATATTCTTTATCATTATTAAAATCAATATATTTTTTTGTTGTATTATATTTTTGTAATGGGGCAATCCCTGTTTGATTTTCTTCGTTATATTTATTGTACTCTTCTATATTTTGATTTACTTGTACAATATCATTCATAAAATAATTTACCATTTCTTCATAAGATAAAGCATAAGTTTGACATTTATTATTTGTATCTGCTTCTGGAAAATAAATATCTCCACAACTTTCTTTTAACTCTTCAGCTATTTTTGCCATTTCATCTAATTTTTGTTCATACTTTTCTAACTCTATTAAACAATTATTTATACTTAAGTTTAAAGTTTCAAAATAAAGTTCGGCAAAGACATTATCATATAGATTATCTCTAGTAGTACTAAAATTACTGGCTTCTCTTTTAAATATTTCATATGTTTTATCAACTTTTTTCATTCTCTTAGAAACTTCTTCTTTATCAGCACTAAAACTCATTGTAAAATTTGTAATAAGACCAGCAATGATTAAAAAGATTCCTAAACTAAATAATATTTTTACTTGCTTTGTCATCTTATCTCCTACCTTATCATTTTATATCGTAACATTTTTTTACTTTTTTGTATAGAGAGATTACCAGACAATTGACAAGTTTAGTCAAAAAAAAATGCCATTAGGCATTCTTTTTAAATATAAATATTTTACTAAATACATAATTCGCTACGATGACTATTACATTCATTAATACTTTAGATAACATCTTTCCTAGATTCATTAAACTAATGCAGATATACATTCCTGCCATATCTATTCCTAAAGATAATATTCTAAAGAAGAAGAACGAAAATATTTCTTTTATTATTACTTTTTTATCTAATGATTTTGAATTAAATACAAATAATTTATTTGTTACAAAAGCAAATAATACTGATAAAAACCATGCAATGAAGTTATTAATATATACATTCATTCCAGTCTTATCTAATAAATAAAAACTTATAATGTTTACTAAGGTTGTTAACACTCCGAAAAAGCCATACCATAAAATCTCTTTTATTTTATTGTACCAAGATATATGATTATCTTCTTCTATTAAATTATCTAATAAGTTTATCATATTTTCTGTATTTGATTTAAATTTTTTTGGTTTAAATTTTTTGGCTTTATTAAGTGTTTTTCCTATCTGATTAAAGTCTTTTAATTCTAATAAGTATCCTTCTTTTTCAAATTCTTTTATAATTTGTTTTTGATGGTCATTTACATGTTCTTTATATTTTTGTAGTCTTGCTGCTGCTATTACTTTTTTTCCTTTTTTTACAGCAGTTATAATTGATCCTACACCACCGTGAGTAATTAATATATCACAATCATCTATATATTTATTAAATTCATCTGGACTAATTAAATCAAAAATATCCATATTTTCTGATTCATATTTTGTATTTCCTGCTTGTACTATTACTTTTTCTTCTATTTCTCCCTTTTCAATTGCTTTATCTAGTGCTTGTAATAATCTTGGAAACTTTTTATCTTGTGTTCCTAATGTTACAAATATCATTAATAAATCCATCCCCCATCTATTGCTTTTGGATATAATTTTTTCATTGAAGGCCATTGAACAATAAAGTGATCTGCGAAATGATAGATTAATTTTCCTGTTGAAGTTTTAGTTTTTATATTAGCAAAAGTTTCAATATAAATAATCTTACTACCTAAAATTTTTCCTATACAGCACATTGGACCAGCTGTATGCGTTCCTGTTGTAATAATATAGTCTGGATGAAATTTTATGTAGTAATATAGGCTCTTAAAGCAGTTGTATAACAACTTGAAAATATAAGTAAATATGTGTAGTTTTGTTCCATAAACTAAATAGCCTACTTTTCCAGGATACTTTTCTTTTAATTTTAAATTAGATTTTGTTTTTTCTGTAATGATGTGGTAGTCATACTTCTCAAACATTGGACTTAATTGCATAAGTTCATTTAAGTGTCCTCCTGTTGATGAGATAAATAATACATTTCTTTTCATCTTTTTACCTTCTTTTCTAATAGATTATACCAATCTTCTTGCACTACTTCTTTTGTATATTGTTTTATACTTTTTCTAGCTTCTTTTCCCATTTGTTTTCTTACATCTTCTTTTTTCATTAAGTCTTCTATCTTCTTTATCATAGCAGAAGCATTTCTATTCTTTATTAGATAGCCATTTTTTCCACTACTAATAATTTCTCTTGCTCCTTCTGCTGATGAAAAAGCTACACAAGGAATCCCATGTGACATTGCTTCTAGAAGAACAATACCAAATGATTCTGTTAAAGAAGTCATAACGTAAAGAGAAGCTTGATGAAGCATTTTATCTATATAATCTTTTGACCTAAATCCATGTAAAGTTACTTTATCTTCTAATTGTCTTGTCTTTATATATTCTTCTAATTTGTCTCGTTCTGGTCCATCACCAATGATATCCAGATGCCAATCTTTATGTCTTTTTGCTAATTGCTTAAATATTTTTAGTAGGTCTATATAACCCTTTTCTGTAGATAATCTACCAACAGATATGATATTCTTGCTCTCTAATGGCGCTAATCTTTTAGGAATGTTATCTAACATATTAGGAATATATACACACTGACATTTATATTTTCTAAGTTTCTTAGCATAATATTTTTTCAAGTCTTTTGATACCAATACAAAGTAATCTAAGTTTTTACTACTTCTTACAACATCAACAGCATATTTTTCATTATTATGATGATGGTTATGTTCCCACCCTATTTTTAACATATCTTGACTTCCATAGACTGATAGCCATTCATTTAAAAATGTTCTTGTAGAAATCATGATATCTGCATCACTTTCACTAATAGCTTTTTTCATAACTGAAAAACGTTTTGGATACATAAATATTCCAGAAAGTCCATCTTTGAAAAAACTTACTATTTTTAATTTAGAAAAATAATCCGTTGTTAATTTCTTGGCTAATTTAATAAAATGGCCATGGAATAGTAGTGTTTTATAACTTGCTACTCTTACTGGTAAATCACTATCTATTAAATATGTTATTTTAACGCGTTCATCAATTGTAAATGCTGGTTTATCATACAATTTGTAAATACAAATGATTTCTACTTTATATTTTTCACATAAAATATTGGCTAGAGCTGCGATTGATTTTTCTACTCCACCATAACCTAAATGTAATGCTAATATTGCTATTTTTTTCATCGTACCACCCAGCTTTATTATATCATTATTTCCTTGAAAAAAAAAGAAAAGACCTCTGTTTAGGTCTATTATTTACGTCTTTTTTTTAAATCTAATAAAAAATCTGTTAAGAAGAATACTGCTAGTGCCATTGCTGGTAGTAAAACCACCATATAAAATCCTTGCTGTGATAGAAGGTATGTGATAATTGTTCCAGCTAATGGTATGGTCATCTTATAAGCTCCTAAAATGCAACTATCATCAATATTTTCTATAGTTCCATCCTCTTTTTTTAAGGAATAAATGTTTTTTTGATTTTTATCTTTTGTAATAGCTACAATTTTATTAGTGCGAATTATTGTAGTTCCATTTTGTAAAGTTACATAAGAAATAATATCCTTTAACTTTACATCCTTGTCTGTTTTATCAGAGATTACTAAATCTCCTTTTACTGTTTTTGGTTCTAAAATATTACTTTCTACTTCTACTAATGCATAATTTCCAATTTCTATTATTCCAGTTTCTGTTGTATGATTTGATAATATTAGGACAGTGATTGCTATTACAATAATAACGGCATATATTGTTAAAATAAGATTTCGTAACATCTAGTTATAAAGAAAAAAAGCTATTAGCTTTTTTATCCTTTTATTGTCCTATATTTGTAGGTTGTCCAGCTACTGGAGGTTGTTGTTCTACTACAATTGTTGGTTCTGGAGTAGGTGTTTGTACTACAGTTTGTTGATTTTGACCTACAAGATTAGAAATTGGAATAGATTGTGTATTTTCTAATGGATTTGCGCCTCCATAAATTTGATGTTGTGTTTCAGGTATATTAATTTCTGGAACAATTGGATTTGCACCTCCATAAATTACTGGTTCTGCTTGAGCAGGTTGTTGAACCACTGGTTCTGGAGCTACAGGTGCTACAGGTGTTTCCATTACTGGAGCGATTGCTTCTACAACTGGTGCTGCAGGTGTTTCCATCACCGGAGCAATTGCTTCTACAACTGGTGCTGCAGGTGTTTCCATTACTGGAGCAATTGGTTCTACAGCTGGTGCTGCAGGTGTTTCCATTACTGGAGCAATTGGTTCTACAACTGGTGCTGCAGGCGTATCCATTACTGGAGCAATTGGCTCTACAGCTGGTGCTGCAGGTGTTTCCATCACTGGAGCAACTGGTTCTACAGCTGGTGTCTGCATTGTAGGAGCCATTTCAGGTGTTGCTTGCACTGTTGGTGCAACCATTGGATTTACTGGGCTTACTTCTGCAGTTGGCATTGCATTATTCACTCCCATATTCATATTCATATTTGCATTTGCATCTACCATTGGCCCTGTTCCTACTGGAGCCGGTATATCCATAATAGTTCCTGTTGATAATGCTGGAGAGTTCATCTCTGGAACTGCTCCATTTGTAGGCGTTGCAGTTGGTGCAACTGTTGCTGTTTCATTTTGTACAGGTGCAGTTGTAGTTGTTTCAGTACTTGCACTCACATCTTCTTTCTTCTTTTTGCCTGTTACAATTAAAATAATTAGAGCTATAAATAATAATAAAACTCCTCCGGTAATTAATAATCCTGGTATTGATAAAAACCAGTCTAAACTAAAATTCATACGATATCGACTCCCTCTACTTTTATTCTAATATTATGATAACAAAAAAAATTTGCAATTGCAAACATTTTATCTAATGTACATATTTTGACACTGTAAATTCTGTCCAATGATCAATTTTGGGTGGTAATTTTTCAAATATTAACTCTTGTTTTGTTGTTGGATGAATAAACTCCAAATGATATGCATAAAGAGCAATTTGCTTTTTATCTTCCTTTCCATAACGTTGATCCCCACACAATGGATGAGAATGGGCAGAAAATTGTACTCTTATTTGATGATGACGCCCTGTCTTTAAAGAAATTTTTACAAGTGTTTTATTGGCTTTCTCATTTCTTTCTAATACTTCGTAATCAAGAATAGATTCTTTTCCGTCTTTACTAATAATACTATTCCCATTAGTAAGGCGCTTTATTTTATCACAATATGTTCCTCTATCTTCTTCTATGATTCCTTCTACAATTGCTAAATAATATTTTTTTATTTGATGTTCTCTTATTTCTTTGGATAATCTTGTTGCTGCTTTTGATGTTTTAGCAAACACCATTATTCCACCTACTGGTCTATCTAATCTGTGTACTAACCCTACATAAACATTTCCTGGTTTATTATATTTTTCTTTTATATATTCTTTTACCATGGTTAATAAATCTTTATCTTTGGTATTATCACCTTGACTTAATACATTTAAGGGCTTTTCTACTACTAGTACATGATTATCTTCATATAAAACATTAATCTTCATCTTCTTTTTCCCATCTTCCATAGATTCCACAAGGTAAAATTAGGTTATCTTCAGTTCCTCTTAGACCGATTTCTCCACAAGTTATTTTTCCTTTTTTATGTTTATCAACAGTAAGTGTTAAAATGTTTTTTAAAACTGTTGACGAAAGTCCTGTTGTGTATGAATTAATTAGAAAAAATAATGGGTCATCAGATAATATTTCTGTACATAGTGATACTAAATAATTTAAATTTTTTTCAATATCCCAAACTTCTTTATTTGCTCCTCGCCCATAACTAGGAGGATCCATAATAATTGCATCGTAATGATTTCCTCTTCTTATTTCACGCTTAACAAATTTAATAACATCATCTACTAAATATCTAACTTCTGCATTTTCATATCCGCTTGATTTTACATTTTCTTTACACCAATCTACCATTCCACGAGAGGCATCTACATGAGTTACAGACGCTCCAGCTGAAAGACAAGCTACTGTTGCTCCTCCTGTATAAGCAAATAGATTTAGAACTTTTATTTTACGATTTTCTTTTTTGATTTTTTCTATCATAAAATCCCAGTTTACTGCTTGTTCTGGGAATAGTCCCGTATGTTTAAATCCCATTTGCTTAATGTTAAAGGTTAAATTTTTATAGTCAATCTTCCAGGCATTTGGTACATTTTTTAAATTATCCCATGAGCCTCCACCTTTATTGCTTCTATGATATACCGCATGAATTAAAGAATGATATTTTTCTAATAAATCACCTTCATCCCAAATAACTTGTGGATCTGGTCTAAGTAAATAAATATCTTTCCAGCGTTCTAACTTTTGACCACGTGATGTTGCAATTAATTCATAATCTTTCCAAGTTTCTGCAACTTTCATAATCTCACCTCTTATTACAAAATCTCTATACTATTATTGTTGTTTTTTTCTTGTTCATCAAATATTTTAATTAATTTTTTTTCAATTTGTTCTTTAGTAAATGGTTTAGAAATATAATCACAAAAACCATTTTCTAAATATTTTTCTTCTGCTCCAGATACGGCATCTGCTGTTACTGCTATTACTGGAGTTATAAAACTTTCATCTTTTTGTAACTCTTTTAATGTTGTGATTCCACTCATCTCTGGCATCATGATATCCATTAAAATCACATCATAATTTTGTCCCAAATTAATTTTATCAATACATTCTTGTCCACTTTCGCATTGATCCATAGGAAGATTTAATGAATCTAAAGTTCTTTTTGCCACTTTTAAATTCAATTTATTATCATCTACTACTAAAACTCTTTTATCTTTAAAACTAATGTCTTTTTTTATCAATAGTTGTCTAGTATTTTCTATATCATTTCTACTGATTGGTTTTGCTTGACTATCAATTTTTTGTGGTAGTTGAACCATAAAGATAGTACCTTCTTTATATCTACTTTCCACATTAATGGTACCATTCATTAACTCTACTAAACGTTTAGTTATAGCTAGACCTAAACCAGTTCCTTCTGTTGTTGTACTTTTTTCTATCTCAAGTCGTTCAAATTTAGTAAATAATTTATTGATATCTTCAGCTTTAATTCCTCTTCCACTATCTCTAACACTAATTATTAGTAAGCAAATGTCATCTTTATTTATACATTTTACATTTAATTCTACAAAACCTTTTTCTGTATATTTTAAGGCATTTGATAATAAATTATTTATTATTTGTTTTACATGAATTTTATCACCAATCAAATGATATGGTATATCATCTGCAATATTTATTCTATAGTCTATATCTTTATTTCCTATTCTTGTTTCTTCTACTCTTGCTAAAGTCTCTATTTCTTTTCTTGGGTTATAAGATACTTCTATTATCTCTAACTTGTTACTTTCAATCTTATTTATATCCATGATATTTCCTACAATTTCCAAAAGAGTTTTAGAAGCTGAAAGAATATCTTCTAAATCTTCTTTCATACTTTCAGGACATTCTTTATTATCTTTAGCATTCTCAGATAATCCTACAATAGCGTTTAATGGAGTACGTATTTCATGTGACATACTAGATAGAAAGTCGCTTTTAGCACGATTAGCTCTCTCTGCTTGGTCTTTAGCAATATTTAATTCTGTAATCATTTTTACATCTGGGTTCTCGATTGTAAAAAACATAACTAAAAGGGCAAATGATATACAATAAGTTTCTGTTGTTACTTCTGGAAAATAGGCTCTTAAGATTAGACCAGCACAAAACATTGATAATAATACGATGAATGGTAATGATTTTTTTATTCCATTTTTTTGTTTTATAAAATAAACTACATTTAATATGATTAGCATTATAAAGTAGACAATTATCCCAAACATCATAATATAATATGATATGCCATCTACATCTAATATTTCTCCATTAACAATAGTTTTTAATGGAGTTATAAAAATTAAAAATGTTAAAATACTGTTAAATATAATTACTGTTTTCTTAGCTTTTTTGTATTGTTGTTCATTAAATTTATTGATTATAAAGTTATAGATTATTAAGCAGCAAGCGATGGTTATTAAATACATAAAATGAAATCTTTGTAATATACTTACTATCCATATTGTGTTTGTTGTCTCTGCAATAATATAGGCAAGAGCTGCATTTAAACAAAAAAGTAGGTTGAGTAATAAAGTATACTTATACAATCTTACTTCTTTTGTTTTTACATTTTGTTTGACAAAGAAAATTATTACTAAGAAAACACTTATTGTTACAGCTGCCATTGGAAGCCAAATACCACTCATAATACAATCACTCCTATTATTTATAGGATATCATTTTATCTATTTTTTATCAACCGCTTTGCTTGTTCTCTACGTTCATGTGGGTTTAACCCTTCAAATAGGAAAGCATTCTCTTTGTTTACTTTTATTTGACCTAAATGATTAAAGGCTTCTTCTGGAGTAGTTATTC
Organism: Mycoplasmatota bacterium; assembly: GCA_022771205.1. Taxonomy (GTDB): domain Bacteria; phylum Bacillota_I; class Bacilli_A; order RF39; family UBA660; genus Faecimonas. Next base: position 107,444 of record JALFCF010000001.1, on the reverse strand, counting down.
CCTTTTCTCTATATCTGGTTTTTTCTATGACCTCTAGCGTATAACCATTGTCTGAATCTTTCATAATTCCATTTAAATATTCTTCTTTGGCATTATCCGGCATTTCACTTCTTCTTGTAGGACCTTCTACTTTTTCTATATGTTCCCAAATATCATATTTTAATCCAGCTAAGATAGAACGAATTTTTTCTGACTCTTCTTTTTTATCTTCTAACTTCATGCTTGAAGTATCAATGTTTCTTCCGATTTTTACGTAATATCTATTATTTTTATCTTTATCTACTGCTACTGGAACTATATCTGCCTCTCCTCTAATTGCAGCTTCTACTGCACCAGTAAATAATTTAGTAACTACTATATTATCAGTCGTATTCCAAGCTCCCTCTGAAAATATTAAAACATTTCCATTTTGTTTTAATATTTTTATAACAGTTTCTAAAGAAATATGTCTGTCTTCTTTAATTGACTTTAACTCTTCATCGCTAGCTTCATCTGGAATTTCTACATCAACCGGGACTATTCCAAGGGCTTTTAACAATAATATTTCAGGACTTCTATATAATTCTCCTACATCTCCCCATAGTATATGAGCATTTTCTTTTATTGCTTCTATAGATGCCTCTATATCATATCTTGCTACATGTGTTACTACATATACTTTAGGTTTATCACTCTTTGTGCGTTCATCAGATAAAGTCTCTATAGAATATTTACTAGGTATTTGTTCAAGTTTTAAAAATTGACGTAGTATTTTTTGAGTTTTTTTCCTAATTTCTATACCTTTAACTGGCTCATTATTTTCATAATCTATTTTTCTCAATTCTCTATGATAAACATTTAGCTGTCTTAATGGCATATCTTTTTTTTCTAGTTTTAATATTTTGTTTATGGTAGCCTTTAATTTTTTTCTTATTTCTATCTGTTCTAATTCATTATTACTTTCATTTAACTGTCTTTTTATTTCAGAATATTCTTTTTTTATTTCTTCTAAATATTTCATTTTTGATTTCATTATTACGCCCCCTTAAATTAGCTTATTATTTTATCATATTTTCCTTTAAAAGTCAAAAAAAAGCCTGATATTCAAGGCTTCTTTTAACTTCCTACTGTAAATTGTTTTCCATAGTCTGTTAATAATAGATTTGGTCCATAATATATTATTTTCTTAGTGTTGTTATATTCTGTTAAAGTTTCATCTAGCTTTATTTTATATTTACAGGCAACATCTGCATATTTAGTACATTCTTCTTCGTTGGTTGCTTTCATACGATATATTTTTGTTTTTGTTTTTATATATGTTGCTGAACTGTCTCCAGCATAATTAAAATCAATTATTTCTCCATATTCTGACTTTTTATATACTGGAACTTTTTCGGATATAGTATATGGAGCATTATAATCTTGTCTCGTCATAGTATATTTATATACGTTTCCATCATCTTCTAAAGCGTAGTAAATACCGGCATTAGAATCCACTGTTATTACTTTTTTCACTTGTTGTCCACCTAATAATAAAGTATATAATTGATAATTACTATCATTTGTAGTAACTTTAGTTAATGGTTGTGTACTTGTAGTTCCTGGAGCATAGTAAAATTTGTTATCTTCTCCTTTTAATATATTATCATCCATATAAGCTATTACTTTTACAGAGAAACTTATTTTTTTACAGTTTTCATTATTACTATATGGTTGAGATAAAGATAATTCATATAACTTTCCGTCGTCTGTAATAGCATATGATCCGTTACTATAGAGAATGGTATCTGTTGGCTTACTATCTTCACTAGCTGGTAATAGTGTACTACATTTAAATTCTTCTGTAGATAGAGAAAATCCTGCATGTCTTAAATCTCTAGTAACATTCCCGTCACATCCTGTTAGCAATAAAGTAATTACTGCTATTCCTGATAGTAAAATAACTTTTTTCATATTATCACATCCTATTATGAATATATCATAGTTTTATTTGTTTTGGAAATGTTTTTCATCATAGTTTTTTATTTTGACACTTATTAGTATTTAATATTTTTTGTATTTATGATAGAATCTAAATATAAGGTAGGTGTCTTATGAAAACGAGTGAAAAGAAAGACTTTCGATTCATTATATTGTTTGTAGTAGTTGTGTCTTTTTCATTAATATATTTATTTCAATCTTCTTATGCTAAATATCGTAGAGCTGTTTCGGGCAATGTTTCTTCTGATATTGCTCAATGGAATATTAAAGTTAATAATGAAGATATAGCTAATAAAAAAACACTAACTACAACAATAGAAGCATTTTTTCCAGAGTCTGAATATAATAAAGAAGGTGTTATTGCTCCTGGCATTGAGGGCTACTATACCATTACTGTTGATTCTAGCCAAGTAGATGTTCCATTCGAATGTAGTATTTTATCTAATGTTTCTCCTGAATCTAGTATTAGTGATTTAAAAACTCTTTCTTATGAGATAAATCCTACGGATGAAGAAAAGAAAGTTGAATATGTTCCAGATACAGGTATTGTTCAACAAATTTCTAGGAATACAAAACAGACTGTTTTTAAAATATATTTAAAATGGGATGATGAGACTGGTACTATGGATAACCAAGCAGATACGGTTGCTGGAGTTAATAGTGATAGCAAAGCTTTGATGACTGTAACTTTGCATTTCTCACAATTGAATCAATAAAAAAAGAAGGACTTGTCCTTCTTTTAATTTATTTGTGTTACGTTTAATACTAATCTCATATGCAAACATGATTTTCCAGTTTCAGTTTCATATTTTCCACAAGCATAACCCCAATAACTATCTGCATCATCTTTTTCTAAATACAAACCATTAGCTACTTTTTCAGAAAAGTTTTCTTCTGTCACTGTATTATCTACTTGATATGTACTTCCTATTAGATTATAGTAATATACTCCAGAGTCAAATGAATATAAGTTGTTTAACTTATAATATTCACTTTCTTCAAAATCCCAGGTTAATCCTATTTTTACATTAGCTGAACCACGAACTGGTATGACAGAAGATGAAGCATCTAATAGTAATTTAAATGGATAGTCCTTTTTTATGCTTTCTAATGTTGCATTTTGATTTCCTTGTAATAATTCTTGTCCTAATAAAGTAAGTGACTCTACTCTATAGTTTAATTTAGCAGCAATATCTCCACCATTATTGATCACTATTTCTTTTTCATATGGAACCATACCTGGTTTCATATCCTTTATATCTACATTAATCTCTTTAATCACATTTGTTTCTTCTAAAAATGTTACATCCCAGTTAACTACACTTCCACTCAAAGTAACACCAGCTTTTGAAATATATGTGAACCAAGCAAAAGTGTTTATTGCTAATAAAAAAGCAACTAATAATACACTACGAACAATAACTTTTTTTCGTGATTTTCTTTTTTTCTGAATTGTTTCGTCTAACTCATTAGATAATTTCTTCTTCATCTTCAGTATTTTCATTGACTTCATCTTCTTTCTTATCTTTTTCTATTTTATCCTGTTTCATTTCTGTTACAGTATCTGCTATTTCTAAAAAGATAACTATTACTAGTGGTAGAAAAATTAGAAAGAAAAATCCATATTGATTTTTTACGATATGATTTATTTGCGTTACAACTGGTACTTTTCCTACTACTTTTCCATATATTTGATTATCACCTATTGTAGGATCTTCAACATCATTATTAATACCTTTTGTTAAATAGGTCTTTTTGCCATTTTTTTCTTCTATATCAATAATTCTATGGGTTACAATTTTGCCACTTACATCTTGTTTTTTTCCTAAATAAGTAATATCGTCTCCAACTTTTATTTCATTATGATTTACTTCTTTAATTGCTAGTACATCATTAATATTATAGTCTGGTACCATTGATCCTGTTGCAACAGCGAACAATCTATATCCAAATATACTCTGATTTCCAGATACTCGTTGAATAATAGTAAATACCACATATAAAAGTAGTACTATAAAGATTATTGCTTTGATAATCTTATATGGAATTTGAAAATATTTACTATCTAGTATTTTTCTTAACATATGTCATTCTCCTCTAGTATAGCCCATTGTTTTATAAAATTATGTTTTTCCTCTTCTAATTTATCCAATAAGATTTTTTTAATTTTACGTTTCTTTTCTTCATTTGCTGTTTTAATTAATTTTAGTTGTTTATTGAATAAATCTTTTATTTCTTGCTCTGTTATTTCGTAATTACTATCTAAAATGTTTTCAATTAAGCGAGACATAGTTTGACTTAGTAGTTTTTCTTCTGTTGCTGGAGTAGTTTCATGATTTAACATCTTATTTGCTATGTATAAAGATAAAAATGCTTGATTATATGATTCTTTTAATTTTCCTTCATCATAATAATCTTTATGTTCATTTTCATTTCTGTCTTTTTCTTCATATGCTTGAATATAATTCCATAGTGCTTCTGCTTTTTGGAAGTTTGGATTTTTTAAAATAACATTTGTTTTTCTGATTGGAGAACGAACAGCTGGAACATGTAGTTTTGATAATGTCTGCATTAATTCTGACATAGTAAATCCATCTAGTTGAACTTTTATTCTTTTTAATCTATCAGCAATAGATTCTTCACTTGATGTTGTTTTTCCTTCTAATTTAGCTTCATTACGTGAAGAAATATTTAATGATACATCTACTTCTTCTGTATCAATAATAGTATTAGCTTCAAACTTTAACTCTTTTTTATCCTTAAAGTAAGAAAAGTCTCCAGTTTCCTTTTTCCTTTTTTCAAAAAAAGTTCTAGTATTATTAATTAATGTATAAACAAATCTATTTTCATAGGTATCTAGGCTTTCCTCTTTATTAATATTTAAGATTTTAGATGGTTTTACATCACCATTATCTTCTATTTTTTGAATATAGTTGGTATGTTGTGTTAAATGAATAATACTTTCTACAGTTACTTTTTTAGATTTTTCTACTTGTACAACTTCTTCTTCATTAACGATAAATCTCTTAGGATTTCTTAGAATATTATCAATGTATGGAAGGGTTTCATCAATAATATCAATCCATTCATAATCATATTCTCTTCTTTCGTAATCTGTTTTTACGGAAAGTATAGAATTCATATTTTCTAAAAAAGTATCTTGTTTTATTGATTCATCATATACTTCTTGTTCTTCTTTTTCCATACTTTCACATCCTTTTCATTATACTAGTTTCTTAAGTCTTAATAAGTAATCTTTACATTCTGTAAAATTATCTTTACCAAATTCTTTATTTAAAAATTCTACAAAGCCATCAATTTCATCTCTAATATAAGCTAAGTTTAATTGTTCAAACTTACGTAGTATTTTTCTTGCTATATAATAATCTACTCCATCTACTTCTGTTCCTCCACATTCTACATAAGTTGCAACAAAATCTCTCATTTGTTTAACGATACGGTTACCAAAAGCAATACGGAAATGTTTAATTACATAGTCATCCATTTCATTAATTTTTTGTTCCATTTCTTCTGATAGTGGATGTTTTTGTTTAGCTTCTGCAAATAGTCCTTCTAAATATGAACTATTGATATTCATAGCTTCTGTTTCTGTTGGAGTAAATGGTTGTCCTTTGTCATTAATATCGATTGGCATAGCACGGTCGTATACTTTATCTGTTACAGCGAATGTTGAATCATCGTTATTGATTGTACCAATGTACCACATGTTTCCTGGAATTTGTAGTTTTCCATTCTTTAACTTTTTGGGGTCGGTATCCCAACTACTAGGAACTAATTCAATTACCCACTCATCACGAGATGGCATTTCTAGAATAGATAACATTTCGGCAAAATAGTATTCTACACGCGCTATGTTCATTTCATCTAGTACAGTTACATATACATCATCAGTGTATCCCGCAATATACATTCCTTTTAACACATCTGTTTCATTGAATTTTTTTGTAAATTCATTGAAATATCCAAATAACTCGGTACGGTCTCTCCATGACGGTTGTACAGATGCGATAATAGCATCTCTTTTTATAAATTTACCCCAAGCATAAGCAAGAGATGTTTTACCAGTACCAGAAATACCTTGTAAAATTACAAGTTTTGTTGCTGATAAAGCTGATATAAAAAGTCTAATCATTTTAGTTGTGTAATATAACTTTAATTTAGATGCAGCAAAGTTTCTAAATTCTTCTACTAATTCTTCTAATGTAAAAGTATTATTATAAACTTGAACTTTATAGTCTCTATATTGTAAGTCAATTGCATGTAATTTTGAGAAACGATATTTGCTCTCATCTTCATCAAGTGTAGGATCCTCTCCTTCTTTTGTAGGGTTTTCTTCTTCACTAATTATATTTGCTTCATCTGGCTTTAATCCTAACTGTGATACCTTCATAGCTAAAATATCTTCTTTTTCTTTTACTAAGCTTGCAACTTTCTTATTTAATTCTCCTATTTCATTTAGCATAGATTCTTGTTCTACTAAAGTTTTTCTAAAACGAATATATTTTCTAATAACTAACCATAATAAAACAATGATTAATCCTAGTAATATTGCTAACACTACGATAGCAATAATAACTAAAATCCATTCTGATACTTCAAAATCGTTTTTATAAAATTGTATGATATATAAATATTCACTAAAATTAAACATCTGTATAAATCCTGATGCTATTCCTTTAAAAATAGTCAATAGCCCATTAAAAAATACAGACATAAATTCATATAAAAATCTGATAAATGTATCCATACTACCTATCTATCCTTTCTAAAAAATATCTGTTTGATGATACTAGGTTCTTCTTTTTCTATTGTACTAACATCTTTAGCTTTACAACCTGTTACCACTAAATAGCTAAATAAATTTGAAGTATCAATTGTACTAATTTTAGTAGGAATATCTAAAATATGTGTAAAATCTTGGTAGCAAGCGAATCGATATCCTTCTTGTTTTTTTTCTTGAAGTTTTTTACTATTACTTAATATATTGTAACTAACTCCTAAGTATATGTGTTCTTTTAAAATTTTGTCATTCAATAGATTTAGGACTTCTTCTATATCTGTTTTTTCTTGCCATATTTCTTCTTTGATAGGAATAATATAGTTACCTATACTTTCTTTTCTTATTATTTGTCCTAAAATTATTTGGTTTACTATCATAGCTATTACTTTTAGTTTTTCTACTTCTACTTTTTGATCTACTTCTACTCTTTTTACTAAACTATGTTTATATGTATTTAGTTGCTTTATATTTGTCAAAAGTGTAAGCTCCCATAAATTTTCTTGATATGGGGCTTGGTTTAATACAAAGGTTTTATTTTCTTCTAACAGTTTTTTTATTATTTTTTGTTCTTCTTTATATTTCTTTATCCATGTTGTAATAGCATTCTGTAATACTGGGAACTTTTTACTAACATTTATTGTAATGTCAGTTATTACTTCTTCTATCTTTTCTTCAACTACTTTTTTTTGATCGAAAGTAATTACTGCTTTAGCATACTCTTTAGTCTCTTCTATTATTTCTTTTTTTCTTGTGTAGCTACTATTACTTTCAATAATTTCTCTAGCTTGTAGTGCATCTAGTAATTCTAATCGCATACCTTCTTGTTCTATTTCAATGGTATTTTGATCTGGTTTAACTCCATTTCCTAAGGTTTCAAATCTTTGATGATAAAATACTTCGACATAGTTGTCTATATATTTTTTTAAACATTCTATTTCATAATTTTTATACTCCTTATCTGTAAATAAAGAAAGTGTATAGGAGGTTAAATGTTTCTTTTTATATTCAAGATATCTTGTAATTAAATTAGTTGTCATAAAATCCCTCCTTATCTTATGCTAGGTAAATTATAGCATATTTTTTTTGGCTTTCCTATCTTTAATCTGCAGTTTTTACATTTACAGTGATAATAGAGTTTTCATTTATAATAGGATATGTGTAGTTTTGTTTTGGATCTTTCTTATAAAACATTATTTTTTCACTGGATGATGCGTCCATTTTGAAACTAAATTCATTGATATATGGATACCCATTTACATTCTCGGTGTTTTCACTATTTTTAATTCTATGAAGATATTTTTTATTAGTCATGTCTAGAAATATTTTATTTGGTTTAAAAGATATTGTTACTTTTGCTGAGTAGCATTTTTCTTTTTCTGTTTCTGTTAGAGCTTGGTATTCATCTGGGGTTAATCTATCTCCTACTTCATATGAAGCAAAAGCTGTTTCTACTTCATAATAAGTTGCTGTATTGGTTAAGTTCAGTGTAAAGTACTTATCTCCAACATTATCTTCAATATTATAAGAAAACTTACTGGTTTCAATACCAATTGTATAAGTTGCTGATAACTCTTTTTCATATGGAGATGTTGAGATAGCCTTTGTTGTCACTTCTATTTCATCACCTTCGTGAAACTCACTTTTTGGAGTTACAGTAATTCGGTAACTATCTGTTCCTGCTTGTTTATAAATTACTCCACTTGTTTTACTAAGCGTACAAGATACGGTATCAGGACAAGTCACTTCTGTATTGTATGTAATATCACTTTTGGTAGATTTTAAGGTATTTTTTTTATTATTAACATCTACTGTTAAAATATAATTATTTACTCCATCCCAATTGTTAATTTTATATTGTTTTCCATTCATTGCTAGTACTGAACTATTGAAATAAAATTCATTACTTTCTAGGATATGATTGTGAACAATATTATAGATGTAGCGAGCAAATGTCGTTCCAAATAAGAGAATTAGAACTGCTATTGCTAAGATACAAATACTAATTTTTTTATGATCTCTTATAAAATCCATAGAAACACCTCTACTCTGTTACTTGGTTAGATTTGATAGCCACCTCTATATTTTCTATATTTTCTGCATATTCGGTATTAGTTTTATACTCTTTTGGAAAATGTATCACTAACGTATAAATATCTGTTTTATCTTCAATATATGGAAATAAATGTTTTTCCGTTTCCTCTAAACTGTTATACCAAGCACCATCAATATCTTGTACAGTCTTAACTTCATTAAATAAATCCGTACTATTGGGATCATCATAATTTTCATTTCGATATAATTCATACGTTAATGGTAGATTGGTTGTTGTTTTTAAATCTATTTTATATTCTATATCAACTTGACTATGTTTACTTCCTTTATAATTAGATATACTGAATTTATAGACATATGGTTTATCAGATGGTTCAATTTTGTTTAAATCAATATTAAAATCCATTCCGCCCTCTTCTAAAATATATATAGCTTTATTAATATTAGCATTTAACTTAGCTTCTGATTCATAAGATGCATAGGCCACTTGAAATAGTTTTAAGGCTAGTACGATTAATAAAAACATCCCTACTACTACAATTAATAACCTTTTTTTCTCTTCATAGTATGTAATATTTTCTTTTTTCAGTTTACTTAATATTTTTAGTCTTCTAGCCATTATTTTCACCTTACTTTTTTTGACTTGCCTTAAAATCTATTTCTATCATATCAATACTTTCTGTATCTTCATCTGGATTTACTTCAATGTCTTGTCCTCCATCATCCCAGAAAACGTGAATTTTTATTGTATCCGTTTTTTTATCTTTTATATCGTTTAAAGTCATTGTTCCTTGATAAGTATTATTTTCTTTAATTAAGGGACTTAATGTGTTTTCTACTCCTGTCACTGTTAAAATTTTATCTGGGTTAACAGTATGATCAATAATTGTTAGTGTATAGTCAAATGGGACTCCTGTGGTTGTTGGATCGATTGTTATTGTAATTGTTCCTCCTGTTCCTGGAGATGCTGTTCCTTCCATGGTATGGTCAGTTTTCCATTCTACGGTATTAATATCAATTGCTTGATTTTCTTCTCCTGTTATTAGAGTATTATTTACTTTTATTTTCCAATTAGCAACACTTGCTTCTACTCTGCCTTCTACTTCCGATTCATATGATGTATAGGTACTGTTTTGACGTAAATAGATAAAACAGCTAATAACAATTAATAATGTGATTACTAATCTTTTTTTCTTTTTTATCATGTTTACGCCTACCTTTCCATTATTATTATACCATACCTATTTTCTTTCCTAAAGAAAAAGATTAAATTATTATAATAATTCAATCTCTTCTTTTTCTTTTTTTGTTGATTCTTTTTTCTTTGGTGTTTCTTTTTTTCTTGGTTCGTTTTCGATTTCTTCTTCACCATATTTAATTACTATAATTAGTGCATAAATTTGATACATAAATATTAATAATATTGGTAGTATTACTAATAATAAAAATCCTATTTTAGACTCTAATATATCTAATATTCCACCAATATTATGATAGATTGCAGAATATTTTCCTATTACTCTTGTTGTTGCAATAGTAGAAGATGCTTCATCATCTAATTTGTATAATGCTGTTGTACCATCTTGTGATACTATTTCTTTTACATGAGCTGTCTTTACTATATATTTATTATCTGCTGTAGCATAATAATAAATTTTGTCTCCTACTACTATTTCCCTTGGAGTATTTTTTACAATAATCAAGTCGTGTTCTTTTGATTCTGGTAGAAATTGTTCCATATGGCTACTAATTGTTAATAAAGTTGTATCATCAAACTGTGTAAAACCAAACTTATTAGTACTTAATAAACATGCTGTAATACAAATTACATAAATAATAATTACTACTTCTACAAATCCCCATAGACCTTTTAAAAAGCTTTTCATCTGTCCACCCACTTCTATTTTGTATTCTATTTTAGAGTATCATAAAACACTCTTTTTTTCAATAAAAAAGGAGTATAAAATGTACTCCTTTATTTTTACTTTTTAACAATAATATATTCCATATCTTCATCTATCCATTGATTACCATCATATAGCTTCAATACTATACGATAAGTACCACTAATCATATTTTCTGCATAAGGCCAAGTCAAATCATTTTGTGAAGTAATATTTGTAGTAATTAGTTTTTCATAAGTACTTCCATTTGTTAAGCCATTCATACTTGGTTGTGGTAATTCTACATTAAATAGTTGATTAAAATCAATTTCTGTATATGTTGTTGTTTCTTTGTTATCAATATCTCTTTTATATATACTGACACGTAAATTTGGTGATTCTAAGTTTTCATTTATTTTTACTCTTAGTTTTTCTTCACTTGTGCCTAGTTCATTTAATCTTTTATTACCATCTACTACTTTATATTCATCTTGGCTAGTTGCATCAATAGCATTACCTGATGCTACCACTGTAATATTTATTTCTTCACTTGTTTCTTGTAAGCCACCAGAATTATGTAGACCATCTGATGATGCAAATAATGAAAATTTCATTGTATAATTCCCGGCTGGTAATGATTCATCTGTTAAGAAATATAAATCTTTTTTCAAATTAGATACTTTTCCAGCCAATTTTATTCTAAATACACCTTCACTATCAGTAAAGTATTCTACTCCATCAACTCTGATACTCGTACCAGTTAACATACTGGAACTTACTTGATTTCCTGATGCATCATACAGAGTAACATTGACTCCCATACTAGTTGATTCATAGTTTGTATTAATAAGAGATTCACGATTTGCTGTTTGATCATATGTAACTGCAGTTTCATAACTTATATGTCTTGAAGTATTTGGATAGATATAAGTACTATCAAAATTAACTTGTTGTTTTAAAACCATATTACTACTATCATATAAGTTAAAATACATATAGTTTTGTCTAATACCTAGTACTGTAACAACAGTTCTATCTTCATTATTTCGTAATTCAAATCTTATATATTTATTTAGATTATTTCCTGTAGTATTTGTTTCTTTGAAATCGAAAATAAATAAGATTTCTTCTATAGCCCTATTTTTTTCATCGTCGTAATACTTTTCATTAGCTGCTTGCTCATCATAAGTATTATTTGGATCTGTACTTCCCATTTTGATGAATTTATTAATTTTATAGGTTATCTCATTATCTGTCGCTAACTGGGCTAAAGCTTGATTATAATCTTCTTCTGTAATTGTATAGTAGTAATACTCTGGAACTCCATCTTGAGAACTATAATCTAACATAGTTATTTGAGTTCCAACTGGTAATGCATAGTCTGTTACTAATGCATGATAATTATCATTATTTCTACCATACAAGTTATCAAAGGTATCTTCTGCATATAAATCATAATATGCCGTAAATTGACTTTGATTTGTTATATGAACTGAGGTTGCTGCTGGCATTTCATATTTTTTATCATATGTGATACTAGCATCATATGCATTTCCATCATTATAGTTTTTAGCTGTTAAATCGATAGTTATTGTAATTAACTGAACATCTACTTCAATTTCATTCTTTGGAGTTAATGCTTGCATTGTAATAACTACAGTTCCTAAATCTTGATTTAGGGAAATGTTTTTTGCATGATATAAGTAAAACATTATAGATGGAGCTAAAGCTTGACTATCGGTTTTATATTGTTTATCTCCAGTATAAGTACCACCGTTGTCACTTAAGAATTTAGTCGTTCCATAAGATGTCCATTCACTTGTTTCGGACTTCATAGAAAGTCCTAATAAACTATTAGCGTCTTCTTCAGTATCTGCTACTTTTGGAACGTTATTAGAATCAATCAAGCCTACACCTGGAGTTAAGCCTTCTGAATTAAATCCAATAACTTCAAATGTGGTGTCTCCTTTTGAAAATTCTCTCATAGATAATTCATATGTACCAAGAGATGAGTATTTAGATGCTGTCATTGTAAAGTTATAATTGATAGCAGAAATACCAATTGTCCACATATAGTAGTTAGAATCAGGTGGTGTTGGATTAATATATTGAGTAGAGATTTCTGTATATTCATCATTGATAAAATTACTATAAAAACCATCTACCGTGATATCATGATCTACTTTATGAAGACTTAATACATACGAACCACCAATGATAATATCACCTGCATCACCGGCATCTCCATAGTTGACTCCATCATCATATAAACCATATGAGAAAGAACCATTTCCATATTTTTGATACATTCCAAAGAATGTCATTCCACTTATTTCACCGTACTCTGTTGCAGCTTCATTGGTTGTTACATTTAAGTTTCTATTAGCCAACATATAAATACGGTTATCGACATTTTTAGTTACTGTTTTTGTATCATCATCGATAATTACAGCAGCTTTTACTTCTTTTCCGTCTATATCTACTGTACTTTTTAAGCTTCGTAGTAAGTTGGCATTTCTTTGTAATAGTAACATTGTGTTATTTTTTATATTTAATTCATCAATTCTGTTAAATGAATATTCAATATCAGAGTATTCATTTGTTCTATCGGTTGTTCCTTCTAATTCCATTACTGCATTATCTATTACTACTTTATTAGCTCTTTGAATAGAGATATTTTCACTTGGTTTTTCTCTTGTTCCAAGATTGGCAATATAGATATTACTTGTACCACTTGAAGATGATGCATTTCCAGAACCAAAGATTGATCCTGAAATAATAAACTCATGATTATTATCTATATATCCTTTACCGTCAATATCAATATCAATTGCTCCCGTTACAGAGATGAATGAGAAGTCATAGTTTTCATCTCCAGCAGCATTAGCTTCTCCTCCACCAAACACAGTTCCACCAATATCGATAGAAGTTTCTTCTAGAGTATTATCTTTTACTGCATTCATTCCAATGTTTGTATCTGTTTTTCCATATACTACGGAGGTATTAGCTCCTCCATAAACATTGCCATAAACTTTGGCACCTACTACATTTACTGTAGCAATAGAATTATTCTTTTCTTCTGTTCCTGTAGCAGCAGCATTTCCACCACCAAATAGGCATCCTTGATGTGGTGCTTTTGAAGTTGTAGATCCAATTACTGTATTACCTTCAACTGTGATTTCTGTATTTCTATCTACAATGGCGCTCGATCCATTACCACCACCATAAGCACTTCCTAAAATTGTACTTGAAGTAATTACTACTTTGGTGTTACCAGCAACAGTTCCGTAGTTACCTCCACCATAAATATTAGTATTAATATTACTATTTTTTATAGTAACTTTGGTATCTCCATTGATACCAGCCATGTTACCTCCACCATAAATATTATTTACAGTGGCATTTTGAACTTGAACATTTGGCATATCTACAACAGCTTCATTTCCTCCACCATAAATGTTACCAATTGTTCCACCTCTTACATCTACAGTTGAGTCATTCGTTGATCCACCTTTATTATTTCCTCCATAAATATTATCAACAGATATCAAAGGATTATTTGAAATATTTATTGTTGTTTTGACAATATTACCAGATTGATTTGAACCACCATAAATGTTGCCAATATCTCCTTGGCCAATAGTTATAGTTGCCGTATCAAGGCCGGCTTGATTTCCTCCACCATAAATATTATTAACATTGGCATTATTAATATTAATAGTTGTATATGTTGAAGTTGCTTTATTTCCACCACCGTATATGGCATCTATAACCCCGTTATTTATTGTAATTTCAGAAGTATTCGTTGTTCCTCCAGAATTATTTCCACCATAGATAGTACCAACTGTTCCATCTGTCATATTAATGGTTGCAGTATTTACTATTCCACTAATATTTGAACCACCGTAGACATTTCCAATATCACTATTTTCTATCTGTAAATTTGTAGTGGTTGCGCTAGCTCTTTCTCCACCACCATAAACATTATTTATTTTGGCAATTCCTAAATATAAGTTTGTATTCTCGGTGTCTGCTTGACTTCCACCACCGTATACATCACCAGTTATTGTACCTCCAGTAATTTGGATGTTATCAGTTGTTGTTTTTCCACCTAAGTTGTTTCCTCCATATACATTAGCAGCTGTTCCTGATGTTATATAAACATTTGTTGTGTTAACAGTTCCTGATTCATTTGAACCTCCAAATAATTTGTTTGTTACTTGGGCTCCTTGAAGATATATTTCTGTTTTAGTTTGTCCGGTTTTATTTCCACCACCATAAGCATTACCAATTGTTCCATTATTTAAATAAACAACATCTTTATTACTTGGGCTTCCAGCAGCATCATTTCCTCCATAGACATTACCAATATTTCCATTATTAACAGTTACAGTTATGTTTCCATATACTTTTGGAGTATATCTTGTACTTCCTTTTCCTCCACCAAATACAGAGTTTTTTATAATTCCATTTTCTATCGTTACTTGAGTAATATTATTATTGGCACTACCACTAGATGTCGTACCATTTACAGAACCATAAGCACTTCCTCCATAGACGGAGCCTTCTATTGTTGGTCCTACTACTGCATTTCCTATTGTTAGATATACATTATCTCGAATAAATGTACCTGGCTCACTACTACTAGTGTAACCACCTTCTCCACCACCATAAACTGAATCTTTGATTGTTCCAGATAGGATATTAAGAGTAGTACTTCCGTATACAGTTCCCTTTGTTCTTGAACCACCATAGATATTTCCTATGGTTCCTTCAAGCATTTCAATAGACACATTAGAGTCTACATTACTTGTTCCTGAACCGTTATTGTTACCTCCTCCGTACACAGCACCTTCAATAGTTCCTCCTAATACTTCAATCTTGGTATTAGTGGTTGATCCACTGCTCATATTAATTCCGGTAGTTCCATAATTACCACCACCATAGACATTTTGCTTAACTACGGCATTTTTATCAACGATGATGTTAGTATTATCTACTGTACCGATTCTTGAAGATGTTGAGTTTCCGTTTCCAGCACCAAATACTGATCCTGATTCAACTCCATATAATGTATTACCATTTGTAATCAAACTATCATTTCCTACTTGAGCACTTCCTCCTACATATATTAATGTCGAACCACTCAAGATTCCTTGGTAACTACCACTATCTGATCCTGTAGTTCCGTTACTTCCACCAAAGACTCCATAATTTACTGTTCCGTCTGTAAAATTGATAATTCTATTTCCATATGTAGTAGATGCACCGGCTCCACCAATTACCATATCAATAGTTCCACCTTTTATATTAATAAAAGTATCATTGATATTTCTTCTGCTGGTTGCTGTTAGTGGTCCACCAATTAAGTTATATATATATCCGCCCTCAATAATAGCATCTCTTGCTGCATAATGGGTACCACCTTGACGACCTCCGATGTAAATTCCTGTTGAATAATCATATTTATTTGTTCCAAATGATCCACTTTTTACAATAGTATGTAGTGCTATACCTGTTTGAGTTGAAGAATATACATTATCCCCCCAACTTCCTGATGCACAAAATACAATCTGTAAGTTATCATTATTATTTAATATTCTATCATAATCATTTCCATACACTACAGTTCCATCTACATATATACGTCTGCTTCTCTCTCCATTGGTTGCTGAAGTTGTATTATAGATACCAGATTCTATAATCAGTTTATATCTTGTTAGATTACTAGCACTTCCAGTAGAGTTTCCACTTCCTTCTACTACTGTTGTGGCATTTACTTGGTTTGATACTTCTTTAATACCTCTACCAATTTTTAAATTGTTCCAATTTGCATAAATTCCACCAGATGTTTGACTTGATCCTGGTGTTGTACTTGCATTTGTTGACTTTCTTCTATTACTATAAATTTCAAGCCATTCTATTCTGGCATCTGCATCTAAAGAAGCTTCATCACTACTAATATTTAATCGATTATCACTATAATCTTCTCCATTGTTTATTCCTGTTAAAGTAAATGGTTTTTCAGTATACATACCTCCTGATTTATCGGCTTTAAGCACTACTATATTAGTGTCTCTAGTTACTAAATAGTATAAAGCTCTATCTTGTGTTACAACATTTAAATTTCCATTGTCATCGTAGAACTGTTGCAATTTATAATATGTACAACTGCTACTATTACATGTACCACTTTCTATATAGTTTCCTGTTTCATCGTAATAACCTGCAATACTTTGATATCTACTTATACTTACTTGTTCATATAATCCAGCTGCACTTGAACCTTCTGGTATCATAATTTCTATTTTCTCTTCTCCTGGTTGTGGGGTATAAGAAGTCATTGTTGTTCCAGTAAACCTATAATAGTCTTTTGACGGATCATATTCTGGAACACTAGGCATGTAAAAATCACAGCCACCGAAGAAAGACCATTGACTACAATAATTACCACTGATATCTCGTCCTCTTGAATCAACTGCACCATCAGGATAATAATCTCTTGCAATATTTTCTTTTGTGTAGTACTTACTCATATCTTCATATTCATATGTAATGCTTCTGATTGAGTCCATACCTGCATCTTTTAAACCACCAAACACACTATCCCAGCTATTCGAACTAGTAGCATTTACGGTTGTAGAACTAATCCATGATGCGTACATTGTAATATTAATTGTATTTGGCATTCCATCAGAATATGTTACTGGTATTTGTACATATCTTGTGTATGTATCATCGTCATAACTAATTTGAGCACTTGTATAATCTGTTATCCAACCATTAAAAACCTTATCATCTGGTCTATCAGCATATGGGTTATCAATTAACTCAATATTTACATAACCATTTTCTACAGGATAATATTTGTAATATACAAGGTCACTTTGTTGTTCTTCTAAGCTAATATATCCAGTTAATGTTGAATCAGAAATATCAGTTCCACTATATTTCATATATACTTTTACTAGATTTGTATCATTATATTTATTTTGATTTGCTCCTGTTGGTAAAGTTCCTGTTGAGGATTCAGTATAATTTAATCCTATATAATAATTATAATCACTATCTAAATCATTGATATATACTGTACTTCCTTCTATTCCTGTATCGTGTAATGGAATAGCTATACTTGTTCCAAAGCTAAATAGAGCTGGAACAGATACTTTAGAATCGTCTTTTGCCATTTCTAAATCTTCAACTCGACTAATTCTTAATCGTAGGGAGTCTATGTTCCATTTATATTTTTCTTCAATAGATTTATTTAAATTGATTAATAATGAATCTATTGTTATTTCGTGATTATCCACTATATATATATTATTATTGTCACTTGTTAATTTGTAACTATTATTTAACTTTCCTGTTTTAGTTATTTCTTCAGCATATGAAATATTAATTGATAAGAAGTTAGTATATGTTGGTTGTACTATGATATTATTGGCTTTTCCTCTTAATATTCCAAATACATTACCAAATGTGTTACCATTGATATCTATTATATTAATTTGGTTATATATATTTTCAATCGTAACTTCTTCATCTATTTCAGCAAAAAGACCTCCAATTTTATTATCTTGATTACCAAATGTTTTAGATAAATCTAATGTTGCTTCTTGGACAGCAATATTATTAATATTTGATTTTCCTGTTATTGATCCAGCAACTAACCCAATATTTGATGGATTATTAGTGTTATTTGTTTTTATTGTTATATTATAAAAATTTATGTTTTTAATCTCAGCATTAGATATAAGATTAAAAAAGGCATAATAGTCTGTATCATTGATTACTGTCGGTGTTTCTATTCTAAAATTTTTAATACTGTAACCTTGACCATCTAAATGTCCTGTAAACGGTTTTATTTCATCATTTATTACAGTTCCTATACCTTGCCAATTATTTCCTCCTAAATCAATATCTGTTGTTAATATAAAGTATTTATCTTTTAAATCAGATATTTCATTATTTTCAACGACTTGTTTTAAATATGCCAACTCACTTCCTTTTGAAATTTGGTAAGGGTTATCTTTCGTTCCATTACCACCAGAAAAAGAAGTAGCTATTTCTACTCCATCCCATGCTGATTCTATGTTACTTAAAGTCGTTGTTGCAGTGAATAAGTTAATAATCATGAAAGAGGCAATTAACACAAGAAAAGCACAAGTGATTTTTAATATTGCTGTTTTTCTTACTACTAGCTTCTTCACCGCGAGTCCCTCCTTTTAATGATTTACATAGTTTTTAAGTTTTACATAACGTTCTATTCTATCTAATTCAAAAACTTTTTTATTATCAAATTTTATTGATATCTTTTGCATAAATGTTATTAAAGACTTTATTTGTTTTTTTGCATAAGTATCATTTTTCTTTAAAACTTTAAAATGGTTTTCTTTATCAATTTGAACTTTATATTTTAATATTTTATATACTCCATCAAAGAAAGTTGGATCATTATATAAAATGGCAAAAGTTAAAATTCTTAAAAATACGTAAATTGGCATATCATAAATCTTATTTCTTAAATTTTCGTATAAGCCAGCACGTTCTAAATCATAATCGTAGATTTCTTTAAATGTAGGATGCATGATTGTGTCTTCTAATTCTTTTGTGTCTCCCATAGATAAAATTTGCGCTAGTTTATAAACATACTGATATTTGGTTAACCATTTTTTATTCATCTTAGTAATTGTTAATGTATCATTTTTTATTCTTAATAAATTTAATACTTGCTCTAATAGTTCTTTTTCTCTTTCTTTAGCACTATTTTTTTCTTTTCTTACAATGTTATTATCATCAATATCAATAATATCTTCTACTTCTAAAACTTCTATTTCATCTTCTACTTCAGCAAGTTCTTGATCTTTTTGTATTTGAAGTACTTCACTGATTGGTATATTGACTGTATTTCCAGTTGATTTTTCTTCTTTTTTGGTTGGTGTTGTTGAAAAAAGTTCTTCTGGTACAGTTCCTTGAGTTGTTTTTTTAGAAGTTGTAGAATCTGCAAATATAAATCTTTTGAAGATTTTATCGAAATTCAAGAAAGCTAATAAAATGAATATTATCAATATTACTGCAATTAATTTTAATACGAAGCTTGGAGAAATAACCATTTCTACGGTTCCAACCATATCGTCTTTACTAATAGGTTCATCTTCCGTATTATTTACATCACCTTGAGTAATTAATTGACTACCAATTTCTTTTACAACACGATGTGTAATAAAAGCACCATCTTCTGTCTTGTAAGTAATAATATCTCCAACTTCTGCTTCATTACCCAACTTTACTATTACTACATCATTAACTTCAATCGTTCCAGACATAGATCCTGTTGCAACTACAAAATATGTATATCCAAACACATTTGCATAATCTTTCTTTAAAATATCTGTCATAATGAATGTGTATACACATAAGGCAACAAGCATACCAATGAATAAGTATCCAATTGATTTTAATATATTTTTCGCTGCACTCATCTTCTCACCACGCCATCTTTATTCTTTTATAATTTATTATAGCATATTATCGAAAAAAAAACTATTCTTTGAAAAATTTTCATAAATAGTTTTTATAGAATTTCATCTTCGATAGTGTAATCAATCTTATTGATATCACATATTAGTTTCATTTGGTCAATTGTCATATTTGATTTTTTTATATTATTTACTAATGTCGTAACTTTGACTGAAGAAATTGTACCATCTATACTGTCTTGATTAATTTCTTCTTTTTCTACATTTATACCAAGTAAAGCATATTTTTCTGATATTACTTCAGATATATCATAATCTGACAAAGCTGTTATTTTGTGTAGGAAATCAGCATTTGGATTATATATAAATTTTAAGTATCTACTAACATAATTTGATAAATTAAAATCTACATCTATATCTTGGAATTTTTCTACTAAAACATTTTCAATGTATATATAGGAGCTTAAGCTTGTTGTTAAAACATCATAAACACTACTACCTTCTGTTAAATATTTACCAACATTAATATCAATTTCTAACTCTTCTAGTTCTTTGTATAAATTAGAAAGCTTATTTATTTGGTCTTTTATTTTAACTTTTATTTCTGATATCTTATTATCATTTCTCTTTGCTAAAAATCCAATCCCATTTGCTCTAAGATATTCTTTATATAGTTTTTCGCGAACTTTTTCTTCTGTATCAACTTCTTTTTTCTTTGCTTCATACTTTGTTTTAGATTCTTCTTTTTTCTTGAATCTTGTAACTAAATCCTTAATTATACTTTCATAATTATAGTATTCTTTTAACACTTCTAAATGTCTTCCTAAATTAATACTTTCGATGTCAAATACTTTCTTTTGCTCATCTCTTAGTTCTGCATATGATCCTCCAATCACTAATTGATTAAAGCTCTTACTTCTTAGAGGAGCTCCCTCTGTATAATCATCGACATTTCTCTTTTTACCTAAGAACATTTGAAGATTCAAAAATTCATCTTGATCAATTTTATCTTGTAAAGATAGTAGTTCTTGCTGATAAGTATTTAAAGCATTTTCCTTGGACAATCCTTTTTCCTGTAATTTTTCAATTGTTATTTTATCACAGTATGATTTTAATCCTTGATAATTATTTTTAAAAATCATAATCAAGTTCCTTTTGATGTGCATAATTAGTTCTGGGCATTCCCAATAAATTTCTTTAAAAGTTGTTTGCATGATCTCTTCAAAATTTTCTTTATCGCTATTTACTAAAAAAGACTTCATATAATCATTTACGAATGGGCTATAATTAAAGTTCTCAGCAGTTAACTCAATATTAGCACTTTTCATAATATTGATAAATGATTTTATACTTTGATTAATTACAGTTAGTGACGCTTCTATTCTTTCTGATAATTCATAAAATATATGAGCAAATCCTAATTTTATTTCCAGAGCTATCTTATCATCTACATATGGAATTATGTTAAAAATTTCTTCTATTTTTTTACTTGTATCTTCGTATTCTTGTGTTTTATCTATTGGAAATACTGATTTTACATAATTATCTAATTGTTGATAGGTTTCTCTTTGATAATCTTTGAATTTTGGTATTTCTTTTTTTATATAAGCATTTCGTTCTTCCACTGCTTTCTTGTGAAACTTTTCTTTTAATTTTTTTGTTCCTGTTTCTGTTTCTAGGGGAAAATTATCAATATGATTTTCGTTAACTTCTATTTCTTTTTTTATTTTATCTTGTACTTCCCTAGTCATTTGTTTCTTCCTCACTTATAATATTTTCTTCTAGATAACGAATATGCTTTTCGATTTGCAAATATAATTTTAGTAGTTCTTGTGCTTGTTCCATAAACCCTCCTATTATAACAAAAGGCCTTCATTGAAGGCCTGTTTTGTTTTGTTAAATGACCAACTTATTGATCATAATTATGCTTGTTTTGATAATGAACTAAATTGTAAGTTATATGTTAAATCTCCACCTGATGCATAATCTTCACAATCAACATCTTGTCCTTCAACCCACATATAAATTCTAATCTTAGTAACACCTTTGTCTAAGTGGAATACTTGTTGATATGCAGTTGTTGGAATTCCTGATTTGTTTGTTGTAAATAATCCTTGAGTTCCTGCCTCTATTTTTGTAAAGTAAGTTGGATTTTGAGAATTTACATCTTGTGCATTTTCAGTACCAAATACAGCTTTAACTCCATAGTATTCTACTGGTGCATTACCTTCGCCTGGAGTTAGACCACTCTTACCATAGTTTAATTGAGCATTATTTACACCATTAGCAGTATGTGTATCTGCATTTGGTTCCCAAATTCTTAATCCTGTAGCGTCTGTTGCTTTTAAAGCTTGACTAGCTGATGAATTACTTGCTTCTGGGTTTGTTCCTTGTGGTAGAAAAGCTATACGAGCAGCATTTTGAATAGATGTATCAGTTCCGCCACCTTCAGAATTTCCACCAATAACATTAGAACCAGATGTTAGATAAATATCTTGTGCTTCATTTGTATTAAAAAATAAGTCGAAAGCAATAAAATCTCCTTCAGTTCCATCTTTTTCAGTTGATTTAGCAGCGGTTAGTTTTAAGTTTCCTAATCCTGAATCATCTGATAATAATCCACGGAACATGTTCATATATCCTGTTCCAGAATCAACTCCTCCAGCTGTTGATACTGGGTTTGTTTGACCAGCTGGTATTTGATTTACAGCGGCATTATAACCTGTAGTCTTTGCATTTAAAATATCAACTTTTGTAACGATAGTTTTCCAATTAATCGCATCTGTTGAAATTTGTAAACCTGTAGAAGTAGATACATTAACATCTAATGAATCAACTGTAACAGTTTTATTAGCAGTGAACCATGTATAAGTTGATGCTGTTAAAATGACTCCTACAAACAAAATCATGATTAATGATAACAATATTTTTCTTTTTTTCTTTTTGTTTTCTTTTTTCATTTTTCTCACTCCTTATTTATCTTTGTGCAATATGTTCTTCGGTTATGTCCATGTGCATTTTTATCTCTCCGCCTAATAAGTCGTTTTTGCATTCTGGATCATCACCTTCTATCCATATAACTATGGTATAGCGATCTTTGGTACCAGGCTTCATATTTTTTCTTTGTTCTAGTACCGCAATATCTTTTGATACAAATTTCTTTGTACCTAGTTCTTTTTTCTTAGTTGTTTTATTTTTCTTTGCATAGACTGTAGGCTTGCCATTTTGGTATATCATAATTCTAATTGCTTCATCCACGTTTTTTACTGTGTCATCCACATCAACTTCATACCAATAATGAACTTTCTCTTCTCCATCATTAACGACATAGAATGTATAAGCAATATAGTTATCTCCATTGTGAGCACCTGTTGCTTCTTTATCAATATCTGCTGGAAGCCATTTTATTGAAATGTTATCCATATAATCTATGGTGTCTGCTGATAGCTGTCTTGTCTTCGACTTTACTTTTCCATCTTCAGATAAAAATATATTTTTTCTATTTGATAAATTTCTATCCAAAGTAACAGTAAATCTTCCACCGTCGTAGACGATATACAAAAATAAATAAACAATGGATACAAAAATAATTAATAGTAAAAATGCTATTTTTACCAGTCTAGAAAAAAGTTTTTTCTTATAGACTCGTTCAGCTTCTATATTTACTGTTTTAATTGCCATTTTTTATCACCACTTGTTTTTTATTTTCTAGTACATCACTATGTTCCCTTTCCTACTATGTCATATTTATTGTATCTTGTTTTTTTTTAATTGACAAGGGGTATTTTTTTGGTTTACATTTGTTGACGTTTTCTTTCTACAATATTTAGTTATAATAGAAATTAATTTTTGATTCTTATTTTTATTATGTCATTTATTGAAGTAAATAAAACTTAAAACAATCCTTGTTTTTGTCTTATATTTCCATTTAATAATTTTATTACTATTACTTATGGTGAATGTTATAATAAAAAAGAGTCTCAAACATGAGACTCTTTTTTATTATATATATCAATATAAATTTTCTATATATGGTGCCTGCGGTCGGACTCGAACCGACACGTTATCGCTAACACTGGATTTTGAGTCCAGCGCGTCTACCAATTCCGCCACGCAGGCATTACATATTAGATTATATCATACATTTTTATAATTTCTAGATTTTTTGTGTTTTTTTTATTACTTTTTGTTTTTATTGAATATTTGATTTAAAAAGGCCGTAGATAATATCTCGGTCTTTATTCTTCTTTATACTTTGATGTGTATAAGTCTTTTTCATCATCTGGTTCCTGCTCTGCTTCTTCAATATATGCTGCCATATCTGGTAATTCTTGTATATTACTTAATCCAAAGTAATCTAAAAAGTCATTTGTCGTTTCATAGAGAATTGGGCGACCAGGCAAATCACTTCTGCCAGATTCCTTAATTAATCCTTTAGCAACTAATTTCCTAATCATTTGGCTACTTCCTACCCCTCTGATTTTATCAATTTGCATTCTAGTAATTGGTTCATTATATGCAATAATGGCTAAAGTTTCTAGAGCTGCTTGACTCAATATATTAGTTTCTGGATTTTCTAATAGTTTTTGATAATACTCTCTATGTTCGAATTTTGTTGTTAATTTTAATCTATTACCTAAAAAATCTATTCTTAATCCTCTGTCTTCATTTTCATAATTATGTTTTAATTCATTTACTAGATTTTTTACATCTTCTTCAGGTATTTCTAATACTTCTTCTATTTGGTCTAGAGTTAATCCATCCTCACCCACAACGAATAACAAACCTTCCAATACTGCTTTATTTTTCATCCCGCACCTCACATATAATATCATCAAAATTTTTATCTTGTGTTATTTTCAATTCTTTATTCTTAGCCATTTCTAAGATAGCTAGAAATGTTGCTACTACATACTCTTTATTTAAAACTGGGAATAGCTCAAAAAAAGATACTTTTGGCTTTGTTTTTAAAATACTTTTAATTTCTAACCTTCTAGATGAAACACTTATTTCATTTGTAGTTACTTTTGTTTTTAATGGCTTTGATTCTTTTTTTCTCTCTAAATACTTTTTAAAAGCTTCTACTAAATCATCTAAAGTAATATCGCTAGATAGTTTAGCACTTTCATCTACATAATTTTTGACATTTTCTGGTGATTTAGTATAAATTTCTTTTCTTAATTCTTCTTTTTCTTTTAATACTTTTGTAATTTCTTTATACGCTTGATATTCTAAAAGTCTATTTACTAATTCTTCTCTAGGATCTATTTCTTCTTCATCTGTATTTTCATTCTTTTGATTTGGAAGTAATAATTTTGATTTTATTTCAATTAATTCTGATGCCATTACTAAATATTCACTAGCAATTTCTAAATTCATTTTTTCTTGTTCATTCAAGTATGCAATATATTGTTCTGTGATATGTTCTATTTCTATATTCATAATATCCATCTTGTTTTCTTTAATCAAATGTAATAATAAATCTAGTGGGCCTTCAAACTCATTAATTTTAAATTGCATATCATCACTTCCGAACTTTGTCATTTTCTTTACCATTATAGCAAAAAGCTTCTTTTTTTTCAATTTGTTTCCTGCTATAATAACAATAGATGGTGATATTATGAAACAATTTACTATGAGAGATGAAGAATTTATTTGTGAAAATTGTGGCCAAAAGGTTTCATTATTAAAATACAGTGCGCGTGATCATTGTCCTTTTTGCCTTTGCTCTAAGCATGTAGATATTATGCCTGGTGATAGACAAAATACTTGTTTAGGTATATTAGATCCTATTGGTATTGAAAAATTTAAAGCTACTTACAAAATAGTCTATCGTTGTAGAAAATGTGGAGAATATCATAAAAATATTATGGCTAAAGATGACGATATGGATTTAATTATTTCTCTTTCTTCTAACCAGTATTAAAAAAAAGAAATTGTTTTGAAATGCACCCCTTAGAGTAGACATAAATTAAAAAGAACTTTTGTGATAAAATACTATCTCAAGAAAGGAGGTAGTATTTTTTATGGCATTAAAAGAGCAAAAGTTTAATAAATATTCGGCTGAAATTAAAAATATAATATTAGAAGAATTAAAAAATGGGTATTCGTGTAGATTTTTGTCTAGAAAATATAATATATCTGAGAAAACTATATCAACTTGGCAACAAAAACTATGGCATCCGGAAAAATATCCTAATCAAGGTCAAAAACGCGGAAGATTGAAAGAATCTAATTTAACTAAAGAAGACTGGAAAGAAAGATATGAAATACTAAAAAAATACCAGGCCTTCCTCAAGGCACAATGAGAGAAAAAGTAACATTTATAAATTTATATAGAAATAATTATAAACTTACTAACATGTGTACAGTACTTAATATAAGTTCTAAAACTTATTATAAGTATAGAAATAAAGAAGATTCTGATTATTATGATTATTTAATAATTAAAGAAATATTTGATGATTCTAAAGGAACATATGGATATCGTAGGATTGTTGAAGGTCTACTCCTAAAATATGGTGTAGTTATGAATGGTAAAAAGGTATTAAGAATAATGAAGAAGTATAATTTGATGGCTGAATATGTAAGAAAAGCTAAAATAAAACATAAAAATCAAAGAATAGAAGATAATGTTAAACCTAATCTATTAAATAGAAACTTTACTACTGATAAACTAAATAAAGTATGGGATACAGATGTAACCTATTTGATATTTAAAGGTTCAAGAGCATATTTGTCTACAATAATAGACTTATATGATAGACATGTGGTTTCCTATGTAATATCAAAAAGAAATGATTTAAAACTAGTTGTGGATACTTTAAATCAAGCTTTAGCCAAAGAAAAAGATGTACAAGGATTGATCATTCACAGTGATCAAGGATTCCAATATACATCTTATGAGTACAAAGCTATTTGTGAATCAAATGGAATACAAATTTCAATGAGTAAAAAAGGTACTCCAATAGATGATTCTCCTATAGAAAGCTGGCACGCTCTTCTAAAGAAAGAAACTTTGTACAATAATAATATTACATCTTTACAAGAATATATTCAACTTGTAGAAGATTGGATATTATTTTATAACACAACTAGATTAAAGTCAAAAAAGTCGGGGAAATAAATCCTGACTTCTTTTTAATTGGTGTCTCCTATTTGGGGTTCACTTCAGTTTGCAATTTCTTTTTATTTATATTTTTTCTTGATATCTTCTATGATATTATTTAAACTTATTTTTAATTCATCAAGAGACGTATTAGTATTTATGAAATAGTCATAAACACTATCATCTAAATCATATATTTTTCTTTGCTTTATTTTATTGTATTCTTCCTCTGTTACTACACCACTTTTAGATTCTTGGTGACCATAGTGTTCTATTTTTATATCTTGGGTATTTTGTCTGTTTTTTACTCTTTTAATATTTTCTATATCATTAGATATTATTTTGATAAAGATAATTGGTAAGTTTACTTTATCTTTTATAAAAGACAAATCTTTTTGACTAGATACACTTCGGTCTAAAATCATTGAATACTTATTATCTATGCAATACTTCATTTCTTTTAAGCATAATTGATTATTTATTTGTTTCACTTCTTCGTCATGTAAATCTATATCTGGATATAATCTTTTTATTATATTTCTTATATAGTCTCCACTAATTAAGTATAGATTTAATTCTTTTGATAATATTTGTGAAACTAAGCTTTTTCCACTGCCTACATTTCCTGTTAATAAAATAACAAATGGGAATTCATACGTTTCTCTTGGATTTATTTTTTCTTTATCTATTATTCTTTCTACTTCTTCTTTCATATAATCACCAAATTTATTTTATCATAGTATTTTAATTTTTTGGTTTAAATATTAAAGAAAAGACAAAAGCAAATATGATTGCTGCTGTTATACCTGTAGCAGTTAAATCAAACATTCCCATTAAAATTCCTATTATTCCATACTCATTTGCTTTTGCAAGAGCTCCATGGATTAGAGAATGTCCAAAACTGGTGATTGGTAAAAGCGCTCCTCCCCCTACCGATTTAATAATTTTATCATAAAAACTGAATGAATCTAAAAATGCTCCCAACACTACAAATATACTTGTTATATGACCCGGACTTAATTTAGTATTATCTAATATAATCTGTGCAATCATACATACAATTCCGCAGAATAAGAAAGATTTTAGTATTAACATTAAACTACCTCCAAACTAATTGCATTAGCAATTGAATAAATATTTTCTTTTTGATAAACCATAGTTGGAGAAAATAACGCTCCTGTTGCAACTATTAATACTTTCTTTAAATTTTTCTTTTTCATTTCATGATAGATATATCCGAATGATACTAAAGCACTACAAACTGGTCCACTGCCCCCAGCTAAACATTCTTTTTGTTTTGTTAGATCATATAACATTACACCACAGTCATTATAATTATTTTCTAAATTAATATCATATTCTTCTAACATATAGTCTTTTAATATTTCTTTTCCATATAACCCTAAATCACCAGTCACAATTAAATCATAATAGTCAGGTTTTCTGTTTAAATCTTTTAGATGCCTTTTAATTGTATCTATAGCAGCTGGTGCCATCACTTTTCCCATATCATTGGGATCATTTTGGTTTAAATCTATAATCTGTCCTATAGTTGAAGATTCTACTTTAATGTCAGTCTTTTCTTTTGTTAATAATATAGATGCACTACCAGTAGATGTAAAGGTTGCTGATTTGGGTTTTGGTGCTCCATATTCAGTTGGATTTCTAAATTGTTTTTCGGCTGACATATTATGTGATGAAACTGTCGCAATAGCATTTTTTACTTTTTTAGATTCAATTAATATACTTCCTATAATCATTGCTTCTACCGATGTTGAACAAGCTCCATATAATCCTAGAAAACATTTGGAAAAATTATATGCTCCATAAGTAGTAGCAGCTATTTGATTTTGTAAATCTCCACCTAAAATAACATCTACTTCTTTTCTTTTTAATCCTGCTTTTTTATACAGTAGTTTTAAACTTTCTTTTACTGATTTTATTTCGGCTTTTTCCCAAGATTCTTCATCATAATATAAATTATCAAATGTTTTATCAAAATATCTTTTTAATGGTCCTTTTTTTTCATATGGTCCAGCAACCGTTGCAGTGTCTTGTATGTATACATCGTTATAAGTAAATGTCATATTCTTCCTCCTAATAGATATCTAATCATGCCAAAAAACCAGGCTGCAACTATTCCATATAAAATTACCGATCCTGCTAATTTAAAAATATTAGATCCTATTCCATATATTGGTCCTTCTCTTTTATAATCTAAAGCAGCACTTGTCATAGAGTGTGCAAATCCTGTGATTGGTATTAGAAGACCACATTTAAACTTTGTTACTAATTTATCAAAGAATCCTAAGGCAGTTGAAAGTGATGCAATAAAAATCATTATTACTATCATAATAGTTCCAGCATTATTTCTTGACATATGAAATATATTGCACAATAATTCAATTAATCCTTCTCCTAACATTCCAATTAGACCACCTATTAAAAAGGCAATAACAGCATTTTTTAGTTTGGGATTTTCTGCTTCATGTTCTTTTGCAATCAGTTCGTATTTTTGTTGTTTCATTTCATATCACCATTTATATTCTTTGCTGTTTTTTTTATTTTATACAAAAAAAAGAAGTACATATGACTTCTTTTAAAATTATTTTAGTTAGGTTTTATAAACTTGTCTTTAACTTTTGTAGTATTTTCAATTCCTTTCTTGATACTTGTACTTGAGACATTCCTAAGGTTTCGCTCGTCTCTTGCTGAGTCAGTCCTTCATAATATCTTGCAACAATTAAAGCTTGCTCTTCTTTTGGAAGGTTTTGTACAGCATTTTTTAAATCTAGGAAATCTTCTGTCATTTGTGTTTCTGGTTGACCAAATGAATTGTACAAATCATTCTCATCATCATAAGTATAATCAAGACTTTCTACAGCACTGGTTGCAATCATTGCTTCTTCTATTTTATCCATAGGAACTTCTAAAAATACTGATAACTCCTCTATTGTTGGTTCTCTTCTTAGTCTTTGTGTCATTACTTCTTTTGCATGTGTTAAGCTTCCTTTTAACCGAAGTAAATCTTGACTTATTTTTACTGGATTACTTGCTTTAATATAAGTATTAATTTCTCCTAAAATATAGTAATAAGCATATGTTGAAAATTTAGTATTTTCATCTGGTTTATAATTTCTTTTAGCATTCATTAAACCTAACATTGCTACTTGATATAAATCTTCTTGATCAAAGTTTTTGTACTTTGAAATCATTTTATAAATAAGGTTTTCATATTCCAATACGTTGTCCATTTTTTCTCCTTTTATATACTTATATATTGAAATACTTCTTTTTCTTCTGTTACATAAAATAATTCGTCTTTTCTTTCTCCTATTAATTTCTTTAGTGTTTCGGATATACCACAAAATGCTACACTACCACATCTTAAAAATATTTCTGTTAACTTATTTTGAATATTTTCTAAGATATTGTTATCTATTTTTTTTACTTCTTCTAGGTTAAAAACATAAGCTATTATTCCTTGTTTATATAACAAATAGTTAATTTCTTCTGATACTTTATGAAAACTTTCTTGTGTTAATTCTCCCTCCAATCTTATAAACATAATTCCTTTGGTTATTTGTAATGATACCGTTAGCATGTTTTCACCTCTGTTAGCACTATAAAATATATAGTTAATATTTTCTAGTGTTTCGACAAAACATGACAAATATTTCGTATGACAAAATTCGACAAAAAAAATATTAGTGTTTTTACTAATATTTTTTAGTTTTTATCTTTTGATATGCTGGTAGAATTAAATCATTTTTGATTTCTTGCGGTAATTCTTGAAATAATGGGTATATCATTTCTTCTAGTTTCTTGTCTGATTGTGTTGCTTGAATTGATCCCATATTCTTTCCTAATCTAATCCTACTGTTGATTCTTCTATCACCAACATTTCTAATATATTGTCTAAAATTATATTGTGTTATATTATCATGTACTCTTTTTTTGACTATCATTCTTTTCTCTGCAGTTATTAGTGGTAAATCTAATATTGTTAGCGTTGTTACAGGTCTACTCTTCATTATTTTTGGAAATGCTTCCATATATTCTATAACATTACTTAAATTTTCTAATTCATGAGTATCCTCATTAGTAGATAAATATGGGCTTGTATATAATATTTGTCCTTTTTCTGGTAATAGTAATAATATTTTGTTAGATTTTTGATATAAAATTAACTTTTCTACAACTTCTGTATCTTGTTTTTCATAATATTCGGCTATTGGTTCAAATCCTAGTGATAATAATTTTTTCACTGTTGTCATATTTATTTTAGTCATTTCAACCACCTTGTCCCCTATTTTAGTTACAATATTTAGCTTTCTTCTTTAAACTTTTTCATAACCGGTAAAAATCTTTCAATGAACTTGTATTCATCACGATCTTTAATATATAAAAATCCTAAAACTGAGAAAACTATTGCTCCAATAAAGTTGACTATTAAGTCTTTCATTGTATCATTTATTCCTATATCTAAGTAACCATTCTGTATTACAGTTTCTTTGTTATCACCGCTATAGATAATTGTTTTGTTAATATCATTTATGATTACAGGATCATTTTTATTCTCTTTATTTAACTCGACTGATGAAACTGTATTTACAATCCTATCTTTTTGCATATCTGTATTAAAATATCTATCTGCGCCAAATTCAAAGAATTCCCACAATACACCAATTGTCATAGAAAAACAAAATGCAACTAACGCTACAAATAAAGGTGTCATTCTAATATGAAACTTTTCTGTTCTATTTAAAATATCAATTAGTGAAAATCCTATGGCAGCAGATAAGAACCCATTTAAAGTATGAAGCATAGTATCCCAATGTTTAAATACTCCATAGAAATTTTGAATTTCTCCTAATATTTCTGCACTAAATATGAATAAATAAATAATTATTTCTAATGTTGTTGGTAAATTTACTTTAAATGTTCTTGAGGCTATTGTTGGTAGTGTAAATAATATTAAAGTTAAAAAACATAAAGCTACACTGTGCCAGTTTCCTTTTAATGCTTGCTCTACCATACATAAGATTACTAAAAATCTTAGTATTAAATAGACTGTAATATTGGTCTTTTTTTGTTTTTTTTCTTTTTTATTTTCTTTTTTCATAACTTCACCCTACTTATTAAATAACTTTTTAGCATTTGTTTTTGGTATTAGCATTTTTACTTTTTGTTCTACTTTAAATTCATATTCTGGTTTATTAGTTTTATATTCTTCTCCATCAATGCACCATGATGTTTTTGGTTTATCTAAAAATTCTATTTTAAAATTATCAGTTTGATAATATGTAATCCCTGGTACTTCTTTGACATCTTTCATAGTTACTTGTACTAGCATTCTTAAAATATCTGGTTTTGTCTTTGGATTTGCTAAAGCAACTTCAAACATATTGTCGTCCATTTTGACATCATAATAAATGTCATCAACACCAGCTACTCTCGATGAATTAGTAATAAAGAAAAATGAATATTCTCCTTCGTATTCTTTTCCATCGACTGTATATTTTACATGATATTTATGAATTTTATTTTGTAATTGTTTAAGACCATATAATATGTAAGCAATTTTTCCATATTTCTTTTTTAAATTTCTTGGAGTATTATAGGCCATGTCAATGTAGTCTCCTAAGCATGCAACATATACAAATGGGGTATCGTCAATATAGCAAACATCTACTTTTTTTCTTACTCCATTTAATAATAATTCAATGTTTTTTTGATAATCTTTTGTATATCCATACATATTAGCAACATCATTCGTAGTTCCCATTGGTAAATTAGCTAAAACTAATTTCTTGTTACGTCTAAGATTACCCGTTACTACTTCATTTAATGTTCCATCTCCACCAGCACTAATTACTAGGTCTACATCATCTTCTAATTCTTCTACAATTCTAGTGGCATCTTTAGGTCCTTTTGTATATCTAATTTCAGCATCATATCCGTGTTTTCTTAATACATCATAAAACTCATTTTTAGTACTTAAACTTTTTACTTTTCCACTTTCTGGGTTCATAATTATGATACATTTCTTCATAGTCTTCGCTCCTTGATAGCTATATTATACCACATTCTTTTTTTATTACTACTATTTGTTACTTATTTCTAAGTTTCATATGTTCTACATTGATTTTTTTTGATTTTTTAGTTATAATCTT
Organism: Mycoplasmatota bacterium; assembly: GCA_022771205.1. GTDB lineage: Bacteria > Bacillota_I > Bacilli_A > RF39 > UBA660 > Faecimonas. The sequence goes on along the minus strand of JALFCF010000001.1, from coordinate 73,986 downwards.
TAGTGATTTATCTGCATATGTAGATATTTTTATAATAAAGGATGGTGCTTTATGTTATACGTTTGCTTTTTCTTACCAGCTAGCATTTCTATTTTGGTAAGTGAGAAGTTAAGAAAAGAAAAAAGAAAGCTCAGTGATTTAATTGTTCCATATCTTGGATATACTTTTATAATTACTGCTATTATGAATACTATTATTAATATGACTAGTAACTCAAAGACTCCCTGGTATGCTGAATCTATGTTTACTTTTCAATTTTCTATGGAGTACATGTGGTTAAGTTTGATTGTAGCACTTGTTTTACCTTGTTTGACATATGCTGTTTCTAAAGCAGTACAGATTAATATTTTAGTAAAGGAAAAAGCCGTCAATGATCAAAAAGCTATTAAGAATTATAAAAGAAAGCATTAAATTTTTATTTATCTTTTTTACTTTCTTTTTTCTTTTCTTATCACAAGTTATCCAATTAGGCACTGTGTGGGCAAAGAAGAATTATAGTTATTCATCTTTTGATGAAATTTTGTATACTTTAGGAACTTCTGTTACTACTGCTAGTAAAGAGGTTTTAGATAGTTTTTTTGAATGTAACGTTTATCCTCCTTTGTGGACTACTTTAATTTTATTTATTATTTTTATTACGGTTTACGTTACTTATAGAATTATATTTAGAAATTGTAATATCTATTTAAAATTCAAAATATTTAGTAAAAATTTATCTATAAAGATTAACTTCATGGCTATATTATTCCTAATATTCTTAAGTGCTACTGTTTTTTCAACTGTTAATTCTGTTAATTTTGCTATGGATAAATTGTACATTGGAGACTATTTAGAAGCTAATACAAAAAGTTCTGAGTTTTTTGAAAAAAATTATGTTAATCCAAGAAATGTCGAATTAGAGTTTCCAAAAGAGAAAAGAAATTTGATTTATATTTATTTAGAGTCTATGGAAGCAACTTATTCTGATGAAAATCATGGTGGAGCTTACCCTTATAATTATATTCCAAACTTAACTGATTTGGCTTATGACTATATAAATTTCTCTTCTAACGAAGATGTTGGTGGATCATATATGACAATTGGAACTACTTGGACCATGGGTGGTCTTGTTGCTGAAACAGCAGGAGTACCTATAAAAAATGTATTTGGTGCTAATAGTGAGGATAGTTATGAAAACGGTTTAGTTAACGGAGCTTATGCACTTGGTGATATCTTAGAAGATAAAGGTTATCATCAATCTATTATGGTTGGTTCTGATTTGTCTTTTGGTGGGCGTAGATCCTATTTTGAAGGACATGGGGACTATGAAGTATTTGATTTATATACTGCTAGAGATGATGGTATTATTCCTGATGATTATTATGTTTTTTGGGGATATGAAGATGAGAAGTTGTTTGATTATGCAAAACAAGAACTTGAAAAATTAAGTGATAGTGATGAGCCGTTTAACTTTTCTATGTTAACTGTTGATACTCATGCAGCTGATGGCTATACTAGTGATTTTTGTCCTGATTATTCTTCTGATCCTTATTTGAATTCAGTTTATTGTTCTGATATGCAACTTGGAGAATTTATTGAATGGATACAGGATCAAGACTTCTATGAAGATACTACAATTGTTTTAACTGGTGATCATATTAGTATGAATAATTATTCTTTTGATGATATTGATGAAGATTATGAACGTGGTGTTTATAATGTATATATCAATTCAGCTGTTGAAACTGATAACAACAAAAATAGAGAGTTCACAACATTTGATTACTTCCCTACCACATTGGCTGCACTTGGAGTTAAAATTCAAGGCAATAGATTAGGTCTTGGTACTAACTTGTTTAGTGATAAAAAAACTTTGAGTGAAAAATATGGTAACGATTATATTAATGATGAATTATCAAAGCGTTCTACTTATTATGACGCATGTATTAATCTTAATCAGTGCAAATAAAAAATTTCTCCTAATCGAGAAATTTTTTTAGTAATAGAAAACACTCATGTCTACTCTTCCGTTAATGCCAGGGATACTTCCATCACTAGTATATTGCCATCCTTCATAAGTTCCATCATAAGTTAATTCTGGCCCCCATTGAGCGACCCATCCTACTTCTGGTCTAAGTGAAGTTGGAAATCTTGTTTCTATAAAATTCTTTGAAGCATATATCTTTACATCTATTCCCAAAGATGTTTCTACTTTATTTGAAAAACTGTCAAACATTTCTTGATATGTTCCTGGTGATATTCCATCATCACTCTCTCCGGTTGAGGAAATTGTCCAATCTTCCAAGTCATAGTAAATTGAAAAAATATTTGAGGCAATATTAGCACCATTATTTTTAATAATATTTATTAGATTACCAGCTTCCATACTAGCCTCATTTGCATTTTCAGCATAACTAAATAAGTAAACTGAATATGGTATTCCTAATCTATTTAATTCTTGCACATTACGTTGAAAGTAAGTATCTGTCCAACTAACTCCATAACCAGCTCTCAAAATAACTGCATCTACCATTCCACTATTTTTTACTGCTTCCCAATCAATCATTCCTTGATGTGAGGAAACATCAATCACAATTCTCTGGTTTACATATTTTTCAAAAGCCCCTGTATACTCATTAAATTGATAATATTTTCCGGCCATTCTCTGAATCCCTTTTGCTATTGTTCCATCCGGATTATAATATACAAATGTATTTCCTATATTTTTGAATCCGTCTAGGAACCCGTCATCACCAAAAGCATAATCTCTACCTTCGATTGTTTGATTTCCATATACAACGGAACCATCCATATTTAAATAAAATATTTGGCTGTTGTCGTTGCTTAATGTTTGCCATCCACTTTTTAATACATAATTTATATTACTAAAAAAGTAGGTATTTCCCTCTATTTCTTGGAATCCTTTTACTGCATAACCATCTTCTCCAAAATAATATTTATTATTATTTATAGTTTGCCATCCATATTGAATTTCTCCATTATCATTTGCATATATTAACTTATCATTTATCATGACTATTCCCGTTTGCAATACATAATTATTGAAATAATAATTTTTACCATCTATTGTTTGAAATTCATTTAAAGCATAATGATTATCTCCAAAATAGTAGGTTTTACCGTTTACTTCTTTCCAACCATGATATACTGTTCCATCTTCGTTTAGATAAAATGGTTGTCCATCTATGTATTGAATTCCTGTTTTTAATGCATAATTTACATTACTAAAAAAATAGGTCTTCCCTTCAATTTCTTGGAATCCTTTTACCCTCTCACCATTGATATAATAATAGGTGTTCCCATCTTCTTTAATCCATCCGTTTTTAGTTTCTGCTTTAGTTACTAATAATGGTGTACAAAAAACGGTTATTAAAAGTATTAAAAAAATAAATTTCTTTTTCATCTTATCCTCCTACTTTTCGATTATAACATAAAAAGGTTAATTTATGATATAAATTAACCTTTATTTCTATTTCTCATTAATAATTTATAAAATAATACAAAGAAAGCTGGTATTGATATAATAAAGTATTTTATAAAATATACAATGTTTATTATCACTTTATATAGACAGCGTAAAGCATTTAGAATCTTTAATGCTTCTTGTTTAGCATGTGCTCTAATCAATACTTTTGAGAATCGACGTTTTAGATAATATATTTTTCCTTTTTTTCTTGATGGTCTATCTGGGTCATAGTAAAGATCAAATTTTGATTCTAGATAATTTTTTACAGTAAAGAAATAATCAATATAAATACTTTCTATTAAAAGATTATATTCCATATAATCATTGATTGGAAATTCCATTTTGTTTTTCTTTTCTTCTTTTATAGCTTCTGTAAATATTTTATCAAATTTTTTTGCCATTAAATCTAATGTAAAATCTCCAAGAATTTTCTTACGACAATTTTTCTTTATCTCATCTAAATTAGAGATTACTCTTTCTGTTTCTTTTACATAGTTATTGATTTCTTCTTCATATTCTTCTGGGGTTGCATCTTTGTGATAGTGAACTATTCCTCCAACTTCGTTATCAATCAATTCTGTTTGACCACCTACATCAGTTGATACAACAGGAACTCCCATTGATAATGATTCATATGAAGTAAGAGCTAATCCTTCTAATGAAGAACAGTTTAAAGTCATATCACTTAAAGCATAAATTTCTTCTGTATCTTTTATCATTCCCAGCATGATAAAATTATCATCAATTGCACTACTTACAGGATTAGCTAAGAATCCATCTCCAGCTATTACAAAGAATAAATTAGGATTGTTAGCAACTAATCTTTTACCAATTTCTACAAACATTTCGGGACGCTTTTCATCAGATAATCTTGCAATAAAAGAAATTACAGTCTTGTCTTGTGGAACATGATATTTTTCGCGCATTTCTTTTTTATCATATTTTTCAGGATTAAATTTATCAGAATCCGTTCCAATATAAATTGTATCTATCTTTTCTTTATGATATCTTTCTATAAGTTGATTCTTAGTAAAATTATTACAGCAATATGTGTGATATAGGTAATCGTTTACATCCATTGTACATCTGCCAAAACTCTCTCTTGGATCTCTTAAATCAACAGAATGAATATAATCAATAAATGGAACTTGTGGATATTTTCTTTTTAAGTATGGAATCATATAGTAACCATATGGAGTATTGGTTACAAACACTAAATCTATATTTCTTGATTCCATGATATATTCTGCAAATTTGATATAGTCACTTCTTTCTAGGAATGTTGACATATCGTATACAGTTGAGCATATTTCTTCATATTGTTGTCTAATAGGATTATCATTTGGTGTTGTCATTAATAATGTTACATCATATTTATCTTTATCTAGTCTTTTAATTAAATCTATATTGAAGAAGTCAGCTCCACCCGTTACTGCCCAAGGAACCATAAATAATATATTAATTTTCTTTTCTCTTTTATAATTTGGTAAAACCATATCTGAATGATTTTTTACGACATCAAATCTTTTCCCTTCTCTTGGAAATTGGATAATTTCTACATCTTTAGTAATTTTGGCAGCTGTTTCATTGACATATCTCATAGCGTTTTCATGATTCTTTTTAGCTCTAGACAATTCTCCTGAATTACTAGTTCTATACCAAAATAATGGTGCATTTACTCTGATAGGAACTTTTCCTTTTTCGATTAATTTTAACCATAAATTCCAATCTTCATACATTGCTTTTTCCTTGATACCGAATCCTCCAACTTCATTGAAGTCGTCTTTTCTTATCATACTACTAATGCAGATTAGATTTTCTTCTTTTTGGTCATCTACTGTTAGGTATTTTTCCCATAAAAATTCTCTATCACCAAAGTTTACCATAGTAGTATAGGCAAATGAACCTTCTGGATGTGTTTCTAATGTCCAGTATAGACATTCTAACATTGTTTTATCTAAAATATCATCACAATCTAGGAAGAAAATATATTTTGTATCCTTACTAGTCTTTTCTACTCCATAATCTCTGGCAATGGATGGACCTCCATTTTCTTTATGAAACACTTTGATTCTATCATCTAGTTTGGCTACTCTATCTAATTCTTTTAAAGATTCTTCATCTTTTGAACCATCATCTACAATAATCCATTCAAAGTATGGATATGTCTGGCTAAAAACAGTATTAGCTGTTTCTTGCAGTGTTTTTCCACCATTATAAAATGGAGTTACAATACTAATTGTTGGTTTCTCATTATTTTTTAATGTTCCTATTAATTCTACTTCTTTTCCTGGTCGTTTGCTATAATCAAAATCCATTTACTTCACCTCTATTTTCTTCCTAATAATCGATTAATTTTATTTAATCCTTTATCCATAATCTTCCATCGTTTACTGTTTATAATAGAATCTAGCTGACTTCTTAGCTCTGAGTTTTCTAAAATCAATCCATTAATTTTTTCGTTTTGATTTTTTACCATGTTTGTCAATTCATGATATTTGCAATAATAGTTAGATACCATTCTTATCTCATTATATTTTAAATCATTTAATGCTTTTTGTCTATCTAAAGGACTTTTTACAGATTCTATTATTGCTGGATTATATTTTATTAAATCTTCTATATTTTCTTGTTTATACTTTGTCTTTTTTAGAATATTGTTACCCTGTATAAACTTTCCACCTTTTTTAGAATTAATTATGATTGCTGACACTCCTTTTTGGTCCAACATATCAGGGTCTGTTATTTCTATTCCCCAAAAGTCTCCTAATATAATGTCAGCAACATTATTATCTCCCTTATATTTACAATCATAACAAGACTCTCTTAAAGTATAATTTTTTAAATATAACATCATGAATGGATCATCAATAAATTTTTTTATAACAGTTTCATCACCAATCTTATATTTTATACTTGATTGCGTCCATATATTATCTTTCGTTCTAAACTTAAAATCAGTTACTTGGCTATCTTTTTCTTTCTCTAATTCCTTTAAATATTTATGAAATAGTTGTTCATTCATTACTCCATGGCAAACTACTGAAACCAAAATTAGATTATCATAGTCTTTTCCTAATAACGCTTTGATTGCTCCAACTTGACATGGTGTTCCACAAAATAAAACATCTTTTTTTGATAAAACATCTTTTTTTATTTGACTTAAAACGTTTGAAATATCACTTTGAATATATTTTGATCCTCTGATTTTTTCTAAATCTTGTTCTTCAGTAATTCTTATATGTTTGGCTTTATTATCTTTCATGTAAGAACCATACACAATTCCCTTTTTTGTTAAGATAGTATGGGCAAGTAAAGAGAACATTCCACCGGATGTACTTTGTTCTTGTTCTTCTTTGTTTAAATTAATAGCGGCATAACATTTTTTATCAAATGCTTTTTTCTCTGTTTCTTTATTTATTGGACAGTTCTTTCGACATATATCACAGTGAGTACATTTTTCTAAATCGATTTTAGGATGCATAAACCCATCACAATCTTGTTCCATGATAATTGCATGATGTGGACAATTTGTCATACAAATTCCACACCCTACACATTTTCCTCTAGTACAGACTTCAGTTTGTTTTTGAGTATTTATTTTATCTAGTAGCATATCAAATAAATTAGCTGACTTTTCTTTTATAGATGGAATCACTTCTTCTAAATGTTTTTTTATTTTTTGTTTATTTTTCTCAATATAGATAAACTTCTCTTTAAGATTTTCACTATTTAAATCATCTTTAGAAATTACATAATTATCGTAATTACCAAATATATCTTTTGCTATTCCACGTGACTTTACACTATATCCAATTACTAACGTTGGTACACAAGTAGAATAAGCAGCAATTGATGCATGTGTTCTGGCTGCTATTAAAATATTACATTGAGAAATTATATGTTTTAATTCATTACAGTTATAATTTTCTTGTTCTAAGTAGACTCTCTCTTCTTTACTATAGTTTTCTTTTATTTTCTTTAATATATCTAAATCATTACAATCATCTGTTGTTACATGTGGAAGCAAAAGTATAGAATATTTCGTTTCTTGTAATAGGTAATCTATTAAATCATAAATTGATTTTTCTTGTATTTCATTTTGAATTGTTAGTGGACTAACATTAATCGCAACTATTTTTCTACCTTTATACCAAGAATTTAGTTTAACAGTCTTAGGTTGCATAGAGAATGCTGGGTCTGGTGCATATATAATTCTCTCCTGTGGTACAAATTTTTTTATAGCATTGTAGCTAAGACTTTCTCTAATTACTAAAATATCAAAATTATTTAAATCATTTATTAATTCATCATCAGTAATTTCATCAAATAAAGACGCTCCCCATAATACGGTCTTTTTACCAAGCTTATGTGCATATTCATCTAATGTATATAACCATGTACAATGTGGATAACAATAATTATCTCCTCCAACAGAAATGCAAATATCAGAATTTTCAATTTCTTTGATAACATCTTTTTGATAAAGTTTCTCAAAGTTGTGATAATCAAACTTTATTTTTTTAAATTTCTCCTCTTCTTGTTTTTCTTTTTCTGTTAATTCTTCGCTTTTGTAATAATGTTTTATATGTTTCGTTTGCTTATATAATTTTCTATTGTAATCATAATCGTGACTTGCCATAGCAACTTCAAATTTATTTAAATCCATTTCTTTTAAAGTAGAATTAATTATTGCTTCTACTCCCCTGTTTTTAAATGTTCCTACACCATACAATAAAATCTTTTTTTTCATTTTACTCAACCTTTTCTAATTTTCTATAGTTTTATTATAACAAATATCATCACTTAATACAATGAAACAAAAAAACAACCTTCCGGTTGTTTAAAGTTCTTCTACAAAACGTTTTTCTAATTTTTTGAATATTAAATATCCAATCACTAATAAAACTATGCTTCCTATTCCCCATATTCCAAGTATTGACCAATGTGGCATTTGATGATAGTAAAAAATTGATCTATATGCTTCTACTAATTGAGCCATAGGGTTTAAATTTAATACCCATTGAAATTTTTGTGGTAACATATTTGCTTGATAAACAATTGGTGTTGCATAAAAACCTAGCATTAAGATAACACTTACAAAATGGTCAACGTCTCTTACAAAAACTGTAATAGCTGATAAAATAAATGTAAATGCTAAAGTTATCATATATTGTATTAATACTAATACTGGGAATAGTAATAAATGAATAGAAAATCCTACTCCACTAAAAATAATAAAAGCAAACATGATAATACATGTAATTAGGAAGTTTACTAACTGACTTGTTGTTACTGATATTGGAATAATTTCTCTTGGAAAATATACCTTCTTCAAAATTGCTCCATTAGCAACAACACTTCCTGTTCCCATTTGAATCGCTGATGTAAAGAAGTTCCATGGAATTAAGGCTACAATCATGAAGATTGTATAATTTTCTACATTTACTCTTAAGATATATGGGAATACAAAGGAATATACGGCTAACATTAATAATGGATTTAAAAATGTCCATAATATTCCTAACCATGATCCTTTATATTTTCCACGAATTTCTTTTTTAATATTAGTTTTTAATAGTTCTCTGTAGTTATATAATTCTTTAAATACTTTCATCTTATCCACACACCTTCAAGTATTCTTCTAATACATCATCTACTTTGCCATCCATTTTTACTTCACCTTTGTATAGCCATACTGCTCTATCACAGAATTGTTTTACTTGGTTCATACTATGTGTAACAATGACAATTGTTTTACCTTCTTTTTTTAATTCTTTTAGCTTATTGAAACATTTTTCTTGGAAGTGTTGATCTCCAACTGCCAAAATTTCATCAATTAATAAGATATCTGCTTGTACATTAATTGCTACTGAAAAAGCAAGTCTCATATACATACCAGATGAATAAGTTCTTACTGGATTGTCAATAAAATCATGAAGTTCAGAAAACTCAATAATTTCATCAATTTTTTCATCTATTTGTTTTCTAGTCAATCCAAAAATTGATGCATTAAAATATATGTTTTCTCTTCCTGTAAAATCCTCATGGAAGCCAGCACCTAGCTCTAATAATGATGTTAACTTTCCATTTGTTGTGATTCTTCCTTTATTGGGATAAATAATTTTAGTCATTAATTTTAATAATGTTGATTTACCACTACCATTGGTACCAATTAAGGCTACACTCTCACCTTTTTTGATTGTTAAATTAATATCGTTTAATACATGTAATATAGAATCTTTACTTTTGCTTTTTTTAGAAAAGAAAAGTATTTTTTCCTTTAATGTATTTGCTTTATCATAATAAAGCTTAAATGTTTTTGATACATGTGTTACTTTGATTGCAATATCTTTTTCCACATCAATACCTCGTTTCTTTTATAGAAAATACTTTTATTCGTTATTATATTATAGCATATAAAATTCATTTCTACAAATTTATAAATCTAAGAATATTTTTATTCATTCGTAGAGGCTGAAATGGATTTGACATCAAAAAATCGAGCATAAATTTGATTATTAATATCCTTTTTATTTTCATATATATCCCCTAACGCAAATGATGCTGATTGTTTTCTAGTTGTAAAATATGGTTCAAATTGATAATCTTCTATCCTTTTCTTCTTTCCTTCTTCTATTTCTTCAGCTCTACTCTTCCATACATTATAAAATTGATATGAGTCTTTAAAGGCTAAAATATAACTATTAGCAAAAATAAATATTGCTACAATAATACAGTCTATTAATATGAACTTTTTTAGTTGGTTTTTTATTTCTAAATTATATAATAAAATTCCATTTATTATAATTGCATATATAATTATGATAGTCCATGATCTTTCTGGAAATGTTGGTGACGCAATCATTGAATACATAGCAATAATTAATCCTATAAAGTAAATAAATATTTTCTTATTAATTTTTTGCTTTTTATAGATGTAAATAGATATAAGAACTACGCTAATAATAGCCAAGCATAATAAATATCTTTCTCCTGTTTGTGTAATAGAAATTGCTCGTTTGATCCATTTTATTATAAAAAACGAATTATCTTCAAAGCCACTACTTCTTACATAATTTCCTGGCGCTGCTATCATTATTATAAAACCTATTAAGGCTCCTGTTATTCCGGCTACGTGTATTTTTTTTAATTTCCTTTTTTCGATTAGCTTAGTCATAATTATATAAGCAATTAACATAAAAAGCAAACTTGCTCCTGAGTTTTCATTTGTCCATCCGGCTATTATTCCCAATATTCCAAATAAAACAATTTGAACTATATTATACTTTTTTGATGAAGTTTCTAAATGGATAAATATATTTAAAAATATTAAAATTATTGTAGTGGTCCATAAATAGTTACTTGCTCCTGTTAACCAGATAAACGATTGACCAAATACAGGAGTAAAAAACCATAAAGCAAAATGTATTAATATTAAATATAAGGGATTGTGTTTATTTTTCCCTTTAATTAGATTATAGATTAGATATACCATCAGTGTATAAATAATTGGGTTAATAATATTAAAAATTATTTTATTATTCATTAAAAATAATTGAGCAATAAAATGTGCTACATTTCTACCACCCCAATTTAAGTAAAACCAAATTTGATAATTAAAAATGTCACTAATACTATTTAATCTTCCATTTAAACCAAATGCATAGTTATAATCATCCATGATTAATGGGGTTATAAAGTTTAAAATTAGCATTGATATATATATTAATCCTAATATCACTATTATGCTAATTTTAGTTTTGTCTATTTTTTTGCTTTTCATATATTTTTCCTTTCCACATTCTTATGATCTTTTTTATTTTATCTTCTACAAAATTATATATGTAATTTATTATTACACTACATATAAGTGATAATATGGTTGTTAAAATTAGAAGAATAAATATTAGTAAAATCACTTGTATAAAACTATCAATATTAAAAAGATTTTGAAGAAATCTATTTAAATACTCTAATATGATTACATGAACCATATATATGTACAAACTATTTTTGGCAATTTTGCTCATTACTTTTTCTATAACGGCCGGAACATGGAATTTATTATAATTATACTTGAAGAGCACAAATATTCCGATGGCAGGAAATATTGGAAAAATGGAAGATACAGTATAAATTACATCGTCTCCACTTCTAACATTGCCCAAATAAATTATGTCTGCTATTGGCATCAAAAAGATACTAATTATTCCTACAATATATATTTTTATTCTTGACTTTTTAGATATGTCATATTTGAATAAATAATACCCTAATAGTAAATAGTTTGTGCAAATAGCTAAACTTGAAAAAGAAATTCCTGCAAATAAGTTTATTTCATATTTGTATGTAAACCATTGGGAAAACTGTAATATGTTCCCTAATATAAAAATTAATATTATTAAATCTTTCAGTTTTTCTCTTGTCAAATTCTTTACTAATACACTTATAAATGGGATTAAAAAATATATTCTAATTATTTCATACATAAACCATAAATGATATTTAAATCCACCATATGTTGTTAATATTTGGCAAAAATATAAAATTGATAATTCATTTGATGTTCTGTGTGCTTCATATATGTAATAAATGCCAGAAAATATTATAAATGTTACTATTAATTTTGGCATTCTCTTAAGTAGATAATCTTTATAACTCTCATCATAGCTTTTATTTAACATAAATATACCGGTTATCATAAAAAAGGTAGGAACCGCTATTCTTGTAAATGAATCACCAAGAGATAATATGAAATAATATATTTTATTTTTATTAAAATATATTCCTCTATATATAGAATATATGTGAATAAGTATCACTAAAATCATTGCTAATCCTCTTAGAAAATCGCAATATTTTATTCTTTTGTCTAAGCTCATATTTACCTCCTGATTTTTGAAACTACTCGTTAATTGATTGATTTACCTTAATACTTTTTAGGCCATAATATTTTGCTATTGATGTGTTTGGCCAAACTTTAGCATCTTCTGTTATATCGCTTAATCCATAAATTGGATTTTTGGAATTACTAGTATAATATGGGTCTAATATTATTTTTTTATTTCCCTTTTCTTTTTCTTTTGAAATGGTCTCTATTCTACTTGCCCAAGTTCCTCTTAAATGATTTATATCTAATGCAGCAGAAATATATTGTCCAATATAAATGATTGACAATATGACACATAAGTCAATAACAATTACTTTATATATTTTATTTATTTTATCTAGGTCATACAAAGAAATTAATGTTGCTATTAAAAGAAAAACTATTACTCCTGTCCAAGATCTTTCTGGAAATGTTGGAGATAAAATCATAGAATAAATACTAGCTAAACCACCAACTATAAAAATGTAAATGTCATTTTCTATTTTCTTTTTATTATAAATTTTTATAGATATTAAAATTACTAATAATATAATTATTGGCATTAAATAATTTTCTGCTGTTAAAGTAATGTTAATTGCTCTTTTTAGCCATTTAATAATGATAAAGGTATTATCTTGAAATTCAGCATTTCTAATATAATTTCCTGGCGCTAATATCATTAATGCAAAACCAATTAATGCTCCTATTAATCCACTAATTTGAACTTTTGAAAATTTAGATTTCTTATTTACAATTTTCTGGACAATTAAATATCCAATAATAATTACTAATAATCCTGCTGAAGTATTTTCATTTGTCCATCCGGCTATGATTCCTAATAAAAATATTCCTATTATTTTATATATAGATGCAGAGGTATTATTTTTTCTATATATCCATAAAAACCATAGTATAAGAACAGTTGTCCATAAGTAATTGCATGAACCTATTAGCCATAAACATGTTTGTCCAAACACAGGTAGTAAAAACCATAATCCTAAATGAATAAGAATTAAGTAAATTGGTTTATCCTCTTTTTCTCCTCTGATATGTAAGTACATTAGATATATTAATAAAACATAAATGATTGGGTTAACAATACTAAATACTGTTTTGGGGAATAATAAAAATATTTGAGCTAATGTGTGAGCAATTGTTCTTCCACCCCAATTGAAGTAATGCCACCATTGATAATTTATAACATCTATAACACTATTTATTTTAGTTCCGTCTAAACTTAATGAATAAGAATAATCATCTGCAATTAAAGGGGTTAATAAATTTAGAACTAACATCGTCATAAATATGCTAGCTAAAATAATAATGTTTTGTTGTTTTTTAGAAAGCTTTATGTTTTTTATTTTTTCTATCATATTACTCATTCTCCAATCTTGTGCTTCTTCCTATAATAATTAAAATATGTTTTTGTTAAGAATTTATTTTTTTCTATTGTTCTTCTTAAAAATCCTCTATTTTCATAATATTTATTACTTTTATAATCAGGAATATTTTCTTTCATGTATTTGAAAGCTCTATCAATAAATTCCGTTCCTACTTTTTTATCTTGTTGTACTCTTTGCTGGATTGTATAGTTAGTTAGGATTCTTACAGATAATTTATCCACAGTTTCTGTGAACTCTTTTCTTTCAGAAAAATACTTTCTTATCTTATCAACGATTTCTATTATATCAAACACTCTTTTATCTCTTACTGTAGTTTCACTATTCTTATGAATAATGTAATAATTTAAGCATTCTGGAACTTGTCCAATTTTTTTAGCTTTATCCATTGCTTCTACTACAAATGGAGCATCTTCATATTTCAAATTTTCTACAAATTTAATTTTATTTTTCTTTAAAAGGCTTGCTTTGTAAAGCTTGTTCCAAGGTGCTAGATTTACATCTAATAATAAATTTTTATTTTCTTTTAATGTTGTATTTTTGAATTCTGGAATAATTATTTTTTCTTGAAAATCATTTTTCTCTTCTACTCTATAAAAATCACATATTACTAGATCTAATTTTTCTGTTTCTGCTTTATCATATAAAATTTGACAGGCATCTTCTCTAAGATAGTCATCACTATCTAAAAACATTATGTATTTTCCTGTTGCCTTTTCTATTCCAAAGTTTCTTGTCTTTCCAATACCTTGATTTTTATTTTTAAAGTATTTAATCCTTTTATCTTTATAAGTTTTAATAATTTCTTCTGAAGAATCTGTAGAACCATCATTTACTAAGATAAATTCTAATTCCTCTTTTGTTTGATTTATTAGTGATTTAATACATTTATTTAAATACTTTTCCGCATTATAAATTGGGACGATGATACTGATATCAGTCATGTTTCTCTTCCTTTACGTCCTTTTCTGTTTCAGAAGCAATATAGATAGGTCTTTTCTTTACTTCTAAATATAATTTAGACATATACATTCCAAATACTCCTAGGAAGAATAATTGTACTCCACTAACAAACATTATCATACACGCAAGTGATGGCCATCCACCTACTGGGTCACCAAATGCTAATGTTTTTACAATAATTACAATTATCGCTATAAAAGCAATTAGACAAAAAATTAGTCCAATAATTGCAGCCATTACAAGTGGTGTTGTTGAGAATGCTAATATTCCTTCTAAAGCATATTTAAATAGTTTCCAGAAGTTAAATTTAGACGTTCCAGCTGCTCTTTCTGGTGTTTCATATTCAATCCATTTGGTATTAAATCCAACAAAACTAAATATTCCTTTAGAATAGCGATTATATTCTTTCATATTAACAATGGCATCTACCATTTTTCTTTTCATTAATCTAAAATCTCTTGCACCTGGTACTTGTGGTGTAGATGATATTTTTCCAATTAGTTTGTACCAACAATTAGTAAAGAACTTTCTCACTAATCCATAATCTCTATGATTTGGACTACATAAAGCTACACAGTCATAGCCTTCTTTTTTAATATCTTGATACATAGTCTTAACCATTTCTGGTGGATCTTGCATATCTGCATCCATTATGGCAACATAATCACCTGTCGCATTTTCAAGTCCAGCATACATTCCCCCTTCTTTTCCAAAATTTCTTGAAAAAGAAATGAATCTTACTCTATCATCTTTTTTAGCTAAATCTTTTAGAATTTTTAAAGTATTATCTTTACTACCATCATTTACAAATAAAAACTCAAAATCTTGCTCTTTCATTTCTTTAGCAATCTTTGTTATTTCTTCATAAAAGATTGGTAACGATTCCTGCTCATTATAACATGGAACTACTATTGATATTTTTTCTCTCTTTTCGTTTGTTTGTTTTACTTCTTTTTTATTTTCTTTTTTCATAAGACACCTCTACTTCTATTTATAATACAACCTAGGATTTATAGATACTACTACTTTCTTTATTTTTCTCGGAATTGTATCTGACAATAAGTCTTTTGCAACTTTATCCTCTTTTATTTTTTTTCTATATACTTTATAATCTTCCGTATTTAATTCACATATTTTTTTTAACATACTATTGGCAATATAACTTTTAAATATTGTAGTATCCCCTTTTAATTTTTCTATCTCTTTTCTTAAATATTTATAATGATAATAAAAATCATGTACTTTTCTTTGTGTCCAACTATAATCTGGAGTGTTCATTATACTTCCTGACCTTCGATAATAATTATAACCTATATAAGAAATAGAATTTACTTTTTTTGCTTTAATGATGATTAATGGAGTTAGTCCAAAATCTTCATGAATAGTATCTTTTTTAAATTTAAATTCTTCTTTTTCGTAATATTCTCTCTTTATTGCATAGCACCAAATACTTTCTATAAAGTGAAAATTTACTATTTTTTTAAAAGCCTCTATTCCATTTAATCCTTCAAATTCTTCTTCATTATAATCTATTATTTCATCTTTATCAGTTACTGTTCTAATTTGAAATCTTACTAAATCCGGTTTATTATCTAGACTATTATTGATATTTTCTAATAATTCTTTATCCCAATAATCATCACTATCTAGAAATAGTAAGTATTCTCCTTTAGCATACTTTTCGCCAATATTTCTTGCTTCACTTACTCCTACATGTTTGTCATTTACTATTTTTACTTTATATTCTTTTGCTAGTTCTATACTTTTATCTGTACAGCCATCATTTACTATAATTACTTCAAAATCTTTATATGTTTGATTAAAAACATTATCTAACGTTCTTTTTATATATTTTTCAACATTATATACAGGTATTACAATACTAAATTTTGGCATCTTAAATCACTCCATCAAATAGCTTTTCAAAATCTGTCATTCTTGTTGATTGTAGTTTTTCAATATCAATTTTTTTAGGAACTTTATTTTCTTTTAAAATTTCTTTTACTTGTTTTAACATTTCTTTTTCATCTTTAGAAATAATAGAAGCATAATCTTTTCCAATATTTAACTTATCATCACTTACATCTACTGTTGTGATAATTGGTATTTCTAACGTTATTGCTTCTAGGTATGTTACAGGGAATCCTTCATAGTCAGAAGTCATTAAAATATAGTCTGCCTTTTTCATGTATGGATAAGGATTCTTTTGTCTACCTAGAAATTTTACTCTACTAGTTAACTTTTCTTTCTTTACTAGCTTTTCATACTCTTCACGTGCTGGGCCATCTCCTACTAGCCATAAACATGTATCTGGCAATTCTTTTACTAGGCGTATTGCTCTTCCTACTTTTTTAGCATCATCATCTAATCTTCCTACAAAAACAAATAATGTTTTATTTTTTGGCTTAGACTCTTTTATGCTTTCTTTACTTTTTTCTAATATTTCTTTTGTATTAATAAAGTTATTTAAAACTAATACTTTATCTTTTAAATTTGGATAAAGTCTTAAAAATTCTTTTTGGTATTCATTTGATACAAAAATAATATGATCATATTTTTCTATTCCTCTATTATCAAAGAATTCTTTCTCTTTGCGTTCATCCTTATATAAATCTTTGTAATTGTTATGAACGTAGAAAGCTTTATTATCACTAGCTATTTTTGATAATTTACTACCACTTAAACTGTATGTTGCATAACAACAACTAAAATCATATACTTTATAATTTGTTATGGTAAATAACACTCTTTTACTTAAATTTAATATTTTTCTGATTATAGCATTTTTATTATCATATACTTTAAACTCATTCACTGTAATTTCTTTTTTTACTTTATCTAAGAAAATACCTTCTTTTTTCTCTAATAATATTTCTACATCATATTTGTCTAAATTAATTCTATTCACTAAATTAATTAACGCAGTTTCTATACCACCCAAGTTTAAACTATATGCAGTGAATAATAACTTTTTCTTTTTATTTTTTACTAACATCAATAAAATAATTGTTACTAAAATACTTACTGCAGGTGCTGTTATAATATGACCTGTAAAGAAAGATAAAAATATACTTAGCAATACACTAATATATAACATATATTGCTCAAAATCTAATTTCTTTTTCTCTTTCATAATTAAATAAAAGAAATAACCATATATACCAAAATATATAATAAAACCAATAATTCCATGAGAATAGTAAATATCAAAATAGTCCATTTCAACTGCTTTTGCATCTTTTTTACCGTTTAAATATCCTATACCAAATAGTTTTTGATATGTATTAGCTTCCATGTATTCTTGTTGTCTATTTTCCATAAATGTTAATCTTTGACTAAAGATAAAATGATCAACTAGCTCTTCATCTTCAAGGACTTCTGTAACACTATCTAATTTTAAATAATTTAGATGAGTCTTTATATTTTTATAAAATGTTGTTTTAGGTAATATTAATATTAATCCTATTACAAATATCATTAAGGCAATAAAACTAATACCAATTCTTTTCAATCTTTTTACTTTTATCTCTTTATAAACAAACCATATGTAAGCAAAAAATACTGTAATGCTTAAGGATAGTAGTGGTGTTTTTGTTCCTATTGTTAAAATTATATATAAATATATTAATGAAATAATTATTATAGGAATTATTTTTTTGCTTTTAACAAAAATCAATATCATAATTGGTGTTAATATTGAAATAATGCCACTTATTTCATTAGCTGAATTAAAGAACCCAAGAGTACCCTTTTTTGTTATTTCGTAGGTTTCAAATCCTAAATTTAGACAATTTGGTACTAGTATACATATCAAATATGTAACTAATATTACCATTAAAGTCATTTTACTAATTTTAATTTCATCTTTTACACTATACAAAGCAATCAATAATACTGGGAAGTAAAATACTCTACATAGTCCTTGAATCTCAGAAAATAAACCAGTTCCATCTTTAAAAATGACAATTCCTAGTATATAAAGAAGTCCATAAATAATTAGTAATCCATAATATTTCCAATTTTCTTTCTTTTTGTAAATGAACATTACAGCATACAGAATTATTATTAAAAAGATGATTCTAATAACAATTCCTAAAGTTACATTCATATTCCAGACATGAATGCCAAAACCAGTAATTAAATCTAATATTGGTTGTAGTAATATAAAAATAATTAATAACGTATTAAAATTCTTTTTTATCCAAGTATTCATATTTTCACCTTTCTCTTTTTATTTTAACATACTCTACTTTTTTTGTATACTTTACAGTCTAGTTTTTGTAATTTGTTTCTATTTCTTTTTCTATACTATATAATGTATATATAAGATAATGAGGTGATAGTATGAGTCAGAAGAATAAATCTTCTCATCATTATAATAAAAATAGTTATCATAATCGTAATCACAACTATAATCAAACTAATTATAATCGAAAGGATAATGATGAAGTAAAAGTTGCTAGAGAGATAAGAGATGATTACCCTGTAAAAGAAAAAGGATATTCTCATAAAAATAAGAAACATCCTATCGTTAATTTTTTCTTATTCTTAACACTTATTAGTAGTTTAACTTATTTTGGTATTACTTTATGGAATGGGCAAAATACTAGTAACTTCTTTAGTTCTTTAATCAGTAGTTTACTTTTAGTTGTTTTTTCTATTTTATTCATTGCGATATGTGTTACTAACCCTAATAGAAAAAAAGGTACTATCTTTTTAGGAAGTTTTTTCTTATTGTTATTTAATCTATTTGGTGGGCTTACAACTTTAGGAATAGTTAATATCCCATCTTTAGGACAAGTGGAAGATTTTACTGGGAAGAGTTTAACAGATGTTGTTAAATGGGCTGAAAAAAATAAAGTTACTTTAAATCAAGATTATGAATATAGTGATATGGTTTCTGAATATAGTATTATTTCACAAGATATAGAATCAGGAACAAAAACAAAAGATATTAATGAACTTACAGTTTCTGTTAGTGAAGGTCCAAATCCTGATAAAGAAATTATTGTTCCTGATATGGATGGTTGGAATAGTGAACGTGTTATAAACTATGTTTTAGATAATTATTTAAATAATGTTGATGTTAGTTTCGAAAAATCTGATAAAGCTGAAGATACTGTTATTGAACAAAATAAATCTGGTAGTATGAAGCGTAGTGATGAATTAAAACTTACTTTTTCTTTAGGTGAAGAATTAGATAATAGTGATGTTAAAATGGCTGATTTAATAAATAAAAGTGAATTTGAAGCTATCTTTTATTTAAAGCAGCATCGTATCAAATATGAAATAGAAAAAGAGTTTTCTAATAAAATTGAACGTGGTAATGTAGCAGTTCAAAGTGTTAAAGCTGGTGATACTGTTAAAGTGGATAGCGATGATAATAAAGTTACAATTACTATTAGTAAAGGTAAAAGTATTAAAGTTCCAGACTTAAAGAAAATGAGTATGGTAGAGATTACTGAATGGGTAGTAGAAAATAAATTAAAATTAGAATTTACCAATAAATATGATGATTCAGTAAAAGAAAACAATGTTATTTCTGCAAATTATGATAAAGGTGATAAAATTGAACAAGGGTCTACTGTTAAAGTTGTAATTTCTAAAGGTAACTTGGTTATGGAGAACTTTAAATCTTTCGATGAATTTAAAAAATGGGCAGATAAATATGATATCTCATATGAAGAAAAACATGAATTTAGTGATGATGTTCCTCAAGGAGAAGTCATTTCTTATTCATATAAAAAAGGTGATACTATTAAAAATGGTGATAGTATTGTTGTTACTATTTCTGATGGTAAAGAATGTAAGGTTCCAGATGTTATAGGAATGTCTAAAAGTAAAGCTATTGATGCTTTAGAAGAAGCTGGACTTAATTATAACTTTGTAACTCAAAGCAGTTCAAAATCAAAAAATACTGTTATTAAACAATCTATTAGTGCTGGTAGTAAAGTAAGTAGTGGTACTACAATTACCATCACTTTAAGTAGTGGTAAACAAACAGAATATCGTGAAGACAATAGTTCTAGTAGTTCTAATTCTTCTGGAAACTCTGGTTCTAGTAATTCTGGTGGTGGTGGAGGCAATTCTACTCCTACTCCAGATCCTGAACCTGAACCACCTTCTTGTGATAAATCTCAAGGTGATACTTTAAATATCCAAGCAGGATCTAATGGAGAAGAAACAAAAAGAATTATTGAACAGTTAAACCCAAATCATAAATTTAGTTGGAATTTTGTTACTTCTTGCCCTAATGGTGATACAACTCCCGGTAGCGTTTGTATTAGCTTAGATGGTCATTGGAAAAACTTTTGTGATACAATAACTGTTACTATTGTTAAATAAAACAAGCAAATAAATTGCTTGTTTTTTTGCATTAAAATTTTGTTTATTATCATTTAAAGGTAAGTAGCATCTGCCCTTTTGTATCAATTTATATATTATCTTTGCATAATAAAAACCAGATTTTTTCTGGTTTTTATTCTACTATCATTTCTATTCTATTACCACGCTCTTTATTAATAGTAAAACTATACTTCTTACCATCAATTGTTGCAGTTACATCATCTAGATTTCTACCTAGTTTTTCTGTCATTTCTGCAATATCTGTGATATTAGATGATGTAGTAATATAAATTACATATCTTCCTTTTTCAATATCTGAAACATCAATATTATTATCATACCATGCTTTAGTTTTATCTAAATTATCATCCTTTGGTAAAACAACATTGTAATTACCTGTTGTAATGCTTCCTAACTCTTTTGTATATAATTTATAATTATCTACATTTTCAAATAGTATTTTTCTAGTAACTTTTTGACTTTCTGATAAATCTGCTCCATACGAATAACTATTTCCTCTTAAATGTAGTTTTTTATCTTCTGTAAAATTAAATTCAGTATATTTATCATATTGGTTATAAATATAAGAGCTTGTTTTTTCAGCAAGTAATTCATCTCTTACTTTTAGCTCAATAAAGCTTACTTGACTACTAAAATTATTACTTATAATTGCTGCATGTTTACTTCCTTCAACTTTTGTTGCTTGTTCATTGTATGTTTTATTATTGATAATTGATTTAGAATAGTATTCGTTTGAATAAGCTTCCATATACATTTTGTAATTACCATTTTCTAAATCATTAATATTGATTTCTGCATTAAACCAAGAATATGTGTAATCTTTTCCATCTGGACTATAGACAGCCTTTGGAATATCCTCTTTTTTAGTGATTCTTGTTGCTTCTATTTCTATTTGTTTGCCAGTATCAATATTTTCCATTACTATTTTATAATTTATTTCAGTATCCAAATTATTATCAATACCTGTTATTGTTTGATATCCTTGCATCAATAATTTGTTTTTAGATTCTTTTAAATAATGTAAATAGAAAGCACCTTCTTTTTCTTCTAGTTTCTTTTCTTCTACAGTTACTGTAATTTCTTTTTCAACTACATTTCCAAAAGTATCTTCTACTCTGTAGATTACTTTATATTTTCCTACTTCATCTGTTTTGACATCATTTTGGATTACTTCTATTTTTTCTATTTTTCCATCTTCTGGATCTTCTGCAGTTACGCCATCTAATTCATCAAAATCTTCATTTAAATATATTGTTTTATCTTCGGCATTAATTACTGGTTTTTGATTTTCTACTACTGTTACATAAATTGTTTTTAGTGTTTCATTTTTATAACTATCTACAGCTTTATAAATAACTTCATATTTACCAATTTCTTTTTCTTTTACATCGTTTTTAACAACTTCAATTTTTTCTATTTTCCCTTCTTCTTTATCTTCTGCCGTAACATCTTTTAATGGATCAAATTTTGTTCCTTGTGTTATTGTTTTATCTTCTGCATTGATAACTGGTGCGTCATCTTTGATTACTGTTACTTTGATTGTTTTCTCAGTAGTTTGGTTATATGCATCTGTTGCTTGATAAGTAATTTCATATTCTCCTGATGTATCTAATTTTACAGTACTATTTTTTACTTTTACTTCTACTTTTCCATCTTCTTCATCTGTTGCACTTACACCATCTAACTCTTTTAATTCTCTATATTGTATAACTTCTTTATCTTCTGCTGTAATTACTGGCTTTTTATTTTCTGTTACTGTTACTGTAATAGTCTTTGTTGTAGTAGTATTGTTTTTATCTGTTACTTGATATGTTACTTGATATGTTCCAACTACATCAATTTTTACAGTTTCTTCTACTACTTCAATTTTATCTGTTAATGGACCGTCTTCGTTATCTGTAGCAGTTACCTCTTCTTTATAGTTGAATTTTGTACCTTGTACTATGGTTTTATTTTCAGCTATTATAACTGGAGCTGTATTTGCTGCTTTTACGTTTAATTTTTCTACATAAACATTTGGAGCGGAAGCTAATGTCCAACCAAATTCATTTGTTGTTCCAGAAATATCTACTGGAACTTTATACCATAATTGCCCATTTACATTTTTCTCTTCTAATATTGGAGCATAAGAATTATGATATTGCCCACCAATTAATGTAGCTTTTGTATCTTCTGTTGTTGAGTTTACCCATGTATATTGGTTACCTGATGCAGTAACTGAAAACTTACCATAACTACTAGTAACTAAATTAATACTATCTGCTGATACCCAATGTTTCTGATCAAATTTATAATCTGATGTTACTAAATAAGATACTATCACTCCATTTTTATCTTTTGCTGCAGCATACACCATAACATAACGATTATTTACTAATTTTTGACCTTTTTTTGATGTTAGTGAAGAGTCATAATAAAATTCTGTGTCTTTTGTACTTTTTCCTACTTTTGGTTTATATGTAGTTTCTTCTGCATATAAATCATATTCATAATCTCTATCTTGGTAAGCTGTTACTTCATTTGGTGAAATATAACCATTTTTACCCTTATTTATTTTCTTTATATATGTTGCTGGAACATATACAGTTTTGTCCCAATTGTAATCACCTGATGTTATCTCATTGTAATTGTTATCAATATTTAAATCACTTACTACCTCATACCAAGTAGTATTTCCTTCTACACTATCTCCTTGTTTTTCTCCAACAATAACTACTCCATCTTCTGCTTCTGGATATTGATATATTCCTTTTGCAGAGTTTTTAGCATCACTTCTTGCCCATACTGCTCCTTTTGTTAGGACCCCTAGTTGATAGAAATTATAATCTTGTAAACCTTTCGCTTTATCGAAAGCATAGTAATGTGAAGCCATCTTTTCTGACCAATAAGTATCTGATGCATATTTTACATTCATACCTATCCATTTATCTCCAAACTGTGGCCCAAAATAACGCCAATCTCTTGGATGTGCATATCCATAAGTTATCCAATCAGAAGCATATCCTAAAATACTATGAGCATATGTAACATATTGACTAGCAGAACCATATGGGTTGCTATCTACAGCATTCAACCCAAAACCATTGTTTTTATTTACAGCTAAATTACTTGTACCATTTCCTGTTTCATTTCTACTTAAACTTAAAGCAAGCAAAGCGTTTACTCCATACTTTTCTTGAGCATAATAGTAAAATTGTCCTTTTCCATATAATCTAGAAGCTCCTGACTCTGCTTTATTACCATAAGCATCCATCTTATATCCCATATTATTTCTAATATATTCATCTATATTTTGACTCGAATAACTAGTTCTTGTATGATTTGATAAATACATATAATAATTGTAATATTCATTATTTTTATTTACGGCATTATTATAATTTCCATTTTTATAATCTTTTAACATGTTTTTTCTATCTTTATAAAAATATTTTCCATCATAACTATAATATGTTCCTGGAGAAAGCATATCTGGTTTTGGGCCAATTATACTTCCTCTACTTCCACTATATGTTTCTTGTATTTTATTTACATAATTATGTTTTATATTTTCATTTGTTACAGTGTAACTGCTAGATGATTTTACCCATGTTAATGGAACAATTTCATATGTAGTATCTAATATCCAACCAGTAAAGTTACCAATTTTTACTTTTATAACAAATCTGCCATGAGCATTAGAATAGCTTGCACTTATTAATGCTCCATCTACACCACCATATAAAGATCCAGTATCCATATAAGTATAAGAAGAAGTTTTCTCTTTATCAGTATAAAAATAAGTTAATGTTTCTGGATTTACACTTAAATCTACTAAAGCTAAATTCGCATCTAATATTTTTGTTTTTCCTGCAACTTTTCCAAATACTACTAAATCATCTGCACCATTTTTCTTCATCCACGCTTGTGCCTCTTCAAATGTATTTAAACACGCTACTGGGTCAATGACTCCATCTGAATGCATCCCTGCGACTTCATAATTTCCACATAAAGATTTATTTTTATAATTTTCAGAAGAGAAAGCATAAGTTTCTTTAGGAAAAATTATTATACAAAATGCAAATAAAGCTAACAATAAAATTTTCTTTTTCATGTTCCCCTCCTTATATCCTATAATCACTCATAATCACTCAATTATATTATACAATATCTAAGCTATACTTCTTTCAAAAAAAGAGCATTTTCGACCTTTTTTACATTATTTTACAATCTTCTTTTTTTATTATAGAATTACTTCTACGTGGGTTGATAAAATCCTTAAATTTAGGTATAATAGTAAAAGCTAGATAATAAGAATTTACTTTGGAGGTAATTATGGCTAAACATGAAATTGAAAATGAAGAGAAAATAAAAAAACCAAAAATAAGAATTGTATTATCGATATTTCTGATTATTGCTCTTGCATGTAGTGCATTTGCAATTTATGAAATATTTTTACTTAGTTCTATCGAAACACTGTTACGATACATCGTTATGGGAATTTTAATTCTTATTGACGTTGTGTTATTTATTAAAGTAAGAATAGCTTCTAAAAAAAGAAAGAAAAAGCGTAATAAGCGAATTGGTCTAATTAGTTTTATGCTAATTTATTCTCTTATCTGTTTTGCGGTTGGTCTTGTTATTGCTTATTTTTATGGGCAACTTAGTAGTATCAATAAAGCTTATGTTACTTATACTTCTGACTTAGTTGTTATGAAAGATAATGAAGCAAAAAAAGTTGATGATATTAAGGATTATACTATTGGAATTTTAAAGGATAAAGATTCACCTGATGGATATATTATCCCTCGAGAGATGATTAAAGAAAATAAATTAGAAGATGATAATGAAATTAAAAAATATGATGACTACTCTACTATGTTAGTTGATTTGTATGCTGGTGATGTAGACGCTATTTTCATTACTGATAATTATGTTGATATGTTTGCTAGTGTTTCTGGATATGAAGATGTTGGAACAGATACAAAAATTATTCTTTCTAAAGATAAGAAAATGAAAAAGTCAGATACATCTGAACAAGAAGTAAGTTCTGCTGGAAAGTCTATTACAGAACCATTTACTATGCTACTTATGGGAATCGATTCTACTGATGAAGTGCTAGAAAAAAATGCAATTGCTAATGGTGATACATTAATTTTAATCACATTTAATCCTAAAACATTAAATGCTACCATGATTTCTATTCCTCGTGATAGTTATGTTCCTATCGCTTGTTGGAGTGATAAAACAGAAAATAAAATAACTCATGCTGCTGGTTATGGTACTGATTGTATGATGCAAACAATTGAAGATTACTTTGGTATTAATATTGATTATTATGCAAAAATTAATTTTAAAGGCTTGGTTAAATTAGTTAATGCTGTTGGTGGTGTTGAAGTAAATGTTGACGCTAATCAAACATTATGTACAGATGACTCTTCTAGAGGTGGACAAGTATGTATTGATCCAGGTCTACAAACATTAAATGGTGAACAAGCTTTAGTTTATGCAAGAAATAGAAAACAATTAGTTAATGGAGACTTTGGTCGTGGTCAACACCAACAAGAAATTATACTTGCTTTAATGGATAAAATGAAAACTATTACTAGCGTATCTACCTTTATGGATATTATGAATACAGTTTCAAATAGTTTAGATACCAATTTAACAACAAAACAAATTTTATCTTTCTATAATATAGGAAAAGATATTGTTAAACGTAGTGCTTCTAAAGAGGCTTCTAACTTAGTTAATATTCAACAATTATATTTACAAGGTCAAGGACAAATGATTTATGATGAACGTATGAGAATGGTTCTATATAATTATGTTCCTAATGAACAAAGTAAAAAAGATGTTGTTAGAGCTATGAAAGAAAATCTTGGACTTGTTGAACACAAAGTAATTAAGAAATTCAGTTTCTCTATTAATGAACCTTATGAGAAAGAAGTTATTGGTTATGGACCATATAAATCAAGTGGTGGCTATACTCTACTTCCAGACTTTACTGGAGATAGTGAGGCACAAGCAAGAGCCACTGCTAGTCGCTTAGGAATTAGTGTTAATTTCGTTGGAGGCAATGGATATGTTATTGCTCAAGAATACCCTGAAGGAAAAAGAATTGATAAAATTCGTGGAAGTGTAACATTAACTTTAGGTGGTAGTAAAAAAGAAGTAATAGAAGATAATGATACCGAAGAGAAGACACCTTCTAACGATACTAAAGAAGAAGAAGAAGATAAAACTCCTATATGTGGTGATAATGAAGTCCTAGAAGGTAACCAATGTGTTTCAAAAGAGCCTGAAGAGCCTACCCCATCGGAAGAACCTGAACAACCTACAGAATAATTCTTAAGCAAGCATTAGCTTGCTTTTCTTATGCAAAAAAGAAGACTACTTGTGAGAGCCTTCTCTTTTTTCTTTTTCGTAATATACTATATCTTTTATTTCTTGGAATGTGGTACCTTGCTCTAATGGTGAATATGGTACTAAATCCACTTTTTTATCAGCTTTAATATGATGATTTTCTTTAAATCTTTGTGTTGCATATTCTAGGGCTTCTTCTTCTTTAGAAAAATGGTATATTCCTTTGCTTTGTGGCGATGAATGTTCAAAATATATATAATCGTCTTCTTTATGTAATATTAGAAAACTATGCGCCATTAAATGATTAAATATAGCATATGATTGAGTTTCATAATCTAATTCAAATAATTTTCTTTCTAATTCTACTTGATCAAAGCAAATTCCTATTTTATTTTTTAATACTTCTTCTGGTGAAGATACTCTATATAGTTTGGTTAACTGGTCTATTGTGTTTATATGTTTATTGTCATAGATATCTAACCATCCATATGATATCTCCTCCATCTGTTGCATAACTTCTTCTAGTTTTCTCATTATAGTTTTACAAATTTATCCTTTCCTACTCCACACATGGGGCAAGTCCAATCATCTGGTAAATCTGCAAATTTTATCTTTTCTTTATCATCATCATATATATATCCACAAATTGAGCATTGATATTTATTTCCTTTATCACCTATTTTTTCCTCTTGATATGTTGGGGCTTTTTTTGGTGCTTTACCTTTTAATTTTTCATGATAGTATCTATATGTCATTGGCACATCATCTAAAACATTTTCAGCTCGTAAAACACGTATTAAAAATATATCATGTGTTTCGACATCTATTACTCTAATTACTTCTCCTATTATATAAGTGCATACATCTTCTAGTACAACAGGCATTTCATCAACGTATTGAAAGTTTATATCTTCAAATTTATTAATCTCTTTTGATGAAAAAAAGCCAAATTTTGAAATTAAATTTTGACTTGCTTTTTCTGTTAAAATAGAAATTGCACATTTTCTAGTTTCTTTTAGTATTTGATTTGTATAATTTTCCTTATTTAAGCTTACTGCAATTATAGGATTTTTAGAAGTAATTTGTATTGCAGTATTGATAAAGCACCCTATATTCTTTTGGTTTTGTTTTGTAGTTATTACATACATGCCATAACTAAGATTATTTAGGGCTTCTAAGCTCATTATTCCACCTCTGTTTTCCATAGACCATGTTTATTACAATATGCGTAAATTAACGCTCCTTTTTCGTATGGTACTGTCATCTCTGGTGTGTCACCAGGTTGTAGTAATACTTCTCTATTTTCTTTTTCCATTTTTACTAAAATCCACTCTATATAGTGTTCCTCTTCCATTACATGATTCACTTTAATATGAATATTATTTCCATCCTTTTCATATGTTGGAACATGCTTTTCGAAACTTGCATCTACACTATTGGCTCTTACTTCTTTCATAGGTTCTCCACAACAAATAATTCCACAGTCATCACAACTGCAGTCTTCTAATACTTTTACTAAAGCATTACACTTCATACATTTTTTTAAAATTAATTCTTTCATTTTATTTCCTCCTCAATAACTTTATTCCATTCTAATTCTTTAAATCCTGTTAACATTGTATGTTCTGTTAATAGAATTGGTCTTTTGATTAACATTCCGTCTGATGATAGTAACTCTAGTTGTTCTTCTGTATTCATTGTTTTCCTTTTTTCTTTTAGGTTTAATTCTCTGTATTTTATTCCACTGGTATTATATAGCTTATCTAGCGGAAAAGAAAATTTTTCTACCCATTCTTTTAATTCTTCTTTCGTTGGTGTATCAGTTACTATGTTTCTATCTGTGAATGTTACATACTTGTCTTCTAGATATTTCTTTGCTTTTTTGCAAGTTGAACATTTCGGATATTCAATCAAAATCATTTTATCATATCCTTTCTTTAGCGATTTTATCGCTACTTTTATTATAAATTAAAAAGAAAATAGAAGCAATGCTTCTATTTCAATTCTACTAAAGAAAGTTTTATATCATCATGAATAAATATTAGTGTTGCTTCTGTTTGATAATCATTAAATTCTTTATCTGTATAAGTCCATGATACTGTTACTTCATAAGCCTCTTCGTCTGTTTCTTCTCCATAAGCAAATTCAGTTTGTTCTACACTGTCAATCTTAATTTCGTCTACTACTGGTAATGATTGTTTTCGATCATTATACATATTACTTTCTACATATTTATAATATGTATCCTCTGCATTTGTTAGAAAGTTTTCTAATATGTTAGCGTAAACAAAATCTGTTCCTCCAACATCTGTTTTCGTACTTTTATCATTTAAACTGTAAAAATCATAGATAAACATTTCTGAAATCTTTTTTACATATTCTTCTTCATCTACAGGGTCTTTTTTTAGAATTTTGTCTAATTCTTCAAACATATCTTGATATCTTTTTGTTTTATTATCTTTTAATGTATAACCATATTTTTTTATTGTTTTTAATACTTTTGCTTCTTTTACTTCTTGTTTACCAAAGAATATATTATATCCTACAAAAGCAATTGCTACCACTGCTATCAAAACAAGAGCAGTAATTAAGATTTTTTTTGGTTTTTTCTTTAATTTCATAAGCTAATTTCCTTTCTCTTGAGCTTGAATTACTTTGTTTTCATCTGTTTGATCCTTCTTTAATAAATCAAAAACTATAATATCATTAGATACGTCTAATAATTGACTTGCATATTCATTATTCTTTTTAATCTCTTCTTCTGTTACTGGTTTATCTGTTAATGATAAATATTCTTCTTTTTGACTATTGTAGTAAACATCATTAGTCAACCAGTTACCATTAGGGAACACTACAATATTTTGGTCTTTGATATCAAAAATATCGTGTCCTAAAGCATATTCATTTGAATATCCTAACATATTACCAAGTGTTGGTTCTACATCATACATACTCATTACATTGCTATATTCACCAACTAAATCTTTATCCATATCTTTGCTCCAAATAATCAATGGAACTTTTCTTCCTAATTCATATTGATATGAGTCATATTCTTTGTAATTAGGATCTTCTTTATCTAGCACTGAATCAGTTTCTTTATCATAATTATATAGTCGATTGTAATCAGCTCTTGGTAGTCTTGCATCATGGTCACCATAGATTACTAAAATCGTATTTTCTAATAATCCTTCTTCATCTAATCGATCAATTAATTCTCCAATTGCACCATCAGCATAGTGAGCAGATTTAAAATAATCTCCTAGTTTAGTACCTTCCATATATGGATATGTAACTTCTTCGGCTGTTCCATCTTCTTTTGTTACCGTTTCTTTCATGTCTACTGGAAAATCACCATATTTGTCTACTTCTGAAAATGGAGTATGATTTGATAACATCATTAACATTCCATACCATTTATCATTTTTTTTAGCAATTTTTGTCATTTTTTCTACTGATTGATTAAAGAATGCATAATCATTAATTCCAAGTCCTACAGTATTTTCTTTAGTTACTTCATAATCTGTTTTACTATAAAATCTATCATATCCTAAACTCTTATGCATGTTTCTTCTGTTCCAAAAGTCTGCATTATTACCATGCATACTAAAAGTGTAATAGCCCATTTTACCTAATAATTTTGGTGTTGCATTATAAGTTCTATCTGAATAAGAAACAAACGCTGTTCCGCTTTTTGTTGGTAAAAGAGATGTATTAAACATCAATTCAGCATCACTACTTGTTCCTACACTTACTGGTGAATAAAAGTTAGAAAAGAACATTCCTTCTTCAGCTAATTTATTTAAATTCGGTGTAACTTCTTCTCCATTGAATGATAAGCTCATCAAGTTTGTTTGTAAACTCTCACCATGAATTACAATAACATTCTTTCCTTCAAAAATATTAGTATATTTATTATCTTGATGTTCTTCTTTATCTTTAAAATAGTCCTTAAATAATTTCTTCGCTTGATCATAACCAAATAATGAATTTATTTTTGGTTGAACTGATGCTATAACATCATTTGCTTGATAGATATAAATACCATATTTCATAACAATATATTCACGATTCCATTGTTTTACTAATCTAGACATATCAGTTGGTGTTAATGTTAATATAAATATAATAGCAATCACAGCACCTACTGCTACTGTTTTAATAGTTTTCTTTTTTCTATCTGATTTTATTTCTATTTTTTTATTACAATTTTTCTTTTTTAGTTTCATATTTACTAAAACTAAAATTATTGGTCCTAAAACATATAAGAAGTCTTTGAAGTTAATTACTTGTTCAACAACGGCATCTCCTACATCTCCAACATATTGTGTCAATGATAACATAGATACAGAAGCAAAAGATGTATAATATGTATAATATATAGAATTAATTAAGCAAATCGCAGAAAAGAAAATACTAAAGCCTAGATAATATCCAAATCTATTTTTAGGCTTTAATAAATATCCTAGTCCTCCAACTATTGTTACTATTGCTAAATCTGCAAGTATTGGAGCAACTGCTAAATAGTTTTCTGCAGAATTGATACAAAAGAGTCTTAGCATTGTTGAATTTATAACACAAGTAATTACAAATGTTAAAAATAAAACATTATTTTTTATATATTCTCTAATTAGATGTTCTTCTTTTATTCGTTTTAAATTGTTTTTTAAAGATTCCATTAGTCTATTCAAACTGTTTTTTAAATTCTTCATTTTTTCAACCTCGCTTTTTGTTTCTCTTCTCGAACTTTGCTTATTACATTATAGCATTTTTATTATGCTTTTTCAATTCTTTCAATTATCTTTCACATAAAAAGAATGTTATTTTTTAGTTAATAACATTCCTGTTCTTTCAATATCTTCTTCTTTTGTATTTCCAGCATTGATAGCCATTCCTAATACGAAAATATATGATAATATGTAAATCCATAATAATAAAATTACAATATTAGAAATGCTTCCATAGAATACATCATAACTAGAAAAACTTCCAATATAGAATGTATATATCTCTGTTGCTAAAATCCAACTAATTGTAGTGAATAGAGCTCCTGTTGTTGTCGTTTTACTTCTGATTTTTTTATCTGGTGCTAAAACATATAATAATTTTATGTTGAAGTAGACAACTAATATAGAAAGTGGATATTTTATAACCTGATATACTCTATAAATAAAATTAATTAATCCTTGATTATTTGATTCTTCTTTGATAATTGCAAATATTGTATCTCCACAAACAGGTACTAATATTAAGAATAAAAATATTCCCAAAAGAATCGATGTCATTCCAATGGCTTTTAATCTTCTTTTTAAAATGTTATCTGATTTTATTTTGTAGATTTCATTGGAAGTTATAATCATTGAATGTGTTCCATTAGATGCTAAAAGGAAAGCCGAAAAAAAGAATACAACAATATTGAAATTTATACTATCTCTTGTTACTGCACTGGAAAATAGTTCAGCTACAGATCCTGGTAATGCAGATAGTAAATATTGGTCTAAAGCTTCCAGTGGTATTGAAAATCTAGATGCTATTGCGCCAATTAATGCAATTAGTGGGATAATGGAAAGTACAAAGAAAAAAGCAAGTTGCCCAGGAAGTACTCTCATTTCAGGTTTTGTAATAATTGAAATGACTTTTTTAAAAAATCCTGTTACTTGCTCCATAATTCTTCATCCCTTTTACTTCATTTCTTCTTTTGCTGTTATCATTTCTAAAGTTGCTTCATTAATAGCATCATCTAATGTTTTTATTTCATCAGTAATCATACTATAACCAATAGCAGCTCCAAATTCATGAGGTAAATTTTTCATTTCTTTTCCTAATTTTTTAACGTAAGTAGAAACTTGTCTTTCACTGTAACCTACTAAATAGATTAAGAATTCGTTACCATCGGTACGCATAATTTCACTGTTTTCTAGTTGAGTATTTACTAAAATTCCAGCTGCTTTGATAATTAAGTCATCTCCTTCTTCATGACCATAATTATCATTAATATATTTTACATTATTTAAATCTACCATGACTATTGCTTGAGGGAATACTTTTGATTCTTCCCATTCAGGCATTTTTGCATTTAAGTAATTTCTATTTTTTAATGATGTAAGCATATCTGTATATTTATGTCTATCACTTGCTTTTACTTTTTTAATTTGTTTTTTCTTCTTAATAATTAAATATACTGCTAATAAAATAATTAATGGTACAAATATAATAGTTAAGACTATTGTATATACTTGCTCTAAGGTTGATCCTTCTAATATAGAAGCATGTAAATTAGTAATACCACTATTTCTATAATTATAATAAGAATTGGTATTGATAATATAATTGAATAAATCATAGAATGCTTCATTATTATTCTTTACCATAAATTTATAATCATTCATCATTGTGTCAGTATATAATAACTTTAATTTCTTAAATTTAGTAGTTTGATAGTGGCTATATATTTCTTTATCTACTACAATCAAACGACTACCACTTTCTTTTACTAACTCATCTATATTATCATATATTTTTATTTTTGCTCTTGCATTGTTTGAAAAATAATTATATAAAGAGTCATTTCCTAACATTGCTAAAGGTTCATCTTTCATACTCTCAAATGAAGTTACAATATGATTATCTTCTTCTTTACCTAAGACAACATATTTTTCAATGAATGTTGATAATGTTGATTTATATTTATTGTTATTATAATTGTAATAATCAAAGTATAAATCAACTTCACCTTTATCAATTGCTTTTTCTAAATCTTCTATAGTGTCATACTTTTTGTATTTAAAATTAATTCCAGAAAGTCTTGTAACTCTATCTACATATTCTCCAGCAATTCCAGCAACTTTTCCATTTACTAATTGCTCATATGGTGGATTTTCTACATATCCATAGGTATAGTTTTTAGAAATCAATTCTGCTTTTGTCTTAGCATTTAAATTATTTTCTTCTAGATAATAATCTAAATAAGCATCATTATATTCCTTTACATACTTAGTCTGTTTCCATTTATTATAATATTTAGTAACAATCTTATTTAACTCTTTATTATCTTTGCTTAGTGTTAATACTATTTGCTTTTGCATTTCTGTAAAGAAGTAATTAATTGAATACTTATCATTATCAATTGTATAATTTAAATACATAATATTTGGTACTATTACCATGTCTACTTCATCATTATCTAGTGCTTTGTAAATATCTTCAATTTTGTCATAAGTTTTAAAAGATAAATTTGTTCCACTTTTTAAATAGTAACTTATTTCACTAGAATCTTCTTTAAATATACCAAATGTTACATTTTTAAAATCTTTAATACTATTAATTCTTCGATATGTTTTTCCTACTGCTACATAATTATCATTAAATAATGGTAAGTCTGTATCTTTTAGTTTATCACCATTATCTAATATTCTAATTCTAAAACCATCAATTGAAGTTTTTGATTCTTTTAAATATGGTATTCTATTAAATTCTAACCCTATATTTTCTTCAAAATCTTCTAAGAAGCTGAAGATAACTCCGCTTCCATTTGTTCCATATAATGGGTAATTGTTTACTACTTCAAAATCATAAGTCTGATCAGCGTGTTCTTGTACCCATTGTTTTTCTCTTACTGTTAATGTTGTTGTTGCATCTTCTTTGTTATAATAACGATAAACAAAGATAAATGCAACCACAGCAATTATAATAGGAATAATTATAATTAATTTCTTTTTCATTATTGATCTCCCCTATCTTTGGTCCAAGAGAATGTATCTTTTGCATGGTGTTTATAACCGATAATAGGAAAATCATTTGCTTCAGTATCTTTCTTTATAAATATTTGAATATCATAAAATTCTTTTTCTTTTTTACTTAGTAAATCTAGTATTTTGGTATTTAATCCTTTTGCTGTATCTAGATTTGTATCATCTTGTACTGTAATGATTACTTCTAATATTTTCCCAGCTACACTCGCATCTATTTTTTTTACTGCTCCATCTTCTTTTAAAGTTGATTCAATTTTTGTAAGCTGGCTGTTCGAAAGTTCTACTTCTTCAATTCCTTTCAAACGATCTCCATATAAAGCTGTTCCCTCTTTTGGAAAGAACATAGAGACTATTTGAAATGCTAAAATTATTATGATTAAAAATATTCCAATTGCTAAAATTATAAATTTATTTTTTCTTATAAAACTCATTTATTATCACATCCTAGTATTTTAATTATACACTATGTATTTTTCTTTTTCAATTACTTGTTTAACTCTTCTTGCAAAATATCCATAGCCATTTTAGGGTTTAATGCACCTTTGCTTTCTTTCATAACTTGTCCCATTAAATACTTGATGGCACGATCTTTTCCTGCTTTGTAATCGGCTACACTGTCTGGATTTTCTGCAATTATTTTTTTGATCATTTCCGTAATTGCAGAACCATCTGTAATATTTTGAATACCCTTTTCCTTGATAATTTCCTTAATATTCTTATCACTTTCCATAACGGTATCTAATATTTCTTTTACATTTTTACTTGTTAGAGTACCATCACTTATATTATTAGTTAATTCAATGAATTTTTCTTTTGTAAGGTGCGTATTAGTTATTTCTTCTTCATTTTTATTTAAATATCCAGAAATATCACCTAATAATAAGTTAGAGGCTGTCTTAAAATCTAATTTTTCATCTAATAATTCATTTAAATAATCACTTAATGCTCTATTTTGTACTAATTTTTTAGCATTAACTTCACTAATTCCTAAGCTTTGATACTTTTCTCTTCTTTTATCTGGTAGCATAGGGATTGTTTTTCTCACTTCTTCAATTTGTTTTTCTGTAATATATACATATGGAATATCTGGCTCTGGAAAATAGCGATAATCATTTCCTGTTTCTTTTACACGCATTAAAACGGTATCATTTAACTTATCATCGAAACGTCTTGTTTGTGGTAAAAAAGTTTCTCCATTATCATAAAGTTTTGCTTGACGCTCAATTTCTTTTTCAATACTCAATTTTACATTTGAAATAGAGCCAATATTTTTTATTTCGGCTTTTGTTCCATATGGATCAGAAATACTTTTTCTAATAGATACATTAGCATCAGCTCTCATAGATCCTTCTTCCATTTTACAATCTGAAACATCACTGTAGAATAATAACTCTTTTAATTTTTCTAAATAAAGTTTTGCTTCTTCTCCACTTTCCATGCATGGCTTTGTTACAATTTCTATCAATGGAACTCCAGCACGATTAAAATCCAGTAGTGTTTTTGTTCCTCTATGAGTACTTTTGCAAGTATCTTCTTCTATATGCATTTCTTCTATCTCAATTTTTTTCTTTTTCCCATCTATATCTATTTCCACATAGCCATCATACCCAATTGGAGTTTCAGCTTGTGTAATTTGATAATTTTTTGGGTTATCTGGATAAAAGTAATTTTTTCTGTCAAAATGCATTTTTGGTCGAATTTTACAATTTAAAATTAAAGCTGCCTTTATTGCTAAGTTAATTACTTCTTTATTTAAAGTAGGAAGTGTTCCTGGATAACCTAAATCAATTACATTAGTTAAAGAATTGGCCATTTGACCATAGCCGTTAACACTATTTGAAAATATCTTTGTATTTGTTTTTAGTTCGCAGTGTACTTCTACACCAATAGTTGGAATGTAATTAGACATTTTTATCATCCTTTCTTGGATATAAATCTAGATTTAATTGTTTCTCTAAGAAACTTGCTAATTGATAAATAGTAGATTCATCAAAACTGTTACCTATGATATGAAGTCCAATTGGCATATGATTTTTTCCGAATCCTATTGGTAAAGATAATCCAGGAAGTCCTGCCATATTCACTGGGATAACTAGTACATCGTCCATAAAGCTTTTTGATGGATCGTCCATTGGATCTGTTAAATCATATGCGGTCGTAGTAGTTGTTGGTCCAATGATTAAGTCATAATTCTTAAATACTCGATCAAATTCTTTTTTCATATCATCTCTAATTGATAATGCCTTATTATAATAGATTTTTGCATTTTCTCCACTTAGTAAATAAGAACCAACCATAATTCTTCTTTTTACTTCTTTACCAAAACCGTTTTTCCTTGTTTCTAAATATAAATCGTCTATGTCCTTTGGATTTTCTACTCGATACCCATAACGAATTCCATCGAATCTAGCTAAATTAGAAGACGCTTCTCCCATAGCAATAATTTGGTATAGTGTAACAGCTTTATCTAAATATTTCATATTAACGTAGTCTACTATTGCACCATTTTCTTCTAACAATTTCTTTGTTTTTTCGACTTCATTTCTTATTTCTTCCGTTACTATATCACTCATAAAGTAATTAGGAAGAGCTATTTTCATTCCTTTAATATCTTTGCCAATTAATCTTGTAAAATCTTCTGGTTCTTTATCTGCAGAAGTTAAATCTTTGTCATCAGCACCAGCAATAGCATTTAAAAGCAAGGCATTTTCGTAAACGTTTCTAGTCATCGGTCCAATTTGATCAAGACTTGATGCAAAGGCTACTAAACCATAACGTGATACTCTTCCATAGGTTGGTTTCATTCCCACAATTCCTGTATAACTTGCTGGTTGACGAATAGAACCGCCTGTATCAGTTCCTAAAGCAAACAATACATCTCTAGATGCAATAGTTGTAGCACTTCCACCAGATGATCCACCTGAAATTTTTTCTTTATTCCAAGGATTTTTTGGCGCACCAAAATAGCTAGTTCTGCTACTTGATCCCATTGCGAATTCATCCATATTTGTTTTTCCAATAATAATCATATCGTTAGCTTCTATTTTATCTACTACTGTTGCATTATAAATCGGAACAAAATTTTCTAAGATATGAGATGCGCAAGTTGTTTTTAAATCTTTAGTTATTATGTTATCCTTTACTGCAATAGGCAATCCAAATAATAAATTATTTCCTACTTCTTTTTCTTCTAATTCTTTAGCTTTTTTGATTGCTTCTTCTTTGTTTAGTGTTATATAAGCATTTAGTTCTTTGCTTTTTTCAATTCTATCAAATGCTTCTTCTACCAAGTCTATTGGTTTAATTGTTTTATTCTTTAAGGCTTCATGTATTTCTTGTATTGATTTATCTAGCATATTAGGCCTCCTCACTAATTACTATTGGTACTTCAATATAATTTCCACTATGTTTTGGAGCATTTTTTAATACTTCTTTAGGATTTAACATCTCTTTTGCTTCATCTTCTCTTGGTGTTGTATCTTTACTCCATGGGGCAATCATTCTTTCTTCATCATACCCTTCAACTTCTTTAATTTTATCTACATCATTTAAAAGTTTTTGTAATTCTACTTGGTATTTTTCTATTTCATCTTCATCCACTTTAATTCTTGCTAGATGAGCAACATGTAATACTTCTTCCTTTGTTAACTTATCTTTCACTCGGAATTCCTCCTTTAACTCTAGTTATTATATCATAAATTTCTTTTCAAAAAAAGAACTACTATGAGTTCTTCTTACTTTTGTAATTTATAAACATAAGCTCCATTATCTATTGCTCTTTCTTCTATTTCATTCACTTGATTATGAGATGTCATATAATCATTAAATTCTGTTGTATAACCTGATATTAGAATGTTATCATCATTATCTTTAATAGTGTACTCTGCTAGTCCACTATTGGTTTGTGAACGGCAATAAATTTCATAGCCTTCACATTCTTTAAATATAACAGTTTGATTACCAAAATCTACAATTAGATGTTCGCATTCTTCTGCGGTTATTTCTGGAGTCTTTATTTCTAATTTATTTTCTTCTATCTTACTCCACTTAGTAATACTGTAGACGTTAAAAGTACAGCAAGACTCTACCTATATTAAAACTTTTCATATTTTTTCCTTTTAAAAGTCCAATATTTTTAGCCAATATTTTTGAAGCTCTAGGCTTTTCCTTTCTAATCGTATTTTTGTTTTTCTATTTTCTTCTTTTAATTTTTCTATTTCTTTTTTTAAATAATATAAATCATTATTGTCTTTTTTGTTTGACTTTTGCACTTAAACTTTCCCTTATTCTTCCTAACTCTTCATCTATTTCTTCTTCTCTTTTTCTTAAATTCTGTTTTTCGGCTATTAACGCTTGATATTCTTTTATCAATATATTCCATTCTTCTGTTTCTTCTCGTTGTTTTAGTTCTGTAGCCTCTATTTTTCTTTGACTTTCCATTTCCTTTAATCTTTTCTCTACGTCTTCTGGAATTATCAATTGTTCTGCTGTTGCCTCAATTCCTAACATAGCTAGATGCTCTAATAAACTTTGTTGTCTGTATGGTCCATATCCTCTTAACTGTGTTATTTTATTCCAGTTTTCGTTTAGCTGCTCTATCGTAAAGATTCCTGTTTTATATAATATTGCATAGGTTTGAGATGGGAATCCTAAATCTTCTAGTAATAATCTACCTTGAGATTTTAGCTTTTCTCTTTTTGCCTCTAGGGAATTTTCTTCATTTTTTATTTTGTAACCCGCATCATGTAGTACCTTTTTTATCTCATTTATTCCGCTCGCTCCTAATTGTCTTATCTTAATTAAATCCTCATAATCTGTATCCAATAATTCTTCTAATGTTTCAATATTGTGTCGTGCTAGTTTTTTTCTAATAGCTTTTTTTATACCTATCTGTTGTAATGTTATAGGTAATTCAAACTCTTCACTCATCTTATCCCTCTCTTTTTATTCTGTAAAACAGTTACTCATATTGGCACTGTTTGATGTTGTTTTGGTTGCTAAGGTAAAATTATCTAAAGTTCCTATTACTGTTATTTCCATTCCTTCTTCAAAGTCACTAAAATCTGTTTTTTCAGCCATTGGACATTTTACTTTTAAAGTATACGCATCATCTGAATCTTTATAACGTAATATTAATTCATTATCTTTGATTTTATAGATTCTACCTGTTATTCTCATAAATTGTCCTGCATATTTATTTGCTGTTTTTTCTGGATCGTTTCTAAATTCAATTGCTAAATCTAAAGCGGAAATTTCTATTGGTTCAACTGAATATGGCATTGTCCAAAAACCGATTTCGGTGTCCCTTCTTCCTTGTTCTTGATGATATTTGATAACTTTGTATCCTAATCCATAAAATTCTTCAGTTCCACCATCATTATATGTTTTAATACGTATTGCAAAATATGGTCCTTTATTATATTTTTGAACACAAATAACATCAATAGCAATAATAATTCCTAAAGCTATTATAAAGATAAAAATAATATTACTAATAACCTTTGACAAAGGTTCCTTTTCTTCAATTATTTCCATATCTAAGTCATTCATTCCATAATTATTGTAATCTACATAATTATATTCTTCTGTTTTTAACTCTTTTTTCTTTTTTCTCATCTTTATCCCTCCTTAAAATCCTTTTCGTTGATATATTTTTGCTTCCTCTTTTATGTGCTGATAAATAGGATTCATTTCTGTCTGGTATTGTTCTAATAGTTCTATATTTTCTTTACATAAATCTATTGCTTGTTGATATATTTTTGTTCTTTGTTCTAATGGTAGAGCATTTAATTTTCTTTTAGAAAATTCTTTTTCTAAATTATTTCCATAATTTATTATATTATCTCTATCCTCGCTATTCATTTCAAAATCAAATAGTAATCCAGTCCCAAAATCTATCATTTGTCGTTTTATTAATAATGTTTGCTCTTCTGTGACAGTATGTATACCAAAATTAAATGGATCTAGTAACTTAGGAATTTTGGAGTTTTTTAAGTCTAATACTTCAACATGATTTGGAAAAAACAAAGACATCAATCCTTTTGGGGGTTCCAGTCTTGTTTCATCTACTTCTTCTTGTAATCCTTTTATGCTCGTTCCTACTTCTCTTTTCCCCTTGTATTTTGTCCCTACTAATATTAATGCGGAATCCTCTTCTATTAAATTCATTAATTTTTTAAAATGACAAGCAAAATTTCTACAGCAACCGTTTCCGCATGCTATCGCTATTGCTCTTTCTGATGTTAATTCTATAATATCTTTAGAAGCTCCTAAGAATTTATTTTCAGCAGAAAAATATCCATTCCAAACTAAATAATGATAAATTGCTTGGTATATATCAATATCTTCTGTATTAGAAAGATTTTTTATTAATTGGGCTTCTTGTTCTTTTACTAGATCATATTCTCTTCCTAGAGGAGATGATTTATATGCTCTATAGCATAGTTCCATATGTTTATAAAATCTTAGATATCCATCTATCTTATTCATACCTTTCTCCCCTTTTGATAAGGCATATTATACTATAATTCTCTTTATTTGTAAAGAAAAACAGCAGCTTTCGCTACTGTAATTTCTCTTTAAATTCTTCTTCTGTCCATATTGGAATTCCTAGTTTGAGCGCTTTCTCATATTTACTTCCTGGCTTCTCTCCTACAATTACTACTGATGTTTTTTTAGATACAGAGTCTACTGTTTTTCCTCCGAGTGATTCTATTTTTTCCTTTGCTTCTTCTCTGGTAAATATAGTAAGACTGCCTGTTAATACAAAGCTTTTTCCGTTAAACTCTTCATTTTCTATTATTTCTTGTCCTAGATAGGTAGTATTAATTCCTAAGTCTATCAATTCTTCTACAATTGCTTTATGATGTGAATCGTTAAAATATGTAACGACACTTTTAGCAATAATTTCTCCTATATCTGGAACTTGTGTCAAATCTTCTTCTGTTTGTTCCATTAAAGTTTGTAATGTTTTATATTTTTGGGCTAATAACTTGGCTGTTTTTGCTCCAACATGAGGAATTCCTAAACCAAATATTAATTTTTCTAAGGAATTATTTTTACTTGCTTCTATTGCATTCAATAAATTAGTTACCGATTTTTCGCCATACCCTTCTAACCTAGTTAAATCTTTTTCATGATCTTTTAAGGAATAAATATCTGGAATAGTTGCTATGAAGTGGAAGTTATAAAAATCTTCCATAATTCTATCTCCTAATCCATCGATATTCATAGCATCGCGAGAAACAAAATGAATTAGACTTTCAATATTTCTAGCAGGACATTTGTTATTTGGACAATAATAATCTACTTGGCCTTCCTTTTTTATTAATGGGGTATTACACATTGGACAGTTTGCTATCATCATAAAATCTTTTTCTTTTCCTGTACGTCGTTCTTTTTTTACTTCTACTACTTCTGGTATTACATCTCCTGCTTTTCGAATTGATACAATGTCCCCAATCTTTAAATCTTTTTCTTTTACATAATCTTCGTTATGAAGTGTTGCTCTTGAGAT
The DNA here is from genome assembly GCA_022771205.1 of Mycoplasmatota bacterium. Classification (GTDB taxonomy): domain Bacteria; phylum Bacillota_I; class Bacilli_A; order RF39; family UBA660; genus Faecimonas. Next base: position 31,307 of record JALFCF010000001.1, on the reverse strand, counting down.
AGTAGATCCAGCAACAATGACCGGGTCTAGTACTGCATTCGGTGTAATTTGTCCAGTTCTTCCAACTGTGAAAATTATATCTGTTAATTTTGTTAATACTTCTTTAGCTGGAAATTTATACGCTGTTGCCCACTTGGGATACTTAGCTGTAGAGCCTAATTTACGCTGGTCATCAATATTGTTTACCTTTATTACAATGCCATCTATATCATAAGGGAGAGAATCTCTTTGTTTTCCCTTTTCTTCAATAAACTCTAATACTTCGTTAATATTTTTTACTACTCTATTATTAGGATTAATCTTAAAACCTAACTTCCTCATGTATTCTAGAGCCTCACTATGTGTGTGGATTCCATAATCAAGAGGATTAGGTAAATGATAAATAAAGTTATCTAATTTCCTTTGTGCAGCTATTTTTGAATCTAATTGTCTTATTGAACCTGCCGCAGCGTTACGGCAGTTTTGAAGTAGTGGTTGACCATTCTTTTTTCTTTCTTCATTAAGTGCTTCTAAAGTCTTTTTGTTCATAAAGATTTCTCCACGCACTTCAATATCTACTTCTTCTTTTAACTTTAAAGGAATTACTTTTATTGTTTTGGCGTTGTGTGTGATATCTTCTCCAATTGTTCCATCTCCACGAGTAGCAGCACGAACTAGTTTACCTTTTTCATATAGCAGTGATACTGATAAACCATCTATTTTTAATTCACATACATATTCTGGGTGAAATCCTTCTTTTTGAATTCTTTCGTCAAAAGCTATTACTTCACTTTCTGAAAACACATCACTTAAAGACATCATTGGTATTTTATGAGTAACTTTTTCAAATCCTTCAATTATTTTCCCGCCTGCATGTTGTGTAGGAGAATCTTCTCTTATCCATTCTGGATGACTTTCCTCTATTTCTATTAATTCTCTTAAATACTTATCATACTCTTGATCTGTTATAGTTGGATTATCTAGCGTATGATAATTATAGTCTGCTTCATTAATAATTTCTATTAACTCTTCCATTCTTTCTTTCATATATAATCACCATTATTAGTATATCATTTTTAATAATTAAAAAAAAGAAACTTTCTCGTTTCTCTTTTTAATTATTATTTTGATAATTTATTGTTGTTATTGGTGATGTTTGAGGTGTCGTTGGAACTATTTCTGGTTGTACCGGTGCTATAGTAGTTGGTTCTGCTACAGAGGTTTGTTGAACTTGTTTATTTGAAATTGCCATTAATTATTGCTGACTGTACAAGGCTTCTTGTTTGGCTTCTGTATACAATTTATTATAGTAATCAGCATTTGCTTTAAGCTCCTGATTACTTTTTTCAGTTGCTCTAATTCTTCTTGTGAAGTTTGTTCTTTACCTGTTTGAGCATTTAAATCTTGTTCTAGTTTTGCAGTTTGTTGTTGTAATTCTCTGCACCTAATAGTTAAAACAGAAATAGTTTCTAATGATTCTTGTTTATCTAATACTATTAAAAATAAAATTATAACAGCTAAAACAATTTCGGCTATTGTTACTATTGGCAGTAGTTGTAATGCTAATATTCCCATAAAACCCATTATCAATGTCATTACAGCAATTCCTACGCTCAATCCTGCTACTAAATTTCTCAATGTTTTAATTGTATTTGTATCACTTACTGTACTAGTTAAATATGTAAGTGTTGCACTTCCTACTGTAAAAGCTAATATGAATGGAAATATTATTGTGGCTATTTCTGGTTCACTAAATGCTGAAGTTCTTATCTCTATTACACCTAAGGCTATTAATATGAAAAAAATTGTCAATATGATTACTCCAATAACTGTGAGAAAGCTAAATATTATACTTATATTATTTTGTTTCCAGTAGTAGATAACATTAGACATGTGCCCATTATAAACAATATAGCTCCCACGACTTGTCCCCAGCTCACAGATGTAATTAGCATCGATTCTATTAATAAAATTGCTCCTAAAACAACTCCAATTCCAGAAATTAATAATAATTTACTTTTCATTTTACTCACCTATTTTTTTTATTATAGCATATATATAATCGACAGCAATTATATTTTTATAAAAAAAAGAACCTCACGGTTCTAATCTCTTCTTTTTCCAAAAAGTTCTAATAATCTAATAAATAAGTTAATGAAATCTAAGTATAATTGAAATGCTCCATATACGGCTGCTTTTTCTTCACCAATTGCTAACATTAACTGTTTTACTTTGTTTACATCATACGCAATGTATGCTATGAAGATTAATACTCCAATTATTGTTAAAGCTAAATCAAATGTTGAGCTTTTAAAAATTAGAATATTTATTAATCCTCCAATAAGTATGCCAAGTAATGCAATCAAAGCAATTGTTCCAAGCTTTGTCAAATCTCTTTTTGTTGTATATCCATAAAATGCTAGTAAAGCAAAAATTATAGCTGTAATTATGAAAATACTAATCAAAGAGGACACTTCAAAAGCAACAAATATTACTGAAAAAGTAACCCCTGTTAAAACTGAATATATGATGTATAGAATCTTCATTGTAAGAGGATTCATTTTGGCAATTCTTATTCCTAAAATAAGAGCAATTACAATTTCAGCAATTGCAATAGGTAAAATTCCAACTGATAATACTTGTATCATTAACTCTGTATTTAATGTTAATGCGTAACCACTAGCAAAAGTTATCAATAGTCCAATAAATAACCATGTAAACATTTTTGGATAAAGTTGTGTATTTAGATTATTTTCGTTCATTTTTTCTCCTTAATCATTTATTTTTTTTATTATATCATATTTTTATTTAAATAAAAATATTTAATTTATCCACAAGTTTTTGGGGTAAATTTTTTGCTTTGTCATCTCAAGAAATGCTTTTTTGACCATTTCTTGGTCTTCTTTGTAAGTTACTCCATACCATTTTGCTGTTGTAATCATTAAGTCTACTGTTTTTCCTTCATATTTCATAGCATTACTTAAAACTGTCGGTATCTGATATTCAACCTTTGCAAGATTGTTTTTATTTTGTTCTAAGAAAATATAAAAATATTTTTCTAATATACTAAAGAAATCTTTGGAAAATAGTAATAAGTTCATGGATACAGGAGTATTTTCGGATACTTCTATTTTTTCTTCTGTATCCTGAAGAATAGCTATAATTTTATTATCTATTCGTTCAACTTTACTTTCTTTTACCTCAGTTAATTTATTGTTTTTTTCATAACAAATTCCTCTAGAGCTTGCTCCAGTTGGACTTAATGTATTTTTTACTAAATAAGCTATCATTCCATAATGATTGTTAGAAATATTATCTAGATAGTCACTAGCCTTTACTAGTGCATCTCTTCCGTAAAAATCGTCTGCATTTATCATAGCAAAAGGTCCATTTATTTTATCTTTAGCACACAGTATAGCGTGTGCTGTTCCTAATGGCTTTTCTCTATTTTGCAATAACTCTTGATATTCTTTTGGGACTAATCTATTATCTTGAAAAGCATATTCAGTTTTTATATATGATTCAATTCTTTTTCCTATTGTTTCTTTAAAAATCTTATAATTTTCTTCTTTAATTACAAAAACCACTTTATTAAAACCTGCTTTTTTTGCATCATATATGGAATAGTCTATAATAAACTCTCCATTAGGCCCGAATGGCTCTATTTGCTTTAGTCCACCAAAGCGACTTCCCATTCCTGCCGCTAATATTAATAATGTTTTTTCTTTCATCTACTCACTCCATAAATTTTGTGGATATACTCCCATTTCTACTAGTTTTTTGATTGCATTTGTCACTAAATCTTTATCTTCTTTATATGTTATTCCATACCAAACAGACGTCGTTTCAATTACATTTACTTGTTTTTTTCCTTCTTCTACTAATTCATTTAGAACGATTGGAATTAAGTATTCACATGAGTCTAAATTATCTTTATTTTGATTTAAGAAATCTGGAAATCTATCTTCTAGTATTTGAAATAAATCTGGTGTAAATAATAGAAAGTTCATGGATGCAATAGTATCTTTACTCGTTCTAAAAGCAGCTTTTCCTTCTAACGGATGCACATCTACTGTATCTCCGTTTAGTGTCACACTACTTTCTGTAAGTTTAATCAACTCACCTTTTTCATCTACCTCACAAACACCTCTTTTGGCAGAACCATTCGGTGTTAATGTATTTCCTAGTCGATATGCAACCATACCATAGTGATTAGTAGAAGGATTTTCTAAAAATTGAATTGCCTTTTCATAGGCATCGTAGCCATAGAAATCATCTGCATTGATGATTGCAAAAGGCTCATTTATTTTGTCTCTAGCACAAAGTATAGCATGTGCTGTTCCCAATGGTTTTTCTCTATTTTTTAATAATTCTTTATATTCTTCTGGCAAATTATCATTCTTTTGAAATACATATTCTGTTTCAATATGTGGTTCTACTCTTTTTCCAATTGTTTCTTTGAAAATTTCATAATTTTCTTCTTTTATTATGAATACAATCTTATTAAAACCTGCTTTAATGGCATCATAGATTGAATAATCTATAATAAACTCATTATTTGGTCCTACTCCTTCAATTTGTTTTAATCCTCCGAAGCGGCTTCCCATTCCTGCCGCTAATATTAGTAATGTTTTTTTCATTATTTTCCTCCTATATTTTTATTAATATTTTTAATATTTTTTACTTTTTCTTCTATATTCACTAAGGTATTTAAGAAGAATTAGTTATATGTTTCATATTGTCTTGTTTCATTTTGTGTATTATCTGTAAAAAAGCCATAAAACTTCTTGTAAAATTTTCCCAGTACTAACATATAACCATCCTTAATCTGTTCTTCTATTGATGGTAAAATTCTTATAAAATCTAACTCATTTTCTTGAGTATGTATTTGAGTGGTTGTTCCACTTCTTTGCCTTATATATACTCCTGTTATCTTTTCCTATGTATAATTGATAACCACTTTCTAATTTTTCTTCCATAGTTTTTCTCCTATACTTTAGATAGTTTTTTATGGTTTTTCATTAGTTTCTTTATTCCATGCGGGTGTTTGAATGCGACACTTACTAATGTATTGGTAACTTCAACAACTTTTCCTGTACCAAATGTTTCGTGATATACATAATCACCCACTTGATAATCTACATCTTCTTCTCTGAACATAACCTCGGTATCAATTTTTTTCTCTTGTTTTGGTAATTCTTCCTCTTTAACATTTGTTTCTATCAAATCTTTATTTATTTCTCCAATGAATCTGCTTACTGGATTGATTTGTTCTTTACCAAATAAAGTTCGACGTCTAGCATTTATTAAGTGTAGATCATCCTTAGCACGTGTGATTGCCACATAACATAATCGTCTTTCTTCTTCTAGTTCACTAGTTTCCATTAATGAATTCATATGTGGAAAAATGCCTTCTTCCATACCAACTACAAAAACATGGTTAAACTCTAGACCTTTTACAGAATGTACTGTCATCAAACTTATTCTATTTGGGTCGTCCTTATATTCTTCAACATCACTAATTAAACTTATTTCTAGTAAAAAATCTTCTAGTGAAACTAATCCTTCTCGTTCTTCAAACGATTTGGTAATAGATTTAAATTCTTCTAAGTTTTCTAATCGTACTTCAGCTTCTAAAGTTTTTTCACTTTCTAGTTCTTGTCTCATACCTGATGCATCTAATACTTTATCAATTAATTCTGTTAACGTTAATTCCTCAGATAGACTTTTTAATTGTTCTATGGTCTTTTTAAATTCCAACTCTTTTCCAGAAGAAATTGCATCATAAATACTAGTTCCTATCTCATCTGCTTTTATTGTTAAGTTTTCTATTGTTTTTAATCCAATACCACGTTTTGGAGTATTAATAACACGAAGTAAGCTAACATTGTCTTTAGAATTATGAATTAGTCTTAGATAAGCAATTAAATCTTTTATTTCTTTTCTTGAATAGAAATAAAAACTTCCAATTACTCGATAAGGCATATTTTCTTTTAACATTTCTTCTTCTAAAACACGCGACTGAGCATTTGTTCTATAAAGAACTGCAATATCTTTATACTCTACATCTTTATTTCTTAATTCTTTTACTTTTCTTATTACATATTGAGCTTCATCACGTTCATTGTATGCTCTATAATATTTTATTTTTTCTCCCTTTCCGCGGGAAGTCCAAAGATTTTTATCTTTTCTTTGGGTATTATTTTTAATCACTTGATTAGCAGCATCCAAAATAGTACTTGTTGAACGATAATTTTCTTCTAATAAAATAGTTTTGGCATCTTTATAATCTTTTTCGAAGTTTAAAATGTTTTTATAATTTGCTCCACGGAAACTATAAATACTTTGTGAATCATCTCCAACACAAGTTATTTTTCTACTTTTTGCACTAATTAATTTTGATAAAATATACTGTGCTTCATTTGTGTCTTGATACTCATCAATTAAAATATATTGATATAGTTCTTGATATCTTTGTAATACACTCGGATTTTCTTTAAATAGTTTGATTGGTAATAACAATAAATCGTCAAAATCTACAGAATTATTTTTCTTTAACTTTTCTTCGTATTTTTCATAGACTTTGTGCATCACTTTTTCATAATCGCTAACTGCATATCTTTCATACATCTCTGGTGTCATCATTTCATTTTTACAACTGCTTATTTTATTTCTAATGGCTCTTGGATTATATATTTTTGGATCATATCCTAAATCTTTAACTATTTTTTTTACTACTGTTAAGGAATCATCACTATCCATAATAACAAAATTTGCTTCATATCCCAACTTAGCATAATTTTCTCTTAATAATTTTAAACCAAAGCTATGAAATGTAGAAACTTGAACTTTTTGTGCTAAATCACCAATTATTCCATATAATCTGTCTTTCATTTCTTTTGCTGCCTTATTGGTAAAAGTAATTGCTAAAACATTGTAAGGATAAGCTAACCCTTCCTCAATTAAGTAAGCTATCTTAGTAGTTAAAGTCTTAGTTTTTCCTGCTCCAGCTCCAGCAATAATTAACAGTGGTCCTTCATTATAAAGTACCGCTTCTTTTTGTCTATCATTTAAGCCTTCTAACATCTTATACCTACTTTCCAACACCATTATATCTTATTTTAGAAATTTAGAAAAGAAAAATCACTAGAAGCCTAGTGATTATCTGGTATTTTTTCCTATTAATTGTTGAAATTCATTTATACTTATATTTCTATTTTCCTGTCTTTTTTCTAATTGTGCTTGTTGATGTTCTTTTTCCTTATAACTCTTTAAGATAGCAAGAACTTTTTTATAATCTTCTAAAGTTAATAGATTATCAAACATATCTGTTACTGTATTTTTTGTTTCTGGAACTTGTTTGTTTACTTTTACTACCTTTGTAACTATAGTAGGTTCTTTTATTACTCTGATCTCACTTGATTTTGGTGATACTATTTTTTCTTTTTTATCTAGTGCTTTTTGTTTTATAATTTCTTTTTTACTATTATTGTTCAACATCATATCTAAAAATTGTGGAGTATCTTCAGTTACAAAATTTGGTATATCCATTAAATAACTGTTGTCTGACTCTGCTGGTTGTTTCATAAAATCTATAATGCTGGTTGTTTCTGTTTTTGGTGTATCTTTTGGTTCTTCTTTTCTTTTTACAGAACCATAGACAATACTTGGAATATCAATTTTTACAATATTATCTGGTAATTTTCGCTTATAAACAGTTTCTGTTTTAATGATTGGTTCAGGTGCTTTCTCTCTAATAATGATTGGCTCTGGATTATTTTTGATTTCGTCTGATTCTATTTCTTGCTTTTGTTGATAAATTCTAATTATTTTGTAAATAATTAAAAATAATATCCAGGCAACAAATATTGTACTTGATAATTCTATTAGCCCTAATGCATTCTTATTTTGATATATAGATGTTTGATCAAATATATCTAATTTACCTTTGTTAATTATATTGATAATTAATATTAATAAATAGTGAATAATACAAAATATTGTTGTGTTAATTACTCTAATCCATTTTGTTATTTTGCGATTAAATATACTAATCCATAAAATTATATTCGTTGTAATAATTGCAGCAAAATAGATTGCTAAGTTAGGAAAATATATTGCTATAAACAAGTTATCCATCATATAATCAAACATCTCAAATAACTCTTCTCTATAAAACATAATAGAAACAATAGTTATTGAGCCATATATTGCAATACAAATAAACTTGCTTATTTTCTTAGTTTTTGTATTTGTAGCTATTAATAGTATTGCTAAAGAAACTAAAATTACAATTGCTACTACAAATAGACCTGAAGATGATGTGACATCTCCTAGAATTTTTAATTTATCTAACAGTGTTAATTTTGACATCATCTTCACCCCCCTACTTCACTCTTTTATTCTGCTTCCACTTTTTCTAGTTCCGCAATATAAATCGTCTGTGTTGTTTCATCATTGTTGGTACAAGTTACTAGTGTTAATGTTGTCTTATTATAATTACGATAAATTGCTATTTTTCCTGTTTTTTGTTGTTTATATATATTAGTAAATTTATATGTATATTTTTTTCCTTTGTAAGTTATATAGGCTTCATCACCGATATTTAGTCTATATAATTCATTAAAGAAGGCTTTCCATCCAGTTCCTGAATGTCCTGCTAAAATAAAATTTCCTCTTTCTACATCTGGATAGGTAGAACCTTCAATCACCATAATATTTTTTTCTACATCATTTTCACTTGAACGCTTATCTACAAAACCTTTATTTAAATTAATTTTGGGAATTGTTAGATAACCAATATACTCATCGGTATATGTATCACTTTCTTCTGATTGTTCTGTTTGTCCTTCGGTTTCTTCTGTAATTTGACTAGCTATTTTTTCATCTTCGTTATTAGATTCATAAAATATATTTGCCATATAATCATAGGCATATACTTTTTTTGTCTGAATGTAATTATATGAAACAAAGAATCCCCCAGTTAGTGTTAGAAAGGCACCTATGATGGCAACAACACTTGGAGAGATTCTTTTTTCTTTATATTCTTTGTTTACTGTTTTTTTGAACAAATCTAATTCCACCGCCGATTATTCCAAGACCCAAAATAACTAGTAATATTGAACTTGCTACTCCTGTATTTGGTACATCTACTACTGGTGCATTTTCAATTGTTATTTGATGTGATACATGTTCTGCGTCTAATGTGAAACTATATATTTCGTTACTCTTTTGATATCCGCTTGGGGCACTTATTTCTTCTACTGTATAAGTTCCATCTTCTAATCCTGTTAATACATAAGGATCAGTTGTTGATGTAAATCTTGCTGCTTCTTTGCCATTAGCATCTTTTACTACGATTACTGCACCTGCTAATGGTTGTCCTGTGGATTGATCTACTTTAATGATGTTTACCACACGTTCTTTTGCTTCATTATAGAATTTAATTTTCTGTTCTCTACTATTATCACCAATTGTAAAAGTTACTACTTCTTTATTTAATTCATATCCAGCTGGAGCTTCTACTTCTTCTACTGTATAAGTTCCATTAGGCAAATTCTTTATTACATGTCCTAATGTTGTTGATGTCCAACTAGTAATTTCTTTTCCTTCAGAATCTCTTAATACTAATTTGGCACCAGCAAGAGCATTTCCTGTTGCTTTATCAATTTTTACAATTGTTATTTTTGAAGTTGAAATAGTTAAATCAATAGAAGTTTCTACATTTTGTGCTTCTGGACTGATAATTGATGGTGTAATATTTTGTTGATTTTGTACTTCTGGTTGATATTCATATGCTTTATATACTTTACCAGTTGCGCTAATTTTAACTTTTATTGTTTCTTTCATATTATCAACTTTAGAAACTGGTACTTTAACTTTAAATGTTTCGTTTGATGAGAAAGTATTTTTTTCTTTACCATTGTTATCAATTACTGTTGTACCTTCTGGTCCAGATGTTATTGATACTTTATATTCTGAAATATTTGTTGATGATACCTTAACTTCTTCTGAAACATAATTTTTACCATCACTTGTCATAGACATTATGTTATCAGAAACACTCGCACTAATAGTTGTTTTGGCATAACCTTTTTCTTTAGCTGTTTTTGCTCCTGATACTAATTGTTTAATATATGGTCTTAAATTATATTTATCAGATCCATTTTTTTTAAAGGATGCAGATAAATTAGAGCTTCCAGTTGTATCATCTAAATACCACCACAATGCTGTTTGAGTAATGTAGTAGTCTTTTAATTTTTCACCAGTGAAGCTTTTTGTTGGATATCCGTTTAACATAATATAAGCAACACCAGCATCTAATTCACCAACTAAATAAGCAGTTGAATTTTGTGCTGTATACTTATGTATATTTAAGCAGTACATAAGTTCACCTGAAGTTGATACTTTTGTTGTAAAATGTGTTCCAGCAACATATCCAGGAACAGACTCTGGACTTCCTAACTCAATTTTATCTGGAACTGCATTTACAGTAGTTGTTAGTGTGCAGTAACTAACAACAGCTATTAAGATTGCTACCAAGATTTTTTTAAACTTTTTCATATTATTTCCCCCTCCAATGTGGCTATATTATACCACAAAACGCTTATTATTTCAAGAGAAATTTTTGCTTTAAATCTCTCTTTTCACTAGTTATTATATTCTTTTTTTCTTGCTTTGGAAAGGGATTTTATTTATTTCTTTTTATCTAGTCCAACTTATAGAATTACCGTTTGTCTGTGTAGTAGTTTTATAACTATCTGAAGTGTTATATTTTTCTAATAATATATTTGTTGGAATTACAATAATTAATGTTAAAAGAATTGTAAATAGAACTGTTTCAATAATTAGTAAAATACCTTTATCATCTTCTTTGAATAATTCCTCTGGTGACTTTTTCCCAGCTTTAGTATAGACTAAAAACATTATAGAACCTACTAGTGCCAGCCCCATTACAACGATTACTAGTATTTGAAAGAAACTCAAGCTAGGATTTACTCCTATTACTTGGTCAATTCCATAACTTCGATACACTGCTTCTCCATTATGACAAAATGCATAATAGATTATATAACCAATTCCTATTAATGCTATTACTATGATTAATAAGCATATACGTACATATTCATTAAATTTATTTTTCAATTTATCATCTCCTTCTAAAATAAAATACACGTTTTTTGTGAAAAGAACGTGTATTTTTTATCTTAAATTAATATTTCTTCTTTTATAATATTATCTTCAATATCATAAATAGTTACTTTATTTTCATCATAGATTAAATAGCTTGGTTTGCCTCCTTCTTTTGGTAAAGAAATTGAACCTGGATTTATGTAATAATTAGTTTCTACCTTTTTTATAAATGGAATGTGAAAATGACCATAAATCAATATTGAGTTTTGCTTCATCCAATTGCTTTCATTATATATATGTCCATGAGTAATATATAAGTCATTATTTTCTGTCATAATTAAACTCAAGTCATTTATAATTGGAAACTGAGAAACCATCAAGTCTACTTCTGAGTCACAGTTTCCTCGTATACAAATCAATTTATCTTTCATTGATTCTAAAAACGATTGTACTTCTTGTATGTTGTATCCTTCAATCATTCTATTTCTTGGCCCTATATAATATAGATCGCCTAACACTACTAATTTATCACAATTAAACTCATCAAATTTCATTTTTATTTTCTTTAAGTTAGTTGATATTCCGTGAATATCTGATATAAACATTAATCGCATATTTTTCTCCTTTTATCTAACACTAGTATACCATTATAAAGTAACTTTAGAAAAAAAAGATGATATATATCATCTTTTAGATTCTTCCATCCTTAATTAATCATTCCCATTTTTTTCTTTGTTTTTACTTCAATTATATCAACAATTAAATACATTAAATATGAAATTATTCCTAATATTACTACACCTGTTATTACTAAATTGATATTGAATACTTGCGAACCATACATGATTAAATAGCCTAAACCACTTTTAGAAACCAATAGTTCTCCCATAATAACTCCTATTAAACTCATTGATATATTTATCTTTAAAGCACTTATTATTGTTGGAATATTACTTGGTAATACTGCTTTCATAAATATTTGAAGTTTTTTAGCACCTAGTGTTTGCAAAAGTTTTATATATTTTTTATCCGTACTAGAAAATCCTTGATATATTGTAATAATTGTTACAAATGTACTTATCAGCAATGCCATAAAAATTATAGAATTAATACTTGCTCCAACCCAAATGATTATAAGAGGTCCTAAAGCTACTTTAGGTAAGGAATTTAAAACAGTTAGATAAGGATCTACTATTTTAGCAATTATTTTATTACTCCAAAGAGTAGTAGCAACTACAAAACCGATAATACTGGCAATAAAAAAACTAATAATTACTTCATATAAAGTTACTCCTATATGAATAAATAAAGTTTTATCTTGTAATAAACTGATTATTGTTTCTACAACTTTAGTTGGAGAAGATGATAAAAATGTATTAATTATTCCAAATCTTGATAGTAATTCCCATATTATTAAAAATATTATAATTATAAACAAGCGAAAAAAGAAAATTACTTTTTTTTCTCTTTTTTGCCGGTGTAAATACTGTATATGTTCTTTACTATATGTGGACATCTAAATCCCTCCAAATCATGTCATAGTATTTTGAAAATTCTTTACATTTTCTATTTTCAATTGGAGTTGATTTGTTTGTTAAATTTATTTCATAAATTTGTTTTACTTTGGCTGGTCTTTTTGATAAAACAACTATTCTATCAGACATACTAATGGCCTCTGCTATATCATGTGTTACCATAATTGCAGTTTTTCCCTCTTTTTTTATAATTTTATAAATATCGTCACTAATTGCTAGTCTAGATTGATAATCTAGAGCTGACAATGCTTCATCTAACAATAATATATCTGGCTTTGTTGCTAATGTTCTAATCAAAGCAGCTCTTTGTCTCATGCCACCAGATAATCTGCTCGGATATTCACTTATAAATTCTTCTAATCCATATGTTTTTAATAAATGGATTACATAATCTTTTGATTCTTTTGTATCTTTTTTTTCTATTTCTAATCCTAACATACAATTTTCTAATACAGTTCGCCATTCAAATAAGGAATCATTTTGGAGCATATATCCTATTGTACAATTTTTAGAAAAGCTTATCTTTCCTGATGACTTTTCTTCTAAGCCAGATAAAATAGATAATATTGTTGATTTTCCACAACCACTTGGTCCAATTATAGAAACAAACTCTTTATCTTTTACATCGAATGTTATCGAATCAAGTGCCTTAACCTCTCCTTCACTTGTATGAAAAGTCTTTTTTAAATTAGAGATGTTTAATATTTTATCCATGATATATTAATTCGTTGTATGATACTTTTTTGTCTATTGCTTTATAATCTAACATAATATCTTGCAAATGATTGAAAGAATCTTCTTTAAACTCTGTAGTTTTTGGCCAAGCGTTTATTCCTCTATATCTTTTAATTACTTTTTCAATATCTTCTAATGAAGTATCTGGAAACTGATTGATAATAGCTTTGGCAACTTCTTTATCTGTATGATTGTGAACATAGTCAAGCCCCTTTTGTATCGCTTTGCTAAAGTTCTCTATTAGTTCTTTATTTTGTTCTATATAACTTTTTTTTGCTGAGTATGAAGTATATGGAACTATTCCTCCTAATTCTCCAAGACTAGCTACTACATAACCATAACCTTCTTTTTCTAATTCTAAAGCATTAGGTTCAAATAAGGTAACAAAATCTCCTTCACCACTGATGAAAGCTCCACCCATAGATGCGAAATCTATTGATGTGTTAATTTTTAAATCTTTTTTAGGATCTATTCCATTTTCTTTCAGTGCATATTCTAGGGTCATTTCTGGCATACCACCAGCACGTCCACCTAATATTTCTTTTCCCTTTAAATCATCTAATGTGAAATTATCTATTTTTTTTCTAGATACTAGGAATGAACCATCTTTTTGTGTTAATTGGGCAAATGTTTTTAAATAGTCTTTTTCTCCACCTTGATATACGTAAATGGTTCCTTCACTTCCACAAAAACCTATATCTGCGTCTTCCGATAAGACAGCTGCTGTAGTTTTATCCGCTCCGCTCGTTAAGATTAATTCAATATCAATTCCAACTTCTTCAAAAAAGCCTTTTTCTATTGCTACATATTGAGGAGCATAAAATATTGAGTGTGTTACTTCAGCTACAGTAACTTTTGTTAATTCTTGGTTTTTAGAATCTTCTTTATTTAAATCAAATAATACTAGTGCAGCCAGTAAAAATATTAATATACCAGCTACAATCCAAATTATAATTTTCTTTTTCATAAATCTCCTTTCTACTAAGGTATTATATGAAGTTATATACAATTTGGTTAGATTTTTTAGAAAAAAAGAAGTTCAGTTAGAACTTCTCATAATGGACTTTTTCTTTATAATAATTGTCATTGGGACTTTTTTGCTCTTGTGCATAACCTAAAGATATAGTAGCAAACACTTGATAGTCTTCTGGTATTAATAATATTTCTTTTACTTTTTGGCTCTTTTCTATATTGGGATACTCTCCTATCCAACAAGAACCAATTCCTAGTTCTGTTGCTTCTAATAAAATGTTTTCTACCACTGCTCCACAATCTGCTTGCCAATAAGGGGTTTCTTGTTCATCAGCTTTTGAAATTACAACTATTGCAGCAGCAGCGTATTTTAACATGTGACAATATAAACCCGTTTCACTTAATTTATTTAATAGCTCTTTTTCTGTAACAATAATAAACTCATAAGGCTTTTTGTTATGAGCAGATGGTGCTTGCATTCCTGCTTTTACTAGTTGCTCTAATTTAGATTTTGGGATATTTTTATCTTCATATTTTCTAATACTTCTTCTATTATAAATTGAATTCATTTTTATTCTCCTTTTTCATCCAAACTTTTATCTTCAACTATTGTCCCACAATATTCGCACCAAGTTTTTCCACCACGATTCACTTCATTTGGCGCTCCACAGTTTTGGCAAGTTACTGTAATTTTATCTGTTTTATCACCTGTTGTTTGATAGTTATAATAAGTTATAGTTTCATCTACCTTATTTAAAATAATACCGTTAATCAAGTCTTTTTCGTCTAAATAAGCTAAATCATCTAATACTTGTTTTTTCATTTCTTCATATGTTTTTCCGGGAGTATGAGGAATTCTAGCAACAATTTGTGGTATTTGTAATTTGCTTCTACAAATATATGGTCTATACTTTTTTAATAATTCTTGGTCTTCTTTACTACATCTATTTACTAACCCATTAGCTTCATCAATAAAATATTCTTCTGGTATTCTTTTTATTTGTTTTAAATATTTTATTTTTAATATGCATTCTGGATAAGTACAACCAGAAAGTTCGGCAATTTGTTTGATGTTTTCTTCATTATCTTTCATTATTTGAGAATATATTATTCTCATTTTTTTAATAAATTCTTTATCTTCTAATTCTTCCGTACCAAAAAACTGGGTATAGTCTCTATATGAATCTTCATCTAGCTTATTTAGTTTTCTTCCTTTTATTTCTCGGCGCATATTTGAAAACACATCTTCCATTCCCCATTCTTCTATTTTTTCTTTAGCACTCAAGATTATTCCCAATATTATGATTACTATCATTATTATAAAACTAAAATCCACAATAACCACTACCTTCTATTTTTATTATATAGTAAGTCTTGGGGTTTTGCAAAAGAAAAAGACGAGCATTCGTCTTTAAGCAATATCTATCAATTCATATTCTCTAGTACCAAATCCTAATTCAGCAGATGCTTCTATCGTATGTACTCCATGGCGAGATTCAATACGATTTATTAGTTTATCTTTTCCTGAATCAGTTGAATTATAAACTAAGTCTAGGCATGCTTGATCTATTGCTATAGGGTCTAGACTTGCTAAAATACCAATATCCTTCATACAAGGTGCTGATGCATTTCCATCACAGTCACAATCTATAGAAATATTTTTCATGATGTTAATATAAACTGTATTTCCTTTAAAATAATCTACTACACTGGAAGCAGCATCTGCCATAGCTTCTAAAAACTTATCTTGGTCTGGAAGATTATTAAATAATTCTTCTTGTTTGTTTGTTACACCTGCTGTATGAATTAATGTTTTTCCAGCAGATGATGCACAACCGATAGATAATTGTTTTAAGGCTCCACCATATCCACCCATGGCGTGTCCTTTAAAATGTGATAATACTAGTAAAGAATCATAGTTTGCTAATTTTTTACCAACATAGTTTTTCTTTAATACTTTACCATTTGGAATATCTAGTTCCATATCTGTTCCTTCTTCATCTAATAAATCAAAAGGAAAGTACTTATCCCATTCATGTTCTTTTATTAATTGTTTATGTTTTTCTGTAGAGTTTCTAGCACCTTCATATGCTGTATTACATTCTACTACTGTTCCATTAACGTGTTCTACTATATCTTTTACAAACTCTGGCTTTAAATAGTTTTTATTTCCTTTTTCTCCAGAGTGCATTTTCACTGCTACTTTACCTGGTAATATTTTTCCTAAAATGTCATAAGCTTTGATGATATTTTCCGGAGTAATATCTTTTATAAAATATACTTTTGCTTTTTCCATAAAACTTCTCCTTTCATTTTTAGTCTACCACTTAAAGTTTACTTTATGTCAAGGTCAGTTTTTATTCTTTTTATTAAATTATTTTTGTCTTCTGTATCTGGATGAGTTTTTGCTTGCTCAAAATTTTGTAAACTAACTTGTAAATTTTTATCTTCTAGATTTTCTGTAATTAATTGCAAGTATCTGGCTTTAACTTGTTCTTTCATCTTTCCTTGACAAAAGAAGCTACCAATTACAACATTTGAACTTGGAAGTACTCCTATAATTCTTTCTTTTAAAGTAGCAAAGTATTCTTCACTTCCACCGAAACCTACTGTTGCAAATAAAAATATCTTTTTATTCTCTAACTTTTCTAATAATTTCTTTATTTTTTCTGTGCACATTCCTTTTATAATTGGTGTTCCAACAAAATAGATATCACCTTCTAGTAAGTTTTCTATCACTTCATCATAACTTTCTCATAAAAAGAATCTGGGAATTCTTTTTTGATAACATTTGTCAATTCCTCTGTATTACCTGTTAATGAGTCATAAATAATTACTTTTTTCATTTTATCATCTTCCTTTCACGATTAATTCTATATCTGTTATTCCCTTTCCTTCATTTGGATAATAATGTGAATATATATGGTCAAAAATAAATAAACTTAATAATATACAACAAATTACTATTAATTTTTTAGGATTAACTCTTTTGAGAAGATTATCTATTAACGGTGCTAACATATATACTAATATGATTCCTCCCAATCCAAAAACTAACAATCCTTCAGCACACACTCTACCATGAATATTCAAAAAATACCCACTATAATCCCACCATCTTGTTCCATTAAATGTATGCTCTAAATATACTCCTGTACAGTATTCTACTATTCCGCATAATATGATAATTAAGAAAAATTCTTTTACTGGTTTTTTACGGAACTTATATAATACTGTTAATATCAATATACATCCATAACCATATATTGGCAACCATGGTCCTTGTAATACTCCACGTTTTACAAACTCACCTTGTTCTATGATATGTAATGTAACTTCAAATAGCCAACCTATGATTGCAGCTGTAAAAAATATTGCTATTAAAGACCATATACTATATCTTCGTGTATAGTTTAAAGTATCTAATCTTTTTCTTTGATGTTTTTCTGAAATGGTAAATAATCGCATTGGATATTCTTTTCCTTGGATAATATTTTTATATATTTCTAATCTTTCTTGTTTGATTTCTTCTTGTTCCTCTTTTTCTTTTTCTTTTGTATCGGCTAATGAGATACCAAAACAGTCAGCTAATATTCTTTTTAATCCTTTTGGTTTTTCTAGATTGCTTTTTGATTTATTTAAAGCATTTATAACATCCTTATATTCTTCCTCTAATACATTTTGTGGAGCTGTTTCATATAAATAAACATCATTTAGCTTTTCTATTCCTGGCATTTCTTGTTTTTTAGCTAATTTCCTTAGACTAACATAATATTCTGTTAATGCGGCTACTCTATATGGGTTTGAATATAACACCTCTGTTATTCCAAAGGTAACTGTTCCTAAGATAATCCAGCCTATGTAAGAAAGTTCTAATTTAAAACATTCCCATTTATGGCCATCCATCATTTTTCTTGATAAATTGATGGCATCTAGAGTTTTTATTTTGGGATTTTCAGCAATAATATATGGAACTAACATATATGAATATCTTTTTATAACAATACCCACTATAGTTAAACACCATAAACTATAGAATGCTGAAGTAACAAACATTGTCCATGATGTTCTCAACCAAGTTTTAGTTCTTAATAAAAACAAGAACCTTTGCATTGGGACTCTTTTATATATTCTTCCTTCCAGAAAGATTCTCCTTGACAATGCTTGATACATATTTATGAAAAACATCCAAATTAAGAAACTAACTAATAAACTACATCCTATTAAGATTACAGAAGTTATATTTGGATGTCCAATAATTGAATTCATACCTGCTATAAAGTTTACGTATATGGTACCTGTAGAAAAAGCATTGATAATCATGGCAAAAACGCCCCTACTTCGTCCAAATACTTTATCTTGATTTTTTTTATCTTTTTCTATTATTTCTTCTTTTATTTTTTTTGTTGCTTTTTTACTTTTAGCTGTTTCACCTTTTAGAGCATCTTTTACTGCTTGATCTACCTTTTGCTGTTCACTTATTATACTTTCTGGCAATATTTTATTTTCAACAATGCTAAAAGAACTAGTAAATTCTGTTCCAATAAATGCCGCTATTACGCATGTGACTATAAAGATTAAGTAATGCTTTTTTAAATTATTTCTTGCATTTTTCTTTAGTTCTTTTCTCGATTTCATATACTGCCTCCAACAACTAATTATTTTTGTCTACCAAGTGCAAATCCATTTTTGAATGCTTGTATTAAACCTTGCTCTGTAGAAGGAATTATTTCTTTCCCGTTTATAAATAATGGTAAACGATTTAATTTCTTTTTATTTGTATCATAAGAGTAAAATGCTATTTCGTGTCTAGTAATAATCCCTTCAATTACTTCTATATTATTACCATATGGTACTTTGTTTGTAAGTGATTCTACATATTCTAAGGTTTCTATATCGGCAGCACTTAATTTCGGTGCCCCAGTTAATTTTGGATGCGTATGAAACATAATATAATAAGATGTATCTGTGTGAAATAAATCCCAGATTGTTTTTTGGATCCATTTGTTCATATTGTATTCTATAGATGAAGATGTTCTTTCCTGATAGATATCTTCAGAGTCTATAGCCACTTTATTAATTAGTAAATCATTACCACTTACTTTCACTTGAATTGTTCCTCCAACCTCTTCTTTGTATTTTTTACTTAATCCGATAAGGTTATTATAACATTCTTCTGCCATATGGATATTTATCATGAATTTTCCTCCCATTTTTATCAGAACAGATTATACTTAATTAATAATTTTTGATAAAATATACTCTTATTATATACTATCTTTTTATTTGAAGAAAGTTTTTGTTCATAATAAAACTAATACCTGTTGTGGTATTAGTTTATTTTTATTTTAAAACATTCTTTAAAACGATTGTTTTAATTCTAGACATTTCTTGAAGAGTTGTTGCAATACCTTCATTACCAATGCCTGAATGTTTCCATCCTCCAAATGGCATTTCTGCAGAACGGAAGAAACTTGCACCATTGATTACAGCTCCACCCACTTCTAGTCTTTCTGCTACTTTGAAAGCATTATTCATATCTCTTGTAATGATATTTCCACATAATCCAAAACTAGATTGATTAGCAATTTCAATTGCTTCATCAATGGTATCAAAACCACAGATAGGAATTACTGGACCGAATACTTCCATATCCTTCATAATATCCATATCTTTTGTAACGTCTACTAAGACAGCTGGTTCATAGTATGCTCCATTTCTACGTCCTCCGAATATTAGTTTAGCGCCTTGAGCAACTGTTGTTGCAACTTGTTCTTCCACACGTTTTGCTGCTCTTTCATTGATTAAGCACCCGATCTCTGTATCTTCGTTCATTGGATTACCAATTCTCATTCTGCTAATTCTTTCTATTACACGGCGAGTAAATTCATCTTTTACGTCGTTATGTACTAAGAAACGTTTACTTGCACAACAAACTTGCCCAGTATTATATAGTCTTCCCCAAACCATTTCTTCTACTGCTAAATCTAAATCTCCATCTTTATCTAAAATAAAGGCATCATTTCCACCTAATTCTAACATAACATGAGTTAGATTTTTACTAGCAGTTTGCATCGTTTCTATACCAACTGCAGTAGATCCTGTTACACTAACCAAATGAACGCCTTTATGTCTTGCTAATGCTTGCCCTGTTGTTGGACCATCACCAGAAATACAACTAATTACTCCATCTGGTACTCCTGCTTCTTTTAATAATAAACAGTATCTATGAAGTGTTAACGGATTATATGTTGAAGGCTTTACAATAACAGCATTTCCCATGATTAAGGCACTTGGCACTTTTTGTCCAAATAAATCACATGGAAAATTGAATGGAATAATACAAGCTACTACTCCTAGTGGCTGTCTGATTGTAAATTGAACATCTTTTTCATGCCCTGCTTCATTTCCAGCAGGGATATTAATTCCATATAAATGTTTTGCTCTTTCTACATATGCATATACAAAAGTTCTAGTATTAGAAATCTCTCCTCTAGCCTCTGTAATTGGCTTTCCTGTTTCTTTACATAAAAGCTCTGCTAGTTCTTCTTTGTCTCTTTCTACTAAATCAACAAATTTTTCTAAAATTCTTCCTCTTTCATGTAAAGGCATTGCTGCCCACGCCTTTTGAGCAACTATTGCTGCTTGAACTGCCATATCTACATCTTCTTCTGTAGAATTTGGAACTGTATCAATAAATTCTCCAGTAGCTGGATTTGTTACTTCTATTACTTGATGATTGCTGGCATCCATTTCTAATCCTTTTACTAAATTCTTCATTCTTTCCTCCTAGTTTTTACCGAAAGCGGTAAATGATAACATTAAACCACCACAAATGTTAGCTGAATGTTCATCATAACCATATTCACCAAATGTAAATATTGTAATAAAAGGTACTCCTTTAGTTTCTTTTACTAATTGCTTATGTACTTCACCAATACGATCACCAATTCCTAATTTTCTTCCACCACAGTGTACTAAGAAGTAAGCTGCTGGTTCTGTATATAATTGTTTTTTTACATCTTTTAATGTATTACCAGTAGAATCAATTAATTCATCTACAGTTGCTTCTAATTGAAGAATTGCTGTTCCTGGAACTGCCTTATTACCTAATGTAATTGTATCATCACTTGTAGTTCTTGTTCCCATATCATTTCCAAACATTGGATGACGTACAACTGTTAAGTTACCAAGTGGATCTTTTACACCTAAAGGTCTAGTAATTGATGCTACTAGAAGATTTTGTCCTTTTAGTTGAGCTGGTGTTGTATTAATCCAACTTGCATATTTTTTTAATGCAGATATTCCATCAATAGAAACCAATGTACGATCATCTTTTACTTCTGTAATCAATCCAATGTTATTTGTTTCTCTGTATGCTCCAGTAAAAGAAGTTGCAATTTCATTATCTGTATAGAAGAATGCTACAGCTACACCATCATTAAATACTTTATCATTACAAATGATTTGCCATTTTCCTTCTACAGTATCATCAGCAGCACTTCCACCGAACATAGGAACTCTTCCAATAACATCTTGAATTCCCATTAGATAGTCTTCTTCTTGTTTTGGACTAGCAACCATGTAAAAGTATGCTGGTGCTCTTGTTGTTTTTGCATTTTCTACAGCTTCAATAGCTACTTTTCTACCAATAGCACGAGCATCTTTTCCTGCTTCATGGCAAGCTACTCCTACTGTCATATCTTTGTCATCTAACATCATCATTCCTGAAAAACCATGATCTGATGTAATAACTCCTTCTGGTACCATAATAGCACCACTACTTGTACATCCAATAATTGGAGCGTTTGTTACACTTTTAACTCCCTTTACTACTTCTTTGACATCACTTAATACTGAAGTATATAACATTCCAAGTTTTGCATTTTTCATATCATGTGATGCAGCTTTTGCAGTTTCTTCTCCTGATTTGAAACTATCAATATCAATACTGAAACCTACTTTTGATTTTAACATTTTTCTCCCTCTTTTCTTTTTTATTCATAAGCCTCTTGGTAGATGGCTAAAATTTCTTCTTTTGTTACTTCTCTTGGATTTCCTCCTGTACATACATCATTTAAAGCTTGTTCTGCTAATGTTGGTAACATTTCTTTTGGAATTCCAATTTCTTTTAATGTTTGTGGAATTTGTAGTTTTACTGATAACTCTTTTACAGCATTTACTACCTTTTCTACAGCTTCTTCGTCTGTAGTATTACTCATATCTAATCCGAAAGCATTTCCCATATTTCTGAATAGTTCTGGGCAAACTTTTCCATTGAATTTTAATACATGTGGTAATAATAATGCATTAGCTACACCATGAGGAGTATCAAAATATGCTCCTAGTGAATGTGCCATAGAGTGAACAATTCCAAGTCCTACATTTGAGAATCCCATGCCAGCAATGTATTGAGCATAACCTATTTTTTCTACTGCTTCTTTGTCTTTATCATTTGCAGCTTTTTCTAGATTTTTATAAATTAATGCCATCGCATTAATATGGAACATATCTGGTATTAACCAAGCTGCTTTAGTAATATATCCTTCCATTGCATGAGTTAAAGCATCCATACCAGTTGATGCTGCAATTTTTTGTGGCATTCCTTGCATTAAATCAGGATCAATAATTGCCACTACTGGAATATCGTGTACATCAACGCATACCATTTTCTTAGTTCTTACTTCATCTGTAATTACATAATTAATTGTTACCTCTGCAGCTGTTCCTGCTGTTGTTGGTAATGCAATTAATGGTAATGCTTTATTTTTAGTTGCAGCTACTCCGTCTAAGCTTACTACATCGCTAAATTCTGGATTAGTCATAATAACAGCAATTGCTTTAGCAGTATCAATAGAGCTTCCTCCACCTACAGCTACGATGCAATCTACATTATTATCCTTTGCTGCTTTTACACCATCTTGTACATTTTTTACAGATGGATTAGGTTTAACTTCATCGTATACATGATAGTTTATTTGTTTTTTGTCTAAAACATCTGTCACCATGGTAACAGTTCCTGTTTTTAATAGTGATTTGTCTGTTACCACTAAAATTTTCTTAAAATGTCTTGCTTCTATTTCTTCTGTTAATTTTTCTCTGGAACCACGTCCAAAGTATGATGTTTCATTTAATATAATTCTATTAATCATTTAACTAGCCTCCTTATCGTAACAATTATATCATATTTTCATTTTATTCAAAAATAGTTTTCTCTATAAAAAAATAAAAAACACCAAATTTGGTGTTTTTTTTATGTCAATCATTATTCTAATACTGCACTTGAAGTACTATTTAAAGTTAAATCGGCTACTCTTCCATCTTGATAAGCGTAGTATCCGGCTGCTGCTATCATGGCAGCATTATCCGTACAATACTTCATAGGTGGAACAGACATTTCAATATTTTCTTCTTCAGCTAATTTTTCTATTTCACCACGTAATATTTGATTAGCAGCTACTCCTCCAGCAACAATTAAATATTTTATGTTTTTATCTTCAATAGCTTTTTTTGTTTTACTTACTACAGATTCAACAGCAACTTTTTGGAATGAAGCAGCTAAGTCAGCTTGTCTTAATTCTTCTCCACGTTGTTGTTCATTATGTGCTAAATTAATTACAGCACTTTTTAAACCACTAAATGAAAAATTATAACTATCATCATGTAAAGGAATTGGTAGTTTATATGTTGGATTTCCTTCTTTTGATAATTTATCTAATTTGGGACCTCCTGGATACTCTAAATTCATTACTCTAGCTACTTTATCATAACATTCACCAATAGCATCATCTAATGTTCCACCTAGCTTTTGAAACTTATAATGGTCTGTCATTTCTATTAACTCTGTATGACCACCACTTACTACTAGCGCTAATAATGGAAATTTTAATGGTCTTACTAGACTGTTAGCATAAATATGTCCTGCAATATGATGTACAGGTATTAATGGTTTTTGATATAACCAAGCTAAAGTTTTAGCTGCCTCTAAACCAATTAATAAAGATCCAATTAATCCTGGTCCATAAGTAATAGCAATAGCATCAATTTGTTCCATAGTCATATTTGCTTTTTCAAGACACTCCTCTAAAACCATGGTAATGTTTTTTACGTGGTGGCGGCTTGCTATTTCTGGAACTACTCCACCAAAATCTTTATGAATATCTATTTGAGAAGAGATAATTGTTGCGATTTCTTCTGTACCATTTTTCACTATAGATACACTAGTTTCATCACAACTACTTTCAATTCCTAATATGTACATATCTTTTTTTTCTTGCATTTTACCACTCTTTTCACTTCGTTCTTATTTTATCATATTTTTCTTTTTTTTTCTATATGTAAGTAGTATTTCTTTTATGCTGTTTGTTGTTTACCAACAGTTGGTTTAAAAATATAAAGCTTGGAATCATTTTCTATCGTATTTGGTTTGAATATTGTTCTATCACTATCATTAGATGCATAGATAAATTCTCCTTTTGGTGATAATTCTACTCCTGCTACTAATGGTTTCCACATATGAAGTCTAGGATCACCTTTATCTTCTGTTACTTGTACCCATTCTGTAATAATCATATTATTATCTAGGCAAAGTTCCATTCCATGTTTTCTCATAATTCCTTCAGAGTTTGATCCTTTTAAATCTGTTCTAGCATAAACAATATCAAAACCATTGTATTTAGCAAAATCTATACTATACTCTACCAAGGCGCTACAAGCACCCTTTCCTCTATACTGTGGAACAGTTGATAATCCATAGAAATAAAGTGAAGTTGCCTGCTTTCCATCCTTTGTAAATTCTACAGTATCATTATCATAGTTATATATACAACCATTCATAGATACAGGAATACCATTTTCGTCTAAATAGATAAATAGTTTACCATTTGTTTGATATAATTCTAGTTCTTCTTTAGCCGCTTCTAAATCTATTTCCTCTCCATATTGTTCTTCAAATGATTTTAGAAGTTTTAATAGCACCATTATATTACTTTCACTATATCCCATAGTAGCAATACTGCAACCATTTTCTAACTGTTCCCATACTTGAAATTCTGACTCATCTAACATTATTTGTTTAAACTTTTTTTTCTTTTGTTCTTCTAATATTTTTTGTTCTAAATTCATTTTAATTATCCTCCTTTAATATTTCTTTCCATATTTTATAAAGTTCATATAAACTTTGTTTTTCTACATATTCTTTTGGTCCATGTGCAAATCCTCCTTTTGGATTTGTTAGAATTGTAGGAATCTTTTTATCTGAAAAATAAATAGCGTCACTTGTTGCTTCACTAGATACAATTTCTGGTTCTTTTTTCATAATCTTTTTACTAATTTCTATATATTTTTTTACATTTTTATCATCTAAGTTTGTTTTAAATAAACTTCCTGCATGGATGATTTCTATTTTTAAATCTTTATTTAGTGATTTTACATCTTTAAGAATCTTTTCATTAGTATCTTTAGAAGTATGACGAATATCTAAATACATAGTTGCTGTTGCTGCTACACTATTTAAGGCTTCTCCTCCTTCTATCATAGATAAATTTATAGATGTTTTGTAATCTTCAGATGATATTGGTAAGGGATATTTTTTTATTAGTTGTTGATAACTATTATATAGTGCAAGAATTGCATTTTCTCCATTATAAGGTTGTGATGCATGAGCAGATTTTGTTTTTATTGAAACCTTTAACTGAAGTTGCCCTTTTTCTTCTTTTACAATTTGTAAATCTGTTCCTCCATCTGGGACAATTGCAAAATCTGTATCATAGATTGTTAATAATTGTTTAGCACAATTACCAGTAATCTCTTCATCTGATGTAATAAATAAAGCAACCTTTTTATTAGTATCTAAGTTTTTAAATAATTCTAAACAAACTGCTACACTACCTTTCATATCAAATGAACCGCGACCTTTGATAGTAGTTTCAGTTTCAATGCATTCATACTTTTCTGCTGGTACTACATCTATATGAGTGCAAAACACAATATCTAATTTTTTTTCTTTGGTATTTGATATTACAATAGATTGTTTGCCATCAAATTCATATTCTGCTATATATAATTCTTTTGGTATTAAACTTTTTATATAATTAAATAATTGATTAATTTCTTCCTTTTTATCTTCTGTAGTTTGATAAGACATTAGTTTCTTTAATATCTCAATAATATTCTTTAATTCTTTTTCCATAATTTCACTCCTTATTCTTAAATAAAATATAAAAGACCTATGCTTGTACATGCATAGGTCTTATTTATAATACAGGATTATTTTTTATGACTTCCGCAGATACAAGCACGACGATAACACTTGCATCTGCGATATTTTTATCGCTTCCTCAAGTGTCTTCGGTATCTACGTCTACGGATAATGTTTGTCATAAATAAATTCATAGTCCTTTTCCTTTCCTAATTAATACACATAACCTCTGTGTGAGTTAGATTATACATTAACTTTAATAAATTGTCAATTTTTTTGGTTTTTTATAAATAAAAAGACATTTTATTTAATGTCTTTTTCTCTTTCCATTAATATTCCATCAGTTCCTTGATAATAACCTTTTCTAATAGCTTTTTCTTGAAAATTGAACTTCTTATATAAATTTATAGCTGGAATATTATCTTTTCTTACTTCTAAAGTAATGTTTTTTTCCACAAGCTCTATCATTTTTTTTAATAATCTAGATGCTTTTCCACAGTTTCTGTGCGAAACTTCTACTTCTATTTGATTTATTTCTGCTCGCTCATATATATCACTATAATATAAGAATCCAATAATTTTATCGTTTTCTATTTCTAGTAAATAGTATCCAAACGGATTTATTTCTAAATCATGCTCTATTACATCTGATGAAATTATAGTGTGCGTGTAGTTTATCGCGTGTAATTCTTCTTTATTGTCTACTTTTACTAGCATTCTTTTCTACTTTCTTCAGCTTCTGTTAATTTTAAATAGTCTGGATTAATCGCATGGGGATTTATTTCTTTTTTATCTTTAAATTCATTTATTATATTTATAAAATCTGGATTGTATGCTTCTATAACATTTGCTGAAATCTGTAATTTTTCTTGGTCATTACTGATAATTTTATATTCTGGTGTTGTTTTTAATTCTTCTTCTAGTTTTTCATATGTAATATATGTTGGCTCTAGTAAGACTTCATCATCAACATCAAATATAGCTGCATAGCAATAACCTCTTCTTGCATCAATTATAGGAACTCTTACTAAATCCTTTTTACTTGATGCTGCCATAGCTTCTAGTGATGTAATTGTAGTTATAGGTACTTTTAGACTCCAAGCATAAACTTTTGCGATAGTTATTCCTATTCTAATACCAGTAAAAGATCCAGGACCATTAACTACGATAATCTTTGTTATATCATGAGGCGTAATATCTGTATTTTCAAACATAGATACTATTTCTGGTAATGCTACCTTTGATAGATCGTGTCCGTATTCTTTTTTTATTTCTTTTCTTATTTTACCATTTTCTACTATAGCTGCATATAAATAACTTGAAGATGTATCTATATATAAAATCATACAACCGCCTCACAAATCTCTTCATATTTTTGCCCATGCGGAATTAAGACAATTGTTCTTTTATCTTCAATTTCAGAAGAACTTTTAATTTTGATATCCAATCTATTTTCTGGTAGATAATCTGGAATCATATCTGCCCACTCGATAATTGTGATACCACCTCTAGTATAATATTCTTCAATACCTAAATCATCTACTTTTCCATCTAAACGATACACATCCATATGGTATAAAGGTAATTCTCCGGAAGTATATTCTTTAATGATGTTAAAAGTTGGTGATGTTATTTCTTCTTTTACTTCTAAAGCTTTCGCAAATCCTTTAGTAAACATCGTTTTACCGCTTCCTAAATCACCTTGTAAACAAATTACCATATTAGGAAACTTTTCAGATTCGATGTTTTGAGCTAATTCAATTGTTTCTTCTTCAGAATAAGTTGTAACTTTATAATCCATATTTCTTCACCCAATTTTTATTATACCAAAAAAAAAGAGTTATACAACTCTTAATCATTAATTTTACTTTGCTTGTCACTCATTTTCACTACTTGCGATGGAAATGTTGTTAATTAATAAGCATGGTGATCCTACACTTTGTTTTGTGAATGTTACCTTATTTTCAATTTCTTCAATATTAGATAATAATTCAAATATTGTTGTAGTCATAATACTTGGTTCAAAACCACATTTTATTTTTCCATTTTCTACAATAAAACCAAATATTTGTAGAGAAATGTTTCCAGTATTTGGATTGATTGCTGTATTCATTGATCCCATACAATCTGTTATATAAATTCCATTTTCTAGGGTATTCATCATTTCATCTAGATTCTTATTTCCTGGATTAATATACATATTCTTTGTTGATATTTCACCATAACCATTTCCTGTAGATTCTTCGTTTTGTTCTTTTGCTTCTTTAATATTATATAGATATGTTTTTAAAATACCATCTTTTATAATTTCTTTTTTCTTAGTCTTTGTTCCTTCGTCATCAAAAATTGTTGCTCCAGGATAATTTTTATCTGTTGGATCTTCTGTTATAGTTAATTTATCAGAAAATATTTTTTCATTTAATTTTCCTTCTAAGCAGGATATTTTTTGTCTAATATTAGTAGCAGATAACATGTCTATAAAATTAGATAAAATATGTTTCATGACTGTAGAGTCAATAATTATATTATATTTCTTAGTTTGTAATTTTTCTTTGGTGGCTTGTTTTATCGCCATTTTAATGTCTGTTATTAAATTATTTTTCATATCAAGATCTTCTTTAGTTGTTTTTAAATAAACTCTGTCATAACTAGTTGTTTTATCTTTATCTTGCACTACTATTTGTGGTACAAATTCGTATAGGTGACAATCTGTTACTATATCTACTCCATTACTATTTATAATACGTTTCTTTTCATATATTTCAGAATAAGAAAGCGTTAAATTATTTATTTCAGGATAGTCTTTTCTAATATCATCTAATTCCTTTAATAATTTAAGTTCTTTACTCATTTCTATTTGTGGAGTGTTATTAATCTTATTATTTTGGGTTTTATCAGTTAAATATTCATCTTGATACTTACTGTCTGTATATGTTGCTTTCATAATAATTGTATCTAATATAGTTTCATCTAGATAATCGGCAGCAGCCTTGACCGTTTTATCATTGTATTCAGCTTTTATTTGATAACCTGTGTGATTTGATATTTCGAATGTTTCTAACTCTTTATTTACTAATTCTATTTGTCCAATATTTTCGGTTGTTTCTACTATTTGAATATTTTTTATACCTTTATCTTTTGCTTTGTTAAAAAATGTATTAAATGTCATTATTCTTTACCTCCTACTAAAATTTTAGATACTTTAATGGTAGGTTGGCCTATCGTTACATAAATCATTCCACTTTTACTTCCACAATATCCAGAGCCTAATTCTAAGTCAGAAGATACCTTTTCAACATTTTGAAGAATATCTTTACTATTACCAATTAAGGTAATACCCTTGATTCTCTTAGTAAGCTTTCCATTTTCTATTAATCTAGCTGTTTCTACTGCAAAGTTAAAGTCTCCTGTTGGCGGATTTACTGTTCCTCCAGACATTCTTTCACAATATACACCAAGTTTTATATCTTTTAACATATCTTCAAATGTGTCATTTCCTGGCTTTAAATATGTGTTACTCATTCTAGAAGTAGGAGCATAATTATAGTTTTCTCTTCTACCACAACCATTTGATGCAAGTTTCATTTTGTCTTTATGAAGCTCATCTACTAAGAAAGATTTTAATATTCCATTCTCTATCAAAATATTTTTTTGTGTAGGATTTCCCTCATCATCAATTAGGTTACTTCCCCAAGCTCCTTGAATAGTTCCATCATCAATTAAAGTTACTTTTGATGAAGCAATCTTTTTACCTAAATCGTTAGAAAAAATAGATTTTTTTGGTGCGACGCTTGTTGCCTCTAATCCATGACCGCAAGCTTCATGGAAGATAACGGCTCCAAATCCTGGAGCTATAATTACAGGTAATTCTCCACCTTTAAAATCTTCTGCATATAATTTCTCAATAGCAACTCTGGCGGCATTAATAGATTGTGTTTCAAGATCTTTTTCTAAAAACTCGTATCCTTTAGCTTGTGCATAATCTGTAAATTCTCTTTCTTTTTTATCTTTATCTTCTGCAAAAACTGTACACATATAACGAGTTACACACATTTTAGATTTAACAAACTTTCCATTAGAATTTGCAATTAAATAATCTTTGTCATCTTCTAAAATTCCCAATGAAACTTGTGAAACTTTATTTGATACCTCTCTTATTTTTTTATCCATATTTAATAAAAATTCTTTTTTCTTTTCAATAGGATAACTATCATGCGGTATTTCTATTTCTGGATATATTTCTTTTGGATTGTTTAATGTAATGATTTTTTGATTACTTTTTCCAGAAATGTTTTTTATTAATCCTTTTATTACTTTTTCTATATTAGATTTTCTTATATCGTTAGTCGAAGTGTAATAATAATCATTGCCTTTTATTAGTCTAATTCCTATTCCTCGTGTTGCGATAGTTGAGATTCCATCTAGCATTGAATTAAGTACACGATAATTTGTTCTATTTCCATCTTCTTCATATATTTCTGCAAAATCTGCTCCTGTTGACATTGCTAAAGTTAAAAGTTCTTCATAATCTTTCTTTTCCATAAAATCACCTTTTTATATTATAACACACTTTTTTATCTAAAAAAAAAGACTTCTAAAAATAAAAGTCTTTTTAAACAAAAAAAATTCTTGGCAACTTCCTATCTTCGCTTACACTATTGTCGGCGTTAAGTGGCTTAACTTCTGTGTTCGGGATGGGAACAGGTGTACCCCACTTGCTATCGTTACCAAGAAAATATTATTTTGAGAAATAA
>JALFCF010000005.1 GCA_022771205.1 Mycoplasmatota bacterium | reverse complement strand
AAAGCTGAACTGTCAATTTGTTAGATTCTATGACCTCTGTAATTTGCCGTTCTCACTTAAACTCTTGGTAAATAATTTAACATAAAAAAATAAGATATAAATATTAAATTATTTACATCTTAAAGTATACTTGTAATTTATTGTTTTTTTATATTTTTTATAATTTTTATAAAGAGTAGAATTAATCCATAAAATAACCAAATTAATAAATCAATAACTATACTACATAAAATTATCATTGTTCCAATTAATTTCGCTCCAAAAACTCCAAATATTTGTATTATACCTGAATAATCTGCTCCGATTCCAGAAGTAGCTCCATTTGCATTATTTTCAAACGATATTGAATTTAATATTTCATTTGACGTGCCAAAACCTATTATTATTCCTAAAACAATGATTATAATTGATACTATTAATAGTACAATATTCACTTTTTTCATATTTTTATCTCACTTTCAAATTACTATTTATCTCTCTATATTATTATAAAATAAAAGGAACAAATATTAAATACTTGTCCCTTAAATTATCACAAAAACGTATCTAATGGTATTTTTCTTCCACTTTTGGATTTTGAAAAAAACTCACAAACTCTTTATTTATGGGCTATTTACCACAACACTGCTTATATTTACGTCCCGAACCACATGGATTTTAGTTTTGAGGCTTTTGACAGCACTTTCTGGCTTTTGAGGGCGTTTGGGAGCCCTTTTTGCCCTTTTTGGCTTCCGAGAGCACTCGGGAAACCTAGCAGAAGGTATCTAATAAGGTATCTAAATTTCTCTATCTTCAGTTCCGTTTTCTATCTATTTTATGCTCTTCTCTCTCTCCAATGCAAATAGATTCATCCATATTATATCCTCTTTGCTCACATATTTTATATAAAGCATCCCAAAAATTATCTTTAAAATTTTCAAAAACAGCTCTACTTGATAATGATATTTTCATATGTTGTATAACATCAAACATTTCTTTTTTAGAATAATCTTTAGATTGTCCTCTTCCATAATATACATCACGTAAGGCTATTCTTATTGCTTTATCCGCAATTTCACCAACAACACCTGAATATGATGATTCTTTTCCAAATTCTCTGCCATATCCAATTTTACCATCAATAATTCCTAAATGCGAAGATGGAATATGAATTGACTGTTCATATTCTTTGTTACTTTTTATCATTTCATTTAATATATTAACATATTTTAATACTCTTTCTTCAGTATCAGCATAAATAACCAACATATCATTTTCTGGACACTTTCCGCTTGGTTTGCAGCTTTTGATTTTTAATAAATATGGTTGATTAACTTCTTCTAATTTACTTATAAAATCTGTTGTAAATCTCATTAATTGATCATAATTTATTGCAACATACAATCTATGCCTTACATCATCTGTATGAAAACTTTCATTATTTGCCGGAGACATTGTATAGCTTCTAAAATAATACCAAGCCATAGAAGTTGGATCAAAATCAAAACCATGTTTATCCCCAAGTAGTCTTTCATAGTATCCAATAAATCTTTTTTTCTTGTTTTCATCTCCAACATTTTTGTCTCTTTTCAAATTTACCATTTCCCAATACTTTTCTGGAGAAATTGTTGATAAAAACCTCATAAATGAAATAAATGTCTTATTAGTTATTCCATTTTGATTTTCTTGAATTATTTCTAAAGGTAATTTTTCTATACTTTTTAAAAATATTTCCGCTTTAAATTTAACATTATTTACAAAAAAACTTAAATCTTCACTATGATTTGAATTTAAATCATAATTAAAATTCTTAGTTAACATTAATTTCCCTTTTACTGGATCCATTTCAGATGTTAATAATAGTTTTAAGAATTCCTCACTATTCGTTTCGGGTGTTATCATATTTTGTATTATTTCATCAAAGTTTGAATACATATTACCACTCCCTATCTTTAATAATTATAGCATACTATTTTATAAAAAAGACACATCATAGCTAAATATAATGTGTCAAAAATTCAAGTTTCAGGGTATCTAAAAGGTATCTAATTCCCTATTCTTCCCTATAATTTAATTTCAAAATCTCGCAAAGCCTTGTAATTACTTACTTTCCACAGCACTGCTTATACTTGCGTCCCGATCCACATGGACTGAGTGTTACTATTTTCTAGCAATAACTTGCTAATAAGTTGTAATTAATGCTAATAATTTGCAAGATATTCAACAAATTTCTTAAAAAATCTCTCAGAAGTTATCTAAAAAGGTATCTAAAATACTTTTTTATGATTTTTCGAGATTTTTTAGTAAGTTCTTATTTTGTTTTACTTTGTTTTAACTTTTTTTGATAATACTCAATAGAGTCTTGCACAACAGTTTTTCCATATTCAATTATTC
This sequence comes from Mycoplasmatota bacterium, assembly GCA_022771205.1. GTDB lineage: Bacteria > Bacillota_I > Bacilli_A > RF39 > UBA660 > Faecimonas. Next base: position 192,513 of record JALFCF010000005.1, on the reverse strand, counting down.
TATTGTTATCATACATTAACTTTTTAAACTCTTCTTGTCCAAGGGTTTCATATAAATATTTTACTGATAATAAACTTAAGTTATAACCACTATATTTTTCATTTTCAAAGCTAGAGCCATGTTTCAATTCATTCAAATTTGGAATTTCATGTGTTCTATTTAATACATAATTAAACCAATTAGAAAAATTCTCTTCACTTAAATTGTAATCATTCTCTCCAGAAAATAATTGAGCCATCCCTTCATCAAACCATATTATCCGATTTTGATTTTCTTTTTTCCAAATTAACTCTTGATACATTATATGAAATAATTCATGTGAAGCCATATATAAGGTTTTATGGTATTGTGTACTGTTAACATCTATGTTAGGACTAATATATGAATTTACCATTCCATTATCAAATGTACCTTTTGCATATTTAGGTAATGATTCTTTTTCACCCCTTAAATCATAAATGTAATTTCTAAATTTTTCTATATCATCAAAATAATTAATTTGAAATTTCCTAAAGTTATCAACATCAAAAAGTATTTTATAATACTCAAATGATTTAGTCAAAATGTTCTGCATATTATCAGTTATATATTTTAAACTATCTGGTGAATACAATATAAATCGTTCATTTTCAAATTGTAGTTTTTCCATGTTACCACTCCTTTATTAATTATATCATACTTATTAGTTTTCAAAAACACCCATAAAAAGGTATCTAAAAGGTATCTAAACTTAAATTTTAATGAATTTTCGCAATTATTTAGCAAAGAAAAAACTCGCGTTTTCCCTTATTTTATGTGGGCTTGCGAGTTTATTTACCACAACACTGCTTATATTTGCGTCCTGAGCCACATGGCCCTTTGTATTTGGGATTTTGGGAGTTTTCGGGAGCACTTGGCTCGTTAATTCGGCACTTGGTTGCACTTGGGAGCACTCCGTAGCACTCGGCAAACCTAGCAGAACGTATCTAAAAACGTATCTAAAATTTGTCATTGTTTAATTTTTTACAATTTTTAAGTAACTATTTATCTATTGTAAATTACTATTTAATTCTATTATTATTTTTTCTATTTTATTAAGTGAATCTATAACATCTTTATTAGCTAAATATTTATTATAATTTTTCACTTGATCTTCACTATCTATAATTTTTTCATTCATCTCTCGCCAACAAAAAATTCCTCTATCTGATAAAATTGCAGGCAAAGTACATGGAAGCAAACTACAATTAATAAAATTATCAAAATCAACTTCCTTTTTTGAATGTTTATGTATATTTGATGCCCCTTTGAATGCTGATACATAAGAACTATATTCTGAATTATTATCAATTTTCACTTTTTCTAAGCAAACATAAACCCAGTTCAGTGTATCACCAATTTTTCTAAACAACTCCTCTTTATTATCAATAGTATTATTATCTAAAATATTATTAATTTCAGCACATAAAATCTTCTTTGACGTTTGAAAAGAATATATTATTTTACTATTCATGTTTTGTTTTCTCCTTATAACATTTGGGGCATCCTTGTCCTCTAGATCTATGGTTTGGATCGGTTATCCATTCATGTCCACATTTTATACATTTCCACCATACTTTTTTACTACTCTTAGGTGCTATATGTTCAGGTTTAAAATTACCATTTTTTTCATAATTCCATTCTTTTGCAATCTCTGGATATTTTGTTGCTAGAGATTCTTTTTTTGTTATGTACTCTATTTCTGAGTATATGTTGTTCAAGTCCCTATCTATATCTATATCAATATTTTTAACTCCTAAATCATTTAACAGTTTAATTATAATTGATGTTAAATCTTCAGTAGATTTATTCTTTCTATAATAACATATACTTGTTGAATTAATTTTTGCACATTTGTTATCCCTAATTCTATATAACTTTATTCCTAAATTATCACAAATCTTATCTTTTTCAATATCGTTCTTTGGATCTATATGATAATAACCACCATCATATTCTATACCTACATTGATACTTGGAATAAATATATCTATTTCTCTTTTACCTAATTCTTTAACTTTATAATTATCTACAGTATCAGAAAAGTATTTCTTAACGTAATAGAATACAATTTTTTCCTGAAAAGATGTAACTCTTTCTTTACTACATATTGGGCATCCATGATTTTGTATCCTGTTTCCTGCTGTTTGTTTATAACTATGCCCTTTTAGACATATCCACCAGAACATTTTACTAGAGCTAGGAAATACCTCATCTGGCATTTCATCATTTTTTGTGTAATCCCATTCTTTTGCAATTCTAGGATACTTTGAAAGCAAATCATTTTCTCCCTTAGTAATTTTCTTTCCATTACAATAAGGACAACCTATTCCACGATTTCTTACTTCAATTACTTGTTGCCACTCGTGTCCGTTTTTACATTTCCACCATACACTTTTTTTAGATTTTGAACCTATCTCTTTTGGGTTGAAGTCGTTCTTTTCATAATTCCACTCACTTGCTAAATCAGGATTCTCAGTAGCTAAATCATTATAACCAGCTAATATTTTTTGATTAGCGCAATATGGACAATTAGTTCCGTTTTCTTTCGTTCTATTTTTTATTACAGTTTCCCATTCATGACCAAGTTCACATTTCCACCAAACCTTTTTATTAGAAACATAAACTATTTCATCAGGATTGAAATTATTCTTTTCATAGTTCCATTCTTTTGCCACTCTAGGACATTGAGATTCCAAATCATTATAACCTTTTAACACTTGTAAATTTGCACATATAGGGCAACCAGCATCAGACCGATGTCTACTGCCAATTCCTGCTTGCCAACTATGACCTTTTGAACACATCCACCATACTTTTCTATCAGAACCTAAAGTAAGTGTATTCAAATCAAACTCAGTATTTTTATCATAATCATATTCTTTTAATAACTCTTTATTATCTTTTAAATAATTACTTTTCTCCAAGAATATCACCACTTTTCTTCTATATAATTATACCATATATCTATTCTAATATTTTTGATATTACAACTTTTGAGTAACAAATTACATTTTAGATACGTTTTAGATACGTTTTATATTCAATTTGAAAATTACACTCTAACATACGTTTTTTCCTTGTTTTATAAGGGTTTACAAGGATTTTATAACGTATCTAAAACGTATCTAAGACAATGGACACTCCAAAAATTACCCAAAATGTGGAATCATAGAAAAACCCGCAATCCCTTATTTTATGCGGGTTTGCAGGCTTATTTACCACAACATTGTTTATATTTGCGTCCACTTCCACATGGGCAAGGATCATTTCGACCAATTTTTTTTACTCTTTTTGGCGTTTTTTTTGCCGGTTCTTTTCCACCTTCGTTAGTTATTTTCTTTTTCGCTACTTCTTTTCGTTCTATATTTTGTCTTATTTCTGCTCTTAATAAGAATGTTGTTACATCTTTATCAATTTTTTGCAACATCTCATCGAACATGTCGTATCCTTCCATAGTATAAGCACGCAATGGATCTTCTTGAGCATAACCTCTTAAGTGAATTCCTTCTCTTAAGTGGGACATAGTATTGATATGTTCCATCCAGTAATTGTCTACTACTTGTAATGTAATTGCTTTTTCAAATTCGTCTGTTACTTCTTGTGGAATTTCTTTTATTTTTTCTTCATATTCTTCTGTAAGTTTCTTTACTAATATGTCGATTGTCTCTTCTTCTGATAATCCCTCTATATCAGATATCTTTATGTCTTTCTTAAGTAAGTTTTCATTTACATACTCTGCTATTTCTTCATAGTCTTGCTTTCCTAAAATACCTTCTGGAGCTAAATGTGATTTCACTAAATCTTCTATGTGGTGGCGGAAAGTATCTAGAACCATTTCATGAATTGATTCACTATCTAAAATTCTATTTCTTTTGGCATACATAATTTCTCTTTGATCATTCATAACATCATCATATTGTAATAATTGTTTACGAATATCAAAGTTATTTCCTTCTACACGTTTTTGAGCAGTACCAATAGATCTTGTAAATGTTTTACTTTGTATAGCTTGTTCTCCAAGTCCCATGGATTTCATCATTTCGCCAATTCTATCAGAACCAAAGCGAACCATCAAATCATCTTTCATAGATACAAAGAATTGAGTATATCCTGGGTCTCCTTGTCTTCCAGAACGACCACGTAACTGATTATCAATACGACGTGATTCGTGACGTTCTGTACCTACTACACAAAGTCCACCTAGTTTTCTAATATCATCAGATAGTTTAATATCTGTACCACGTCCTGCCATATTTGTTGCAATTGTAACTGATTTTTGTTGTCCTATCTTTGAAATAATTTCTGCTTCACGAGCATGATTTTTAGCGTTTAACACTTCATGTGGGATATGTGCTTTTTTCAACAAATCACTAATCAATTCACTAGTTTCGATGGCAATTGTACCAATTAAAACTGGTTGTCCTTTTTCATAGCGCTCTTTAACAAATTGTATGATTGCTTTGTATTTAGCTTCTTTAGTGGCATATACCAAGTCTGGTGCATCTATACGAACTACTTCTTTGTTGGTTGGTATTTCTATAACATACATATTATAGATATTTCTAAATTCTTCTTCTTCGGTTTTAGCAGTACCTGTCATACCAGATAATTTTTTATACATTCTAAATAGATTTTGGAAAGTTATTGTTGCTAAAGTCTTTGTTTCTTGGTTGATAGTTACTCCTTCTTTTGCTTCTATAGCCTGATGAAGACCATCTGAATATGCACGACCTTTCATCAAACGTCCAGTAAATTGATCAACAATTACTACTTCATCATCTTGTACTACATAGTCAACATCCTTTTTCATTGCATAATTTGCGCGCAATGCTTGATTAATATAATGTACTAAAGATGCATTTTCAATATCATATAGATTTTTTACATGGAATGATTTTTCAGCTTTTTCACTACCTTTTTCAGTTAATGTTACCGCTTTTGTTTTCTCATCATATACATAATCATCTTCTACTTTTAAACCTTTTGCAAAATGATCTGCATCCAAATATAAGTTGGCACTATTCATTTGTCCACCTGAAATGATTAATGGTGTTCTAGCTTCATCAATTAGAACAGAGTCAACTTCATCAATAATTGCAAAGTTTAAAGGTCTTTGAACACGATCTTCTTTTCTAATTACCATGTTATCTCTCAAATAATCAAATCCGATTTCATTGTTTGTAGAATATAAGATATCACAGTTGTAAGCTTCTTGTTTTTCTTTTGCACTTAACTCTCTAGTATTAACACCAACAGTTAAACCTAAAAAGCGATAAATATCTCCCATCCATTGTGCATCACGTCCAGCTAAATACTCATTAACCGTAATGACATGTACTCCTTCTCCAGTTAAGGCATTTAAATAACCAGGAAGTACACAAGTTAATGTTTTTCCTTCACCAGTTTTCATTTCTGCTATATTACCATAGTGAATTGCTAAACCACCAAGAATTTGGACATAAAAATGCTTTTCTCCTAGAACACGAAAAGATGCTTCTCTTGCTGTTGCAAAAGCTTCCACTAAAATATCTTCTAGTGTTTCTCCATTTTGTAATCTTTCTTTAAATTCTTCAGTTTTAGCTTTTAATTCTGTATCAGTTAATTTAGAATATTCTTCATCTAAATCCATAATTTTATCTGCCAAAACTGTAAATCTTTTTAATTCTTTATATTCATGATCAAAAATTTTTCTTAATAATTTCATTCTGACATCTCCTTAACTATTTATTTTATCAAAAAAAAAGGAAGAATAAAAGATTATTCTTCCTTTTTCTTGTTATTCAGACTCGATTACACCATAGTTTCCGTCAGTTCTCTTATATACGACTGCAACTTGGTCTGTATCGCTGTCCTTATACATATAGAATTGGTGACCTAAGAGCTCCATTTGAAGTATTGCCTCTTCTTCATTCATTGGTTTTACTTCAACTTTCTTTCTCTTTAAGATCTTTTTATCATCTGATTCTTCCTCATCAGCAAATGCAGACATAGAAAAATCTCTATTTGTCTTTACTTGTTTAGACATAATTCTCGTCTTATTTTTTCTGATTTGCCTTTCTAATTTATCAATTGTTTTATCAACAGCTGCATAGAAGTCATCTTTAGATTCTTCAGATCTTAAAATAAATGCCTTTAGTGGTATGGTAATTTCTACTCGTTGTTCATGATTTTTTACTTTAACTATGACAGATGCGCGAACATTTTCGCTATTTTCTAGGTACTTATTTAGCTTTTCTAGTTTCTCTTCAATATATTCTTTCATAGCATCAGTAACTTTTAGTTTATCTCCATGAATAATAATTTCCATACTATCACCTCCTTATATTTGTAGTATAGCATAATTTTCAAAAAAAAACCACTATTTAACAGTGGCAGTTTCTTTAACTAATTGTACATTTAAGGCTTGGTATCCTTTGCTTGTTTCTACCAACTTAAACTCTACTAGTTGTCCTTCTGATAAAGTTTTATAACCTTCTAATTCTATTGCAGAATAGTGAACGAATACATCTTCATTTTCTTTGTATTCGATAAAGCCATAACCCTTTTCGTTATTGAACCACTTTACGCGTCCAACCATCTTGCTTACACCTCATTTCTACCAATTACTTACCAATATCTTCTTGGTGTTTTAATAATACCAATTTTTGTTATTTTTTTGATAAAAGTTCCTCTAATTGTATTCTTACTATACTTATTTGGTATTATTTTACTATTTTTCGACAAAATTCGACAAAAATATGCTGTTTTTATGCTATTTAAGGATTTTTCTGTTTTAAAGTTAATTTAATTATTATAATGAACTTGTTAGAGGTTACGGTGATTGTCTATGAAACAATTATTTTTGGATAATAGTATGAAATTTATATGCAAATACCAATCCATTTCTAACTACGACAAAAAAAGGATAAAATACGGTTTAGAAGGACTTTATCTTACAATATCAAAATTAATAATATTAACTTCTTTAGCAATTATTTTAAATATGTTAAAAGAATTTTTATTAATTATTATTTTTTTTAACGTCATTCGTTATACCGGTTTCGGATTTCATGCTGAAAAAAGTTATCAGTGCTTATTATTTTCTACTTTTAACTTTATTGTGATACCATTTTTGTTGTTTCACTTTCAATTATCAAACACTTTTGTATATGGTATTTGTGCAATTTGTATCTTCCACTATTTACTTTTTGCACCAGCTGATACAAAAAAAAGACCTCTTTCAAATAAAAAAAAGAGAATCATTCGTAAAATTATTACTGTTATGATTGGTTTTATTTATACATCAATAATTATCTTATTAAAAAGTGAGTATTGGACACCTATTTTTTTATCCGCTTTAATTATTCAAGCGATAATCATTAGTCCTATTACTTATAGGCTGTTTAAACAGCCATACAATAATTATAAGACGTTAAATATTCAAAAGAATATTTAATATATTATTTTAGTAAAGGAGTGTATTAGAAAATTATGAAAAAAAGAATATCACAATTGTTAATGGCAGTTGCAATGTTGGTAACTGGGGCTGCTAGTACTGGATGCATTGTATGGTTAATGGAGGAACCAAATATGTTAGGAGTTTTTAAAGATTAAACTCCTTTTTATTTTTTTGTTTTTACAGATATTTGTTGAACATAATAATTGTCTATGATTTCCTGCTTTTCTTCTATCCAACTATTTTCCTTTATAAGTTTATTGGCAAAATATAAACCATTTCCTCTACCTTCTCCCTTAGAAGATACTCCCTTTTTATTTCTATCCTGCATATTTTTATGTTTTTTAAAAGTATTAGAGAATATAAAATTCACTCTATCTTTTAATTCATATATTTCTATAGTTATATTTTTCTTTCTACTTTCAACGGCAGCCTCTATAGCATTATCAAAATATATTCCTATTAATTTACATAAAATTCGTATCTCTTTTTCTGACAATTTAGTTAATACACAGTTTTTTTCTATACACACATCTGTAGTTAAATGAATCTTCTGTTTTTGAGCAATTGCTGCTTTATAATACATCAAACCCTTAAGTCCTCCTTTTGGAAGATTTTTGAAATTTGTTACCTCTTGTCCTTCAATATTAATATTATCTTCTAGAATTTCATCTATTTTGTCTTTTACTTTCTTATCTTTAGTTAAACATCTAAGGACGGCTAGTTGATTTTTATATTCATGACGATTTAATTGTTCTTTTTCTATCCAATCTTCAAATGTTTGTATATATTTAAACAAAGTATCATATTCTGTTTCTAATTTTTTGTATTTATTTTGGTTTCCTATAAATATATACGTAATAATAATATAAATAATCAAAACAATGAAATTTATTAAATATTCTTTACTAAATATTTTAGATAAACCTATATTATAAATTAAATAGCTAAATCCAATAATTAGTAATGAAAAAAATATGATATTTGTAATTGATTGTTTATGTACACAACCACAATAAAATTTATTTAAAGTAATATTTATCCATTTTACTTTGATTAACAAAATAGTTATTATACTTACTGTTATATTAGATAAGACGAAAAACAAACTATTTGCTCTAATTATATTAGCAGGATAAAAATTCATAAAGATTAATGATGTTAATACATCAGCTAAAGCTAATATAACCATAAATAATGCACTACTTATAGTAGCTTCTTCTATCGATAATTTATATATAAACTTATATGTTATTATGTATAACAAATAAATAACAATTGTTGCCAATCCTGTATAATCAATTTTGTATAGATATCCTATACATAATGATGTGGCTAAAATTGCAATAATATTTTTATTATAGTTGATTATTTTGGTTTCCTTTTTAGTAATACTATTAATAACATGGGTACCCGTGATAGTTATTATTAGAGCACAAAAAATTCTAGCCAACACCTCTAACATGGTTAAACATCTCCTTCTTTTTGTTTCTTGATACATCTTTAAATTCTTCTCCGTTTTTGAGAACAGCTACATTTTTACCCAAATTATAATATTGTACTTGTTCTACATTGATTGCTATAGATCTATTACATTTAAAGAATCTTTTGTCTAGTTTTTGTAACACTTCATTTAAAGTTCCTTTAATCGGATAATCTCCTTCTTCTGCATGTATTATACAACGTTTGCTATCCATTTCTTTTTCTATTTTTATAATACTTCTGAATTCTACATTATAGGCGATATTTTTGTATGTATATCTCAAGCATTTATATTTATTATCATAATGTTTCAAACAGATCAATAATGCGTCTTGTAACTTCTGTTCAGAACAATCTAATTTATTGATAAAATCTACTAGCATCAACCTTTTTCCTAGTGCTTCATACTTATACTCTGCATATCCTGAAATCATAATAATCATAGATACCCAATCATCATATTCTTCTCTAATTTGTCTTGCAGCATTGATTCCTGAACCATTTGCTGTTTTTATATCTAATAAATATACTTTAAACCCTTTTATTTTTCGGACACTTTTCTCCCATTTGCTATCATAACTAGTAAACATATGAGTTTTATAATCTATATCATATTTCATCATAAATTTGTCAATTTGATATTTATATTCTTTTAACAATTCTGGTTCATCTTCACAAATTATAAAATTTATCATACTAATCTCCTTATATTTTATTTCCAAATTTTGCCAATGTGTATTCGAAAAAAAACTGCTAGAATTAGCAGTTTTTAGGACTTCTTTCTTTTTCTGTTAAAGAAAGATATTTTTTCTTCTATTTGTTTCGTTCTTGTTGGAGTTTTATCTGATATTATCGTTGTATGTAATACAAACCATAATACAATAATAAATATGATAATATATATTATTTTTCCTAAAACTGGATCTTTAATTGTATAAAGAATAGATGCAGCTGCAAACAATAAGTTTATACCATAGATAATTAAAACTGTGGTTCTTTGAGAAAAATTCATACCTAGTAATTGATGATGTAAATGTTTTTTGTCTGCTTGGAATGGTGGTTGGCCTTTTAATAATCTTCTTATGATAGCGAATAATGTGTCTAAAATAGGTATTCCTAAAATCATAACAGGGACAAAGAATGAAGTTAGTGCTGGTCCTTTGAATTCTAATAATGTAATAACTGAAATGATAAATCCCATGAATGTTGCACAATCACCAGCAAATATTTTAGCAGGATAAAAGTTATGTAATAAGAATCCTAGTGTAGAACCTAACATAATGAAAGTTAAAATCATAACCAAACTTCCACTTCTGCCTTGATAAAACCCAATAATACCAATAGTTAAATAAAAAATAGAACAAACTCCTCCACTTAATCCATCTAACCCATCTATCAAATTAATAATATTCGTACAGGCTACAATGAAAAAAATTGTAATCCATGGTGCAAATATTCCAAAGTCTAGTGAAAAACCAAAAGCGGTAATATTATCCAATGTAATTTGTCCGTAAAAGACTATAATACATGCAGCTAGTAAATGCCCTATCATTTTCTGATAAGCTCTAATTGGTTTTATGTCATCCATGATACCAGTCAGTATAATAATAAAACTACCAATTAATATAGAATTCATTCTAATACTCTGTTCACCAAATAACATATATCCAAATAGAAAGCCTAAAAATATTCCTACGCCACCTAACATTGGTGTTGCTTTTTTATGAATATGTCTATGTCCTTCGTCAGCACGTGGGACATCTATGGCTCCTACATGTATAGCAATTCTTTTAATTATTGGCATAATCAAAGCTGTAAATAAAAATGTAATTAATACTATTTTACTTGCACTTAGGATTTGTTCTTTCATTCTTGTCACTTCCTATTAAAATTATAGCAGAATTATTTTTAATAGAAAAGAAAAAAACCAATTTTATTGGTCTTCTTCTAATAATGTAATATTATTTAATAAAGTTCCAGTTCCTTCTGCTACGCAAGTTAAAGGTGACTCTGCAATTAAAATAGGAACTTGTAACTCTTTTTCTAATAATTCTGGTAAACCTTTTAACATGGCTCCTCCACCAGTTAGTACAATTCCTTTTTCTACAATGTCCCCAGACAATTCTGGTGGTGTCTGCTCTAAGACATTTGTTGTTGCTTTTACTATTTTTTGAATGCTTTCTTCTAATGCCAACTTAGTTTCATCTTGGGTAATTTCTATTGTGTCTGGCAATCCAGTAATGAGATTTCTTCCTCTTACTTCTAATTTTTCTTTTTTATTTGGATCAAATATATTAGAAAACTCTATTTTTATATCTTCTGCAGTTCTTTCTCCTATTAATAATTTATACTTTTCCTTTATATATTTAATAATATCTTGGTCAAATACATTTCCAGCAATACGTACAGATGTAGAAGAAACAATATCATTTAGTGATAGAATTGCTATATCAGTTGTTCCACCTCCAATATCTATTACCATGTTAGCAGTAGGCCTTGAAATGTCCATACCTGCACCAATTGCTGCTACTTTTGGTTCTTCTTCTATATATACTTTTCTGGCTCCTGTTCTTTCTGCCGCTTCTTTAATAGCATTTTTTTCTACAGGAGTAATATTAGTTGGACAGCATATTAAAATTCTAGGTCTTGAGAAAAGTTTTTTGGCTTTTATTTTTTTTATGAATGAATTTAGCATAATTTCTGTTATTTCAAAATCTGCAATAACACCATCTTTCATTGGTTTAATAGCCTTTACTTTTCCTGGAGTTCTGCCTAACATATCATTAGCTTCAGTTCCCACTGCAATAACACTTTTTGAATCTGTATCTATAGCAACTATACTTGGTTCGTTTAATACTATTCCTTGCCCCTTAACATATATTAAAACGTTTGCTGTTCCTAAATCTATTCCTATATCTTTTGCCCACATATATGTCACTTCCTTTTCTGTCATTAATATTTTATCATAAAATTTCAGATTTATAATAAAATATATTCATATTTTTTATATTTATGAAAAAAAGAGACTATTGCTCTTTTTTTTCAGAAGTTTGAAGTTCCTTATTTAAGTAAAGTGTGGGATTTACTACCTTGCCATTGATATATAATTCAAAATGTAAATGATTTGCCATTTCTTTATCTAACTCATTATTTCCACTTTTTCCAATCACTTGACCTTGAGTCACCATATCCCCTTTTTTCACATTTACCTCTGATAAACTTTGATAAATACTTACATATCCATTATCATGTTTTATTTCCACAACTTTTCCTAAAGTATCATCTTCCTTTACATCTGTTACACTACCATCTAATATAGCAACTACATCGAAGTTTTCTTTTCCTATAAAATCTATACCAGAATTTTGCATGTATGTATTATCATGATATATAATTGACTTTTCTTGAGTTGCAGAATCTGCTTTGTAATCATAATAGTTTTTTCCTATAGTTACTGTAGTATCAGTATATGGATTGATAATCATTTTTGTTTCGTTTATTACTGGTTCTTTTTCTTCTAATATTGTGTTAGTTACGTAACTAGTCAATTCATCATTTGAACTACCTTTTTTTAAGGTTGTTCTTAACGTGGCTGTTCCAAACATTACACTGACTATTGCTATAACAATTAACGTTGGTAGGACATATGGTTTTAATTTTCTTCTTCTCATTTTTTTCACCTCATTATAAGTTTTAACCAAAAAAAAAGATTTATACTTCTTTTAAAACATTTTTGAAGAAATAAATAAATCCATTAAAAAATTAGTTACTAAATAAATTAGTGATAATCCTAATAAGAAATAAAATACTCTAGCCTGTACCACATGATTTTTCTTAAATATTTGATTAATGTTTACTGAGTCCATTGCCCAAATAACTACGACTGTTACAAAAGCATATAATAACAACTTTCCTAACATTATCTATCCTCATACTCACTAATTTTTTGTCTACGGCGTACATGTTTTTCCTCATTAGAGGCATTTGTTTTAATAAATGTTTTTATTAATTCTAGAGCTTTTTCTAGTGGCATATTTTCACCAAAAGCAATGATATTAGAGTCATTATCAACCCTTGTAGCAATTGCTTCTTCCAATGTATCTACTTTTGCACAGCGTATTCCTTTAACTTTGTTACATGCAATACTAATTCCTATACCTGTTCCACAGATTGCTATTCCAAAGTCCACATCTTTATCTGCAACTAAGTTTCCTAACTTAAATGCATAGTCTGGATAATCCACGGATTCTGTAGATGTAGTTCCACAGTCTGTAATATCATATTCTTCCATTAATCTATCAATAAGTTGTTCCTTTAAGGTATACCCTCTATGATCACTTGCTATTCCTATTTTTAGCATAAACTTTCCTTCTTTCTTTTTTTAATTTTTGTAGGGTTATTTGTCCACCCATTTGGATACTAAAATGATTAAAGTCTATCCCATTATTGAACGTTTCTAAAAACATATTTTGTTCTAATGCCTCCAGTTCGTGTATGTTGGTTGGCAATTCATTTCTATATCCTATCTCAACTTTTATAGTTCTTGATAAAATATATCTTTCATTTGTTGTCATGTTGTCGAATAAAGGTCTATAACTAGCATATATACTTCCTGGAGAAATTACAGCTCCTGAAAAATCACAAATTTTAAAACTTTTACTTCTCATTTCTTTTATGTTGGGATAAACTACAACAAGACTTCCGGGAAATAAAGAATGACTCCTTACCTCTTCTTCGGCTTTCATTAATTCACGATAAATTTTATCAATGGGTTCTCCTTTTAAATTTTCTATTACTTTTTTACTAAGCCTGTTATCTTGAAGTTCCATTAAAATGTTAAAATATTCTTCTATATCTTTTTCTTTTCCAACTTCTTTTAATTCTTCCAGAGTCATTTCTTCAAGTTCTTTCATGTCTTATTCTCCCTAGCTATATTATAACACCTTATTGCACTTTTTAGTTTGCTTTCTTATATTATTTAAAATATATTTCCACAGTTTCTGTTGATTACTTATCTTATATATCTTCCATGTTTTCTTCATACTTTTGGATGGAATTATTATTTTTTCTTTTGTTTCAATTGCTCCATTTACAATCACTTCTGGGTCGCTTAATCTATACAAATTTTCTTTTATATCAGAAATTTCCCAATTATATTTTTCCCCAATTTTTGTGAATTCATTTAATTTGCTTAATGGTATTGTAATCAAAGGTTTCTCTGTTTCTAAATATTCTATAGCTTTTTCCACAAGAACTGTTCCTATTTTATTTCTTCTTAAATTTTTTTCCACATAAAATGTGCATATTTTTTTCTCTTCTGCTGTTTTCTTTAAAGATATAAATCCCACTATTCTATCTCTTATATGAGCAATAATAATATTTCTTGTACCGTCATAAATCCCTGGTACTTGCGTTGTTAAAAACCAACTTCTATAGTCTGGATATTCATTTTTTACCTGCATACTTAATATTAATACTTCTGAGATTAAACTTTCCACAAATTTTGGTGGATAATTTTGTTTTATTATTTCTTCTAAATCATGAATTTCTATTTTTCCCATATTGTCATCACTACCCGTTATATATTTTATCATAACACGTTTTGCAAAAATAAAAAACTGCTATTATTCAGCAGTTTCTTGTTTATCAAATCCGTATTTCTTGTTGAACTTATCAACACGTCCAGCACGAGATGCTCTACTTTGTTTTCCTGTATAGAATGGATGGCATTTAGAACATACTTCAACACTGATACTATCTTTTGTTGATTTACAAGTAAAAGTTTCTCCACATGCACAAGTTACTGTACAATCTTTTACTTCTGGATGTATTCCTTTTTTCATACTATCTCTCCTTCCGCCATGATTTAAAAAAATCATAGTAATTAAACTAGCGTTATTAGTATATCAAGTATTTTTTTTATTTGCAAGTTTTTTTGTTACTTTTTCGGCTACTTTTTTATATGCCTGTGTTTTTGGATAAATACTTTCAGAATATAAAAAATCATTATTATTTATTATATCATCTGTCGAAATATATATAGTATTATCTAAATTCATATATACTTGATTTATTTTTTGTATACCTTCTCGTGTATATTTATCTTTTACTGGAATTTCTGGATATCCTATTATATATATTTCTTTTTGATAATATTTATTTATTTCATCTATTAATTTTTTTATATCTTTTTCTATTTTAACTATTATCTTTTCTAATTTATAATAATTCATATTAGGGGTTATAGCGATATAATAAATAAGATCATTTAAACCAATTGTTAGCGTAACTAAATCAGACTCTCTTAATGTTTGCTTAATATTTTTTTCAATATCTTTGCTTATTATCTTTTTATTTGATACTATATTTTCTTGCAAAATATTAATAGATTGATATTTATTAGCAAAGTCTTTTGTATATATATTTAATTTTTTTTCCTTTTGTAATCTATCTCTGAGAAAATCACTATATCCATAGCCTTGATCACCATAAGAATTTATACCTAGTGCATAACCATCACCTAATGCTGTGTAATTAAAATAATTGTAGTGATTAGTTTTATAAATTATGAAAATTACAAATATAATTAACAAAAATATAAGTAATTTATAATGTCTTTTTATCATTGTGCCTCCATAAAAAAAAGAAATATAACTATTTCATTATATTTCTCTTATTTTTATTTTAGCACCAACACTTGTTAGTTTTTCTACTATTTGTTCATAGCCTCTTAATATATGTTCAACATTAGTTATTGTAGTAGTTCCTTCTGCTAATAGTCCTGCAGCAACCATAGCCGCTCCAGCTCGTAAATCGGTTGCAACTACTGACGCTCCAGTTAGTTTGGTTGGTCCAATAATAGTTGCTGTTTGATTTTTTACTGTAACATCTGCTCCTAAATCTTTTAAATATGGGATATGCATAAAACGGTTTTCCCAAATAGTTTCTGTTACCTTTGATTTCCCATTACATTGCGTTAGTAAAACTGTAAATGGTTGTTGCAAGTCAGTTGGGAAACCTGGATAAACTAAAGTTTTAATAGTTGTTGACTTATAATTGTTAGATTTTGAAATGATTACATAATCTGTTCCTACTTGTAACTCTGTTCCTATCTCTTCTAATTTTGATAATAGAGAATCTACATGTTCTGGGATTATATTATCTATTTTTAGGTTTTTTCCACATAAAGCTCCAATAATAATGTATGTTCCTGCTTCTATTCTGTCAGGTATTACTTCATGAAAACATTTGTGTAATGTTTCAACACCCTCAATTTTTATGGTAGATGTTCCTGCTCCGCTAATGCGTGCTCCCATATTATTTAAGAATGTAGCAACATTTACTATTTCAGGTTCTTTTGCGGCATTATCAATTACTGTTATTCCTTTTGCTTTGACAGCTGCTAACATTATATTTATTGTTGCTCCTACTGATGCAATATCTAAATAAATGTTTGCACCATGAAGTTCTTCTGCTTCTACAATATACTTATTTTTTTCATTTTTAACAGTCGCACCTAATGCTTCAAAACCTTTTAGATGTAAATCGATTGGTCTTGCACCAATTGAACATCCTCCTGGAAAATACATTACTGCTTTTTTATATTTTCCTAGTAGTGCACCCATAAAATAATAAGAAGCACGCAATTTTTTTGAAAATTTTTCTGCAATTTCTACATTTTTCATGTTTTGAGGATTAATAACTATACTTTCGCTTGCTCTTTTTACATCTACATTTAGTTCATTTAATATATCGCATAATGCATCTGTATCGGTAATCTCTGGTACATTACAGATAGTTGCCTCCTCATCTGTCAAAATTGCAGCCGGTATTAATGCAACTGTAGCATTCTTCGCACCACTAATGCGTATTGTTCCATTTAATTCTCTGTTGCCTTCTATCTCCATTATTTTCATTTTATACCTCCTCGTGGCTTTACTATATTTTATCGCTTTGTTCCAAATAAAGTGACTATTTCTTCAATTCTTGTTTTTATTGCGCTTTCTCCACTGCCAATAATTTTTCTTGGATCATAAACTTCTTTATTTTCTTCTAAAAATTTTCTCACTGCTTTACTCCAAACTGATTGTAGGTCTGTGTTAATGTTAATTTTCGAAATTCCACAAGAGATAGCTTTTTTTATTTTTTCTTCAGGTATTCCTGTTCCTCCATGTAGAACTAGTGGAATAGGTAAATTTTCATTGATAATTTTCATAGTTTCAAAGTCTAAATTTGGTTCTCCTTTATAAAAACCATGAACACTTCCTAAAGCTGGTGCTAAAGAATCTATTCCTGTGTTTTCATATAAAGTTATACAATCTTCTAGAGTTGCATTTGTAGCACTTGATGTAATATTATCTTCTGTTCCACCAATGTGCCCTACTTCTGCTTCTACACTAACTCCTCTTTCATGAGCATATTCAACTACTTCTTTTGTAATTTTTATATTTTCTTCTAACTCATGGCGAGATGCATCAATCATTACTGAAGTAAACCCTGCATCAATTGCTTTTATACATGTTTCTTTACTACTTCCGTGATCTACATGTAGACAAACTGGAATAGTTATGTTTAAGTCTTTTAATAACCCTTTTACCATTCCTGTTATTGCATTAAATCCACCCATGTATTTTGCTGCACCTTCACTTACACCTAAAATTACTGGTACATCTAACTCGTTACATTTTTCTAAAATATATTTTGTCCATTCTAAATCATTTATATTAAGATGAGGAACAGCATACTTTCCTTGTTTTGCTTTCATCAACATTTCATTAAAATTTACTAACATATTGCGCCACCTTTCATATATATCATAAGCAATATTCCCTTGTTTGTCAAAAGAAAAAGAAAAGAAATATTGTTTCTTTTCTTCTGTTTTTTTATAATATTAAATATTTTATTCCTAGGATTAATAGTATTATAATTCCTATATATTCTGCTTTATTTTCAAACTTATATGCAATTTTACTTCCTAACTCTACACCTAGAAAAGTGAATAGAGTACTTATTAAAGCAAATATTATGCAAGGACTGTTAATATCAGTGGTAGTTAAGGATAAAGCTATTCCTACTGAAAAACTATCAATACTTACAGTAAAGGAAAATAAAATAATGGAAATCATGTTAGTTATAGAACCTGTTTTTTCTTCTTTCCGTGATAATAGCATTTCTATAGCTAGTATCAAAAATATAATTCCTACTAAATAATTGGCTTTAGCAATGTAATTTAATAATAATTCTGTTCCTATTAAGGCACCTAATTTTGGCATAAAAAAGTGGAAAATTCCTACAGTTATACTTAAAAGTACTTTTTTATTTATTGGTATTTTGGTAGTTCCATATGCTAATGCTAAAGAGAATGCATCCATGCTTAAGCCTATTGCCATAACAAAATATATAAGAATATTATTCATATTATCACCTTATATATTTTATTTATCTTGTTATCTAAAAATACTTATCAATTAACTCTTTTACAAATGATGTATATTCAACATCTTTTGGTACCTCATTTGTATCTAGTAGACATAATGGAGGAAATAATACACACCAAAAGTTTTCTCCTTGGCCATCACCTAAGGTTATTACAAGAGATTCATATTCCCCTTCTTCATATACAATTCCTTTATACTCTTTCTCTGGAAAATAATTCATTCCATAATCGATTGTAAATTCTAGATTCATATTTTGTTCTGCCAATGTATTATGTACTACTTTAGCAAATGATGGTATTTCCTTTTTTATATTATTTCTAGAATTTTTCAAAGATGTATTTAGTGTAGTTATTTTTCTTATTTCTTGATTTAAGTTGTTTACTATTTTCTTTTTTATTCCTTGATCTGCAGCACTATTACTATTTGCAATTACCCTAAAACGAATAGCTTCTTTGGGTATTACTATTTTTTCTTCTTTATTTATTACTAATATTGTTGTTACGATTGCTAATATTATAACTAGTTTTTTCATTTTCTTCTTCCTTTCAACTATATAGTGAAAAAAAAAAGATTTTTTATTCAAAAAATCTAATTTATTCCGAAAAAAATGAAAAACATCCTATCTTTACCTGACATATCTTTTTTTATTTCTATCTTAGCATCAGGTAAATATTTGTTAGTCAATTTTTTTAAATCATTTGCTTGTGTCATGCCTATCTCAAAAGCAATTAAGCATTTATCTTTCATATGCTCTTTTATACTTTTTAAAATTTTTCTATAGCAGTCCAGACCATCTTCTCCGGCATATAACGCTAAATGAGGTTCGTTATTTTTAACTATAGCTTCAATAACTTCATTATTTTTTATGTATGGCGGATTACTAATAATTACATCATATTTTTTATCCACACAATCAAACATATCACTTTGAATAATTTTTGCATTGGATTTTAAATTTTCACAGTTTATGTTGGATACTTCTAAAGCCTCTTTACTAATATCTACTAAATCCACAGAATCTGTGGAAACTTTTTTTTCTAAAGTAAGACCAATAACCCCACTCCCACATCCTAAATCTATAATATCCACAGGATTTGTGAAAAACTGTTTAATGTATTTTACTGTATTTTCCACAAGTTCTTCAGTCTCAAATCTAGGAATTAACACTCTTTCATCTATATAAAATTTATTTCCATAAAAATTTACATTTCCTAAAACATATTGGAGTGGTTTGTTATTTTCTAAAGCAAATATTTCTTTTTTTATTATTTCTACTTTTTCATCTTCAACTTTTTCTTCTAAATGATTTAACAACTCTAATGGATTACAATTTAATAGTTCAGCAATTAATATCTTTGCATAGTCGGAATGGATATGTCCTTTTGCAAAAAACAGAAGATCCTCTACTGTCATTAATCTTCTGTTTCTCCTTGTAATTTTCGTTTTTGGTCTTCTTGAATCAATGCATTTATAACATCATCTAAGTCTCCATCCATAACACGGTCCAAATTTTTAGTTGTAAAACCAATTCTATGATCTGTTACACGATTTTGTGGATAGTTATAAGTTCTGATTTTCTCGGCACGATCACCAGTTCCAATTTTACTTCTTCTTTCAGCTCCTGCCGCTTCTTGCTGTTCTCTTAATTGCATTTCATAAAGTCTTGTTTTTAAAACTTTCATAGCTTGTTCTTTATTTTGAATTTGACTTCTTTCATTTTGACAAGTTACTACTGTATTCGTAGGCAAGTGGGTAATTCTTACTGCTGAATCAGTAGTATTAACTCCTTGTCCACCACAGCCACTAGAACGATAGATATCTATTCTTAAATCATTAGGGTTTATCTCTATCTCAATATCTTCATCTGCTTCTGGCATTACTAGTACTGTAGCAGTAGAAGTCTGAAGTCTACCATTGGCTTCTGTTACTGGAACGCGTTGCACTCTGTGCGATCCACTTTCATATTTCAATAAAGAATAAGCATTTGTTCCTTTCACAATGAATTCAATTTGGCTGAATCCTCCTGCGGTACCATCTACAGAGTTATATACTTGATAAGAGAATCCCTTTTTTTCGGCATATCTAGTATACATTCTAAACAAATCTCCGGCAAAAATATTCGCTTCATCTCCGCCAGCAGCTCCACGAATCTCAATAACAACATTTTTATCATCGTTAGGATCCTTTGGAATTAAAAGAACTTCTAGTTCTCCATCTAGTTGCTCTTTTTCTGATTCAAGTGTTTTTAACTCTTCTCTGGCCATTTCTCCTAATTCAGGATCTTTCACCATCTCTTTTGTACTTTCTATTTCTTCTAGTACTTTTTTATATCGTTTGTAGCAATTGACAACATCTTCTAGTGAAGCCATTTCCTTTGAATATTCTCTTGTCTTTTTTATATCACTTAAAATTTCTGGTTTTGTTAATTCTTCTTGTAAATAATTATATTTTTCTAATGTAGCTTCTAACCTTTCTATCATGTTCTCACCCTTTCTTGGTAATCACTGGTATTATAACATAATTTTATTAAGAAAAAAACTAGATTATTGTTCTAGTTCTAATTCATCTTCATCAATTACCACTAAATCTTTTAATTCTTCATTTGCATCTTCGTCATATTCTTCATCAGTATCATCATAATTATCTTCATCAATATCGTCTATCTCTTCTTTTTCTGGTTCATTTTCTGAATCATCATCATCCTCTTCATCTTCTGTAACTTTAACAACTTTATCTGATGTGTGATGACTTCTTAAGTCCCATGTTCCATCATCTAAAAGAATAAATCTTTTATCTGTAGAAAGCGCAGTATAATAATCTCCAATTTTTGTTTCAAAAATACTATCTGGTAATTCTAATAATGAAATGATTTTTTTAAACAATTCAGCAGTATTAATTGGTTTTTTACTTTCTTCTAATATCAAATTAGTAATATCCTTATTTGATAATAATTCTAAATCTTCTTTTTTCATTTTACTAAGACTCATAATGCCCTCCTATATTCAAAAACATTATATGCTAAAATTTATAATTTGTTATGGTAAAAAAATTACCAATAAACTTATAACATATATCTATTAGACATGCAACACTTTTTTTACATTTTTTCTGGAACTTTGATTGCTAAAACGTCTAATAAAGTCATGTTTATATCATAAACAATTTTTGTTAAAGTTAACCAAGATTTTTGAAGTTCTTTATCTTCTTCTGTTAAAATTTTGTTTTCAGCATAGAATTTGTTATATAAAGAAGTTAGTTTATAAATATATTCTGTTATATCATTTAAACTTCTAGAGTCTAGTGATTTATTTAATACAATTGGTAATCTTAATATAGTTAAAGCTATATCTTTTTCTGTTTCTGTTTTAAATTTAGTTATTTTACCTAATTCTAAATTTGAGCCTTTTGTTAATAATGACTTCATACGAATTGTAGAATATAAAAGATATGGTCCTGTTTTTCCTTCTAAATCTGCAAACTTTTCTGGTTCAAAAATATAATCTGTTCCTCTAAATGGTAACAAATCAGCATATTTTAAAGCTGCTATAGCAACTGTTTTTGCAATTTCTTCTTTTTCTTCTTCTTCAAATGTATCTGGATTAATTCTTTTTTTCGTCTCTTGTTCTACTAGATTA
The DNA here is from genome assembly GCA_022771205.1 of Mycoplasmatota bacterium. GTDB lineage: Bacteria > Bacillota_I > Bacilli_A > RF39 > UBA660 > Faecimonas. Next base: position 170,503 of record JALFCF010000005.1, on the reverse strand, counting down.
ATTAATCCTTTTAAACTCATTACTCCACCATCTCTAGTTTTGAATGGTTTGCCATCTTTACCATTCATGGTACCAAAACCAATATGTTCTAATCCAACTCTATCTTCTACTAATTTTACTTTTCTAGCAGCACGGAATACTTGATCAAAATGTAAACTTTGCCTTGCATCCACACAATACCATATTTCGTCAGGATTTATTTCTTTTTGACGTTGAAGTATGGTTGCTAAATCTGTAGTTTCATAAGAAACTGTTCCATTGGAACGTTTATATAAAAGTGGTGGCATTGGAGATGTGTCAGTTTCTTCTTTTACTTCAATGATTTGCGCTCCTTCGCTCTCTGTTAAGACGTTACTTTTTTCATATATCTCATCTAATTCCTGTAAATATTCAGCCGCATCACTTTCACCTAACCATAATTCAAAATTTACATTTAACATATCATAAACTTGTTTAATGTCTTGTTTTGAAATTTCTACTACTTTTTTCCACAAGTTATAGTATCCTCTTTCGTGGTTTTGGATTTTAAATGTAATAGCTCTTGCTTCCTCTAGATATTCTTCATCTTCTTTTGATTTATTAGAAGCATATGGATAAATTTCTTCTAAATCGCTATTCGTAACAGGAAGATCTATTTCACTAAAATCTCCTGTGTATGATTCATCAAAATAAGGAAGATTAGGATATCTCTTTTTTATTTCTAAAACAACTAATCCTAATGGCCTACCATAATCTCCTAGATGAGCATCTCCTACTACTTCATAACCAATTAGGATAGCTAATCGTTTTAGTGCTTCGCCAATATTTGCACTTCTTAGATGACCTACGTGTAATGCTTTGGCAACATTAGCTCCACCATAGTCTAAAACTATTTTCTTTTTTGGTCTTTTATCAATATTTAAGTTCTTATCTTCATATATTTTTGTTAATAATTCACCTAAATATTTGTCTGTTAAAGTTATGTTGATAAATCCGGGTCCTGCAATATTTAGATTGGTAAATCTACCATCCTGTTCTAAAACTTTTAAAATATCTTCTGCTATGATTCTTGGAGCCTTGTGATAAGTTTTGGCTAATGTCATAGCATCATTTAACTGAAATTCTCCCAAATCTCTTCTACCAGATGGCTGTAAGATTAGATTTTCTACTTTATACCCTGCTTTTTCTACTAATTTTTCTATATCTTCATTTAATTTTTTTATTATACTCATTCTATCACCTCTAATTTATATTTATACTTTTCATCTTCTAATTTATATTCTATCTCTATATTTTTATTCTTTTGTATTACTTCGATTGTTTTTATATTAACTAATAACTTTTTATTTAATTCTTTCACTTTTATTATCCCTTGAGTAACATTCTGCCTCTCAAATGGATATTCTATCTGCAATTCTTTATTCTCACGTCGGAGTTTTACATTTTTTAACTCAATAGTGGTTTTAGTTTTATCATCTTCTAAATATACTATTTGTTGTAATTCAGGATGAAATATTGCTTTATATGTATTATCAATGGTTTTTAATGGCGTTGTTAAAGTTACTTTTATGTTAATCTTTGACATAATTTCATCCCTTTCAATTTCTAGTTTAGATTATAACATAAAAGTACTTATTTTCCTATTATTTTTAGAATTTGAAAATTGATATTTTTTTGCTTTTTTACATACTTTTATTTTTTATGTTAAATACTAGTAAAAGAAAGGAATGATTCCATGCACTTTTTAAAAAAAATAGGGAAAGTATTAATAGTATTTTTCATTGCTGGTATTCTTTGTTATTTAGGAATTAAAATATATGTCCATTTTTCACCTAAAGTTGTGATAAATACTGCTAATAGTGTTTTTTTATATGATAATAATGAGAAAGTTTTTTTTCAAGGTAACGACGAAAAAGAATGGGTATCTCTTGATGTCATTTCTTCTTATGTAGTAGATGCTACTATATATACCGAAGATAAAAATTTTTATAAACACCATGGTTTTGACTTTTTAAGAATCTTAAAAGCCTTTTATATCAACTTAACTAGTGGTGCCACAAGACAGGGTGCTTCTACTATCACTCAACAATATGCAAAAAATTTATTTTTATCTTTTGATAAAACTTGGAAAAGAAAATGGGATGAAATGTGGTATACCATAAAAATTGAATCTACTTATTCAAAAGATGAAATATTAGAAGGATACCTTAATACAATTAACTATGGTCATGGCATGTATGGAATTGAAAACGCTAGTAATTATTATTTTGGAAAAAGTGCAAAAGATTTAAGCTTAGCTGAAGCAACAATGTTAACTGGTATACCTAAATCACCTTCTAACTTCTCTCCTTTAGTTGATTTTGATGCTGCGAAGGAAAGACAACTCCTCATTTTAAAATTACTAGTAGAAAATGATATTATTACAGAATCAGAAAAGGACAAAGCATATAATGAGGAATTGAAATTTTTAGGAGAAAAAGAAAGAGATGATCTTACCACTGTCATGTATTATCATGATGCTGTTATGGATGAGTTAGAATCTATAGATAGTATACCTAAATCTTATTCTGATACTAGTGGTTTAAAAATCTATACTAATTTAGATTTAGATTTGCAAAAAAAAGTTGAAGAAAATATTCAAGAATCTATTCCTGATGATTCTAAAATACAAACATCTGTGGTGCTAATGAATCCTGATACTGGTGGAGTTTTAGCTTTGATTGGCGGTAAAGATTATAATGAATCTTCTTTTAATAGAGCTACTGACTCTTTAAGACAAGTCGGCTCTACTATGAAGCCCTATTTATATTATGCCGCTCTAGAAAACGGTTTTACAGCTAGTTCTTCATTCACTAGTGAAGAAACAACTTTTGTTTTCAACGACCAAGAAGATTATACTCCTCAGAACTATAATAAAACTTATGGGAACAAGCCAATATCTATGGGAACAGCAATTGCTTACTCTGAAAATATTTATGCTGTTAAAACTCATCTATTTTTAGGTGGAGATGCACTCATCAATGTAGCTCGTCGTGTTGGTATTACTTCCAAACTAGAGAATGTTCCGTCTCTTCCTTTAGGAACCAACGAAATAAATATATTAGAAATGGCTGCTGGTTATTCTGCTTTTGCAAATTTAGGCAATAAAGTTAGTCCACATTTTATTGAAAGAGTTGAAGATTCAGATGGTACTGTTTTATATGAAGCAAAAAATTCTAAAGAAGCTGTATTAAATCCAAGTATTACTTTTATTTTAAATAACCTTTTAACTGCTACGTATGATAGTGATTATATTGATTATAATTATCCTACTGCTATTGGACTTGCTCCAAAACTCACACATAAATACGCATTAAAAAGTGGAACCACTGAAACCGACAATTGGAATATTGGATTTAATAACAATATTGTTTGTGCCGTTTGGGTTGGATATGATGATAACCAAACTTTACAAACTAGTGAATATAAATATGCCCAAGATATATGGTATAAATCAATTGAATATTATGAAAGAAATATTACTCCTGGTGATGAATGGTATGATATGCCAAAAAATGTTTCTGCAGTACTAGTAGAACCTATTTCTGGGCGTTTAGCAACAGATACAGATAAGAAAAAAAAGATGATGTATTTTATTAAAGGAACGGAACCAAGTGATTCCAATCAAAACGTTTTTGATTCTAAAGTAGAAAATGTACAACCTACATAAAATTGACATTTTCTTTTTTTTATGGTAGTATATACGCGTTATTTATAGGGGGATTTTTATGACAACTAATTTAGAAGACTTTTACAAAAAAATTCAAAATCCAATTCTTGATGAAGCGAACTTTGATAAGTTGATTGAAGCTTATGCCAATCACAATTTTTTGGATTCTAAGTATAAAGGAAATATGGATAATGTTTATGCAACTGGTAGTAGTGTTTATTCTCCAGATGAGTTTGAAGCATTCTATGCTAGAATTTTTAATTATTGGAAAAAGCATTTAGTAACTTCACATATTCCTAATACAAGTCCTTTATACTCTTTACAACAATATTTTAAAGATAAAAAAGATGTTTCTACTTGGAAAGAGGCTGTTGCGGCATTTCCTAATAAGCGCAAAACACAATATTTATGTAAGTTTTTTGATACTTCAAGCGATTCCCAACGTGTTAATTCTGTTGAAATTCATGAACAAGATAATGAAACTAAACATACTCCTTTTAATGTAGAACATTTTTTATATGTCAATGTAGATTTGGAATATCTTCATAAATTTGCTAATAAATTTTTAGATAAATGCGAAGAAAAGAATTTACCTTATTTATTTGAAATAAAAACTAATTTTAAAAATGATAAACCTTTTACTGTTTGTTCTGATTCTAAGCATCTTCTTGAATATTATCAGATTTTACAAGAAATCGTAAGGGAAGATAAGGATTTAAAAGAACACATTTACCATCCTCCAATTTTTAGTGGTATTGTTGATGGTTGGATTGGTTATGAATCTATTGCGATGAATCTCAATAAAAGTAATGAAGAATTCAGTCATTTGATTTTATCTAAAGCTTTTAAGAAAAAGGTTGTTAATCAACCTAGGTTAGCTTTAGTAGATGAAGATGGAGAAGATGTAAATCTTATTTATTTGGCAAGCTCTAATGTTGTTTATAAACAGTTAGATTATTTATCAAAGCTTGATTGTAAACAACTAAAAGACTATTATAATCTTAAACCAAGTGATTTAAAAAAGAAAAAGTTTTTGAATTTTATGTTTGCTCAAGTAAAAGCAGAAATATTAAAAGGTATTAAAGATAATAACTTTCATTTTAATGACGTTACTATCAACTATAATAAGAAAAAGCTTTTATCTAGAAAAAGAAATAATGCTAACATTACTATTAAACATAAAGATTTAGAAAAAGTTTTATCAAAAACTTTTCAAGATGTTGTTAGAAACTATCCAGAACTTAAATCTTCATTACAACAAGGAATTTTAAAAATGGCTGGCATGCAAGGAATGGATTCTACTACATTTTGTATGACAAATAATGAGAGATCATTATTCCGCAAGAAAAGAAAGTCAAAAAAAGCAACTCATAACCAAAAGAAAGTATTTGACTTTTCTAAAACAGATAACACTAAATTATTAGAAGATAAATCAGCTGGCTCTTCACATAAAACACAAAATAAACCATTGGATTTTTCGAAACTTATTGGTACTTCTGATGTCAAGATGTTGGAAAATAAAACTGATAAAGATAGTTCTTCTTACTATCATTTAACAAAAGATCAAATTATTCAAGATTTACCAATTCATTCTAAAGAGAAAAGCAGATTCGATGGTATTATGACTGATGATGAAATAAATGAATCAAGAATAAAATTAGGATTTATCAGCGGAAACATACATCCGGATACTACATATAGACTTAAAAAAGATCAGATTATTCAAGATTTACCAATTCATTCAAAACAATCAAGCAGATTTCAAGGTGTTATGACTGATAAAGAAATTCAGATGAGTCGTGAAAAAATAAAAGTTTATTGTAAAAAATAAAAAGAGAAATGAAATCATTTCTCTTTTTATTTATTTTGTGCTTGAACAGCAGTTATCGCTACAACACCAACGATGTCGTCAGCTGAACAACCACGAGATAAATCATTAACTGGAGCAGCTATTCCTTGAGTAACTGGTCCATAAGCTTCTGCTTTTGCTAACCTTTGTACTAGTTTATAACCAATATTTCCGGCATCTAAATCAGGAAATACTAGAACATTTGCACGGCCAGCTACTGGACTATCTGGAGCTTTAGAAGCAGCTACTTCTGGAACTATAGCAGCATCTAGCTGTAGTTCTCCATCAATTTTATATTGAGGGTATTTTTCTTTAGCAATTTTTACGGCTTCTACTACTTTATCAACATCAGGATGAGATGCACTTCCCATAGTAGAATGTGATAACATTGCTACCGCAGGTTCTTTTTCTACTAATAACTGAAAAGTTTCAGCACTAGATGCTGCAATTGCAGCTAATCTTTCAGAAGTTGGATTTTGTTCTAATCCACTATCTGCAAATATAAATGTTCCTTGTTCACCATAATTACAGTTTGGAACAACCATTAAGAAAAATGCGGATACTAGCATAGTACCAGGTTTTGTTTTAATTATTTGTAATGCTGGTCTTAGCGTATTTGCTGTAGAATGGCATGCTCCACTAACAACTCCATCTGCTCTACCTGTTTTTACTAACATGCAAGCATAATACATATAATCTTCTAATAATAGTTTTTTAGCCTCTTCATGAGTTAATCCTTTATTTTGTCTAATTTCTACTAATTTTTCTATTAACTCATCTGTTAATGGTGAAGTGAACGGATTAATAATTGTAGCCTTATTAATATCAAATCCTTTAGCTTTTTCTTCTATTTCTTCTTCTTTACCAATTAATATAATATTTGCTAAATCTTCTTTTAGAATTTTTTCTGTAGCTTCCATAATACGACGATCCATTGTTTCTGGCAAAACAATAGTTTTTTTATTGGATTTAGCACGTGTCTTTATAGTATCAATAAATGACATATTTACCCTTCTTTCTAATTATCTTTCAAAATCTCATAAATTTCTCTTTTTTCGTGATTATAAAATTCCTTTTTCCTATATCCAAAGAACAATCGAATAATATTAGATGGAAAAGTGACAATAAGTTGATTAAAAGTGACAACTGTATCATTATAAAATTTGATTGCAGCAACTAAATCAATTTCATTGGTATTTAAATCTTCGATAATATGGGTTAATGACTCACTCTTAAATAGTTTTTCATTATCATCTAATATTTTAAATAATTCATTATAACTTTTTTTTAGTAAATCATTTAACTCAAAGTGATTCAAATCATTTATTCTATCACTATCTAATTGCTCTAAAAAATCTTCTAGTTTTAGCTCTTTTATAATTACTTGTTTTGCTCTTTTTAATAAATCTAATTTTCTTTGTAAAAATAAATCTATATTATTTTCTGCTTCTTCCATTTTTACAATAGAAATCCTAAATTTATTATGATATAAAATAAAAACAATAGCAATTAAAGCGACTAAAACAATACAGCCTAAAATTACTTCTATCATCATACCACCTCATTATTATTATATCAAACAAACTATTAAAAGAAAACAAAACAATAATACTTTAGAAAAAGATTATAACTTTTTAAGTTTAATAAAAAAACAGAGAGTTATTCAACTCTCCAATCGATTGTTTTTAATCCTTTACTCTTCAAAAAATCATTTGTTTTAGAAAATGGTTTACTTCCAAAAAAGCCATTATATGCAGAAAATGGAGATGGGTGTGCTGATTCAATTACACAATGAATAGGGTTTGTAATTAATTTTTTCTTGGCTCTTGCATAACTTCCCCATAGTATGAATACAACTGGTGTAGTTTTATTATTGATTAGTTCAATTATTTGGTCTGTGAACTGTTCCCAACCATGATTTTTATGTGATGTTGGTGTATGTGCCTCTACTGTTAATACAGCATTTAATAGTAATACACCCTCTTTTGCCCATGGTTTTAACGAATTATGTTTAGGAAATGGTATTCCTAAATCATTTTCTAGTTCCTTAAAAATGTTTTTTAAAGAAGGAGGTTTTAATACTTCATTACTTACAGAAAATGATAATCCCTCTGCTTGATTAGGTCCATGATATGGATCTTGTCCTAATATTACTACCTTCACATCATTAAAATCTGTATAACGAAAAGCATTGAACACATCGCTTTGTTTTGGATATATAGTTTTTGTTTTATACTCTTTCTTAACAAAATCCATTAAATTTCTAAAGTATTCTTTTTGATATTCTTCTTTTAACAAACTATCCCAGTTATTACCAATCATATTCTTCCTCTTTTCTCTTTATTTGTGATAACTTTCATTATTTATTATCTTGAATGCTCTATAAAGTTGTTCTAATAACAATACTCTAAAAAGTTGGTGTGGAAAAGTCAATTTAGAAAATGACAAATGATAATTTGCCCTTTCTTTTATTCTTTTATCTATTCCATAACTTCCACCTATAATGAAAGTTATATTGCTATTAATAATCATAGTTTCTTCTATTTTTTTAGATAATTCTTCTGATGTTAACTCTTTTCCTTCTATTTCTAATGTAATAATGTAATCTTTTTCATTTAAATATTTTATGATTTTTTCGCCTTCTTTTGCCATTGCTTGAAGAGGAGGCAACAAACCTTCATCTTTTATTTCTATTATATCTATGTCTATATATCTTCTTAATCTTTTTCGATATTCTTCTATCGCGTCTTTTAAATATTTTTCTTTTATTGTACCAACTGTAATTATTTTAATCATATTATACCTCTATCATTGGACTTTCTTCTTTTTGTCTTGCTACTATTACATTAATTGAATTATTATCCAACTCTTCTCTGACTGCTTCTAGAGCTTTTTCTTCTGTATTATTTTTTTCACTTAGATGTGCCAAAATAATACATTTAGTGTTTTTTCCAATTATTTTTTTTAAATACTTTGCTGTTGTCTTATTAGACAAATGCCCTTTATCACTAATTACTCTTTCTTTTAAGAATCTTGGATATGGACCATCCATTAACATTATTTCATCATGATTTGCTTCTATTACATAAATATCCATATTAACCATTTTAGCTAAGTATTTTCTATTAATATAACCAGTATCTGTTACATAAACTAATGACTTATTATCGAATGAGATAATATATCCTACAGAGCAAGGAGCATCATGTGAAGTATGAATTAATTCTACTTCTACATCTTGAATTTCAAATTTATCTTCAATAAATTTGCACCGATGTAGTGGTACTATTTCTTCTAAATCTGGATACATCTTTTCTGGAATATATACGACTAGATTAGTATGCTTTATTAAAGATTTTAAACCATTTATATGATCTTTGTGACTATGTGTAATTAAAATTCCAGAAAATTGTTCAAAAGAAAGGGAATTTTCTTCTAAACTCCTCTTCAGAGTTAAGTAGGAAATTCCCATATCTATAATTATATTTGTATTATTACATAAGACTATTGAACAATTTCCTTTTGAACCACTAGCTATTGTTTTAACTTTCATTTTAGTAGAACGCTAATGGATTTAGAGGAGTTCCTCCACGATATGGATATCCTCTCCAGATGGCAAAGTGTACATGCACACCTGTTGCTGCACCTGTTCTTCCCATACTTCCTATAACTTGTCCTTTTACTACATAGTCACCAACTTTAACTCTTCTTGATCCTGATACGAGATGAGCATATAGTGAATAATATCCATTTCCGTGGTCTATTGTTATAAATTCTCCATTATCATATTTGTATGAAGATTGTACTACTATACCATCTTTTGCTGCAAATATATTAGAACCATAACCACAACCAGCTATGTCAATGGCATCATGTAAAGTTCCCCATCTGTATCCAAATGGGCTTGATATAGAAGAACATGTTGCTGGCCATCCCCATTCTCCTGGCGTTGCAACGACTGTACCATATCCATAGTAACTTGATTTCTTACCACCTTTTATAACAACTTCATTAATTGGTTCTTTTAATACTTCACCGTTTCCTACTGGAGTTACTGATACAGTTGCTCCATTTACTTTTTTGACTTTTTGAGTTTTCCTTGTAACTCCCTTTACTCCTGCTTGTTTTACTTCTGTATATCCAACTTCTTTATTATTATCATACTGTGTTTCTGTTTGATAATTAGTTTCTTCATCAAACACAACATGATCAACCTCCACAACACTAATTTGAGGTTTTAATATACCTAATGTTACTGTTTGACCAGCATATAACAAAGTGTTTTCACTTGTAAATTCTGGATTGGCAATTAAAAATTCTTCTGTAGATATCTTATTATTAAATGATATTTGTTCAATTGTATCTCCTGCCTGTACAGTGTATTTTTGTTGATCTTTCGTAGTTCCAAACATTAAATATCGACTTAATGAATTTGTGTCTTGATAAATTGTTTTATCTACAGGGATATTCTTTTTACTAATAGTTATTTTATTTTTAATGTAAATTTCATCTACTCTTTTTCCAGTATCTTTTATTTCTTCTTGAGTATCGTTGGCATAATTTTTATAATCTGTTTCTGATACAAAAGAATGTACTACATTATCTATTGAATCTTTAAAAACTTTTTTATCTAATACATAGATTGTTTGTTTTTTTCCCTTAACTTCTGTACCATCTACAGCTTGTGAATCTACTGCTCCAATTGTTATAGCATATCCTTTAATAGTAAATGGTGAAATATCCTTTATTTTATTATAAATTTTTTTGACACTTGAAATATCATTATCGAAGGTTATTTCTTTTTCTATATCTAAGTCTTCTGGTAAATATACTTTATCTACGTTAAATTTTTTCTTTATTTCATTTTGTTTTTTATCAATGTAATCTTCTAATTCTATTTTCGATTCAATTAAGCCAATTGATTCACCATGTAAATATACTCTATATAGAGTTTTTGGTGTAGCTTTGGTATAAGCAGATAATAAGGGAAGAGTAATTCCCAAAATTAATACTAATAATATTTTAGATATTTTGTTTTTCATATTATTCTTCACCCCTATTTCCTTTACTTAAATTGAGCATAGTAGAAGTATCTTTTTTGAACAACAATTCTACTGTAGCGGTTGGACCGTTACGATGTTTTCCAACAATTAATTCTACTATACTAGTATTATCTTCATTTCTTGCTTCTTTTTTATAATAGTCATCTCTGTATAAAAACGCTACAATATCAGCATCTTGTTCTATTGATCCAGATTCACGTAAGTCACTCATAATTGGTCTTTTATCTTCACGTGCTTCTACACTACGTGATAATTGTGATAGAGCTATTACTGGAACTTGTAATTCCATTGCTAATGTTTTTAAGCTTCTTGAAATATCAGATACTTCTTGTTGACGATTTGCTCCATAATTTTTTCCTCCAGAAATTAATTGTAAATAGTCAATTACTACTAGAGACAATCCTTTTTCACTAGAAGCTAGCCTACGACATTTTGCTCTAATTTCTCCAATAGTAATTCCTGGAGTATCATCCATTACCAAATTAGTGTTAGATAATTGTGATACTGCTTCATTAATTCTTTTCCAATCTGTATTCATTAAATTACCTGTTCTTAGTTTAAAACCATCAACTTGTCCTAGAGATGAAAGAATACGCATTGCTAATTGTTCAGCACTCATTTCCAAGTTAAAAAGTGCTACTGACTTATCTTGTGTCATTGCTGCGTGAGTTGCAAGATTCAATGCAAATACTGTTTTACCCATGGCTGGACGGGCTGCTATTATAATTAATTCATTAGGATGAAGGCCTGTTGTCAATTTATCTATATCATACCAACCTGTTGCTAATCCTGTTACTTCTCCTTTATGTTCTGATAATCTTTCCAAGTCTGACTGAGTCTTTTGCAGAATATCTTTTATTGATCTAAACTCACTTGATTTTCTATTTTTTACAATATTCAAAATCTTCTTTTCTGAGTTATCTAATATTTCATTTACCGTTTCATCAGTTCTATATCCTTCTGATGCAATATCCGTTGCTGTCTCTATTAGTTTTCTTAAAATTGATGCATCTTCTACATTCTTTATATAGTAATCAATATTACTTGCTGTTGGTACAAAGTTTAATACTTCTGTTAAGTATTCTACTCCTCCAATTTCTGTTAGTTGATTATTTTTCTTTAAATATCCTGTTACTGTTGTAATATCGATTGGAGTTTTTTCATCTACCAAAGCATTCATTGCAGAAAATATTTTACCATTTTTTTCATCATAAAAAGAGTCTGGTGTTAAACTTTCACAGGCTTTTTGTAATGCATATTTCGATAAAAAACATGCTCCTAATACTGATTGTTCTGCTTCTATGTTATTTGGTAACGTTTTTATTGGCATTGTTTCACCTCTATTTTATGATATGAGCTTTTATTGTTGCTTTTACTCCAGGATACAAATTAATATCCACACGATGGAATCCTAAACTTGCCATAGCTGTTGTCAACTCAATTTGACTTTTTTCTATTTTATAACCAGCCTTTGATAAAGCTTCTTTTATTTGTTTTATACTTACACTTCCAAAAACTTTATCTCCTTCGCCTGTTTTTACTTGAAAATCTAATACTAATTTATCTAGTTCTTTTTTTAATTCTTCGGCTTCTTTCTTATTTTTAGCGTCGTTAGCAGCTTTTGCTTGTTGCTCTTTCTCTAGTTTTGTCATGTTTTCTTTATTTTTTATTACGGCATAACCATTCTTTATTAAAAAGTTTTCAGCATATCCATCTTTCACCTTTTTTATTTGACCTTTTTTTCCTTGATTTTTTAAATCCTTTATAAAAATTACTTCCATTTATTTTCCCTCCTCTTTTGCGATTGCTTTCTTTAACTCTTGTTCTACTTTACTAATTGTAGTCTTTTCAAATCTGGCAGCACCATTATAATCATCTCCACCACCACCAAGACTTTCTAATATTCTTGTGATGTTAAAATTTCCAAGACTTCTGGCACTGATACCGATTGTATCTTTATCTAGCTTTCCAATTACGAAAGAGGCTTCAATATTATTAAAGAAAAGTAATGTATCGGCTACTTTTGCTAAATCTTCTCTCCTATAGATCGTGTATGGACTAGCTTTTGTCAAAGCTATCTTTTTATCAATAGTTTCTATATCTGTTAACAATTTTTGGCGTTCTGTATATTCTTCTACATCCTGCTTCAACAAATATTGGACTTTTTTAGCACTTGCTCCTAGATTAGCAAGGTAATATGCTGCATAATACGTTTCCGCACTTGTTTTTAATGTAAAATTATTAGTATCCAACACTATTCCGGATAATAAAACGGTTGCATAATATGGATCTAATTCTACATCATAGAATTCTGTTAATTCTGTAATCATTTCGCAGGTGCTTGAAACTTCATCATCTTGGATTATTAATGAATCTTTGATTGTTGTTTTTCCTAAGTCATGATGATCTATTATAACCTTTCGGTCTATCTTCTTTAATATTTCTTTATTTTGAACTAATTCTGTTTTATTAGTATCTAGTACAATTAAGAGATTTTTTTTGTTATTAGGATAAAGATATTTATCTATTTCTTCTCCACGAATTATCGGAATACATCCCTCTAATTCTTTTAATATTTTTTCTACACCTAATTCGTGTTTTTTATCATCTATAATTATATAACAATTTTTTTTACGCTGTTTTAAGATTAAACTTAAACCAATACAGCTACCTAAAGCATCTAAATCTAGATCTTTATGAGCCATTAGAAAGATTACTTTTGATCTTTTAATATGCCTATTTAATTCTTTTCTTTGTTCTATAATCTTCATCTTTTCCTCCTGCGTTCTTCTTTCTTATTATATAATACTTTCTTTTGTTTGTAAAATGAAAAAAGAGTTCTAAAAAGAACTCAATTTACTATCTTGTATAAGGCATTAAAGCGATTGCTCTTGCTCTTTTAATTTGTGTTGAAATATATCTTTGATGACGAGCACAGTTTCCAGTTACTCTTCTTGAAACAATCTTTCCTTTTTCATTTACATATCTTTTTAATGTTTCAGGATTTTTATAGTCAACTGTTGCACCAGTACACATCATACATACTTTTTTCTTTCTGCGTCCAAATTCTGCCATTTTTATTCCTCCTTTTTTAGAATGGTAATTCATCATCACTTATTTCGATACTAGATCCAAAATCAGCGAAAGGATTGCTATCTACATCTGTTCCTTTTGGTTCATTGCTAGGACCAAAATCATATGGTGTAGGCTCTGCACTCATCGAATTTGTCTGTGCATTACTACTAGCATTCATATTATTAGATGACCCTTTTGAACTTAAGAATTCTACATTATCTGCTACAACTTCAGTTATATATCTTTTTTGACCATTTTGATCATCATAACTTCTTGTTTGAATACGTCCATCTATTGCTACTTGACTACCCTGTGATAGATAATTCTTTACATTTTCAGCTTGTTTTCTCCAAACAACAATATTTATAAAGTCTGCTTCTCTTTCTCCACTTGCATTTGTAAAGTTTCTATTTACAGCTAATGAAAATGTTGCAACAGCAGTATTACTTCCAGTATATCTTAATTCTGGGTCTCTAGTTAATCTTCCTATTAAAAATACTTTATTCATATTCTACCTCTTTTTTAGTCTTCTACTTTTACAATTAAGTGACGAAGTAAGCTTTCATTGATTCTTACAACACGGTCGAATTCAGCAACTGCTTCTGGAGTTGCTTCTACTACGAATAAGTAATAATATCCAGTTTTGAATTTGTTAATTTCGTAAGCTAATTCTCTTTGTCCCATATTTTTTTCTTCAACAAAGTTTGCTTTTCCATTTTCTAAAACCTTTTTTAAGCTTTCTGCTGTTTTTGCGATTTCAGCTTCTTCCATATCTGGTCTTACGATGAACATAATTTCATACTTTCTCATTTGTTACACCTCCTTTTGGACTAATGGCTACACATGTAGCAAGGAGTATTTAAAATACTCGTTAGTATTATAACAAAAAAAAGAATAGTTGTCTATCCTTTTTTTATTACATTGATTTTTTACTTGATTGATTTCTATCTGTATCCCCTGATTTAGCAAGTGTTTCGAAATCATATTCGGCAATATTTGTGAATAATGTATTATCTTTTAATTCTGCAACTTTAGTTTCTTGAAAAGTTGGATCACTATTTTTTGAATTTACCACACGATCAGCATAGTATTTTCCAATCGTATAAGACATATATTGTTCTGAATTTATATCATTTGTTGTGAAACCACTTGTAAAATCTTCATCTGTGATAGCCTTTTCCATTGATTTTGTTTTTTTCCAGATAATTTTATCTTTGTCTTTTGTAAATTTATCTGTATCTATATTTAAATCAATTTCCTGAGCTAAATATCCAGTTTTATTTTCAAATTCAGTGGTACTTGTAGAAATTCTTTCCATAGTGCAACTGTCATCAGCAAACTCTATTTGTAATCTTTTTTTGTCACCTAGACAACCATCTAACTCTTTTTCTCCTCCTTTTGAATTATTTCTATCAGTTGCTACAACCTTTTCAATATATTTTATTCAGCTTATCTTTTTTTCTTCATTTTAGACTTTTCTATAAAAGCACCCCACAAAATTTTGTCCTCTATCTTTTTCTTCACCCTTGATGTATTTCACATGAGAATAGTATTCTTGATTAACGTATGTATCAATAGGACTTATTTTTATGTTGCTGTTTAATATTCCTACTTGAATTAACTGATTTTTTATAGCCTTTATTAAATCTATATAATATGTATTATTTTTGTTACTAATACACTCTTTCCAAATTTCTTGGTTTGTTGCCCATTTAGGATATTTGTCATATTGATAACTTTCTTTTTTTATACAGCTTCCTATATAAACATGTATGTTTTTTGGATTGCTATTTTCTGATTCTAATAATGCTTTAATTGTATAGCTAGGAACTAGTCTATTAATTTGAGAAGCTCCACAATGAGAAACCGCTGTCACTTGTTTTTCCACATCTTCAGCAATAATTACAGGACAGTCGGCCATTCTATGGCCAATTACTATATTGGGATATTCTTTAGTAATTAATAAAATATCACAAGGTAATTTTTCATACCAATAGTCCTCTTTTGTTAATTTTTTAGGATCGACTTTGATATATGCTCCATCCGGATAATTTATATTTTTTTCTACATCTTTTTGACTTGGTTGTAATATATGATTCCCATCGAAATCATATTTTTTTCCTATTCTATTTTTTACTAATTCTAATCTTTTTTTTATTTCTTCTTCTGTTATATTTGGAGGATATAAGTGTTTTGCTAAACTCATACACCCTTCCTTTTTATTTGTTTCGAATATGATTAATTTATATTTATCCATTACCTTTCCTTCTCTAACTATACATTAAATCTAAAATGACAGATATCTCCATCTTGCATAATATAATCTTTTCCCTCTAATCTTGCTCTTCCTGCTTCTTTTACTTTCAATTCGTTACCATATTTTATTAAATCATCATATGATATTACTTCAGCTCTAATAAATCCCTTTTCAAAATCTGTATGAATAATACCCGCACATTGTTTAGCATTCATGCCTTTTTTAAATGTCCACGCTCTTACTTCATCTTTTCCAACTGTAAAATATGTTGCTAATCCTAAAATATCATATGTTGCTTGAATTAATCTGTCTAGACCTGAGCCATCTAATCCTAGTGCTTCTAACATTTCTTCCTTTTCTTCTTTTGTCAACTCGCTTAAATCTTCTTCCACTTTAGCACATAAACTTACTACTTTAGCATTTTCTTTTTGAGCATACTCTTTTACTTGCTGTACATATTCATTATCAGGATTACCTAGCTCACTTTCCTTAATATTTGCTAAATAGATAATGGGTTTTAATGTTAAGAAACTATACGATTTTAAAGCTTTTAATTCATCTTCTGTAAAAGGAACTTGTCTTAATGCACAGTTTTCTTCCAATGCTTTTTTTGCTTTTTCTAAAGCATCTACTTCTACTAAATCATCCTTATTTTTTGTTGTACGTGCTTTTTTAGATACTCTTTCTAATCTATTATTAATTACATCTAAATCTGCAATTGCTAATTCTAAATTAATAGTTTCTATATCTCTTATTGGATCAATATTACCATCTACATGAATAATTTTACCGTCATCAAAACAACGTACTACTTCTACTATAGCATCTACTTCTCGAATATGCGATAAAAATTTATTTCCTAATCCTTCTCCTTGTGATGCTCCCTTTACCAAACCAGCAATATCTGTAAATTCATATGCTGTTGGTATAAATCTATTCGGATCATACATCTCTTTTAGTTTATCCATTCTTTCATCTGGTACTGTAACAACTCCAACATTCGGCTCTATTGTTGCAAAAGGATAGTTTTCTGCTAATATTTTTTGATTTGTTATTGCGTTAAAAAGTGTTGATTTTCCCACATTTGGTAAACCTACAATTCCTGCTGTTAAACTCATATTTATACCTCTTTTCTTTTCTTATTATAACATATTGAATGATTTTTTGACTAATGATGATTATAATATTTTATAATCTAATTTATTTCATCTGTAACTTATTATATATGGTTTGGTATTTTTTACAAGAAAAAAACACCAAATGGTGTTTATAATGTTGGAAAAACTCCTGGGCCAATAGGCAATCCTGTAATATACCATCCTACAACAATTAAAATCCAAACAACAAAAATAATTAAAAAATATGGAGTAATTAATTTTAAAGATTTTTTTATTGTATATGGTTTACTCTTATTTAAATTGTATATATTAAGATATCCTATGTAAATAACAAAAGATGCTAACATAGGTGTAAAACCATTTGTCATAGAGTTTCCTATTCTCATTACAATTTGAGCAAATTGTGGAGATATATTTGCCTGCATAAACATCGGTACAACAATTGGTGAAAAAATCATCCATTTAGTTGTAGGACTCGTTAAAAATAAATTAGATAAACCAATAATTATTAATGTCACTACTATTAGTGGTATACCACTGAATTCTAAATGTTCTAATAAATTTGCTAACCATGCTGTAATAATTAATCCTATATTAGTTTCTTTAAACACAGCAATAAATTGTGATACTACAAATATTAAAACAAATATATATCCTGTTTTACTAAATTTATTTCCTACTTCTTCTAATAGTTTTTTATCATTTTTTATGGATTTAGCACCAATACCATAAGCTAATCCTGTTACTATTAATAATAGAGTCACTAAATATGTAAATCCTGATTGAAAATATGACTTAGTTCCAAACAATTGGTTTAAATATGTATTTTCGTTCATATCTAGTAACATTCCTGAATATGGTAATCCTGGAATTAACATATATATAAACAATAAAATTACTATTATACAAGTGATTAAAGCAAATCTTAATCCTCGTTTTTCATACTTATCTTTTTCTATTCTTTTCTGTTCTTCTTCTTCTAAATTGATTATTCTATATTGTTCTGTTTTTGCAAACTCTTCTTCTTTTTTATATTTTCCAATTTTTGGAGCAATAATCTTCTCAATAATTATTGTTCCTATAATAGAAATTAATATTGAAGTTGCTAGAATAAAAAATAAGTTAGAAGTTAAAGAAATGTGCATCGTATCATCTACTAACCAAGCTGCTGTTCTAGTATAATCCATTAGCGCAACTTCCATAGATCCAACAAATATGGTTACTCCATATCCAAACGCTACTCCACAAAAAGCTGTTACTATACCTAGTATTGGATTACGGCCATTCATAAAATAGATTAGAGCTATTAGAGGAATTAAAATTGCATACCCAACTTCATTAATCAAAGAGGATATAGTTGCAATAAAAATTATAATAAATGTAAACACTTCTTTTGGCATCTTTTTGAAAAATCTTTTAGATAGTGTTTCTATAAATCCTGTAGCTTCTGCTATGGTTATTCCAATCAATGCTAGTAATAAGGTTCCCAATGGAGCAAAACTAATAAAGTTAGTCGTGGCATCTCCTATTAAAAATTTCATTCCATCAAAACTAAATAAATTTTTTACCGCTACTAATGTTGGTTCTAAATCATTGGTATTTGGGTTAATAGTATTATATGTTGCCTGCATTTCAAATACAGATAAAATACCACTTAATATCATCATTAATAAGGTTAAAAATAGGAATACTGTAATTGGATGAAAATAAAATTTTTTGAGTTTTAACTTTCTCTTTTCTTTCATATTTTTATCCTTCCTGTGTAATTGTCTTTTTTAATTTCTTATTAAATTCTATCCTAGGTATTAATACTGTTCTTCCACAATTGATACATTTTATTTTTATATCAGCACCTACTCTAGTAATTTCCCATTCATTTGTTCCGCATGGATGTGGCTTTTTCATTACTACCTTTGTACCGATAGTATAATTATTATTTTCCATGAGTCACCTCAATCTGTTGGCATGTTACCTTTATATTTCTTTTATCCAATCTTTTCTTAAATTCACTGCGTAAAAATCTTTGAGCAGCATAATGCTCTTGGGACTTGGTTTCAACTACGACTCTATATCTCATGTTAGAGTCTTCAAAATCATCTAATCCCCAAATTTGTATATCCCCTGTTGCATTTGGTACTTTACCGTTTAGCTCTTGTTTTATTTCTTCTAGTGCAGTCGACACTTTATCTGGATTTTCATTATAGGATATTCTTAAATCTACAATTGCTAAATAATTATTTAGACTGTAATTAATTATTGTATCTAACTTATGATTAGCAATTATTTTTACTGCCCCTCTATAATCTTTTATTCTTGTAGTTTTTAACCCAAGAAAAACAACTTCTCCCATAAATCCATCATATTCAACAATATCTCCAACTTCAAATTGATTTTCTGTTATGATGGAAATACCAGCAATCAAATCTTTTGCTAAATCTTGAAATGCTAAACCTAAAATAGCTGTTGTTATTCCAAGTCCTGCTACTATTGATTTTACATTTACTCCAAAATTAGCAAGTATTGCTAATAAAACTAATACTACTATAGAATATTTTATTACATTTAAAATAACAATTCTTATAGTATTAGCCCTTTGCAGATGCTGTTTCTTCATTTTCTTGTTATTTAACATAACTTTATTTACTAATCTCTTTAAGACTTTATAAATTATAAATCCTATTATTATATATACCACTGGGAATATAATCTCTTTTAAATCAATTGTAATACTATCAAACAGTTTCAATCAATATTACCCCCTTGTATCTAAATTCATAATTTCTAATAAGCGATTCAAGTCGTTTCCATTCACAAAACTAATCTCTATTTTATTTGACTTTATTTTAACTTTTGTTCCAAGTTTATCACATAATTCATCTTCTAAATATTGATATTCATTAGTTTGAGTATTGACGTGTTTTCTTATTTTATGAGTTCTTTCGTATTCGTCTGAAGATTTAGTTAAATTTTCTAATTCTCGAACACTCATACCATCTTCAATAATTTTATCTGCTAATTCTTTTTGTTGATTTTCATTTTCTAATTTACTTAGAACTCTGGCATGACCCATACTCATTTTATTGTCAGAAATCATATCTTGGATTGGTGCAGGTAATGTTTGTAGTCCTATCATGTTAGTAATATAACTTCTACTTTTACCTAATCTTTTTGCTAGCTCTTCTTGTGTAATATTTAAAGTTTCTATCAATTTTTTATAAGCACGAGATTCCTCAATTGGATTTAAGTTTTCTCTTTGAAGATTTTCTAATAGTGCAATCTCCATCATCTCTTCGTCTGTAAAATCTCTAATAATAGCAGGAATTTCATCAAGTCCAGCCATTTGTGATGCTTTTACACGTCGCTCTCCAGCTATTATTTCATACCCTTTAATACTTTTCTTAATAATTATTGGCTGAAAAACTCCATGTTCTTTAATAGAATCTGATAATTCTTGTAGAGCTTCTTGTTTAAATACTTGTCTTGGTTGATATGGATTGCTTCTTAATTCGGATATTTTTACATTCGTTATTTCTTCTTTTGGAGTTTCTGTTAATATTTTTTCTTCCATTTTATCGTAAGCAATTGGTTCGTTATAAAAAAGTTCTTCTAAGCCTCTTCCTAAAGCTCTTCTTTTATTATTTTCCATTTCTTTCAATCACTTCCTTTGCAAGATTTAAATAAGCTTCGCTTCCACGACTTTTAGGATCATACGCAATAATTGGTTCTCCATGTGAAGGTGCTTCTGTCAATCGAACTAGTCTTGGAATTATTGTGTTGTATACCTTCTCTTTGAAAAATTTTCTGATATCTTCTACGACTTCAAATCCTAGGTTAGTTCTTGAATCTAACATTGTTAATAATACACCTTCTATATCCAATGTTGGATTTAAACTTTTCTGTGCCAACATAATAGTTTTTAATAATTGAGTAATTCCTTCTAATGCAAAGAATTCACATTGAACTGGAATTATAACCGAATTAGAGGCTGTTAAAGCATTGGTTGTAATAACGCCTAATGATGGTGGACAGTCTATTATAATATAGTCAAAGCTATCTTTTATATCAATCAAATGGATTTTTAATTGTTCTCCTTTTAAAAATCCTGATTCTTGTTTACTTTTTTCTACCAATTCTATATCTAAACCAGCTAAGTTAATTGTTGCTGGTAGAACATATAAATTTTTATATTTCGTTTTAATCATTGCTTCTGATATTTTACATTCTCCAATTAAAACATCATAGACACTTCGTTCTATGTCACCTTTATTAATACCAACCCCTGTTGTTGTATTCCCTTGCGGGTCTAAATCGATTAATAATACTTTTTTACCTAGTACTGCTAATGATGCAGAAAGATTGATACTGGTTGTTGTTTTTCCCACTCCACCTTTTTGATTTACTAAAGATATCACCTTTCCCATATTTATCACCTGTTTCCATTTTTACTAATATATTGTATCAAATAAATATTCTTTTTTAAATGCTTTTCGAAAAAAAAGTAGATTTTTATCTACTCTTATTACTCTGCTGTCTTATCTAATTTTATAATAATTTGATATGATTTAGAAAAG
Organism: Mycoplasmatota bacterium; assembly: GCA_022771205.1. GTDB lineage: Bacteria > Bacillota_I > Bacilli_A > RF39 > UBA660 > Faecimonas. The sequence continues at coordinate 148,882 of JALFCF010000005.1, read as the reverse complement.
TTCATTTCATCAATATCTGCGTTTACTCCATGACGATTTAATTCGTCCACTAAGTTTCTAATCATATCTATAGATTGTTGTACTGTAAATTGATTGTTTTTCTTATCGTTCAAATTTGTTCTTTGGATATTGCCAAATAAGTTTGTATTTAAGTTTGTATTGTTTAAAGTCTTTTTATCATATCTTGAATCATGCAAGGTTGTTGATTCAGCTGATTTATTTTGCAGCTTTGATTTAGCTTCTATCTCAGATAAAGAAACTTGGTTTGTTTCTTTAGTAGATTGGACTTCATTTGGTAAATTTACTGGTATCAAATCGGGAGTTTTAAAATAATCTTGTACCTTAGCTTTATTTGCTTTGCTTGCATCTGTTTTTACTATTTCTTCTGCTGGAGTAATAAATTTATAATGTTCATCTGGTTTTGAAATTCCTGAGGATGCTGCTGTAATATTTAATAAACTGTCTAAATCTGCTGTTGGCTGTGCCTGTGGAGCATTAATGTCAACTGCTTTTTCCTTAATATCTTTTATATTAGGAATAGATTGAGTACTGTCCGGATTAATTCCACCAATTGGTACTTCATCATCATCTTCATCATCATCTTTTATCTCTCCATAATTTATAAATCTTGGTTGATATTCTTCTTCTGTACCAGTGGGTGGTGCAATTTTTATTTGACCATAATTGGATTTATCTTCTGGTAAATCTGCTGTTGGCATCAATGGACTAGTATTTACAAAAGCTGCTGATGTGATTGCTGTAGATGTATTACTCACTGTTTCCCCCTCCTCTTTAGGGTACATACTTTTTATTTCTGCTTCTAATTGCCGTACCGTCATTTTTTCATTTATTATCCTTTTTAGCATTTCTTTTTGCTTCTTTGCATCTGATATATTTAATAATGTTCTAGCATGACGCTCTGATATTTGTTCTTTCAATAAAGCATCTTGTACTTCATCTGTAAGGCCTAATAGTCTTATTTTATTAGCAACTGCTGATTGACTTTTTCCCATTGTTTTTGCCAATTCTTCTTGAGTCATTTGATCAAGTTCTAATATTTTTTGATAAGTTCTAGCTTCTTCGATCGGATTTAAATTTCTTCTTTGGAGATTTTCTAACAATGCTACTTTTGAACTTTCTTTATCATCTAAATTTCTAATAATTGCGGGAATTTTTGTTAAACCCGCCATAGCAGAGGCTTTATATCTTCTTTCACCAGCAATTATTTCATACTTACCATTAACATTTCTTACTATAATTGGCTGAATTACTCCATGTTCTTTAATTGATACAGCTAATTCTTTTAAAGCTCTTTCGTCAAAAACCTCGCGAGGTTGAAATCTGTTTGGTATGATATCATCTAAATATAGGTATACAACTTCATCTTTAGTTTGTTCTTGCATACTCATCCCTCACTTTTTATTCTTACAGTTATCCTATGTTATCATTATAGACTATTTTCATTTTACTTTCAAGAAAAATGAAAATAAAAAGAGCTAAAGCCCTTTTTTTCCTATAATAACTAAACTGCGATGACTTTCTTCTTTTGGTAAATAAAACTTATTAATTTTTATTAGTTTATACTTTTTATCTATTCTTTTTCTAACATCTTCTGTTATTTCTTCATCTATATTTCCTTTCATCGCAATAAGTTTCCCATCTTTTTTTACTAAATGCATGGTATATGTTAATAATTTTTCTATATTTGCTACTGCTCTTGCAGTAACGATATCAAAAGTTTCTTTGTAATCTTCAGCTCTTGTGTGAATAGCCTTTATTTCTTTTAAATTCAGTTCTTTTATTATTTCATTTAAATATTTTACTCTTTTTAATAATGAATCTATTAGAGTTATTTTCAGATCTGGATAAAAAATTTTCAATACAATTCCTGGAAATCCTGCTCCTGTTCCTACATCACAAAGAGTATTAATCTTATTTAAATCCAATTCTTTTGATATTGTAAGACTATCATAAAAATGTTTTAAATAAACTTCTTTTTTATCTGTAATTCGAGTTAAGTTTATTTTTTGATTCCATTCTATTAATAGTTCGTAGAACTTACTTAACTGGTATAATTGTTTGTCTGTTGGTTCTATACCTAATTCTTTAATTGAATCTATAAATTCTTGTTCTGTCATATTATCCATTCCTTCTTAAATAAACCATCAATATTGAAATATCCGCTGGGTTTACTCCGCTAATTCTAGAAGCTTGCCCTATAGTTGTTGGTTTTATTTCTGTAAGCTTTTGTCGTGCCTCACTGGCTAAATTAGGTACTTTTTCATAATCTATATTATCTGGGATTATTTTTTCCTCTAACGCTAACATTTTTTCTGCTTCTTTATTAGCTTTTTTTATGTATCCTTCATATTTTGCATTGATTTCTACTTGCTCTAATTCTTCATTTGAATAATCTAAATCTAAAAAGTGTTTTATATTTTCCATTGATACTTCTGGTCTTTTCAAAAAATCATATAAGGAAAGTCCATCTTTTAATGGAGTTGATGGAATTTTTTCTATATATTCATTTGTTTCTTTTTTAGGAGTAATCCGTGTTTGATTTAATAGTTCTGTTATTTTATAGATGTTTTGTTTTTTTGTTGTAAACTTACCATATCTTTCTTCAGATATTAATCCAACTTTATATCCGTAGTCTCTTAATCTTAGATCTGCATTATCATTTCTTAATAATAGTCTGTATTCTGCACGAGATGTTAATAAACGATATGGATCCTTAACACCTTTTGTTACTAAATCATCTATTAATACACCAATATATGATTCATTTCTTTTTAAAATCAACGGTTCTTTTCCCTCTAGTTTTAAAGAGGCATTAATTCCAGCAATTAATCCTTGTCCTGCAGCTTCTTCATATCCACTTGTTCCATTAATTTGTCCAGCAGTATATAAATTTTCTATTATTTTTGTTTCTAATGATCTTTTTAATTGTTTAGAGTCTATAGCATCGTATTCTATTGCATAACCGTATTTTAATATTTTTGCCTTCTCTAATCCTGGCAAACTATGTACCATTATATCTTGAATTTCATTTGGCATACTAGTAGAAAAACCTTGAAGATAAATATCGTCATAATAAAGACTTTCTGGTTCTAAAAATAACTGGTGACGTTCTTTATCGCTAAACCTTACGACCTTATCTTCTATAGATGGACAATATCTTGGACCTACACCTTCAACATAACCACCATACATACTAGATTCATTCAAATGTTCTCTTATTATTTCATGTGTTTTTGGAGTTGTATAAATCAAATGACAAGATATTTGATCTTTTGGCTCTTTATACACAATATTATCAAAAGAAAATGTACGTGGTACTGAATCTCCTTTTTCTTCTTGTGTTTTAGAATAATCTATTGTATTTTTATCAATTCTTTGAGGAGTACCTGTTTTTAATCTTTTGATAGTAAATCCTAAATCTTTTAAATTATCACTTAGAAACTTTGATTCTTTTTCTCCATGAGGTCCGCTTGATTTGCGAGTTGAACCAGCCAATACGACAGCTTTTAAATAAGTACCTGTTGTTAAGATTACTGCTTCAGATTCTATTTTTTCACCATCTTCTAACTCAACACCTGCTACTTTATTTTCAATTACTATTAATTTTTCTACCATTGCTTCTTTTATATCTAAATTTTCTGTATTTTTTAATGTATTTAACATTTCTTTTGGGTAAGTTATCTTATCGGCTTGAAAACGTAAAGCTTGAACAGCTGGCCCTTTTTTTGTATTTAACATTTTTGTTTGTAGAGCACCTTTATCTGCATTTCTTCCCATTTCGCCACCTAAAGCATCTATTTCTCGAACTACTATACCTTTTGCTGGGCCTCCTATTGATGGGTTGCAAGGCATATCTGCAATATTTTTGATATTAGATGTTACTAATAATGTTTTATGTCCTTTTCGTGCAGATGCCAAAGCTGCTTCACATCCAGCGTGACCTCCACCTACTACTATTATTTCATATTTCATATAATCACTCCTATTTTCCCACACAGAAATTAGCAAATAGATGATCTAAAATTTCTTCACTATATGTTTCTCCAATAATTTCTCCTAAGAAATCAAAAGTGTTTTTTAAATCTATTTCTACCATATCTATTGGTAAATCATTATTTATTCCTGCTTCTGCTTCTGTTAAACTTTGGTATGCTTTTTTTGCTAAAGCTATTTGTCTGGCATTTGTTAGATATGTATAATCTTTTGTTTTGATAGTTTCAAGTTGAAACAATTCTATAATTTTTTTCTTTAAATTTTTGATACCATCAGTAGTGTTAGCATTTGTTTCTACAACATTTTTTAAATTATATCTAGAAATATCCAACTTTTTACTTAAATCATTTTTATTAATTACTATAATTCTTTCTTTTGCTTTTGTTTTTTCTAGTATTTCCTGATCTTCTGCAGTTAACTCTTCATTATTGTTGAGTACTACTACCACTAAATCAGCAGCATCAATCATAGAAAGACTCTTTTCTACACCAATTTTTTCTACAATATCATCAGTACTTCTAATTCCTGCTGTATCTATAATGTTTAATAAAATACCATCTAAACTGATTTCTCCTTCTACTATATCTCTTGTGGTTCCCGCTATATCTGTTACGATTGCCTTTTCTTGTTCTAGAAGCTTATTTAAAATACTACTTTTTCCTACATTAGGTCTTCCTACAATTACTGTTTTTATACCTTCTTTAATTAGAGTTGTATTTTTTGATTCATTAATTACTTTTTCTAAATCTTTTTTCATCTCTTCAATTGATTTACTTATTTTTTCTTTTGTGACAACTTCAATGTCATAATATTCTGGATAATCTATATTTACTTCTATGCTAGCTAATAATTGCTTTAAACTTTCTCTAAACTTTTTGATCATATTTGATGTTGAACCACTTAGTTGAGATAAAGCTATTTTATTGGCTTCTTCACTTTTACTATCAATAATATCCATAACTGCTTCGCTTTTTACTAAATCTATTCTCCCATTTAGAAAAGCCCTTTTAGTAAATTCTCCTGGTTCTGCCAGACGAGCACCATGAGTTAACATTGTTTCTAAAATACGTTTAGTAGAAATCACACCACCGTGACAGTTAATTTCTACTACGTCTTCTGTCGTATAAGTTTTTGGCTCTTTCATAATTGAAACAAGAACTTCATCTATTATTTCATCTTTGTCTATAATGTGACCATAATTAATTGTGTGGCTTTTTACTTTTGATAAATCTTTTCCTTTAAAACAACTATTAACTATTTTGATTGCTTCTTTTCCACTTAATCTAACAATAGAAATAGCACCCACTCCTAAAGCTGTAGATATAGCTACTATTGTATCATTCATGGTATCACTTCCCTTTTTCTTCGTATATTATAGCACATTATTTTAATTTATTTAATAAAAATAAAAAGAAGAGTTATTCCTCCTCTTTTGGTTTGATTACAACATAGCGATTTGGTTCTTCGCCTTCGCTTTCTGTATATACTTTTTTATTATTAGTTAATGCATTATGAATAATTCTTCTTTCATAAGAATTCATAGAATCCATCTTAGCAGCGATTTTAGTTGTTGCAACTTCTCTAGCTACTTTTTTTGCTAATCTTACCAATGATTTTTCATGCTTTTCTTTATACGCATTTACATCTATTAGGAACTTATAATTTTCTCCAACTTCTTTTTTGACATATTGATTTACTATAATTGATAACGCATGAAGATTTTTTCCATTTTTACCTATCAATAATGAATCATTATCTGAATATACTGTATAAGTTGGAACATCTTCATTCATTTTTACTTCAATATTAATGGTAAATCCTAAATCTCTTAATAATTTATTTAAATAGTTTTTAATTTCTTTCACAATTTCTCTTTTTTCAACTACTTCTATCTCTACTTTTTTACTTTTAAATAATCCACCTTTTGTTGATTCTATTTCCTTTATTATTAGATTTTCTTCTAACTCTTGTAATCCAATTTTTGCATTTTCAATTGCTTCTTCTTTAGTCTTTCCAATGAATCTATGCTTTTCCATGTACTTCTTTGCTCCTTTTTACTACAATATTTTGGGCAATAGTCAATAGATTTGATGTTACCCAATAAATTCCTAATGCTGATGGCATGAACAAAGCTGTAATTATAATAATTGAACTCATCATAATTGGCATCATCTTCATACTTGGATCCATATTTGTATTAGATAAATTCATTTTAAATGAATAGAATGTTGTTCCAGCAATTAATAATATCAAAATAATATATGCAATAAAAGTTCCAGTAGTTATACCTACCATTGGTGTTGTTCCTAATTGTAATCCTAAGAATTTTCCTTCAAAAAGAGCTGGTGTTCTTTGAATTGCTTCAAAGAAAGCAATAAATAGAGGAAACTGTAGCATTGCAAAAATACATCCTGACATAGGGCTAATATTATATTTTTTATAAATCATCATCATCTCTTGGCTTTGTCTCATCATTGATTCCTGATCTTGTTTATCTTTATACTTCTTTGTTATTTTTTCAATTTCAGGTTGTGCCTTTTGCATCATTTCTGATTGCAATGCTGTTTTTTTAGTAAGTGGAAAACTAATCAATCTAATAAGAATACTGATAATTATTAATGATATAGCATAGTTACCTACGATTCTACCTAGCCATAAAAGAATAAATGCTAATGGTTTTACAAAAATACTAGTCCATAAGCCTTCATATTTCCCAGATGTTATTTTGAAATCATCGCAAGTTGGTAACTTATCGATTTTTACATCATTTTCTTTATATAATTTTCTATTTTCCTTATCTGTTGGTTGGCATATAATATTTTCTGTTAAATTTTGTCCTGTCGTTTTATTTTGTACTGGCTTTTTATTTTCATCAACTAACGTTGTTGTACATCCTGTTGTAATTAATAATAGTAGCAGTACAATCAATATTTTAATTTTATTTTTCTTTCTCATTTTTGGTCCTTTCTTTCAATTAAAAGGGACTTTAATTTATGATTTAGTTCTTGATATTCTAAATACTTTCCCTTCTCTCTTAATATTATAATATAATCTTTCTTTTTTATATAGTCTTTTTCTAAATTATCGATTATGGAACGTATTTGTCTTTTCTTTCTATTTCTATATACTGCATTTCCCAACTTTTTACCTACTGATATTCCATATCTAGCATAAGGCAAGTTGTTATTTTCAGAATAGATGATAAAGATATCATTCTTTTTCCTATCTTTTTTATTAATAATTTTATCAAAATCATATTTGTGCTTTACAATAAATAATTTTTTCACCTTATCACCTCTTTATAAGTAAAAAACCACTGTTTTAGCAGCGGTAAATTATTTACAAAGGTTTTTACGTCCTTTGCGACGACGACGATTTAAAATATTTGTTTTCTTACGTGCGAAAAATCCTAATCTTTTTGATTTTTTACGATTGTTTGGTTGATATGTTCTTTTCATCTTCTCTCCACCTCCAGACATAAATCTACATTATTATAATAATAATATCTTTGTTTTGTCAATCATAACTTACAAATTTAAGGCTTTTTATTGTTTCCACAATATCCACAGTGCTGTGGATTTGGTTTTACACGGTTGTTATAAAAAATCTGTGGAAACTGTGGAAATGCTATTTTTATCTTTATTTTATTTAACTTTTTTTGTGGAATATTTTGTGGATAGCTTGTGATTTCTTTTTTTTTGTGTTTTTTTCTTTCTTTTTTTCACAATTTGAGCTAAACTATTGGTATAATTTTTACTTGTGGGGAGATGGTCGAATGAATGTAGATATTTTGTGGTCTAAATTTCTAACAGAAGTTAAAGACGATTTGACCTCTCTTTCTTTTGATACTTGGTTTAAAGATACTGAATTGCATAAACTTGATGGTGGTAAAGCCTATATTATTGTACCAATGCCGATACATAAGAAACATTTAGCAGATAATTATTCAGATCTTATATTGAATCATTTAAATAATATTACTGGTACTAATTTTGAATTAGTGTTCTTACTGAAAGAAGAAATTGTTGAAGAGGAAGAAAAAACTATTGAAATAGAGCAGGGGGATATTCAAAATAATAATGAGAACTTCGGAGTTCCACATAATCAAGCACAATCAAATTTGAAGAGCAAATATACTTTTGATAATTTTATTGTAGGAAATAGTAACAAGTTTGCTCATGCTGCTGCATTATCTGTTGCTGAAAATCCAGGAAATATGTACAACCCACTATTTATTTATGGTAATAGTGGATTAGGTAAGACTCATTTAATGCATGCGATAGGAAATTATATTACTGAAAACAGTAATCGTCGTGTTCTTTATGTTACATCTGATCAATTTATTCAAGATTTTATTGGAATTAACAAAAAAGATGATAAAGGTACAAATTTTAATTATGTGGATTTCTTTAAAAATAAATATAGAAACATTGATGTATTAATTATTGATGATATTCAATTTCTAGGCGGAGCTACACAAACACAGCAGGAATTTTTTCACACATTTAATAGCTTATATAATGATAGTAAACAAATAATTATATCTTCTGATAGGTCTCCTGATGACTTAAAATTGCTTGAAGATCGTCTTCGTACTCGATTTTGTTGGGGATTAACAGTAAATATTTTCCCTCCAGATTTTACTCTTCGAACGGAAATTTTAAAGAAAAAGATTATCGCTGGTAACTTTGAAACAGAAATTCCAGATGATGTTGTCGAATATATAGCTTCGAATATTGGTACTGATGTTAGACAATTAGAAGGATCTATTACTAGATTAATTGCATATTCTACAATCATGGGAGGTGCCGAAATTACTTTAGACTTAGCTATTGAAGCACTAAAAGACTTTATTAGTAAAGGAATGGGGGAAAAGAACGACGTTCAGCGTATTCAAAAAATTGTATCTGAATACTTTCAGATTTCTGTTGAAGATATTCGAAGTAAGAAGAGAAGTTCTAATATTTCTTTTCCACGTCAGATTGCAATGTACCTCTGTAGAATTATGACAAATGAGTCATTCCCTAAAATTGGTACTGAATTTGGTGGAAAAGATCATACTACAGTAATGCATTCTGTCGAGAAGATTGAAAGAGAAATAAAAGTTAACAAAGATTTAGCAAATATCATTGAAAAATTAAAAAAAGATATAGGGGTTGTGTAAAAAAAATGAAAAACTTTTCTTTTTCCACAAGATAAAATATGTTAAAATCATTGTAGAACTTATTAAAATTATAGTTTTTCACTTTTTCCACAGTAATAATAATAAAAACAAAAAAAGAAAGAAGGAATATAAATGAAATTAACAATTAAAAAGGATTTATTATTAAATGCACTTAATAAGGTATCTAAGGCTATTTCAACTAAAAATCTTATTCCAGTTTTAGCTGGTATTAAGTTTGAACTAAAAAAGAAAAAGTTAACTTTAACTGCTAGTGATAATGATATTACTATTCAAACTATGATTGAATCTACCAATGAGGAGGATTTTAAAGTTGAACAAGAGGGTAGTATTATTATTCAGGGAAAGTATATATTAGATATTGTACGTAAGTTACCAGATAAATATATTAATATAGAAGTTATTGATGAATTAAAAATATTAATTTACACAGAAAACAGTGAATTTAATTTAAATGGTATTAGTGAAAGTGAATATCCTAATATCGGTTTAGAAGAAAGTAAGAAAAAAGTTCATATTAAAGCTTCTGTTTTTAAGGATATTGTAAATCAAACTGCTTTTGCTTCTTCTAATGAAGAAAGTAAACCTGTTTTAACTGGTATTAACTTTAATATAGTAGGGGATGTATTAGAGTGTAATTCTACTGACTCTTACCGTTTAGCAAGAAAGGTAATAAAATTAGATGGTGCCAGTGAAGAGAATTATAATATAGTTATTCCTAGTCATAATATTTTAGAATTTTCTAGAATTATTGATGATGAAGATGGTGATATTGAATTACACATCTTTAATAATAAAATTTTATTTAAGACTGGTAATTTAAAATTTGAGTCTCGTTTAATTAATGGAACTTATCCTAATACATCTAATTTGTTACCAGATGATTCTTATTTAGTTGTTAGTACTAATTTAAATGCTTTCTACGACGTGATTGATAGAGTTAGTATATTAACTAGTGATAAAGAGAAAAACATCGTTACATTGGAAACTAAGGGCGATATATTGGTGTTAAAAAGTTCTTCTGTAGAAATTGGTCGAGTAGAAGAAAAAATGCCTATACTGAAAAATAATAGTGAAGATATAAAAATTTCATTTAGTGCAAAATATATGATGGAAGCATTAAAGAGTTTTTCCACTGAAACTGTTGATATTCATTTTGTTGGAGAAATTAAACCAATATTAATTAAGTCTAGTGAAGATGAAACTTTAACTCAATTAGTTTTACCTATTCGTACATATTAAAAGAATCCACAAATATTGTGGATTCTTTTATTTTTGATAATTTTATTGAGCAAATTTTATAAAATGACAAAATATGACAATTGAATTTAGTATTCTAGGGACAATTTCATGTTTAGGAGGGGGAAATTTTATGGAATATGAAATTAATAAAGGAACTTTGGCAATTATGCCAAATGAAATTAATCAAAGCTTAGTATATGAGGATGAAGATCGCTTTTTGGTTAATCAGAGTCCATTTGAAATAATGGAAGATAGTTGTAAGTATTTTGGTAGTACTTATGAAGGAAGAAAAGATAGTGCTAAATCAATATTAGGAGCTGAATATAAAGTACCTGTAATTGTAGAAGATACAGATAATTTGATTGTTTTTCCTACTACTTCTCCAAAGTCTCAAGATTGTATTTGGATTTCTTTAAAAAGAATTAAATTTTTTGAAAAGGTAGATAGTGTTAATACTAAGGTTATATTTGATAATAATAAAGAAATTATTGTTCCAGTTTCTTATCGAACTTTAGAAAATCAAATATCTAGAGCGTCTAGATTAGATTTTATGATGAGAAAAAGAAAATCTAACCTATAAAAAGTATCTATAAAATCACTTTTTCCTATCTTATTTGGTTATTTTATGCTATAATATATATGTATGTATAGGAATACCGAAGTAGGGGATAGGTGATTATATGGGTCTTTTTTTTAAGTCTGATTGAAAATCACTAAATTAAATTTATTAAATTTTAGAAATTATTCTACTTTATCTATTAAATTAGGTGTGGGAATGAACATATTTGTAGGAGATAATGCGCAAGGTAAGACAAATATTTTAGAGGCAATAACTTTTTTGGCACTTACTAAATCTCATCGTTTAGGCGTACATCCTAATGTTATTATGTTCAATAAAAAGAAAGCAAAAATTAAAGGAGTTATTCAGAAAGAAAAAATAATATCTAAATTAGAAGTAGAAATAGTTGATAATGAGAAAAAATTATTTGTAAACCAAACAGAGATTCGCAAAGTTGCTGATTATATTTCTAATTTGAATATTATTGTATTTTCACCTGATGATTTGGAAATTATAAAAGGATCTCCAAATGTACGACGCAACCTATTAAACATACAGCTTTCGCAAATTTCTAAAATTTATTTAAATATTTATAATGAGTATAATAAATTGCTTAGAACTAGAAATGAGTATTTGAAAGTTTTATTTCAAAATTCTATAGCTGATTCTAGTTATTTGGATATTATTACTGATAAATTAATCGAAAAAGCTACTTTTATTTATCAGAAGCGCAAAGAATACTTAGATTTAATTAATGAATCTATAAATACTTATTATAAAGATATTAATGGGGAAGTCGGGTTATTGGTTAGATATGAACCAAATATAGAATTTTCTGATTATGATGGTGAAACTATTCGTAAAACTTTGAAACATTACTATAAAAAGAATTATAAAAAAGAGTTAAATTATGGTATGACACTTGTTGGACCGCATAGGGATGATTTTTCTTTTTTCTTGTCCGATAAAAATTTGAAGTTTTTTGGGTCTCAAGGTCAGCAAAAGACTGCTGTCCTTGCTTATAAATTGTCAGAAATTCCTATATTCGAAAGTATGTTAAGTACTAAACCTGTCCTTCTTTTGGATGATATATTTAGTGAATTAGATTTAAAAAAGAGAAATCGACTTTTAAAATTAATTCATACAGGTATTCAGAGTGTAATTACAACTACTGATTTGAAAAATATAAATAAAAAGTATTTAACGGATGCTTATATATACAATGTGAAAAATGGTAAAGTTGAGAGAAAGTAGGTATTATATATGAATGAAGAAAAAGTAGAAAAAGAGTATGATTCATCCGCTATACAAGTTTTGGAAGGCTTGGAAGCAGTTCGAAAAAGACCAGGAATGTATATTGGTACTACTAGTGCTAGAGGACTTCATCATTTAGTGTGGGAAATAGTTGATAATTCTATTGATGAAGCTTTAGCTGGATATTGTACTCATATTGAGGTAGAAATAGGGAAAGAAAACACTATTACGGTTAAAGACAATGGTCGTGGTGTTCCTGTTGAGATTCATCCTAAAACTGGAAAAAGTACTGTGGAAACTGTATATACGGTATTACATGCTGGTGGAAAATTCGGTGGTGGTGGATACAAAGTTTCTGGTGGTCTTCATGGAGTAGGTGCGAGTGTTGTTAATGCTTTATCTGAATGGATGGAAGTTAGAGTTTATAAAAATGCTAATGTATATTATCAGAGATATGTTAATGGTGGACATCCAGAAGAAGATTTAAAGATAATAGATAGTTGTGATGAGGATAGAACTGGAACTACAGTTACGTTTAAACCGGATCCTGAGATTTTTGAAGAAACCACTATTTTTGATTATGAAATATTGAAAACTAGGCTTCGTGAGCTTGCGTTTTTAAATCGTGGATTAAGAATAAGTTTATACGATTTAAGAGAAGATGATAAATCTGATTCTTTTTGTTACGAAGGTGGAATTAGTGAATATGTAGCTATGTTAAACAAAGATAAAAAGCCAATTCATGAAACTATCATTGATTGTATGGGATTGGAAAATGATATTTCTTTAGAAGTTGCATTGCAATATAATGAAAGTTATAATTCTAGTATTTATTCATTTGTTAATAACATTAATACGCCAGAGGGTGGTACTCATGAAGATGGTGTAAGACGTGCATTGACACGAATTTTGAATAAATATGCTACTAATAATGGGTTGTTGAAGAATAATGATGATTCTTTAACTGGAGATGATGTTAAAGAAGGACTTACTATGATAGTTTCTATTAAACACCCTAATCCTCAATTTGAAGGTCAAACCAAAACAAAACTTGGAAATAGTGAGTGTAGGGGAATTTCGGATCGTATTTTTTCGGCAGCTTTTGAAAGATTTTTAATGGAAAATCCAGATCAAGCTAGAATTATTGTGGAAAAAAGTATGACAGCCTCTCGTGCGAGAGTAGCTGCTAAAAGAGCTAGGGAGCTAACTCGTAGAAAAGGTGATTTGGATATTACAAATTTCTATGGAAAACTTTCAGATTGTAAGAGTAAAGATCCTTCTGAATGTGAGATTTTCTTAGTCGAAGGAGATTCTGCTGGAGGTTCTGCTATTAAAGGTAGAGATAGTATGAGACAAGCAATTTTGCCTTTACGTGGTAAAATTTTAAATGTTGAAAAGGCTAGACTTGATAGAGCTCTTGCTAATGAAGAAATACGTACTATTATTACAGCTTTCGGAACTGGTATTGGTGATGATTTTGATTTAAGTAAGCTAAGATATGGCAAAATTATTATTATGACGGATGCTGATGTTGATGGATCTCATATTCGAGTATTATTGCTTACATTATTTTATCGCTTCTTTAGACCAATTGTTGAAGCTGGTCATGTTTATGCAGCTCAGCCTCCATTATTTGTTATTAAACATGGTAAAAACATTAAGTATGTGATTAATGAACAAGAAAGAGATGAATATTTGGCTACACTTTCTCCAAATACAAAGTATGATATTATGCGTATGAAAGGTTTAGGAGAAATGGATGCTGAAGAATTAAATGAAACTACTATGGATATTGAAAAGCGTGTCTTACGTCAGATTACTGTTGAAGATACAATGGCTGCAGATGAAACTTTTTCTAAATTAATGGGAGAAGAAGTTGGACCTAGAAAAGAATTTATTGAGGAAAATGCTGTTTATGTACAGAATTTGGATATTTAGGAGGTAGGAAAAGATGGATAGATTGGAACAGAATAATATAGTTAATGAAGTAAAGGACTCTTTTCTTGAATATTCGATGAGTGTTATTGTATCTCGTGCTTTACCTGATCTTAGAGATGGTTTAAAGCCTGTTCACAGACGAATTTTGTATTCGATGTATGAATCAGGTTATACACCTGACAAACCCCATAAGAAGAGCGCTAGAATAGTTGGAGATGTCATGGGAAAATATCACCCTCATGGTGACTCTAGTATATATGAAGCTATGGTTCGTATGGCACAAGATTTTTCTTATCGTTATATGTTAGTTGATGGTCATGGTAATTTTGGTAATATTGAAGGTTATGGGGCTGCTGCAATGCGTTATACAGAGTCTCGTTTATCTAAAATATCATTGGAATTACTTAGAAATATTAATAAAGATACTGTTAATTTTATTTCTAACTTTGACGAATCTGAAAAGGAACCTGAAATATTACCTTCTAGATTTCCTAATATTTTAGTTAATGGAACTATGGGGATAGCTGTTGGTATGGCTACCAATATACCTCCTCATAATTTGAAGGAAGTTATTGATGGATGTATTGCTTATATTGATAATCCAGATATTGATGTGGATGGGTTAATGCAGTATATTAAGGGACCTGATTTTCCAACCGGGGCTACTATTTTAGGTAATAGTGGTATTAAGAAAGCTTATGAAACAGGTAGAGGAAGTATAACTATTCGTAGTAAGGCTAGAATAGAAGAGAAAAATGGTAGACATTATATTATCGTTGATGAAGTTCCTTATGGTATAAATACATTAGAATTAAAAAATAAAGTGGCTGAACTTGTTCATAATAAGGTAATTGATGGTATTACTGATTATCATACTGATTTAAAAGATGGTATTAAAATTACTATTACTCTTAAAAAAGATGCTAATCCACAAGTTGTGCTTAATAATTTATATAAGCATACTGCGTTTCAAACAAATTATGGAATTATTTTCTTAATGTTAGACCAAGGTGTTCCAAAGACATTGGGATTAAAGGATATTATTTCTAAATATATTGATTATCAAAAGGAAATAATTATTCGTCGTACAAAGTTTGATTTAGCAAAAGATGAGGCTAGAGCTCATATTTTAGAAGGATTGAAAATTGCTTTAGATCACATAGATGATATTATTCAATTAATTAAGTCTGCTAAAAATGATGAAGAGGCAATGTTAGGTCTTAGAAATAATTACAAATTGTCAGAAGCGCAAGCTCAAGCTATTTTAGAGATGAAATTACGTCGTTTGACGGGATTAGAAAGAGATAAGATTGAGAATGAGTTGCAAGAATTACTTGCTGAAATTGAAGAATTGAAGTCTATTTTGGCAAGTGAACCTAAAGTATTACAAATTATTAAGGATGAGATGACTGAAATTAAGAATAAATATGGTGATGAACGTCGTACAAACATTGATATGACGGCTATAGAATATATTGAAGACGAGTCATTAATTCCTGTTGAGGATATAATTGTTACTTTGACTCATAAAGGTTATATTAAGCGTTTGAAGGCTGATACTTATAAAACTCAAAACCGTGGTGGTGTAGGTGTTAAGGGTATGGCTACGAATGAAGAAGATTTTGTGGAACAATTGGTTTCTATGAAGACTCATGATTATATATTATTCTTCTCAAATAAGGGTAGAATTTATAGAATGAAGGGTTATGAAGTTCCTGAATTTAGTAGGCAATCTAAGGGATTACCAATTATCAATTTATTACAATTAGAAAAAGATGAAAATGTTAGTTCTATTATTTCTTTATCTGCAGATAATGAAGAACATAAGTATTTAGTTTTTGTCACTAAAAATGGTATTATTAAGCGTACAGAATTATCTGAGTTTGATAATATACGTAAGAGTGGTAAAATTGCAATTACTTTAAAAGAGGATGACGAATTAATTTATGTCGGTGTTACTACTGGTAATGATGAGATTGCAATAGGATCTAATAATGGTAGAATGGTTCGATTTAATGAGGATGAAGTTCGCGTAATGGGACGTACTGCTTCAGGAGTTAAAGGAATTGAACTAGATGATAGTAAGGTTATTGGTGCTGAAGTACTTAAGCAAAATCAATTGATTTTGATTGTTACAGAGAATGGTTATGGTAAAAAATCAGAAATAGATGAGTATCGTTTAACTCATCGTGGTAGCAAAGGAGTTAAAGCACTTAATATTACAGATAAAAATGGTATGATGGTTGCTTTGAAATGCGTTAATCCAGAGAATGAAAGTGATTTAATGATTATGACAGATAGTGGTGTTATCATTAAATTACCATTAGAACAAGTATCTACTTTGAAACGAGCAACTCAAGGAATTAGATTGATTAATTTGAAAGATGATCAAAAGGTTTCTACTGTTGCTATTGTGGATAAAGAAGATGATACAGAAGAAAACAGTGAAAACGAGGAACAATCATCTGTGGAAAAAAATATTTCAAACGAAGAAAATACGCAAACCAACGAAATTAGTAAATAGTTTGATTTATAATGGTTATTTAGAATAAAAGAAGTAAAAATTTTACTTCTTTTATTTTGCGTTTTAGATTCCTTATATATCAATATATTTTTAATGTTTGTTTTTTTATTTATTCAATTTTGCTTCTATCACCTGTGGAAAAAAGTTTTTTGAAACAACAAATATAAAACGCAAGTCATGTTTTTTTCTGTTTTCAAGCATAAATTTTACGTATATATATATATATAATTAATATTTATAGAAATAATTTTCAAAGAAAGGTAGTATGTTATGTGGGTATTTTTTACTAGTGTTATGGTTTTTTATATTAATTTATTTGAAGAGTTTCACGTGAAACATATATTTCTTTTTGTTATTAATTAGATTATTTCCCAGGAAATAATTTTGGGAAATAATTTTTATGGTGCTTTTATTATGATTTTGTTCTACTTAACATATATAAAATTTATATATTAATGATATTGAAATAATGAATTTGATTTTATTGTTTTTAATAGTGTTTTATATTAGTTCAATAATAATATAAACACATATATATTTAAAAAAAAGTTTCACGTGGAACATTGTTTTGATTCTGTTTTATATGGTGAATTTAGTAAAAAGAAAAATATGTTAAAAGAATCATTATCGGAGATTTCGTTTTTTTTATGTATCTAAAAAGTTTCACGTGGAACATATAATATAGATAATTAAAAATATTATTTACAAATTTGTTTCTTTATATTAAAATGGTTGTAGCGCAATAAAAGTGTCAGAAACAGGTCAGGACTGGGAAGTAGCAGCCTTAATGATTAACTTTTATGTGCGCTTTTATTTTGAGGTGATTTATGAATTTAAAATATATGGATATGGCTTTAGAAGAGGCAAAAAAGGCTTTTGAACAAGGAGAAGTGCCGGTTGGATGTGTAATTGTTAAAAATAACCATGTGTTAGCTTTAACTCATAATATGAAAGAACAAATGAATTCTGCTACTAAACATGCGGAAATTTTAGCTATAGAAGAAGCATCATCTAAAATAAATAATTGGAGATTGGAACAATGTGATGCGTATATTACTTTAGAACCATGTCCTATGTGTGCTAGTGCATTAAAACAAGCTAGAGTTAGTCACATTTATTGTGGATTATCTAATTCTGATTCTAAAAATAGTGAAATAGTTTTACAAATTTTAAAATCTGATAAAAATAATGCTGGTGTTTCTATTATTAATGACTTGGCTGTGGAAAAAGTAGATAGAATTATGAAAGAGTTTTTTAGAAATAGAAGAAATAGTTAAATATATTCTTCTTTTTTTATGATATAATATAGATGTTTATTGGAGGTGCACATATGTATCAAGCTTTATATAGAAAGTATAGGCCACAAACTTTTGATGATGTAGTTGGACAATCTTCAATAGTTAAAGTCTTGAAAAATTCTATCGAACAACGTAAATTTTGTCATGCTTATATGTTTTTTGGCTCTAGAGGTACTGGTAAAACATCTTTGTCTAAAATATTTGCAAAAGCAGTTAATTGCTTGGAACCGATTGATGGTAACCCTTGTGGAAAATGTAAAAATTGTTTGATTGCGAGTGAAAAGGAATGCGTAGATATTTTGGAAATTGACGCTGCTTCTAATAATGGTGTAGATGAAATTCGTGAATTGCGTAATAAGATTAATTTGGTACCTGCTGAATTAAAGTATAAAGTTTATATTATTGATGAGGTTCATATGCTTTCAATAGGAGCATTTAATGCTTTGTTGAAAACGTTGGAGGAACCACCTGAACATGCTATTTTTATTTTGGCTACAACAGATCCTCAAAAAGTTCCAGAAACGATTATTTCTCGTTGTCAATGCTTTTCTTTTCAAAGAATTTCTATAGATATGTTGATTCAACGGTTGGAATATGTATGTAATTGTGAAAATATTAAAATTGATAATGAAGTATTAAGAGAAATTGCTGTTGCTGCTGATGGAGGAATGCGCGATTCTTTAGGAATGCTTGATAAATTGAGTTCTTATACAGATGATTTAATTACAATGGATATTTATACTGAACTAAATGGACTAATTACTAAAAAAGATTTAAAAATGTTTTCTGATTGCATATTTAATTGTAATTTTAAAGATGTGTTATCTCAAATTGTTTATTTTAATAATTGTGGAAAAAATTTAATTCAGATTACTTCTCAGTTTATGTATTATTTGAGAGATTTATTGGTTAATTACTATGTTAATTCCATAAATTGTGATTATGATATTACTCTTGTGGAAAAATTAATAACTATTATTAACGAAAAAATGTTCGATATCAAAAAAAGCAGTAATCCTAAAATTTATATTGAAATATTGCTACTAAATTTTATGTCTTCTATTAGTGGTAATACTGTTATGATATCAGAAAATGATAATTCTTTTTCTAGTAATAATAAGGAAAATTTTATTTCAAAAAATAATACTATAACTTCTGTTTCTACTGAAGAATCTATTATTAATATTGATATTTCTGCTGATGACACTATTGTTGAAAAAAATAATTCCTTTGATGAAATTATTCCTCCAGAGCATGGTACACCTTTTCTTTCAAATGATAGTAATGGTATTTTAAATTTGAAAGAAATTATGGATGTTCGAATTAATAATGCTTTTGCTTTAGCTAATAAGCAGATATTAACGCAAGAAATGCAAAATTTTGACCTTTTAAATGATTATACTTTTGATCAGCAGATTGGATATTTGGTATGTGAAATTTTAAATTCTAAGTTTAGAGTTGCCAGCGATGATATAATTGTTTTGAGTTATGAATACGATTCTATAGTACAACAGAATTTAGAACATCTAGAACAATTAGAAAATGTTTATAATAAATTGACTGGTTCTACTAAAAGGTTTGCTATTATTACAGATAAACAGTGGACTGAACTAAAGTCTGAGTATATTAATCATTTGAAAAATGGTGAGCATTATGAAATTAAAGTGGAACCAGAGAAAGAGTTTAAAAAAGAAGAAACTAATGATATAATATCTAATGATGCCGCTTCTATATTTGGCGATATCGTAGAATTTGATTAAAAGGAGAATAATTATGAATATACAAGCAATGATGAAACAAGCACAAAAATTACAAAAGGATATGATGAGTGTAAAGGAAGAAATTGATTCTAAAGAATTTGTTGGTGAAAGTTCGTTAGTAAAAGTTACCTTAAAAGGTACAAAGGAAATTGTTAAAGTAGATATTGATAAATCTAATATTTTGGATAGTGAAGATTTAGAAATGTTAGAAGATATGATTATGGTAGCAGTGAATGAAGCTATGAAAAAAATTGATTCTGAAACAGAAAAGAAAATGGGAAAATTTGGTAATATACCGGGGTTATTTTAATCTGATTTATGTATCCAGAGAGTATTAAAAACTTAATTGAATCTTTTAAATATTTGCCTGGTATTGGTGAAAAAACTGCTGAACGTTTAGCATTTTCTGTTTTGGATTTAGAGGATGAACAGATTGATCTTTTTTCTGAAAGTTTGGTCCATGTGAAAAAAAATATTCATCCTTGCCCGATATGTAATACATTTACTGATACAGATGTTTGTTTTATTTGTTCTGATGTAGGTCGAGATAAAACTACTTTGTGTGTTGTAGAAGATACAAAGAATGTATTTTTATTTGAAAAATTAGGTATGTTTCATGGTATGTTTCATGTTTTAGATGGACTAATTTCTCCTCTTGATGGTATAAATCCTGAGGATATTGGATTAGATAAGTTGATTGATCGAATTAAAGAAGAACAATTTAAGGAAATTATTTTTGCTTTTCGTCCTAGTATTGAAGGTGAAACTACAGCTCTATATATTAAACGCGTTTTGGAGGGAATGGGAGTAAAGGTTACTCGACTTGCTAGTGGTGTTCCTATGGGTGCTGATATGGAATATGTTGATAGCCTTACTTTAGAGAGAGCTTTACACGATAGAAAAGAAATAGAATAAAAGTAGCTTTTTTTCATATTTTTTATCGAGGAGATAATAATATGAAAAAAATAGTGACAATTGTTAAACGCATTGTTATAAGTGGTTTTCTTTTATACGGTTATAATTTGATTGCTGTTAATTTTAATATGATTTTACCAATTAACTTCATAACCTTATTTTCTGTATCTTTTTTTGGAACACCAGCACTAATTGCATTGGTGCTATTTAGAATTTTAGTTTTATAATAGGTGATGTTTATGAATGATTTAACTTATATACAAGAAAAATTTGTGAATTATATTGAGAAAATTATACAATCTAATAAGTTATCTCATTCGTATTTAATAGAATTGGGGGATTTCTCTTTAGATTTTCCTCTTGTTTTATTGTTTGTTAAAATGATTTTATGTTCAGAAATGGTTGCTGATGTAGAAAATTTGAACTGTAATCGTTGTAATACTTGCAAACTAATAGATGAAAATAGTTTTCCTGATTTACAAATTATTGAGGCTGAGGGAAGTCAAATAAAAAAGAATCAGCTTTTATCTTTGAAAGGTGAATATCAAAATAAGTCTTTAATTGGTAAGAGAAGAGTTTATATTATTAAAAATGCGGAGAAATTGAATCCTTCTTCAGCAAATACTATTTTGAAATTTTTAGAGGAACCAGAAGAAGGGGTTATTGCTATATTACTTACTAGTAATCGTTATCAAATTTTGGATACAATTTTGTCTAGATGTCAAGTTTTATCTCTTTTGGATGATTCTGAAACGGAAATTGTTGATGATAAGATTATAGTTTTTATGAGATATCTTATTCATCCTGAAGATTTGTTTATTCATTATAAAGAAATTTATGATTCGATATTGTCAGATAAAGAGACAGCAAGAGAGATTTTCTTTGCTGTTGAGAAAATTTTGATTAATTATTTATCTACTAAATCTCGGAATAAAAATAGTTCTATTTTTTCTTTTTTAGATAATGTTAATGCCAATATACTTTTATCTTATATTACTA
Source organism: Mycoplasmatota bacterium (assembly GCA_022771205.1). GTDB lineage: Bacteria > Bacillota_I > Bacilli_A > RF39 > UBA660 > Faecimonas. The sequence continues at coordinate 127,197 of JALFCF010000005.1, read as the reverse complement.
TAATTGAAGAAGAAATTCCTAAGTTGGTGTATAATATAAATTATAAATTATGGTTAGATTGTATTTATTCTAGATTTGTGGAGGTGAAATAGATGCAAAAAGTTGTTCAAGTTATGTTTCCTATTACCAAAGTTTTTGCATATTTCGATTCTAGTGAATTTGATTTAGTTATTAATGATTTAGTTATTGTAGAAACTGAGTCTGGACTTGATTTAGGTATTATAAAAAAAGCATCATATATGGAAAAAGAAGAAAATTTACCTGATTCTATTAGAAAAGTTGTTAGAAAAGTTTCAGATGAAGATATGGTGATATTATCTGAAAATGATGACAAAGCAAAAAAGGCTTTAGAGACAGCTAGAAAGTATAGTAAGGATTTGAATTTGAATATGGGATTTGTAGATTGTTATTATACTTTTGATAAAAGTCAGTTGGTTTTTTCTTTTGTTGCGGATAATAGGGTTGATTTTAGAGAGTTGGCAAAGAAGTTAGCTCAGAAATATAAAACTCGTATTGAACTTCGACAAATTGGTGTACGTGATAAAGCTAAGAAGGTAGGTGGATTAGGACCTTGTGGTTTGTTCTTATGCTGTCATACTTTTTTGACTGATTTTAATAGTGTATCTATTAATATGGCTAAAAATCAATTTTTGGCTTTAAACCCTTCTAAAATTAATGGTATTTGTGGTAGACTTTTATGTTGTCTTGGGTATGAAAATGAGTTATATACAGAATTAAAAAAAGGTTATCCTAAGATGGGAAGCATTGTAGAAACTGAGTCTGGTTTAGGAAAGGTTTCTTCAATAGATGTTTTTAAAGGAACTTTTCAAGTTGATTTAAAAGAAAAAGGAATTGTTGAGATGAAAAAGGAAGAGTATCATGGAAGTGTTGAATGACATTTTAGGTTATCCTAATCGTAAGATTTATCAAAATACAGATTTTTTTTCATTTTCTTTAGATAGTGTCATGCTTTCAAATTTTGTTACTATTCGGTTACGAGATAAAAATATTCTTGATTTAGGTACTGGTAATGGAGTAATACCACTTATTTTATCGATTCGTACTAATAAGCCTATTGTTGGTGTTGAAATTCAACAACCTTTAGCTAACTTAGCTGAAAAGTCTGTTCAATATAATAAACTTGAATCTCAAATTTCTATTATAAATTGTGATATGAAAGATTATGTTATGCCTAAGACGATTGAAAGATATGATGTTATTACTTGTAATCCACCATATTTTAAAGTTAATGATAAAAATTTTTTTAATGAACGAAAAGAAAAAATGATTGCTAGGCATGAAGTGTGTATATCATTGGAAGATGTTATTCATGTTGCTTCTAGATTACTAAAAAATAATGGTAATTTTGCTATTGTTCATCGTACTGATAGATTATTAGAAATTTTTGATCTATTTCGTAAATATCATATTGAACCTAAAAGAATTCAATTTGTTCATGAAATGATTAATAAATCTTCTACTTTAGTTTTATTGGAGGGAACTAAAAATGGAAAATCTGGTTTGAAAGTAGAAAAACCATTTATCATGTATACAGATAATGGTGTTAAAACAGCTGAATATGAAAAGTTTTTATTGGAGGTTAAGAATGAGACAGAGTAGTTATGATGGTAGTGCCAGTTTATATTTGATTCCAACCCCGATTGGAAATTTGGATGATATTACAGTTCGTGCACTTAAAGTATTGGAAATGGTAGACTTTATTTTATGTGAAGATACGAGGGAGAGTAGTAAATTATTAAATCATTTTAATATAAAAAAGAGATTGGTTAGTTGTCATGAATATAATGAAGATAAAATAAAGGAATATATTATTTCTGAATTAAAAAAAGGTAAAAATATTGGACTAATTACTGATCAAGGCTCTCCAATTGTTAGTGATCCAGGATATGTGGTTTCTAAAGCTGTTATAGCTAATCATTTAAATGTTATTGCTCTTCCTGGGGCAACTGCTTTTGTTCCTGCCTTAACTTCTTCTGGACTTTCACCTTCTCCATTTTTATTTTATGGTTTTTTACAGACAAAAGAATCTAAAATTAAAAGAGAACTTATGAGTTTAAGTAAATTACCTTATACATTAGTTTTTTATGAGGCTCCACATCGCATAGAAAAAACTATGAGGTATATGTTAGAAATTTTTGGTAATCGTAATATTAGTATTCATCGAGAAATTTCTAAGTTGCATGAAGAAATTTGTCGTGGCACAATACAAGAACTTATTCCTATTGTTTCAGAGTTAAAGGGAGAGTTTGTAGTAGTAGTTGATGGTAATCATGATGATATTGATTATTCTAGTATGTCTATTTTAGAGCATATTAATCTTTATTTGGATGATGGCATTAGTGAGAAAGATGCTATTAAAACTGTTGCCAAAGAAAGAGGAATAGCTAAGTCCATTGTATATAAAGAATATCATGAGAATAAAAAATAAATTATTTCCCGGGAAATAATTTTTAGTTAGAGGTGATGTTATGAAGATTATTGTAGGATTAGGTAATCCAGGTAGAGAATATGAGGGTACTCGACATAATGTTGGTTTTTCTTTTTTAGATTATTATTTAAATTACAAAAATATTATTGTAACTTGGAAAAATAAGTTTCAAGGTCTTTATTGTGAGATTAATTTAAATGGAGAGAAAGTTATATTTTTGAAACCTCAATCTTATATGAATTTATCTGGTACTGTTGTTTCACAGTTTATTAACTTTTTTAAAGTAGATGTTTCTGATTTATTAATTATTTCAGATGACTTAGATTTGAATGTTGGTAATTTTAAGTTAAAAGACAAAGGTTCTTGTGGTGGACATAATGGATTACGCAATATTGAGTCATGTGTTCATACTCAACAGTATAAGCGATTGAAGATAGGAATTTCTAATGATAAATCACGAGAGACTAAAGATTATGTTTTAGGTCGATTTTCTAGAGAAGAAGAAAAGCAATTAGAAGAATTATTTAATTCTTTGGTTGAGGTTCTTGATGATTATTTTGTATTAGATTTTTTATCTTTAATGAATCGCTATAATCGTAAAAATAGGTGATTTTATGAATGTTTTTGAGCAAATTGGAACTATAGAATTAAAAAAGAACATGGGTATTACAGGTGTTACCGATGAGTTTTTTTGTGTTCTATTATATTCTACTTTGCAAAGAGAAAAGAAAAATATTTTAGTTGTTGTTAATTCTTTATATGAGGCAAACCAATTGTATTCTTCTTTGACTAACTATACAGATAATGTTAGTTTGTTTCCTATGGACGATTTTTTAACTAGTGAAGCTTTAGCAGTTAGTCCGGAACTTCGTTATAATCGTTTAGAAACAATTAATAAAGTTTTAGAATATCCTCACATTGTTGTTACTAATTTGATGGGATATTTGAGGTTTTTACCAACAAAACAAAATTATCAACAGTTCTTTATAGAATTAAACGTTGGAAATACAATTAACCCACAAGAATTGGTGGAAAAATTAGTTCAAGCTGGTTATACTCGTGATACTATTGTTAATAAAACTGGTGAATTTGCTGTTAGAGGCTTTATTATTGATGTTTTTCCTGTCGAGTGTGAAAATGCTGTTCGTGTTGAATTCTTTGACGATGAAATAGATTCTATACGTTATTTTGACTGTGATACTCAGAAATCTTTATCTAATATTTCTTCAATCTTAATACATCCTTGTTCTGAGTTTTTGACATCAAAAACAGTTGAAGAAAATTCTTCTAAGCAGAAATTTCTCCCTTTTTATGAAGATGTTTCTTCAATTTCTGATTATTTGGGAGATTCTATTACTTTTTTTAAGGATTATGAACAGTTAAAAGTTAGCTTTTCTCAAATTATGGAAGAGGCTTTAACTTATCATAGTACGAAAGATATAGAATTTAATGGGAAATATATGTTTGATTTGTTAGATATTCATCCATCTTTTCCTATTTATTATATGAATATTGATCATTATCATTCTAATAATATATTAGATTTGGATGTTCATACCATAAATAATTTTAATGAAAATTCTGACTCTATTAACCAGTTTATTCGTCATGCTATTGGTGATGGAAAAACTGTTGTGTTATGTCTAAAAAAATATCAAATATTTAGTGTTATGAAATTTCTTAATATGAAAATTGTAGAAGCTGATTTTGATCATATTGTTTCTAATGAAGTTAATTTAGTTTCTGCTCCTTTGAAAGCGGGTTTTATATATCAAAATTATGTGTTTTTGACCGCTAATGAGTTGTTTTTAGTAAAGGAAAAACAAAAGAAATATCGTACTAAGTTTAAATATGCTTCTAGTATTTCTGATATTAATAAATTATCTGTTGGAGATTATGTTGTTCATAATATTCATGGTATTGGAGTTTATAATGGTATCAAAACTCTTAGTTTATCTGGTGTAAAAAAAGATTATTTGGAAGTTTTATATTATGGAGAAGATAAGTTGTATATACCAGTTGAAAAAATAGATTTGTTAAGTAAGTATACTGGTAAAGAAGGTTATGCTCCTAAAATTAATAAGCTTGGTGGTAATGAATGGGAGAAGACGAAAAATAGAGTAAAAAAGAAAGTTCAAGATATGGCTGATGACTTACTACAACTTTATGCAGAACGTGAAGCACGGCAAGGATTTGCGTTTTCTCCTGATTGTGATATGTTGTTAGATTTCGAAGCAGAATTTCCGTATGAACTTACTCCAGATCAAAAAAGGGCAATAGTACAAATTAAAGAGGATATGGAGAAAAAGACACCAATGGACCGTTTATTGTGTGGTGATGTAGGCTTTGGAAAAACAGAAGTTGCTTTTGTTGCAGCATTTAAAGCAATTTTAGATTCTAAACAAGTACTTTTCTTATGTCCTACTACTATATTGTCAAATCAGCATTATGAAAATGCTTTAGAACGTTTTAAAGATTTTCCTGTATCCATTGGACTTTTAAATAGATTTACTTCTCCTAAAGAAGTTAAAAGAATCATTGATGGAATTTCTAATGGTACTATTGATTTGGTTTTTGGGACACACCGTTTATTAAGTGATGATATTAAGCCTAAAAATTTGGGACTCTTAGTTATTGATGAAGAACAACGGTTTGGTGTTGTTCATAAGGAAAAGATAAAAAAATATAAGACCAATGTTGATGTGTTAACGTTAACTGCTACACCTATTCCTAGGACATTACAGATGTCATTAGTTGGAATTCGCAGTTTATCGTTGATTGAAACTCCACCTGTTAATCGTTATCCTGTTCAAACTTACGTAATTGAAGAGAATAATCAAATATTAAAAGATGCTATTTATAAAGAATTATCTCGTGATGGTCAAGTATTTATTTTGTATAATAAAGTAGAGTCTATTGAAGAAGAAAAATATCGTATTCAAAATTTAATTCCAGAGGCTAGGATTATAACTGCTCATGGACAAATGAATAAAAATGATTTAGAAAATAGAATTTTAGATTTTATTAATCACGAATATGATATTTTAGTTTGTACGACAATTATTGAAACAGGTATTGATATTCCTAATGTTAATACTTTGATTATTATGGATGCTGATAGATTTGGTCTTAGTCAGCTTTATCAGATACGTGGTCGAGTTGGACGAAGTGACAAGTTTGCTTATGCTTATTTGATGTATCATCCTGCTAAAGTATTAACTGAATCTGCTATTAAGAGACTTAATGTAATTAAAGAGTTTACTGCACTTGGTAGCGGTTTTAGTATTGCTACTCGTGATTTATCTATTCGCGGTGCTGGAGATATTTTAGGTAGTGAACAGGCTGGATTTATTGATTCTGTCGGCATTGATTTGTATTTAAGATTGTTAAATGAAGAAGTTGCTCGTAAAAAGAATCTTAAGTTACCAATAGAGGAAGAAGAAATTGATAGTAAACCACTATTGAATGTTACTACGCATATTGATGATCATTATGTTTCAGAAGATGATTTAAAAATTGAAATTCATCGTAAAATTAATGAAATTGATTCTGCTGAAAAACTAGAAGATGTTAAAGTTGAATTAGAAGATAGATTTGGAAGAGTAACTGATGATATGCTTATTTATATGTATGAGGAATGGTTTGAAAAGTTAGCTAAACAAGTGAGAATTAAACGTGTATCTCAAACTAAGAATTCTATTGAACTTGTATTTCCTAGCGACGTTGTTTCTAAGTTTAAAGTAGATGAATTGTTTATGGATTCTTATGATATTAGTCCATCATTTAGATTTTTGAGTAGAGGTTCTAATTTGGTAATTATTTTAGATATTATCAAATTGGAGAAACATCCTATTTATTATCTAGTTTCTTTGTTGGATTTAATTTATCATAAATTCTTCACATAATCTTGACTAGAAGAAGTTGCTTTTGTTAAACTTACAATATTAGGATGTGGTAGTATGAATCAAGAGACAATTGAGGATTTTAAACAAAAACATTTTGAAAATTATAAAAATGCAGTTTTAGAAACACTAAAAAATAATACTATTTCTTTATTTGATGATGATGTTTTATTTTTATTAAAAAAACCTCCACTTGATTCTATGGATATTATTAAATGTAAATTTTTAGAATTAGCTAAACGTCATAGGACAATAATTCAAGCTGATGCATTAGATAAAATTTTAGAAAACTATAGGAAAAAAATTATTACATATATTCCTTCTTGGAAGAAAATAAGGATAGAAGAATTACAAAAAAATATTATTTCTTTTTCTCCTAAGAAGGAAAGTGATGTTATTAAGTTTAATAAAAAAGATTTTATTCCATTAAATCGCAAATTAAAGAAAACTATGAAAGCGGATATTAGTGAAGTTATTGATAAAAAAATTGTCAAAAATGTAAATCTTTTATTTACAAAAAAAATAGAAAAAAAAGATGTTAGTGCAATCTCTAATGAAATGATAAAATTTGTCAGTTCTACTTATTTGAAACAGCTTTTAGAAAGTATTGATTTTAAGGTAATTGTTAAAGATACTACTTTAATTAATGGAGTTCGAGAGCAAGGAGAAAGATTTTTATTTACTAAGATGAATTCTTATTTGTTAAATGAAGATAAATAAAATAATTGAAGAAGGCGAACAAAAAGTCTTCTTTTTTTTTCTTTTGTTTTATATGGAAATATTTACCAAGGGAAATTTTGGGAATATTGATTATAATAAATTATGAAAAGCGGTATAAATTTAAAAAAAGTAGAAATAATAGTAGTATGGGAAAGTGAGGAATAATTATATGAAATCAACAGGTGTAGTTAGAAGAGTAGATGATTTAGGAAGAATTGTTATTCCAAAAGAAATTCGCCGTACTCTCAGAATCAGGGATGGTGAGTCTTTAGAAATTTTTGTTGATAGAGAAATGATTGCTTTGAAGAAATTTTCTAAGATGACAGATATGGATGAAATTTCTAAACAGTTAGTAGATATTGTTAATTCTGTTATAGGGCAAAATGTATTTATTACTGATCGTGATAATTTTATTGCAGCTAGCGGAAATTTAAAAAAGAAGTATTTAGGTAAACCTATTTCTAAATCTTTAGAAATTATTATGAAAGATCGTGTGAAAGTTGTTGAGAAGGAACTACATAATATTGAATTTCTTGATTCTGAAATGGAACAATATTCTTATATTATTTCTCCCGTTATTATGAATGGCGATGCTATTGGATTAGTTTTAATTATTTCAGAACAAAATGTTGGTCAAGTAGAAGAAAAAATGGCAGATGTTGTTTCTAAATTTTTAGGAAAACATATTGAAGAATAATTAGTTTTGTGTTATACTCTAGCCATATTGATTGTTTTGAGGAAGAGTCTTATAAGCAATGTTTGTTATAGAGAGTCCTGGTGGTGGAAATGGATATGAACATTTTATATGATATGGCTTCTGAACTATTGCATCGATATGTAGGTGTAATCGTAGATAGGCGTTAACTATTTAAGCGTATAATATTTACTATTATAAAATAAGGTGGTACCGCGAGTTTTCGTCCTTATATTTATAATAGTTTTTTTTTAGGAGGGATATTATGAATAAGAAGTTTTATTTAACAACCGCGATAGCTTATACATCTGGAAAACCACATATAGGAAATACTTATGAAATTGTTTTGGCTGATGCTATAGCTAGATATAAAAGATTTAAGGGATATGATGTTTATTTTCAAACTGGTACTGATGAACATGGACAAAAAATTGAAGATAAAGCTCGTGATGCAGGTCTTAGTCCTCAAGAGTTTGTTGATATTCAAGCTGCTGAGGTTAAACGTATTTGGGATTTAATGAATACTAGTTATGATAAGTTTGTGAGAACAACTGATACACATCATAAAAAAATAGTTCAACATATTTTTAAGAAAATGTATGATCAAGGTGATATCTATAAAGGTGAATACACTGGGCTTTATTGTACACCCTGTGAATCTTTTTGGACTGAATCTCAGCTTATTGATGGAAAATGTCCTGATTGTGGTAGAGAGGTAAAAGAAGCAAAAGAAGAATCTTATTTCTTCAGATTAAGTAAATATCAAAAAAAATTGGAAGATTATATTGAAACTCATCCTGATTTTATTCAGCCAGAAGCAAGAAAGAATGAAATGTTGAATAATTTTATTAAACCAGGATTGCAGGATTTGTGTGTTTCACGAACATCATTTAAATGGGGAATACCTGTTGAATTTGATTCTAATCATGTTGTTTATGTGTGGTTAGATGCCCTTACTAATTATATTACTAATATCGGTTATGATATTGATGAAGTTAGTGATCAATTTAAAAAATTATGGCCTGCAGATTTACAAGTTATTGGCAAAGATATTGTTCGTTTTCATTCAATTTATTGGCCTTGTTTCTTATGGTCTTTAAATTTACCTCTTCCAAAAAAGATATTTGGTCATCCGTGGTTATTGATGAACAATGATAAGATGAGTAAATCAAAGGGAAATGTTATTTATGCAGATGAATTAGTCAATTTATTTGGTGTAGATGCTGTTCGCTATTATTTACTTCATGAAATACCTTTTTCAAGTGATGGAAATATTACTTATGATTTATTAATTGATCATATAAATGGTGAATTGGCTAATGTGTTGGGAAATTTAGTTCAAAGATCTATTTCTATGGGTAATAAATATTTTGATGGAGTAGTAAAAAGTTCTGAGGAAGTTGAAGAAATTGATTTTGAATTAGAAAACAAATTGAAAGATTTAGAACAGTTAGTAGATAATAAGATGGAAATGTTACAAATTAGTGAAGCTATTACTGAAATATTTAATGTATTACGTTTTACTAATAAATATATTGATGAGACTACTCCATGGGTACTTGCTAAAGATGCAAATAAAAGTAAAAGATTGCAAAATGTTATTTATCATTTATTAGAAGCTATTAGAGTTTGCTCACTTTATTTAGAACCTTTTATGCCAGGTACCAGTAACGAGATTAGAAAACAACTAAATATTTCAGATGTTGTTCCTTCATATAACGCTTCTAATGAATATCATTTAAATACACCTAGTGTATTATTTCAAAGAATAGATCGTGATAAATTTTTCGAAGAACATGTAAAATAATTTGTCAAATAAAAAAAGAAAAGAACATATTGTTTTTTTTCTTTTTTTAATTATGTTATAGTGAAAAGGAAGTTGCTGTAAGAAAGGATAAAATTATGTCAAAAAGTGTTATGCAGTTTTTTACAGTGAATTTGGTATTCTTTATTGGAACTTTTTTTATGATTATTTACATAAGTGTTACCAAAAATATTTTAGATATTTGTTATTTGTTTTTTATATTAATATATTCTTTTAGTATGAAATATTGTCAGTGGAAAAAATATCATTAATGTGATATTTTTATTTTGGAGGTATTTTATGTTTATAGATACACATTGTCATTTATCAAAGGAAGATTATGAAGATATTGAACAGGTTTTGCAAGATGATAGAAAAGAAGGAGTTAGTCCTATTATTATTTCAGGATGTACTAGGAATAGTATAGTAGAGTCTTTGGAATATAGTAATAAATATTCTGATGTTTATGTAACAATAGGGTATCATCCTTCTGAATCAACTATTACATCAGATAAAGATCTTAATTTATTAGAAAAGCAATTGCATTCAGATAAGGTTGTTGGTGTAGGTGAAATCGGATTGGATTATCATTACGGAAAGGAATCAAGATGTGAGCAATTGTCATTATTTGAAAAGCAATTGAAATTAGCAGAAAAATATGAATTACCAGTTGTTATTCATAGTAGAGATGCTACCTATGATACCATTCAATGCTTAAAAAAATATCGTGTTACTGGAGTTATTCATTGCTTTAGTGGTAGTCTAGAAACTGCACGAGAGTATATAAAAATGGGATTTGTATTAGGTATTGGTGGTGTTGTAACGTTTAAGAATAGTAATTTAAAAAATGTTGTTGAGCAAATTTCTATAAATGATATTGTTTTAGAAACTGATAGTCCTTATTTAACACCTACACCTTATCGTGGTAAACAAAATAGTTCTAAATATATTCCGCTTATTGCATTAGAAATTGCTAATCTAAAAAAAATCACTGTTTCTGAGGTGGCTGAAATTACTACTTCTACTGCTAAAAAAGTTTTTAATTTAGATTAAGTTGAAAAAGTTATCAAAATAGTGTATCCTTAATACTATAAGATAGGGGTTGCTATATGAAACATTTGAAAAAATTAACTCATAACAATACACTTTTTATTTCAGTTGTTTTAGTTTTGATTGCTATTTTTTCTTTAATATTTTGCTTATTTCTTTATTTCTATAATAATAAGCAAGATATTAAAAATGCAACATTAATTTTGTCTTATTCTGATAATTCATCTGATCTTGTAGTAGATAATTCTATGCCGATTACAGATGTTGTTGGTAAACAGTTAACTTTTACTCCTAATCAGACAAAATATGGTTATAGTGAATTTACTGTTTCTGCTAATTTTGATGGGATGAAATCTATTGATTATGAAATTTACGCTATTCAAACTGGAGTTTCTTTGGAACTTCCTAGCGATTATGTAAAAGTTTATTTAACAGATGGTCATAATGATTTACCATTCGATGATTATCGAGATAAAATTCCTACTTATCATGATTTGAAAGTTGCCAGAACAAATCCTGCTGGTAAAAAAATTTATTCAGGGACGTTAAAAGAGAATGAAGTGAAAACTTTTAGGTTACGTATGTGGTTGGCTGATACTTATCCTATTACTACAGAAATACGTAATTTTAAAGTAAATCTTTATGTTCGAATAATGGATTAGGAGGAAATATGGATAATAGTTATAAAACAAAGAATATTTTATTTATAATTTTAGGGATTAGTGTAATTTTAATTTTAGTTGTTATTTTTTCGTTTATAATGTTTTTTAAACATCAAAAGAATAATGTTAATGAAGTCATTAAAAATAGTGTTGTTACAATGAATTATAAAACATCAACTGCTGATTTTAAACTTGCAAATTTGACTCCTATGTCTAATGAAGTTGGTAAAGCTTTACGAACAGAAGGTAGTTATTTTGATTTTGCAGTTTCTTCTCAACTTGATGAAGATTCGTCAGTACAATACGAAATTGCTTTAATCAAAGATTCAGAATCTACTATTTCTGATAATGATGTTGTAATCTATTTAGAAAAACAGAATAGTGGTAGTTATGCTAAGGTTGATGATCCCAAAATCTTTATGCCAAGTAAGAAAAAGACATCTTTAGGTAGTCCAGCTAAATCTATGGTTGTAGATAAAGTAACACTTTCATCTGAAAAGGTAGTTAATTATAGATTGAGAATGTGGATTAGAGAAGGTGCTGTAGTAGATCCTTCTGGAGTTTATTCTGTTAAAGTTAAAGTGTTTGGACAAGCAAATTAGACTTCTTTGAAGTCTTTTATGTTTTGAGTGATATATATCATAATATACATGGAGTATATGGAGGCTTTTTTATGATACAAACTGAGTCAAAACAAATCTTATTATCTATTATTAGCATTGCTGTTTTAATTATTGCATTTGTTGGTGTATCTTATGCTACTTTTGTTACAGTTTTTGAAGATTCTCAAATAAATGGTATTTCTACTGGAACTATATCTTTAAAATTGAAAAATGAAAACGGTGCTTTATCTATGGAAAATGCTATGCCTGCTTCTGATGTAGATGGAATGATGTTAGATGATAATAATGTCTATGATTTTGAAGTACAATCTATGCTTTCTGCACAAACAACGCTTAATTATGAAATTTATGTAGAAAAAATTAAAACTGATAAACCGACTCTTTCTAATTCTGATGTAAGATTTTATTTGGAAAAGTACGAAGATAATGCATATAAATCTACATTAATTACTCAAAATCCACAGCCTTTTATTCCGTTAGAGAATAATAGTTTTTTGGGTAGCAAGAAGGGAAGTATGATATTATATTCGGGAACGTTATCTAATATGACAAGTCATGATAAAGAAATAAAAGATAGTTTTAGATTGCGTATGTGGGTTGCTCAGGATACTGTAATTGACTCTATTAGTCGTGATTTTAATATTAAATTGAATGTTGTAGCAAAAGCTATGTAGAGGATGTCAACTCTTCTTTTTTTTCTGCTTAAAACTAGTTTTTTTGATTTTCACGTGTTATCATGGAGATAATGATAGATAGGAGGCTTATTATGAAACAATATTTTGATACAAATCATGATGATGTTGTTTCTATAAAAGAAGTCATACAATTCTTTTTTCATTTTGTAACTAAAGTGTTTTTGTATGTTGTTTTTCTTTTATTAGCCCTTATTTTTCTTTTTTTCATTTTCTATTTTGTAGATTTATTATATAATCTACGTTCTGGGGAAAATAAACCACCTCTGTTTGATGCGTATGTTATAGTAAGTCCAAGTATGGTTCCTACAATTAATGTTCAAGATGCCATTATTATTGCTAGAGTTTCACCAAAAAAGTTAAAACAAGGTGATATTATTAGTTATTTATCTACAGATTCCTATTATGCTGGGAAAGTTGTTACTCATCGAATTATAGGTATAGTGGAAGCTAATGATGGAACTTTATTGTATCGTACTAAAGGTGACAACAATAATGTTGCTGATGCTATTTTGGTTAGAGAAGAAAACGTTTATGGGAAAGTTTTATTTAGAATTCCAAAGTTGGGTTATGTTAGATGGTTTTTATCTACTTATTTTGGATGGATTCTTTGTATTGCTTTACCTGTTTTATATTTAATTATGACAGAAGTAATTAGGGTACGTAAATTAATCAAAATCAGAAAATTGAAAAAGAGCTTGTTAAGTGACGAAGACATTGAAATTATTTAATTTATTGTCTTTCTTTTTTTATTGTGGTATATTTTGTGTGGTGATATTATGGAACATTATGATGTAACATTTAAGAAAAAATTTGGTCAAAATTTTTTAAAACGAAAAGTAGTTGTGGAACGAATAGCTGATGTTTGTTCTTTAACTAAGGATGATTTAGTAATAGAAGTTGGTCCTGGTGGTGCTATTTTAACTCAGGAACTTGCTAAAAGGGCAGGACATGTGCTAGCTTATGAAATAGATGAAGATTTGAAGGTAGAGTTAACTAATAAATTGAGTGAATTTTCTAACGTTGATATACTATTTCAAGATTTTTTAAATAGTTCTTTGGAATATGATATATCTAGGTTTTCTTATAGTAATTTATATTTTATTAGTAATGTTCCTTATTATATAACTACACCTATTATTATGAAGATTGTTAATAGTAATTTAAATTTTAAAAAGATATGTATGATGGTTCAAAAAGAAGTAGGAAATAGATTTTGTGCTTCTCCTGGAAGCAGAGAATATGGTTCTATTAGTGTCTTTCTATCTTATTTTTATGATGTTAAAAAGGAATTTTTGGTTTCTAGAAAAGAGTTTGTTCCTGAACCTAATGTAGATAGTGTAGTTATATCTTTTACAAAAAAAGATGTGGTGTTAAATTTAAAAGATAGAGATTTATTTTTTAAAGTAGTTAGAGATAGTTTTCAATTTAAAAGAAAAAATTTGCGAAATAATTTAAAGAAATACGATTTAAATATTATTCGTTCAGTACTTCAAGATTATGATTATGATTTAACTGTTCGTGCTGAACAATTATCTGTTGAAATATTTGTAGCTATTGCTAATGCGTTAGCTGGTTAGAATATTTCTTTTTTTTTTTGCATATAATCTAGTGGAGATGATAGTATGGATTTTCATGAAGGTGATTATGTTACAAGGATTTCTCATAATCATGATATCGTTTTTAAAATAGTTTCTATTGATGGAAATATTGCATTTTTAAAAGGTGCTGATTTAAGACTTTATGCAGATAGTTTGTTATCTGATTTAGTTAAGACTAATGTTTCTTTGGATTCTGACAAACAGATAGTGGAAAAAAGTTTAAGAAGTTTAGAAATGGATAGGAGTCAGTATTTTTATTTACCTGGTAAGATTTTACATATTGATGGGGATAGTGATTATTTAAAAAGATGTATGAATTTTTATAAGGAAATGAACGTAAAAGCTAATGGTCTTACTGTTTCTGAGATAGAAATACCTAGAAAAATTCATGGATTATTAGATGAATTTCAGCCTGATATAGTTGTGATAACTGGTCATGATGCTTATTTAAAGAAAAATAGAGGAGATTATCAAAACTCTTTGAATTTTATTGAAGCTGTAAGAGAAGCTAGGAAATATGAAAAAAGTCAAGATAAGTTAATTATTATAGCGGGGGCTTGTCAGTCTAATTATGAAGAATTAATAAAAGCAGGTGCTAATTTTGCTTCAAGTCCTAAAAGAATTAATATTCATGCGTTGGATCCAGCAATTTTAGCCTGTTCTTTAGCATTAGCAGATAGAAATAAAAGCATAGATTTAATTCACATCTTAGAAAAAACAAAGTATGGTAAAGATGGAATGGGAGGAATTATCACTAATGGTACTATGTATGTGGGGTATCCAAGATGATGATTGATAATATAAAGAAAGTTGTAGAACAAAATCAAGGTATAAAGTGCTCTTTTCGCTTTCATGGTTCACGAAATCAAGTAGATGAATTTCATGGTGTGATTGTTGATTTATATCCAGCAATATTTACTATTGAAACTGAAAATAATAAAATAAAAACATTTAGTTATAGTGATATTTTGACTCAAAGTTTAGAAATTTTACCTTAAACTCTTTCTAAAGTGTAAAAATCATTGCAATTTTTTAGGAATTATTATAGAATTAAAGTGTAAAGTGTAATACTTTAAGAGGGAGGAATATTACATGAAAATTACATCTGTAAATGTACGCAAAATTAATAAGGAAGGATCTCGTATGAAGGGTATTGCTTCTGTATTATTAGATGATAGTTTTGCAGTACATGATATTCGAATCATTGATGGAGACAACGGACTATTCATAGCTATGCCTAGCCGAAAGACAGCTACTGGTGGTTATCGTGATGTTGCTCATCCAATTAATCCAGAAGTGAGAGCAATGTTTGAAGAAGCAATTTTAGATGCTTATGAAAAAGCTGAAGAGCCAACTGAAAATGAAGACTAGTAAGTCTTCTTTTTTTGTATAATTTTTTTAATTTAGCATATTATTTATCAGGAGGATTTTATGGATAAACAAGATACAATCAACAATTACAATCATGGTATTAGTCTATTAGAAAGAAAAAATTTAGTTATTACTGGTGTTAAGAAAATAGAGAATTTTGATAATGAGCAATTTCTTTTGGATACTATTATGGGTTTCTTAATGATTAAAGGAGAAGGATTAGAGTTAATAAAATTAGACACTATGCAAGGTAATGTTTCTATTAAGGGGCTTATTTATAGTATGACCTATATTGAAGATGTAAAAAAAGATAAAGAAAATAGTATATTTAATCGTTTGTTTAAATAATGAATTTAAAAATACAAATTATTTCTTTTCTTTTTTCTTTTTTGTATGGTGTTTTCTTTTCTTTTTTATTTAATCTTCATTATCAATTTTTGTTTTATAGAAACAAAATAATTCAAGTTATTATTACTTTGTTATTCTTATTGGATATGGCGCTGTTATATTTTTTAGTATTGCAGATGATAAATAATGGGATTGTTCATGTTTATTTTTATTTTCTTTTATTTTTAGGGTTTTATACTACTTTTTCTTTTTTTAAAAAATTTCGTAAAAAATAGTGTCAAATTTCTCTTTTTTTTGGGGTATTGTTGCTCTATACTTTAATCTGGTTTATAATTTATTGTGAAAGAGTAGGTGGTAATATGGCTAAATCTAAGGCGAAAACAAAAAGGCGTAGAAGAATGCTTTTTTTAGGATTAACCTCTGTCTTTGTTATAGGTATTACTACTTTTACTATTGGTAAGTATTGGATAGAAATTTATGATAAATATCAAGAAAAAAAAGAATTGGAAAAAGAATTGATTTCTTTAAAAAATAAAGAGAAAAAATTAAAGGTTGATGCTAATAAACTGCAAGATCCGGATTATATAGCTAGATATGCTAGAGAGAAATATCTTTATTCTAAAGATGGAGAATTTATTTTGAAAATTCCTGAAGAATAAAGAAGTTTCTTTTTTTCTGAGTTTACTAAAGGAGGTATTTTATGTTGTCAATAGAAGATAATTTTGTTTTTCATAAAGAAGATACTATTGTTGTTGGATGTTCTGCAGGTCCTGATTCTATGGCGTTGATTGATATGTTATTAAGAATTCGAGAGAAATATTCTTTAAATTTAATAGTTGCCCATGTAAATCATAATTTGCGTAAGCAAAGTGTCCAAGAGGAAGAATATTTAAGAAATTATTGTGAAAAAAAGAAAGTTATGTTTGAATGTATGATGATAACAGAGTATGGAGACGATAACTTTCATAATGAAGCTAGAAATATTCGCTATGATTTTTTTGAAAAAGTAGTTTATAAATATCATGCTAATTATTTAATGACAGCTCATCATGGTGATGACTTGGTGGAGACAGTTTTAATGCGTATTACTCGTGGTTCCAATTTGAATGGGTATAGTGGTTTTAAAAAGATAGTAGATAAAGGGGAATATAAGATTGTTCGACCTTTGTTATCTTATACTAAGCAAGAACTAGAAGATTATGACAAAAAGAATCATATTATGTACTATATTGATGATTCTAATGCTAAAGATAAATATACTAGAAATCGTTATCGTAAATATGTTCTTCCTTTTTTGAAAGAAGAAGATTGTAATATTCATCTAAAATATTTAAAATTTAGTACAGTTTTGAATGAGGCTAATCAATTTATTGAACATGAACGAGATAAAGCTTTAAAGAAAGTGATTAATAATAATATTTTAAAAATAGATATTTTTAAGGAATTAGATTCTTTTATTCAAAAAGAAATTTTATATTATATGATGAATGATTTCTATCAGGATGATTTGATATTAATTAATGATAAACATATTGAACTTTTATTAAATTTAATATATAGTAATAGAGCAAATGCTTTTGTTAATTTGCCTAATGAAGTTATTGCAACTAAGACTTATCAAGAACTAGAATTGAAAAAAGTTACAACTGAAATTACTACTTATGAAGTAGAACTTTCTAAATATGTTCTTTTGCCTAATCATCACGTTATTGAAGAGGTGGCAGATTTGGTAGGTAGTGGTAATGATACTTGCCGTTTGTTAAGTTCAGAAATTAATTTGCCACTTACTGTTCGAACTAGAAAATTTGGAGATCGAATGTCTATTAAGGGAAATGGTACGAAAAAAATTAAGGATATATTTATAGATAAGAAAGTGTCATCTTCAGAAAGAGATCTTTGGCCGGTTGTTGTTGATTCTAAGGGTGTAGTTGTTTGGCTTCCTGGTTTAAAAAAGTCTAAATATGATAAGAAAAAGACAGAAAAGTATGATATAATATTAAGATATAGTTAAGGAGGAAATATAGTGAATAAAACAATAGATAAAAAAACTATCAAAAAAGGATTATTACCCTATTTATTCTTGGCATTAATTATGCTTGGAGTTTTTTATGTTGTTAATGTTATGAATAATGATGTAAATATTTTAACTTATAATGAATTTATGTCAGAGTTAAATAAGGGTAATGTTGAAGAAGTACAAATTACTGCTCGTGGTAGTGCTTATACTTATGAAGTTCGTGGAAGTTTGAAAGATTATGATAATAATGAAACTTTTTTTGCTCGTTTACCACTTAGTGATGAAGTTATGAAGAAAATTGTTAATGCAAGCGAAGAAAGAGGTTTTCAATTAGAGGCAGAAGCTGATCCAGATTCTTCATCTTTTTGGTTATTAGTTTTCAATGTTTTACCATTTGTCTTGATAATTGGTTTTGCTTTCTTCTTCTTTAGTAGACAAATGGCTGGTAATAAGAGTTCTATGGATTTTGGAAAAAGTAAAGCGAGATTAAATAGTGATTCTAATAAAGTAACATTTAAAGATGTTGCTGGTTTAAAAGAAGAAAAAGAAGAGGTAAAGGAATTAATTGATTTTTTGAAAAATCCAAAAAAATTTCAAAAGCTTGGAGCTAGAATTCCTAAAGGTGTGTTATTATTTGGTCCTCCAGGTACTGGAAAAACTTTGCTTGCTAAAGCTGTCGCTGGTGAAGCTAATGTTCCTTTCTACTTTATTAGTGGTTCTGATTTTGTAGAATTATTTGTTGGTGTAGGTGCTAGTCGTGTTCGTGATATGTTTCAACAAGCAAAAAGAAATGCACCATGTTTAATTTTTATTGATGAAATTGATGCTGTTGGTCGTCAGCGTGGTACTGGATTAGGTGGAGGACATGATGAACGTGAACAAACACTAAATCAGTTACTTACTGAAATGGATGGGTTTGGAGCTAATGAAGGAATTATTATTATAGCAGCTACTAACCGTCCGGATGTATTGGATCCAGCTTTATTACGTCCAGGTCGTTTTGATAGACAAGTTACTGTTAATTTGCCAGATGTAAAAGGACGTGAAGAAATTTTAGCTGTTCATGCTAAGAACAAAATCTTAGCTGATGGTATTACATTAAGTAATTTGGCTAAACGTACTCCTGGTTTTAGTGGGGCAGATCTTGAAAATTTACTTAATGAAGCAGCTCTTTTAGCTGTTCGTCGTAATAAAGACAAAATTACTATGAGTGAAATTGATGAAGCAACCGATCGTGTTCTTATGGGACCTGCTAAAACGTCTCATAAATATAGTGAAAGTGATCGTCGTTTAGTCGCTTATCATGAAGCTGGACATGCCGTTATTGGATTGAAGTTGGCTCATGCTAATGATGTTCAAAAAGTTACTATTATTCCACGTGGATCTGCTGGTGGCTATAACATGATGGTTCCTAGTGAAGAAAAATTATGTTCTACTAAGACAGATTTATTAGAAGAAATTACTGGACTTTTAGGTGGACGTTCTGCTGAGGAAATTATTTTTGGAGAGATTACAACAGGAGCTCATAATGATTTTGAAAAAGCTACTAAAATTGCAAGATCTATGGTTACTGAATATGGTATGAGTGATTTAGGACCTCTTCAGTTTGAACAACAAGAAGGTAGTGTTTTCTTAGGACGTGATTATAACAAAGCTCAACATTTTTCTAATGAAGTGGCCAATGAGATTGATATGGAAATGAGAAAAATAATTAATAATTGTCATAAACAAGCAAAAGAAATTATTAATAAAAACAAAGATTTACTTGAACTTATTGCTAATACATTGTTAGAATATGAAACTTTAACAAAAGAGCAAATTGATTATTTAGTAAAAAACGGTCATATGCCTGAAGAAACAGATGAAACTAGTTATGAAAAAATGTCTGTTACTAAGCTAAAAGAAATTGCTAAAGATAAAGGAATTAAGGGTTATTCTAAAATGAATAAAGCAGAATTATTGAAAGAATTAGATGAAGCAAATAATTAGTTTGCTTCTTTTTTTTGTGTTATAATTTTTATAGGGAGTGCAGTAATATGAAAAAAATAGATATAAAAGAAACAAAAGAAATTGAAAAAATTAAGAAGGAAGCAAGTGAGTTTAAAAAGTTTATTTCTAGGGGCAATGTCATTGATATGGCTGTCGGTGTTATTATTGGAAGTGCATTTAGTAAAATTGTAACTAGTTTAGTACAAGATCTTTTGATGCCTGTAATTGGTGTTGTTTTAGGTGGACTTAATTTTAGTGATTTATCATTAAAAATAGGTAGTTCTAGTGTTGACTATGGATTATTTGTTCAATCTATCGTTGATTTTTTGATTATTTCTCTTTCTATTTTTATTATGATTAAGATATTTAGTAAATTTAAAAGAAAAGAAGAAAAGAAAGAGGATTCTAAGAAAACGGAAGAAGTTTTGATATTAGAAGATATTCGAGATTTATTAAAAAACAATTTAAAAGAAGGAAAATAGCTTTCTTTTTTTTTGTTCTTGTGATATATTAAGCGTTACAAAAAGGAGTTGGATATATGGAATGGAAAATTGGGAATATTACAATTAAAAATCAAGTTGTCCTTGCTCCTATGGCAGGAATTTGTAATTCTGCTTTTAGACGTATATGTAAAGAGATGGGATGCGGACTTATCTATGCTGAAATGGTTAGTGATAAGGCAATTGCTTTTCAGAATCAAAAAACTTTAGATATGCTATATATGACTGAATATGAAAGACCTTTAGTGCAACAGATTTTTGGTAGTGATAAGGAATCTTTTGTTCAGGCAGCTAAATATATATATGAAAATATGCATCCTGATATTATTGATATCAATATGGGATGCCCTGTTCCTAAGGTTGCAGTTCGTGCTCAGGCAGGCTCAGCTTTGCTTAAAAGTCCAGAAAAAATTTATGAGATTGTTTCTGCTGTTGTTCAATCTGTTCCTATTCCGGTTACTGTTAAAATTCGTAGCGGATGGGATCAAAATCATATTAATGCAGTAGAAGTTGCCAAAGTAATAGAGTCAGCTGGTGCTTCGGCTATTTGTATTCATCCTCGGACTCGCAGTCAAGGGTATAGTGGTAAGGCTGATTGGTCTATTATTAAATTAGTAAAAGAAGCAGTTTCTATACCTGTTATTGGAAATGGAGATATAAAGACACCAGAAGATGCTAAAAAAATGTTAGAGCAAACTAGTTGTGATGCTATTATGATAGGACGTGGAGTTTTAGGAAATCCTTGGCTTATACAGAATACTATTTCTTTTTTAGACAATGGTGATTATGATTCTAATGTTTCTGTGAATGATAAAATAGCTATGATTTTACATCATTTAGATTATTTAAGTAATCTTAAGAATGAACATATTGCTACTTTGGAAATAAGGAATCATATTGGGTGGTATTTAAAAGGAGTTCCTGGTGGAACTATAGTAAAAAATAAAATCTATCAAACTACTAAAATTCGTGATATAATTTCTATATTAAATACATTTAAGGAGGAATTGGATGGCAAAAAGTAAAAAAGTTGAAGAGGCTTCCGTGATAGAAGAACAAAAAAAGGAAAGTAAACCTAAAAAAAGTAATAAAATTGAAACTGTTGAAAAAGCCTTTTTTATTCAAAGATTAGCAGCATTTATATTAGATGTTTTTATAGTATCGATGGTTGCATCTTTGATTTCTTATCCTTTTTTAGATTTAGATTCTATTAATAAGCTTAATGAGTCTAGTACACAAGTTGTTGAGGATTATATGACTCAAAAAATTAGTATTAATGAGTATACTAGTGATAGTATTAGTATTAGTTATGAGATGGCTAGAAAGCAAGGAGTCCTTTCTTTAATTACTATATTTTTAAATATTTTATATTTTGTTGTTTTTCAAGTTAAAAACAATGGACAAACTATTGGTAAGAAATTATTGCGTATTAAAGTAAGTAGTCAAGATGGTAATCTTGGTATGAATCAGATGATTTTTAGATCATTAATTATCAATTCGATTTTAGTTGATATGGTAAGTTTTGGTATTTTATTATTTACTAGTGCAACAATATATTTTTATGGAGCTGGTATTTTAAGTATGATACAATTTGCTATTATTGCCATTAGTGGATTTATGGTGATGTTTAGTAAAAAAAGTCAAGGAATTCATGACATGGTTGCTCATACTGATGTAGTTAGATGTGGTTTAGTAAAGGAGATGGAAACATGCGAGAGTTAAGTGAACAAGAAGTTGTTAGAAGAGAAAAGTTAAAGAATATTAAACAACCTTATCCTGAAAGATTTGAGGTTAATTATGAAATTAGTGATGCAAGTAGGTTAGAGGATGGAGTTACTGGTGTTAAGGTTGCTGGTCGTATTATTTTAATGAGAAAGATGGGAAAAATGAGTTTCTTAACCATTGGAGATATTCATGGAAAAATACAAATTTCTGTTAAACTAGATATGATTGGTGAAGAAGCTTATAAAGATTTTAAAGCTAATTATGATATTGGAGATTTTATTGGTGTAGAAGGTGAAACCTTTACAACTCATACTGGTGAGAAGACAGTACGTGCTAATAGTATTATGTTTTTAGGTAAAGCTTTGAAGCCGTTACCAGAGAAGTTTCATGGTGTAGAGGATGTTGAGACAATTTATCGTGAAAGATATTTAGATTTAATTATGAATGATGATTCTAAGAAAAAATTCTTATTTAGGAGTCGTTTCATTCATGAAATTAGAAATTATTTAGATGCTGCTGGTTATGTAGAAATTGAAACTCCTATTTTAAATAATAAGGCAAGTGGTGCAGCAGCAAAACCTTTTATTACTCATCATAATGCTTTAGATATAGATTTATATTTAAGAATTGCTCCTGAAACATATTTAAAACGTGCAGTTGTTGGTGGATTTACTAAAGTCTTTGAAATAGCAAGATGTTTTAGAAATGAGGGTATAGATGCTACTCATTTACAGGATTTTACTATGATTGAAGGGTATGCAGCTTACTATAATTATAAAGATAATATGAAATTTTTAAGAGAAATGCTTCAATCAATTATTATGAAATTATTTGGTACTTTGACTATTACTGTAGGTGACAAAGAAGTAGATTTGAGCGGCGAGTGGGAAGCTGTTAGTTTTCGAGATTTAATTTTACGCTATAGTGATATTGATATAAAAGTTTATGATACTAAGGAGAAATTATTGGATAAAATAAAAGAAGAAAAGATTGAAATAGATAGCGAAACTCCTTTGGAAAATTTAGGTTATGGTAATTTAGTTGATCAATTGTATAAAAAAGTGGCTAGAGTACATATTGTTAATCCAATATTCCTTACAGAACATCCAATTAGTTTGAGTCCATTAGCACGTGCTAATGATGATGATCCAACTATTACTGATCGTTTTCAATTGGTTATTAATGGAGCCGAAATCATTAATGCTTATTCAGAACTTGTTGATCCTCAAGAACAGGCTAGACGTTTAGAAGAACAAGCAAAATTAAAGGCACAAGGTGATGAAGAAGCTATGCCAATGGATCATGATTATATTTCTGCTATGGAATGTGGTATGCCTCCAATCAGTGGTTGGGGAATGGGAATTGATCGTGTTGTTCAGCTTTTAACTAATTCTCAAAATATTAAGGATGTAATTTTATTTCCTTTGATGAGACCACTTAATGAGCAAGAAGAAGACTCTATGTAGAGTCTTTTTTCTTTGCTTTTCACGAAATTTTCATAAAAAAAGAAGTCAAATGCTTGTAAAAAATTTTCTATGTCAGTATAATGATAATGGGAGGTTAATTATGAAGAAACATAATACATTTAAAGTCGTTCTTGTTACATTATTAGTATTAATGTTACTTACTTGGATTTTACCAGCTGCTTATTATTCAGGTAGTTACGTTGATCAAGGACGCGTTCAGATGGGACTTTTTGATTTATTCAATTATCCTGTTACTGCAGTATCATATTTTGGCTATATTGCAGCCTTTATATTAGCTGTTGGTGGATTTTACGGTGTGTTAAATAAAATTGGTGCATATCGTACGATGTTGGATAAATTAAGATCTGCATTTAAAGGTAAAGAAGTAGTTGTTTTATCTATTATGATGGTAATTATTGCTCTTCTTACATCTATTTGTGGTTTACAACTTGGATTAATTATATTTTATCCTATGTTAGTATCTTTAATTTTACTTATGGGATTTGATAAGATTGTAGCAGCACTTGCTATAGTTGGTTCTACTATGATGGGTATGCTAGGTACTACTTTTGGATATAATAATACTGGTATTTTTTCAAGTATTTTAGGAACTGAATTTACTAATGGAATGTTGCCTAAATGTATTGTATTATTTTTAGGAGTAGTACTGTTGATTGTAAATACAGTTTTATATATTAGAAAACAACAAAAGAGTGAGAAAAAAGCAAAAGTAAAAAAAGTTACTGCAAAAGAAGAGAAAAAACCTGCTAAAACTACTAAGGCTAAATCTTCAAAAAATACAAAAGCAGCTGTAAGAGAAGAAGAAGTAGTTGTAGTTACAGCAGAAGATTCAGAAGAGGATTTATATGTTCCTACGATAGTAGCTGGTAAGAAACATATTGTTTGGCCATTAGCTATTGTTTTATCAATTATCTTCATTATTTTAGTATTAGCATTTATTTCTTGGTCTGGTGCATTTGGACTTAATGCTATGGATGATGCTACTACTGCTGTTACTGGATTTGAAGTGTTTGGATTTGCTTTATTTGGCAAATTGTTAGGAACAGTTAATGCATTTGGATCTTGGACTTTAGTCGATATGGTTGTCGTATTAATGGTATTTATGTTTATTTTAGCTTTGATTTATAAAGTTAAATTTGACGAGGTACTAGATGGTTTTGTTCAAGGTGCTAAGCGTGCGTTAGGACCAGCTGTTATTGCTATTATGATTTATACTATTTTAGTAATTACAACTTATCATCCATTCCAATTAGTAATTTATAAAGCTATTTTAGGAATTACAGATGGATTTAATGTATTTACTACTTTTATAGTAGCAATTTTATCTGCATTCTTTAATGGAGATATCGCTTATGCTTTCCAAAGTTCTTTACCATATTTATCTAGTCTTGTTACAAATGCTGATAATTATCCAATTATGGCAGTTGTATATCAAGCAGCTTATGGTTTAACTATGTTAGTTGCCCCAACTAGTTTGATTTTAATGGGTATGTTATCTTATTTAAAGATTCCATATTCTAAATGGTTTAAAGCAATTTGGAAATTAGTTTTAGAATTATTAGTTGTATTATTAATCGTATTTACAATTTTAATTTTAATTTAGTAAGAAGAGTCTAAGGGCTCTTTTTTTGTCTATTTTTTGGGTACTTTATTTCTTGAAACTCTTTCTTCTTATTTTTACAATAAATATAGGAGATGATATTATGTTTTCGAAATTCACGGAAGAAGCCCAAAAAATATTAATTATGTCCAAAAAAGAGATGCAAGAATTAAAGCATCCTTATGTTAGTAGTGAGCATTTATTGTTGTCTATTTTGCATTATTCTGATAAAAAATTTTTATCTTTTTTAGAACAAAATGGTATTACTTATTCATCATTTAAAAATAAGCTTATAGAAGTTATAGGAGTTGGAAGAAAAATTTCTAAATGGTTTCTATATACTCCTTTATTAAAAAAGATTATTGAAAATGCTATTTTAGATAGTAAAGATGAAAATAAGGATGTTACTGTGGAACAATTATTTTTGTCGCTGTTAGAAGAAGGAGAAGGTGTTGCGAATAGAATTATGATGGGAATGAATATAGATTTAGATAATTTATATGAACAATTTTCTAGTCATCTTGTATGTGAAGGAAAAAATACGTTTAGTAAATTAACTATAGAAGAGTTTTCTACTGATTTTACACAAGCAGCAAAAAATGGCGACTTTGATCCTGTGATTGGAAGAGATGAAGAAATTTGTAATATTATTGAAATTTTACTTCGAAGAAAAAAAAGTAATCCTTTACTTATAGGTGATGCGGGAGTAGGTAAAACTGCTTTAGTAGAGGAATTAGCCAGAAGAATAGTTTTAGGTTTAGTTCCTAATGAACTTAAAAATATGAGGGTTTTAAGTGTTTCTATTTCTTCTTTAGTTGCAGGTACTAAATATCGTGGAGAGTTTGAGGAGAGAATTAATAAGATGATAGATGAATTAGAGAGTGTTTCTAATATCATTTTATTTATAGATGAAATTCATACTATTATTGGTGCTGGGGGAGCTGAAGGAGCAATAGATGCTTCCAATATTTTAAAACCATATTTAGCTAGAGGTAAAATTAAGGTAATCGGAGCAACTACGAAACATGAATATATGAAGTTTTTGGAAGGTGATAAAGCTTTTGATCGTAGATTTCAAAAAGTAATTGTTATGGAGGCAGATTTAGAAAATGTAAAATCTATTTTATTGAATGTCAAGGAAATATATGAAAATTATCATGGTGTTATATTAACCGATGAAATTTTATTTTCTATAGCTGATTTATCAGAAAGATATATATCTAGTGGAAAACAACCAGATAAAGCATTGGATTTATTAGACGAATCTTGTTCAAAGACAATTAGTATGAATACATTAGAAAATGAAAAAATTCACAATCTTCAATTAGAGCTTACCAATTTGATTGATGAAAAAAATAAATCTATTGTTGATCATGATTTTAAAAGAGCTACATATTTACGGGAAAGAGAGGCTTTTTTACAATCCAAAATTAATAATCTTCTGATTCAAACACAAAGTAATATTAAACCAATTTTATCTATAGATACTGTTTATGATGTTATTTATTCTAAAACTAAGATACCTATTAAAAAAATTTTGTCATTAAATTCTGAATCTTTAAAGAGGGAGTTACAGAAAACAGTTGTTGGGCAGGAAGAAGCTATTACTAGTTTGACTAAATCTGTATTTTGTAAAAACTTAAATAAAAAAGCGTCGAAATGTTTTCTTATTGTTGGGAAAAGTGGGTTAGGTAAAACTTTATTAGTACGTAAATTTGCCGATTTACTTTATCCGAAAGAAGCTTTTATAAAATTAGATATGAGTGAGTATAAAGATGCTACTTCTATATCTAAAATAATTGGTTCTCCTCCTGGTTATGTTGGTTATGATGATAGGAATACAATTTTGGAAAGAATAAAAATACACTCTTATGCTGTTTTGCTATTAGATGAAATAGAAAAAGCAAATCCAAGTGTTTTAAAGCTTTTTTTACAAGTTTTAGACGATGGGGTTATGACTACATCTTATGGAGATTCTGTGGATTTTTCTAATGTTATTATCTTTATGACTTCTAATTTGGGAAGTAATAGAGAAGGAATTGGTTTTTTAGAGAATAGTAAAGATTTGATTGAAAATGATTTAAGGGAATTTTTTGGTTCGGAACTTGTTAATCGCATAGACTTGGTTTTACATTTTTTACCTTTTTCGGCAGCCACTATTAATAAAATAATTATGCAAAAAGTAGAACAAAAATTTCCTAAACTTGAATTGGATAGGAAGAAAAAAATATGTAAATACGTGAAAGATAATTGTGATTACTCTAATTTTGGTGCGAGAAAGGTTGATAAATTATTAGAATATATTGATTTGAATACAGTTTATCAGTAAAATACTGTGTTTTTTCTATTTTCTGTATGATATACTAGTAGTAGGTGATTTTATGAAACTTTATAATACTTTAACTAGAAAAATAGAAGATTTTGTTCCTTATGAAGAGGGAAAAGTAAAAATGTATACATGTGGGCCTACCGTTTATCATTATGCTCATATTGGAAATATTCGTAATTATATAGGTCATGATGTGTTGGACAAAACTTTACGTCTTCTTGGTTATGATGTAGTTCGCGCTATGAATATTACAGATGTTGGACATTTGACTAGTGATTCAGATTCTGGTGAAGATAAGATGGAAGTTGCTAGAAAAAGAGAACATAAATCTGCTCTAGAAATAGCAAAATTTTATACTGATGCGTTTTTTGAAGATTTTAAATTAGTCAATTGTAAAATGCCAGAGATTGTTTCGCCTGCTACACAAAACATTGATGAATATATTAAAATTATTTCTACTTTGATAGAAAAAAAATATGCTTATTTATCTGGTGGAAATGTTTATTTTGATACTACAAAGTTGCCTGATTATTATGTATTAACAAATCATCAAGAAGATAATATGGTTGTTGGAGCTAGGGAAGGTGTAGAAGAAGATAACAACAAGAAAAATCAAGCGGATTTTGTTTTATGGTTTACTACTAGCAAGTTTGAAAATCATGAGTTATTATGGGATTCTCCCTGGGGACGAGGATATCCTGGTTGGCATATTGAATGTAGTGGTATTTCCATTAAATATTTAGGTGAGTATCTTGATATTCATGGTGGTGGTGTTGACAATATTTTTCCACATCATACTAATGAAATAGCACAAAGTGAAGCTTATTTGGGGCATCCTTGGTGTAAATATTGGTTTCATAATGAACATTTACTAGATGAAACAGGAAAGATGAGCAAGTCTCATGGAGCAATTTTAACTGTTACTGCATTAAAAGATAAAGGTTATGATCCATTAGCTTTTCGTTTTATGTGTTTAAATTCTCATTATAGAAAACAATTAGTTTTTTCTTATGAAGCTTTAGATCAAGCTTATACTACTTTGAAGAAATTACGTAACCGTATTTCTTCTATAAATGATGATGGAGAGCGAAATGATATTTTAATAGCTAGCTATTGTGATAAGTTTGTTTTAGAGCTAGAAGATGACTTGAATACTGCTAATGCACTTTCTGTTTTGTATGAAGCTTTAAAAGATAACAATCTTTCTGGTAAAAGTAAACTTGCTATAATTAAAAAATTTGATCAAGTATTATCTTTGGATTTGATTCAAGTAAAAAAGTCAGCAGCCAATGAAAAATATATATTAGAGCAAATTGAAAAAAGAGCAGAGGCTAAAAAAAATAAAGATTTTTCTTTAGCGGATGCTATTCGAGATAATTTGTTACAAGAGGGAATTCGTTTAGTAGATAGTAGAGAAGGAACTACGTATGAACTTCTATAATAAGGCATAAGGAGTATGCCTTATTTGGATGATTAAAGAATATTTCTTTTGTTGTTATAAACAGTTTGAAGTGATGTTTTTTATATGATTTTTATATTAGTGGTGGTGATTATTTTGAATACAATAGGTGTTAATTCTTTAGTACTTGCTTATCTTGGTGATACTATTTATGAAAATTATGTGCGCAAGTTTTTGATTGGTCGAGGATATACTCATGTAGATGAATTACAGAAACAAGCTGTAAAATACGTTAGTGCTAAAAGTCAAGCAACTTTTTTGAAAAAAATGATGAATTCTAACTTTTTATCAGATGGAGAGATAAGTATTGTAAAAAGGGCTAGAAATTATAAAACTACATCTCATCCAAAAAGTTGTGATATTGTAACTTATAAATATGCAACTGGATTAGAAGCATTAATTGGCTATCTGGATATGGAAAATAATAAAGAAAGAATTGATGAAATTATGAATTTTATTTTGGAGGATAATATATGTTAGTATATGGTAGAAATGTTGCTTTAGAAATGTTAAAAAATCCTAAAAAGGTTCAAAAAGTGTTATTGCAAGATGGATTTGATGACAAAAAAATTCTTTCTTTATTAGAAAGTAGTAAAATACCTGTTTTTATTAAGTCAAAAAAGGAAATTGATCGTTTGGCAGAAGGTGTTCATCAAGGTATAATTTTATATGTTCGAGATTACCAGTATTATCCATTAATGTCTATTGTCAATGAAGAAGCTTCTTTTTTGGTGATTTTAGATCATTTAGAAGACCCACATAATTTTGGTGCAATCATTAGAACCTGTGAAGCTGCTGGAGTGGATGGTATTATTATTCCAAAAGATAGGCAAGTAGGCGTTACTGCTACTGTGATGAAGACTAGTGTAGGAACTCTTGATTCTATGAAAATTTCTCAGGTTGCAAATTTATCTTCTACTATTGATTATTTGAAAAAGCAAAACTTCTGGGTAGTTGGAACAGCATTAGAAGATAGTGCTGATTATCGTACTATCGATTATTCTGGGAAAATAGCTTTAGTTATCGGTAATGAGGGTTCTGGAATTTCAAATTTAGTAAGAAAAAAGTGTGACTTTATTGCAAAAATTCCAATGTATGGGAGAACTAATAGCTTAAATGCATCTGTTGCTAGTGGAATTATGATATATGAGGTAATCCGAAATAGAAAGTAGAGGTTATTTTGGATTATAAAAATGTTAATGATTATGAGTTATTATATTTGATTAGTGAAAATATGGATGTCAGTTATGATATTTTATATCAAAAGTATTTACCTATCATTAAATCAATTGCTAGTAAATATTTTAATTTTGCTAGTCGATGTGGTGCGGAATATCAAGATTTGATACAAGAGGGATATATTGGATTAAATAGTGCAATCGTTAATTATCGTAATGATAATAATACTATATTTTATACATTTGCTACTGTATGTATTGAAAGAACTATTAGAACTTATTGTAGATCCCTTTCTGCACTAAAACATCAAAATTTAAATTTTTCTATTTCTGATAGTGATTATTCTTTAAATATTATTCCAGATCATACTTTTTTTGGAGAATTTTGTAATTCTACTTCTAAGGAATTAATCGAGTGTATTTTTTTATCGTCTTATATGTTAGATCTAGAAACTAGATGTGTTTTTGAAATGAGATATAATGGTTTTTCTAATAAGGAAATTGCAGAACTTTTAGATTTAAATCTTTCTTCTGTTGAATCTAAAATTTGTAAAGCTCGAAAATTTTTGAAAAAAGTAATAGAAAACTATAATTTAAATTGAAAAAAATGTATGTTTGTTTTAAAATGATAATAGGTGAATAGAATATGATAGGACAGGAGCAATTGCGAGTAAATACAAAAGAACAGATTCCAACTGTTCCTTATTTTGATGGGGTAAATGGTGATCAATCTTTTTCTTCAGATGATAGTTTCAAAAATTTAAAGTCATCAAAAATTATTCCATTTCGTCATAAAGAGATTGATTCAATTACTTTGAATGAATGGTTGCAGAGTTATCGTACTAATAATCAGTTACAGAATTTGTTTGTTAATATGGATATTGCTATGAAATATATTCATGATCAAGGGTATTATATCTCCTCTTTTGCTCTTGATAGAATATCATTATTAAATCATTCAATTAGACAAATTCAATTTCAGGAATTAGCACCATTACCATATGATATTTCTCAACAGAAGCAAGTTGTTCGTGATAATATCTTTATGGCATCTGTTTTACATATTGGTCTTTATGCCAAATGTTTGCAACATTTTACAATGAATACAATACCTGCTATTAAGGATAATTTTCAACAATTTACAATTTTTTTGCCTCTCGAAGATGTTCCGTATTATTCTGGCATCATTGAAAAGGGTGCATCTGTTTATTATAGTGCTTATGTTGGTGAACGTAAGAAAAGAGATTTACAAAATTTAGAAAAAGAAGTTTCTTCTGGAGAAAATAATAGTAGTGGAAAAAGATTAGTTAAGACTAATGGTTCTGCTTATACTGCAGAAGATTTTCTTCCACAAAATGAAGAGGCTAATGAACTTATTTATGCTAGTTTAGTAAAAAAAGAAGCTGCTTTTGCTAGGGCTTTAATCTATCCAATATTAGTGTTTGTATTAGGTTTTGTTATTTTGTTTTTATCTTATTTATTTAGATAATATAATTTTATTTAATTGTTGACATTTTCTAGTGTTTATGCTATTTTAATGGTGAACACGGAAAGTGTTTTTATTTTGATAAAAAATAGGAATGGTGAAATATGGCTGAAGTTAGAAAAAGAAAAGAAGTAGAAAACTATAAAATTGATGAAACTCAGTTTCATAAAAATGAAAAAAACAAGCAAAGCAAAAATAGTAAGAAAAAAGAAAACCATAAAGATACTTTGGTTAAATCTTCTTCTGAAGAAAAGAAAAGCTTATGGGTAAGATTTCGTATTTTTTGCCATGGTGTGAAATCAGAAACAAAAAAAGTTCATTGGCCAACAAAAAAAGATATGCTTAAATATTCTGTTGCTACTGTTTTATTTATCGTTTTTTGTTCTTTATTTTTTTACGTCATTGATATTATTTTTGCATTAGTTCAATCATTATTTAGATAAAAGGAGTTTTAATTATGGATAAACAATGGTATGTTGTTAATACTTATTCTGGACATGAGAATAAGGTAAAAGAAAAATTGGAAATGCGTGCTGAATCTATGGATATGCAAGATTATATTTTTAGAGTTGTTATTCCTGAAGAAAAAGTCATTGAAGATAAAGATGGTGTACGTAAAGAAAAAGTAAAAAAGATGTTTCCTGGTTATATTCTGGTTGAAATGGTTATGACAGATGAAGCTTGGTATGTTGTTCGTAATACACCTGGTGTAACAGGATTCATTGGATCTAGTGGTAAAGGTGCTAAGCCTACTCCTTTACAACCATATGAAGTTGATAAAATTCTTGGTAATATGGGAATTAGTCGTATGGATGTTGATACTGATTTAGTAGAGGGTGCTACTGTTAAAATTGTTGACGGACCATTTAATGGAATGTTTGGTAAGATTGATAGTGTTGATGTTCCAAATCAAAAAGTTATGTTGCTTGTTGATTTGTTTGGACAAGAGACTTCTGTAGAAGTTGAATTAAATCAAATTCAAAAAGCATAAAATAGTTGCAAAAATATAATTTATATGTTATTATTTAGGGGCTATATTGAAATTAATATAGATTTAGTGGGAAGCATGGTTTGCATTTATGAAAGCGGGAATCAAGCTATTTGGACCACTCGCGAAAACTAAAATTATAGGAGGTGTTTTTCGTGGCAAAGGAAGCAATAAAGAAGATTAAATTACAAATCCCAGCAGGAAAAGCTACACCAGCTCCACCAGTTGGAACAGTTTTAGGACCTGCAGGAATTAATTTACAAGATTTTTGTACTAAGTATAATGATGCTACTAGAGATAAGATGGGAGATATTTTACCAGTAGAAATTTCAATTTATGATGATAGAAGTTTTGATTTTGTAATTAAAACTCCACCAGTTGCATTTTTACTTAAAAAATATGCAAAAATCAATAAAGGTGCAGTTAAAGGAGCTAATGAAGTTGTTGCTACATTAACTGAAGATCAATTAAGAGAAATTGCTGAGATCAAATTACCAGATTTAAATGCTTATGATGTAGAAGCTGCAATGAAGATTGTTGCTGGTACTGCTAAAAATATGGGTATTTCAATCCCTGGTTATACAGATAAGTAATTGTTCTATGTAGGTTATACCTATGTGGAAGGTTTTAACCGCTATTACCACGTAAGGAGGAATAAAGATGAAAAAGAGAAGTAAGAAATATACAGAAGCTATGTCTAAAGTAGAACGTAATAAAGCATATACTAAAGAAGAAGCTGTTAAGTTAGTTAAAGAAACTTCTACTAGTTCTTTTGATGGTACAGTTGAAGTTGCTATCAGATTAAATATTGATACTAAAAAAGCTGACCAACAATTAAGAGGTGCTATTGTACTTCCTAAAGGAACTGGTAAAACTACAAAAGTTTTAGTTATTGCAAAAGGAGAAAAGGCTAATCAAGCAAAAGAAGCTGGTGCTGATTATGTTGGAGATGTTGATATGTTAGAAAAAATCGAAAAAGAAAATTGGTTCG
This sequence comes from Mycoplasmatota bacterium, assembly GCA_022771205.1. GTDB lineage: Bacteria > Bacillota_I > Bacilli_A > RF39 > UBA660 > Faecimonas. Next base: position 93,532 of record JALFCF010000005.1, on the reverse strand, counting down.
ATTTTGATACTATGATTGCTACTCCTGATATGATGCCTCTTCTTGGTAAATTAGGTAGAGTTTTAGGACCAAAAGGATTAATGCCTAACCCTAAAACTGGAACTGTTACTTTAGATGTTGCTAAAGCTGTTCAAGAAGTTAAAGCTGGACGTGTTGAATATCGTGCTGATAGTTTCGGAATTATTCACGGAGTTATTGGTAAGGTTTCATTCTCTGAAGAAGATTTGATGGAAAACTTAAATGCTTTCGTATCAGCTATTTTAAGAGTTAAGCCAGCAACAGTAAAAGGTGATTATGTTAAGAGTATTTCTATAGCTTCAACTATGGGTCCTGGAATTAAAGTTGAAAATAATTTTGACAAATAGTAAGTTATAGGGTATAATAAAGACAATTTGTAGGTGCCATAGACAGTAGGTACAAAAATAAATCCTACCGAGGACTTAATCTTAAGTGAATATAAGAAGGTTCTCGGTTGCTCGAGAACCTTTTTTATGGCATCCCTAAATATGAAGGAGGTGTTTTGATGGCAAGTGAAGCAATCTTAAAGCAAAAGCAAGTAGTTATAGATGAAATTAAGGAACGTGTTCAAAATGCTAAAACTATTGTCTTATTCGATTATCGTGGTATTACTGATAGTGAAGCAAAAGAATTACGTGTTAAATTAAGAGAATCTAATTCAGATTATAAAGTATATAAAAATACTTTGATGGCTCGTGCATTTAATGATTTAGATATTGATTTAAATGAATCATTAAACGGACCTAGTGCATTTGCTTTTGGTGAAGATCAAATTGCACCAATTAAGGTATTGTCAGAGTTTGCTAAAGATCATCCAGCATTAGTTTTAAAAGTAGGGATTGTAGATGGAGAAAAAGCAGATCAAGCTAAATTAGCTGAATATGCTACTATACCATCAAGAGAAGGATTACTTACTATGCTTGCTGGTGGTATGATGGCTATTCCAAGAGATTTAGCAATCGCTTTAGACTTATATAGTCAACAAAAAGAAGAGAATTAATAATAAAGTAAATATAAAATAAGGAGGAAATAAAATGGCTAAATTAACTAAAGAAGATTTTATCAGTAGTTTAAAAGAAATGAATTTATTAGAAATTAAAGAATTAGTAGATGCAATGAAAGAAGAATTTGGTGTTGATCCATCTGCTGTAGCTGTTGCTGCACCTGCTGCTGGAGCTGCTGCTGATGCTGCACCAAGTACTGTTACAGTATCTATCGCTGATGCTGGAGCTGCTAAAGTTGCTGTTATCAAAGTTGTTAAAGAAATCACTGGATTAGGATTAAAAGAATCTAAAGATATCGTTGACAACAATGGTGCTGTTAAAGAAAACATTTCTACTACTGAAGCTGATGAAATTAAAGCTAAGCTTGAAGAAGCTGGAGCTACTGTAGAAGTTAAGTAATTAACTTCTTTTTTTTTGACTGCTTATGTTAAAATTGTATTAATTATAGAGATGGTATTATGGAATAAAAATTTGATGTATTAAATGAATGGGGAGAATTTACTGGTAAAATTGCAACAAAAAGTCAATGTCATAAAGAAGGATTGTGGCATAGAGCAGTATATGCTTTTATCATTAATAATGAAGGTGATATATTGTTGCAAAGGCGTAGTTGTAATAAGAAACGGTGGCCTGATATGTGGGATGTTACAGTTGGTGGTCATGTTTTGACTGGAGAATTTGGTAGAGAAGCGCTAATTAGAGAAGTTAGGGAAGAACTTAGGCTTGAAGTTAGTGATGATGAGATTAAATATTTAGTTGGTTCTACTTCCATTGATACTAGTAGTGCTTATATTAATAAACATTTTAATGAATGCTATATTATTACTAAAAATGTTGATTTATCTGAAATTGTGTTACAAACCGAAGAAGTTTCTGAAGTTAAATTCTTTAGTTTGAATGATATTCTTAATATGGTTAATGATGATTATAAATGTATTACTAGAAAAATTGGTCCATGGAATTTTTTGATAAAAATTTTGGAATATTATTGTAAAAAAGCTATATAAAAATTTTGGCATTTATGTTATTCTATTTATAGAATAGGAGTGTGTTTATGGAAGTAGATAATCAAAAGAAAAAAAATCATATATTTTTGTATGGAATTATAGGCGTTTTTATAGGAATAGTATTATCTTGTGGAATTTTTTATGTTTTATATTCACAAAAAATTTTAATTTTTGAATCTGCTAAAGTTCAAAGTAAGGATAGCAAAAATAAAATATCTGATCAGACAACATCTGAAATAGAAAAAAATAATTATATTTTTGATTCTAGTAAAGTTGTAAATGCTTCAGCTGAAGGCTATACATTAACTGTTCCATCTCATGCTTCCGGTACTAATATTTATTTAGATAGTAGTCAGACCAAAGTTACTGTATCTATTAATCATTATTTGATTAGTCAAAATTATAGACTTGGTTGGGTTACTTCTAATGATGATTATACTTATGAGCCACATGAGATAGTATTTGAACAGAAGGTAGTTGATATTTTCTTTGGTGGTATTGGACAAGATGTTTCTGGTGATACATTGTTATTTTTGTTGGAAGACGGTACTGTTCAATATTTACCATTAAAAAAAGCTTATTCTACTGATCATGAAAATTTAAAATCATATGGAACTTTATCTGGAATTTCAAATATTGTTAAATTTTATTCTGCTAATTCTTTATCACAAATGGGTAGTAGTGTTACTATATTAGCACAGGATGAAGATGGAAACCTTTATGATTTAGCAACGTTATTGCAGGAAACAGGAAATTATTAGTAAAATTTTGTCAAAATTTAAAAAATTATTTGACAAAACATCACATTTCGTGTATTATATGTTTACGAAAGGGAGAAAACTTATTGGAATGTACAAGTTTTCTCCTTCTTTTTTGTTTAGAGGGGATAAGATGGGGCATTATTTTACGAACGAGCAGTTACCTAGCGATATAAAAGAAACCACATGTGTGGTTTTAAATCAACATTTTAAATTTTTAACCGATAATGGTGTGTTTTCGAAAGACGGTTTGGATTTTGGCAGTAGACTTCTTCTTGAAGTAATCCCGCAAGAAGAGGTTGGAGGCAAAATTCTGGATATGGGATGTGGTTATGGAGTATTAGGCATTATTTTAGCTAAATTAACATCTAGCAAGGTGGATATGGTTGATGTCAATAGGAGAGCATTACATCTTGCTAAAAGAAATGCCCAATTGAATGGTGTTTCTAGCTATGTTTCTATTTTTGAAAGCGATTGTTATAGTGAAGTTTCTGGAAAATATTCGTCAATCGTTACTAATCCTCCAATAAGAGCTGGTAAAAAAATTGTTTATGACATAGTGATGAATGCTCGTAATTATTTAGCAGATGGCGGTAATCTCTATTTGGTTATTAGAAAAGAGCAAGGTGCTAAATCGCTAATTGTCGACCTCGAGAAAGTTTATACTGTTAAAGTATTGGAAAGAAAGAAAGGCTTTTTCATTATTCAGTGCCATTTATAATTGACATACTATTATTGATGTGTTATTAATATAAATTGGCAATATGTTTTGTATTGGTATTTTCTTAAAAAAAATTAGTGTTAGGGGTGAATTCAGTGGCTTATAAAAATGTAAAATATGGCGACTATCGAGAAAGAAGAAATTTCTCACGTATTAGAAATACTTATGAGTTAAAAGATTTGTTAGAGATTCAAAAAAAATCTTATGAAAGATTCATCAATATTGGTATTAAAGAAGTGTTTGAAGACTTATTTCCAGTAGAAAATTTCTCTGGAACTTTATCGCTTGAATTTGGAGATTATCATTTTGATGAACCTCGTTATTCAATTAAAGAAAGTAAAGATAGAGAAACTACTTATTCTGCACCATTACGAGTAGAAGTGCGTCTTTTAAATCGTGAAACTGGAGAAGTAAAAGAACAAGAGATATTTATGGGTGATATGCCAATGATGACTGAAAGTGGAACATTTGTTATCAATGGTGCTGAACGTGTTATTGTATCTCAATTAGTTCGTTCTCCTAGTGTCTATTTTAATCGCGAAGTTGATAAAAATGGACGTGAATTGATTACATCACAAATTATACCAACTCGTGGAACTTGGCTTGAATTTGAAGTTGATGCAAGAGATGTATTGTATGTTAGAATTGATCGTACTAGAAAAGTTACTTTAACTACTTTACTTCGTGCATTTGGACTTTCTAGTGATGATCAAATCTTATCTATGTTTGGTGAGGATGATTATCTAAAAAATACTATTGCAAAAGATTCAACTAAGAATACAGATGAAGCTTTAATTGAAATTTATGAAAAATTAAGACCTGGTGAACCAGCTACTTTAGATTCATCTAAAAATCAAATTATTACGAGATTCTTTGATGAATTCAGATATGATTTGGCTAAGGTAGGACGTTATAAATTTAATCGTAAGCTTAATGTTATTGACCGTTTATTAAATCAAACTTTAGCAGAGGATGTTTGTGACGCTGATGGTGTTGTTGTTCTTGAAAAGGGAACTCAAATTACAAAAGCTAATTTAGATGTATTGAAGGATGCATTGAATGCAGGCTTTGGATTGCAAGAAGTTACTGTTAATGATGAATTAGACACTTATAATAAAGTTCAAGTAATTAAGATTGTTGATCCTACTGATAAAAAGAAAAAACTTATTGTTATTGGTAATGATCAAAGTATAGATGTTAAAAGATTAACAATTTCTGATGTTTATGCTTCAGTTTCTTATTATTTGAATTTACTACATAGTGTTGGTAATTATGATGAAATCGATCATTTAGGAAATAGACGTATTCGTCAGGTTGGAGAACTTTTACAAAATCAATTTAGAATTGGTGTTTCTCGTATGGAAAGAGTTATTCGTGAACGTATGACTACACAAGAAATGGAAGAAGTTACTCCTAAGACTTTAATTAATATTCGTCCAGTTACTGCAGCTATGAAGGAATTTTTTGGTTCATCTCAATTATCTCAATTTATGGATCAAACTAACCCTATTGCAGAACTTACAAATAAACGTCGTTTGTCAGCTTTAGGTCCTGGTGGATTATCTAGAGATCGTGCTGGTGTTGAAGTACGTGACGTTAATGCTTCTCACTATGGACGTATTTGTCCTATTGAATCTCCTGAAGGACCTAACATTGGACTTATTACTTCACTTGCAAGTTATGCAAAAATTGATGAATATGGATTTATTATGACTCCTTATCGCAAGGTTGTAGATAAAAAGATTACTGATGAAGTTGTTTATTTAACTGCCGATGAAGAACTTGATTATATTATTTCACAATCTACAGTTGGTACTAATGAAGATAATGTAATTATTGATGATATGGTTAATGCACGTTTCCGTGGAGATAATATTTTAGCAAAACCAGAACAAGTAGACTACATTGATGTTAGTCCGCAACAAGTTGTTTCTGTTACTACTAGTTGTATTCCATTCTTGGAACATGATGATGCTACTCGTGCACTAATGGGTGCTAACATGCAACGTCAGGCTATGCCTTTGATTAAAACTGAGGCTCCATTTGTAGGAACTGGTGTTGAATTTATTGCAGCAAAAGATTCTGGAGTGGAAATTGTTTGTAAGGCTGATGGTGTTGTTGAATATGTTGATGCTAGAAAAATTGTTGTTAAAACTAAAAATGGCAAAGATACTTATCGTTTAGCTAACTTTGAACTTGCAAACTCTAGTATTTGTTCACATCAAAGACCAATTGTTCATGTTGGTGATAAGGTTAAAGCAGGTGTTACAATTCTTGCTGATGGTAATTCTACAGATAAGGGAGAACTTGCTTTAGGTAAGAATATGACAATTGCATTCATGACATTTAATGGTTATAACTATGAGGATGCTGTTATCTTAAATGAAAACTTAGTTAAAGATGATAAACTTACATCTTTACATCTTGAAGATTATGAGATGCAATGTCGTGAAACTAAGTTAGGACCAGAGGAAATTACTCGTGATATTCCTAATGTTAGCGAAGAAGCTCGTCGTAATCTAGATGAAAATGGTATTATTACTATCGGTACTGAAGTAAAAGAAGGAGATATCTTAGTTGGTAAAGTTACTCCTAAAGGTATGGCTGAACTTACTTCAGAAGAAAAATTATTACATGCTATCTTTGGTGAGAAGACTCGTGAAGTTCGTGATACATCACTTCGTGTTCCACATGGTGGAGATGGTGTTGTTCATGATATTAAAATTTATTCTCGTAAAGATAATGATGAATTACCAGCTGGTGTTAGCAAAGTAATTCGTGTATATATTATTCAAAAACGTAAGATTCAAGTTGGAGATAAGATGTCTGGACGTCATGGTAACAAGGGTGTTATTTCACTTATCTTACCTCAAGAAGATATGCCATATTTACCAGATGGTACTCCTGTTGATATTATGCTTAATCCACAAGGTGTTCCTTCTCGTATGAACTTGGGACAAATTCTTGAATTACATATGGGTATGGCTGCTAAGAAGTTGGGTGTTCATATTGCAACTCCAGTATTTGATGGAGCTCATATTGACGATATTCAAGCCATGATGAAAGAAGCTGGAATGGATGAAGATGGTAAGACAGTACTTTATGATGGACGTACTGGTGAACCATTTGATAATCGTATTGCTGTTGGTGTTATGTATATGATTAAATTACACCACATGGTTGATGATAAGCTTCATGCTCGTTCTACTGGTCCTTATTCTTTAGTTACACAACAACCACTTGGTGGTAAAGCTCAGTTTGGTGGACAAAGATTTGGAGAAATGGAAGTTTGGGCATTATATGCTTATGGTGCTGCTCATACATTACAAGAAATGATGACTACTAAATCAGATGATGTTGTTGGACGTGTTAAAGTGTATGAGTCAATTATTAAAGGTCAAGAAATTGATCATGCTGGTGTTCCAGAATCATTTAGAGTACTTATGAAGGAATTCCAAGCATTAGGTTTAGATGTTTCTATTATCGATGATGATGGTAAGACATTAGAACTAAAAGAAATAGAAGAAGCAGAAGATAAAGAAGATACAAAACTAAACATTGATGAAATTGATAAATCTCCAGCAGTACCTATTTCTTCTTCTGATGATGAAGATGAAGAGTTTGAAGATACTGATGAAGAGTTTGAAGAAGACTTAGAAATGGAAGAAGAATTTGAGGAAGGAGCTGATCTTTAATGATAGAAGTAAATAAATTTGATGCATTAAAAATTGGAATCGCTTCACCTGAAAAAATTCGTGAATGGTCTTATGGAGAAGTAAAAAAACCTGAAACGATTAATTATCGTACGCTTCGTCCTGAACGTGATGGATTATTTTGTGAAAAGATTTTTGGACCTACAAAAGATTTTGAATGTGCTTGTGGTAAATATAAAAGAGTGCGTTATAAAAATATAGTATGTGATCGTTGTGGAGTTGAAGTAACTCGTTCTAAAGTTCGTCGTGAACGTATGGGACATATTGAGTTAGCAACTCCGGTATCTCATATTTGGTTCTTTAAGGGTGTTCCTTCTCGTATGGGACTAGTTCTTGATATGAGTCCTAGAGATTTGGAAGAAGTATTATACTTTGTTAGTTATGTAGTTATTGATAAAGGAAATACTCCACTTGAAAATAAGCAAACATTATCAGAAAAAGAGTATCGTGCATATTATGAAAAATATGGTACTGGTTTCAAAGTTGGTATGGGTGCTGAAGCAATTAAAGAATTATTAAAGAAAGTTGATTTAAAGAAAGATATTGATGAAATTGAAAAAGAGTTAGAAACAGCACAAGGACAAAAGAGAACTCGTTTACTTAAGAGACTAGATGTACTTGATGCATTCTATCATTCTGGAAATAAACCTGAATGGATGATTATGGATTGTATTCCGGTTATTCCACCAGAATTACGTCCTATGATTCAACTTGATGGTGGACGTTTTGCTACTAGTGATTTAAATGATTTATATCGTCGCGTTATTAATCGTAATAATCGTTTAAAGAAGCTTATTGATTTAGGCGCTCCTGGTATTATTATTCAAAATGAAAAACGTATGTTACAAGAAGCCGTTGATGCTTTGTTTGATAATGGACGCCGTGGTAGAAGCGTTACTGGAGCCGGAAATAGACCATTAAAATCTATTTCTAGTATGTTAAAAGGTAAGCAAGGTCGTTTCCGTCAAAATTTATTAGGAAAACGTGTTGATTACTCTGGTCGTTCAGTTATCGTTGTTGGACCAAGCCTTAAGATGTATCAATGTGGTATTCCTAAGGAAATGGCTTTAGAGTTATTTAAGCCACATGTTATTCATGGATTAGTAAGTAAAGATATTGCTCATAATATTAAGGCCGCTAAGAGATTAATAGATAATCAAGATCCTGTTGTTTGGGATATTGTAGAAGAAGTAATTAAAGAGCATCCAGTATTATTAAACCGTGCTCCTACACTACACCGTTTAGGTATTCAAGCTTTTGAACCTATCTTAGTTGGTGGTAAAGCTATTCGTTTGCATCCATTAGTTTGTCCTGCATTTAATGCTGACTTCGATGGAGATCAAATGGCTGTACACGTTCCACTTTCTGAAGAAGCTCAAGCAGAAGCTAGACTTTTAATGTTAGGTTCTGGAAATATTTTGAAACCTTCTGATGGAAAACCAATTGTTACTCCTGCACAAGATATGGTATTAGGTAACTATTACATTACTATGGAAAAAGCAGGGGAAGATGGTGAAGGTCGAGTATTTAAAAATACTAATGAAGCATTAATGGCATATGAGAGAAGAGAAATCACATTACATACTCGTATTGCTGTTCCTGTTGATTCATTTAAACATAAATTATTTACTGAAAGTCAAAAAGGTAAATATTTAGTTACAACAGCTGGTAAGATTAAATTTAATGAGATTTTACCTGACTCATTTGCTTATATTAATGAGCCTAGCGATGATAATATTCAAAATATTACACCTAATAAATATTTCTTAGAAAAAGGTACTGATATAAAATCTGCTATTAAAGATATGCCTTTAGTAAAACCTTTTGCTAAAGGAACTTTAGAAAAGATTATTGATCAAGTATTTAAACGTTATAAAACTACTGAAACTTCTACTATGCTTGATAGTTTAAAAGATTTAGGATTTAAATATTCTACTATTGCTGGTATTACTATTAGTATGGCTGATGTTGTTACAAGTAATAAGAAAGATGAAATTGTTGCTGATAGTCAAAAATTAGTTGATAAGATTAATAAACAATATAAGAGAGGTCTTATTACTGAAGATGAAAGATTTAATAAAGTTATCGAAACTTGGAATGAAGCAAAAGATAAAGTTCAAGAAGAACTTGAAGAAATAGCAAATAAAGAAGTAGATAATCCGATCTTTATGATGATGCATTCTAAAGCTCGTGGTAATATTTCGAACTTTACACAAATTGCTGGTATGCGTGGTATCATGGCTAAACCAGATGGATCATCTGTTGAAATTCCAGTACTTTCAAACTTTAAAGAAGGGTTATCTGTTGCTGAATTCTTCTTATCTACACATGGTGCTCGTAAGGGTAGTGCTGATACTGCATTAAAGACAGCAGACTCTGGATACTTAACTCGTCGTTTAGTTGATGTTTCACAAGATATTATTGTTCGTGAAGAAGATTGTGGTACTGACCAAGGTGTTGTTGTTCGTGACTTTATCAATGAAAAAACTGGTGCTGTTATCGAAAGTTTACGTGATCGTATTATTGGTCGTTTTGCTAATAAGAAAGTAATTAATCCAGAAACAAAAGAAGTAATCGTTGATAAATTACAAATGATTACAGAATCTTTAGCTGATAAAGTTATTGCAGCTGGAATTACTGAGGTAGAAATACGTACTGTACTTACTTGTGGTACTGTTAACGGAGTATGTCAAAAATGTTATGGTCGTAACTTAGCTACTGGTAATTTAGTAGAAATAGGTGAAGCTGTTGGTGTTATGGCTGCTCAATCTATTGGTGAGCCTGGTACTCAGCTTACAATGCGTACTTTCCATACCGGTGGTGTTGCTGGCGGAGAAGATATTACTCAAGGTCTTCCTCGTGTACAAGAGTTATTCGAAGCACGTAATCCAAAAGGTAAAGCAACAATCGCTGAAATTGATGGTAAAGTTACTAAGATTAAAGAAGATCATGGTAAATATAAAATTAGTGTTACAAATAAACTTGAAACTAAAGAACATGTTACTAATTATGGTGCTAAACTTTGCGTTGAAAAAGGTGACGATGTTGTTTGTGGAGATAAACTTACAGAAGGAGCTATTAGTCCAAAAGAATTATTAGCTGTTACTGATCCACTTACTACTCAAGAATATATCTTGAAAGAAGTTCAACATACTTATCGTTCTCAAGGTGTTGATATTGCTGATAAACACGTTGAAATTATTGCTCGTCGTATGATTAGTAAAATACGTATTGTTGAGGGTGGAGATACTAAGCTTTTACCTGGTGCTCTTGTTAATTTCCGCGAATTTACTGATAGCAATAAAGAAGCTGTTATTCAAGGTAAAAAACCAGCACTTGGTAAGCCAATTCTTCTTGGTATTACAAAGGCTGCTCTTGAAACTGATTCCTTCTTATCCGCTGCATCATTCCAAGAGACAACTCGTATCTTAACTGATGCTGCTATTAAAGGTAAAGTAGATCACTTAGAAGGATTAAAAGAAAATGTCATTATTGGTAAATTAATTCCAGCTGGAACTGGAAGTAAAGTTTATCGTAATGTAGATTATGATTTAGCTTCTCAATTTATTGATGAAGAACCATTAGATAAATTGGAAGATGAATTTATGGAGTAGTATTCACTACTCCTTTTCTTTACTTTTGAAATTAAATTTAGTACAATAGTTTTGAAGGTGATAATATGGCAAGATTAAATAATGGTGGTTGGGGAGTTTCTAATATGATAACTTTTTTGATAATTTTTATTGTCTTTATTTTAATCATTGCATTTTTGGTTTATGATATCGACCATGAAAAAGGATCAGATATACAATTGGTTCAAGAAGAAGTTCTTTTGTTATCTTAATTTGTTATAAAGTCAGTCAATAAAAGTCTATCTTTTTTAGGAATAATACTTGACTTTCTTTTTTTGTAATGTTATATTATATCTGCTAATTAAATGGCTTTGCTTATGCAAAGTTTTATTTAGAAGCTATGATGACACACCTGGACATGTGTAAAGAAAGGAGATATATTTTATGCCTACATTAAACCAATTAGTTCATAACAAACGTAAGAAAAAGGTTAGAAAGAGTAGTGCTCCAGTATTAAACGTTGGGTTAAATACATTAACTAAGAAAACTACTAATACTAGCTCTCCTCAAAAACGTGGTGTTTGTACTCGTGTTGGTACTAAGACACCTAAAAAGCCTAACTCAGCATTACGTAAATATGCTCGTGTTCGTTTATCTAACGGTAAAGAAGTTGATACTTATATACCAGGTATCGGACATAATTTACAAGAACATAGTGTTGTTTTAATTCGTGGTGGCCGTGTTAAAGACTTAATCGGAGTTCGTTACCATATTATTCGTGGTACTTTAGATACTGCTGGTGTAAAAGATCGTAAACAAGGTCGTAGTAAATACGGTGCTAAAAAACCAAAAGCAAGTAAATAAGTAAGTTAGAATTTTTGAAGGGAGGAAGTAAAAATGCGTAAGAGACGTGCAGTAAAAAGAGATGTTTTACCGGATCCAATATATAAATCAAAGCTTGTTACTAAATTAGTTAATACTGTTATGTTGGATGGTAAAAAAGGTATTGCTCAAACAATTGTATATGATGCATTTAATAAGGTAAATAATAAAACTGGTAAAGATGCATTAGAAGTTTTTGAAGCAGCTATGGAAAATATTAAACCACAATTAGAAGTTAAAAGTCGTCGTGTTGGTGGATCTAACTATCAAGTACCTATTGAAGTTTCACCAGCTAGAAGTCAAGCTTTAGCTTTAAGATGGTTAATTAAATATTCTCGTGACCGTGGAGGTAAGGGAATGGCTGATAATTTAGCAAATGAAATTATAGATGCATCTAATGGTACAGGTGCAGCTGTTAAGAAACGTGAAGATACTCATAGAATGGCAGAAGCTAATAAGGCTTTCGCACATTATAGATGGTAGGAAAGGAGTCATTATATGGCAAGAGATACGTCTTTAGAAAAGACAAGAAATTTTGGAATTATGGCTCACATCGATGCAGGTAAAACTACTACTACAGAGCGTATTTTGTTCCATGGTGGTAATATTCACAAAATTGGAGAAACTCATGATGGAGAATCTCAAATGGACTGGATGGCACAAGAAAAAGAGCGTGGTATTACTATTACTTCAGCAGCTACAACAGTTCATTGGAAGGGATATCGTTATAATATAATCGATACTCCAGGACACGTAGACTTTACTATTGAAGTTAGTCGTTCATTACGTGTACTTGATGGTTCTGTAGCTTTACTTGATGCACAAGCTGGTGTTGAGCCTCAAATGGAAACAGTTTGGCGTCAAGCTGACGAGTTTATGGTACCTAGAATTATTTTTGCTAACAAGATGGGAAAAATGGGAGCTGATTTTGCATATAGTTTAAAATCAGTAAGAGACCGTTTAGGTGTTAATGCATGTCCTATTGAATGGCCAATTGGAGCAGAAGATGATTTCCGTGGTGTTGTAGATTTAATTACTATGAAAGCTATTGAATTTGATGGTAAACCAGAAGAAGATGCAAAGGAAATTGAAATTCCTGCTGATTTAAAAGACATTGTTGAAGAGAAACATGCAGAATTAATTGATTCTGTTGCTGAATTCGATGATGAAATGATGGAAACATATCTTGAAGGTGGAGAAGTTACCATCGAAATGATTAAACGTGCTATTCGTAAGGGATGCCTTGCTACTAAGTTCTTCCCAATGATGTGTGGTGACGCTTTAGGTAACAAGGGTATTAAACCTTTAATGGATGCTGTTATTGATTATTTACCAAGTCCTTTAGATGTTGAATCTATTAAAGGTACTGATTTAAATGGTGAAGAATCAGTTCGCCATCCTAGTGATAGTGAACCATTTGCAGCACTTGCATTTAAGGTTATGACAGATCCATTTGTTGGTCGTTTAACTTTCTTTAGAGTTTATTCTGGTCACTTATCAAGTGGTAGTTATGTATTAAACTCAACTAAGGATTCTAAAGAAAGAATTGGTCGTATTCTTCAAATGCATGCTAATACTCGTAAGGAGATTAGTGATGTATACACTGGAGATATTGCTGCAGCAGTTGGACTTAAAAATACAACTACTGGTGATACTTTATGTGATGAAAAGAAACCTATTATTCTTGAAAGTTTAGTAGTTCCTGAACCAGTTATTCAATTGGCTGTTGAACCAAAATCAAAAGCTGATCAAGATAAGATGGCATTAGCATTACAGAAGTTAGCTGAAGAAGATCCAACATTTAAAGTTCATACTGATCATGAAACTGGTCAAACAGTTATCGCTGGTATGGGTGAATTACACTTAGATGTATTAGTAGATCGTATGAAACGTGAGTTTAATGTTGAAGCAAATGTTGGTGCTCCACAAGTTGCTTATCGTGAAACTATTAAACAAGCAGGAGACTGTGAAGGTAAATATATTAAACAATCTGGTGGACGTGGACAATACGGACATGTATGGGTTAAGTTTGAGCCTAATACAGATAAAGGATATGAATTTGTTGATCAAATCGTTGGTGGTGTTGTTCCTCGTGAATATATTCCAGTTGTTGATAAAGGATTACAAGAAGCAATGCAATCTGGTATTCTAGCTGGATATCCTATGATTGATGTTAAATGTACTTTGTTTGATGGTAGCTATCATGATGTTGACTCTAACGAAATGGCATTCAAGATTGCTGCTAGTATGGCTTTAAAAGAGGCTAAAAATAAATGTAAACCTGTATTACTTGAACCAATTATGAAAGTTGATGTTACTACACCTGATGAATATTTTGGTAATGTAATGGGTGATTTGACTAGTCGTCGTGGACGTCCATTAGGTCAAGAAAGTCAAGGTAACGCTGTTAAATTAAGCGCTATGGTACCACTTGCAGAGATGTTTGGTTATGCAACAAATCTTCGTTCTAATACACAAGGTCGTGCAACATTCGTTATGGTTTTTGACCATTATGAAGAAGTTCCTAAGAACATTTCTGATGAAATTATTAAAAAGAGTGGAAATTAGTTAAAAGTGTATCAAAATAGTTGAAAAACTTTCAATTATTAGATAAAATATATTTTGTAAATGAAAAAGGAGGAAATTATAATATGGCAAAAGAAAAATTTGATCGTTCAAAACCACATGTTAACATTGGTACAATTGGACACGTAGATCATGGTAAAACAACTTTAACTGCTGCTATTAGTAAGGTATTATCTGGTAAAAACGGTAATGAAGCTGTTGATTTCGCTAATATCGATAAAGCACCAGAAGAAAGAGAACGTGGTATTACTATTAATACTGCACATATCGAATATAGTACAGAAAAGAGACATTATGCACATGTTGACTGTCCAGGACATGCTGACTATGTTAAGAACATGATTACTGGTGCAGCTCAAATGGATGGAGCTATCTTAGTTATTGCTGCAACAGATGGACCTATGGCACAAACTCGTGAACATATCTTACTTGCTCGTCAAGTTGGAGTACCAAAAATGGTTGTATTCATGAATAAATGTGATATGGTTGACGATGAGGAATTATTAGATTTAGTAGAAATGGAAATTCGTGACTTATTAAATGAATATGGTTTCGAAGGAGACGAAACTCCAATTATCCGTGGTTCTGCTCTTAAAGCTCTTGAAGGAGATCCTCAATGGGTATCTAAGATTGATGAATTAATGGATGCTGTTGATGAATGGATTCCAACTCCTGAAAGAGATAATGACAAACCATTCTTAATGAGTATCGAAGATGTATTTACTATCACTGGACGTGGAACTGTTGTTACAGGACGTGTTGAACGTGGTATGTTAAAACTTAACGACGAAGTTGAAATCGTTGGTATTAAGGAAACTAAGAAAACTGTTGTTACAGGAATTGAAATGTTCCGTAAACAATTAGACTTTGCTGAAGCAGGAGATAATGCTGGAGTATTATTACGTGGTATTTCTCGTGAAGAAGTTGAACGTGGACAAGTTCTTGCTAAACCAGGAAGTGTTACACCTCATCATAAATTCAAAGCTGCTGTTTATATCTTAAGCAAAGAAGAAGGTGGACGTCATACTCCATTCTTCACAAACTATCGTCCTCAGTTCTATTTCAGAACTACAGACGTAACTGGTGTTATTACTTTACCAGAAGGTGTTGAAATGGTAATGCCAGGTGATAACGTTAATATGGAAGTTGAATTAATCCATTCAATCGCACTTGAACAAGGAACTAAATTCTCTATTCGTGAGGGTGGACGTACTGTAGGTGCTGGTAACGTTACTGAAATCGTTGAATAATGATTTTTAAAAGCTAAGGTTTCCTTAGCTTTTTTTATTTAATCATTTATTTATATAGGTTCTTTATGATATAATGTTGAAGGAGGGATGATTATGTACACAAAAGAAGTTGAAAATATGTGTCCTGTTGCAAAAGGAGTAAATCATGGTCCAGCTCCAATTCCTGAAGAAGGAAAATGGGTACAAGCTAAAGAAATAAAAGATATTTCTGGTTTTACTCATGGTATTGGATGGTGTGCTCCACAACAAGGTGCTTGTAAATTAACTTTAAATATTAAAGAAGGGATTATTCAAGAAGCTTTGGTTGAGACAATTGGATGTAGTGGTATGACACATTCTGCTGCAATGGCAGGTGAAATATTAGTTGGTAAAACTATATTAGAAGCATTAAATACTGATTTAGTTTGTGATGCTATTAATACTGCAATGCGTGAATTGTTCTTACAAATAGTATATGGAAGAAGTCAATCTGCATTTTCTGAAGGTGGATTAGCAATTGGTGCTGGTCTTGAAGATTTAGGAAAGGGACATCGTTCACAAGTTGGTACTATTTATTCTACTCGTGAAAAAGGTCCTCGTTATTTGGAATTAGCAGAAGGTTATATTGTAGAAATTGGTTTGGATAAAAACAATGAAATCATTGGTTATAAATATGTTAATTTAGGAAAGATGATGGATAATATTAAAGCTAAAATGGACCCTATGGAAGCTATAGAAAAAGCTAGTGGAACGTATGGTCGTTTTGATGAAGCTGTTAAAGTTATCGATCCAAGGGAGGCGTAATTATGGCATTATTTGAAAGTTATGAGAGAAGAATTGATCAAATTCAACCTATCATGGATAAATATGGTATTAAAAGTTTCGAAGAAGCTAGAAAATTATGTCAAGATAGAGGATTTGATCCTTATGAAATAGTAAAATCTATTCAACCAATTTGTTTTGAAAATGCTGCTTGGGCTTATACTCTTGGTGCTGCTATTGCTTTAAAGAAGGGTGATAAAAAAGCTGCAGATGCTGCTAAATCAATTGGAGAAGGGTTACAAGCATTTTGTATTCCTGGTTCTGTTGCTGATGTTCGTAAAGTTGGTTTAGGACATGGTAATTTAGCTAGTATGCTTTTGTCTGAAGAAACTAAATGTTTTGCATTTTTAGCTGGGCATGAGTCTTTTGCTGCTGCAGAAGGAGCAATTGGTATTGCAAAATCAGCTAATAAGGTTCGTAAAACTCCATTAAAAGTAATTTTAAATGGATTAGGAAAGGATGCAGCTCAAGTTATTTCTAGAATCAATGGATTTACTTATGTAAAAACTAATTTCGATTTCTTTAAGAATGAAGTATCTATCGTAGAAGAAATTTCTTATTCTGATGGTGAACGTAGTAAAGTTCGTTGTTATGGAGCTAATGATGTTCGTGAAGGTGTTGCTATTATGCATTTGGAAGATGTAGATGTTTCTATTACTGGAAATTCTACTAATCCAACTCGTTTTCAACATCCTGTTGCTGGAACTTATAAAAAGGAATGCTGGGAAAAAGGAAAAAAATACTTTTCAGTAGCTTCTGGAGGTGGTACTGGAAGAACACTACATCCTGATAATATGGCTGCTGGACCTGCTTCTTATGGTATGACAGATACTATGGGTAGAATGCATTCTGACGCACAGTTTGCTGGATCTTCTTCTGTTCCAGCTCATGTTGAGATGATGGGACTTATTGGAATGGGAAATAACCCAATGGTAGGAGCTAGTGTAGCTGTTGCAGTTGCAGTAGAAGAAAGTTATAAATAAATAAAAGGAACTATAATATAGTTCCTTTTTATTTTATATTATCTAAGTTACCAGTTAATGGTGTTACATGCCAGCCAGTTATTTCATCTTTATATGGTTCGTATATATCGTTTAATAAGTATATATCTTTTTTAAAATAGAATGCAAAAGCGATTTCTGCAAACGAATTTGGCCCGATATAATTTTTTATGCCATTTTTGGTTGCATTAACTATTAATACAATATCTGTTTTTTTATCCTGTATTCTATCAAAATGTGCTCGTGAAGCTATTTCTTTTGGAAGTCCTTGCATACACTCTATAGGGAGTAATACTTCATAATTTTTATTTTCTAGTTTTTCTTTTATTTTTAATATTTCGTCTTTTACTTTCATACTACCACAAAGAACTACAATTTTTCGTTTCATTTGAACCCTCTTTTTCTATTGTTTTTTTCCAAAATTTTTATATAAGTTATATGTAAAATTATTTAATATTATATCAAATTCTCCAATATATTCAGTTATAGTAGAATTAAATCCTAACTTCATTTCATTTAAACCACTAAACTTATTCTTTCTTTCAAATTCTCCTACTACAGCATTTAAGTTTAGATATTTGAATTTTTGTTTGTTATAATCGTTTATCATTCTCCACTTTAATAAATAGCTAGGATTTAAATTTGAATAATGGGTATCAAATCCATCGATATATAGAAAAGCAGAATTATCATATTTTATTACTATTGCGCCTGCAATAACGACACCATTTGGATATTGTTTTAGAAGTTCTGTTGCTTGGACCATACTATTTTTATATGTATTTAATAATTTGTCGGATTCCATCTTTTTGTTTAATAGTGCATTTTTTGCTTCAGGAGTAATATCGATTTGTTGTATTTTTTCAGCTATTTGGTCATTTTTTTCCATTTCTCTTTCGTAGGCTCTTCTACTATTAATTACATATACTTCGGTATTTATTTTGGCATAATATACATCTGCGTTTTCTCCAAAATTACTTACTAACTCTCTATAAAATTCTATTGGCTTCGGTGTTTTCTTTTTAATAAAATTATATAAGGTGTTCAAATTTTTGCTAGGGTCTTTATAACATTCAATCCCACAATTTGCAGCTTTTCTAATTTTGTGTCTTGTTCTTTTATCAAAACTGTTAAATAATGCTCTAATATCTTTATTTAGTAAAACAAGTGATTCCCATCTTGGTTTCTCTCCTTCAAAGAATAGAGTTCTTCCTTGGTGGATAAAACCGGCATTTTTTAAATTAGCCATAATTAGGTTTACTTGGTTGTTAAAGTTCATGATATTTCCTTCGTGATTTCTTATAGTAGATGGAATATAAGGGTCGATTTTTAACAACATGAATCCTTGTTTCCCTAGAACTTTCTTTAGTTTCTCGGCTAATTCTTGTAATTGAGTGGGATTATCATAATTGAATAAAATTCCTCTTGGAGCGTAGGCTATTTTATGTCCCATAAAAACTTCTCTATATATAATTAGCGAAGCACCTATTAGTGTGTTTGAGTCATCTGTAATTCCTAAAAAGTGTATATTAAAACCAAACTTTCTCATGGTATTTCCATAGATTGAAGTTTGATAATAATTACGATATCTGTGTCTACTAGCGTATCTATCAAATTGTTCTGGTGTTATGGTTACAATTCTCATAGACGACTCTCCTATTCTCCGTTCATTATATCATATATATATGTTTTCTTTCAATATATTCTCTTTATTTTGAGTAGTCAAAATTAGTTCTTTATAGTATACTTGTATTGGTGATAATATGTTTGAAAATCAAAAAATTTTAATTTTGGGATTTGCTAGAAGTGGTTATGAAGCGGCAAAGATTTTAATTCAAAGGGGTAATGAAGTTGTTTTAAATGATAATAAACAGGAAGAGCTGCAGGATCAAGATAAGATTGAAGAATTACGCTCAATGGGTGTAAAATTTGTTTTTGGATCCCATCCTGATGATTTGTTGGATTCATCTTTTGATTATTTGATTAAGAATCCTGGTGTTCCTATTCATCATAAATATGTTTTAAAGGCTAGGGAATTGGGAATAGAAGTTATTAATGAAGTAGAAATGGCTTATAGATTGTTTCCTAAAAATGTAAAATTAGTTGCTATTACAGGAACAAATGGTAAGACAACAACTACATCTCTTACTTATGCTATTGTAAAAGAAGCTTTTGGTAAAAGAGCATTTTTGGCAGGAAATATTGGCTATCCTCTTTCGAGTATTCTAAATCAGCTGCAAGAAGGTGATATTGTAGTTATGGAAGTTTCTTGTCAGCAATTAGAAAATTTGTCTACTTTTCATCCGAATATTGCGGTTATGACTAATTTAAGTCCTGCACATATTGATTTCTTTGGTAGCTATGAAGTGTACAAAAAGGTTAAAGCTAAATTATTTAAAAATCAAACAGAGAAGGATGTAGCTATATTGAATGTTGAGAATCCTGATGTTTTAGATGAAACTAAACGTCTTTTGTCAGTAAAAAAATTCTTTTCTAGTGAAAATTCTATTAATGGTTGCTATTTAGATGGTAGAGATATTTATTATTATGATAAGAAGATATTAAGTCGAGATGATATTAGAATTGCTGGTATACATAATGTAGAAAATGTAATGGCTGCATTAATGGTTGCTAAAGAGTTAAATATTTCGGATGAAATAATAGTTGACGTTGTTCGTAATTTTAAAGGTGTTGAACATAGACTAGAATATGTTGATACTGTCAATGGTCGTAAATTTTATAATGATACAGAAGCTACTAATATTAAGTGTACTCAAATAGCTTTATCTTCTTTTGATGAGCCTACTATATTAATTTTAGGTGGTTTAGAAAGAGGACAAGATTTCTTTGAACTTTCTGATTATGTAAAACATGTAAAAAGTATTATAGCGATAGGGCAGTGTCGAGAAAGAATTCTACAGTTTGCTAGGATGTTGAATATTTCTGCATATAGTTATGAATTTTTAAAAGATGGATTTAAAAAAGCTTATGAAATATCTGACAGTGGTGATGTTATTTTATTAAGTCCTGCTTCAGCTTCTTGGGATCAATATAAAGAATGTGAAATAAGGGGAGCTGAATTTAAAAAATATGTATATGATTTAAAATAAATGGTTGACAATGTTTAATTTTTATATTATTCTATTTTTAATCTTTTAAAGCCAATGGGAAGACTATAATATTATTAGCTCTTATATTAGTGATTTGAGGATAGTGAGAACTCAATTATAATCTAATAATATTCCTACCTTTCTAGGTGAAGTTTTACTTCCGGTTTAGCCGTTAAATAATTAAGTAATAAAGGATGGTACCGTGCTATGAGCACTCCTTGGGTATCGTTCTTTTTTTATTAGGAGGGATATTATGAAATTACAGGGAAGTTACTTTTTTACACAGAAGGAAGATGTCAAAGACGAAGAAAGTATTAGTGCAAATTTATTGGTTCGTGCTGGGATGATAAAAAAAGTTGGTAGTGGTATATATTCATTTTTACCTATGGGATTAATCGTCCTTAGAAATATTGAAAATATTGTTAGAGAAGAAATGAATGCTATTGACTCTAATGAATTAGTAATGCCTAGTATCCTTCCTGAAGAACTTTATGCTAAAAGCGGTCGTGTTGAAGCGTTTGGTGATGATATGTTTCGTTTGTCAGATCGTTATGATAGACGTTATGTATTAGGTCCTACTCATGAAGAATTGTTTGTTGAAGTTGCAAAGGATGTTATTCAATCTCATAAAGATATGCCGCTTAGTTTGTATCAGATTGCTAATAAATATAGAGATGAGCCTAGAAGCCGTTATGGATTAATTAGGACTCGTGAATTTGTTATGAAAGATGCTTATACTTTTGATAAAGATGATGAGGGACTTTCTCAGTCTTATAATGCTATGTTTGAAGCATATCATCGTATATTTCAAAGAATTGGGTTAACATATGAAGTAGTACAAGCAGATACTGGAGCAATGGGTGGTAGTTTGTCCGAAGAATTTCAAGCCGTTTGTGATATTGGTGAAGATGTTTTAGTTATTTGTGAAAGTTGTGGATAT
Organism: Mycoplasmatota bacterium; assembly: GCA_022771205.1. Taxonomy (GTDB): domain Bacteria; phylum Bacillota_I; class Bacilli_A; order RF39; family UBA660; genus Faecimonas. The sequence goes on along the minus strand of JALFCF010000005.1, from coordinate 72,169 downwards.
TCTACTAATGTTGAAGTTTGTGCATGTCAAAAAGTAAAAGAATTAAATCAAAATGGTGATAGTATGAAAGAATTACTTCATACTCCTAATGTTGGTACTATACAAGATTTGTATGATCATTATGGAATTAATCCTATTGACACAGTTAAAACACTTATTTATAAAGTTGATGGAGAGTTTTATGCATTTTTGATTCGTGGTGATAGAGAATTAAATGAAGCAAAAATTGTTAAGTTATTAAAAGCTAAAGAAGTAATTATGGCTACTCCAGAAGAAGATGAGCAAATTACTCATGCGAAAGTTGGTTTTGCTGGTCCTATCGATTTGGGTATTCCTGTTATAATTGATTATGAACTTTTAGCTATGAAGGATTTTTTAGTTGGAGCTAATAAGTCTGATTATCATTATATTAATGTTAATTTGGGAGATTTTAAATATGATTTAGTGGCTGATTTAAGAATGGTTACCGAAGAAGATATTTGTCCTCATTGTGGAGGAAAATTAATTTTTAAGAAAGGAATTGAAGTCGGGAATACATTTAAGCTTGGTACAAAATATTCAGAATCATTAGGATTATATTATACTGATCAAGATAATAAACTTAAACCAGTTGTTATGGGGTGTTATGGAATTGGTATTGCTAGAATTTTAGCAGCTTATGTAGAGCAACACCATGATAATAATGGAATTATATTTTCTAAAGATCTTGCGCCATATGAAGTGGCTATTGTTGTCGCTAATATGAAAGATGAAGTACAAGTATCTTTGGCAGAAAAAATTTATAATGAATTAGAAAGCAGTGGAAAAAAGGTTCTTTTGGACAATCGTGATTTACGTGCTGGTGTTAAGTTTAAAGATATGGATTTGATTGGTATTCCTAAAAGGATTACTGTTGGTAGAAAAGCTGGTGATGGTATCGTTGAATATAAAGAGAGAAATTCTATTGATGTTTTAGAATTGGAAGTAAGTGAGAGTTTGAAAAGAATATAGGCTCTTGCTTTTTTTTTTCTTTTATGTTATAATATGTCAAACTATTGGGGGGATTGTTGTGAGTGGGAAAAAGTTTTATGGTGAACTTCCAGTAACAATTGCTGGGACTTCAGAGGTTATACCTAACGTATATGAGTTGGAGAAAATAGGTGCTGGTCATGATGGATATATTTTTAGGTTTAATAATCAAGTTCTGAAAATTTTAAAATATGATATTAATTTAAGAAAACAAAAAGGTTTGATGACATTTGATAAAGCAAGCTATTTTAAAAATAATTTAAAATTACAACGTATTACACAACCTACGGATATATTGCTAAATAGTGATGGTATTTATATAGGGTATGTAATGGATTATATTGATAATTTAGCTTCTGAGAAGAAGAGAGGTACTCCTCAATTTCGTGAACCTGGAGATTATAATTGTGGAGATTTGATTAGTTCATGGGAAATTTTAGAAGAAGATTTTGAACAGTTATCTAATCATGATATTTGTGTTAAGGATATTAATCGAGGAAGTTATTTGTATGGATATGATTTTATGCATTTGTGTGATACTGATAAATATGAACTTAATACTACTTCGCGTGATTTAAATTATTCAACATTAAATTTTACTATGGCTAAATTCTTAACTTATGAAATGAAGAAAACTGAAGCTTATACTTCTGATAAACAACGTATTTTAGATGAATGGGTAAAAAAATGCTCTGGTTCTAGGACATTTCATCAAGAAGTATTATCTGATATAGGAAGTGATTATAATTCTTCTATTTCTAAATATGCTGATTATAAAGCCAAAATTTTACTACGTTAGTTGCAATGGTAAGTAAAGTATGCTATTATATTAGTGTTGTTAACGGAGGTGTGCTATGGAAACAGCGCTCTTAATTATATCAATTTTATTAATTGTAATAGTTTTATTACAAAGTAGTAAGGCTGAAGGTGCAGCACAGATTATTTCTGGAAGTACTTCTGAATTGTTTACGCACCGTAAAGAAAGAGGTTCTGAACTTTTTATTACTAGGCTTACATGGATTTTAGGATTAGCGTTTTTTATTATTTGTTTAGTATCTATGTTTATATAATGTATAAAGCTCTTTACAGAGCTTTATTTTCATATGTAAATATTTCTAGTTATATAGACAAAAATAAGGTATAATAATGGTAGAAGGTGATACTAATGAGAGATAATATAATTGATGTATTAAAAAATAGTGATAAAGCACTTACTATTTATGAGTTACAAGAAAGATTAAATTTACAAGAAGTTAGTGAAATAAAAGAATTGAGTGATGAACTTCGAAAATTAGAGGATGAAGTGGTAATTTATTGTTCTAATAAGGGAAGATATATGATGCTTGAGGATAGCCATTTAAGAAAAGGAACTTTGAGGGCAAATAAAAAGGGTTTTGGTTTTGTCGAGATTGAAAATATGGAAGATGATGTTTATATTGCTCCAGAGAATATGAATGGTGCTATTCATGATGATATTGTTTTGGTGGAGATTACTAGTAAAATGAATTTGGATAGACTAGAAGGCAGAATTTTAAAAGTAATAAAACGTCAAGTTGAAAGATATATTGGTGAGATTAATTTTGATGAAAAAGGAAAAGGACACATTACTTTAGATGATTCTAAAATTAAATTAAATATAGAAGTTTCTAGAGAAAATTCTTTAAATGCAGTTGATGGACATAAAGTGGTAGTTGAGCTTATAAAAAAACTTAATAATAATTTCAAATATTCTGGTAAAGTAGTAGAAATTATTGGTCATAAGAATGATCCTGGTGTTGATATTTTATCTATTGTTTATAAGTATAAAATAAATACAGAGTTTCCTATTGAAGTAAAAGAAGAAGTTAAGAATCTTCCTATGGAAGTTAGAGATATTGATATGATAGGACGTAGAGACTTACGTAATATGGAGATTTTTACTATTGATGGAGATGATACAAAGGATATTGATGATGCTATTTCAATTGAGAGAATGAGTAATGGTCACTATAAATTAGGAGTTCATATCGCTGATGTTAGTTATTATGTAAAAGAGGGAAGTCCTCTTGATAATGAAGCAATGGAACGTGGAACTAGTGTTTATTTAGTTGATCGTGTTATTCCAATGCTTCCACATGAACTTTCTAATGGTATTTGTTCATTGAATCCTAACGTTGATCGTTTAGCCATTTCTTGTATTATGGAGTTCGATCATGAAGGCAGACAACTTGATTATGAAATATTTCCAAGTGTAATTCGTTCTAGAATTCAAATGACTTATAAGAAAGTTAATAGTATTTTAGAGAAAAATGAAATTCCTGAAGGTTATGAACCTTATGAACACTCTTTACGATTAATGGCAGAACTAGCTGATATTTTAAGAAAAATGAAAATAAGACGTGGCTATATTGATTTTGAAGTTGATGAAGCTAAAATATTAGTAGATGAAAATTGTAAACCTACGGAAGTTGTTCTTAGGGATAGAGGAACTGGTGAAAAATTAATCGAAGATTTTATGATTGCTGCTAATGAATGTGTTGCAACTCATATTTATTTTATGTCACTACCTTTTATTTATCGTGTTCATGAAGTTCCAAAAGAAGAAAAATTAAGAAGCTATTTAAGCTTTGTTGGTAGTCTTGGTTATCAAATACCTGGTGATTTAAAGGATACTAGTCCTAAAACTGTTCAAAGAATTATTAAATGTTTAGAAGATAAACCAGAATTTAAGATATTATCTAGTTTATTGCTTCGCAGTATGCAAAAGGCAGTTTATCGTCCTGAAAATTTGGGACATTATGGGCTTGCTAGTCAATGTTATACACATTTTACTTCACCAATTAGAAGATATCCGGATACAACAGTTCATCGTTTGCTTAGAACATATTTATTTAATAAGGAATTAGATATGGGTACTATTCGTAAATGGGAGCAAAAACTAGTTTATATTTCTGAACATTCTTCTGATCGTGAAAGAGCTAGTGTTGATTGTGAGAGAGAAGTGGAAGATATGAAGATGGCAGAATATATGGAAAATCATATTGGAGAGGAGTTTGAAGGTATGATTTCATCAGTGACTAGTTTTGGTATGTTTATTGAACTTGATAATTTGATTGAAGGTTTAGTGCCACTTCGTGATATGAAGGATTTCTTTTATTATGATGAAGAACATATGACTTTAACTGGTGAGAGAAGTCATGTGAAATATACAATAGGAGAGAGAGTTTTAATCAAAGTTGTTCGTGCTTCTAAAGATGAAAAAACAATTGATTTTGAGATAGTAAGGAAGTTGTAGTATGGCGGTAAGAAAAGTTAGAAAGTTAAAACTAAAAGCGAAAGTAAGTATTGTTTGTATTATTTTATTTTCTATTTCTATTGTTTTAATATGTTTTTCTAACTTTTCTTTTTTTAATTCAAATAATAAGTCTAGTGATAATCATAGAGTGGTTGAGAATAAACATAAAACTCCTAAAAAGTATAGTTTTGATTTATTTATGGTTGGTGATGCTTTAATTCATAGTGCGATTTATGAAGATGCTAAAAATGCAGATGGGAGTTATGATTTTAAACCTATGTTAAAATATATTAAACCAATATCTTCTCAATATGATCTTGCGTATTATAATCAAGAAACTATTTTAGGTGGAGCAGATTTGGGTTATTCTAACTATCCGTTATTTAATTCACCCGATGAAGTAGGAGATGCTTTTGTTGATGCAGGATTTAATTTAGTTTCTTTGGCTACAAATCATACTATGGATAAAGGTGAAAGAGGAGTTCTTCATTCGGTAAATTATTGGTCTAAACAAACAAATGTTGTATGGGATGGTCAACGTGAATCTGCTGAGGAAAGAGAAAAAATAAGAGTCTATGAATGTAATGGTATAAAATATGCTTTTTTTTCTTATACTACATGGACGAATGGGTTAGAAACACCGGATGGCAAAGAATATTTAAATAATGTTTATTCACCAGAGAAAGTAAAAAATGATATTGAGAAAGTTAAAGATAAGGTTGATATAGTTATTGTTGCAATGCATTGGGGAACAGAATATTCTATGGGAGTTAGCAGTGAACAACAGCAAATAGCTAATTATTTGTCATCTTTAGGTGTACAATTAATTATTGGTACGCATCCTCATGTTGTAGAGCCAATTGAATATATTAATAATGGAAAAACATTAGTTATTTATTCTTTAGGTAATTTTATATCTGATCAAGAGGGAATTGAAAGATTGACAGGATTAATGATGGAAGTTACAATAAATAAAGTGGAAACAGATACAGAAAGTATAGTTACTGTTGATAGTCCTAGAACTGAACTTATTTATACTGATTCTAATTATGGAAAGAAACGTTCTTTTAAGGTGTATCCATATTCAAAGCTTGATGATTCTATTCTTTTAAATTATCAAAATTATTATGATGAATATAAAGCAGTAGTAAGTTCAAAATATTCAGATCTTAAATGGGGACTTAGTAGGAGTTGATTAAATGGAAATTTTAAATAGAAAAGTATATCATGATTATTTTATCGATGATATATATGAGGCTGGTATTGTTTTGACAGGCACAGAAATTAAGTCTATCCGTCAAGGCAATTGTAATATTAAAGATTGCTATGGTATTATTCGAAACCATGAAGTTTATTTGTTAAATATGTTTGTGGCAACATATAAAGAAGGAAATTTGTTTAATCATGAAGAAGTTCGTAATCGTAAATTATTACTTCACAAAAAAGAAATTAAGAAGTTGGAAGAGGCAGTACATGTTAAAGGGTTAACACTTATTCCAATTAAATTATATTTTAAGAATAATATTTTGAAAGTATCTTTAGGGGTTTGTCGTGGTAAAAAAAGTTACGATAAGAGGGAGTCTATAAAAGAAAGAGATATTAAAAGAGAAACTTTAAGAAATATTAAAAATTATAGTTAAAAAAAAGAAAAGTGTTATTACTTTTCTTTTTTTTGTTGTAGTTTTATTTGATTTTCTCTTTTTAACAGTCTTTTGTTTTTTTGCTTTTAAAAATTCTACGTGTCTTTTTTCTGCTAATAAATTAAGATAAAATATTCCAGTACTTAGTACTATAGCAATACAATCGAAACTACTGAACATATTTTGAGTTATTTGAGTATATATTAATGAAATTAGTCCAATTGCTGCTAGAAGAATACTTATGATTTTAGCATAGTTTTATCTCTTTTTAAACTATCCTTTTACATTTTATCTACAGGTGCGATTAACACCTTACCTGTTCCTCGGAATACATTTACTAATCCTTCTCCTGAAGCAGCAGACCCAATTAATGTTTTTCCTGATCTTTCTACTGTAAATTCTAAGCTTCCACTCCATGCAATAGCCATATTTCCGTCTATTTTTATAACATCATTTTCTAACTCTATTTCAATTAGCTCTTCTTGAGGACATGGGGATTCTAAGCATAGAACACCTTTACCTTCTATTCCTAGATTAAATAAACCTTCATTTCCTGCTACTGCGGAAGAAATATTATTTCTCATTACTGCTTTTTGTTTTAAACAGGATTCACATGCTAGAAATAATCCGTCATCTAATACAATTGAATTGTTCCATTCTTCTAGGTTGAGTAATAAAATATGTTTGTATGTTGGTTCTAGTACTATTTCTCCAGTTCCAACGTATTCTGGTTTTATAGCTGATTCACCTGTAACTTTTCCTCTTACCATTTTAGAAAACAAATCTCCTGCACCTTTAATTCCTGTAGTTGCATTTACGTCTCCTATCATCCATTGCATAGCGCCTGCTTGTATGGTTATAGATGATTTAGCTAGATTACATATTACTTGTCTTTTTCTTACATTCATTAAATTACTAAAGTAGCATATTTGTGCTGTTTGAGGAGTTACACTCAAATCTTTTACATATTCAATCACCTTAAATGGTCCTAGTTCTTTTAATATTTTTACATCATCGTTATTTGTAAAGTTAGATATCTTATACATATTATTTCTCCTTATCTTTTTTAATTATAACATTTATATAAAAAAAAGAAAGATTTTTACTATCTTTCTTTTATTTCGTTTTTTATTTTGTTGACGAATTCTTTTATAGGCATAGAGACAGATTCTTCACTACCATATTTTCTATAACTTATCAGATTATTGTCTCTTTCTTTATCTCCTATAATAATAGTGTATGGGTTTTTCATTATATTACTATTTCTTATTTTTTTATTCATACTAATTTCTTCATCATTATATTCTACACGAATATCTTCTTCTAGTAATTTTTGTTTCAATTGTTTACAGTACTCATCATGGTATTTTATATTTACTGGAATAATATTTACTTGTACCGGTGACAACCATAGTGGTAAAATTCCTTTAGTTTGCTCTAGTAATAATACTAAAAATCTTTCATAAGAGCCTAGTACTGCTCTATGTACCATTACTGGTATTTCTTTTTCTCCACATTCATTGATATATGACAATTCAAATCTTTTAGGAGTCGAAAAATCTAACTGTACAGTAGGTATTTGTATTTCTTTTCCTAAAGCATCTTCAAACATAAAATCTAATTTTGGTCCGTAAAGAGCTGCTTCTCCTTCACAACGTTTTGCATTTAATCCTAATTCATCAGAAACTTCTTGAAGTATTTGTTCACAAAAACCCCAATCTTTTTTACTACCTATATATTTTTCAGGATGGTTTTTATCTCTTACTGATAAAGATACCCAGTTATTATTCCATAGACCCATTCTTGTATAGAATTCTTTAATTAAGTTACACATATTTTTTACTTCATCTTTCACTTGGCTTATTCTACAGAATGAATGCCCATCTTCTACAGTTATAGCGTAGACTCTAGATAGGCCATTGACTGCTCCTTGTAATTCTGCTCTATATTGTTTATCTGATTCCATATATCTAATTGGTAGTTCTTTATAACTTCTTATTTTTGAAGCATATATTTGAGTATGATGTGGACATTGTACGGGCTTTAATACAAATTCATGGCCTTTTGGTGATGATACTCTAAACAGTTCATCATTAAATTTTGCAGCATGTCCAGAAGTTTCAAATAATGATATATCTGCGAGTGATGGGCAACTGACTTTTTGAAAGCCATACTTTCTACATACTTTTTCTATTTCTTTTTGTAATTCATCTTTTATGATTGTTCCTCTAGGAGTGTATAATGGCAATCCTGGTCCTATATAATCAGAAAAACAGAATAGATCCAAATCTCTACCTATTTTTCTATGATCTCTTTCTTTGGCTTGTTCTAAAAAGTGTAAATATTCATTTAATTTTTCTTCATTCTCAAAGGCTTTTCCAGATATTCTATCTATCATTTCATTGTTTGCATTACCATCTAAATAAACGCCACTTATTCTTAATAATTTGACATACAAGCTATTATCTAGTTCATGTATTCTTTTTTCTATGTTTTTAAAATCATTTTCACTGATTTTATTATTAATTTTAAATTCATAATAAAATTCATCTTCATTAAAGTTATAATTATCTAATTTAACTTCTATATTGCTTTCTTTAATTACTTGTTTTAATAATAAAGCTGCTTTTTCACTTATCATATTTTACCTTCTTTCTTGATTTTACTTTTTGATTAGGAGTGTTTCGTACCATTTTCTGTTTCGGTCGTCAATTTTATCATCTCCTTTATAAAACAAAAAGAATGGTACCGTCATAGGAGTCTATAAGACGGTACCATCCTTATTTTTACTTAATTGTATAACCGATGTTTTCGGGCAATCTCTTTCGAGGGCAACATAATAGGTAGTAATCATTAAAACTATTTATTATCTTTCACCGTCTGATAACTCTCTTTAAAATAGTTTTTTAATAATCATGTCCTATATTATAGTTTTTCATTTTTAGTATAGCATTCTTTTTAATCTTGCACAAATTAAAAGTCTATTACATTGATTGTAATAGACTTGTTTTTTTAAATAAACTTTGATGTTTATTATTTATTAAACAATGCTAAAACAATCAATAGTAATAATTGATTTTGTAGTAGTCGTAGTAGTTGTTAATTGATTGTTTTTCATAATATTCTCCCTTTCAAAAAGTGTCTACATTTTATCATAATTATTTTGATTTGTCAACTTGCTTGTTTCTGTTTGATAATATGTCTTTAAAAAATTATTTTTGTATTCTTCGAATTTGTTATTTAAAATAGCTTCTCTTGCTTCTTCTGTTAATCTTATAATAAAGCGTAAATTGTGTAATGAAGCTAAGTTAAAATATTTTATTCTTTCTTCTGTTTTTTCTGATTTCATTAATGCTATTAATTCTTTTCTAGTCCAACCAGCTTGACATGTCGGGCAGTCACAATTTTTATCTAGAGGTGTATTATCATTTTTAAACTTTGATAGTTTAATATAACCAGTCTTAGTATATATTCTTCCATGCCTTGCTTCTCTAGTTGGGGCTACACAGTCAAACGTATCTGCTCCCATACTGATTCCTATTAAAATGTCATCAGGTCGAGATAGCCCTAGTAAGTGTCTAGGTTTATCTTCTGGCAATTCTTCACAACACCATTGTAAAATTTTTCCTAAGTCTTCTTTTAAAAATGCTCCACCCAATCCATAGCCATCAAATTTCATTTGTGCCATTTTTTTTGCTGTGCTTCGTCTTAAATCTTCCCATCTTCCACCTTGTAATACGCCATATAGAGCTTGATAATATCCTAAATCTCTACAATGTTTTTTATGTTCTTCTAAACTTCGTAAAGCCCAACGTTCTGTTCTTGCTAGGGCTTCTTTATTGTATTCGTAATCGTCTGCTAGAGATGTTAGTTCATCAAATGCCATATGTATATCTGCTCCGATTTTACATTGAATTTGCATGGATTCTTCTGGACCTATAAAATCTTCTTTTTCTAGAATAGGGTCGTAGAAATTTACTCCGTTTTCTGATACATGGGCTAATCTGTCCTTTTTTTCAGTATTTTTGATTTCTTTTTCTCTTTCCATACTTACTACTTTTCCTAGCCCTGATCCTAGTGACATTACTTGAAAGCCCCCTGAATCTGTGATTGTTGGTCCATTCCATTTAGAATATTTAGCTAAACCACCAGCTGTTGCTATTTCTTCTTTTATATTTTGAAGGTGGTAACCATTGCTTAGCATTGCTTGGGCATTTATACTTTTTAAATCTTCTGGTGTTAAAAATTTTACTTCTCCTTTTGTACCAACTGCTATAAAGGCTGGTGTTTTAATATTTCCATGAGGTGTATGAATAATACCGGCCCTTCCTAGTTGATTTGGTATTCTTTTAGTAATTTCAAAGTAGAACTCTTTTGCCATTTTTATCCTTCTTTCTTTAACATCTATGTATTTTATAATTAAAGAGTTAGAAAGTCAATCTTTATTAATGTTGATTGTTTTAGTTAGCTATTTTAATTAAAATATGTTATAATATGTCATGTCGCGAGGAGGATAGGATGATAAAAGCAGAATTACAAAAAGGACAATATTTTGATTTTGGAGAGCAATATTTTTTGACTTTTTCATATGATTCAAAGGAAGATGCTGATAGAGTTTATTTTATTTTTGAAAATTCTTTACTTCCTTATTATGGTATTAACTCATATAGAAGTATGGAAGAAAGAAAAGATTTTTTAATGCCATTTTTTGTTGGAAAAGATGGTGATTTCACAACAGATAATACTGGTATCGTCGGTGGAACAAGCATACCAGAGGAATTGTTACCAGATTTTATAAGACGATTTGTTGAGCTTGATGGAATGACTGTAGTTTATGGTGATTCAGAGATCAAAGGTAATTTTGATAGTAGTAGATTTACTTCTATGATTTCTGGTGCCAAACTTAAAGTTAAATAGTTTTTTTAACGGGTTGTTATAATTTATAGTATTTTACGTATGAAGTTGAAGTTAAAAACATATAATAAAAAACTAGAATTTACTTCTAGTTTTTTTATTGTTACTCGAAATATCGAGGAATTGTTTAATTGGTGGAGCTGAGGAGAATCGAACTCCTGTCCGAAAATAGAGCTACATAAACTTCTACAAGTTTAGTTAACTAATTTCATTCATATACTATCCAAGTAGTTAACGACCAAGATAATATATTATCCCTTAAATTCTTTCTATTTTTTGGGAAAAAAATAGCTATAACCTATAAAATATGAACCTTCGATTATTTCCTAGGTAAGAAATAAAAGAAAGCGCAGGCCTTTATATTATTAGGCAAATGCTACAGCTTGGTTTCCACCAAACATGTTAGCAACTGCATTTTTAATTTTGTTTGCGTTTATTTTTTTGTGTCCTTAACGTGGACCTTCGACTTGCCATCTATGCTCTACTATTCCCGTCGAAACCGTGTCAGCCCCGTATGCGAAGATTATATCATATATTTTTATAAAAATCTAGCTGTAAAATTGTGCAAAAACTTAACAATATATGAATAGAAATTATATGGTTTATGGTATAATATCATTTGGGAAGGTGATTATTAATGGAACAATGGAAAGATTTTAATGAAGGTACATGGTGTAATGAGATTAATGTTAGTGATTTCATTAAACAAAACTATGTAGCTTATGATGGTGATGAATCATTTTTAAGTGGTCCTACTGAAAAAACAAAACGTGTTTTACAAGTATATGAAGATATGTGTAAAGAAGAAGTAAAAAAACATGTTATCGATATTGATGTAGATCATCCAGCTGGAATTAATGCTTTTGAACCAGGATATATTAGCGAAGATGATAATGTTATTGTTGGTCTTCAAACAGATAAATTAGGTAAGAGAAGTATTGTACCTAAGGGTGGAATAAAAATGGTTTATCAGGAGCTTGAAGCTTATGGTTATAAAATGAATGAAGCTCTTGAAAATTTTATTAAAGGAACTAATTTAGTAAAAACACATAATGATGGAGTTTTTGATGCTTATACTAGCGAAATTCGAAAAGCTCGTCATAATAAATTATTAACTGGTCTTCCTGATGCTTATGGTCGTGGAAGAATTATTGGTGACTATCGTAGAATCGCTCTTTATGGTATTGATTATTTAATGCAACAAAAGAAGAGTGATTGGGATAATATGAAAATCACGGTAATGGATGATGAAACTATTCGTTTACGTGAAGAAATTTCTATGCAGTATAAGGCTTTAAAAGAAATTAAAGATATGGCAGCAAGATATGGTTTTGATATTTCTAAACCAGCTAGCAATGCTAAAGAAGCTGTTCAATGGACTTATTTTGGTTATTTAGCAGCTATTAAAGAAGATAATGGTGCTGCTATGTCTTTAGGTAGAGTAGATGCATTCTTTGATATTTACTTCGAAAGAGACTTTAAGAATGGTACTTTAACTGAAGAAGAAGCTCAAGAAATTATTGATCATTTTGTTATCAAATTAAGAGCTGCTCGTCATTTAAGAACACCTGATTATGATGAATTGTTCTCTGGAGATCCAACTTGGGTAACTTGTTCTTTAGGTGGTGTTACAACTGACGGTAAGTCTATGGTTAATAAGACTTCTTTCCGTATTGTTCATACATTAGAAAACTTAGAGAGTGCTCCAGAACCAAATATGACTATTTTATGGGCACAAAATTTACCAGAACCTTGGAAGAAATATTGTGCTAAAGTTAGTATTGCAACTGATTCTATTCAATATGAAAATGATGATGTTATGCGTCCAAGTATGGGTGATGATTATGCAATTGCTTGTTGTGTATCTGCAATGCGCGTTGGTAAAGATATGCAATTCTTTGGAGCTCGTTGTAACTTAGCTAAGACATTACTTTATGCTATTAATGGTGGTGTTGATGAAGTTAAACGTGAGTTAGTAATTCCTGGATTTGAAAAGATGACTGATGAAGTACTTGACTATGATAAAGTTAAAGATGCTTATTTTAAGATGATGCATGAAGTTGCTAGAATCTATTCTGATGCAATGAACATTATTCATTATATGCATGATAAATATGCCTATGAAGCTGGACAAATGGCTTTACATGATACATATGTAAATCGTTTAATGGCATATGGTGTAGCAGGATTTTCTGTAGCAGTAGATTCACTTTCTGCTATTAAATATGCAAAAGTTAAACCAATTCGTGATGAGGATGGAATCACTGTTGATTTTGAAATTGAAGGAGATTTCCCTAAATACGGTAATGATGATGATAGAGTAGATGAGATTGGAAAAGAAATCTTAGATGTATTCTACAAAGAATTAAGTTCTCATCCTTGCTATAGAAATGCTCATCCAACATTATCTGTACTTACTATTACATCTAACGTAGTATATGGTTCTAATACTGGTGCTACTCCTGATGGTAGAAAAGCTGGTGTGGCATTCGCACCTGGTGCTAATCCAATGCATGGAAGAGATCAAAGTGGTGCTATTGCTTCGTTAAACTCTGTTGCTAAATTAGACTGGGCAAATTGTTGTCGTGATGGTATTTCTAATACGTTCTCTGTTGTACCTAGTGCTTTAGGACAGACTGATGAAGAAAGAGTAGAAAACTTAGTTAACTTAATGGATGGATACTTTGTTCAAGGAGCACATCACTTAAATGTTAACGTATTAAATCGTGAAATGTTAGTAGATGCTATGAACAACCCTGATAAATATCCATTACTTACTATTCGTGTTTCTGGATATGCAGTACGTTTTAATAAATTAACTAGAAAGCAACAAGAGGAAGTTATTGCTAGAACATTCCATGAGAAAATGTAATTATGAAAGCTAGTATTGATTCAATAGAAACTTTTGGATTGGTTGATGGTCCGGGTATTCGATGTGTGGTATTCTTTAATGGATGTATGTTGCGTTGCAAATATTGTCATAATCCAGAGATGTGGAAGAAACGAGAAGAAAATTATACACCAGAAGAATTAGTAAAAAAAATTAAAAGGTGTGAACCTTACTTTAAGAAAAATGGAGGAGTTACTTTTTCTGGTGGTGAACCATTATTACATAGTGAATTTATTATTGAGGTTTGCAAATTGTTAAAAAAAGATAATATTCATATTGCGATAGATACTTCTGGTGTAGGATTAGGAGATTATCGTGAACTTTTATCTTATGTTGATTTAGTTCTTTTAGATATTAAGCATACTAATCCAGAAGAATATCGTAATATTACAGGTTTAGAAATGAAAGAAGTGGAACATTTTATTGATGTTTGTAACGAGATGAATAAAAAGATTTGGATTCGTCAAGTTATTGTTCCTGGTATTATGGATAATTATGAGTATATGGATAGTTTAGTAGATTATTTGCAACATATTCATAATGTTGAGAGAGTAGATTTTCTTCCATTCCATCGTTTAGGACGTGAAAAATATATCCAATTAGGATTTTCCTATCCATATGAAGACAAACAAGATATGGATAAAGAAAAGTGCAATCAATTATATAATTATTTTAAAGAAAGATATTTTAAATAATATCTTTTTTTGTATTTATTCAAATGTTTTGGGTATCTTATTATTGGTGATGTTATGTTTTGGAATGCAGATTTTCCTACATTTAATTTTGAAAATCCTGTTCGTAAATTGGATGTTGCTATAATTGGAGGAGGACTTACTGGTTTAAGCACAGCTTATTATTTAAGAAATTCTAGTTTGAAGGTTGCTGTATTCGAACAGTCGAAAATTGGTGGTGGTGTTACTAGTCGCTCTACAGCTAAAATTACGTATTTACAAGGAGATATATATCAAAGATTAGGAGATAAAGCAGAATCTTATTATTTGTCACAGAAAGAAGCTATTTGGGAATTGTTAAAAATTATTGAAGATGAAAATATATCTTGTGAATTGGAAAAAGTTCCATCTATTATTTTCTGTTTGAATAAGGAAAATGATTCAAAGATTCAATTTGAGAAAAAATTATTAGAAAGTTTTGGTGCTCATCCTTATGAAGTGCAACATCCAAACATCTCTTCTGGTATTGGGATTTCTGATTCTTATGTTTTTCATCCTTTAAAATTTTTATCTGGACTTTATAAGGCTTTAATTTCTAAAGTTTTTATTTATGAAAATACTTTGGTGTTTGATATGAAAAAAGAGGATGGACATTATCTTATTCATACTACCAATGGAGATTTTTTTGCGAAGAACGTGGTAATTGCAAATCATTATCCTTTCTTTTTACTTCCAAATTTATTTCCTCTTAAAACTTATGTACAAAGAGAATATGTAAATGCTGCCAAAATATCTCATCCTTCATTATTTACAGCTATAAACATTGATTCTGATTTACATTCAATTCGTTATTATAAAAACTATTTATTATATGGCTCTAATCGTCATCGATTAACTGAAAAAATTGATTTTGGTAAGAACTATGATAAAAGCCGTTCTGATTTTAAAAGATTATTTGATAAAATACCTGAACGAACATGGGATAATCAAGATATTGTTAGTCATGATTTGTTACCCTTTATTGGAAGATTTGATAGTCATCTTTATGTAGGCACTGCTTATCGAGGTTGGGGAATGACTAATTGCGTTTTAGCGGGGAGAATTATTTCTAGTTTTATTTTATATCATACTGCTTTGTATCAAGATTTATTTTCTCCAACAAGGATGAATTTAGGATTAGCTATTAATTCTTTTTTAGGAACTTTTCATTATATGAAGGCAATTACAAAAGCTTTTTTGAAAAAAAACAATCCTTCTTATATTAGAATTAATGGGATTTTACACGCAATTTATGAAGATGAAGAACATAAAATTCATAAAATTTGTTTATTATGTCCTCATATGAAATGTCATTTAGTTTTTAATTCTTATGATAAAACTTGGGATTGTCCATGTCATGGTTCAAGATTTTCTTTAGATGGTGAGTTAATTAAAGGACCAGCTATTACCTCTTTAACAAAAAAATAGTATAAATATTTTTCTTTTTTTCATACTAATATTGAGGTGAAAAAATGAATAAGCAATGTGAATTGATTGAAAAAATTTATAAAGATGCTTCTATGGGGAGATTTTCTACAGAAAAATTATTAGGAAATTTAAAAGATAAAGATAATAAAATTATCGGAGATGTAGAAGAGATTTTTAAAGGTTATTCTTCTTTTGAAGAAAAAGCAAAGGAAATTTTACTTTCTAGGGACATACCTCCAGAAAAAGTAGGAAATATGACCAAAATGATGTCTTCTATGGGAATCTTCAAGGAGGTTTTAGCAGATAATAGTGACTCTGCTATTGCCGATTTGTTGATTCAAGGATTGTTGATGGGCGAAGTAGAAATGAAAAAGAGAATAGAAAATGCAAGTGATGATGTTAATAAAGATGATTTTGATCTGGCAAAAGATTTTTTGAAATTTCAAAAAAAATCTCATAAAATAATGGAAAAATATTTGTAGAATACTAAAAGTCTTCTTCTTTTGTATATATTTTCTTTTTTGGGTTAGGCTATATATAGGTGATGAATTTTGACAATGATTACCAGTTATGTTATAATATACCTTATCTCAGGGGGAGATTATATATGAAAACAGAAAATTTACCGTCGAAACGTAAATTGTTAGGGACAACTATGTTTCTTTTTCTAAGTTTGATGTTTTGCTATTTTTATGAGTATCATCAAGTCTATTCTAGTATTGATGTTTATGTTTCTAAAACAGCTATGATTGAATATGGTAGTCCTAACTATGACATTCGTGAAGTTGTAGATTCGGTAGACGGAGAAATTGTATCTATAAAAAAAGACATTGATACTACCAAAGTTGGTCCACAGGAAATTATTGTTGAAGTAGAGAAAAATCAAATAGTAAAAGAAATTCCAATTATGGTTGAAGTTAAGGATACTGTTGCTCCTGAAATTCAATTGAAAGATACAACAATATCTTTAACTGCCGGGGATTCTTTTGATATGTTAGGCAATTTATCTTCTGTTTATGATAAAGTTGATGGAAAAATTGAATATCAGCAAAGAGAAATAATTAATGATGAGGTTGATACTAATTATTATACAGTTGATAGTAATGTTGATAGTAATACTCCTGGAACTTATCAAGTTACAGTTAAAGCGGTTGATAAATATGGTAATATTTCCTCTGCTACTTATTCGGTTGAAGTTTCAGAAAAGGTGGAGCAAGTAGTATCTGTACCAAATAATAATTATCAAAATGATTATGTTGCTACTGGTGATATAAATTCATTGGTTCAGCTTGCTTATTCTCTTATCGGTAGTCCATATGTAGCTGGAGGGAATAGTCCTGCTGGGTTTGATTGTAGTGGATTTGTTCAATATTTGTATAATCAAATAGGAATTACTGTTAGTAGAAGTAGTTCTACTCAAATGTATGATGGTGTGGCTGTTAGTTATGAGAATGCTCAACCTGGTGATATTCTTATTTGGGGATATAATTCTTCTGTTCCAACGCACTCTGCTATTTATGTTGGTAATGGTCAAATGATTCATGCTACTAATCCGGTACAGGGTGTAATTGCTAGTGATGTTGCGGCTTGGACACGTGGTAGTGGTACTCATGTTATTGCGGTTAGGAGAATCTAGGTTATCTAGTTTCTTTTTTTATATAGATATCATGATTCGATTTTTGAAAACTATTATTGGTAGTGTATTGATAAATATATTTAAAAAGTTAAATAAAAATTTTAGAAATAATAGTATAATTTTTTCTATTTTGTTCATGCTATAGATAGGAGGGATTATATGGAAACAGTACAAAAAATATTATTAGTAATTACCATTATCGGAGCTATTAATTGGGGATTAATTGGAGTATTAGACTTTAATTTAGTTGATACTATTTTTGGAGTTGGATCTTTATTTAGTAGAATTATTTATAGCTTGGTTGGTATTTCTGGACTAATTAATATTGGAATTTTATTTAATCATATTGAAGTTAAATAGTTTTTTTAAAAATAGTTTCAATTATGAGAAAAAAATGATACAATTATTTTGTATCTTTTTCTTTGCCGATTTAGCTCAGTTGGTAGAGCAGCGCATTCGTAATGCGAAGATCGAAGGTTCAAGTCCTTTAATCGGCACCATGTATGATAAAGAATATAATTCACATAGAAAAATCAATCGGTTAAAGATTGATTTTTGTTGTTTTTTACTTCAAAAAATGTTATTATTAGAATTAAGAATAGGGGTGGTATATTGGATGTAATTATTTCGTTCTTTCGTGATTTTTTATCCGGCCCTTTGTATATTGTTGTTGTTGTGTTTTCTGTTATTGGAATTGTTGCTTGTATAGGTTATTTGGCAGAAGCTACGTTAAAACAAAAGGAGTTAGAAAAAAGACAGAAAGAAATGTATGCAGAAGTTCATTTTTTACCAACTGATGATGTGAGTGCAGCATCAATTGCTTCAAATGCTGTAACTACGATTTCTTCTGCTCAATTACAACATGTTGGTAATGTTGTTACTACAAATGTTGCTCAAACTGAAAATGTTGTTACTAATGACATGGTAGCTGAAGTTATCGGGGATTCTGATAGTATTTCTAATTCGACCTCAGCACAACCTAAACAGAATGAGATTATTTCTGATGAACATCAACAATAACTTTACTATTTTTGTTATTTTTTGTATACTATTATAGAGCATGGAGGGATTTGATGACGATAACAGTTACTGACATTATATCAATTTTGAGAAAATTAGGTGATATATGTCTTGTATGGATTATTTTTTATTTTATTTTGAAAAATATAAAAAATAATATTAAGCTTTCTTTAATTTTTAAGGGAGTTGTATTTGTAATAATTTTAAGTTTGGTAAGTGATTGGTTAGGCTTTACTACAATTGCAGTATTACTTGATTATGTTATTCAGTGGGGACCAATAGCTTTGATTATAATTTTTCAGCCAGAGATACGAACAATATTGGAGCAATTAGGACGTACTCAGTTATTAGGACGTCATAAAACATTGACAGTAGATGAACGTGAACATTTAGTCTATGAAATTGTTAATGCAGTTGACTATATGAGAAAAGAACGTATTGGTGCTTTGATTGTATTGGAGCGTGATATTAGTTTAGGAAATTATATTGAAAAAGCTAAGAAAATTTATGCAGATTTATCTAGTGATTTATTAATTGCAATTTTTTATGAAGGAAATCCGCTACATGATGGTGGTGTGATTATTCAAGGTGATAGAATTACTTGTGCAGGTGCAGTATTCCCAACTAGCAGTAGTCCTAAGCTTAATCGTAGATTAGGAACTAGACATAGAGCTGCTTTGGGATTAAGTGAAGAAACAGATGCAATTAGTATAGTGGTTTCTGAAGAAACTGGTCGAGTTTCTATAGCATTAAAGGGAGAAATGTTATACAATTTGACTTTGGATGATGTTCGTATGATGTTAATTGATGAACTTCGACCAAAACATGATGTAGATTTAGATGAAGAAGAAATAGATGAGGAAGAGATATATGAAGAGAATAAGTAAAAGTATTAAAGCATTCTTTCGTCATATTCTATCATTTTTTGATAAATGGTTAATTACTCCCATAACTAAATTAATGCTAAAGATTGCCAATTTTTTTAAAGATAATACTAAAAATTTAGATCGTATTGCTTCAAAAAAGTCGACATTAATTATTGTGAGTTTAATATTAGCATTTGGTGTATTTGTTATTGTTGACCAGGAATCAAATGTTATGATAGATCAATATGCTGAAGTGCTATATGATGAACCTGTAACAGCAGTTTATAATGAGGAACTTTATGTGGTTGAAGGATTACCCGAAACAGTTGATATTACCTTAATTGGACAACGTAGGCATATTTTTCTAGCTAAACAGGCTCCTTCTAAAGGTGTAACGGTCGATTTGACTGGTTTAAAGCCTGGTAATCATAAAGTAACACTTAATTACTCTCAAAGACTAAAATCTTTGGATTATCGTTTAGATCCTTCTGAAGTTACAGTTACTATTTATGAAAAAGTTAGTGCTACCAAGAGTTTAACAGTTGATATTTTACATCAAGATGAGTTAGATAGTAAATTATATATTGATAATGTAGAGTTGGATAGAACAGATGTTATTATTAAAGGTGCTCAATATAAATTGGATAAAGTTGCTACAGTTAGAGCATTAGTAGATGTAGAAGAAATTAATAAGCCTAAGGCTGGTGAAATTACTCTTAAAGATGTTCCTCTTGTTGCTTATGATGAGGAAGGACAGCGTGTCGATGTTGAGATTGTTCCTTCAACGGTAGATGCTAAACTTACTATTACATCTCCTAGTAAAGAAATTCCTGTTAAAGTTGTTCCTACTGGAAAACTTGCTTTTGGTAAATCTATCGAGTCCATTAACACTAGTGTTTCTACAGTTACTGTTTATGGTCAACAAGATGCGATAGATAAGATTGAAGAATTGGAAGTTGAAGTTGATGTTAAGGGATTGGATAAGGATAAGAAGTTTACTGTGACTCTTAAGAAACCAAAAGGAATTACGGAAATTAGTGAAAAGACAATTACTGTTGATGTTAAGGTAGCTAATTCTACTACGAAAGAGTTTACCGTTAATACTATCGAATTTAGAAATTTAGCTGATGGATTATCTGTTCAAGCTTTATCTGCTGCTGATACTACAGTTACAGTTTCTGTTAGTGGTAGTTCGGATATTGTTGATAAACTTGATGCTTCATCAATAGTTGCTTATGTTGATTTAAAGGATTATGGTGTTGGTGAACATGAAGTTGAAGTTCATGTTGAAAAGTCTGATTTAAAACTTACATATACACCAAAAACAAAGAAAATTAGAGTAAGAATTTCATAGTATTTTTATAGATAGCGTAAAGCTATCTTTTTTTGCATAAAAATTAAAAACTTCCATACAATTTAATAGAATGTATGAGAGGTGAATTATGAAAAAAATATTATTACTTTTCTTTTTTAGTCTTTTTTTGCTTTCTGGATGTGGAAAGTATGATGAGAAAGATGTTATAAAAGATTTTAGTAAAAAGGTAAATGATACCGATGCGTATTATATAGAAGGAAAATTAGAAATAGTAAATAATGATAATATTTATAATTATGATATTGAAGTGGCTTTTAAACAGGAAAAATACTATAGAGTAAGTTTGACTAATATTTCTAATAATCATACACAAGTAATTTTAAAAAATGATGATGGTGTATATGTAGTTACTCCATCACTTAATAAAAGTTTTAAGTTTCAGAGTGACTGGCCTTATAGTAATTCTCAAATATACTTATTAGAGTCTTTAGTTCAAGATATCAAGGATGACGATGATAGAATCTTTAAAGAAACTAAGTCTGGTTACAGTTTTATGACGTCAGTTAATTATCCTAATAATCGTAATTTAGTAAAACAAAAAATTAATCTTTCTAAAAAATTAAAATTAGAAAAAGTTCAAGTATATAATAGTGATTCTGTAATATGTATGACTATGGAATATAAAAAAATAGATTATTCTCCCAATTTTAAAAAAGATTATTTTTCTTTAAATACTGTTATGAAAACCTATGCTGTTGACGATACTGTAGATCAGACAAGTGTTTTAGATGAAAGTATTTATCCTTTGATGATTCCTAGTGGTACTAAGCTTACAAATGAGGAAAAAATAGATAAGGGAACTGGTGAAAGAATTATTATGACCTTTGATGGAGAAAAACCATTTTTGTTAGTTGAAGAAACTGCAAATATTGAAAATGAGTTTACAATTGTTCCTACTTATGGTGAACCGTATCAATTAATGGATACACTAGGTGTTATGACTAATAATTCTTTGAATTGGACGACAAATGGAATAGAGTATTATTTAGTTAGTGATGTTTTGAATCAAGATGAATTAGTAGAGGTTGCTCAATCTATTGGGGTAGTTCAAACCATGAAATAAAGAGCTTTACCTCTTTTTTTTCTTGTGTTATAATTCTTTTAGGTGATTAATATGGCAAACAATAGACAATATAGAAGAAAAATGCACCAAAAAGTAGATTCAATGTCTTCTTCATTTTCTTCTGAATTTAGTAAAGTTATTAAGATTTTATTTGTTATAATTTTAGTTCTTGTAATATTTTATTTTCTTACTGTGTATATTCTAGAGAAAGGTGATGATACATCTACTGTAATTAATACTACTCCTTCCGAAGCAGATATCCAGTATCAAGAAATTCTTGCCGGAAATAGTTTTTCTATGAAAGATGACCATTATTATGTACTTTATTATGATATGTCATCTGATAATTTAAAATCTATTTATACAAATATTATTACTACTTATGAGGATAAGGAAAACCATGATTCTATTTATACAGTTGATATGAGTAGTGCATTTAATAATAAATTTATATCAGATATATCTAATCCAAAAGTTAATAAAATTGATGAGTTAAAAATAGCAGAGCCTACATTGATAGAATTTGAAGATGGTAATGTTATTAATTATATCGAAGGAGAAGATTTGATTAAGAATGAATTGTCATAAGAGGAGTTTCCTCTTATTTTTTTTATTATTTTATGATATTATTATCATAGAGTTTATAGAGGTGATGTTTATGTCTTTAAAAGGTAAATTTCCTTTTGTTAAACCAAATTTTAAAAGATTACCTCAACTGGAGGATGAGTCTGATTCTTCTAATGAAAATGTTAGAGAGATTATTGTTGAGCATAAAAGTGGTTTTAATACTATAGAAGTCTTAATTATAATTATTATTTCTATTAGTTTTGGTGTTGTTGTTGGTTGCAGTGTTTCTTTTTTTAGACAAGAATATCGTGGTGAAAAAGTTTCTTCTTCACTTCAAGAATTAATAACAGTTTATAATAATATTGTTGATGATTATTATAAAAAAATTGATGAGAGAGATTTAGTTGATGCTGCTATTGATGGAATGTTATCTTCATTGAAAGATCCTTATTCTATGTATATGGAAGGCGAGAATGCACAGATATTTAATGAAACAGTAGATGGTAGTTATCTTGGAATAGGAATTACTATTACTATGGACGTTGATGGAAATATTTTAATTGCTAGTGTAGTAGAAGATTCACCAGCTGATAAGGCAAAAATTAAATCTGGGGATTATTTAGTTAAAATAGGTAATCAATCGCTAGAAGGATTACAGTTTGATGAGGTTAGTTCAATTATTAAAGAATCAAAAAATAAAACTTTAGATATTACTTTAAGGCGTAATGGAGAAGAGTTTATTAAATCTGTGAAGCCTGATACTATTGATTTTATTTCTGTCAAGTCCAAAGTATATTCATTGAACAATGGAAATGCCGGATATATTTCTATTAGTACTTTTGCGGCTAATACTTATCAACAGTTTAAAGAACAATTAACAGCTATAGAAAAGAAAAATATTAATTCATTGATTATTGATGTGAGATCTAATCCTGGTGGACATCTAAGCCAAACTAGAGATATTTTGGAATTGTTTATGTCTAAGAATTCAGTGTTGTATCAGGTAAAAGTAAAAAATGATATTAATAAGATAAAGGATAATACAAAAAAAGATAGGGATTATCCTGTTGTGATTTTAACTAATTCTTCTAGTGCTTCTGCCTCCGAAATCTTAGCAGCTGCTTTTCGGGATAGTTATAGTGATACTACAATTATAGGAGAAACTACTTATGGTAAAGGTACTGTACAAACCTCTTATACTTTAAGTGATGGAACTAGTGTTAAGTATACGACTGAAAAATGGTTAACGCCAAAAGGAAAGTGGATTGATGGTAAAGGAATTACTCCTGATATTCTAGTTCAATTAACAGAAGAATATTTATCTAATCCTGTTCCTGAAAATGATTTACAATTGCAACGGGCTTTGGATTTTTTAGAAAAAGAGAAAAATACTAGTAAAAACTAGTATTTTTATTTTGATAGTATGCTTTCTATTATTAATTGTTTATCTTTATTCTTTGGACTGCAAGTGGTAAGAATTAATTGATTTTCTTTTGTTTTATTTATATGAATATAACCAGTTTTTTCTTCTTCCCATATACTATTTATTGTGTAATTATATATTTTATCTTTATATTTTAATTTTACTTTATCACCTGCTTTTAGTCTATTTAGATATTGAAAAAAAGCTATTTTTCCAGTACCAGAATGTGCTGCTAAAAAAATAATACTGTTTTCATTATCTGGCATTATTGAATTTTCTAATATAGTTATATTTTCTTCTATATTGTTATGTTTACTCTTTATATTAAAAAGTGGTTGATATAATTTTATTTTATCTATTTTTAGATATCCTATTTGATCTTTCTTTTGTATATATGTTGGTTCGCTATTAAGAATTGTTTTATTATTTGGTATTGTTATTGTTGTTGTTTTATTATATATTTTATAGCATATGATACAATAAAATATTAATATTGTTCCTAAACAAAGAAATTTTTTTATTATAGATTTAATATGTTAAGTATTAAATTAATAAGATATGTAATAAAATTTGTCTTTGTATTAGGAACTTTTATTTTATAATCTACTAGTTTTATTAATTCATCTTTGTCATTGGTGATTTCTACTTTTATATCTTTAACTTTATGATATCCCTTGGTTGTATTCTCTTGAATTATTTTATATTTTCCATATGGCAGAGTAATTTCTGCTATCCCATTTTTGTCTGTGGTTATTGTAGCAATTTTCTGGTTTTTACTATCATATATGGAAAATGAAATATTTGGTTCAGGTATTTTATTGTTTTCTCCATAAGTTTTATAAATGATAATTTTCTTTTTAATGATTTCATTTTCTAATATTAGATTTGTTTTGTGATTTTGTTCTGTTAATTCAATTTTATATTTTTTGGTATCTACTTTATATCCAACTCCAGCTTTTTTTTCTTGTATATAGTAGGTTCCAAGTGGTATGTTTTGGATAGTTGCGATATTATCTTTATTAATTTCTAGTGTTTTAATTTCTTTATAATTTTTATCCAACAGACTATATATTGCTCCTGTTAATATTCCTTCACCACTTGGAGTTGTTGATTTTGTATCTTTATCAACTTTGGTGATTTCTATTTGTGTTTTTAATACTTTTACTTTTAATTTTTCAAATTTATCCTGCAAATCTCCAGTTTGCATTAATGCTTGACTATTATTTGATTGATAAAATACCAGTGGTTTTTGATATTTTTTTTCTTCTTTTATTAAATCTATTAAATATTCTCCTTCTGTTAGATTACTTCCAATTAACTTGTTTCCTTGAATTAAGAAATTAGGATTTAAGTTTTTATAATTTGATAAAATTTTATTATTATCTTCTATTGATAAAGTTTCTCCTTCTATAATAGTATAGGTTTTGTTATTTAATGATGTTTCTTTTTTATAGTTTGCAATTAGAGTATTAATTTCATTTATTTCGTTATTATATGGTTCAATTTTATTACCATTTAATTTATCTGTAAAATAGAAATTACCAGTTAGATCTGCTGCTTTCCATATCATCATCTGAGTTATTGCATACCATTTTTTTTCGGTATGATTATTATATCCATATCCGAAGTAGGCTATTAGACTGATTTTTTGTTTTTGACTTTCTGTTAAATTACTAGGTGTTATTACCGCATCATAATTACTTCCTTCTTGGAAGAATACGAAAGGGTCGATGCAGTAAGCAAATCTATTTGTTCCAGTTTGTCTAAAGAATCTAGCTTTTTGATAATATATTGTGGACGATCCTTCTTTTCGTTTATTCATATATATTCCATCAATATATTCGCCTTCATAA
This sequence comes from Mycoplasmatota bacterium, assembly GCA_022771205.1. Lineage (GTDB taxonomy): Bacteria > Bacillota_I > Bacilli_A > RF39 > UBA660 > Faecimonas. The sequence goes on along the minus strand of JALFCF010000005.1, from coordinate 46,502 downwards.
AAATTACTACTTGCATTAACTTTTAAACTACTTAAAGATATAATTGCTATAACTATACAAAATACAATTAATTTCCTCATAAATTCCTCCTTTTTGTTAGTGACTTCGATATTAACAGGTATTTTTAAGAATTACAAATTGTGCTTTTTTTATTTCATTCTTTTTTTTTGTTTCTTTTTTTAAAATTTGTATAGTGAATTTTTAATTTATATATGTTTTTTCTTTTATATAAACAAATTTCATAAAAAAATAAAATATGTTATAATTTAACTAGTGAGGTGATATTGTGACAGATATTGAGATTGCTCATAGTGCAAATAAAAAAGATATTAATGAGATTGCGGCATCTTTAGGTCTTACTTCGTCTGATTACATTTTATATGGGAATGATAAAGCTAAGATTACAAAAAAAACAGCGACTCATCAAGGTAAATTAATTTTGGTTACCGCAACTAGTCCTACGCCTTATGGCGAAGGAAAAACAACGGTTAGTATTGGTTTAGGGGATGCATTTCATCAATTACAAAAAAATGTAATTCTTGCTTTGAGACAACCGTCTATGGGACCAGTATTTGGAATGAAAGGTGGAGCAGCTGGTGGTGGTTACAGTCAGGTTGTGCCGATGGAAGATATTAACCTACATTTTACTGGTGATTTTCACGCCATTACTGCTGCTAATGATTTGTTATGTGCTGCAGTAGATAATCATATTTATCATGGAAATCAACTTGGAATTTCTGAGGTTATATTTAATCGTTGTTTAGATGTTAATGATCGTTCTTTACGCAGAATTATGCTTGATAATCGAGCAGAAAAGTTTAATATTACAGCTGCGAGTGAAATTATGGCGTTATTTTGTTTGGCAGAGTCACTTGATGATTTAAAACAAATGATTGGAAATATCGTTATTGGGTATACAAAAGAAAAGAAATTAATTTATGCTAAAGATTTACATATTGAAGGTGCTATGGTTACTATTTTGAAAGATGCATTTTATCCTAACTTAGTTCAAACTTTAGAAAATACGCCTGCAATTATTCATGGTGGACCTTTTGCTAATATTGCGCATGGATGTAATAGTGTAGTAGCAACTAAGTTAGCTCTTTCTTTAGGTGATTATGTTATTACAGAAGCTGGTTTTGGTTCGGATTTAGGAGCAGAAAAGTTTTTGGATATTAAATGTAGAAAAGCAAATATTTCGCCAGATACGATTGTTTTAGTTACTACTATAAAGGCTTTAAAGTATAATGCTGGTGTTTCTAAAGATGATATTCTATTAGAGAATGTTTCTGCAGTAAAAAATGGTATTTGTAATTTGGAAGCTCATGTTTGTAATTTACAAAAATTTGGAGTTCCTCTTGTTGTTTGTTTAAACTCCTATGATACTGATACTGTTTTAGAACAAAATATTGTTTTGGATTGGTGTTCTGAACATAATATTGATGTTGCAATTAGTACTGCTTATAGAGATGGAGGAAAAGGTGCTATAGAATTAGCTAAGTTAGTAGAAAAAAATCTAATGAAAGATAAAAACTTTCACTATTTATATTTAGATGAAGATAATGTTTTTGATAAAATATATAAACTGGCTCGTGAAATTTATCATGCTGAAAAAATAGAATATAGTGAATTAGCTTTAGAGAAGATTAAAATGATAGAAGAAAATAATTTATCTTATCTTCCTATTTGTGGTGCTAAAACTCAATATTCTTTATCAGATGACGATAAAAAAATTGGTTATCCTAAAGATTATACAATTTATGTGCGTGATATTGAACTTTATTCTGGTGCTGGTTTTATTACAGTCTTATTTGGTAATATTTTAAGAATGCCTGGTCTTCCTAAACATCCAAATTATGAGAAGATTGATGTTGTTGATGGAGAAATTGTTGGATTAAGTTAAAAAAAAGAGCAACTGCTCTTTTTATTTATCACTATCATTTGTTTCTGTTTCTGTATTATCTGTTGATGTTGTATCATCCGGTTTTTTAGTAGGATTTTCGGTTTTATTTGGTTCATATATTGTTATAGTTCCAGTATAAAGTCTGCCATTATATGTTACGGTATATTGATAATTTCCAGCTTGTGCGGTATTAACATTTGTTAAATCTAGTTTTATATTTTGTTTTACTTCGTCTGTTAACGTTTCTGTAATATAATTCTGAATATCTGTTGATAATGCAGACCCAACTTCTAAATTTAATGTTTTTAATGTTAATACCATATCTGGTAATGGTTTTTCTTTAATTGTGAAAGTTCCATTAAAGGTTTTCTTTTTGTAAGTTATTGTGTATGTATAATCTCCTGCTTGATTTACATTTACCATAGAAGTATCTAATTGCAGTTCGTTAATTATTTTATTGTCAATATCATTGGCATTTTCTAAGTAGTCTTTAACATTCATACTTATTGGCTGATTAATTTCTTGTTCCATAGGTTTTAGGAGAATTTCATTACTTTTCATATTGGCAACTCTTTTTTGAGTTATTTTTAATTCTTTTGTAGTCTTTGTTATTGGAGTGTTCATAAAACTCATAGAGATTCCACTACCTATAAATATTAATCCCCAGGCTGCAGTAACACCGACAATAATATATCTTTGCTTTTTTGATAACTTTTTTGACATAAGCTTATTACTCCTTATCTTCTACATTATTATAATATAAATTATTATGATAAACAAGAAAAATTGTTGAAAAAAGGGGTGTAGTATCATATAATTTAGGTAAGGTGGTGAGTTTTATGTCTATTTATTGGATAATCCTATTTTTAATACTTTTATTTATTGAACTGGCAACTGTAAATTTAATTTCTATTTGGTTTGCAATAGGGGCTTTGGGAGCCTTTGTTACTGCATTTTTTACAGATTCTATTTTGATACAGCTTTTAGTTTTTGTTGTGATTAGTGTTGTTTCCTTATTTGTTACTTTACCAATTGTTAAAAAGTTTAAAAGTAAAGAAAAAATTGTTCCTACAAATTTGGATAGAGTAATTGGTCAAATTGCAGAAGTTACTAGAGAAATTAAACCAAATCATTATGGTGAAGTAGAGATTTTTGGAACTACTTGGACTGCATCGAGCAGTGATTCTTTAGCTGTTGGTGAGAGGGTTAAGGTATTGAAGTTAGATGGCGTAAAACTAATTGTCCAAAGAGAGGAGAAAAAATAATGGAGTTTGGAGTTTTATTACTAATTGTTTTTATTATTATTATTTTGGTAGTTGTTGCTGGAGTTAAGATTGTTTCTCAATCAAAGGCATATGTTGTTGAAAGACTTGGAGCATATCACAGAACTATGCAAACTGGGTTGCATTATGTAGTTCCAATACTTGATAGAGTTGCATGTGTTGTTAGTTTAAAGGAGATGGTTAAAGACTTTGCTCCACAACCAGTTATTACAAAGGATAATGTTACAATGCAAATTGACACTGTTGTTTATTATCAGATTACTGATCCTAAGTTATATACCTATGGAGTTGAAAATCCAATTAGTGCCATTGAGAATTTAACAGCAACTACACTTCGTAATATTATTGGAGATTTAGAGCTTGACGAAACTTTAACTAGTCGTGATGTTATTAATACTAAAATGCGTAGTATTTTAGATGAAGCAACTGATGCTTGGGGAATTAAAGTACATCGTGTGGAAGTTAAAAATATTTTACCTCCAAGAGATATTCAAGAAGCTATGGAAAAACAAATGAGGGCTGAACGTGAAAGACGTGAAGCAATTCTTAGAGCTGAAGGAGAAAAGAAAAGTCAAATATTAATAGCTGAAGGAGAAAAAGAAAGTACAGTTTTGCGTGCTGAAGCAGCAAAAGAAGCTAAAATAAAAGAAGCCGAAGGTGAGGCACAATCTATTATTAAAATTCAAGAAGCTACTGCTGAAGGATTACGTTTGATTAAAGAAGTAGGAATGGATGAGGCTGTTTTAAAACTTAAAAGTTACGAAGCAATGGTTGATGTTGCTAATGGTCAGGCTACTAAAATTATTGTTCCAAGTGAACTTCAAAATTTGGCTACATTAGGCACTACTCTTCATGAAATGGTTGATAAACCAGTTCCACCTAAACCTAGACCAAAGCCAATACCAAAGCCAATGTCAAATATTTCAGATATTAACTCTAAGTTAGATGATACTACAGAAAAAATATAAAAAGGATTAATATTAATCCTTTTTATTTGCTTTTTTACCTTGATAACTTTGTCTTCTTACCATTTCTTTATCGATATCATTTAATACACAGAATTTTTTTATTAGCCAATTTGGTTCTATTAGGTCTTCGACTTTGGGGTCTCCTGTTATTCTGTGAATTACAATTTCTGGTCTTAATAATTCTAGTTGTTCTATTACAATATCTATATATTCTTCTTTGTTTAAAACTTTAAACTTTTTTTGTTGATATAGTTTTTCTAATGGTGTGTCTTTTAAGATACTTAGCATGTGAATTTTTATACCTTGGATGTCTAAAGTGTTTAGATATTTTACAGTGTTTAACATATCTTCTTTGGTCTCATATGGTAGTCCATTGATTATGTGTACAACTACATCAATATTTCTTTCTCTTAGTTTTTTCACCATACTTTCAAAACATTCTAAAGTATGACATCTATTGATTAATTTAGCTGTCTTTTCGTTAGTTGTTTGTAATCCAAGTTCAATAGTTAAGTATGTTTTTTTGTTTAATTCTGTTAGATAGTCTAAACATTCTTCTGAGATAGAATCAGGTCTAGTAGCTATGTTTAATCCGATTACATTATCGAATGAAAGTACTGTTTCATATAATTTTTTTAGTATATTGACGTCAGCATAAGTGTTTGTTCTTGCTTGGAAATACCCTATAAATTTTCCTGATGGCCATTTCTTTAACATTATTTTTTTTATATTATCAAATTGTTGTTTTAAAGAATCTTCTTTACATCCAGCAAATTCTCCACTTCCTGTTTTTGAGCAATAAATGCAACCACCAAAGCCGACAGTTCCATCTAGATTTGGGCAGCTAAAACCTGCATTTAGACTTATTTTGAATACTTTAGAATGAAATTTTTCTTTATAATAGTAATCTAAGGTATGATATCTTTTGTTAGTATTAGAAAATACGAAATCTTTCATGTTATACCTCACTTATTGTATACAAATATAAAGCTTTAAGAAAATTCCATGGGTTTAATAAAATTTTCTTTTTTAGGCTTTTTTTATTTTCTTTAATTTCTATAATTAACTTTTTGAATTGTTCTGTTTCTTTAGATTGTTCTTTATTTAATTTCTTTTTTAATTCTTTATTAAAAGATTTTTCTGAATATATTTTAGTTTCATCCAAATGAAAATCTTTTGCTAATTCTTCCATAATTTTTAAACCTATTTTATCTATTATTTTTTTTGATGGTACTCCAGATAAATTTATTAGTTTTTTGAATTTTTCTAAAGTGTTTTCATTATCTAAAATGTTTTCTAGTAAATAAATAAAAGTTTCGAAATGCTTTTTATTGTTTTTTTCTATTGTTCTTTTTTTGAAAGTGTATTTTTTTCCTTCTAGTTTTCCGAATTTTTTTAGAGTGTCATTGTAGCCTAGTCTTATATTTCTTTTGGCTCCTTCTTCATAGAAGTTTAAAAAATTAGTTAGTTTGTTGTTTGGTTTGATTTTGATAGTTGGTACTTTTTTTCTTGGAGTTTTGTTAAATCCAGGAGCAGATAAGTCTACTGCGACAATTTCATCTGCTCCCATTTCTATTGCTAGATTTATAGGCAAATTATCAAAAAAGCCACCATCAATATATCTTTCTCCGTCAATATTTTTTTGTTTAAATGCTGGGTAGCAAGACGCAGAAGCCATTAGATAATCTCCAATTAAATGTTTTGGAATTTCTTTTTTTGTGATTTGTACAGGCTTTTTTGTAGTCAAATTGAATGTTACTAATCCATAATTAATTTTTGATTTCATTAATTTTTTATATCTAATTTCTTTTTCTATTAAATTTTCTAATTTTTTTACTTCCATTCCACCGTTTTTTAAAAATTCTTTTCCATACATTGTCATTACTTTAAGGTCATTTGTACTATCAATTGCATTTTCTCCAAAAAGTAATTTTAAATTTATCTTTTTCCAAAGTTTTATAGCACGGAAGTAACTTTTTTGGGTAATTAAAGCACCATTTAAGGCTCCAACAGATGTACCAGTTACGATGTCAAATTTTATATGTAGTTTTTTTAATGCTTTCCATACGCCGATTTGATATGAACCTTTAGAACCGCCGCCGGATAAAACTAATGCTTTCATAAACTTCACCTTTTTCGTGATATATTGTAGCATAAAATACTTGAAAATACAATTTCTATGATATACTTGAGATATAGTAGGTGATGTCTATGAAGAGAAAGATTAAATTAAAAAAGACAGTTATAAAAAAAATAAAAGTTTTAGGAATTTTTTGTGCAATTTTATTGGCTATTTTTCTTTTTTATCGCTCACAAATTAATTCTTTGAAAAAATTAGGATATAGTGAAACTGCTAGTAGGAATATTTTATTTCAATTTAAGAAGAAATATATTTTATCTATTGGAGAAAACAAGACTTTAAATGCTGCCTTTGAAAGTAAAGATTATGAGGAGAAGTATTTAGATCAATATTCTAAAATAGATTATCAAAATCATGATAATTTAATTAAAAATATTAATACATTGATAAAAAAAGGATATAGTAATGATAATATTTCTATGATTTTAGCACACGGTAGTGATAAAGATGTTACAGAATTTGCTAAAAGGGATAAGATTAATTATTTAGAGGAGTTTTTCAGTCTTCCTTATGCTAAATTGAGTAATTATGATCGTTATGTTGATTATTCTAATGAGACTGGTGAAAATGATGAAACTACAGTTTTGGCCGTTAATCTTGATATGGATAAAGAAAATTATGAAAATCCAACCATAGTGAAAAAATTTAGTACAGATATGTTGGTTAATAAACATAGGTCATTACAAAAGAATTTTGAGCCAGATGACTTAGTTTCTATTGATAGTGAATATGCTGTTGATGATACACAACTTGGGAGTAGAATTGCTGTTAATGCCTTCATTAAAATGTATAAGGCAGCAAAAAAAGAAGGATATGATTTAGTTATTAATTCAAGTTATCGCAGTTATGAAGAACAGGAAGAAATTTGTGATACCTACCGTGAATTGTATGGAGAAAATTATGTGTTAAATTATGTTGCGATGCCTGGTTTTTCAGAACACCAGACAGGATTATCTTTTGATGTAGGAAGTAAAGACTCTAATGTTTTTGCTGAATCAGAAGAATATGAATGGATTCAAGAAAATGCTCATAAATATGGTTTTATTCAACGATTTCCATCTAAATATCAAGCGATTACTGGTTTCCGTGCTGAACCTTGGCATTATCGTTATGTAGGTAAAAAAATAGCTACTTATATTTATGAGCATGATATTTCTTTTGAAGAATATTATGTGTTGTTTCTAGATTGATAAGAGTAGTGATTTACTACTTTTTTTCTTGGAATATTTTTCTTTTTATGATATTATGTTACTAGAATAATAAGAAGGTGTTGGGTATGTATCCACTAGGAAGACAATTTGAAGTAGATTATACACGGGCAAAAAGTGATGATAAGACTTTTGTTAAAGGTAGTAACTTTCGTATTACTGTAATTACTGAAAGAGTTGTTCGCTTGGAATATTCCCCTAGCGGAAATTTTGTTGATCGTCCTACACAGCTCATTATGCGCAGAAACTTAGGTTATCCTGAATATCAAGTAAAACAGGATACTCAATTTGTTGAGATTATGACGAAATATTTTCATTTAACTTATGTTAAAAGGCAACCGTTTACTGGGTCTAAAGTTGATCCTATGAAGAATTTAAAAATTACACTTTTAAGTCGAGAGAGAGATCGTAATAAAGATTGGTATTATGGTCATGCTGAAGCTAAAAATATGAATGGGAATCTTATTAGTGTCGATGTTGATACTCCTAAAGTATTACAAAAAGGTCTTTATTCTTTGGACGGCTTTGTTTCCTTAGATGATAGTCATAGTAAAGTTATTATGGAGGATGGTACTTTAGCTGATCCTCCCGTTGATCATATAGATGTTTATGTTTTTATGTATGATAGAGATTTTAAACAAGCTTTATTTGATTATTTTAAAATGACGGGCTCACCTGCTATGATACCTAGATATGCGCTTGGAAATTGGTGGTGTCGTAATATTACTTATGATGACAATTCTACTACGGAGTTACTAAAAAAATTTGAAAAGAAAAAAATTCCGTTTGCTGTTATGTTATTTGATCATGATTGGCATTATAGGAATGTTGGAGATTATCTTGGATTGAAAACTGGTTATACTTTTAATTTTAACCTTTTCCGTGATCCAAAGATTATGATTGATAAATTTCATCAGCGTGGTATTCATGTTGGCCTTTGTATTGATCCTACTGAAGGATTCTATCCTCATGAACAATATTATAAACAGGCTAGTGAATTTTTAGGTGTTACTAATAATAAAATTATTTTATTTGATCCTTTAAATCCTAAAATATTAGATGTATGGTTTAAAGCTTTTTTACACCCATTAGAAAATTATGGTATTGACTTTTTTTGGAATGATTATAGAGGAAGTAGTGACCCTACTAATTTATGGATTACTAACCATTATTTATATTTAGATTCTGGTAGAAATTCAGCTAAAAGAAGCATGATTTTAGCAAGAAACGGAATATATGCTCCACATCTTTATCCAATATTATATGGTGGTAGTAGTGAAGTCAGTTGGGATGCTTTGAAAAATTTACCATTTCAATATTTAAATGCTGCTAATATTGGTGTTAGTTGGTGGAGCCATGATGTTGGTGGTAATCATGGTGGTATTGAAGAAAGTGAACTTTATATTCGTTATTTAGAACTTAGCGTTTATTCTCCTATGTTGAGATTTCATGGTGCACGAGGACCTTATTATAAGCGTGAACCTTGGTTGTGGGATGTAAAGACAGAGAGTATTGCAGCTGATTATTTGAGACTTAGACATCGTTTAATACCATATTTATACACAGAAGCTTATAATTATACAAAGTCTGGAATACCTCTTATCCAACCTTTCTATTATAATTATTTGTGGGTTTATGATGATGAGCATTATAAAAATCAATATTATTTCGGTTCTCAATTACTTGTTTGTCCAATTCTTGATAAGAAAGATTCTACTATGAACCGTACTGTTCATCGTTTCTTTATTCCAGATGGAATTTGGTATGATTTTCGTACTGGTAAAAAATTTCCTGGTAATAAGAAATATGTTTCTTTCTTTAAAGAAGAAGATTATCCTGTTTTTGCTCATGCTGGTAGTATTATTCCGCTTTCTAATCGAAGTGATTATAATAATGTTGGTCTTCCTACCGATATGGAAATTCAAATTTTTCCTGGGGTGTCTAATACTTATACACTATATGAAGATGATGGAATTACATCTTTATATAAAGATGGATATTATTTAAAAACTTCTATAGATTATAATTATTTGCGTAATAACTATACTGTTATTATTCGTTCTATTGATGGAAAAAGTGGAATTGTTCCGGAAAAGAGAAATTATAAATTAGTTTTTAGAAATACTAAGCAAGCAGAAGATGTTACGGCTTATTTTAATTCTCAAAAACTATCTGTTACTTCTTCTGTTGATGGAAATGATTTTGTTGTTGAAATTCATGGATGTCCTACTGTCGGCCAACTTACTGTTAATTGTAAGGGACGTGACATTGAAATTGATGCTGTTCGTTTAATTAATGATGATATTGATAGTATTTTGGTGGATTTGCAAATTAATACTTATTTAAAAGAAGATATAGCTAAAATTATGTTTGGCAAAGATACAATTAGTCATAAGCGTATTGCTATTCGTAAATTGAAGAAGAAAGGTCTTTCTAAAGAGTATATTCAATTATTCTTGAGGTTGCTTGAATATATTAGTGAGTTTTAATACATAAAAATATAAACATAAAAAAAGACTTGTCAAAACAAGTTTTTTTTACTATACTAATAGCAGTTGGCATATTACTAGTAGTAGTAATATATTTACTTATTTTAGAGAGTTTACGGATGGTGAGAGTAAATATAAGTAATATATGAACTTGACTAGTTTGAAGTATGTAGGGTTAGACCGTTATCTCTTTAAAGCTGCATAGTTTTTTGCTATGAAGTAAGGTGGTACCGCGAAATTTCGTCCTTATGTTGATAAGGATGTTTTTTTTTAGGAGGGAATTGTATGCTGGAAGAGTTTGTTTTATTTTTATTATGTTTTTTCTCAGTTCTATTAGTTTATGAAATTTTTATTGTTCGTAAAGCTAAAAAAAATAAGGAAAAACGTCCTATAGAAGTAAAATATTTGATAACTAGGTATCATTTGAATATGAAAAAAGTAGATTATGTACAGTTGTTACAAATTGTTGCTTTAGTTTCATCATTTGATATTTCATTTATTGTTTCAGTGGTACTTATTTTAGATTCTTATTTATGGCAAATACTAGCAGTCTTAATTTTGGTTTCACCTGTTATATTAGTTAGCTATCATTTTGTTGGCATAGGTTATAGAAAGAAAGGAATGACGAAAGATGTATGATTTTAGTAAGATAGAAAAAAAGTGGAGAAAATATTGGGAAGAAAATGATACTTTTAAAACTGATGTTTGGGATTTTAGTAAGCCTAAGTTTTATGCTTTGGATATGTTTCCATATCCATCTGGTGTAGGTCTTCATGCTGGTCATGCAGAAGGATATACTGCTACGGATATTGTTTCTCGTATGAAGAGAATGCAAGGATATAATGTGCTTCATCCTATGGGATATGATTCATTTGGTCTTCCTGCAGAACAATATGCAGTTACTACAGGAAATCATCCTAATGGGTTTACACAAAAAAATATTGATACGTTTACTAATCAATTGAAATGTATAGGTTTTGATTATGATTGGTCTAAAACACTTCAAACTAGTGATCCTAAGTTTTATAAATGGACACAATGGATTTTTAAACAGTTGTACTTGGATGGGTATGCTAAATATATAGATATGCCAGTAAATTGGTGTGAAGAACTGGGAACAGTTCTATCTAATGATGAAGTTATTGATGGTAAAAGTGAACGTGGAGGTTATCCTGTTGTTCGTCGTAATATGAAACAGTGGGTAATCGATCAAGCTGCATTTGCAGAACAATTATTAGCTGGCCTTGATGAAGTTGACTGGCCTGAGTCTACTAAAGAGATGCAACGTAATTGGATTGGTAAGTCAGTTGGTGCACATGTTGTTTTTAAAGTTGATGGTTTTGACAAAGAATTTACAGTGTTTACTACAAGACCTGATACTTTATTTGGTGCTACTTATTGTGTTATGTCTCCAGAACATGCGCTTGTTAATGAAATTACTAGTTCTGAACAAAAAGAGGCTGTTGAAGCATATCAAAAAGAATGTGCAACTAAAAGCGATTTGGAAAGAACAGAACTTAATAAAGAGAAAACAGGAGTTTTTATTGGCGCTTATGCTATTAATCCTGTTAATAATAAGAAAATACCAATTTATATTTCTGATTATGTTTTAGCAACTTATGGAACGGGTGCTATTATGGCTGTTCCTGCTCATGATGATCGTGATTATGAGTTTGCTAAAAAATTTAATATTCCAATTATTCAAGTATTGGAGGAAGTTACTGGTACTCCTCATGATAATGAAAAAAAGAAAAACTCTATTGTAGCAATTGTTTATGACAGAGAAAATGATAAATATTTAACAATCAATTGGGGAGAAAATGGTGGCCGTTTATTTGTTGGAGGTACTAGACATGACGGTGAAAGTGCTTCTGATTGTGCTTTACGAGAAATTAAAGAAGAGACGGGTTATGTTGATTTAAAACTTATTTGTGAAGACTTTAAAATTAATCATCATTATTATGCTTATAATAAAGATACATATTTTAATATAGAAGCTACACCATTACTATTTGAACTAAATAGTGATAAAAGAGAAAATCAACAGTTAGATGATGACGAAAAATTCTTAGTAGAATGGGTTTCTAAAGAATGTATCGAAGATGAAATAATTGATCAATTACATAAGAAATCATTTGAATATGTTATGAATCCTAGTGCTATGGTTGGAGATGGTATTCATATTCATTCTGAATTTTTAGATGGTATGAATAAAGAAGAAGCTATTAATACTATGATTGATTGGCTTGAAAAAAATCATGTAGGATCAAAGCAAGTCAATTATCGTATGCGTGAATGGATTTTTGCTCGTCAAAGATATTGGGGAGAACCTGTTCCTGTTGTTTATTTAGAAGATGGTAAGATTCATGTTCTTGATGATGATGAGTTGCCTTTGGTATTGCCAGAATTAGAAGACTATAAAGGTCATGGAGGAATGGCTCCTTTAGAAAATGCTACTGAATGGAAAAAATATTCGCATAATGGAGTTGCTGGAGTTCGTGAGACTTCTACTATGCCTGGATCTGCCGGATCATCATGGTATTATTTAAGATATATTGACCCTAATAATGATTTAGAGTTTGCAAACCAAGAATTATTAAAGCATTGGATGCCAGTAGATTTGTATATAGGAGGACCTGAGCATGCAGTTGGACACTTGATGTATTCTAGAATTTGGAATCATTATTTATATGATAAAGGTTTATCTCCTGTTAAAGAACCATTTAAAAAACTAGTTCATCAAGGAATGATTTTAGGTGCTAATGGTATTAAGATGGGAAAACGTTATCCTGAATTTGCTATTGACCCTCTTGATATTGTTAGAGATTATGGAGCTGATACACTTCGTTTGTATGAAATGTTTATGGGGCCACTAGAAGCTTCAAAACCTTGGAGCCAACAAGGTGTTGAAGGTGCACAAAAATTCTTGGATAGAATTTATCGTTTATATACATCTGAAAAGATTCAGGATAAAGAGAATAAGAATTTAGAAAAGATTTATCATCAAACAGTTAAAAAGATAACTGAAGATTTTGAAACTTTGAATTTTAATACTGCTATTAGTCAAATGATGATTTTTATTAATGCAGTTTATAAGGAAGATGTTTTTCCTAGAGAATATGCCGAAGGATTTATTAAATTGTTAAATCCTGTTGCTCCACATATTTCTGAAGAAATTTGGGAAATTTTAGGACATAATAATACAATGGCTTATGAAGCTTGGCCAGTTTATGATGATACAAAAATAGTAGAAGATACAAGGGATATTGCCGTACAAGTAAATGGTAAGGTTCGTGCTACTATTACTATTTTGCTTGATGAAGATGAAGATACTATTAAAGAAAAAGCAATGAATGCAGAAAATGTAAAGCGTCATATTGAGGGTAAAGAAATTGTTAAACTAATTGTTATAAAAGGTAAAATTGTTAATATTGTGATTAAGTAATATATAAAAAATGAAAGTTAAATTAAAATTTTGATGGAAGATTATCAAATATATCTTCCATTTGTTGTTAAGATTGTTTTTTCATAATTAAAAAAAGAAGAATTATCTCTTCTTTTTTTATTGTTTTATTTGTGTTTTTGCTTTACTTTGTTCAAAAATTGATTTCATGTCTTGGTGCCTTTGGCTAATGGTACTATTTACCCAAAATCTTACTTCCCATGGAATTGTAACGTTATTTATTTCTTCTACTTTATCCATTGCTTCATCAGGATTAATCAATTCAAATTCTTCTAATATTTTCTCACAATCTTTTTGGTGCTTTTCTGAAAATGTTTTAAAGTCTATAAGAAAATTTCCTGTATCATTTTCGGTTCTATGCAGATTTGATTTGATATCATCTGTAAAATGATATATAGAATATCCTGCCTTTAAGGATTGAATATTTTGATTTATATTGTTATTTAGTCCGGCCATAGATGAATTATCATAGTCTGGTGATAATTTTAAGCCAGATGATAAGCTATTAATAAAGCTTATATTAGTTTCATTTTTGTCACTTTCCATTATTAATCCATAAAAAGCCCATCGTTTAGTTAATTCAAAATATAATTTAGGACTATCAATACTATTATCATAAGTAAATACTGCTTGTATTATATTTTCTAATGAATTGTTTTTTAGATTGGCTGTTATATTATTTTCACTTAAAATGGCTTGCATACCTTTTTTTAAATAATCAGATGAAATAATTAATTCACCTGGTTTTATAAAACTATTAGTTAGTAGTCCTATTGTATTTTTATATGATGCTATTTCATAATGTGCCATGTCTATTCCAACTTGTATACCTAATTGTTCTGCAATTAGTTCTGCCCAAATTTCTGAGTTTATAGACCCATATTTAAAAATATATTCTTTATTATCTTTTCTTAATTTTACTTTTGGTTTTCTTCCTCTTAATTTATCCGGTAATAATTTATAAGAATCGTCAATTGTTATTATTTTGACCCCCTCCTTTTTGGTGCATATTATATCATTTTCTGTAACTATTTGCAATAGTTAAGTATAATGGTATAATGTTTTATAAATTGTGAGAGGTTTATATATGAAAAAATTATTAGATTTACACATTCATACAAATTGTTCTGATGGAGACTTATCTCCTAAGCAAGTTATCGATGAAGCTTCAAAAAATGGTGTTAGTGTTGTTGCAATTGCTGATCATGATACGATAGATGCTTATGATGATGAGTTGTTTCAATATGCAAAGGACAAAAATATTAAAATTATTCCTGCTGTTGAAATTTCTACTAAGAATAAAAAATGTGGCTTTCATGTTTTAGGCTATAATTTTGATATGAAAAATAATGAGTTAGTACAAAAATTATTTGAATTAAGAAATACTAGACATGATTATTTATATAATGTGTCTGTTAAGTTAAATGATTTAGGATATAAAGTAAATGTTGAAGAACTTGATAAGATTGAAGCTGTTACAAAGGCACATATTTATTTTGATATTATAAATAATCCTGATAATCATGAATCTTTATTAAAAACTTTTGGACATATTCCTGATAAAGGAGAGTTTATTGAGAGTATTATGAATGAAGGCTGTCCTGCATACGTTAAAAAAGCAACTATTACTCCGGTTGAAGCATCTGAGTTAATACATAATGCTGGTGGAAAAGTTATTTTAGCTCATCCTGTTGCTTATAAATATGAAGATAACTTTATGCCTGAAGATGTTTTAAAATTAGTGCAAGATATGCAAGCTGATGGTATCGAATCTAATTACGTTTATGTTGATAAAGATAATAATAAAATTAATGAGATTCAATTTTGGAATAAATTTGCTAAAGAAAATAACTTGAAAACTACTATTGGTTCTGATTTTCATAACTTTGATGGTATGCATCCGGTAATTGGTCTTGTAGGAGAAGAATTAGAAACATCTGATAATTATATTAATGATTTATTAGATTGGTTGATGTAAGAATTTTCAACAAAATATGTTGAAAATTTTTTTTATACTTATTTTGGTGATAATATGAAAGTAAAAATTTTTGATGAAGAAGATGAAAAAGATTTAGAAGTAGATATTAATGATTTTTTAGAAGGGTTAGATGGAGATGTAGTTGACATTAAATATCAAGTTAGTGTTGGAGTTTTTAGTGATGAACAAGTATTTTGTTTTTCGGCTATGATTGTATATTATTAATTTTGAAATTTTTAATAAATTGGTTGATAGAGAAAACACTTAAATGTTTAATAAAAATACTGTTAAGTAGCAGTGTTTTTTATTTTG
The DNA here is from genome assembly GCA_022771205.1 of Mycoplasmatota bacterium. Lineage (GTDB taxonomy): Bacteria > Bacillota_I > Bacilli_A > RF39 > UBA660 > Faecimonas. The sequence continues at coordinate 30,758 of JALFCF010000005.1, read as the reverse complement.
TTTTATGATATGATAATAATATTAGGAGGTAAGACATGAAGAAGAAAGAGAAGAAATCTAGTGTTACTAAAAGTGGTCTAGTAAAAGGAGCTTTTATTGCTACTATTGGAATTGTTTTAACTAAAATTTTAGGAATAATTTATGTTATTCCTTTTCATGCGGTTATTGGTGATCGTGGTGGGGCTTTATATGGTTATGCTTATACTATTTATCTTTTATTTATGTCTTTATCTTCAGCTGGTATACCTTTAGCGATTAGTAAAATTGTGTCTGAATATCAAACTTTAGGTTATTATAATGCTAAAAGAAGAGCCTTTGTTATTGGAAAGAAAATAGCTTTATTATTAGGTTTTGTATCATTTCTTTTACTTTTGTTGTTTGCACCTTGGATAGCACATGCTGTTTTGGGAGATTTGTCTGGTGGTAATACTATTTCTGATGTTACACTTGTTATTAGAGTGATTGCGAGCGCTCTTTTGTTTGTTCCAGTTCTTAGTATATATCGTGGATATTTTGAAGGCCATAGGTTCATGGAATATCCATCTTTTTCTCAAGTTTTAGAACAACTAGTGCGTGTTTTAATTATTATTTTAGGAAGTTTTTTAGCTCTAAAAGTATTTGATTTGTCAATTACTACTGCTGTTGGTATAGCTGCTTTTGGAGCGACAGCTGGTGCGATAGCCTCTTATTTATATTTAGTATATAAGAAAAAGCAAAATAATTCGAAATTTAATGAAAAAATACGTCCTGTCAATGAACCAATTATTACTAATAAACAGATATTTAAAAAGATCGTTTTATATGCTATTCCATTTATTCTAATTGACGTTTTTAAATCTCTTTATAATTATATTGATATGGTTACTGTGGTACAAGGGTTAGTTAACTATGCGGGTTTTAGTGTTAAAGATGCTGAAACTATTATGAGCATGTTGTCTACCTGGGCTGCTAAATTTAATATGATAGTTCTTTCTGTTTCTACGGGAATTATTATTAGTTTAATTCCTAATTTAACTGGTTGTGTTGTAAAAAATGATTATAATGATGTTAATTATAAAATAAATCAAACTTTTAGTATTTTATTATTTTTTACCTTACCCATGACATTGGGTATTAGTTTTTTATCTAACTCTATTTGGAATGTATTTTATGGTGTGAGTGAATATGGTCCAAGTGTACTGTCATATTTTATATTTGTGGGTTTTATGATAGGTTTGTTTACTTCAACAGTTTCAATTGTTCAAGTACTAAAAGATTATAAAACGGTTATTTGGAGTTTAGTTATTGGAGTTGGGTTGAAATTTTTATTAAATAATAATTTAATCATGGCTTTTTATAAAATGGGGGTGCCAGCATATTATGGTGTTATAACAGCAAGTTTGATTGGATATTTTGTTTCTTTTATGATTTGTATTATTCGATTGAAATTTAAATATAGAATTAATTATGAAGATTTGACAAAGAATTTTATTGATATTGTGTGTGGATCGATGTTAATGGTTATAGGTTTATTTTTAGTTGATTTATTTTTACCTTCTACAAATGTTAGAGTTGTTAATTTGGGGTATATTGTTATTTATGTTGTTGTAGGATGTGTAATTTATTTTATTTATATGTGGAATACTAAATCTATGAAAAGGGTATTTGGTAATAGATTTTCTTCTAAATTTAATATTTTTCATAATAAAAAAAGCACTAGGATTTAACTAGTACTTTTCTTTTGTTTATAGCTTTTTCTAGCATATAACGATGATTATCAAATAAATCTATTTTATCTAGATTTTCTTTATTTATCCATAAGAGGCTATGCTCTTTTTGTTCCTTTTCTGAAATGTCTTTTTGTTCTTTTGAATTTAAAATGACTCAATATGGATAATAGATTGCTTCTCTATTTTGTAATTTATGTTCTACAAAAAATTTGGAAATATTAACACCTGTTACGGGTTTTATTTGTTTTATATCATAATATCCTGTTTCCTCTACTAATTCTCTTTTTACAGCTTCTTCTTTTTCTTCATTACTATCTAATTAGAGAGTTTTTATAATTTACTGTGTTTCAGTCTAAAAAGAGATACTCATCTTTCTATTGTACAATGATTGCAACATTTTCTTTTCTTACCCATTCATAGTTCTTGCGTGGAGCATATTCTCCTTGTTCAGTGTATTCAAATTCTATGTTTTCCATATTCTACCTTATTTTTTCTTCTTTAGGTTTTTAAGTTTGTGATAAGCAGCGAAGGCAATATTATATGTATGATACCAAAATGGTGAAATAATGTAATCAAATTCTCCAATTAATTCTACGACATGTCCACCAAAACTTTTTTTAAATAAGTATAGTCCATATAATGGGTTTTCTTTTCTAAAGTCTCCTGTAATCCCATAAAAATTATAGCGTTTATAACCATTTTCTACGGCATGTTTTACTCCTGCAAAGTGAATTGTATATGCTGATTGGAATTGCATTACATCATCTAGAGTTCCTCCGTGTAATGATAATACTTCATTTCCATAGATTAAGAAAAGAATACCACCTAATAATTTTTTGTTTCCATATTTTTCTTTATATTCTTTTATTTTTTCTAGTTGCTTTTTTAATCTCTCTATTTCTGTTTCGTTTTTCTTATTATTTTGTTCATATTTTTTAGGGTTCATTTTTAAAATGTTATTTTCGTATTTATAGATTCGATTTTTTAATTCATCTTCATTGGTTTTTAGTTCTTCTTTAGTGTTTTTTTCAAATTCTACAAAATTGATTTCAGCTACTAAGATTTTTAGTATTCCGTCGTCATGAAGTGAATTCCACATACTTTCATAATAAGATAATGGTCTATCTACAAATTCTCTTCTGTCACTTGTGTGTTGCATTATATCTTTAAATATTGGAAGTTCTTCTTTTGATATTTCTCTTGTATGAATTCCAGAACGTTCATTTTTTCTTAATATTTGCCTAGTCTTAGATTCCATGTCTTTCATTACATCATCTAATGTTTTGTTTTCTGTTTCTATAACATGCATCCACCTCGGTTGAAGAGTATCTTGCATTAAGTTAAAGCCAAAATGCTTATAGCCTAAATCTTTTAAGTTAGTTACAGCAAGGCTATTATCCAATCCGTTAGTTATAATTTCACCATTATTGTTTCGTTCTTTGTACTCTACATATGGGTCTATCTTAATGAATATAGCATTTTCTTTTTTTGCATATTCTTTTATTTGCTTTGTAAATTCTTTCAATAAATTTTTATTTTTATAGTCTATTAAGAATCCTCTTGGAGCATATAACATTTTCTTTTTTATAATTGGTAAAGTTTTGGATAATATTAAGCTTCCTGCAATTATCGTATTATCTTGCTCTAGTCCCAAATAATGTGCTTTCCATCCATTTTTCTTTTTTAGATGTGCCCAGGATACTGTCTGATAGAAAGTGATTTCTGGATTTGTATCTGCAAATTCTTTAAATTGTTTTTCACTTAGTTTTTTTAGCTTCATTTTCTATCTCCTTTTTGCTTTTGTTTCTAATCATTTTTCTATAAAATGGTACTAGTTTTGTAAATATAAAATACATTGGTTTATTAGTTATATAATCAAACTCTCCTAAAAACTCAATATAATTTCCTCCAAATTTCTTTTTAAATTCATGTAGACCAAATCTTGGATTGCTTTTTGTTAAATCTCCAATGGTACCAAATTGATCATAAACTTTTAATCCTTTTTCTTTACAATACTTGATGTGTTGTTCATATGTATAATAGTTGACATAGGTTTCTGTTAATATATTGTGATTTCCTGCATATAGTACCCATGCTTTATCAGCGTATTCTATTATCATGTGTGCACTTAAAGTTAAGTTATTACCATATTCTTTTTTATAGTCTTCAAATTTTTTTATTTCTTTATTGTAATTTTCTTTTTGTTTTGTTAATTCATTTAATTTATTTTTAGCACTTTTACTTAAATTATCAATTGGCAATATTGATATTTGATTATTTACTGTTTTTAAGTTTTCTTTTATTTTCTTTATTGTTCTATCAATATTTACTTTCCCTAAAAATAGAGTGGCTTTACCATTTTTGCTGCCATTAAATATGTCATATAGCGTATTATAGTAGTCTTCATTATATGATACAAAATCTTTTCTTGTTTCTGTTAAAGCCATTAAGTGATAGAAATCTTTTAAGTCTTTTTCGGTGCCGATTTCTACATAAGTATCTAATTTTTTAGCTTTTGTAATTCTTTGTTTTGTTGTTTTGGAAAAATGATCTTCTATCTCTTCTAGTGTTTGGTTTAAATCTATTCTAAAGGTATATCTTGGTTGCATTGTTTCAAAGTTTTTAGTAAATCCTAGATGTTTATATCCTATTTTTTTTAGATTTTCAAAAATTTTGTTTATATCATAAGGAAGTTTTTGTTCTTCGTCCAAGTAATTGTAATTTTTATAAATCAAATCAGGATCTATTTTTACAAAAATTGCTTTTTTACTTTTAGCAAATTTAATTATTTCTTTTGTCATTTCTTTTACTAGTTTTTCATCTTCATAGTTTATTACATATCCTCTTGGACAATAAAAATAACAGTAATTAAGGGGAAGATGTTTTTGTAATAATAGAGCTGTTCCTAAAATATTTTTTTTATCATCTACTAAACCTAAGTAATAGGGCGTTAACCCTTTTTTTATTTTTGCTAATTCTCCCCAACTATAGGATTGCAAGAAGTGCGATTTTGGTTGCTTTTTTAAATAATTTTCATATGTTTCTTCACTTAAACGTGCTAATTTTGCCAAATTTATCATCCTTTCTTTTCATTATTTAGTATATCATAAAAACCTTATAATCAACAAAAAAGAACACTTGAATTGTGTTCATAACATATACATTCCATCTTCTTTTTTTAAATAATCATTTTGAGTTGTATATTCTAGTTTGGATATTCTTTTTTTTAGTGTATTTATTTCTTGTTTTAATTTTTCTAATTCTTGGTAAAAATTGGAGTCGTTTTTTTGTGGAGGCATTGGTGGTATACCGAAGTTTGGAATGTATGGAAATGGAAATTGATTCATAAAGTTATCCTCCTTTTTATTATATGCATGCAGCTATATTTTTGTTATAATATATGATGGATGTGATATTATGAGACTTAGAAATGTTAAAAATAAAGAAGAAATCTTAAATTCATCTTCTTTTTTGGTTCAAAAACCAAAGCAATATTGTGGAAAGTGGCAAAATTATTTTAATAACTCTAATCCTATTTATATTGAAATAGGAATGGGAAAGGGTCAATTTATTAGGGAAAATGCAAAACGTTATCCTAATATTAATTTTATTGGCATTGAAAAATATGATAGCGTTGTTGCGAAGTGTCTTCCTAAGATTGATAGCAGTTTAAAAAACTTAGCTATTATTAGGATGGATGCTTTAGAAATTGATCAAGTTTTTACCCATGAAATAGATCGTATTTATTTGAATTTTTCTGATCCTTGGCCTAAAAAACGTCATCATTTGCGAAGACTTTCTAGTAAAGTTTTTTTAGAAAAGTATTCTAATATTTTTCGTGACGATTTTGATATATGGATGCGAACTGATAATGAGGATTTATTTTGTTATTCTTTGATGAGTTTTAGCGAAGCACGTTATGTATTTAAGAATCTTACTTTAGATTTACACCGTGAAGCAGATGATAATTTGATTACAACAGAGTATGAAGATCGTTTTTCATCAAAGGGAATGCCGATTTATAGTGTAGAAGCAATCAAAGTGTCTAAAACAGTAAATAAATAGAAAAAATTTTTACATTTAATGAAAATTTGGTATAATGTAGTAAGAGTAGGTGAAATATGAAAAGAAGAATAGTTTTACTCTCTATTATGCTAATGTTGGTGTCTGGATGTAGTGTTCAAACTTTGAGTACTACTAGTTTTGAAGATAATATATCCATGATATTGTCAAAGGATACTAATTTAGCTAATGTTCATTTTGATGGATATCAATATTATGTACCTAGTGGAATGCGCTTTGTTAATAAAGACGATTATAATGCTCTTTTACAAGATAAATATGCTAATCGTTATTATTTATATGTTGATGCTGTTGGGTACTTTCATGATACTAAAAATACTTATAAAGTTAATAAGCAGGCTTATTATTCAAAAAAATTAAATTATAATAAAAAAAATGGATATATTGAAATTAATGAGGTAGATAATGAGTATTTTATTGAAATGGTTTTTAACTATTGTAAAATCGAAGCTCTTATCCCTAAAAAATATTTAGTTTCAGTTGTTAATAATATGAGTTATATTTTACGCTCTATTGAATATCATGATAAAATTTTAGAGAGTTTGATTGGAGAAAATGTTTTAAATTATAAAGAGGAAGCTTTTAATATTTTTGAATCAAAATCTAATGATGATGAGTCTGTTTTGAAATATGAAGATTATCAAGAAGCTGATATTAAAAATGGAGAGAATATTACTGATGAAGATAATTTTGAAGTCAATGAGATAGAGTAAAAGAGGTGACATTATGGGTGTTTTTGATAAAATAAAAAATGCTCTTTTTGAAGAAGAATATGTTGAAATAGAAGAAAAACCAAAAACTAAACCAAGAAAAGACATCAAGAAGCCTAAAAAGGAAACTAGAGAGGTAAAAGTTCATGATAATAAACCAATTGCAAAAAAAATAGTTTTACCTTCTAAGGCTGAAGAACCAGAAGAAGATTTTGAAGATTATAAACCTAAAGATGAAGATTTTGAAATTGTTCCAGAAAGAGAACAAAAGGAAGATACAGCTGAGTTTAGATTTCCGGCTGTTGATGATGAGGAATTTGAAAATGAATCTTATCACGATGAACCTAAAATTGTTGGAGTGGTAAAAGAAGAACGAATTCAGCCAGTTGAAGAATCTAGCATTTATCAAGGATATACGAAAGAAAATGAAGCACATTTAAATAAAACTCCTTCTATCGAAGAAGTATATCATGGTCGTGAATCTAATTTATATCATAGCGATTATAATGATTCTGTTTCTATTCATGAGTATGGTACTTATGAAAAAGAGAAAAAGCCTGTATTTAAACCTTCTCCAATCATTTCTCCAATTTATGGGATTTTGGATAAAAATTATAAGAAGGAAGAAATTATTCCAAAAAGAGAAGTACGCTTATCCAGTTATACTAGAGATCATATGAGTGTTGATGATGTTAGGCGTAAAGCATATGGTAATTTGGCAGATGAAATTGCTTTGGATATAGATGGTAAAAGTGAACCTTTACACGAAGAATCTGTTCCAACCGATGTTGATGATTCTGATAATTTGTTAGTTGATTTAAGTAATGATGACGAAAAGCCAAGAGTTTCTGAGGTTACTGTTGGAGATGCAGAGGAATATTTTAGAGACTTAGGTTTAGAGTATAATATTGATTATAAAGATTCTAGTAAAGAAAAAGCTACTGGTCGTAGGGTTAATAAGGATTATGATGAGGATGAAAAAAAGAATGATAATCTTATAAATGATGATTCAGACCACATTAAAGAAAAAGCATCTAATGATCCAACAACTGATGATAATCTTTTTGATCTTATCGATTCTATGTATGAGGAAGAAGAAAAAGAATAAAAGGAGGTGTTGTTATGGATGTATTAAATGCAGTTTTACCAGTATTATTATATATCTTTGGTATCATATTATTAATAGTATTAATTATTTTAGGCATAAGAATGATTCAAATTTTGGATAAGGCTGACAAAATGTTAGATGATGCTAATAAAATATTGGAAAATGTTAGTGAAAAAGTTAATTCATTTAATGGTTTTTTCGACATTTTAGATAAAACTGGTTATGGTATTTCTGTAATAGGAGATAAGATGATAGGACTTTTCTCTGGGTTTGTTTCTAGAATATTTAATAAAAATAAAAAGAATGAGGAGGATTTATATGAGTAAAGAAAAAAAATCTGGGTTAGGTAAATTTTTAGCAGGTGCTGCTATTGGTGCTGGAATTGGAATTTTGTTTGCTCCAAGAAAAGGTAGTGAAACTAGAGCACAGTTAAAGGCTAAGATAAACGAGTTAATGGCACAAATTAAAAATATTGATATGGAAGAAGTAAAAGAGGAATTTAATCTTAAAGTTGAAGAAATTAAGTCGGAATTAGCTGATTTAGATAAAGAGAAAGTATTGGAGATTGCTAAAGACAGGGCTGCTCAATTAAAAGAAAAAGCACAAGAACTAGTTGATTTGGCAATTGATAAAGGTACACCAGTACTTAGAGATGCTGCTGAGGAAGTTCGTCTTAAAGCAATTGAAGTTACTAAAGATGTATTAAAAAAGCTTGAAAAAGAAGAAAAGAAATAATTCTTTTCTTTTTTGGTACTTTTCAAAAATTTAAAACTATGATATATTAAATACATCATTTTTCTTTGATAAATGATTAGTAGTAATTATTTTTTCTTATAGAGATCTAGTGGTTGGTGAAAACTAGAGGAAAATATTTATGAATTACAACATTTGGAGAAAAAACGTTTATCGCGTTAAGATATTAGAGAGTATAGAGTTATCTATAAAGTAAGGTGGTACCGCGAACTATTCGTCCTTATATGGGATGATAGTTCTTTTTTTTGGAGGTGTAATATGCATACTGAATATGAAGTTCGTGTTTTAGAAATTGATGTAGAAACTATTATCAAAAAGATAGAAAATGTAGGTGCAAAATTTCAATGGGATCATTTACAGAAAAGATATGTTTATGATTTTATTCCTAAAATTGATGGTAAGTGGATTCGATTACGTACTAATGGTGATAAAACTACTATTACTATTAAAAATATTGTTTCATCTACTATAGATGGTACTCAAGAATTAGAAATTCAAGTAGATGATTTTACTAAAACTAATTTGTTTTTGAATGAACTTGGTTTTGTTGCTAAAGGTTATCAAGAAAATAGGAGACGTCAATATGTTTTAGGTGATGTAGAAATTGATATTGATTCTTGGCCTATGATTCCTACATATTTAGAAATTGAGGGGCCAAGTGAGGAATCTGTTTATGATGTTTTGGAGAAACTTGGTATTTCCAAATCAAAAGCCACTAGTCGCGATGTTGATGGTATTTATCAAGATTATGGATATAATTTAAGTGAAATTTATGAATTAAAATTGGAGGAGGAAAGAAAATGACGTTTTTTGAAGAATTACAATGGAGGGGACTAATTAAAGATGTTTCAAGTCCTGATTTAGAGGAAAAATTAAATGATGGTGGTCTTAACTTTTATATTGGGGCAGATCCAACTGCTGAAAGTTTACATATTGGTCAGTTTCCTACATTTTTAATGGTAGAGAGATTAAAAAGAGCAGGACACCATCCTTTTATTTTGGTTGGGGGAGCTACAGGAAGAGTAGGTGATCCTAGAGGTACTGGTGAGCGTGAAAAAGCTGAAATTTCAGTTATTGAGCATAATTATGAAAAAATCAAAAAGCAGATTAAGAAATTGTTTGGTGATGAGGTTCAACTTGTTAATAATTATGATTGGTTTAAAAATATGAATTATATAGATTTTTTAAGAGATGTTGGTAAGTATATTAATGTTAGTTATATGATTAATAAAGATTTAGTAAAACGTCAGTTGGATATTGGTATTAGTTATGCTGAATTCTCATATATGTTAATACAAGGTTATGATTTTAAAGAACTTCATGATAAGTATGATGTTAATTTGCAGTTTGGTGGTTCTGATCAATGGGGGAATTTGACTACCGGTATTGAGCTTGTTAGAAAATTAGAAAATGAAGAGGTATATGCTTTTTCTATGCCGCTTACTTTGGATTCTGCAGGAAAAAAATTAGGTAAAAGTTATGGTAATGCTTTATGGTTAGATGAAGAAAAAACTTCTAGTTATGAGATGTATCAATACTTATTAAATTTTGAAGATTCTATGATGGAAGAATATTTAAAGAGATTTACTTTTTTAACAAAACAGGAGATTGAAGATATTATGAAACAACAAGAAGTTGCTCCTGAGAAGAGAGTTGCTCAAAAAGCACTTGCTAAAGAAGTTCTTGACTTTATTCATGGTGAGGGTGCCTATGAAAGTGCAGTTAAGATTAGTGAATCTTTATTTAGCGGAAATATTAAGGGGCTTTCTGCTAAAGAATTAGAAGCTGCATTTAAAGGAATTGAACCATTTGAAGCTTCAGAAGCGAATTTAGTTGATTTTTTAGTAGAGTTTGGAATTTGTTCAAGTAAGAGAGAAGCTCGAGAATTTATTCAAAATGGTTCTATTAGTATTAATGGTGAAAAAATTACTGATTTAGATTTTCAAGTTACAAAAAATGATTCTATAGAGCAAAAATATGTGGTTATTAGACGTGGAAAGAAAAAGTATTTTATTGGTAAATTTTTCTAGTTAACAGTAAAATCTATCCTTTGTGATAGGTTTTCTTTTTTTTTACTTTTCATGCTTTTTCTTTTTTGTTACAATATGTTTAGATTTGGAGATGATGTCAATGCAGCGTTATATTAAGTTTTTTTTCTTACTTATTTTCATATTAATTATTATATTTTCTTTTTGTTTTTTTTATCCTAAAGAGGAGACTAATTATTTTGATACAATTGATGCTACTACAGTGGTTGATGATACTATTTTTTCGGTAGGTAGAAATAATGATAATGATGAAAAGTTAACTAAGGCAAAGTTTACTGTATATAACAATAAGCAAGAAAAAACATACGAGAAAATTTATAATACTGGTTATACTAGTAGATTTTATGATTTGTTGGTTGATAATGAGGATGATATTGTTATTGTTGGTGGTTATGAGCAAAATAAAAAAGATTATGAGGCTAATGATAGTACAGCAGTAATTGTAAAATATAGTAGAGATGGGCAATTGTTATTTGAAAAAAATATTTTACATGCTACTTTTTATGATGTTTTATCTTTGAGTGATGGTTATTTAGCTATTGGTAGTATTAAAAATAAAAACAAGATGAATGGTATTATTTATAAATATCATAGGGATGGAACTTTAGACTGGAAAGTTCAATATGATGAAAATGATACTAAATTTTTAAGTGGTGTTTTTTTTGAGAATCAAATATATATCGTTGGAGTTCAAGATAATAAAGGGGTTTTGATTTCTTTTTCTAAAACTGGAAAATTACTTGACTCAACTACTAATAATGATATAGATACTCATGGATTTTCTAGTATTACAGTAGTTGATGATTCTTTAGTATTAACAGCCGGAAAGAAAGTATCGGATGATTTTTCTCAGCCTATGCTTGTTAAATATGATACATCATTAAATTATGTTGATTCAGTTTCTTATAAAACAGAATATTCTGGACGTTTTTTTAAAGTGATTACTGATAGCAATAATGATTTGGTTGTTCTTGGTAGTTCTGTGGATAAGACTAAAAAGAAAAATATTCATCATGCCTATATAGGTAAATATCGAACAGATTTGACTAAAGCTTCTGTTATTCCTTATTATAATGTGGAAGATGATTATTTTACAGATATTTCCCTTTTAGATGATACATATTTAGTTTCTGGTTATTCATTTTATCCTGAACAAGGTTATTTAGGTAAATTTTTATCATATAGTGAAGCTTTAAAAATATTGGAGGTAAAGTAGATGAAGATTACGTTAGTTCGACATGGGCAAACAGAATTTAATTTTAATAATATACTTCAAGGGTTAAGTAATAATCAGTTAAATGATACTGGTCGTAGACAGTGTCAAAAGTTAAGAAATCAGCTTAAGGATGTTAATTTTTCTTTCTGTTATATGTCGCCGTTGATTCGCACTGTTGAGACTGCTTTTATTTTAGTTGGTGATCGTGTAGAAACATTTCCTGATAAACGTTTAATAGAACGGGATATGGGAAATTTAGAAGGAAAACCTAGGAGCGAATACGATGTTAAAAAATATTGGGATTATAAGTTAAATTCCTCGGATTTAGGGGTCGAGCCGATACAGAATATTTTTCTACGATGTCAAGATTTTTTAGATTATGTTATGAAAAAACATGCCAATGATGAGCATCTTTTAATTGTTTCACATGGATCACCGATTCGTGTTCTACATCATTTGTTGCATCATAGTAATGTATATGGTGATTTGTTGGATGTAGATATTATTAATTGCTATTGTGAAACTATAGAGGTGAGTGTTGATGAATATAGCGAAATTGATGTTTGATTAAGAAGTTATTTCTAATATAAAAAACATTTTGAATTTTACTAGATTACATCAGAAACTTGAGCCTTGTGATATTATTTTTGCTTGTGGTTGTTCTAATTTGGATATTCCTGTTAAATGTGCAGAATTATTTAAGTGTGGTTATGGAAAGAGGATTTTGTTTGCTGGTGGTCCCGGAAAAATTACAAGTAGTAAATTTAAAAAATCGGATGCAGAAGTTTATCGTGATATTGCAGTTCAATGTGGAGTTCCTGATGAGGCTATTCTATTAGAAACAAAATCTACTAATACAGGTGATAATTTTAGATTTTCCAAAAGACTATTATATCAAAATCAAGTTAAGAAAATTTTACTTGTTCATTATGCTACTTCTGAAAGACGTACATTATCTGTTGCTAAAGCTATTTTACCAGAATTTGATTTTATTATTACATCACCTGAATTAACATTTAGTTCTTTTTTAGAGCAATTACGTCATAGTTCAGAATATTTTTATTCAGAAGTATCTTTACTAGTTGGTGATATTCAACGGATGATTATTTATCCACAGTTAGGTTGGCAAGAAGAAGTTGAAATTCCTGCAAGTATTATTCATGCTTATTTTTTCTTAAATAACAAAGGATTTGATAAGTTTATTTATTCATCTTCTGAAATATTAGAATTAGTAAAAAAACACAAACCTAATTTGCAGGAGCCTAATTTGTTTTTTAACATAAAAAAAATCGATAGTTTTACTATCGATTATTTATTATAGAATTCAACGATTAATGCTTCATTGATATCAGCATTAAGCTCATTTCTTTCAGGAAGTCTTACATATGTTCCTTCCATTTTTCCTTCATCATAAGTAATGAAATCAACACGTTTAGATACTTTTGCTAAACTATCAGCAACAACTTTTAAGTTTTTGTGATCTTCTTTGATAGAAACTACATCTCCAACTTTAACTTGATATGATGGAATGTCTACTTTTTTACCATTTACTGTAACGTGTCCATGATTTACTAATTGTCTAGCACCACGACGAGTAGTAGCAAATCCAATTCTGTATACTAAGTTGTCTAAACGAGATTCTAACATTCTTAAAAAGTTAGTACCAGTAACACCTTTAAGTTTAGAAGCTTTATCAAAAGTGTTTCTAAATTGTCTTTCATTTACTCCATACATGAAACGTACTTTTTGTTTTTCTTTTAACTGAGTTCCGTAATCAGATAATTTACCTTTACGAGCATTTCCATGTTGTCCTGGTCCATATGGACGACGTGCTAATTCTTTACCAGTTTCACTGATTGAAAATCCAACGTGACGAGCTTTCTTATAGCTTGGTCCAGTATATCTTGCCATATTTTTTACTCCTTTCTTTTAATTACATTCATTGAAATAATTTAGCCGTATCTTAGGGAGTTTTTCTTTCTCTTTCGCGTAAACAGCAATGGTTACTTAATTTTGTTGAAAAACACTTTAAAACACTCTAAATCTGCTGTTTCAAGTGAATTGCATTTATAATTATATGATAAATCCATTGATATGTCAATGTTTTTGTGACGAAGTCAATAAATATATTTTCTGTTTTTTATTGTTTTAATTAAGCATTATTAAATTATTTATTAAAACAGTAGAAATTTGTCAGTTGTTTGTGTTAAAATAGTAGTTAGATGATAAGGTGGTGAAGTATGCAAGGACAGTATTTAATTATAGGCTCTTATTTAGTTATTTGTATTATTGTTGTTATTGTGGTGCTTCACTTTATTAGAAGAGGTATTGCTAATAAGTATCGTAGAAAAGTTCATGAATTAGAAGTGGCTAAAAATATGGTAGCTAGTACACCGGTTTCTTTAGAATTGTCGAAGGTTGAGCCGATTATTAAAAATGATCAAATGGAAGAAAAATATAATGATTGGCAAGATCGTTTTGATGAAATCCGTGATAATAAATTATCTCGAATTGATGATATGTTGATTGATTTGGATATTTACATTGATAAAAAAGATTATAAAAATTGTATTTATCGTTTGGCGAAGACAGAATTTGAAATTTATAGAGTAAGAGAGTCTGCTGATTCTTTATTGGATGAAATTAAAGAAATAACATTAAGTGAAGAAAAATATCGCGCAATTGTTATTAAATTAAAAACGAAATATCGTGAACTTAATAAAGATTTTCAAGATCATCGTCAGATGTATGATGAGATGCAAGATGCTGTTGAATTACAACTTGAAAATATTGAACGTCGTTTTTTGGATTTCGAGAAAGTAATGGAAAAAAATCAATATAGTGAAGTTGTTCATATTGTAAAAGCTTTGGATACCATGATAGAGCATATGGGTATTGTGGTTCAAGAAGTTCCTGATTTGTTGTTAATGGCTAAACAAGTTATCCCTAATCGTATGAAAGAAGTTGAAGAACTTAATGACGATATGGTAAAGCAAGGATATCCACTTGACTATTTAAATGTTTCATATAATTTAGAAGAATCACAAAAAAATATTGATCATATTTTAGATAAGATTAGAGTTTTAAATTTAGAAGATTGCATGTTTGAGTTAAAAACTATGCTTGATTATTATGATTCTTTATTTGTTGATTTTGAAAAAGAAAGACTTTCGCGAAAAGTTTATGTAGAAATGGAAACTGATTTTTCAAAGAAGTTAGAAAAAACTAACAAAGTGGTTCAAGAAGTTTATAATCAATTAGATGATATTAAAAGTATGTATGATTTAAATGATAAAGATGTTGAGACTATTCATGAGGTTAATAAAATATTGATTGTCATTAATGATGATTATAAAAAAATGTTGGCCAAAGTTGAAGCTAAATCTTCTCCTTATTCTATGTTGCAACAAGAGGTGGAAGAGCTTACGGTTCGTTTAAATCAAATGGAGAATGATTTGGATCAAGCTTTAAAATCTTTAGGTAATATGTATGATGATGAGGTAAGGGCAAGAGAACAGTTAGAAGAAATTGAGTCTTTCTTAAAGCAAAGTAAAGAAAGAATGAGAACCTATAAGCTTCCAATTATTACAAATAATTATTTTGTTCAGTTGTCTGAAGCGAACGAGGCAATCGAAGAAGTCATTAAAGAGTTAGAAAGAAAACCTATTGTTATAAAGACATTGAATACTAGGGTAGATACAGCTAGAGATTTAGTATTAAAATTATATAATACTACGAATGAGATGGTTAAGACTGCACAACTTGCTGAAATGGCTATTGTATTTGGTAATCGATATCGTTCTGTTTATGATGATGTTGATCATGGACTTAGTGATGCAGAAAAATTATTTTTTAAAGGTGAATATAAGAAAGCTTTGGATATCTCTATTAAAGCAGTTTCTTTAGTAGATGAAAATATATATAGAAAGTTGTTGGCTGTGTATGATAAATAAGAATAATCGTGGTTTTGGTACATATGAAATATTGACAGTATTTGTAATGATATTAATTATCGTAGCTATACTGTTAGCTCGTGTTTTTAATACAGATTATAAAGAAAAATATGATTTGATGGAAAATAATGCTAGAATGTTTGCTTTAACTGCTGCTAATTTAAATGCAGTAGATGGAAATTATAGTGTTTATTATTTACAAATGGCGATAGATCAAAAACTTCTTTCTAATATGAAAAATCCATTTAAAGGAAGTAAGTATTGTAATCCATATGCTTCTAAAGTATCAGTAAGCAGTAATAAGAAATATGTTACTTTGGAATGTGGTAATTATTTGATTTATGAGCAAGATAGTTTAGAAAAGCCATATGTTATTTATCAAGTTGGAAAATGGACTTCTAGTGAGATAAAAGGTGAAAGACAAGAGGCTATTTTATATAACTATAAAGAAGATGGATTTCCTGAGAACTTAGAAGAAGATATTTTTTTGTATGAATTTAATAAATTAAAAGGTACTAGTTTTCAAAGAGTTTCTGAAATACCAGCAGAATATCAGATTACTAAAGAAACAAAGTATCGTTATATGAAAAAAGTAAATGATTAAGAAGAAAGGTGTTTTCTTCTTTTTTTTTTTATGATAAAATATTTGAGATGTTGAGGTGGTAATATGAAGAGAGTAATTTTAATTAAGTATGGTGAACTTAGTACAAAGAAGGGAAATCGTAACTTTTTTATTAATACCCTTTATCATAATGTTAAAAATAAATTAAAAAATTTTAATGTTTCTATTTTTAGGGATCGCAGTCGAATGTATATTGAATTTCAAGATTCAGATTTGGAAGATATAAAGAAGAAACTGGATTGTATTTTTGGTATTCATATGTATCATATTGCGTATATTGTTGATACTAATATTGATTCTATTAAGGATTTATTGATTCAATTAGTTCAAAATTTATCTTTTAATACTTTTAAAGTTGAAACTAAGAGAAGTGATAAAACATTTCCTATTCATAGCCAAGAAATGAATCATATACTTGGTGGAGTAGTTTTGAAGAATAAAAGGAATGTTTTTGTAGATGTTCATAATCCTGAATTATTTATTAAATTAGAAATTAGAGAAGAACATAGTTACATTTATTTTAATGCTTATTCTGGAGCTGGTGGCTATCCTATTGGTACTCAACCTAAAGGTTTACTGATGTTGTCTGGAGGTATTGATTCACCGGTTGCTGGTTATTTAGCTATGAAACGTGGGGTTCCTATTGATTGTGTTTATTTTGAAGCAATTCCACATACTAGTCTAGATGCTAGAAATAAAGTAATTGAGCTTTCTAAAAAATTGGCTCAATATACTAATGAAATTCATTTGCATATTGTTAATTTTACACCGATACAGGAAGAAATTTATAAAAATTGTCATCCTACTTATTGTATTACTATTATGCGTCGTATGATGTATCGTATTATGGAAAAATTGGCCGATAAGTATCATGGACTTGCTATTGTTAATGGAGAATCTGTTGGTCAAGTCGCTTCTCAAACGCTTACTAGTATGCGTGTTATTAATGAGGTTACTTCTATGCCAGTATTAAGACCAGTTGCTTGTTTTGATAAACTAGAAATAATTGACCTAGCTAAAAAAATAAATACCTATGATATTAGTATTTTACCTTATGAAGATTGTTGTACAGTTTTTGTCCCAAAACATCCAGTCATAAATCCTTCTTTAGAACAAGCTATAAAAGAAGAAGAAAAATTTAATTTTTCAGATATGATTGATATGGCAGTAGAAAAAGTTGATACTATAGTTGTTGTTGATGAAGAAAAAGAATTTTCTGATTTGTTATAAATTTCCAATTAATTTTTGGTATTAAATTTGCAAAACTTCACAACCTATGAATGTAGGAGGTGAAAGAAATGAACAACGCAAAGAATTCTACTATGAAAATGAGAGTTCCTGGTGCTAAACAAGCTATTGATAAAATGAAATATGAAATAGCTAATGAATTTGGTGTTAATTTAGGACCAGATTCTACTAGCCGTGCAAATGGTACAGTTGGTGGTGAAATCACTAGACGTTTGGTTCAAAATGGTATGAACCAAGTTAGCGGAAGCTATAACAATAAATAATAAGATGTAGCTTACAAGATAGGCAGATTAGGCCTATCTTTTTTTTATTTTTTCTTTTAATTTTTTTTATAAATATGTTATATTATGTTTATATAAAGGCGAGGAGAGATTTTATGAAATTGTTATCAGTGAATGCAGGTAGTAGTACTTTGAAATTTCGTTTATACGAAATGCCTGAGGAAAAACTAATAATGAAAGGTCAGTATGAACGTATTGGACTTGATGGTTCTTGTTATAATTTGAAGGTTGGAGATGAGAAATGTTCATCTTTAGTGGAGTTAAAAGATCATAAAGATGCAGTTAATTTGTTATTAGAACATTTATTAGAACACAAAGTTATTTCATCTTTGGATGAAATTGAGGCTGTTGGTCATCGTATTGTTCATGGTGGAAATAAGTATTCTAAATCAGTAGTAATTGATGATAGAGTTCTTTTAGAAGTAGAGTCTATTTCACCACTAGCTCCGCTTCATAATCCGGCAGCGTTAAAAGGGATACGTGCTTTTATGGATGCTATTCCTAAGGCTTTAAATGTGGCTTGTTTTGATACGGCTTTTCATCAAACGATGGATGAATCTACTTATTTGTATCCGGTACCATATGAGTGGTATGTTAAGTATGATGTTAGAAAGTATGGATTTCATGGTTTAAGTCATAAATTTATTACAGAACAAATGACTGATATTTTAGCTAAAGTTCCTAATTTAATTATTTGTCATATAGGTAGTGGATGTAGTATTACAGCTGTAAAAGAAGGGAAATCTATTGATACGTCTATGGGCTTTACTCCTAATGCAGGTATTATGATGGGCACTCGTTCAGGAGATATTGATTATTCATTAATTAATTACGTCATGCAAAAAGAAGAACGTAATTTGGAATGGGTTGATAAAAAACTTAATTTTGAAAGTGGTTTGCAAGGTATAGCTGGTATGAGCGATTTACGGGATATTGATCGCGCATATGAAGCAAATGAACAAAAAGTGGTTTTAGCAATTGATATGTATACTAATAAAATAGTTGACTATATTGCTAAATATTATATGAAACTTGGTGGTAAAATTGATGCAATTTGCTTTACTGCTGGTGGCGGAGAAAATGATCCAATTATTCGCCGTGAGGTTATGAAAAAACTTGCTCCTATTGGTGTTTTATTAGACGAAGAAAAAAATAACTCTACTATTGTACGTAAAGGTGTAGAAGGAATTGTTTCTAAAGATGGTTCTTCTATTCCAGTGTATGTTTTAGGTACAGATGAAGAATTAATGATTGCTAGAGATACTTATGATATTTATTGTCAATAATATAATTTGAAGGGTAAGGCTTTGTTTTTGATTGAGATGTTTCTTGCAACATGTTATGATGCTTATTATGCTTTAAAAGAGTATGATAAGCTTTTTTAATTCATAAATTAAGAAATGTTTTTCTGTTTATAGTGAAAATAATTCTGATAATCTTCTTTTATCTATTGTTTTTTTATCTTTTTTCTAATTTTAAAGTAAAAAGTTTACGTTATTGCTAGTTTATTTTATTTTTAGTATACTTATTATGATAAGGTTGTGGTTGTATGACAAGTAAAGAAAGAGCTAACTTATGTGCTAAAGCTACTTATATGAGTTATTTATTTCATGAAAAAAATATTCCTATTAATTTAGAAGAAATTATCTATAAGACTGAATATCCAGAGCGTTTAGATTTAGTGATTAATGAAATACTAAAAATTTATAACGATAAGTTTACTACTAAAGAATTGGCGCAAATTGATGAGTTAAATAATAAGGATTTTGTGGAGGATTATTCTATTGATGGTTATGAGATGCAACCTAATTCACAAGGATTAGAGGAGGTTTGTAGTAAAAAAGATATTATTTATTCTTTTGATACTGAAAATAAAGGTGATTTTGTTATGGAGGTAGATGCTAGTCATCAGGCAGAAATTGATAGTTTACTTGCTAACTTTTCTAATACTGGTGTAGATATTCATTTTCAGCTTAATTCAGATCATACATTTCAGTTAGTAATTCATAATACTAATGGTGCTTTTCCAGAAAAAGAGTTGATTTCTATGTTAGAACATTCTTTAGTATCTGCAAGAACAGATGTTGATTATTTAGAAGGTATGACTGACGAAGTACAAAGCTCGCAAGTTTCTTTTATGGCTGAGCATCCAGAAGTTTTTGACTCTTATGTTTATGGTAAGGAAAGACAAAATTCTTTTTCAGAAAGTGCTCAAATATTGACTGATGCCATTGATGCAAATGATGATCATAGTATTCTTACTACCAGTCCTTTTGGAGAATATGTTCTTATTAATGAAAATACTGGGGATAAGATAATTGATAGTCCTCTTCATGATGAGGTTAGAGATGTTGCATTACTTACTGGAATTGTGCATGATTGCCCTTTGAAGCAATTGGGAGCAGTTGCTTGTGAAGATGCGATGGATGTGATTGATACTTATCGTCAGATGGCTAATGATGCTGGTGCTTCTGGTGTTGACATTTCGGTTGTAGATGATAAAGATGATGATAAGATTTCTGTAATTGTGGAGAAGAAAAATAATCCACTTGTTGAACCAATACAAATGTATTGTGATAAAGATGAATTTGAAGAAACTAAAGATTCTTTGATTGATAGTATGGACCAGAATGATAAAGTTACGAATAATGATAGTTTTTATCACTTGTTTTCTAGTGATGGTTCTACATTAACAATTAGTTCTAATTTGATGACTAATGAGAACGTAATACAAGCTACACAAGGCAGTATGGTAAATGCAGTTGTTTATCAGAAAACTATGGATGTTGATAAAGCAGCTTTTTCTACACCATTTTTATTACTTTGTTTAATGGTTTTAAGTATGGTAATTAGTCTTATTCTACTTCTTTTTCTTTGAAAATCATAGTCTTTGTAGTATAATATTTATAGGTTATAGAAAGAGGGATGTTATGAAAATAATTTCTATTAATGCGGGAAGTAGTTCCTTAAAATTTAGTCTATTTAATATGGATGATGAAGCAGTTATTGCTAGTGGATTATTTGAACGTATTGGTATTGAAGGAAGTAATTACACAATTAAATTTAATGGAGAAAAGATTACACAAGAAGTAGAATTGGCAACTCATGTTGATGCTGTTAATATATTACTTGATAAACTTACAGATTTAAATATTATTTCATCTTTGGATGAAATAAATGGTGTTGGACATCGTATTGTTCAAGGAAAAGATATTTTTACAGAGTCAGTTGTAGTTAATGATGATGTTATGGAAAAGTTGGAGGCTATTAAAGGATTCGCTCCACTTCATAATCCAGCTAATATGTTGGGAATAGAAGCATTTAGAAAGGTATTGCCTAATGTTCCAATGGTAGCTGTATTTGATACTGCTTTCCATCAGACTATGGATAAGTCTACATATTTATATCCTGTTCCTTATTCTTGGTATACTGATTATGGTGTACGTAAGTATGGGGCTCATGGTACTTCTCATCGCTATATTGCTGAGACTGTTAAGAACTTATTAGGCAAGCAAGAGTTTCGTTTAATTAGTTGTCATATTGGTAATGGAGGTAGTATTACTGCTATAAAAGACGGAAAATGCGTTGATACATCTATGGGATTTACTCCTCTTGCAGGTATTATGATGGGAACTCGTTCAGGAGATATTGATCCTTCTATTATTCCTTACGTTATGGAACAGGAAGGAAAGAATGCTAGTGAAGTTGTTGATGATTTAAATAAACGTAGTGGTTTATATGGTATGAGTGAATATAGTAGCGATATGCGTGATATTTTAGAAAAATGTGATGAACAAGATGAAAAAGCAATTGTAGCTCGTAATAAATATGTTCGTCGTGTTGTTGATTATATTGCTCAATATTATGTATTACTTGGTGGTGCTGATGTTATTGTCTTTACAGCAGGTGTTGGTGAAAATAGTATTCCTGTTCGTAGACAAATTTGTGAAGAACTTGCTTGTTTGGGTGTTAAAATCGATTTAGATAAAAATAATATTCGTGGTGAAGTTGTTAAAATTAGTACTGATGACTCTTCAATTGAGGTATATGTTATTCCAACAGATGAAGAATTAATGATTGCAAGGGATACATTAAGGTTAATTAATAGATAGGGTGTTTGGACATGTATAGGAAACTCTTAAAGACAATTAAGAAGTATGATACGATCGTCATTGCTCGACACATTGGAGTAGATCCA
Source organism: Mycoplasmatota bacterium (assembly GCA_022771205.1). GTDB lineage: Bacteria > Bacillota_I > Bacilli_A > RF39 > UBA660 > Faecimonas. The sequence goes on along the minus strand of JALFCF010000005.1, from coordinate 8,829 downwards.
GATGCCTTATGTAGCCAATTGGCGCTTCGAGATGCTATTAAACTTAATTTTCCGGAAAAGAAGGTCATTGCAATAGGTACTGGTAGTCAAAAATTTGCTCATATTGGAAAATTAGATAAATTAGAAACTGTTTCTAATGCTTTATTAATTGTTACAGATACTCCTGATATTAGGAGAGTAGATTCGGTTGACTTTTCTCAATTTTCTTATATTGTGAAAATAGATCATCATCCATTTGTTGAAGATTTTGGTGGTTTAGAAATTATTAATGATCAGGCCTCTTCAGCGTGTGAAATTATAATGGAACTTTTGATTGATATGAAATTTCGTTTAAATTCAGCTATTGCAGAACTTTTGTTTATGGGATTGGTTTCGGATTCTAATCGTTTTTTATTTGATAGTTCTACTTCACATTTGTTTTCTTTAGTTTCTTATTATCTTGATAATTATCCCTTTGAACTTTCAAGTTGTTATTCAAAACTTTATTTAAGACCATTAAATGAAGTTAGGTTGGAGGGGTATATTTCTTTGAATATGATTGTGACTGATCATGGACTTGGTTATGTTTCGATTACTGATGATATAATACAGAAATATGGAGTTGACAGTGCTAGTGCTGGTAATATGATTAATAATTTTAACTTTATTAAAGAAGTTCTTGTTTGGGTTACAATGACAGAAGATCTTAAAAATAATCAAATTCGTATTTCTATCCGTTCTCGTGGACCAGAAATTAATAATATAGCTGAAAAACATCATGGTGGTGGACATAAGTTTGCTAGTGGTGTTAGAGTTAAAACTATGGATGAAGCTATGAAAGTTATTGATGATTTAGAACAGCTTTTGATAGCATATCAAAGAGAGGTGTAAATATGGTAATTAAAGATGCTAGTTTAGAAATTATTGCTACTAGACGTAGTCAATACCCAGAAGAAGGTAAACCGGAGTTTTTATTAGTTGGGCGTAGTAATGTTGGAAAAAGTAGCTTTATTAATGCAATTTTATCACGTAAAAATTTAGCTTATACATCTTCTAGACCTGGAAAAACTCAGACTCTTAATTTTTATTCTGTTAATGATAGCTTTTATTTAATTGATGTTCCAGGATATGGATATGCTTCTGTTGATAAAAAAACTCAATCTAAGTTTGGAATGATGATTGAAGAATATTTAGAGAAGAGAACTGTTTTAAAACGAGTTTTTTTACTCATTGATTTTCGTCATAAGCCAACAGAAGATGATTTACTTATGTATAATTTTTTGAAATATTATAATTTGCCGGTTACAGTAATAGCAACAAAGGCTGATAAAGTTGGTGGAAGTAAAAAAGAAAAAAATTTGAAAGATATTTTAGATACTTTAGATTTAGTGGTTGGTGATGATTTGGTTGTGTTCTCTAGTGTTACTAAGTTAGGAGTAAAAGAAGTTGTGAAAAAAATGGAAAGTCTAATTAACGGTGATGTTATTTAGGCTTTTTTCATATATTACATTAGGTGAGGATAATTTGAAAATTGAGAGGTTAGGGGAGCAAAAATATTTAATTTTTGTTAACTCTTCATATTTATCTAATATAGAATGTGATAAGGATAAGATTATAGAATCGGTAAAAAAACTATTATTAAAACTTAGATATAGATTGTCACTTCAAGGTTTTTATAAGGTTAAAGTTTATCTTCATTCTAAGGTGGGAATATTTCTTGAATTGATTCAACTTAATGTAGCAGATTATAATTATACTTTGGATTTTCGGATTTTAGTATATTTGGATGAGAAACTTTATTTTAGAACAAAAGACTATTTTATTTTACCTGGTCATGATATATATTATTTAGATGATTTCTACTATTGTAATGTTGATAATATTTCTAATCTTTTGGAAGTTATTGAATTTGGTGATTTTATTTATGGTAAAGAATTATATTCTATTATGTTTAAATGGAAAAAATGTTAGTTTTGACATTTTTTAGATTATTGTTATAATATGTGTTGGTGAAATTCATGGGGAATAGGAAATATGGATTTATAATTTTATTTATTTTTTTATTTGTCTTTTTATTTTTTGGATATGTTTATCTTGTTAATAGAAAAGTGCAAGAAGAAAGATTGACTCATGATGTTGAAGTGTTTGCAAAACAAGACTTTTTGAAAGACAGAACATTTTCTTCTTCTAATGTTTATTTTCAATATAAAGATGTTGAGTTTTTAATAGAGAAATATATAGATAGTTTTTATTGTCAGTATGATAAAGTTATGAGTTATGCTGATGATAAAAAACTTACATCATTACTTTCTGTATCTAACTATTTGGAAGATGGACCAAATTTTGATAATAGTTTAGAATATGTTGAAGAAGTAAGAAATAAGTTTAATAATGATATAAATAAACTTTATCGATTTTCTAAAAAAGATAAAATAATTAAATTTTCTGAAAAAAGTTCTTTATCTACTTATTACAAAAAGATTTTTGTTTCTAGTTTCACAAATTCTTCTTTATTATTAAAATTGCAAAGTTATGATGAATTCTTTTTAGAAAGTGAAAATCAAATGAATAATGTTTTTAATACAATTATTAATACACTTAACTTTTTAAAAAGTAATCAGGATAATTGGAAAATTGAAAATAATGAAATTCAGTTTTCTACAGAAGAATTGGTAAATCAATATAATTATTTAGTATCTACCGTTATATAATTAAAACAATCCACAATAATTGTGGATTGTTTTATATTACAATTGCAATCATGTTATTAGAACCTTTGTTGACAACTTTTGTTAATGTTGTTTGGAGTTTTAATCTAATGTTATCTGGCATCATATTAATCTTTGCTTGAATTCCTTCTTGAACAATTGAATCTAAACTTCGTCCGAAAATTTCACTTTTCCAAATATCATTTGGATTTTTATCTTTATCTTTTGTTAAATAATCTATTAATTCTTTACTTTGAACTTCGCTTCCTATGATTGGCTCAAATGTTGATTCTACATCTACTCTAATCATATGTATTGATGGAGCTACTGCTTTAAGTTTTACTCCATATCTAGGACCTTGTTTTATAATTTCTGGTTTATCTAATTTCATATCTTCTATTGATGGTGTAGCTACTCCATAACCTGTTTGCTTAACCATTTTTAAAGCATATTTAATTTGATCATATTCTTTTTTTGCTACATTGTATTCTTGAAAAAGGGCTAATAAATCAGCTTTGCTTTTTATATCTACTTTAATTATTTCTGTTAGAGTTTGATTATATAAATTTGCTGGAGCAGTTAGATTAATGGTGATAACTCCAGTTGATGGATCTACTTCTGAAAGATAAGCTTTTTCTATCATTTCATTATTTAGAAAGTGATCTGTAATATGTTCTATATCTTTTAATTTATCTATTTCAACAACACTTTCTTTGATGACGTTTATATAATTTTGTTTTACTGGATGATCGTGATTTAAAATGGCTATCCATTCTGGCATGTTTACTTTTACTTCCAAGACAGGAAACTCGTATAGAGCTTCTCTTAAAATATTATACATATCTTTTTCATTCATAGCTTCTATACTAATTGGTAAAACGGGTACTTGATGAGTTTCTTTTAATGATTCTGCTAGTTTTTGTGTTTCTGGAAGAGTAGGATGAGTTGAATTTAAAATTACAATAAATGGTTTTCCAATATTTTTAAGTTCTTCAATGACTCTGTTTTCTGCTTCTATATAATCTTCTCTTTCAAAATCTCCAATTGATCCATCTGTTGTTACTACAATACCGATAGTAGAATGATCTTTAATTACTTTTTCTGTTCCGATTTCTGCCGCTTCTACAAAAGGTATTTCTTCTGTATACCAGTATGACCTGTTTTTGTGATACCTAATTTTATTTTTAAAAATTGCTTGGAAGCAACTCGTATTTTTACCTATATTAATACTTCACTTTTTTTAATTCTATAATGAATTTCTAGTTTTTTATCTTTCGTTACATATATTTTATCTATTAATCTATTCATGATTTCTCTTGTTGGATTTTTCATATCTAGAAAACTTTTAATAATATCTAAATATTCTACATAACAAGAAGAATCATCATTAATACTAGATATTTCATTTTGTAATTGTTCTAGTTTATCTTTTGCAGTTTTAATATCTTCTTCAGTAGCATTAAATAATCTTTGATAAGTTTCTACACTTATAACATTATTAAATTTATCATCATATAAAGAGTCTTGTTTTCTTTTTAAATCATTTATTGTATGATTTAATTCTTCTATCTTTTTTAGTTTATCTGCTTTTGGATCAACATATTGGCTTTTAATAATATTTTCAAATTCTTCTTTATCATTAATATATTGATTAGCCATAGTACTTAACTTGTCATAGACTGTGTTTTCTAGTTTTGTATAGTTAATATAGTGAGAAAAGCATATATCATACTTACTAAACTTACGATAGTTATTACAATTCATTGTGACTCTATCTCTTTTCTTATCATAACTAATACTCATTCTAGCACCACAATCTTTACAAAATACTAAATCAGATAAAACATAATCAACATTTCTTCGTTCAGGATTATAATTATTTGATGAATCTTTAATAGATTGTGCGATTTCAAATGTTTTCCTATCTACAAGTGGTTCGTGTGCATTTTCTTTAATACACCATTCACTTTCAGGAACACTTTTTCTTTTCTTAATCTTATAATTCACTTTTTGAAATCTGTGTTGAATTAAATCTCCAATATAAACTCTATTTTTGATGATATTACTGACAGATGTGTGTTTCCATATTTCAGGATGGTCAAATCTATTTAATTTTGAATCAGAGTATTTATACATAACTGGTGTAGGTAATTCTTCTCTTGTTAGTATTTCAGCAATTTGTGAGCTACCATAACCTGCAACATATAAATCAAAAATTCTTTTTACTACAGGAGCAGTTTCTGGATCAGGTACTAGTTTGTGTTTGTCTAAAGGATCTCTCATATAACCATAAGGTGCAGAACTTCCACAAAACTTTCCATCTTTTTTCATTTGAAGTAAGTTTGAACGAACTTTTTTAGAAATATCTTTTGCATACATATCATTCATACTTAATCTAAATGGCATCATATCAGAGCCACTTGTTTCAAAAAAAGTATCTATATCATCGTTTACGGCAACATATCTAACATCGTTTTCTGGGAAAAATGTTTCAACATAATAACCAGTCATTATATGGTCACGACCTAATCTTGATAAATCTTTAGTAATAACCATGTTTATTTTTCCATTTTCAATGTCATTTAACATTCTCTTAAACTCTGGGCGTTCAAAATTTGTTCCTGTATAACCATCATCTACATAAATATCAACTGCAACTAATCCTTGTGCTTTTAAATAACCAATTAATAAACTTCTTTGATTAGTGACACTTTCTGATTCCATATCATCACCATCTTCACGAGATAGTCTTATATAAATGGCTATTTTAAAAATCGTATTGTCTATTGCATACCTACTATACATTTTTTATCTCCTTTCAGTAGACAACACATTCACTTTATTAGTTGAATTAATTATACTATTTTTTGCGTTCGATTTAAATACTTTTGATGAATTTTTATAAGCCATATAATATTTATATATACAACTTTTTAAGACTTCTTTTAAATCACAACCATTACTATCATAAAATTCTAGTGTTTCATACATGATTATTCCTCCACAATGAATTTTATGTGTAATAGTTTATAAAAATTACTATTCTTCATAAATTATCACACCTTTCTATTGATATTCTTTTAGCATATCTTCCATTTCTTTAAGTTCTTCTTCAGTGGGTGGAATTGCTTCACATCTTTTTCCATCCCAAACTTCAACACCGTCTGAATCAAGTCTTATATGAGGACCTTTTCTTCCGTTCATCATTTCATCTTTATTGTCTGATATATCAGTCACAGTAATAAAACTTTGTATTCTTTCATTTGTAATATAAGAATTAAGATAACCTTTAACAAAAACTCTTGTTCCTTTAACAAAAAAATCTTTATATATTTCATAAAGATTTCGGTTAATATTAAAACTAGCATAAACTTTCCTTTTATCATATTTAAGAGTGGTTAAACCAAACTTAATATAATCTTTATTATTATCTGTCACATTATTAATAGTTCCAGATATTATAATTTCGTTTAAATCAATTTCCATTTTTATAACTTCCTTTCTTTTTAATCTTTTTAAAGATTTAAATTATTAAAATAATTTTAAATTTATATTATCTATTAATATTATTTATTATATTATTTATTCTGTTAGAAGATACTTGCTATACTCACTAGCAGTATCTTGCTATTACATCTAGCAGAAATCTGCTAAATAGATTCTTCTTATATTAGGTTCATTTTCAACTCTAATATATTTTTTTGTTCTTAATGATGTTATGCAACTAGTAATCGTTCTTTTAGATACTTTTAAAAGATTACTTAAATACTTATTACTTGCATAACAAAATCCCTCTTGCATAGATAGGGTATTAATTAAACCCATTAATAGTTTAGTAGTAGAAGATAGTTCTTCATCTAATAAAACTATTGTAGGCACCTCTATATGCTTTAATTTAGTAATATCGCTATTATTCATATTATCAATCTCCTTTCCTTTAAATTTAGGCAATAAAAAAACTTGTAAACACTACTTACAAGTCATACTAATAATGACAATAAAATCCCTGTGTGAGATAAATCTCACTAAATAGGTTGCTTGAAGTAAAACATACATAACATATTTCAATCCCTTTTATTCTTTTATTTCGTTCTTTGAAATATGTTTTACTTCAAACTAGTTCATCTTATATTTCTATAAGATAGGTTCTAATATAAATCTACGAACATTTACTGAACCTTTATTTGTTAGTGATTTAATCTTTTCTAACAAATCTCGTATGTGTATAATCCTCGGTCGTATTCATTGAACCTTATATATTTTTTATCTTCTAATATTTTTAGGTTCTTCTTAAATCCAACATTTGTTATACTCAATTTCTTTTGAACTCTCCCGATACTTATACTTGTGAATTCACATCTTTGGGATTGTTCCGCACAGAGTATTTTGTATATCAGCTTCGTTTCAAACTTGATATTTTTATCTCTCCATACTCTTGGATCAATTAATTCTAGTTGTTTTTTTAATCTCATACATTTGATTTCCTCCTTTCTTTTTCTATGTTACCCATTTAATTTAAAAGTGGGTTCATTTGGAAACATATTTAATATATCATGCTAATTACTATATTGTCAACACTTTTTTACCCATTTATTGAAATTATGTTGACTTTTTTACCCACTAGGTGTATTATTATGGTGTGAGGTGAATTTCTATGCTAGAAAAAAATATCGGCGAAGTTATTGCTGAAGCTAGAGAAAAGAAAGGTTTATCGCAAAGACAACTTGCGAAACTTGCAAAGATTAATAACTCTGAACTTTCTAAAATAGAATCAGGTATAAGAAAAGATCCTAGTCCTAAAATATTAAGAAAGATAAGTAATATAATAGATGTTAATTATAGTGACTTAATGTATATGATAGGTTTAGGATTAGAAGTGACACAACTTAATTATTTTGTTAAGAGTCATTATGCTAGTTTAAATCTAGAACAATTAGATACTGCTGAAATAAATGTTTTAGGAAGTATAGAAAATTCTGAAAGTATAGTTTCTACATGTAAAAAAGAATTAGAAAAAGATGATTTACCAGAAGAACAAAAAGAGTTATTAATACATACTATCGAAGATCATACATATCAAATTAATTCATCAAAAGAAATAATCAAACTTATTCAAAGTTTAAAAGTAAAGGAGAGAAATAAAAATGCTAAAAAGTAATATAATTAAAAAATTATTAGTAGTAGTGAATTTTATTGTAGGATTATTTTTAATACTAACTATCATATTTAATAATAAACTTACTTATTCTTTATATTGGATTTTAATTCCTATTTTAATATTTTTAATTGTAATGTTTATATATGAGGTAGATAAAGGGTTAATTGAAATAAATCAAAACGAGGGCAAGTCAATTAGAAGATCATATAATGATATAACAGTTGTATCTACTGTATTCTATGGATTAATATATTTAGGAATAGAGTTTATTGATATGATAAATAGTGATGTTAGAAATAATATTTATTTAGTATGTGGTTTCTTTGCAATTACACTTTTATATGAATTATTTGTATTCATGGCAATTAAGAGTGCTAAAAAAGAAACATCGGAATTACTAAATAAGAAAAAATAAATTTATGAAGTAAATTTATAATCCTTACTTTTGCATAGCAAAAGAAAAAAATAACCTTTTACCCTTTCGTTAGATTAGGTATTAGGTTATTTTTATTTAAAGAATACGTGGCACGTTTTGTTGCTTTAGCAATGAAAGTGGCGATAGTATTCTTTCTTTTTTATGTAGTCGCAAGACAAAATAAAAAAGAGCAACATTCACTTACGATAGTTTGTGAAATGTTGCTTATTGGGTTTCAAAAGGGTGTCCCTTTGCACACTATTCCTAGTTGGCAAAATGCCGACTTGGTAGTGTGTTACTATCTTGTCTTAAAGATAGTCTTTCACGAAAATCCATTAGTTATGTAATTTCTTTTGGATTTTCGTTTTCAATAGGTTTTGATTTTTATATTTAATTTGTTCAGAATATCTTAATATTACGATTTAATCGATAAATTGACTATCTAAGTTTTGTCAACACTAAATTTATATTAATATTATACCACGACTAAAAACACGAAAATATGCGTTTTTTTAATTTTTTTCGTGTAATGTAATTATATATATGTTAAAATTAATTTGTTAATTTAT
>JALFCF010000007.1 GCA_022771205.1 Mycoplasmatota bacterium | reverse complement strand
AGCGGTGATCCAAATCAGATTTTGTGCAAGCACTCCATCTTCATTGGGCCGCTTCGTTCGACTTGCATGTCTTAGGCATGCCGCCAGCGTTCATCCTGAGCCAGGATCAAACTCTCATAAAAAATTTATTTTAATTAGTTTGTTTTATTGTTCAATCCTAACTGTCTCAAAATTGACGTTTTGCTTAGTTTTCAAAGATCATTTTGTGTGTTATTTCCGAGTTGCATTGTTAATATATCAAATAAAATTAGCAAAGTCAACACAATTTTCACATTTTTTTCATTTTTTTTTAAATTTTTTTATTTTACTGGTTTTTTTGGTTATTTTATCTATCCTAGAAGAAGAAAAAAAGAACTTTCGTTCTTTTTTTATCTCTCTTTTTTATTTTTTATCTCATTATATATATGGTTATATTTTTCGATAGTCTCGGTATTAAACATGGGCTCTTTGTTTCTAACCATTTCAATCAATGAAGTAAGTTCTGATTTTAGAATCATATCTAAATCGTCTGAGTAATTCATAATGGACTTATGATATTTATATTCTCCTCTATCTAATACTTTGAAACTTCCATCAGGAAATACTCGCAAGTCTAAATCATAATCAATATATTTAATAGTTCCCTCTTCTATTATATAAGGAGAAGCAATATTGCAGTAATAATATATTCCATTTTTTTTACATTGACCTATAATATTAAACCATTGATTTTTAAAAAAGTATAAAATTGCTGGTTCTTTAGTATGCCATGTTCTACCATCAGATTCTGTTACTTTAGTTTTTTCGTTTCCAAATATTAAATAATCATCTTGGATATCTAGTAAAACTGCCTCATCCCAGGAACGGTGAATTTTGCTGTCATGTTTATAACTGTGAATCTGATATTTTTTTCCGATTTCTAATTTTTCTTCCTCCATTTTTACCTCGCTTCTTTTGTATTATAACTTTTTTTCCATTCTTTTTCAACTAAGAAAAAAAGAATGTGAAATTTTATACATTCTTTTTACTTCTTTGTTAGATACGAAATTGCCCAACATCCAAAGATGAAAACTACGATTACGACAAGGGCACCGAAGAAAGGACTATCCATATATTCTGCGGCTATAGAATCTAACTTATCATTCCATTTTTCAATTGTTTCTGAAAGTGTTGCAATAAGTATTAGTTTATTCATCTATAACCCTCCTTATTTTTCATCTTTTGCTTTTTTTCGATTTTTCTTCTTTGATTTAGTTTTTGTATCTCTTTCTTTATTGTCATCTTCACTTATAATTTCTGCATCAGTAATTGTTTCTTCCATTGCTTTTCTTATTTTAGTAACACTACTTTTTATGGCAAGTGTAGATATTATATCTAATACTGCATAGATAATAATAAACGCTCCAATAATTTTCATAATTCCTAGAGCTGCTTCAAATGGATTAAATAATAATACTACCCCACATAAAGTACTAATAATAGATATTACCATAGTAGTTTTCCATAATCTGTTTTCATCCGATTTTAATTGAAATGCATAATTTAATTTTCCTGCACTACTAATGATAATTGCAATACCAATTACTGCAGGGATGATACTAGCAATTGCTTGATAATTTTTGATAATGATTATACCAAAAATCACAGTGACTATTCCGTAAACTATATCTAATTCATTTCGTAAAGCTGGGCTTTCACCATTTTTCACATATCTAATTAAAGCTAATGCTCCAATCGCTATTAGTACACCTCCTATGACATAAGAGATTGTCATAATAGTGTTTTCTGATTTATAGATTAATAGAAGTCCTAAGATGATTAAAATCGCAGACGTTATAATTGATGATCTTAAAAATTTCTTCATAAACTTTTCCATACATTTCTCCTATTCTGTTCTAAGTGCTTCTACCGGATCTTTTTTGGAAGCAATACTTGCTGGTATTAATCCTCCTATTACCGTTAATGTAACACTTATAATTACTAATATTATAGCATGAATTGGATTTAATTGTGCAACATTTGGCAAATCTGATAACTTTTCTATAATTTCATTGGCTGGGAACGTTAATAATTCCGCAATTATAATTCCTAGAAGTCCAGAAAATACCCCAATCAAAAATGTTTCAGCGTTAAATACTCTCTTTATATCTTTTTTTCTCGCACCTAGTGCTCGCAATATTCCAATTTCTTTTGTTCGCTCTAATACAGAAATATATGTTATAATCGCAATCATAATACAAGACACTACTAGTGATATTGATGAAAATGCAATTAACACATAAGTAACGGCATCCATAATACTTCCTGATAAACTGCTTATCATAGCGGCATAATCTGTATAAAGTACTTTATCACTATCCTTTTTTCCTTTATTATAAGCGTCAAGATAATCTACAATATAATCTTTAGTTTCAAAGTCTTGTGGATAAAGATAGATAATGGATGGAGTCACTTCTGCACCTAGGATTCCTAAAACATTATCTTTTGTAATTGTTGATGCTGTTTTATCAAATGGTTGTCCTGTTAACACGTTATATGTTACTTCTTTTTGTTTATTTACAATTTTACTATTCTTATTATTAGTTATTATTTCATCTACTAAGGCTTTATTATAGTAAATTCCTGACTGTGTCAACTGCTTTTTATCTTCTTTGCCACGAATAATAGCTTGTATCTTTATTGTTATAGACTCATTATTCTCATACATACTTTTATAGTCTGTGCTTGGAATAAAGTAGTTATTTACTTCGTTATAATATATGTCGTTAGGAATCACCTTTAATTCTTTATCTAAAATATTGTCAAAAGATATTTTCTTGCTGGTATCAATTCCTAATTGTTCTAATGTTGACTTATCTAATTCATTTCTTGAATTTACTGCTAAAACAATTCCCGGTTTTTCTTGATTAATAGATCCTGCTAATACATCATAATCTTTTTCTAGAGAGCTTTTTCCTTTAATGCTTTCTGGGTATAATGTCCATCCCATAATTCCTGTCATTGATGTTGTTGACATAGAATAGTTAGTAGCAGTTGGAACCATGGCATAAGTATCATCACTTTTTTTAGTAACAACATTTAGTGTAGTTCCATATTCATAACTTATTGCACTTAATTTATCTTTATCAATTGATTCAATATAATCAATATATTGTTTATCAATCTTATTTATATGTAACATGGTTTCTAATTCGTTTTCTTTTGGATAAACAATTTTTTTATTCGTATATTCTTTATGTTTTTCATTGTTTTTGGCAATTTCTTGCATCGTTTCTTCATTCATATTCATAGCTTGTGTATTAATGGTAATAGGCATCTGAGATAATGTATCTTGCTCATATTCATCTATTTTGGTCTGAAAACCATTCGATAATGCTAGTATTAATGCAATACCAATAATTCCTATAGATGAGGCGAGGGCAGTTAGTGCAGTTCTTCCTTTTTTTGTCTTTATATTATTAAAAGATAGTTTTAAGGCAGTCCAAAAGCTCATAGCAGTTTTCTTGATAATAAATTCTTTATTTACTTTCTCTTCATTTTTTACAGGATTAGAATCTTTTAATAGTTGTCCATCCTTTAACTCTACGATTCTAGTAGAGTACTTTTCTGCTAATTCTTTGTTATGGGTTACCATTATAACTAATTTATCTTTTGATATTTCCTTTATTAAATCCATAATTTGCTTACTGGTTTTGGTATCTAAAGCACCAGTTGGTTCATCTGCTAATATGATATCAGGATTATTGGCTAAAGCTCTAGCTATTGCAACCCTTTGCATTTGACCACCGGATAATTGATTTGGCTTTTTATGAGCATGTTCTATTAGCCCTACTTTTTCTAGTGCTTCTTCTGCTCGTCTACGTTTTTCTTTTGTCGATACTCCACTTAAGGTCATGCCCATTTCTACATTTTCTAAAATTGTAATATGATTAATTAAATTATAATTTTGAAAAATAAAGCCAATACAATTATTACGATAAGCATTCCAATCATTTTCTTTATAATTTTTTGTTGATTTATTATTAATGATTAAATCTCCAGAGTCATAGTGATCTAGTCCTCCAATAATATTTAATAAAGTTGTTTTACCACTACCACTGGGTCCTAAAATACTAACAAACTCATTTCTTCTAAACTGTAAACTAACATCGTCTAATGCTTTTTGAACAAAACTGCCGGTTTTATAACTTTTCTTTATGTTTTTTAATTCTAACATTTTCTTCTTCCTCCTTCTCATCCTTTTTTATTTTATCTGATTTACTTTCGTCTTTCTCTTCTTCATATTCTATTGTTGAACAATTTTCTGTATTTGTTATCTTTTCATACAAAAACATTTTTTCTTTTTTTGCCATATTTAAGATAATACTAACTATATTTATCCAGAAGTATACTTTCAACAATATTATTATACAACTAATTATAGTTTCTACTATATTATTATGTATTACTATTTTATTTAATAAATTAATTATTATAAATTGGTAATAAAATAAAATATAACTTAATAGGTATCTACTCATTACTTTTAAAATCGCAAATTTAGGTTGTTTAGCAACTACTTGTAGTTTTAAAATCATTTTACCAAATGTTTTTCCGTTTGTTACTAATGGTATTATTAAATAGTAAAATATAATTGTGATGATAGATGTATATTCACTAAGTACAGTATTATTTAGTAAGATTCTTATAATTACGAAACTTATTGTTAAAAAGAAAAAATCAATAATGTAGGATAATGCTCTTCTAAAAAACGTTACTCTTTTTCCCTTTTTAAAACTTTTTTCGTCAAGTTCTTTTCTTGTTGGTAAAATCATTGCAATTAATGGAGTAATTAAAAAACCTAGCATTGTTCCTGCAGTATTTAATATTAGATCGTCTACATCAAATAAACGATAGGCTCTTGGATATATTCCATATAATCCTGATAACTGTGTTAATTCAAAAAATATACTTAATAAAAAACCAAATGTTAAAGCTTTATACCATTTACATTCAAAGTAATACCTTAAATAAATTCCAAAAGGAACAGTTAATAAAATATTAAAGGCTGCAATATAAAAAGCAGGACTTTGAATTAAATCCAAGTAAGAAGAAAGATTTTTCCAATTAAAAGGTATATTTAATATATCTCTCATAAAATCAAACGGAATTAATTGAGTAGTTGGTGTTGTTAATTTTTTTACCTCTTCTATAGAAGGTAAAGGAAGAATTACTAGAAAGTACATACATAATAAATATAAAATAAAACTATAAAAGATGGCACTTCTTAAGAATGGAATAGAACCATATTTTCTATATTGATATATTAAAAATGGTAAGGTAAAAATAAAGGCAATTAGAGGAAAGAAAATAAAAGCTGTTGTAATGGGTATTTTATAAACGGACATAACTTTCCTCCTTTCCGTATTATTTATTATAGCATGTTTTTTCCACAAAAAAAGGTGGAACATATCCACTTTTTTTTATTTTTCCACAAGAAATGTTAATAACTCTTCTGGATCTTTTCCATTTACTGCAATGTCATAAATTAAATCTATAATTGGAATTGATACTTGAATATCTTTTAATAATTTATAAATTGATTCCAATGTGTAATATCCTTCTACTGTTGTGTGTGATAAAAACTCATTTAATTCTTCACGCGGCCTCTTTTCTCCCAACATTTTTCCAAAACGGAAGTTTCTACTTTTTACAGAGGTACAAGTTAATAATAAATCTCCGAATCCAGCAAATGATAAAACTGTTTGTTTGTCACCATAGAAAGCATCAATAATTGCTCTCATATCATGAGTTGCTTCTGTTAATAACATAGCAGTTGTTGAATCATTGGCACCTAGTCCCTCTAGCATTCCTGCTGATAGTGCAATTACGTTTTTGATAGAGCCACATATTTCAGTTCCTATAATATCTTTTGTAGATCTTAACTTTATATATTTATTAGCTAAAGCTTTTCTAGCTCTTTTTTCTGTTTCTACATTTTGAACAGCTAAAGTTAGTCCAGCTGGCATTTTTGTTACTAAGTCAACAGCAAAAGATGGTCCACTAATTACTGCTAAGTTTTTAGTATCTAAATATTTTTCTAATATTTGATTAATAAATAATCCAGTTTCTTGTTCTATTCCTTTTGTTGCTATAACAATATGATTGTCCTTAATGTATGGTTTCATTTCTATAGCTAAAGAATCTATAAATGCTGCTGGTATAGCAATTACTAATAAATCCTTATCTTTAATACATTCTTCTACACTGGTTGTTAATTTTATCTTTTCAGAGATTGAAAAATTTGGAATTAACTTTTCATTTTTTCTTGTTTCTTCTAAATTCTTCTTTTCTTCTTCAAATTTAGTCCACATTGTTATATCACAATTGTTTTCTATCATAATACTGCTTAAAGCCATTCCATAGGCTCCGCAGCCAAATAATCCTACTTTCATAAAAAATCCTTTCTTAGTTGATGGTTGGTGTAAATGATGTTGGCATAACTTGAACAAAAGTATTGCCATCGTTAATTTCTACTTTACTGCCATCACTGTACTTATATATAGTTTTAGCACTTCTTGATGATTTTGTCCAGTAAATTGGGACAGCATAACCATTAGTAATATAGTAACCTTTTCCACTTCCTGTTGTATCTAAATCTTGTCTTCCTTCACTATCCAATTGAGAATTTGTGACTTGTTGTATAATGACATTTTTATAATATAGTTGTTGCCCTGATACTTTATCAATATGAGGTGTATCATTCATATATCTTAAATATACTTTTCTTTCAGCATCATAAGTATAACTTCTAGTTTGATAATAAGAATATGGTATTACTACAGAATTAGCTGTTAATAATCCTTCTCTTGTTACAGGAACTTTTTCTTTTTCTCCTGTTTCTGTATTTACTTGAGTTGTTGTTGAAATTGGTTCATTTAAATTAACTTCGTCGGTTGTATAATTTAGTAATTTCCAGTTTGTAGTTGTTGTGTTGTAATTTTTTTGTTTAGCATAGGCATATAATTTTTCTGTAGATGTAAATACATTATGAGGTGCAGCAATAGATTTATTTCGCCAAAATGGTGCGTCATCATATAGGCCATTAATATTATTAACTCCTAATGTTCTTATATCATTTTGAGCATATGTACTCCAACCATAATGAGCATAAATTGCATCACTTTCTAAGGCATAATCCAAGAAATAGTGTCTCGAACTACGTACAGGGCCAATTAAAGATACATCCTTATCTTTAAATACAGCCATAATTCTAGTAAGGCCACCTTCTACAATGATTTCATAATTGATGTATGATTCCTGGAGACCTGCGTGCCTACCATTTCCAATGTTATTATCGATCATTACAGCAATCGGTCTTTGATTACTATTTTCATCTACGATAGTTAATTCTTTTTCTTCTATTTCTGGGTCTTTCTTTTCATTTTTCTTTGGTTCTTCCTTATTTAAGTATGTTATATAAATATAGCCTAGTATTCCTAATATGATAATTAAAAATATTACTCCCACAATTATATTTTTCTTTGTTAATTTCTTCTTTTTTTTATCCATTCACAACACTCCTTTATGGCTTTATTTTATCATACTTTTTTGTGTTATTTACGCTATTTACAGTTTCCAAATATTTTTTTCGACAACTTATGTCAAGCTCTTTGACTTTGGTATTTTACTTTTATATAATTTAATTGAGGTGATACTATGCCACAGGGAAACCCTGAAAGCTTTCCAAGAGGAAATTCCAACATTGCTAGCACATTAAAAAGTTCTGGATTTATCATTTCTGGTGATGGTAGTCCAATGGACTTATCTTCTAAACAAGATATGAACGATGTAAATACTTTATTACACAATCAAACAATTAAAGTGAACATTGATGAAATCAATAATTTAAATCTTATTTTAAATGATAATGATTGTGGTAATGCCTTTTTCCACGAGGTTATTGAAGCTTTGGAAAATAAAGGATTAAAAATTACTACTTCTAAGCAAAATGATAATTTAATGTATGAAAATGCTACTGTTATTACTTTAGATCAACAAATGATTGCTGGTGAAGGTGTTGCTTTTATCGGACCATGTAAAGCTGGTACAGCAAATAATTCAGAAGCATTACTAAAATCTATGCAAACAACCTTTCATCAACAAGGTTGGTCAGCTGATTCGTTTGCTGGTGTAATGAAATATTTACCTAATAATGACAATGAAGTTTATAGTGCTATTCCATCTGATACAGAAAATGGTGTTTTACCAGATAGTGCTTATGTTACTATTTCATTTGGAACTATGTCTTCTGGTTTTAATGCAAGTAAAGTTGCTGATGATATTACTTTATCTCTTGCTAGATATCAACACTATTTAGCTAATGACAGTAAAGATGTTACTATTGTTTCTAATCCAGATTCTCACAAACAAGCCAATGATAACCACTATTTGTTTCATGAGCAAATAGAAGCTTCTCCATCCTTTAGTTCAGATTTATCGTTTGAAGTTACTAAAGAAGTTCACTATTCAAAATAATCCCATATGGGATTTTTTTATTGTACTTTTACTAAAATGTGGTATAATATTTCAATCTTAAGGAGGAGTCGTATATTGAAAAGATTATTATTAGAATTTTTAGGCAGTTTTGGATATTTATTATTTGGGTCTATTATTGAGCTATTTGCAATTTATTATTTAAGCATTTCATTTTTGCCTTTAAAATTTTTTATTATTGCTTTGGGGTTTGCTATTTCCTTTGGAGTAATTTATAGTCTATGCAATTTGTTTTTTGAAATTGATATTAATCCACTTTTTACTTTTACTAAATGGTTAAAAAATAATATTTCATCTTACAAAATGATTTCTACTATATTTATGCAAGTACTTGGTGCTGTTGAAGCAGGGCTACTTATCCATTTGATGCTACCTTCACTTACAGATTCATTAGTAATTGGCGTTGGTGATTATATTTTATTCTCCGCTGATTTTAATACGATTGTTTTAACGGAATTTGTGGTTTCTTTTATTTTTACGACCATCTATTTTGTCATTAAAGAGAAAATACAATCTAAAAAAGTATGTGGATTGATCTTAGGAATCAGTTTATTCCTATTACTTTTTATTTCTATTCCATTTACTGGTGGAAGTGTAAACCCTGCTCGTGGTTTTATTTCTAATCTGTTTGTCAACTTTGATACATTATGTCAATTAGGATTTTATCTTTGTTCTTCTTTAGCTGGAGCACTATTTTCTACTATTATTCACCATACATTGTCTTATCACCATAATAGTGTATGTTGACAACATTTTTTGTAAATTGACGTTTTTATTTGTGTCAAATTTTGTATCAGTTTTGTCTAATTAGTGTATATTGTTTTCCTACTTTAAGTTATGATTTACCTTTTTAAATCATTTATCTTTTTAAAGGTAATTGACAAAGACTTTATTTTCACTTATAATTTAAAGTGTTCTTTTATTAGTGAACAACTTTAAATTTATAGGGGATTAGTTAAATGGTATAATAATGGTCTCCAAAACCACTGTTGGGAGTTCGATTCTCTCATCCCCTGCCATTTGGAATATTTAGGAATCACGCTAAGTGATTCTTTTTTGTTTGGTTCTTTTTAATATAAATAAAAAAGTGATAGTGGATATCACTTTTTATTGTTTGTTTTCCTAAAAGTTTTTGGTGTATTCGTTGTTTGGTCTACAGGCGCTTCTATTAGACCAGGTATTTGTTCTAATGGAATTTGATCTAGGTCTATTGAATCTAAAATTGTTTGACTTTCTTCAACTTTTATTGGTTGAGTAGACTGTATATCTTTTTCTTTGACTTTGTCATATTGTTTTGCTTCTTCTAAGGATTTTGTTTTATTATCTTCTTCTTTTTGTTCCTCTATTACTGTTTCAGTATTTTGTTCTGTCTTTTCTTGTTGTTTTGCTTTTTTATGATAGTCAAGTGCAGCAGCACTTTGAACACCTAAAGTTCCTAAACAGAAAGCAGTAGTAAATGCTGTTAATGATGGGATATTAAGTGCAGTACTTAAGTAAGCAAAACCTATAGCTGGAAATAAACAAAAAGTTTTAAACTTTCCTAAAAATGAACTTTTTGGATTTCCATTAGTAACATATGACTTTGCATTAATATAACCAATTGCTGCTTCTGCACCAATGTTTAATGCTAGAATAGGCACACTTGGTAAAATTGCCAGTGCTGGTACGACAGCAAAAGCTTTATCTACAATTGGATCTAGCACTCTTCCAAACTCACTATAACCATTTGTTGCTCTAGCAATCTTACCATCAAAAAAGTCAGTTGATGCAAAGGCTACAGTGGCAATAACTGCTCCTGAAATATTTCCTGTTAAAAACAAACTTGGCACTACAAAAGCTCCTACTAATCTAGATGCTGTTAGAAGATTAGGGATATATGTATTTTTATTTTTTAAACTTTCTTTAAATAATTGACTTATACTCTTTTCAGCCATATATTCTTCCCCCTCTTAGGTCTTGTATTATAACATATTTTTTTTATTTTGTAAATTATTTATTGTTATTTTATATTAGTAGTCTATTGTTAAAAAAATACCTA
This sequence comes from Mycoplasmatota bacterium, assembly GCA_022771205.1. Classification (GTDB taxonomy): domain Bacteria; phylum Bacillota_I; class Bacilli_A; order RF39; family UBA660; genus Faecimonas. The sequence goes on along the minus strand of JALFCF010000007.1, from coordinate 110,552 downwards.
TAAAAGGTATTTTTATAAATTTATTCCATAATAAGCATCAATCAATATTTTCTTTAGTTCTGTTACTAATGGTAATCTTGGATTAGCTGTTGTACATTGATCTTCAAAGGCATTGTTTGCAAGTGTTTCTAGTTTACTCATATATGTTTCTTCATCTATTCCATATTCTTTGAATGATTTTGGAATACCTAATTTTTCATTCATCTCATTTACCATATCAATTAATTTATCCACACCATCTTCGGTATCTTTTACTTCTAACCCTATCTTTTTAGCAAAATTTGCATATTTCTCATCTGCAATATAATACTCATATTTAGGGAAAGATACAAATTTTGTTGGTTTAGAAGCATTATATCTAATAACATATGGAAGTAAAATTGCATTACATCTTCCATGTGCTATATGAAATTCTCCACCCAGTTTATGTGCTAATGAATGATTTACACCTAAGAAGGCATTAGTAAATGCCATACCGGCAATACAACTTGCATTGTGAACTTTTTCTCTTGCCTCTTTATCTGTTCCATTTTCATAGGCACGCAATAAATATTTATGTATTAATTCCCCAGCTTTTTCAGCAAGACCATCTGTATAATCACTTGCCATATTGGAAACGTAAGCTTCTATAGCATGAGTTAAAACATCCATTCCCGTATCAGCAGTTAACACTTTTGGTAGTGTTAAAACTAAATCTGGATCAATGATTGCAACATCTGGTGTTAATTCATAATCAGCAAATGGATATTTAACATTATTATTTTTATCTGTAATTACCGCAAAAGAAGTTACTTCACTACCAGTTCCAGAAGTAGTTGGTATAGCTACGAATTTTGCTTTTAATCCTAGTTTTGGATATTTATATGTTCTTTTTCTAATATCTAGGAATTTTAGTTTTAATCCTTCTTTATCAACATCAGGATGTTCGTAGAACAACCACATTCCTTTGGCTGCATCAATAGCACTACCTCCGCCTAAAGCAATGATTACATCTGGAGTAAATTGTCCCATTGCAGCTACTCCACGATCAATGGTATCAAAGGATGGATCAGGTTCTACATCGCTAAATATTTCAAAATGAATATGATTAGCATGTTTTTCAAGTTGGTAAATTACTTTATCTACGTAACCTAGTTTTACCATAGATTGATCTGTTACGATAAATGCCTTGGTAATTTCAGGCATTTTTGAAAGGTAACTAATAGATCCTGATTCAAAATATATTTTAGGAGGCACTTTAAACCATTGCATATTTACCTGTCGTTTTGCTACTCTTTTTAAGTTTATTAAGTTTACACTTGAAACATTATCAGTTGTACTATTTCCACCAAATGTTCCACACCCTAAAGTTAGGGATGGCATATTAGTATTATAGATATCTCCAATAGCACCATGTGTAGATGGTGAGTTTACAATTATTCTTCCTACTTTTAAAACATTAGAAAAATGATTTATTGTTGATTCATTCTCGGTATGAATTACTGCTGAATGACCTAAACCACCAAATTCTACTAGCTTTTCACTTAGTTCTACTCCTTCATCTTCATTATCTACAATATAGTAGGTTAAAATTGGACTTAATTTTTCTTTCGAGAATGGATAGTCTTTACCTACACCATGTTCTCTTACTACAATTACTTTTGTTTCTAATGGAATTAAAAAACCTGCTTTGTCAGCAATGTCACAAGGATCTTTTCCAACAACTTCTGAATTTAAATCATATCCATCTTCTTTTAGGGTAAACATATAGTTTTGTAGCATATTTTTTTCATCTTCAGTAACGAAATAGCAACCTGCTTCTTTCATTAGATGTTCAAAATCCTTACTGATTTCTCTATCTACAATAACGGCTTGTTCACTAGCACAAATCATTCCATTGTCAAATGATTTTGACATCACCAAGTCATTTACACTAGTTTTTAATTTTGCATCTTTATGAATATAGCAAGGAACATTTCCAGGTCCTACTCCTAGCGCTGGTTTTCCACAGGAATATGCACTTTTTACCATTCCTTTTCCACCTGTTGCAAGAATCAAACTAACATCTGGATGATTCATTAATGCTTTTGTTGCATCAATTGAAGGTTTATCTATCCATAAAATACAATCTTTTGGAGCCCCTGCTTTTACTGCTGCTTCTAGTAAAATTTGAGCTGTTTTTACACTACAATTTTGAGCAGATGGATGGAATCCAAAAACTATTACATTTCTAGTCTTAGCGGCAATTAGTGATTTAAAACATGTGGTTGAAGTTGGGTTTGTTACTGGAGTTACACCGGCAATGATACCAATTGGTTCGGCAATTTCCATGTACCCTTCTTCAGCATTGTCATTTACTATTCCTACAGTTTTATTGTGTTTAATACTATGATAAATATATTCTGAAGCAAAAATATTTTTTGTTATTTTATCTTCATAAATTCCTCTTTTTGTTTCATCTACAGCCATTCTAGCTAGCATCATATGATTTTCTTGAACTGCCATTGCCATTTGCTTTACAATTCTATCCACATCTTCTTGTGTTAATTTACTATATTCTTCTTGGGCTATTTTTGCACGTTTCATTAAATTTTCTATCATTTCTTGTGTTTCATTCATAGCCACCCCTCCTATTTTATTTTATTTTATCATATTTTTATCATTTGGTTATACTTTTTTATTGATATTTATAAAAGCGAGCAAAAAAAGTTGCCCGCTATTTTCTCAATTCTATTTTCCTAACTATTGACGTTTTTGCAAAACCTTAATATTTTTTGCTATTTTTACATTATAGTCCCTATATTCGGCTCTAAACTCGACTTTGTCTCCTAAATGAATAGGCTCTGCTTGATTTTTGTCACTTAAATCTCTAAGGTGAAAATCAAATTCTTCTGTTTTATCATTTATTATTCCATTACGACCATCAAACTTAGTGATTTCTCCTGCCTTTTTCATTTTATACCTCCTCTATTACTACTTATTTCAATATTTTTTGTATCTCCATTTATCATATTTAAGCTATTCAATTGTTCCTTTAATATAGATATTTCTCTTGTCTGTTCTTCTTGACCTGTTGGCAAGATTATGCAATCTACTATTTGTCCGTCATTTATCGCAACATACCAATCTTGTCCCATATATATATCATCATAATTATCTTTATTTACTAATTCAAAATTACGTTCTTTTTCTTCTTTATCTTCTTGATTTTCTGTTAGAATGACATCTAGTGCTTTTATTCTTGTTAAAGATTCATTGTCAACTTCATCTTTACCTTTAACCTTTTCTCTTTTTGTTTTATACATTACTGGCATTGTTATAGTAGAATCAATTTCCACTTGTTCTGGATCTTTTGTACTAGTTATTAGATATGCACTTTCATCTAAGTCTGCATGAGGAAATGGGTCCATTAAATAACTATCTTCTATTAATGGAAAATAATCATCTAAAAATCTACCATCTGGGCTTAGAAATACATATTCTAATGTATCATTATTTTCCAAACTTTGTTTTATCATTTGTTTCCCTATTTCTGCTAATAGTTTGGGATGATATAATGATTCTTCTATCCCAACTGTTCCGTGTATTGGAGCTAATACCACATAATTTCCTTTTCTAAAACAAAGACTTCTAGCAACAAACTCCTTGGTATTTTTATCTTTTATCATAATTACATCAGCATTATGTCCTGTTAGTGATTGTAAGTAAGCTTCTTTCCCCGCGCCCCCAGGTCCTATACAACTAAAATTACAGTTTTTTCCAATTAATAATCTTTCTCTATCATAATCTTCTGCAGATGCATAATAGTAATTTTTAAATTCTCCTTCTACTCGTGGAATGAATGTATATTCTCTAGCTAACATGCTTTCATAAACTTTCAAATAATCCATAGGATTTTTACTTGTTACTTTATCTGAAAATCTAATTCTTTCTATGATATTTTTTCCCAAAATACTCATAGTAATATCATCTGTACTTGCGTAAGCTTCCGTTATTTTTAAAAATTCAAAGAAATTTGCTAAAGCCTTATCACCTGTTGCTTCTTTAATTATTTTTTCTTTTCTCATATGTTCCAGTACCATAGGATAGCTTCTTAAAATTTCTATCATTTCTTCTGTATTAAACCCAATAACATGGTCTACTAGTGGTAATAATTCTAATATTGCTTTTGGTATTTCTTTATTAAAAATAATATCTTCTGCTTCTTCTTCTGAAATAGTTGATACTATATTTATAATATTTTTATACATATCTTCCATTGTTCCTATTTTATAATTATTATAGTGGTATCCTAAGGCGATAGGTGGAAGTTCATCTTTTGTTATGGTGATTTTATCTAAAAACTTTGCTTTTATTAATGTGTATTTTTTTAAGATTATTGTTCTTACTTCTTGATTAACATCAGGAAGTATTTGTGATAATGTTGCCTCATTTAATTTTCCTGATATGAACTGTTCATTAATCTCATGTAGTTTTTCTTTTGTTAAATAAAAATTTTCTCTTCTTATTTTTTTTACTTTATTAATTTCTTCATCATAACTTGCTATTAATTCTCTTAATCTTTCTTCTGTAATACCCAACTTTTGATAATCTTTACTTTCCAATATTTCGTCTATTTTCCTTAATTTTGCTCCAGTTATTCTCCCATGTTCTTTTTTTAGAGTAAATGGTAGAATTCTTCTTAACCTTTTTATCATAGTGTTCTTTGTCTTATTTATATAAGCATCTTCTTGTTTATTTAATATTTGATTATAAAAAGACGATGTTACTTCCTGTGGAAGTCTACCACTTTTATAGTAATGGGTGAAAAAGTATTTTATGGTTTCTAAACAGTTTTTATAAAAAGTATCATCACCTATTTTTTGATTTATAATGCTAGCTATTTTTTTAAAGTAAAAATCTTGATTATATTCATCTATTCGACTAAACTCGTTTAATAAATAATCATTAATTTGATTTACACTACTAAAACGAAGAGTACGTTTGTCTCTAACATATCTTTTTTTTGCTACTCCGTCCATGATTTTATCAAGCTGATTGTATAATCTTTCTTGCGTATTTTCATCATCTTCATCAAATTGATATATTAAAGTATCTACTAGTCTTTTTGCGGTTGATGCTTTAATTTTAACAGCTGCAAAATCTTTATATTTTTTTAGTTCTTCTAACTTTCCTTCTTGTATTAATTTTATTATTGTTTTATTTTCTACTGGTGTTAATAACTCATTACTATTATCCATAAAAATCCCTCATTTGCTTATATTTTATCATATTTTTTACTATTTTAAAGATTGTTTGGTTGATGTATAATAAAAGATGAGGTGATTCTATGAAAACTTGTCCTGTTTGTCATACAGAAAATGAAGATGATGCCCTTTATTGTAAAAGATGCGGCGAAGCCTTCTTTGAGGATGATAAAAAAAGTGAAGATAAAAAGAAACAAAAAGTAAAAAAGCAAAAGAAAGTTAAAACTAAAACTAAATATAAAACTAAAATAAAAAAAGAAAAAGTTCCTAGAGATAAACAAAAATCTAATTTCTTTTCTAAAGTTTTAGTATTCATATTATTAATTATCGTAATTGCTTTAGCTGGTGTTCTTGGAGTATTTGCTTATCATTATTATCAAGAGAATAATATTCCTGTTCCTAATGTTATTGGGTATTCTTATGAAGAAGCAGTTACTATATTAAATGATGCTAAATTAAGTTATCAACAAAAAACAGAACTTACTACTGATGAGGAAGAAGTAGGAAATGTTATTAAACAAAGCAAACACGCTGGTAGTAAAACTCGCGAAAATGCAGTCATTACATTAACTGTTGGTGTGTTAGATACTAGGGTTAAAGTTCCTGATGTTCGTGGTCTAACGCTTGAAAAAGCTACAGCTACTTTAAATCAAGTTGGTATTTCTTATCAAGTTGTATATGAGGAATCAGATAAAGATGCAAATATTGTTTTAAAACAAAGTATTCGAGCTGGTAAAGTGATAGATAATACCGAAGGTATAACTTTAACTGTATCTATTTCTAAAAAGCAAAATGAATCAGTTTCTTCCAATGATAATAATTCTGATTCTAATATTAACTCTGATGATGAAATTGCAGCTGAAGAGAGCAGTGATAAATTAAATTGATTATAATTGATAGGTGATTTTATGAAAAATATTATTTTTGATGTTGATAGAACTTTGGTAGACAGTTATGGTCCTGAACTTACTACTTTGAAAGAGGCACTTTATCTTGCTACTGGAAATTATTATGATGATGAAATTATGAAACAATTAACCGTTCTGACTACAGATAAATTCTTTCAAACAATAGGTATTAGTAATCAAGATACATTAAATAAGATTAATCATTATTGGGGAGAACTATTAAAAAAACATCCTGTTACTATGTTTCCTAATATTCCAGAATTACTTACATATTATCTGAACAAGATATATTTTTAGGAATTGTTACTTCTAGAACTCGTGAAGAATTAGAAGAAATTACTGACCTCATAAAGATTCTTCCAATTTTCAGCAGTGTTATTACTTCTGATTTGGTAAGTTGTCCCAAACCAAATCCAGAATCTATTCTTACTATTTTGGATAAATTTCAATTAGATCCAAAAGAAACTGTATATGTAGGAGATAGTAATGTTGATTTACTTACTGCTACTTCAGCTGGTGTTTTGTTTGCCTATGCTAGCTGGGATAATTATGATGATAGCATTAATTATGATTTTTTATTAAAAGAACCTAAAGATTTAAAAAAATTATTCTTGCGTTCTAAATAATTTATTGTATTTTCTAGCTCTTCTATAAAGATCGAAGGGCTTTTTTGTGGAACTAACAAAAACACTTTGTTTTTAGTTCTGGTTAATGCTACATAAAATAATCTTCTTTCTTCACTGTAGGGGTAAATATCTTTTGTTTTAGTAACTAAACGAGTAATTTTTTCATCTTTTATTTTGCTTGGAAAACCGGTTATTTTGTTTTCAAGATTAATAATAATTACATTATCACTTTCTAATCCTTTTGATTTGTGAACAGTCATATATATGATATCTAAATATTCATATTCTTTTACTATCACATGGTTCTTACCATTCATTTTTATATTTTCATCTAATAACATGTATATATCTTTATTATTTCTTCCTAATATCATTATTTTTTGGTGTCTATTTTTTGATAATTCTTTTATTATTTCTATAAATATTTTTTTAATATTTATATATTTTAGTATTTTAATTGGCTTTTTTAAATTTTTATCGGAAAATAAATTCTTTTTTAGCTGCTTTTTATTTTTCATAATAAAAGCTCCTGCTACCTTTATTAGTTCATTACTATTTCTATATGTCTTTTCTATTTTTCTTATTTTAGCTGTAGGAAAGTAGTCTTTGAAATTTAAAAACAATGAAATATCACAACCTGTAAATTTATAAATAGACTGAAAATCGTCTCCTACTACCATTAACTTAGCATTGGTTTTATTAAGTATTTCTTTTATTAACAAAAATCTAATTTGAGAAGTATCTTGATATTCATCAATAATAATATAACGTGTAGACCAAATACTTTTTTCTTTCTTTATTAATTGGGTTGCTAGTATAATCATATCATCAAAATCAATTTCATTATTTTCTTTTAAATAGTCATCATATTTTAAATATATATTTAGAATTATGGTTAATAATATTTTTTCTTTTTTATATGTAGGGTATATTATAGTTCTTTTTATTTTAGATAAAAATACTAAAAAATCTTTTAGTTCATAGTTATTACATTTCATTAATTTAATAAATGCAGAGCATAGTTTTTTTACCTCATCTAACTCTGTTGTTAAACTTCTGTATTCTTCTTTTACTTTTTTTGAATTTTTTTTAAAATATTTACATACTAATTTCATTAAATATTCTGAATTATAGATATCTTTTATAAAAAATTCATCAATTATCATATCTAGTAAATTTTCTATTGCTACATCATAAGACAATTTAGATTTTTTTATTATTTCTAATGATAGTTTATGAAATGTATAAGTTTGGATGTTTAAGTTTAATTCGTTTTGTATTTTTTGTTTAAGACTTTCAGCTGAAGATTTTGTAAATGAAATACATAATAGATCTTCTTCCTGTAATTTTTTTTCTTTTATTAAGTAATTTATTTTTCCTAATATTGTTAATGTTTTTCCACTTCCTGCTCCAGCTGTTACTAATAAATAGTCACTTTCATCTTGTACAATTTCTGATTGAGATTTATCTAAAGTATATTTTCCAATTTGCATATTGCTATTGTATTTATTTTTTCTAGTTTTGCAAATTGATATTTTTTTATTTCTATCTGTTATTTTATATATATTTTACTAATTTACAAGTTAATTTTTTATTTTTATAATAATATTAGGTGAAAATTATGAAGATTGCTATTTCTATTCATTCAATTAAAGATTTAAATAAGCTAAAACATAGGCTATTTCTTTATCGTTCTATATTTTGTTTATTTGTTAAGTTTTATGATAATAATTCTCTTATTCCGGTCGATAATATTATAAATGCTTTAAATATTAAAAACAGAAAAAAACGTATTACATATATCTACGATGACTTGTGTAAGAAAATTGATATTTATTATCAAGATAAAAATATATGTCAGTTTGAACATGGAAAATGTTTTATTCAGAAGCAAAAGAAAAAATATACTAATGGTTGTTGCAGAAGATGTAAATATGTTGGACCAACAGGGTGTACTTCTAGTAATTTTGCTTGTAAGATGTTTTACTGTTTTAGTGCTGCTAATGGGTATACTTTATTAACTGAAAAAGATTTGCCTTTATTGAAGTGTCTTAGTATTAGGCAACGTTTTATACTTCGTCATGATTTCTTTTCTGCTAGGGAAGAAGTTATTAAAGATTTATGGTGGGAAAGCATTTTTATTAATTTATTCCGCATTTATCCTAGATTTATATCTAATATTATATTAAAAAAGAGATGATATCATCTCTTTTCTTTTATTGTTTTCAATGCTCTCATAGAGTTTAAAATAGCAAGGATAGATACTCCTACATCTGCAAATACAGCTTCCATCATATTAGCTATTCCTAAGGCTCCAAGGAGTAAGAAGAAAATTTTAATACCAATTGCAAAGTAAATATTTTGTTTTACAATACGAATTGTTCTTTGGGATAGATTTATAGCTGTACTTATTTTAGAAATGTCATCATCCATAATTACCACATCTGCTGCTTCTATTGCTGCATCACTTCCAAGTGCTCCCATGGCAATACCAATATCTGCTCTCGTTAACACAGGCGCATCGTTAATTCCATCACCTACAAATGCAACTTTTTCTTTTTCACTTTGTTTTTTTAAAATTATTTCTAATCTGTCTACTTTATCTTTAGGTAATAATTCAGAATATGTTTTATCTAATCCTAAAGCATCAGCTATATTTTTAGCAATTTCTTTTTTATCCCCTGTAAGCATAATTAATTCTTTTATGTGATTTTTTTTCTTGAGACTTGAAACTACCTCTTTAGCATTTTCTTTTACTTTATCAGCAATAACAATATATCCTAAAAATTCTTTTTCTAATGATATATACACAATCGTTCCGAATTCATCAGCTTTTTTATATTTTATTTTATGCTTTTCCATTAATTTTTCATTTCCTACATATACTGTTTTATTATCTATCTTTGCACTTATTCCTAGACCAGCTAGTTCATTTATATCTTTTACTTTGTCTTTCTTTATTTTATTTTCATATTTTTCTCTGATTGCTAGCGCAATAGGATGGGATGAATAAGCTTCTGCTAAAGCTGCTAATTCTAACATTTTTTCTTCTTTGGAAACTATTTTTACTACTTGAAATTTTCCTTCTGTTAAAGTACCAGTTTTATCAAATACAATTGTTTTGGTGTTAGCTAAGGTTTCTAAATAATTACTTCCTTTAATTAATATTCCTTGGCGTGATGCTCCTCCGATTCCACCAAAGAAACCTAGTGGCACTGATATCACTAAAGCACAAGGACAAGAGATGACTAAAAATGTCATAGCCCTTTTTATACAATCAATCATTGTTAAATCTTTTATAAATAACGGTGGAATGAATGCTAAACATAGTGCTAGAATTACTACAATTGGAGTATAGTATTTGGCAAATTTTGTAATAAAGTTTTCAGCATGTGCTTTTTTATTGCTGGCATTTTCAACTAAATCTAGAATTTTTGAAGCAGTTGATTCTTCAAATTCTTTTGTCACTTTGATTGTTAACATTCCTGTTTTGTTAATGCAACCACTTCGTACTGCATCGCCTTTTACTGATTTTCTTGGTACTGACTCACCTGTTAGGGCACTGGTATCTAACATTGATTCTCCATCTTCTACAATTCCATCTAATGGTATTTTTTCTCCCGGTTTTACTACAATCTTATCCCCTATAGATATTTCTTCAGGATCTACTTTTACTAATTTTCCATCTTGTTCAATGTTTGCATAATCCGGTCTAATATCCATTAACTCTGTAATTGACCTTCTTGATTTTCCAACCGCATAAGACTGGAATAATTCACCAATTTGGTATAGTAGCATTACTAAAACTGCTTCTAAATATTCTCCTGTTATAAAGGCACCTATGGTTGCTAACCCCATTAAAAAATGTTCATCAAAAACCTTTCCAGAAAAAACATTTCTTATAGCTTTTAGCACTACATCATAGCCAACAATTAAATATGCGACTATGTATAATATTAATTTTATTACATTTATTACTGGTAATATTCCTATTAACAATAACACTATCATACATATAATAATTCTTACTAACTCTATTTTTTCTTTTTTTGTCATATTATCACCTATTTATCTAATATTGTGCAATCTGGTTCTATTTTTTTACATACCTTTTTTATTTCCATCATGATTGTATCATAATTTGCTTCATTTATTTCCAGTTTCATCTTTTGCATCATAAAATTGACAGAGACATTATCTACTCCTTCTATTTTCTTTATTGCATTTTCCATTTTACTAGCACAAGATGCGCAATCTAAATTTTCTAACTTTATAATTTTTTTCATATAACCCCTCTTTCATTTGAATGATTATTCAATTGTCATTAATATTATATTTGAATAATTATTCAAATGTCAACGATTTTTAATTAATTGATTAATTTTTTTTATTGCCTTATAATAATTTTGAGGTGATAACTTGGAAAATAATGCAGATATAACAATTCATGATGTGGATTTGGTAAATAAAATCAAAGTTAAAATGAATCCTTATAATACTATTACTGACTTATCTGATTTCTTTAAAATCATGGGGGATAGTACACGTCTTCAGTTATTAATGGTATTAGAACATGGAGAGCTTTGTGTTAGTGATTTAGCTTATTTACTTAATATGTCTATTTCCGCTGTTTCTCATCAATTAAAATCTTTACGTAATGCTAAATTAGTAAAAATTAGGAGAGATGGTAAAAACATTTATTACTCTTTAGATGATGAACATATTAAGTCTATTTTAGAGGTATCTTTAGAACACATTTTAGAACGATAAAGTTATTAGGAGGAAATTTTATGATTATTAAATCTAGCGCGATTGATCGCTTATTACAACAAAATCCTAATTTAGGAGAAAGAAGATTCGGTCTTCCTGAGGTTGGTGGTAGGTATGATGGTGACTCTTTCAATCCAACTGTACAAGAGATTGCTGATGCTATTGAGTATTATGGATTTGAAGTTAGAGATGATGATATTACTACAGTTCCTGATATTGATTTAGGTAGTGGTAATCCTACAAAATATCCGCCTTTTCCTATGGCAATCGATGAAATGAAGAAATCCCTTGACTCTTATATGTATAAATATCCTTATACTGAGGGATCTGATGAAATCAGAAAAGTGTTACTTGATTATATAGAAAAAGAGGGTTTTATTAACACCACTCCTTATAATTATTCTGACATCGATGATAAAGGCTTATGTGTTCATAACATTACTTTTTTACCTTCTACTTCTATTGCTTTCAATATGGTAGTTAGTCTTATTTCTAAACCTGGTGATGTTGTACTTGTTACTGGTCCTAACTATGGTTTATTTACTATACGTGCTGAAAGAGCTGGTGCTGAAGTAGAAGTTTTACCTTTATCAAAGGAAGATTGCTGGCTTGTAAATCCTGAAAAGTTAGCAAACAAAATTGACGAAATTAATGAAAGTTTACAAAAAGTTTATAATCGTAGAAAAGGATATATTCCTAGAGTAGTAGCTTTTGTTAACGCAAATCCTAATAATCCTACTGGTAAAGTCATGGGAGAAAAAAATGCAGATTTATTAAAAGAAATTGGTGAAGTTTGTTTAAAACGTGGAGTTTTTATTATTGATGATTTAGTTTATCGTGATTTAACTTTTGATCCTCAAAATATTGCTAAACCTATTGCTACTATTCCTGGAATGTTTAGAAATACCATTTCTTTATTTGGTCTTTCTAAAAGTTATGGTATGGCTAGTCTTAGGGCCGGATTTGTAGTAGCTGATGAAGTAATTATTCGTGAATTAATTAATCGTATCTTCCAAGGTATGGATTCTGCGCCTGATATTGTTGGACGTGCCCTTGCTGGTGCTTTTAATGTACGTCCTGAACGTGATTCTATTTATCAAGATTATTTTTCTAAATTAAGAACTATTTATCAAGAAAAATATCAATTATTAAAAGCTTTAGTAGAAGGTATTGATTCTATTAACAATTCTTCTTTAAAAAACAGAATTAGGAGCAAAATAGAAAATCAAATTACTGATTCTAAATTATTAAAACAGGTTTTAAAAGGTCTTCCTTATACAAAGTTTCCTGATAATTTGGAACCCGAATCTGGATTTTTTGCTATTTTAGATTTTACAAAAGTTCGCGGAATGAAATATAATAATACAATTATTAATACTGAACGTGATTTACTTACTTTCTTCTATCGAACTTATCGTACTCGTTTCTTAGTAGGTCAGTCTATTAGTTGGCCTTATCCGAATGAATTAGTTGGTCGTGTAACTTTTGCTATTGAAGATAATTTAATTATCTCTGCCCTATCACAAATGAATCAGTCTCTTCATTTATTGGAACCAGGAGAAGATTATATTATTCGTAAAAACTTAGAAAAAGATCAAGAACAAATGGCACATATTAAAATAGATGGTTGGAGAACTGCCTACGATAAAATTGTTGCTTCCAAATATTTAAAATCGTTAGATTACGACTCTCAAACTCAAAGATATTTAAGTAGCTTTGATGAATATAAAGACTTGGTATTTGTTGCTGTTCGTGGAGATGAAGTTTTAGGTTATTCTTGTTTCATGAAATATGATAAGAGTGATAAGTATGATTCTGAACTGGTTAGTTTATATGTTAAGAAAGAAGAAGCTGGACGTGGAATTGGTTCTAATTTATTAATTGCTACGGCTAAAGAGTTATATTCTCTTGGAAAGAAAAGTATGATTGTTTGGTGCTTTTCTGATAATACTAATGCTATTCGCTTTTATGAAGGCCTAGATGGTATTAAAGTAGAAGAAAAGCTAGTTCGAATTGGAGAAGAAGATTATTTGGAATATGGATTTTATTTTGATTTAGAAAAAATCGCTTTAGAAAATTAAACATATTGTCTATGATAATATGTTTTTTTATACAATTATTTTCATTTTAAATTTATATTTTATTTAACTTTTACTTCCTATTTAAGTGAAACTACAGTATACTGAAAGTAGAAAGGAGTATTGACGTGAAAAAATTAAGAGTATTGGGAATATCTTTTGCACTTGCATCTTGTTTTCTTTTAGCTGGATGTGGTAATGAAAAGGTTCTTACTTGTTCAATTAACCAGAAACAAAGCGGATTAAGTATGGATCAAATCGCAGAAATTACTTTTAATGATGATAAAGTTACTAATGTTAAACTTACTGTAGATAGTAAAGCTACTAGTGATACTATTAAAGATAATTGGGATACTTTTACTAAATCATTAGATTCGCAATTTCCAGATAGTAATAAAACTGGTATTAAACTAACTAAAGAAAATAAAGAAAAAGATTATACTTATAAAATAACAATCGATGTTGATGTTACTAAAGCAAAAGATGAAGATTTAGCTGAATATGATTTAGATGGACTAGCTGATGCTGAAGGAACATATGATAGTGTAAAAGAACAAGCTGAAAAAAGTGGTTTTACTTGTAAGTAATAACCACTTTTTCTTTTCTTTCTGCACTTGGACGTGGAGTTGATAATCCTCCTAACTGTTCTGGGCATATAGGAATTAAATCCTTTTTTCTCATTAGTTCTACCAATTTTTCATTTTCATTATTTCCACCACTATATTTACAGTTTAATCCTATTAAACAAGCACTAATTAAAACCTTTTCTTTTTCAATTTTTCTTACCTCTTTTTTAGTATATCATTATTCTTTTGGAATAGCATATAAAATAATTTCTGTTGGGAAAAGTTCAGTACCATAACATCTTAAATAGAAATTATAATTATTATTTATCTCCTCTATCATCCTTGGGATTTTCCATAAATCTTCATAATTATGATAGACAGAAATTAACAATTTAGGTGTATCCTCTTTTATATGCTTACTACAGCCAACTAAAGCTTTTGTTTCTCCACCCTCTATATCCATTTTTATCATACTTACTTTTTCTTTAATATCATCATCAATACATATTCCTTCTAATATTTCTTCTCCTTCATCAGCTATTTGGTTAGCCGATGATCCTTCTTGATTTATATTTATAAATACTTTTTTAGAATAATCTAATACTGCTTTTTTTCTCACTTCTATATTGGGATAATATCTTGTGTTATTCTTTAATAATTCAATACTTTCTGGAGTTATTTCATAACTATATATTTTTTTATAATTATCTAGTCCATAATTTTTGATATAAGTAAGAATGGTATCACCTGTATATGCTCCGACATCTACTATTACTTCTTCTTGTGATGGTTTTACGATGTCTAAATCCCAGTATTGATTATAGTTTCTTTCTAAAGACATACTTGTCTCTGAAGTATCAAAATGATACCAATTATTTAAAATTGCAAATAATAATTTTTTTGAACGATAGTCCTTTAATTTATTATATAACCATACATAGTCTTCTATATGTTCTTTTAGGGATGTTGCTCTTAGATATAACGATTCATATTCTCCTCTATATTCTTCTAGTTTTCCCCAATAGCCAAACTTTTTAAAATAATTTTCTAAAGCTATTTTTATTTCAGAGGGTTTGGTATTATAAGTTTCTTTTATTTGATTAAAAATTTCTTCTTTTGATTTTCTAGTTACTTCTGCTACTACCTCTTTAAATCTTTTATCTATTCTATTCATAAATTCTCCTTTAAACTGTTTTTTTTCTTTCAGTTACTAATTTTCTTACCCAATCTATGGGTATTACTGTGGCTGCTAATAAAATTGTAATAATCAATTCATTAGCAGATAGTCCATATGTCCTAAATAGATTTCCTCCGTAATATATTAAGTAAAGCTGAACTATCACGATAAATAAAATTATTAATATGAATACTTTGTTCTTATTTAAATCTGATAATAAGTTTAGTCTAGGTGTTCTAGCATTAAAGCAGTTAAATATACCCATAAATATAAACAAGGCAAAGAATGCTGTCATTATATATTTGTTTGATGAATCTATTCTATAAAATTCTTTTATTATAGAACTTTTTAAAAAGCATAGGCATAGTAAAGATGAGTATATTCCGGTAAAGATTATTTCACTATACATATATTTGTTCATAATTTTTTCATTTTTTGCTTTTGGTTTTTCTTGCATGTATGATTCTAACGGTGGTTCATAAGAGAAGGCAATTCCTGCTAGTGTATCCATAATCATATTTATCCATAGCATTTGAATTACTGTTACTGGTGTATCTACACCAATAAAAGGTCCGATAATTGATAAGCTAACAGCACATAGATTAATTGTTAATTGAAATATTATAAACTTTCTAATACTTTTAAATATAGTACGTCCATATAGAATTGCACTGGCAATAGATAAAAAGTTATCATCTAAAATAACAATGTCACCAGCTTCTTTGGCTACTTCTGTACCACTTCCCATGGCAAATCCGACATCAGCTTTTTTTAATGCCGGAGCATCATTTACTCCATCACCTGTCATGCCTACTACCAGATTTGCTTCTTTAGCTAGTCGAACTAGTCTGCTTTTATCTTGTGGCATACTTCTCGCAACTACTCTTAGTCTTGGAAGAATATTTTTTACTTGTTCATCTGATAGTTTTGTTAATTCATCGCTAGTTAATATGATTTCTTCTTTGCTGGTCAATAGTCCTACTTCTTTACTTATATTTATTGCAGTATCTTTATTATCACCAGTAATCATTACTGTTTGAATTCCTGCTTTTCTAACTAATTCTATTCCTTTTCTTGCTTCTTCTCTCACTTCATCTTTAATATATAAAATTCCAATCAGCGTAAGTCTTTCTAATCTCTCGGGTATATAACTATCATTATATGCAAGTAAAATCGCACGAATTCCTTTTTCTGTTTTTTGTCTTATCTCGAATGTTAATTGTTCCTTGTTTCTTATAGGTTCTTTTTGACCTGATTTTGTTACATAAGTTTTACATAATGGTAATAGTTTTTCTGGTGCTCCTTTAATATAATTTATTTTTTTTCCTATATCTATTACTGCTCCAGAAAACTTATTTTTACTATCAAATGGTATTGTTTTTAACTTTTTGTATTTCTTATTGCTGTTTGATTTAATAAAAGCTAGTATTGCTCTATCTGTTATATTTCCACCTATAGGAAGATGATTATCATCGAAATTACTACTATTATTATATAGACAATTATTTTTTACATGATCGTGGAGAAACTTATTTTTTTCCAGTTGCGATTCTGTTTTGTATTTCTCACCAGCTCCGTCTTGAAAGCCAATAACTTCAAGTTTTCCTTTAGTCAAAGTTCCTGTTTTATCAGTAAATAAAATATTTAGACTACCTGCTGTTTCTATCCCAACCATTTTTCTTACTAAAACATTATTTTTTAACATCCTGCGCATATTTGAAGATAGTACTAATGTAATCATCATAGGTAGTCCTTCTGGCACTGCAACCACTATGATTGTTACGCTTAAAGTTAATGCATAAATTAAGATATTAATTATTTTAGGAAAATCTGTTATTGTTCTTATTATTTCTTCCAAATTAAAAGAATTGGCTACTACTATTTCTGTAAATAAATATGAAAACGCTACTAAAGCAGCACTGACATACCCTATTTTACTAATAAACTTCGCTAATTCTCTTAATCTTATTTTTAAAGGACTATCCCCTGTTGTTTCTTGTAATTCTTTACTCATCTTTCCATAGAATGTTTGATCTCCTACTTCCGTTACTTCCATATATGCTTCTTCAGCATATATCACTGTACCCCTGAAGACTTTGTCACCTCTTCTTTTTTCTTTTTCTTTTGTTTCTCCATTCATACTAGACTCATCTACTAACACGGTTCCTTCTTGTATTATTCCATCTGCTGGTATTTTGTCTCCTGTCTGTAATAAAACTAAATCCTTAACTACAATTTCATCAATAGGTATTTCATTTATTTTTCCTTCTCTTTTTACTTTACTTTTTAATTTAGATGATTCTAATTGAAGTTTCTTAAATACTTCCTCACTACCATACTCGGATATTGTTGATATTAGTGATGCAATCATAATAGCAATAATAATTCCTAATGTTTCAAACCAATCAAAATCATGAAATAGAAGCATTGTTTTTATTCCTAGGGCAATCAATAATATTTTAATTATTGGATCTCCTAATGACTCTAGAAATAACTTTCCTATTCCTTTTTGTTTAGTTCTGGTAATTTCATTACTTCCATATTTTTTTCGTTGTTCGATTACTTCTTTGTTCGTTAGTCCATTTAACATAAAAGCCTCCTAACAAAGTGTATGTTAGAGGGCTTTTATTTATTCTTTACTTTTTACTAACTGTATTGGGCGATAGACAAAATCTTCTCTTGTTGAATATGTATGTATTGTTTCTACGGAATCATCACCTATTAGCGTATCTTCAAATTCTTTAAAATTAGCATTTTTTAGACTTTCATTTAATGAGGCTAAATCTTGATAGGATAATCCTTTGCATATAGCCATTCTAGATTGAATATAACCAATCGTATGATCATACGTTTCTAAGCAGTTTTTTTCCGTTTTTAAGATATTTTCTAAATTTATATCTATATTTCTTTGTGACATTCCTACAAATTCTGGAAGTTTTCTATAAGTTTTTTCAGTAATAGTATTGTTTTCCTTTTTATCTAAATATAGTGGTAAAGCAAGTTTTAACTGATGCAAGTTATCATTATAATAGTGTCTTCTTTTTTGATTTACAATATTCAGGTCATAATCGCTATAACCTTTTCTTTTTAAAAATTCTAAAAACATAAGTTCTGCTGTAATAGATACAGTTTCTGTTAGGGCAAATCTTAAAATATATGTATTTAAATTTAAAGAATGAAAATATTCATGAACTAAATCACAAGCCATTGTTATCGTATCTGTTTTTTCAATGTTTATATTGTAATCTAATGTATAAAAATTCCACTCTATCAAACTTTCTTTTTCTGGTTTAAAAGCTATCTTTCCATTTGAATAATCTTCTAATAATTTTTCTTTATATTTCGGACTACAGTTTTCTAGAAATTCCGCAGCTAAGATAACAGCTTCTTCTACTGTTACTTTTGGCAAAGGTCCTTTAGCTAATCCTTTGGAAGTTGGGTATTCTGCATCTTTTAACATTTCATAAATAATTCTCATCTCATTATATAAGAAAGGATCTGTTTTTTTTATTACTTCTAGATTCTGTTGTAATTTATTTTCTAACTGTTTATAATCTTCTTTTCTCATATGTATCATCCCCTTTGTATGCGTTGTTTATTATAACATTTTATAATTAAATTTCAACTTCTTTATGCTATTATAGTAAAAGAGGTGATTTTATGGACGTATTAGAATCATGTACTTTGTGCCCTAGAAATTGTCATATTAATCGTTATAAAACTGTAGGTGTGTGTGGGGCTAGTGAAAAAATAAAAGTTGCTCATCATGGATTACATATGTGGGAAGAGCCTATCATTTCTGGTGATGCTGGTAGTGGTACTATTTTCTTTTCCTATTGTAATTTAAAATGTATTTTTTGTCAGAATTATAAAATTAGCACTGGTGGTTACGGAAAAGAGATTTCTCAAGAACGCCTACAAGAATTATGTTTAGATTTGCAAGAAAAAGGGGCTAATAATATAAATCTAGTGACGCCGACTCATTACGTTCCGCAAATCGTATCGTCTATTCATAAAATAAAAGGTAAAGAGTTAAAAATACCTATAGTTTATAATACTAGTAGCTATGAAAACACTTCTACTATTCAAATGTTGGATGGTATTGTTGATATTTATTTGGCTGATTTAAAATATTTTGATGATAATCTAGCTTGCCAATACTCTCATGTTAAAGATTATTTTCATTATGCAACTATGGCTATAGATGAAATGGTAAAACAAGTTGGTAAATTTGTTATAAAAAATGATTTGATGACTCGTGGGGTTATTGTTAGAATTTTAATCTTACCAGGACATGCTGATGATGCTAAAAAATTGGTTCAATATTTATATAACGCTTATAAGGATAACATAATTATTAGTTTGATGAATCAGTATACTCCGTTAAAACATTTTGATGATTTTCCTAATTTGAACTATAAGGTTAGCGATGAAGAATATCAAGATGTTATTGATTTTGCTTTAGATTTAGGTGTCAAATATGCATTTATACAAGAAGGAGAAACACAAAGCGAAAGTTTTATACCAAATTTTAATTGTTCTGATATATAATAAATATAGGAGGTAGTTATGAAAAACTATAGAATTAATCCAGATAAGAAATATGTTTCTGCCATTATTGAGGGTTTAGAAAAGAAAAATGGACATTGTCCATGTAGAGTAAATGTAGACGAAACTACTTTATGTCCTTGTGATGAATTTATTCGTGATGGTATTTGTAAATGTAAATTATATATCCCAATGGAAGAAGCAGAGGAAAAATTAAAAAAACTAGCTGAAAAAGAAGAAAAATAGATTGTGAAAATCTAATGAAATTTCTTCTTTTTCTTTTTTGATTACACTATTTTCATGGTGTAATTTATAAAATTATGCTATATTTATAAGGGAGGTAGAAGATAATGAAAAAATTAAAGTTTCTATTTGTTATGTTAATTGGTATATTACTTGTTCCTTGTACTG
This sequence comes from Mycoplasmatota bacterium, assembly GCA_022771205.1. Taxonomy (GTDB): domain Bacteria; phylum Bacillota_I; class Bacilli_A; order RF39; family UBA660; genus Faecimonas. The sequence continues at coordinate 90,243 of JALFCF010000007.1, read as the reverse complement.
TCTTAGCGAAGGATAACAAACCTGTTAATGTATATTTCTTTTATGGAAATGGTTGTCCACATTGTGCAGAAGCTGAAGAATTTTTTGATAGTATTGAAGATGAACTAGGAGACAAATTTAATGTTGTAGCTTATGAAACTTGGTATGATAGTGATAATGTAGACTTGATGAATGAAGTTGCAGATATCAGAAAGGAAGAACCGGGTGGAGTTCCTTACATTATTATTGGTAATCAATCTTGGGATGGATACACATCTTCTTATGATGATGAAATTATTGATAAGATAAAAACAGAATATAAACAAGATGCAGATAGTCGTTATGATATTATGGACTATGTTGAAACTTTAAATGGTAAAGCGGATAAAGAAAATTATGCTGCAGATATTGTTGTTATTATTGCTTTAGTTCTTGTAGTATCAGGTATTGGATTTGGTATCTGGTTTGCTAGAAGCAAAGCTAACTAAAATAGATAATTTTGTTATCTATTTTTTATTTTGTAATGGAGTTATGACTAAGAAATATGGATGCTTTTTTTAATTAATAACTTGATAAAACTTACAGTTTTATTGACTTTTTTTATTTTTGATTGTATAACTGTATTAACAAACTAGTACAAAGGAGGTCTTTATGGATTTTGAATTTGATGAAGATAAGCCAATCTATAAACAACTAGTTGAAAAACTTAAATTGCAAATTATTCTTGGCTTTTTTAAACCTGGAGATAAGTTACCTTCTGTTAGAGAATTATCCTCTATTATTAGAGTTAATCCCAATACTATTCAACGTTCCTTATCTGAACTTGAAGATGTTGGATTAATTTTCACAAAACGAACATCAGGTAAATTTGTTACTGAGAATCAAAAAATTATTCATCAAATAAAAAAAGAACTGGCAATAGAAAAAACAGATAAGTTCATTAATGATATGAACGAGTTAGGATTAAATAAAAATGAAGTTATTAAATTATTAGAAGGAAGGAAAAATATATTATGAGTTTAGTTGAATTTAAGAATTTGTCAAAAAATTACGGTACAAAACAAGCTCTAGTAGATGTTAATATTACATTTGAAAAAGGAAAAATATATGGATTATTAGGTCCTAATGGTAGTGGTAAAACTACAATGATAAAAATTATTAATGATTTGTTACAACCATCTGGTGGAGAAATATTGGTTAATGGAAAAGAGCCTGGTATTGAAAGTAAGAAAATAATTTCATATTTACCAGAGAGAACTTATTTGAATATGAATATGAAAGTTTCTGAATTAATTCAGTTTTTTAAAGACTTTTATGACGACTTTGATGAAGAAAAAGCAACTAAGCTACTTGAAAAGTTGAAAATAAATAAAACAGATAGATTAAAAAATATGTCTAAAGGTACTAAAGAAAAAGTTCAATTAATAATGGTTATGAGTAGAAAAGCAGAATTATATATTTTAGATGAACCTATTGGAGGAGTTGATCCAGCTAGTCGTGATTATATATTGGATACAATTCTTACTAACTTTAATGAAGGAGCTTCTATTATTATTTGTACACATTTAATCGCTGATATTGAAAAAATATTAGATCAAGTTATATTTATAAATCAAGGTAAAATAGTTTTAAATGAAGATGCTGATACAATTAGAAATAAGAGGCAAACTACAATTGATAAATTATTTAGGGAGGAATTTAAATGTTAACTAAATTATTAAAATATGATTTTAAATCTTTATCTAAAGCTTTACTTCCTATTTATGGAATATCTCTTTTATTAGCTTTATTTACTAGAATCTTTAATATGTTGGTGGATAAATTTCCTATATTTTCAGTTCCTAACGGATTTATCAGTGTTGCATTTGTAATAGCTTTAATAGTACTTCCTATATTAACTTTTATTTTTACTATTTTAAAATTTTATCAAAACTTAGTAAAAGATGAAGGTTATTTGATGCACACTATTCCAGTTTCTAAAAGTAATTTAATACTTTCTAAAGCTATTAGTGCTTCTGTTTATTTAATGATATCTGTTGTTATGGTTTTCTTATTATTACTTGTTGGTGTATATGGAGTATGGTTTGATAACAAAGCAATTAATACTTTAATAAAAGTTTTAGGATATATAGATAAAACTTTCTTTATGCTTATGATCCTATCTATTTTTATAGGTGTTTTACTTAACCAGATTATGATATATGCATCTATTGCTTTAGGACAGAAGCATAATAATAAGATTATTTATTCAATCATCTATGGTTTTGTTTTATACAATGTTACTCAGATTGGTTCTGTTATTCTGATGTTACCATTTATGTTATTTGATTCTAATTATCAAAAATATATACAAGCTTCTAATATTTCTGATTTTGGATTAATCAATGGATTTTTAGGACTTTCATTAATTATTTCTGTTTTATTTATCATTGCTTATTATTTCCTTGCAGTATGGGCGTTTAATAAGAAACTTAATTTAGAATAAAAAGAGATTGCTTTGTTAAAGCAATCTTTTCTTATGGAATTATTAACTTTTGACCAATTGATAGTAGATTACTAGTCAAATTGTTGGCCAACTTTAATTCTTCTACACCTACATTGTACTTTTTAGCAATTGACCATAGACTGTCTCCCTTTTGTACTGTGTATGTTTTTTTAGAATTTGACTTTGGTATTTTTAACTTATCTCCTATTTGTAAGTTTACAGTTTCCAAATTATTAATCTCAATTAAATCATCTACTGGAACATCATATTTTTGAGATATTAACCATAAGCTATCTCCTTTTACTACCGTATAAATTTCATAGTCATCAGTTTCTTCCGTTTCTTTTCCTGGGACTTTTAATTGTTGACCTATATATAAGGTATTACTTGTTAAATTATTGATAGCTTTTAATTCATCTACACTTATATTATACTTATTTGCAATACCATATAGTGTATCACCTGATACAATTTTTATGTAACATTTTTAAATGTAAATATAATATCTATCGTCTTATCTTGATAGATATAGATTTTTTCAACTAAAATAATTATTAATTCTCTAGTTGGATTATCTAATGATAAAAATTCATTAATATATTTTTCTATTTGTTTATTGTCTATTTTATTTGATTCTATACTTTCATTTTTAAGATTATCAATATTCTTTTTATTTTTATCTATTTCTTTTTTTATATTTTCACTTACTCTTAAGTATTGCTCTTCATCTATTATTCCTTTTAGCCTATCCATATAAGTTTTATCTAGACTTTCAGTTAGTTTATTACTTGTTATTTCTAGACTTTCAATTTGTTTTTTTATCTTTAATGTATTATCTTCAAACTTTATATTATTAATAGATTCTTTTATCTTGTTTTTATCTAAATATTTTTTACATACTTCTCTTATATTATCTAAAATAACACTTTCTAATACTTCATAATTATTTGTATGGGTTGTACAGACATGATATTTTGAATATGTTCTATAGTAATCACAAGTAGTATAACTTCTTCCTGTTTTATTTTGATATCTTATTGTTATTCTGTGCTTGCAATCCCCACAATATAATAATCCATCTAATAAATAAAACCTTTTCTTTTCTGGTCTTTTAACATTTTTAGGTAGTATAGTTTGTACATAATTAAATGTACTCTTGTCAATAATTGCTTCGTGTGTGTTTTCAACTATAATGTAATCATCTGGATTATTTTTAACTGTCTTTTTTAGTTTATAATTTATTTTTTTAGTTTTACCTTGGACTGCATCTCCAGTATATATTCTATTAGTTAAAATTGCTTTTATAGTTGTATCTACCCATACTCCATATTCTTGTGAAATACAATTAGTATTTATACACTTAGTATTCCATACATAGTTGTAATAAGATGCTGGTGTTTTAATTTTCCTTTTAGTAAGTTCTTGAGCAATATAATGATATGTATTACCTTTGAGTGCTAAATCAAATATTAATTTAACTACTTCTGCTTGTTCTTCATTTATTACTAAATGATTTTTATTATTTGGATCCTTTTGATAACCAAATGGACATCTTCCTGATACATATAAACCATCTTTCATTCTAGAATGTAGACTACTTTTAATCTTTTTAGAAATATCTTTGGCATACATATCATTCATTATTGCTTTAAATGGTGCAATATCATTATTGGTATTGTCTATAAAAGTATCTATACCATCATTAATAGCAATATACCTAATATTATTATTTGGAAAATATTTTTCTATTAATTCTCCTGTACCTATATAATCTCTGCCTAATCTTGACATATCTTTGGTAATAATCATATTGATCTTACCTATTTCAATATCATTCATCATTCTAATAAACGCTGGTCTATCAAAATTAGTTCCAGAAAATCCATCATCTACATATTCATCTACTACACAATAATTGTTCTCTTTAATATATTGATTAAGTAAACTTCTTTGACTAACAATACTATCAGATTCTACATTTCCATCATCTCTTGATAATCTTATATAAAGTCCTACTTTAAAACTACTATTCCCTACCATTAATTACTACTCCCTTCTACTTGGGAATAATGAGTGTGATTACATGGTAGCTCTCTATTCAAATAATTGCAAATCATGTTTAATCTCTTTTGTAATTCTATTTTTAATACTTCAGTTATTATTTCATTTAAAGATTTATAAGTATCTTTAAATTTCAAATTAACTTTGTATTTAACCATAGAGTTTGATACCTCCAATTAATTCTATGGTTTTTATTTTTGTAATATTACTTGGTATGGTTTTTGCATACTCAGTTATATTACTTAATCTCATAATCCTCCTTCATATTCATAGACATCATCTCCTTTTGCTTGGATGATACCTCTCTTAAAATATGAGAGTCAAGTCATTTACTATAGTAAGTTTTGTCTACCATCCTAAAACAATTCATAATTTATTAAATTATAAAACAGCAGGATAAGAAGATGGTGTAACAACATGCGCTTTCCCTTATAAAATAAGGACTTGTGTATACACCATTCTTATTTCGCACTTACGAAATAGGGCCTACTTTGTAGGTTCATATAAAGGATGATTATTAAATAAGTCTTTATATTATAAGATATTAAAGAATTAAAAAATCATCCTATTATCTAATCTTCGATTGATTATATAGGATGATTAATTTTTATTTATTTTTTTTATGATTTTATTTTGTATTTTATTTATAATATTCTTTCCTACATATTAATTTATCAAAAGCAGCAAGTACACCAGGAAGTACAAATAATATTAGAATTACTGAACAGAAAGTACCTTCTGATACAGTCTTACATATCATTGCTGGAATTGCTTCAGAGAATGATGCAACTACTAATGTAACAATTATTAAAATAGATGATGATGAAAGTATTGTATGAATAGATTTATTATAAGCGTTTACTAATGAGTCTCTTACTCCCATTGTTTCTCTCATCTCTTTATAATAAGTTGTATATACAATTGCATAGTCTATTGTAGCTCCCATTAAAATAGCTTGAACTATTAATAATGCTATGAAATATACGCTTGATCCTGTAATTGATAATACTGCCATTGTAACATATACAGCACATTGAATCATTAATACTAAGATTAGTGGTACTAATAAATCTTTGAATGTAATTGCTACAACTACAAATATAAATATCATTGTTAGAATTGTAATGTAATTTAATTCGCCATTGAATGATTGACTCATTTCAAGTGCCATTGGAGACTCTCCAACAACATATACACCATCATTTTCTCCTACTGTATCTAATGCATTTTGGATAAATTTAAATGTATCTTTGTCTTCAGCACCATATTTAGAATTAATTATTGCTCTTGAATATTTATCAGATACTAATAATTTTTTAGCATCATCGATTGTATTCTTAGCATCTTTAATTGTTTTTGTCATATCTGCGTCTAAGAAACTTGAATATTTTTCATCTTTTAATAAATCATTATTTAAATAATTTACTATTTCTTCTACTGTCAATTTCCATGAATCATCATAATTATTTTTACTTCCATAGTATGTATATACTATATCAATTAAATTGTAATCTAATCCATCACTTAATTTATTTAATACATTGTATAAATCTAAAGAATTATATTTAGTTCCATTTAATGTATTATTCATAATAGCATTAACAGTATTTAATTTATCTTTTGATTCATTATCGATTTTACTAGAATATGTTGGATTAGGAATAACATCACTAATTATAAAATTAGTAAAATCAATTAATGAAATAGTACTATTAGCTTTAATATATCTTGAATTGTATAGTGATAATACTAAACTTAATGTATCTTTATCACTACCAAGTAATTTAGCAAGATCAGTTGCATTATATTTAGTGTTATTTAATGTAGATTCCATTACTTTTTTAACTAAATTTAAAGTACTAATTGTGCTATTATCAATTTTACCTTTTAGTAATTCATTATCTTTATTATTTAATATTAAATTAACAAATTCAAGTGGATTCATTGTTGTAGTTAAACCACTATAATCAGCTACACCATAAATATTTTTAACTGTAGATTCGTTTTGCTCTATTAATGCAGCCATTTCTTTATATGTATATCTTGTATTTGTATTATTAACTATCTTGTATGTTAAATCTAACATAGTGCTAGCTGTAGATAATTTATCAGATAAAAATGGATTTGATTTATTTTCATATAGAAAATTAATTAAATTTCTAACTGATATATTCTTAAGATTACCATTTTGATAATCATATACACCATAAACAACACTTACAATAGTTTTATTTTCTTGTAAAGCATTTGTTAATTCATCTACACTATATGTTGTAGTTATATTACTCATTACATAAAGAGCAGTACTTAATTGTGAGATTTGATTACTATTTAACTCAGAAGTTATTTCTGGAGTTTGTAATAATGTATTTACAAATTGTAATGGCGTCATACTATAACTACCAGACAAATCTCCAGTTATTGCATAATTTAATTTTGCACCAGTTTCTGCATCTATTCCAAACATTGAATATAAATTGGCATTAGGAAGTACTGTATCATAATATGAATTAAGTGTCACTATTGTTTGCAATGATTTTTTTGTATCTTCACTAAAATATGATTTGTAAGCATCTTGCTCTGCCATATTTAACGCAACATTTGCAAATCCATTTAATGTTAGTTTAGAATTTGTATTATATCCTGTATAGTAAATATATAAAAGTGACATTGTATTATCATCTAAACTTAATCCTAAATTATTAAGTGATGTTTTCATAGATGACACATCTAATTCATTAGTAATTATTTGTTCACTACTTAATGTAGATAACATGTTTAATGATTTAATGGTACTTTCATCAAACATATCTTTATAAGCATCTTGATTAGACATGTTTAGTGCAACATTTGCAAATTCATTAATTGTCATTGTAGATTTAGAATCTTGTGTTGTTCTGTAGAATAAGAATAATTGGTCTACTAATGATTTATCAATACCAAAAGTATTTGCAATCTCATTTGAAGTCATTTGTTTATTAATAGTATTTGTATTAATAAATGGTTGTAATTGTTTTAATGATGCAAGAGTATTAGCATCAACACTACTACCATAATTTGGATCTACCCTAACTTCATTTATCATAAAATTAACAAAATCTTTAATAGACATTTTAGTATCTAAATGCTTTGAATTATAATAAATTAATAAATCATTAGCATCACTTTCGTTCATATCTAAAATGTTTGCAATTTCGCTTGCTGTTCTTTTTTGATTAACATTATCTTTTGTTGCAAAGTTTTCTAATAAATCCATGTTTTCTTTAATATTATCATCAATACTCTCTGATACTTTTTCGTTAGAATATACATCAGATTTAATAAACTTAGTAAATTCAGATAATGTCATGCTATCTTTTGTATTTTTATTATAATAGTTATAGTAAATTATTTTAATTAAATAATCATCTATTTCAGTATCTTGACCTAAATCTTTAAATTTTTGATTTAATTCATTATAGGCAAGTTTTTCATTTATTGTATTACCATAACATAATACTTGATTTACTTTTTCATCATCTTCGATTGATTTACAATATTTAGTAATTATTTCATCATATTTATTTTCATAAATAATTGCTATTTGATTTGTAGATGGGAAGTGTTTACCAACTTCATCTTGTTGAGTACCAGTATATAAAATACCGATATTGCCTTTTAAGATATATGCAGCAATAAATGAGGCAATGATAAATACTAATTGAACCCATCTTGTTTTATAGCTATATTTACCTAATCCTTTTAAGTTAAAATTAATTGTTTTCTTTTTCGAATTCATTATTAATTTATCACATAAAACTAATAATCCAGGTAAACAGAAGAATATACTTACTAAACTTAATACAACACCTTTTGCAAGTACTAATCCTAGGTCTCTTCCAATTGTAAAGCTCATAAATACTAATGCTAATAGTCCAACTACTGTTGTAATTGAAGAGCTTGATATTGCTTTAAATGAATTATATAAAGCATTTTTCATAGCTTTAGTTTTATCTTTTTCTTTTTCTCTTTCTTGTCTATATCTATTAGATAACATTATTGAATAATCCATAGATAATGCAAGTTGAAGTATCGCAACAATTGAATCTGTTATATTTGATACGCTTGGGAATATTATATTTGTACCTTTATTTATGAATACTGCAACACCAATTGATATTAAGTACAACCATGGTTCAATATACGATTCACTTAATATTGTTAGTATTATCATGGCCATAGCAATAGCTACAACTACAATCCAAATTTGAAGTACTGGTTTCCATTCATTGTATATGGATCCACTCATAGCTTCTGGTTTCATTTCATTTACTTCATTATAAACGTTTTCTGCTGTTTTTGAATGATCATAATCATCAACATTTAATACATATAAGGTATATTTATCTCTATTATATTCATCTGTATTTTCATAAAGAACTGAGCTTACACCATTAATACTTTCTAATTTTTTTAAAGTATCCTCCTTTTCAGTATCTGATAAGCCTTTAAACATAACATTAAGTACAGAAGAATCTTGTTCTATGAATTCTTCATCCATAATATCTTTACCGATTTTAATTTCAGATGTTTCAGGTAGATATTTCATGATATCTTCATTTATATTGACTTTTGTCCCCAAATACAAACTAAAAATAGCTAATATAACAAATAGTGTTAGAAAAACATATCTTGCTTTCACTATAAAATCCGTAACTTTTCTCATATTTACACCTCCATCTGTATAGTTTATTGCTAATTTTAAAATAAGTACACATCACTATATTAGTTTTTGTTGGATAACAAGCAAAAATTAATAATATATATATACAGTTATCAAACTTTTTGTTTGATAATTGCTTTCTTAAAAAAAATAATATATAATTAATTTAGGTGATTTTATGAAAAACAAAATTGATTTAAGAATTATCAAAACAAATAAAGTCTTATTTGAAGCATTAATTACATTGATGGAACAAAAAGACTTTGAAAAAATTAAAATATCCGATATATGTGATCAAGCTTTAATTAATCGTTCAACATTTTATGCGCACTACGAAGACAAATATGACCTTTTATTAGCAATGATAAATGATTTAAAAAATAATTTAGAACGTGAACTGAAGGAAAACAAAGAAGAAGATATATCAAAAAACTATTTTATGGAATTTCTAAAAATATTAATTAATCATGTTGATGAGAAAAGAGAAACTTACAATTCTATACTTAAAAATGACAAAAATGGAATTGTAATGGATTTTCTAATTGATGTTAGCTATAGAGATTTAACTAGTAGATTAAAAAATAATAATATAATATCTATTATTCCGATAGATGTTATTACAAAATTTTATATAGGAGGTATTGTAAACATAGGCATCGATTGGGTTAAAAATAAAAATAAATATACAAAAGAAGAGTTATTATTATATTTTGATAAATTAATTCCTGACAAAGTTTGAATAATTATAATTACTTTTCTAAACAATTTATATAAAAATAGGGTTAATTAAATTTACCCTATTTTTTTGTTTTTTCTTTATATAAATTCAAATAATTTTTTAAAGGCTTAGTTTGATTAAAAGGACTCAAAAAAGAATATTTTTCTCTTGCACTCTTCTGAAATTCTTTAATATCAACTTTCAATTGTTCATATTTAATAATAATATTATTTTCTTTAGCATATTTTTTAATCTTTGAATATAGTTTGCATGAATAAAATGCATCTATAATTATTAATCCAGTAAAAATTCCAAGAATATATGAAAAAGCTATATTTTCACTAAATCAACCTAACGCATTAATTATATCTTCTGCAATTATATAATAATACAAAGCCCCTACAATAGTCCATATTACACTAAATAATGGGCAAATAATTCCTTTATAATTTAACCATCTATCTCTATAATCTCATAATCTTATTTTATTTTTTAAACTAATTAATCTACCTATTAGTTCTATAAGAGTCATAACAAAACCCATCAATAAAATAATTATAATAGGATTAATTGATTGACTTTGAAAAATAAAATATATGTTTGTTAAAAAAAACAATCCAAATCCATATATTAGTAAATAAGGACCAATTAAAAAGCCTGGATTAACCCATTTTTTATGAACAATTCTTCTAAAAAACAATTATATTGTCCATCCAAAAGTACTTCCTAAATAAAAAATAAATACAACTTGTAAAAATACAGTCATTTATTATTCACATCTTTTTTTATATATTTCTATTATACTATAAAAAGAAAATAAAATTATATACACATTATAATATTACTCATTATTCCCCATAAAAATCGTATCACCTTTTACTACTGTATAAGTTTTATATGTAGTAGATGATGTTGGGCTAGAAATATATAGCATTTGTCCAACTTGAATAAAATCTGTAGTTAAATCATTTAATTGTTTTAATTCAGAAACAGTTGTATTAAATTTTTTAGCTATACTAGATAAGGTATCACCTTTTTCTACAATATATGTACCACCATTACTCATTCCTGGTGGAGTATAGGTATAACCACCATAATCAGCAATTGCTTTTACTACTCCTTCTACATAGTCAGTTAAATTATTTTGTAACTTTTTTTGATCTGCACTATTATCAATAAAACCATATTCTACTAGTAATGATTGCATTGGTGGTGTCTCTCTGATGATGTAGTAATAGTCTTTACTAGGATCTTCTGGTAATCTTCTCTGATAAATTTTTCGCATTTTTTGTCCAGCATCACCAATATTTTCTAGAGCTATACTAGCTAACGTATCATCATTACGAAGGGCATAAACAATTTCAGCACCTTCGCCACCTCCGGAGTTTATGTGATTAGATATCAAAATTGCATTAGGATCTCCATTAAAAGCTTCATTTGCTTTTTTTAATCTTTCAGTTTTTGAAATATCTTCATCTGTTGTTTTTACTGATACTACTGGTATTCCTAATTCTTTTAGTCTTTTAGTCATATAGTTTGCCGCTTCTAAGTTGAAGTCTTTTTCTTTTAAGTTACCACTTACTGCTCCAGGGTCACTTCCACCATGGCCACTGTCTACTACTACACCTGTTATTTTTCTACCGTTCATCTTTTTCACCTCTACCTTAACGTATGTGAAAAATAAATTTTGGTCACAAAAAAAAATAGAAACTATTCTATTTTACTGATTATTGTCAATGTTTTAAATTCTTATGGCTTCTTTTATTTTTCTTTTAGCTTTAGTTGTAGCAGTTTGAGTTAACCATGAAGCATTTGGACCTATGGAAGTATCATCTGTAATTATTCTTACATTATCATTTTGCTTTAATTGTTTTCCTATTTCAGCTTCTTTTCCATTGATAATAGCACCAACCATGTTATTTCCTACTTCTGTATGAATATTATAAGCAACATCTATTGGAGTTGCTCCTTTTGGTAACTCTAATTTTCCAGTTTGAGTATATACACTGATTCTATCTCCTAGTAATTCTCTATATACTTGATCTACAAATTCTTTATCGTTAGCGTATTGACTATCTATTTCTACTAGAGAGTCATAAAATGGATCATTGGTTTTCCATTCTTGTTGCATTACCAGATTAGCATTTTCTGGGTAGTCTCCCCAATTTGCTGCTAGCCCATAAGATGCTACTTGATTCATTTGGGGTGTTCTAATTTGTGTTTGAACCAATCTACCATCTTCTCCAAAAATTGTGGTATGTAGTGATTGATATCCATTTGGTTTGCATACACTTATATAATCTTTAAACTTTCTATTTATAGGTTTATATTTCCAATGAATCCATCTTAATGTTGGATAACAATCATTAATATTATCTACAATCACTTTTAACGATAAAAGGTCATGAATTTCTGTTAGTCTATATCCTCTTTGAATCTTTTTGTATATTCCATAAATATTTTTTATTCTTACCATTTCTTCATGAGGAATATTTTGGTTATTTAACAAATCGTTTATCGTTCCAAGCATTTCTTGAATACACTCTTTACTATCTTCTGCCACTTTTAATCGCATTTCTTTTATACGATTATATTCATCATTATTAATGTATTGTAATGATAAATCTTCTAATTCTCTTTTTAATACATGTAATCCTATTCTATCAGCTAATCTTACATAAAGTAGTAATGTTTCTTGAGAATTTTCCTTTTGCTTATCTTCTGACTTGTATTGTAATGTTCTCATATTGTGTAATCTATCTGCTAGTTTTATTATTATAATTCGTATGTCATTTCTCATGCTAGTTATTATTTTTCTTGTATTTGCCATATTTTGTTCTTCTTTTGTAGAAAAATTCATTCTACTAATTTTTGTAACACCATCTACTAAGTAAGATACAGTTTCATTAAAATCTTTAGCTATTTGTTCTTTTGTTATTTCTGTATCTTCTAATGTATCATGTAATAAAGCTGCACATATTGTATCTTTATCTGCATACATTTCTGCTAAAATATAAGCAACATTTAAGGGATGAACAATATAGTCTTCACCACTTTGTCTTTTTTGTCCTCTATGTAATTCTTCAGCATAATAATAAGCTTTTTTTACTATCTCAAGATTTTCAATATTATACTCTGCTACTTTTGCTAGTAAATCATTTAAAGTTAATTTTTCCATACTACCTCCTAAAAAACAAAGGGCACCATGGCATAAATCCTTGGTGTCCTTTTTAGTCTATTGGGCGTAGAGATACAACTAAAGGCAATGAAAATAGCGTGAATTTTTTTTCTTTAGATGACAACTTCATACCTACACCTCTTTAAATATTAGTAATAAAGTTATCACTTAAAATCTTAGCTGTCAAGATATTTTTTTAAATAAATATTTCTTTTTCCTCTACTAAATGTTTTTGTTGCTAGTAGTTTAAAATTGTCTTGTTCTATATTTCTTATTGAATATGTATTATTAGGATGTACTGTTACAATCGCATATTTATAGCCTTTTTGTTTTGCTATTTTATCTAGTTCTTTTAACATTTGATATTGTAGCCCGTTACCTCTATATGTTGGATCTACAAACATTGGTCCATAATCCACAACTTCTGTTTCTTTATAAGCCAGATTAAGCTTTTCCAAATCTTCTGGTGTTGCAGGGATTAACATCATAGAACATACTGGTTTCTTGTCTTGGTAATATATCCATATTTCAGAATCTTTTTTTAACTTTCTTTCTAGGTCTTCTTTGGAAAAATCCCCTAACCATTCTGGATTTGCCATAGTAGTTTTTATTCTTTCTCTGAATTTTAAATATTCATCTATATCTATTTCTTCTACTCTTTTTAATCCTTGAATATCCATTTCTAATGACCAATTTAGTCTTTTTCTAATTTCATTAATTTTATCTTTTTCTTCTATATATTCTTTTCTAGGTTTTACAAAGTTACTAGATCCTCTTTTTTCTTCCTTGTATCTTGGTATCAATTGGAGATGAAAATGATTCATTGGTCCATCACACATGGTGCATAAATAGATACTTTCTGCTTGATAAACCTCTTTTAATATTATCATTACTTTTTGCGCAAAGGCATAAATATACTTGCATAATGCTTCTGGTAATTCCAACATATCTTTATAATGTTTTTTCGTAGATATAAGAGTATGACCTTTTGCTCTTGGATTACCACAAAGATAGCATTCTATATCATTATCTTCATATAGCATCTGATTTTTATTATCTCCAAAAATAATATGATTATGATCTCTATCATAGCAAGTTGGACAAATGCCCATATCTGTTAATCCTTTATTAGTTATTTTTTTCATATTATTTACTCCACTATTATTAATTTTTATATAATACATTTATATCAACTGTTGTATTTATTCCATCTATTTGTCCATCCTGACACAATTGCCACATAACATATTCTGATGCGTAGTCTGTTTCCTTTGTATAGTGAGCTAACCATACATCATAACTTTGATATTTCCATATACTATTTAAATAGTTTTTACTACCATAAAGCATACCATCATGTCCAGCATCTTCTATTTTTTCTAAAAAGCTTTCTGCTACCTCATTTAATCCAAATAGGCTAAGTTCCATCTGATTAAAACTATTATAACATTCCCAGTCAAAAGCTATTGGTAATGATAATTTATATCCTTTTATTTGCTTTAATACCCAGACTGCTTGTTTTTTAGCTTCTTTGTTACTATCGGCATAAGAATAAAAATATACACCTACTTTTAAATCATTTTTTATGGCATTTTCTATATTTTGTTTAAAATATGGATCTAAATTGTATTGTCCTCCAACACCTTGCTGTGAACCTACTCTAATCATTACAAACGTTGCTCCTGCTTCTTTTACTTTTTTAAAGTCTATTTTTCCTTGCCACTTTGATACATCTATTCCTACTTCAGTATTTTCTTTCTTATAATTTTCTAATACTTCTTTAAATACTGTTCTTACCGGTTCTTCTTGTTTTTCTTCTTCTTTTTCTACAACAGGTTCTGGTTCATATACATTTAATCTAAAGTTTACTTTTTCTTCATTATTACTACTATCTGTTGCGACATAAGTTAGATTATATACTCCTGCTGTATTTAAATCATACTCTCCCTCTATTCGACAGTTCGGATTACTGTCATAATTATCGGCACATAGAATTTCTTCATTTAAATCAATTTGGCTTCCAACTTTGACACTATAACTATTTGATAACCAAACTAGAGGCTCTTCCTGGTCAACTATATTTACATTAATTATACCGGTTCTTTTTTTACCATCTTTGTTTTCGTATATAAATTTTATTTCTTGTTTTCCTAACTTTTCGGTATCTATTTTACTATTTGTTAGTAGTTTGCCATCTAGTTTTTTGATTAGATCATTTACTTTTTTCTTACTATATACATCTATTTTTAAATCATCTATTACGGTATATCCTGAAGTGTCTACTTTTGGTTCCCTTGTTATTATCAATATAATCCCTAGTATTAAAAATAATGTACCAATTATAACTATCAATATTATTTTTTTATCTTTCATAAATTTCCTCCACAATGGATCTTTATTTCTCAAAGCTTTTAGTCATATTGTAAGCATAATTTATTAGACTATACCTTTATATTTTGTTAGTTTTATGATTTTTTATTTTATTATATATTATTTTGTTTAAAAATAAAATATCCACAATATATGTGAATACTTTATTTTCCGCTTTTTATATTTTCCACAGATTCTGTTAATTTTTCAAAGGTTGATGCTCCTGGAATTGTTAATTTTATAATGGAATCTTTTACTATAAAAGTATTAGGATATGAAATAATTTCGAATTTTGAGAAAAACTCTCCAGTATTATCAAATAATACAGGGAAATCTATTTTTCTATTTTTAATTATTTTCTTTATATCTTCTTGACTTTTTCTCTCTAATTTTGGTGATACTACTGAAAGAAATATTACATCTTTTTTATTCTTGCCATAATGTTCATATAATCTTTCTAATTCTTTGGTTTCCTTTTTACAGGCAACACAGTCAGTTGACCAAAAATGTAGTAAAACTACTTTATCTTTATAATCCTTCCAATCATAGTTTTTATCATTCTGATCTTTTAGTATAAATTTTTCTACTTTATAACTTTTTTTACTTGTTTGTGTGGTTCCTGTCTTACAACTTGCAAGACCTGTTTCTTTATCTATTCCACAATTTTGTTCTAATTTGGAAGACGCCTTAAAATCTATATTAGTAATTAAAATATAACTTCCCACTAAAACTAATAATATCCCACCAATTTGTACTATTCTTTCTAAAACATGTTGCTTCTTTTTCAAAAAGTTTAAGACTTCTCCTGTGAATAACCCTAGTATTAGAAATGGTATTATGAATCCTATTGCATAAATTAAAACTAATAAGTTCCCTATTAACATACTTTTGGCACTACTAGCCATGATTAGTACTGATGATAGTGCTGGTCCGACACATGGTGTCCAAGCAAAACTAAATAAAAATCCCATAGCAAAAGCTACAAATGGATTCATTTTATTAGGATTAACATTTATTTTTAGCTTTTTTTCTTTTTGTAAGAATTTAAAATTAATTATTTTTAGTTGAAATAATCCTAATATGATAATAATTATTCCACCAATGATAGCTATTGTTGTTTTATATTCTTTGAAAAAGTTTCCTACTACTGTAAAGGAAAGTCCTAAAATAAAAAATGACATGGAAATTCCTAAAACGAAAAACAGTGTATATAAGAAGACTTTTTTTCTTTTGTATATTATTTTACCATCTTCTGTCTTTTCTTTAGCATTTCCTGCTAAATATCCCATATATAAGGGTAATAGTGGTATAACGCAAGGTGAAAAGAACGATATAATTCCTTCTAATAGAACAGCTAAAGATTGTATTATTATATTCATTTTATACCTCCTCATTATTTATACCTACTATATTTTAGCAAAATTTATGTAACTAAACAAGAAAAAAAGTCCTAATTGGACTTTATATTTCAACTTCTTTAATATTTTTTATGCCTTTATTCATCACCTTATAATATATTAATACACTTGCCATTAATAATATAACTATTAACATTACTTTTAGTATAGATAATGGTATTAATATTACTTTATTTAAATAATATATTCCACCACCTAAGACAATTGCAATAATCATAGATATTGCCATGGAAAAGAAAGTATTTTCATTACCTCTTAAAGCATTTAACTCATCTTCCCAAATAAGTTTTGGATTAATAGTATCTAAATATATTCCTAGATATGTAAAGAAAATACATGATAATAATGAAACTGTCACAAAAGTTAGAAAATCTAAAAATGTTGTTTCTAAATAATATGAAATAATTAGTAAATAAATGAAATTGAAACTATAACTTATTATTATTGATACTAATGCTTTAATATTTAATTGTGTTTTATAATTTATGGGAATATATTTCATAAATGGAAAATGTTTTCCTTCTCTAGAGATAGAGCTAGAAGCAATACTATTTGCTGTTGTAAGGATTGCTGATATTGCAAAGACTGAAATAAAAACGACTAGTAATCCTAATTTTTCCTGTTGCTTATAGTGATTTACAAATTCTACAATAATATTATCTTGGCCTTGGATTAAAAATATTAAAATTATTACTATCGGCCATAATAAATTACTTAAAACACAATTACTAAAAAAAGATGGAGTTCGTGTTAATAACTTTAATTCTTTCTTCAAATATGTTCTTTTGTAATTTTCTTTTTTAGTATTTGCTAGAACTTTAATTATACTTTCTTTTTGATGAATAGCATTATTACTAATTCTTTTTACTCCTGGAATATAGAATTTACCAGCAAGTATCATAAAGATTATATAAGCTGAAACATTAATTATGATATAAATTAAGAAAGCTCCTATGCTACTATTAGATACGGCTTTAACTAAGAAATAAGTACTTGGAAAAATCCAATTCATAATGTCAATAAATCTTATTTTTCCTGTTGCTAGCATCTTAACAAATTCTGTAATACTATCATTATTTACATAACCAATTGCGATGATACCGATGATAATAATAGATGCCAATAATAGTATAGTTAAAACATTATTTTTATTTTTTATTAATTTAGTAAATCTCATTACTAATAATGTAATAATTCCACAATATACTAGCGGTAATATTGGAAGAGTAAAAACTCCAATAATACTCATGGCTGCTGTTAATATATTAACATCTGTTACTATTAAATATCCTAAAAAAGCAGCTAATAGGAATAAGAATTCCATTATACTCTCACTGATTAAGACGGCCATAAACTTTGATGAGATTAGTGTTTGTGGTTTAATAGGTAATGGTAATATGTGATCTATATCGCCTGAAAAATAAAATGTATTTAAAATTATATTAAAACCGAATATCATGGAAAAAATACAGATAAATTGAATTACTAACAACAATCCATTTCCTATATTTCCAGCATACATGGAATTAGATAATATTTCTTCTTTAATTCCTACTGTTGTTGCCCCTACTAAGAAAGTCATTAATAAAAAGCAAGGAATAAAGATACATACTGTTGCAATGATACCTAAAGTTATATAGAATTTTACTTTATCTTTTTTTTCAGATTTAGGCATTTCTCCTGATAGTAGAAATGTTCTTATTAATTTAGTGTACATTTTCATCTTGAACCATCCTTAAGAAGATTTCTTCTAAATCTTTTTTACTATATTTTTTCTTTAATTCTTTTAGTGTTCCTTGATAAATTATCTTTCCTTCTTTGATAATAATTACTCTATCACATAACTTTTCAGCTACTTCTAATACATGAGTTGAAAACAATACTGCATGTCCTTTTTTAGCATGTTCTTTCATCATTTTTTTTAATTGATGAGCTGATTCTGGATCTAGTCCGATTAATGGCTCATCTAGTATCCATACATCTGGTTCATGAATTAAAGCAGCTATTACCATCATTTTTTGTCTCATACCATGAGAATAACTTATCATTTCTGACTCTAAAATATCTTCTAACCCAAACGCTTTTGTTAATTCTCTAATTCTTTGTTTTCTTTTTGTGGTACTAACCTCATAAATATCGGCAATTAGATTTAAAAACTCAATTCCTTTTAATCTTAAAAACATATCGGGACTATCAGAAATATAACCAATATTTTTTTTGGCTTCTAGTGCCTCTTTATCTACATCATATCCGGCAACAGTTATTTCACCACTATCTTTTTGATAAATTCCTGTTAATAATTTTAATGTTGTAGTTTTTCCACTACCATTTGGTCCTATAAACCCTACAATTTCACCTGGATTCACTTCAAAAGAGATATTATCAACAGCTTTATTTGTTTCATTAAATACTTTTGTTACATTTTTGACTTTTATCATTTTTAGCCTCCTAATATATTATTGTAATACTTATACTTTACTTTAAGTCAAGCTTTCTGTTTATATTATTAACAATTTGACAGAAAAAAAACATCTTTCGATGTTTATAGCATATTTTTTCTTTTTAATAGTAGTGCAACTATCAATGATACTATTACTGCTAGTAAAATAATAATAATAAAAGCATTACTTACCTTTCCTATTGCTCCTAACGGAACATTCATTCCCAAAAAGGAAGAAATCATAGTTGGAATAGATAATACGATTGTTGCTGCAGCTAAAAATTTCATTGCTATATTTAAGTTGTTAGAAATAATTGTTGCATATGTGTCAGTGATAGAAGAAAGAATATCTCGGTAAATACCAGCCATTTCAATAGCCTGTTTATTTTCAATAATCGCATCTTCTAACAAGTCTAAATCTCCTTCATACAATGGTAAAACTATTCCTTTTGATAGCTTTTCTAATACGGCATCATTAGCTTTTAATGAAGTTATAAAATAAACCAATGTTTTTTCTGTTTCTAACAATTCTACTAAGTCTTTATTTTCTGTTGATTTCTTTAAGACTTTCTCTTTTGCTTCAATATCATTGTTTACTTCTTTTAAGGCTTTTAAATAACTAGAAGCACTTTTTAATAATATTTGAATTAAAAATCTTGTTTTTTTAGCAGTTCTAAAATCTTTTACTATGTTTCTCTTGAAGTCATTTAACATAGTTGTTTTCTTGACAGAAACAGTAATAATATAATTATTATTGGTAATAATTATGCCTAACGGATAAGTTTTATATTTATGTTCCGCTTTTTCTTCTAAATAGGGAATATCTATAACAATTAGTGTTGCGTTATCTTCTTGTTCTACACGTGGTAACTCGTCTGTATCCAACAGTTTCAATATCAAATTTTTATCTACTCCAGTACGAGTTGCTACTTTGTCAATTTCATCTGTTGTTGGAACAATTAGGTCTATCCAACAATCTGTTGTCATTTTTTTTACTTTTTTTGTTTTTTTCTCTACAGTGCTAGTTTTATATATTTTTAACATAATACCACTCCCTTCTTTTTGCTGGCTATATTATATCATATTTCTTGTTATTTTAAAACAAAATTAAAAGAAAAGTATTATCTATTTCTTTATATAAAAAAGCAATATCATTACTTAGATATTGCTTTTACTTACTTTTTCCTAATTTTACATCAACGGTATTTTCTTTTCCGTTTCTAATAAATGTTATTTTTATAGTATCTCCAGCTTGGTGTTGATATAATTCATATCTCAAATATGCAGAGTCTTTTACTTCTTTTCCATCTATTTTTGTAATTACATCTCCTGTTGTTAGACCAGCATCATAAGCACCTGATCCTTTTTCTGCTTGTACTACAACTACACCTTCTGTAATGTTTCTATCAATATTAATTTGATTTCTATATAATCCTGCTGTATCACTAGCATTTATCATAGAAACACCTAATACTGGCCAAGAAATTTCTTCACCTTTTTCTAAAGACTCAATATGATTCATAGCATATTCAATTGGTATAGCAAATCCCATACCTTCTATATCATCATCTACTAATTTTAGAGAACAAATACCAATAACTTCTCCATTTGCATTTAGTAGTGGGCCTCCACTATTTCCGGGATTAATTGATGCATCAAATTGTAATACACGCATTACCCAGTCGTTTCCTGTTGTTGTGTTGGTAACACTTACTGATACCATACGATCTTTTCCAGAAAGAATTCCAGATGTTACTGTACCACGATATTCTTCTCCCATTGGAGTTCCTACAGTAAATACTGTATCACCTAGATTCATATCTTCACTACTTCCAATATTTGCAACCATAGATACATTACTTTTATCTATTCTAAGTACAGCTAAATCTAGATATTCATCCCCACCTAAAACCTTCGCTTCAACTTCTTTATCATCAGTCATTGTTACCTTAACATTAGTTGCACCTTCAACTACATGGTAGTTTGTCAATAAGTATCCATACTTATCATCAGTTTTATATACAAATGCAGATCCTGTAGATGCTAATGTATCATTTTGATATGCAGATACCATAGCTACAGCATCATAAATCTTATCAACTGCGGCTGCTAATGAATTTTTCTCATATATTTGAGTACCATTTTTTGTTACTACTGTTTCTCCAGTAGTTCCTAAAATTTGACTTACTAGAGGGGTCCATTTCAATAGGGCGAACATAATAATTCCACCCATGACAAAGGAAAATACTACTAAGGCTATTGCCTTCATATTTTCTTTCTTTTTCACTCTTTATCTACGCTCCTTTCAATTCCAGCTAAATCTTTCCAATTTTCTGGAAATCCCATTCTATGTAGTACCTTTTCTATTTTTATCGATGTCAAATTATAATTTAATGTTTGAACGACATTTTCTAATTCAATGGTCATGTTTTTAAAATCTTCCTTTATTAACATTTGACGCATAATAATTAGAAGAGCAAATAAATCTTGCTTACCATATATATATTCTCCATTTTCTTTCGGAATATCTAATATTTGATGATATATGGTATCATCTATTTGTTTTTGAGTTCTATTTTCATAAAGAATATCTTCATGAGCACATAAATTTCTATAATTGGCAAGTATAGGTAAGTATACTAAAAGATCATCTACCTCAACATTATAAATTTTACCAATTTCTTCTTGATCTTCTGGTTTTAAGATAGAAAACATTTCACTGACAATTCCAAATGATAATACTTTTACTAAAATCCATAAAGGAATATATCCATAGTTAGATACATAATGTAGTGTTGCTGAATGTTGACTACCATTAATTCGAATTTGACGTTTCATCTTCTTTAATAAATCATTTACTTGACGTTGTCTGGCAGGATCATGAGTAAAGTTTTTAGCTCTTAAATAGTCTCTTTCACGATAACCATATTTTTTAGATAATTGATATGAAGTTATAGATTTTAAGTTATTTTCTATAACTAATAAATATTTGAAAATTATGTTACGAAAAGACCTGTCAAATAAGAACAAACTATATAATTCTTCAAAAGTTGTTCCATTAATAAATTTTTTTTCATCATTTGACTTATAAAAAAGATGACGATATCCGTTTAAGAAAAAGTAGTTTTCACGCAATAAAACTTGTTTAGCATAACTTTCATCTTGAATTATCATTCCCTTATGCTTAAATATTTCAATTTGTTCATTTAAGTTTTTAAATTGTTTTTCTATCATTATTCTCACCTATTATTGATTATACCATAAACCAATTATAAAAGTATGAAATTTTTGTGAATTTATATGATATAATATTACTAATATTTACAAGGAGGAACTTTATGCCCGCTAGTGTTACTCATGCTTATTTTGCAAGTGATGTTTATGATACTTTATCAGCTAATATAAAAAATCATCTTTCACTTTCTAGGCTTAGAATGTTTGGTCAGAGTACAGATTCTTTTCTTTTCTATCGTTTGTTTTCTCCAAAATCTAGTCATGGTCTTCGTAAATTTCAACATGTTTTTCACACATCGAAATCTCAAGATTTTTTTATTACTCTTATAGAATATATAAAAGAGAATAATTTACAAAACGATATTGATACTTGTTCTTTCTTATGTGGTTTTATATCTCACTATGTATTGGATTCCACTATTCATCCTTTTATATTTTATAAAACTGGTAAATTTCGTAAAAACGAGCCTAACACATTTAAATACAATAGTTTACATACTTTAATGGAAGCTTATTTGGATAATCACTTAATAGAAGCACGTGAAAAACACAGTCCTTATACTTTTCCTATTGCTAGTTATTGCTTTGATTTAACCCCTTTTTCTGAAGAGTTGAATTCGGCTATCGCTTATACATTTAACCGAGTTTTTCAACTAACAGAAATGGATAAAAAATACTTTGAGTCGTTAAAGAATATGAGATTTGCATTAGCTACTTTTCGACAAGATAAATATGGGATTAAGAAAGCTTTCTATAAGTTTTTTGATACTTTTACTCCAAAAAAATGTATGCGTTTTGAATTTGTTAGTTATCATGTTTCTCAGCAGACTACTTTTGATTTTTTAAACTTTAAACATCATTTGTGGAGAAATCCTACTACTTATTCTATAACTAGTACAGAGTCTTTCTATGATTTATATTTTAAGTCTCTTAAGTTAGCAAAAAACATCATTGATGACACTTTTCGTTATTTAAATGATGAGAACATTGATTTAACTAAGCTTTTTACTAATTTGAGTTATACTACTGGTCTTGATTGTAATTTAAAAAAGAAACTAAAATATTTTGAATTTTAGCTTCTTTTCGTATATTATATGTCTTTTTTCTCATACTACTTTTAGGTGATATTATGTTTTATAGATATGAGATAAAGAATAATGGGATTGAAAATATTTTATACTTATATGTGACTATGACTTATGAGTTTTCTAAAGAATTAGGTAAAAATGCTGATGATAATGAATTGAAGCGACGTACTAGCAATTTTATCAAAAACAATAATATTAATTTTGATGGTAATAAGGTATATCTTGTGATTGATGGTATTGTTGTTAAAGCTTTCCAAATGTCTAAGGAAAATGTCGTTAATCAAGAAAGTCGTAAAAATAATTTTGATGATGTGGATTATATGGTAACTGTTCAGTTAGAAGATGAGTCTATTATAGAAATTTCATTACAACAATTTTTACTTGGAGCGTTGGCTACTAATATGGTGCCTAATTTGTCTATCGAAGTTCTAAAAGCCATGGCTATTTTATATCGTACTTATGTTTTCAAACAGATGACAGAAGAAAAGTTAGTTCGGGCTATTAATAACTTCTTTGTATATAAACCTATTGATTATTATAAAATTGCTTTTGCACCAGATTATGATAAAGTAGTTGCAACGTTGAAGGAAGCTATTCGTCAAACAAATGCAATGTTTGTTACTTATGAAAATAAATACATCTTACCTTTTATTCATATTTGTAACTTTGGTCATACTTTAGAAGATAGTAGATATCCCTATCTCTCTTCTGTTCCTAGTTTATGGGATGCAACTTCTCCTTTTTATGTAGATACTATTTCTTTCTCCTATGATCTTCTTAGTAGTATCTTTCATTTTACAATTACTAAAGATAGTGAATTTAAGATTACTGAGATATCTCCATATGGAAAAGTTTTAAAATTATCTATTGGTGGTCAAGATATTAATGGTAATAAATTTACAAGCTTATTACATCTAAAATCACAGTTTTTATCAATTATCTTGAATAAAAATGATATTTCTATTATTACCAAAGGATGGGGCGACTTTTTAGGTCTTAGTTTATGTGGAGCATGTCATCTAGCTGATAATGGTTGTAGTTATGCAAATATCTTGTCTTATTATTTTCCTAAAGTTAAACTTTGTGAGTACATAAAAGAGCTTTCTTAATCGAAAGCTCTTATTTTTTTGATTTTAATGTTTCCAATGCTTTATCTGCATCTTTATTCATTTCAATTATAGTATTTAAATATTTATAGTATCCTTCTACAGTAGAAACAAAATCTTCCAACTCTTCTATATTCAAATTCTTTGTAATATTTTCTACAATTGTTGTTGAAGACTCTAACTCTTTAGCAAGAATTTCTACTTGCTCATAGGTCATATTTCCTATCATTCACCCAATTCCTCCATTTGTGGTTTTTTACTTAATTCTATTTGAATTTGTTTTGATTTTTCTACTACTGTATTTCGATACTCTTCTATTTTTTCAATATTAGCAATATTAGTAGGATTAGGCCAAGAAGCTTTCATTTTACTGATACATTCAAATATTTTATTAATAGCATTAGCATAATCATTATAATTCATAATATTCCCCCTATATCAATATAATTCTTGACCCATTTTTCAAATCAGTCTCTCTTATAGTTTTATTAACATCATATACTTCTCCTGTTTCTTTACTGTAGAAGTTACTATTTTCTTTAATAATATAATCATTATCAGTTATTTCTAAGAGACCTTCTTCTATTAACTTTTTCACTGTTCCTACCTTTTTATTTATAGGAATATATAAGTCATAATTTTTTTCTATCAAAGGAATTGATAGTTCAATTAATATTTTATTTTTATTCATGAAGTTGCCTCCTTATTCTTCTGTTATCCATTTTGTTAGAGCAGCTTTTCCTTTAGTAATAACATAACCAAAGTTAGGTTCTACTTCTGCACGCAATATTCTACTGTTAGTTGTTACTTTTAAAGTAAATTGGTTTGCTATTCCATTTCCTAACCAGATACCATCAGATAAAGATACATTTGATTTAAACCAAGTTTCAAAATTGAGAGCTTTGATACTATCAATAGTATCTACTACAATAATTTTTACATTTGATGATAATTTTACCTTATCTAACAGTTCTGTTATCTTGCTCTTATCAGTAACGCTCATCTTATTTAATATATTATTAATACTTAATATCATACAAATATGCACTGCATTAGTATCTTCATAAATTGAATTTAATGTTTTTTCAAGATTATCACTACTATTATAATTTATGTTTTTCAAATTATTAGCATTTAGGATGCTATTTCCATCAATTACATGACACTTTATACCTTCCCTAGATTGTAGTAATTTTAGCCAATTTTCTAAGAAGGCGGTATTAGAAGAAATATCTTCTCCAGTAACTGTATATATACCTGTTAGAGATAAATTTATTGTACTAATTTCTAATGTTTCTTTATTGATTCCTACTGGAATTTTTTGTAAATTAACAAAGCTATTCTTTAATAGTGAACCTGTCACTACTTCTGGTAATATTGGAACATTTTTTGCTTTGTATTCACAAATAGTCTGTAATTTATCACAAATAATTTTTATATACTCTGTTAGTTTTTCTTCCTTATATGCATAAGCAGTTTGAAATTCATATATTCCTTCTAGTTGGATTAATCCACGTCCATATACTTTTGATGGTTCTTTTTTTCTTACACCAGAAATAATAGTCCCATAGTCTGAAGCATCGTTGAACTGTAATACTACATTTTGTTTGAAGTTTTGTCTTAATCGATAACGTACTGTGTTAGGGCCATTGGTACTTAAAATAAAGATTACTCCATATTTTAAACAATCTCTTGTTATTTGGCCTATTAATTCTTCATATTCATTATATGTATCTAAAAATCCTTCTACATTATTAATCATTACTATAATTGTTGGTATTTGTTTTCCACCGTGATTAATATAGAAGTCATAAGAACCATTATAATCAACAAATAATTTTTTACGTTCATCGATAATTCCAATTAACATTTTAAATAAATTATCTAATTTTTCTTTTTCAGTTGATAATATAACATCTCCTACATGTGGGGCCTTTTTAAACATTATTAATGTTTCGGCTCCAAAATCTATAATGTAAAAATTTACTTCTTTGGAGTCGTGAGAAGTAATGCTAGAATATATGATGCTAGATAGCATCAATTCTTTACCACTACCAGCACTACCAAAAACAATCGTATTTCCTTCTTTTGATAATGGTAAAGTCAATAACTTTTGGCGTTGATTATCTGGATCATCATACTCTCCAATAATTGGATTGATATTGTTAGTTTCTACCTGATAATTATATTTATGTTTTAACTCTTCAGTATAAATTATATTAGGAATTCTAGGTAGCCATAGTTGTGGTATACGAACATTTTCTTCTTTCGCAGTTTGAACAATATAATTAACAATATTAGTTATTTCTTCTCCTTTTGATTCTATATAAACATCTTTTTGTTTAGTATCAAAAGTTTTTATATAATTTCCCACATTATCTAGGAAATTTACTGATTGATCTACTTTCTTTTTTCTTTTTTCTGTTGGATAATATTGTGCTCCAGCCCATGCAGCTTGTCCTAAAGCAAATAATTCATTATATCCCACTTGTAAATAAAACCTTCCTGGATTTTTTAAAGATGCTGCATCTGGACATTTAATCATATCCATACTATCTGATTTGTCTTGAACTTTTAAGCAAACCCTAAATTTAGAGTTTGACCAAATTTGATCATTAACAACACCAGCAGGTTTTTGAGTTGCTAAAATAAGATGTACACCTAATGAACGTCCAATACGAGCAGTTGAAATTAATTGATCCATAAATTCTGGACGTTGGTCTTTTAATTCTGCAAACTCATCACTAATAATGAATAGATGTGATATAGGCTCTTTTACCAAGCCTTTTCTATAAAGCGATTGATATTTATATATGTCTATTGTACTTTCATTTAAACTATCTCTTGCTGCGTTGAACATTCTTTGTCTTTTTCTTAACTCACTTTGAATAGAAGCTAAAGACCGATTCATTTCAATCGTATCTAAGTTAGTAATTGTTCCTGCTAAATGAGGAAGTTTCATTCCCGTTTCTTTATTCTCAAAAGCTCCAGTTAATCCTCCACCTTTATAGTCAATTAATACAAATGATACTTCATATGGATGATAATTTAAAGCCATTGATAAAATATAGGAAATAATAAACTCTGATTTTCCTGAACCTGTCATACCGGCGATTAAACCATGTGGACCATAAAACTTTTCGTGTAAATCCAATTTAAATAACTCTTGGTGCTTATCTACTCCTACTGGAGCAGCTAAAGATTTAGTTGGATCATTTGATTTCCAACGATTTAAAATGTTTAACTGTTCAATCATACCAACATTATACATTTCAAGAAAACTTAAACTTCCAGGCAAACTCTGATTTTCCTTTGATATATCAATTGGAATATTTGCTAATATTTTACAACATTCATAGATATTTAGTCCCTGATCAAAGTCGGCTACAAATTCTTTTTGTTTATTTGATACTAACTCATTTTCAAATACTCCAGACTTTTTATCTCCAATACTAATAAAAGTTTTACATTCATTTGGAATATTTACAAGACGTGGACTAATAACTATTAAACTAAATCCAATATTTAATTCTAATCCACAAACATCTTTTACTAATTCAATATCACGAACCATTTTATAATCATCTGTAATAATCATATAATATGGCTTGTATTTTGTATAATCTAAAGTGTTTAACTCTCTTTTTCCATTATTGTCTTTATATTTTCTTGCTTGAATTTCTTGTTCTAACACTAGAGATATTTCTTTTGCTTCATCTAAGTTTGTTGCAAAATAGCGTGTTTGTTTATCATTACTCCAGCAATGAGGTAATATCTTTAAATAGTCCCATGTAGATTCATTTTTTTCATTCGTCAAAAGTACTATTTTTAAATCTTCATAACTATGATAAGCAATCATTTGTAAGATTAATCCTTCTATAAATGATTGTTTAGTATCTGCCATACCAATGATGGCTGTCACTCTATTTTTAATAAAAGACAATGAAATCGGTACATTTTCTAATGTATGCGATTCTGCTCCTAATTTATATACTTCTTGTAATAGATTATCATCTTGTAAAGAGAAATGTTCTTCGGGAAAGCTAAGATTTCCTTGCAATTCTGCATTTCCCATTCCTAAGCGTAAATCTAAAAAATCGGCCTGTTCAATTTCTCTTTCCCAAAGATTCCTCTTTTTACTAATAATAACATCCTTAGTTACATTTAAAGGTACATAGTTATCAATCAAAATCTGACGTTGTTTCTTCATTTCTGTGTCTATTAATTTACGTTTTTCTTCAATATATTGTGCGTATTTTTCTTGACGCAGTTTTTCTTTTTTCTTTCTCTGCTTTCTTTGGTATCTCTTTTGTAAAATAGGCCATAATAACATTGTCATTAACATTGCAAAAGACATAATTAGTGTTGGCATGGCTGTAGATAAATCCCTAGTTCCATCAATCACACCTACTAAAGCAGAATATCCCATTGAAACTGACATCATTGCCATAGTCATCATAGGTCCTACTGTATATATTAATGGGGTTTTATCTTCTTCTAATTTATTAGGAGGGGGATCAATTTTTATATTTACAGGTTCTATCATTGTTTTAAACCTTGGTGCTCTAAAAAAATAATCATCTTCTTTAAAAAATTCGATTCCTTCTTCATCAGGATTATCAACTTCTATCTGTTCTTGACTAATTGGATATTGCATCTCAAAAGTATTCATATCAAACTTCAAAAAATTACCTATATTATTTACTATGATTGAATCTTTCATAACTATTATTTTTAATCCCATGATGAAAATTATATCACCGTATTCTAGAGTTTTTGTACCTATCGCAATATTATTGGCATATGTCCCATACTTACTGCTTAAATCTTGTACAACCCATCTTCCTTGACGATAAATCAACCTTGCATGTTGTTTTGAAACTAATGGATAGTTATAGCTAATATGGGCTTTAGAATCATTACCTATAATAATTTCTCCCTCTGTTTTCAAATGTAACCATTTAACATTTTCATCTATGGTTGGAGAACAATATAAAAATACATATTCATTATCTGTATTTATTTTTAAGAAAAATAAGCTATAGTCCTTTAAAATAGCTGATTCTATTTCTTTATCTCCAGACATAATTTTGGTTTCAAAGTCACTTTTTATTTTCCATTGTCCATTATATTCTTCTACATTGATTAAATTTCGTACGTTTCCTAAATAGTCGTTATCTGTAATCCAATAATTTCCAGATATCTTTGTTGGCAAAGTAAAATTATAGATTTTTGTTTTCTTTATCAGTCTAACAATCACTTTATCACCAACCTTACTCTATCTTTTTATTCTATTTTAATTATATCTTTTTTTTTATTCTTTTACAATATTTATTTAATCCTTTTCGTATGCTGTAAGTGAAGTGTGCTAATTATTACATTATATATTTTATTTTTTTATCTGCTTTTAAATAATCTACTACTCCCTTAGCTATGGTACTAGCTAATTTCTTTTGATATTTTATCTCTTGCAATTTTTTTCTCTCTTCAAAATTTGATAGATATCCACATTCAATTAATACCCCAGGTATTGTTGTATTTTTGTACATATATAAATCTGTTATTTTGATGTTTCTATCACTTTCTAAATCTTGTCTAAATCTGTTCATAATAAATGTTGCTATTTTTTTATTATCTTTATTAATAGGATTATATAAAACTTCTGCTCCTTTTAGGGAAGTGTCATCATACCAATTAATATGGATAGATAAATATAAGTCACAATTTTTATCTTTTATCATCAATAGTCTTCTATATAAATCTCCTCTTTTTTTGGCAGAATCATATATTGATGACAAATCAATATCTCTTTTTCTTGTCATATAAACTATTGCTCCTTGTTTAGTTAAAACCTTCTCTAGTTGTTTTGCAATTGTTAAATTGATGTCTTTTTCTAAAATACTTCCATAATAAGTACCACTATCTCTTCCACCATGTCCAGCATCAACCATGATAATTGTATCTTGTAAGGGAAGGGTTTGAGCAGAGATCATTTGAAGGGAAGTCATAAGGGAGAAAAAGACAATCCATAATAACGATTTATATTTCTTTTTTAACATCTAATCACCTACTAATTATATGCTATTTGGTCTTTTGCCTATACTAGATATAAAAAATAGAATACATTATATTGGTGAGATATAATGATTGGTTGGTTTTTCAGTTTATCACCTGTTTTCCAAGCCCTTTTTGCTACTCTTTTTACTTGGCTTATAACATTACTTGGTGCTTCTATTGTTTTTTTCTTTAAAGAAGTAAAAAAAGGAATTATGGATGCTTTGCTAGGATTTTCTGCTGGTGTTATGATAGCAGCTTCGTTTTGGTCCTTACTTAGCCCAGCAATTGAAATGGCAAATAATATGAATATGATTTCTTGGTTAGTAGTGTTTTGTGGCTTTTTTAGTGGAGGATTACTGTTATTTACAGGAGATAAACTTTATGATTTTGTCCATCAAAAAATGGTTAACAAAATGGATACTTCTACTTCTGGTAAATTAAAAAGATGTTTAATGTTGGTTTTTTCCATCACTCTTCATAACATACCCGAGGGATTGGTTGTTGGAGTAGCATTTGGCTCTCTTGCTTACAGCATAGAAGGTTCTTCTCTTGCTTCTGCTCTTACTTTAGCTCTTGGAATTGGTCTTCAAAACTTTCCTGAGGGTAGTGCTGTTAGCCTTCCTCTTAGAAGAGAAGGATTTTCGAGAAAAAAAGCGTTTTTCTTTGGACAATTAAGTGGAGCTGTAGAACCTATTGCTGCTATTGTTGGAGCGATTTTAGTTTTAAAAATTCAAACATTGTTACCATTTTTATTATCTTTTGCAGCTGGTGCTATGATATATGTGGTAGTAGAAGAATTAATTCCAGAAAGTCAAAGTAATAAAAAGAAGGACGTAATGGCTTTATTCACTTTGATTGGTTTTTCTGTTATGATGATTTTAGATGTTGCATTAGGATAAAAACTATTTCTTAAGAGAAATAGTTTTTATTTTATACATGAAAGTAAAAAAAAAGCATCTTTCGATGCTTTTGAAACAGTATAAATTAACGTTTTGAGAATTGTGGAGCACGACGTGCTTTTTTCAATCCTGGTTTCTTACGTTCTTTCTTACGAGGATCTCTTGTAATAAACCCAGCAGCTTTTAATACTTTTCTAAAACTATTTTCTGAATCAGCTGGAGTTGTTGAATCATATTCTAATAATGCTTTTGTAATACCATGACGGATAGCACCAGTTTGTCCAGTATATCCTCCACCTCTTACTGTAGCAGTAACATCAAACATTTCTTTAGTATTTGTTAACTCTAGTGGTTGACTTAAATCCATTACACAAATTTCAGATGGGAAATATTCATTTACATCTCTACCATTTACAGTGATTTTTCCAGTTCCTGGAGTTAAAGTAACTTTAGCAATACTAGTCTTTCTATGACCAGTTCCATAATATCTATTTTTCTTTTCTTTTGCCATAACTTAAACCCTCCTATTTCATTTCAAGCATTTCTGGCTTTTGTGCCTCATGCTTGTGCTCGCTTCCTGTATATACGAATAATTTCTTATACATTTGTCTACCTAATCTGTTATGTGGTAGCATTCCTTTTACAGCTCTTTCTACCATTTCAACTGGATATTTTTCAATCATTTCTTTAGCAGTTCTTTCTCTTAAACCACCTAAGTATTGTGAATGGTTATAATACATTTTGTTGTTTAACTTATTTCCTGTTAATGCTACTTTTTCAGCATTGATAATAATGATGTTATCTCCACAGTCAATATGTGGTGTATATGTTGGTTTGTGTTTTCCACGTAAGTATGTTGCAGCTAAAGCAGCAACGCGACCTAAAGATTTTCCTTCAGCGTCAATAACGTACCATTTACGTTCTACTGTTTCTTTCTTTTGCATATAGCTTTTCATAAATTACTCTCCTTTACCTTCAATTAGGTTTTCCCAGGACCTAATTAATGTGGGGATATTTCGAATGTACCAGTTATGATTATACTAAAAAAAGTATTAAAAATCAATACTTTTTTTCATTATTATAAATGTTTTGTTGCTACTTTTTCTATTGTTTGTTCTTTTTCTAACGCTTGCTTTTTTTCATCAATACTGGATAGCAATTGCAATTGTTCTTCGTCTGATAATGATTCAAACCATTCTTCTATATTTCTTGTTTCATTTACTGCTTGTTCTTGTTCTACTGTTATTCCCATTGTCTCCGCTTGAGTATGATATTCCTCCGCAAAAACTGATTGAAGATTTATACTAGATGAAAGAGTTGTTGATCCAAGACCTACTCCTAGTAACATTGCCAATTTTTTCGGATTAACATATTTATTGCCATCTTTATCTTCATCTATTGCATAAATGGCTCCAGCTGTTGTTGTAATTCCAAGTGATGTTGTTAATTCAACTTGACTACCACTTAATGTCCATGTTGTTGGTTCTAGATTTGTTAATGATAATGTTGATGATTCAAAAATTCCCATAATATTATTTCCCCCTATTTTTAACTATTATTCCATCATTACTCATATTCTGATTTTCTGATGGTGTTATCATTTTTTCTATAATTTCTTCTTGTTGTTGTTTAGCGGCTATTAGCCTTGCTTTTAATTGTTGCAATCCTTCTACTGTATTTATACTATCTAATATACCATCTTTAGTATATAAATCTTTACCTTCCGCTTTTCCTTCACTTATTCCTTTTATTAGTTCTTTGTTTTGATTATATGTTTCTTGCATTTTTGTTAAATTTTTTTTGACAATTACTGATTTTCTTTTGTTCATTATTGCTAAATAATAATCCTGAGCATTCATACATTGAAAGTTTTTAAATCCTGCTATTACCTGATATCCCCCTAAAATCCAGGGAACTATTGGTACTCCAAATATTCCTAAACTAATGCTTGCTCCTAAAATTATTCCATTCCTTTTTAGACATTTTTTATGAATCCTTTTATTTCTTTCTAAATATGCTGGAAATAATTCTATACGTTTGTCAACTCCTGAAAAATAGCTAATAGTTCTTTCTTCTTTCAATTGTTTTCTAACTAAAACTTTACTCCGTTTCAAAGTTTCAATAATTTTTTGCTTTTCTTGGTCACTCTTCGACTTTTTCAACTTTCTTTTTGCTTTGCAGTCATCTATGGCATCTGACCATCTTAATAATCGTTCTTCTTTTATATAACGCTTTATAAATTTAAATTTTGCTTTGTCGAATTTTTTTACAAATTTTTGAAATCTTTTAGCTCCCAATTTTATGTGTAAATTTGCTTTATCTTGATAAATCTGCTTAATATACTTATTTTTTTCTTCCTTTGAAATATTTAATGGTATTTCTATTTTTTCTGGATGAAAAAACAGTAAGTAGTTATATTTTATTTTGTCTAATCTTTGTTGGATGGAGTCTTTTACGGCTTCCATTCCAATTCCCCCCTTTTACTCAATAGACGCGCTTATTATATCATAAAACGCTTAATTTGTCAATCTGAATAGTATCTGAACAAAAAAACATATCTAATTGATATGTTTACATATTATATTTTATACTCGTCAAGTATAATCCTTCTGCTGGTGCTGTTTTTCCACCTTTTGATCTGTCTTTTTTATTTAGAAACTTTTCTACATATTCAGGCAATTCTTTTTCTTCACCTACTTTAATTAATATTCCTACCATATTTCTTATCTGATATCGAAGAAAACCATTTCCTGTAAATGTAAATTTAATAATATCATTATTTACTTTTTCCACAGTTGCTGTGGAAATTGTTCTTATACAGTTTTCCTTTTCTTTATTTTCGGTTACAAAAGACCGAAAATCATGTTCACCTACTAAATATTTTATTCCTTCTTTCATTTTTTCTACATTTAAATGATAGTTATATTGAAAAACATAATTTCGTTGTAATGGATTATATTCCCCTGTATTTATATAGTATTCATAAGTCTTTTCAATTACATTATATCTTGCATGGAACTCTTTTGGAACGATTTCGGTTTTGATTATATGAATATCATCAGGTAAATTGCTATTCATTGCTCTTTTTAATTTATATTCAGTAATATTTACATCTAAATCGGCATGTCCGCATTGCATTTTGGCATGTACTCCTTTATCTGTCCTACCCGAAGATGTAAAGGTGGTTTTTTTGCCATTGTTTATTTTTGTTAATGCTTTTTCTATTTGTTCTTGTATAGTATACATACCTGGTTGACTTTGATATCCTTTATAATTTGTCCCATCATATGACAGTGTAATTAAAAACCTCATATTTCCTCCTATTAGTTAGACATGCTTATATACATCTTTTATTATATCTCTGATATCTTTATGATATTCTATTTTTACTTTTTTCTTTTTTATAGCTTTATATGTAAATAAAACTCTTTCGGGGATTGCAAAACCATTTCTTTTTAAATAATCAACTCTTTCATACCCCTCTTCTGTTCCTACCTCTAAGAAAATTCTTTTATTTTTCAAAAATAACATCTTGTCAGTATATTGATACAAAACATCTTCATCTGTAGTTCCTATAATGATTAACTTATGAAATTGTTCTTTTAGTTTTCTTAAAACCATAATCATTCTTTTTCTACTTTTGTTATCTAAAAATCTAAATGGATCATCTAAAATAATAATATCTGGGTTTGATAATAAACCAATAGCTAATTCTACTTTCTTTTTTTCTGATTTAGAAAGAGTTGTAATATTTCTATTTAATAGTGTTTCATCTAATCCTACGATTTTTAAGGAGTCTTTTTCTTTTTTTTCTATATTTTTAATTTGAAGATGATAGTAGTTAATTATATAATCCATATGTTCTTTCACAGTATTTAAATAATTCATTTTTGTAAATTCTTTTTTTATAAAACTAATTTGTTGATAATATTCCAAATAATTTTCTGAAGTTACTTCGTTTTCATTAATATTTATATTGCCTTCTGGCAATTTCTCTAAGCTTAATATTTCTAAAAACTCTTCATAGTCTGCCCCTGTTATCCCTATTATATCTTCACTTGATAATACCGTAGAAAACTCCCAATCATTTGCTTTTATGTTATGTAATGCTATTTCCATATGTTATCCACCATCCTGTCTATATCTAGTTCTGTCTTTTCTACCAAATTATAATCTCTTAACTTTACAGATAAGTCTACCATAAAGGGTAATTCTAGTCCTATTTTGTTTAAAACATTATCTTTTTCTATAATGGATAGTGGATTTCCTTCTAATAATATCTTTTTTTCATCAATAATCAATAAGTAATCACTTTCTAATGCAATGTTTAAATTACTTGTTGACATGACAATAGATACTCCAGTTTCTAACTGCAGTGTTCTCAACAAATTAATTATTTCTTTTTTTTCTTTTTTTTCTAATTCTTCACAAATGTCGTCTAAAAATAATATTTGTGGAGATCCCAATAGCTTTTCTGCTAATAATATTTTTATCTTAATAAATTCTGAAACCTCATTTGGATTTTGCTTTTGATATTTTGTTAATTTATATTTCTTTATAATTTCTTTATAAGTTTCTTGTCGTTCCTCTTCTGACTTTTTAAATAGGTGTATTGTATAGTTTAATTCTTCTTCTATAGTTTTAAAGAAGAAAGTAGGATTATCTTGGGGTATAATAGCTCCAGTAATTTCTTTCCACAAATTCTGTGGATATTCTTCTTTATACATTCCTAATAACTTTATCATTTTTTCAGTTGCTATTTGTCCGTTTAATATTCTTATTAATGTCGTTTTACCGCAATTATTTGCACCTGATATAGTTATAAATTTTCCTTGTTCTACTTGGAAGGAGATATTTTCAAATAAATCTTTGTAACATAGATTAGTAACTTCTAACAATTCTTTCATATCGACCCTCCTGTTTTCATGTTTTATTATATAATAATTCGCTTAAAAAAGCCATTATATTATTTGGCTTTTTTCTTTTGTATTCTATATGTACAACGTAACAGAAATTTATCTGATACAAATCTTTCTAAAAATTTTGTACATTTCATTTTAAATCCTGGGATAATCAACATTTTCTTTTTATCCATCATTTGATCAATTGCATATTTGGCAACGTATGTACTTTTTAAAGGCTTTACTCCAAATTTTACTCCTGCTACATTATTAAAATTAGTCTCTACAGGGCCTGGACATAACACAGATATTTGTACATTTGATTTTTTCTTTTTTTGTTCATACCATAGTGCTTCTGATAATTGATATACATATGACTTTGTCGCATAATACGTACTCATTAATGGTCCGGGTTGAAAGGCTGCCGATGATGCTACATTTAAAATATAGCCTGAATTTCTTTTTTCCATGTCCTTTAAAAAGGCTTTAGTTAGGATATGAACCGCTTTAATATTAGTATCAATCATGTCTAATTCCTTTTGTAAATCTGTTGTACTAAATTCTCCAAATATTCCAAAACCCGCATTATTGATTAAAATATCAATATTTTCTTTTTTAGTTAATACATATAATTCTTTTACCTTTTGTTCATTAGATAAATCTGCAACAATAATTGTTACTTTTGTTGGCAATGCTTCTTGAATTTTTTCCAGTTTTTCCCTGTCTCTAGCAACTAAAATAAGTTCGTATTTTTTAGTAGCCAAATATCTTGCTATATCTAGGCCAATCCCTGATGATGCTCCTGTAATTAACGCTTTCATACCGACACCTCTTTTTCTTCTTTTATTATATAATAAAAATTGTTAAAAAAAAAGAATGTTGACATTCCTTTTACTCTTAATTTATCTTTTCTTTGAAGTATCCATACTAGGAGAAGAGCACTCTTTAAACATATTCTCTAGTTCATCATCACTAACTTGATCATTTCTACTTTCCTCGATTAATCTTGTTAATCCCTGATTTACTGTATTAAAAATTTTGTCTCTACCTTCTCTTAACTCATTATTTCTCTGCGCTTGTATTTCATCTAGTTGCTTCATTTCAGATTTTTGTCTTGTAAACACTTCAGAAAAATCACTCCAATTATCTTTTCTTTGATCTATATTTTGAAATTCTTTATGTATTTTTAATCTATCCTCTTCTGGTACTCTTATTAGTCTATTTAAATCATAGTTTTTTCTAAACTCTTCCCCTTGCTCTTTTCCATATAATGTTGAAATTGTTCCAGACAATACAGAATAATCTAATGAAGCACGGTGTAGCATACTATCTTTTGTGTCTCCCATAGCAACTTGTCCAGGAGTTAACTCAATTGTATCTAAATATTTCATAATTTCAGCATATTCCATTCTATATTTTCTTTTAACCAAGAACTTGCTAGAAATTCTTCTTCTGAAATATACCCATTTCCTTCTTTTTCAGATATATATTCTCCAATATTTTTATATATTTCTCCTTCTTTGTTTGCTAATTTTTCTGCTGCATTCATTTTTTCTTGTTGAGCTCGAAAAAAATGGATCATTCTTAAATTTTTCAAACATTTTTATTACCTGACTTTATATTATCACAAAATAAAATAAGACACAACTTTGTGTCTTATTTTTCTTCTGCTTCTTTCTTTTTAGCAGGTTTCTTTTCTTCTGGTTTAGCTTCATCTACTAATTTTAAAATTACCATTAAAGAGTTGTCTCCACGACGTTCAGATAATTTTAAAATTTGAGTATATCCACCATTACGATTTTCATAACGTTTTGCTAAATCATGGAAAACTTTATCCACAACTTTTTTGTCATTATGTAAGAATGCTAATGCTTTACGACGAGAAACTAAATCACCTTTTTTACCGTAAGTAATCATTTTTTCAACAAACTTACGAACTTCTTTGGCTCTAGTTTCAGTTGTAGTAATGCTTTCGTTTACTATTACTTGTTTTGTCATAGTAGCTAGCATACTTCTTCTATGTTTATTATCTACACCTAATTTTCTCATAGTTATTTCCTCCTTATATTTTAGTCGTCATCACGTAATACTAGGCCCATATCTCTAATTTTGTCTAATACTTCTTTTAAAGATTTCTTTCCTAGATTACGGATTTTCATCATGTCTGATTCACTCTTATTAACAAGATCTTGTAAAGTATGAATTCCAGCTCTCTTTAAGCAGTTATAAGCTCTTACAGAAAAATCTAAATCTTCAATAGATGTTTCTAAAGCTTTTACTTTTGGATCTTCTGTTTTTTCAATCATCATTCCACTTACATCAGCGATTGATGATAAATCTGTTAAAATTGTGAAATGTTCAATTAAAATTCTTGAAGCTAAAGCAATTGCTTCTTCTGGTTTCATAGAACCATTTGTCCATACGTCTAAAATTAATTTATCATAACTTTCATCTTGTCCAACACGAGCGTTTGCAACTTCATATGATACTCTTTCGATTGGAGAATATAATGAGTCAATAGCTATAACTCCTGCCTTTTTAATATCATGTATTTTCTTGTTGTCTTCACTTCTTACATATCCACGACCGTTTGATACAGTCATTTCCATATTTAGAGAAGCTCCTTTAGATAATGTAGCGATAACTTTATCTTTGTTAATTACTTCGATATCAGCATCGTGTTCAATATCTCCAGCAGTGATTTCCCCTTCTTTTGTTGTATTGATACGAACAATTTTTTCTTCGTTTGAATGATTTTTAAATACTACACCTTTTAAATTTAAAATAATTGTAGTAACATCCTCATAAACACCTTCAATTGTTTGGAATTCATGAAGAACACCATCGATTTTAATACTACTAATAGCACTACCAGGAAGAGATGATAACATTACTCTTCTTAATGCATTACCAATTGTAGTTCCAAATCCTCTTTCTAATGGTTCTAATTCAAATCTACCATAGAAATTGCTTTCTACAGAATCTGTTATTTTATAAATTGGTTTTTCAAATTGTAACATGAAACTAACCTCCCTTATTCATTAATTATACACGTGGACGTTTTGGTGGACGACATCCATTGTGTGGTATTGGTGTAACGTCAACAATTGTAGTTACTTCTAAACCTGCTGTTTGAAGTGAACGGATTGCTGTTTCTCTACCTGGTCCTAAACCTTTTACACGTACTTCTACTTTACGCATACCCATATCATATGCAGCTTTACCAGCAGCTTCTGCAGCCATACCAGCAGCAAATGGAGTTGATTTTTTACTACCTTTAAATCCGATAGCTCCAGATGATGCCCAGCTAATTACGTTACCATCCTTATCTGTGATTGTAGTAATTGTATTGTTGAATGTTGAATGAATATGTGCAATACCTTCAGGAACATTCTTTTTAACTTTTCTTTTTCTAGTTTTGTAAGCCATCTAAGTTTACCTCCTTTAAAATTTCTTTCATTAAGTTAACTAAGCTTTTTTCTTATTAGCTACTACTTTTCCTTTACCTTTACGAGTACGTGCATTACGATTTGTTCTTTGTCCTCTTACAGGTAATCCTTTTTTATGGCGACTTCCTTCGTATGAATTAATTTCCATTTTAGTCTTGATGTTCATACTTACTTCACGACGAAGATCACCTTCTGTTAAATGTTTGTTAATTTCGTCACGAATTTTAACTAAATCTTCTTGAGATAAATCTTTTGTTTTTGTAGTTGGATCAATATTTACTGCCTTTAAAATTTGTTTAGCTAAACTTTGTCCAATACCATAAATATAAGTTAATGAAATGCAAATGTGTTTATCATTTGGAATATCTACACCTTTAATACGTGCCATTAATTACACCTCCTAAAAATTATCCTTGTCTTTGTTTGTGTTTTGGATTCTCACAAATTATCATTATTCTACCTTTACGTTTTACGACTTTACATTTATCGCAAATTGGTTTAACTGATGCTTTTACTTTCATTTTATCCCTCCTATTATTTACGATAGGTTATACGCCCACGTGTTAAATCATAAGGCGAAAGTTCTATCATTACGGTATCTCCTGCTAAGATACGAATATAGTTCATTCGTATTTTACCAGAAACGTGAGCTTCCACAATGTGTCCATTTTCTAGTTGAACTTTAAATTTCCCACCTGGGATAATTTCAAGAACTTTACCTTCAATTTCAATTGTATCTTCTTTGGCCATCTTTATCACTCTCCTGTCAAGATTTGATATCCATCTTTTGTCACTACTACTGTATGTTCAAAGTGTGCTGATAAGCTACCATCTTGTGTATCAATTGTCCAATTGTTATCATGAACAAATATATCAGGTCTTCCCAATGTCAACATTGGTTCTACAGCTATTACCATACCTTCTTTTAGTCTTGGACCAGTATTTGGAATACCATAATTTGGCACTTCTGGATCTTCATGAACAGAAGTTCCTACTCCGTGACCACATAGTTCTTTTACGACACCTAGGTTATGCTTATGGGCGTACTGTTCAATCGCATAGCCTATATCTCCTATTCTATTTCCAGGTTTTACTTGTGTTAAACCTATAAATAGAGATTTTTCAGTATCTTCTAGTAACTTTCTTGTTTTTTCATCTACTTCTCCTACTGTGTAAGTCCAAGCAGAATCTCCATGGTATCCTTTGTAACATGCACCAATATCGATAGAAATAATGTCTCCATTTTTTAATTTTCTATCACTTGGAAACCCATGAACTACTTCTGAATTGATACTTGTACATAGTGTAGATGGAAACCCTTCGTATCCTTTAAAAGAAGGAGTAGCATCTTTGCTTCTTATGAAGTCCTCTGCTAACTTATCTAGTTCTTTAGTTGTCATTCCTTCTTTTATATATGGCTTTAGATACTGATGGGTTTGATATACTATATTACCAGCTATTTTTAATAATTCAACTTCTCTTTTGCTTTTAATTGTTATCATTATTCTTCATCTCCATTTATTTTGATGATTTGCTGATAATTTTGTCTATCTCACGAAAGACATTTTCGATAGTATCATTTCCATTTACTTCATGTAATACACCTTGTTGTCTATAATGGTCAATAATTGGTTCTGTTTTTTCTTGATACATTTTATATCTAGTTTGGAAAGCTTCTAAGTTGTCATCATTTCTTTGATATAGTTTTCCACCACAGATATCGCAAACAGATTCGACTTGTGGAGCACTTTCCTTCTCATTAATATTGTAAACAGCATGGCAGTCTTCACAAACACGTCTACCTGTAATTCTTCTTTCTAATGTCTTTTCGTCGATTACAATTGAAATTACATTTCCTACTTCATATCCTAATTTATTTAGGATTTTATCATATTCAATTGCTTGATCTAAACTACGAGGAAAACCATCGATGATATAACCTTCTTGACAATCTTTTTCCTGTAATCTTTTCTCAATTAATTGATATGTAATTTCATCTTTTACTAATTTTCCACTTGCTAATGTTTCAGCAATATAATTTCCCACTTCACTATCTTCTTTAGATATTTCTCTTAAAATATCTCCCGTTGATATATGTGGAATGTGATACTTCGCTTCTACTAATTCCGCTTGTGTACCTTTGCCTGCAGCAGGTGGTGCTATAAACATAATATTTTTCATCTTTACCTTCTACTATATCCTCTCTTATAACTTCTGGTCAAAATACTTCCTTCCAATTGTTTATAAGTTTCAAGTGCTACACCTACAACGATTAATAATCCTGTACCTCCAATAGATACGCTTGTAGGTAAGCTTGTTAATTTAGAAAATAGAATTGGTAATCCAGCAATTACTACTAAGAACGTTGCTCCTAAAATAGTAAGCCTTGATAAAATTTTACTTAAGTGTTTTTTTGTATCATCACCTGGTCTAATTCCAGGAATATATCCCCCATTTTCTTGTAGATTCTTTGCAAATTCTTCTGGCTTTACTTGAATAAACGTATAGAAGTATGCGAAGAAGAAGATAAATATTACATAGATTAAGAATCCTACTGGAGTTGTATATGTTAAATACTTTTGAACTACTAAAGTAAATGTTTCATTTTTTATTACTTGAGCCAAAATTCCAGGTATTGTTAATAAACTTGATGCAAAGATTACTGGAATTACTCCGGCTGTGTTTATTTTAATTGGCATAAAACTTTGAGCTGATTTTCCATATGCACTTGTTGATTTATTGGCATATTGGATTGGTATTCTTCGTTCTGATTCTTGCACAAAAATCATTCCAATAACAATTGCAAAATATACTACTACAAATAGTATGAATTTTATAATTCCTAATGTAATTACTTGTGCAGTTCCATCCAAGGCTACAAGTCCAGAAAAAGCATCAATAAACATTTGAGGAAGAGTAGCAATAATACCTGCCATAATAATTAAACTGGTACCATTTCCTATTCCTTTTTGTGTTATCTGATCTCCTAGCCATAATAGGAATGCAGTACCTGCAGTTAATACTGTTGCAATGTATAAATATTCTAATACATCACCAGTTTTTCCAATGAAGGCAAATGCAAATGCATAACCTTCAATAAAAGCAAATGCAATTCCTAAATATCTAGTAATTTGGTTTAACTTTTGTCTACCAGTTGCACCTTGCTTACTTAGTTCAGCAAAGTATGGAATGATATCCATTTGTAATAATTGCATAATGATTGATGCTGTAATATATGGCATAACCCCTAATGCAAAAATTGAAAAATTTTGTAATGCGCCACCACCTAAAGTGTTGACTAATTCTAAAAATCCTAGATTGCTGGTTAAATCTTGTGTTCCTGGAACTCGAATCGAAATACCCAATATGAAGATCATTAGTGCCCCAAGAGTAAAGTAGATACGATGACGTAAATCTTTATTTCCTGAGGTAAATAATTGCTTCATAGTTTTGAACATACTAGATCACCTCAGCTTTACTTCCTGATTCTTTGATCTTTTCTAATGCGCTTGTTGAAAATTTATTTGCTTGAATAGTTAATTTATGCTCTAACTTTCCATTTCCTAAAACTTTAAGTCCATCTAATTGTTTGTTAATAATTCCTTTTTCCATTAATAATGCAGGTGTTACTACAGTACCATCTTCAAATACATTTAAATCTCCTACATTAACTGTAGCATATTTAACTTTGAATAATGCATTTGTGAAACCTCTCTTTGGAAGTCTTCTATATAATGGTAATTGTCCACCTTCAAATACTGGATTGATACTACTACCACTACGTGCTTTTTGTCCTTTTTGTCCGCGTCCACATGTTTTACCAAGACCACTACCTGGACCGCGTCCTACACGTTTTCTTGCATGAGTAGCACCGATATTTTTCTCTAATTCATGTAATTTCATTATCCTAATATCTCCTCTACTGTTTTACCGCGAAGTGCTGCTACCTGTTCAACAGTTTTCATTGCTTTTAATGCATTTAATGCAGCAGTTGCAGTATTAATTTTAGTTCTTGCTCCTAGTGATTTAGAGACAACATCACGAATTCCTGCTAATTCTAAGATAGCACGAACAGATCCACCAGCAATGATACCAGTACCAGCTGGAGCTGGTTTAATAATTACTCTAGCAGCACCACTAGTTCCTACCATTTCATGAGCTACTGTTCTTCCATCGATTAGAGGTATTGTGATCATTTTCTTATTTGCATCTTGAATTGCTTTCTTAATTGCATCAGGTACTTCGTTAGCTTTACCAATACCTAATCCAACTTTACCTTTACGGTCACCTA
This sequence comes from Mycoplasmatota bacterium, assembly GCA_022771205.1. GTDB lineage: Bacteria > Bacillota_I > Bacilli_A > RF39 > UBA660 > Faecimonas. Next base: position 45,867 of record JALFCF010000007.1, on the reverse strand, counting down.
CAACAACAGTTGCTGAATATCTTCTACGACGTCCACCTTTAGTAACTTTTACTACGCTTTTAACGTCGATTACTAATTCTTCATACAACTTTTCTCTAGGTTCTTGAGACTTTCTTTGCATAATACCCTCCTATTAGAATTCTAATCCATTTTCACGTGCAGCTTCTGCTAAAGCTTTTACACGTCCATGATAAAGGTATCCTCCTCTATCAAATACCACTTTTGTAATTTTTGCTTTTGTTGCTTTTTTAGCGATTGCTTCACCAACAACTTTAGCTGCTTCTACATTACTTCCGTTTGCAATTTTTAAATCTTTGTCTAATGAGGAAGCAGATACAAGAGTAGTTCTAGTTTCATCATCGATAATTTGTGCATAGATTCCTGTATTAGAACGGAATACGCATAATCTTGGTACTTCGCTTGTTCCGAAAATATTCTTACGAACTCTTTCATGGCGAACAACACGCATACTATTACGAGATTCTTTCTTTATCATACTTTGTTTTCTCCTTTCCTACTTATTAAGCAGCTTTCTTTCCTTCTTTACGACGAACATGCTCGTCTTTGTAACGAATACCTTTACCTTTGTATGGTTCAGGTTGTCTTACTTTTCTTACATTAGCAGCGAATTCTCCAACTAATACCTTATCAATACCTTTAACAGTAATCTCAGTATTTCCGTTAGCTTCTACTGTTAATCCTTCTGGAATTTCCATCTCTACTGGATGAGAATAACCAGCACTAATTACTAATTTTTTACCTTGAACATTGAAACGATATCCAACACCAATGATTTCTAATCCTTTTTCAAATCCTTTTGTAACACCTTCAATCATGTTGTGAATTAAAGCATTCATTGTACCGTGCATAGCTTTAGCGTTTTCATTTTTACGTTCTAAAGTAATCTTATTATCTTCTTGTTTCATTGTAATATCTTTTAACATTACTTGAGATAAAGTCCCTTTTGGTCCAGTTACTGTTACTGTGTTATTTTCTTCAGTTACTGTAACTCCTTCTGGAACGATAATTGTACGATTTCCTATACGGCTCATCTTGACACCTCCTTATATTTTCTTTATTACCAAATATAAGCTAGAACTTCCCCACCTATATTTTCTTTACGTGCTTCTTTATCTGTCATAATTCCTTTAGATGTAGAAAGGATAGCGATTCCTAATCCATTTAATACTCTTGGAATTTCGTTGCTGTTAACATATACACGAAGACCTGGTTTAGAAATTCTTTTTAGCCCAGTGATAACTCTTTCATTCTTGTTATATTTTAAAGTTAATAGAATTTTTCCTTGAGCGTCTTCTTTTACCACTTTGTAATCTTTAATAAATCCTTCGTCTTTTAAAATTCTTGCGATTTCTTCTTTCATTTTTGATGCAGGTACTTCTACTTCTTCATAACGCATTTGGTTGGCATTACGAATACGAGTTAACATATCTGCAATTGTATCTGTTACTACTGCCATTTAAATTCCTCCTTTCCAATTACCAACTTGATTTCTTAAGTCCTGGTATTTGTCCTTTATAAGCTAATTCACGGAAGCAAATACGGCAGATTCCGAATTTACTCATAACTGCGTGAGGTCTACCACAACGAGAACATCTAGTATATTCACGTACTTTAAACTTTTGTGGTCTATTAGCTTTTACTATCATACTTTTCTTTGCCATAATATTCCTCCCATTTTTTACTTTCTAAAAGGAATTCCAAGTCCATTTAATAAATCGAATGATTCTTCGTTAGTTTTTGCTGTTGTTACAAATACGATATCCATTCCACGTACTTTTACAACTTCATCATAATCAATTTCTGAAAAGATTAATTGTTCTTTAATTCCCATAGTATAGTTTCCTCTACCATCAAATGCTTTTGGACTAACTCCACGGAAATCTCTAACACTTGGTAGAGCAATTGCAATTAACTTATCCATAAAGTTATACATGTTTTCCCCACGTAATGTAACTTTACATCCAATTGCATGTCCTTCTCTTACTTTGAATCCAGCGATTGATTTCTTAGCACGTGTTACTACTGGCTTTTGTCCAGCAATTTTTGCTAAGTCAGCAACTGCTGCATCAATTAGTTTTGAGTTAGATGTAGCATCTCCTACACCGATATTAATAACAATCTTTTCTAACTTTGGAACTTCCATAATTGATTTATAATTATATTTTTCTTTTAAACTTGGAACAACTTCATTTAAGTATTTCTCTTTTAGGCGGTTCATAGTTACCCTCCTTCCAATTAATCAAGCTTCTCGTTTGATTTTTTTGTGATTCTTATTTTTTTACCTGTTTTTGTATCAGTTGTATGTCCGATTCTAGTTCCTTTTTTTGTCTTAGGATCAACGATCATAACATTTGACGCATGAATTGGTTTTTCTACTTCAATAATTCCACCATTTTCATTAGCTGTAGGTTTTTGATGTTTTTTAACTACATTAACACCTTCAACTACAACTTTGTTTTCGCTTCTTAATGTTTTAATAATTTTTCCTTCTTTACCTTTATCAGAACCAGCGATAACTACAACTTTATCTCCTACTTTAAAGTTCATAATTTATCCTCCTCATTATAGTACTTCTTTTGCTAAAGAAACGATTTTCATGTAATCTTTATCACGAAGTTCTCTTGCGACTGGTCCAAAAATACGAGTACCTACTGGACTCTTGTCATCACGAATGATAACACAAGCATTGTCATCGAACTTAATATATGATCCATCTTCACGACGAACGCCTTGACGACTACGAACGATAACTGCTTTTACAACTTTTCCTTTTGGCATAGGTGAGTTAGGAATTGCATTTTTTACTGTTCCAACTACCACATCACCAATGTTACCTGTTTTTACTTTGCTTCCACCTAGAACACGAATTACTAATAATTCACGTGCACCAGTGTTGTCAGCAACTTTTAAACGACTTTCCTGTTGTAACATAGATTATTCCTCCTTCTTTCCAATCATCTAAGCGTTAAATAATAACTGCTTCTTTTACTACTTCTTTTAAATAGAAATGCTTAGTTTTTGACATTGGTCTAGTTTCAGCTATACGAACTGTGTCTCCAACTTTAGCAATATTTTTTTCATCATGTACACTATATTTCTTAGAGCTTTTAACTCTTTTGTGATATAACGGATGGTTTTTATAAGTTTCAACTAAAACACTTATTGTCTTATCATTAGTTGCGCTAACTACTTTTCCAACTAATTCTCTTTTAATTTTCTTTTCCATTATATAACCTCCTATTCGTTACTTTCACGTTCTTTTAGAACAGTTTTCATTCTTGCAACGGTGTGTCTTAAATCTCTAATTCTAGAAGGTTTTTCAAGGTTTCCTGTAGCTTGTTGGAAACGTAAGTTAAATAGTTCTTGTTTAGCTTCGAATAATTTTGTGTTGATTTCTTCAGTTGTTAATTCTCTAATCTCTTTAACCTTCATTATTTTCACCACCATTTTCTTTCATTACAAATTTTGTTGCTATTGGTAGTTTGTGAGATGCTAAACGTAAAGCTTCACGTGCAACTTCTTCACTAACTCCAGAAATTTCAAATAAAATTTTTCCTTCTTTTACAACAGCAACCCATCCTTCAACATTACCTTTACCTTTACCTTGTCTTGTACCGATTGGTTTTCTAGTAAGTGGCATGTGTGGGAAGATATTGATCCAAACTTTACCACCACGTTTCATGTAACGAGTCATAGCAATACGAGCAGCTTCGATTTGGTTAGCTGTAATCCAAGCTCCTTCTTTTGCTTGAAGACCATATTCCCCAAAACTTAATGTTCTGTTTCCACGTGATCTTCCTTCGTAAGGTAATCTATGAACACGACGATATTTAGTTCTTGACGGTATTAACATATTAATTACCTCCCTTAGATTTCTTGTTTAGGATTTCTCCTTTATAGATCCAAACCTTTACACCAATCTTACCAAATGTTGTATCAGCTTCTGCTGTTGCATAATCAACATCTGCTCTTAATGTATGTAGAGGAATAGTTCCTTCTGTGTATCCTTCGCTACGTGCCATATCAGCACCACCTAAACGTCCAGATACTGATGTTTTAATTCCCTTAGCTCCTGCTTTCATAGCGTTTCTAATAGCACGTTTTTGAGCCATACGGAATGATGCTCTGTTAGTAATTTGGTTTGCAATAGAATCTGCAACTAATTGAGCATTCATGTCTGCTTTTTTAATATCAACGATTGAGATTTGAACGTTTTCATCAGCAATCTTTGATAGTTGTTTCTTTAATTTTTCTATCTCTTCACCACCACGTCCAATCATGACACCTGGTTTAGAAGTATGGATTACAACTTCACATCTTTTAGCAGTTCTTTCGATTTCTACTTTAGCAATTCCGGCATTTTTTAAATTCTTTTCTAAATATTTACGAATTTCAATATCTTTAGATAAGATTTTAGAAAAGTCTTTTTTATTTGCATACCATTTTGCTTCCCAATCTTTGTTGATGCCAAGTCTAAGTCCATTAGGATTAACTTTTTGTCCCATAATTTAACCTCCTTATTAGTTTTTTGTAGCCACTACGATAATAATGTGACTAGTTCTATGATCTCTATGTCCTATGTGAGAACGTGAATCAAAAAAGTGACGTTTCATAACAGGACCAGCATCTACTCTTGCTTCTTTTACATAAAGTGTAGCAGCATCTGCATTGTTATTATTAACTGCATTTGCAATAGCAGAATCTAAAACTTTTTTGATAAGTCTTGCTGACTTATTGGTTGTGTTTACTAAAATGTTAGCTGCTTCTTGTACACTTTTACCACGAATCATGTCAATTGTTAAACGAGCTCTGATTGGTGATACTCTAAGACCTTTAGCAATTGCTCTTGCTTCCATTTTTTTCCCTCCTAGTCATTTTTAATTATTTCTTGTCTGAACCATGTCCACCGAATTTACGAGTTAATGCAAATTCACCTAATTTATGTCCTACCATGTCTTCAGTAACATATACTGGTATAAATTCTTTACCATTGTGAACGGCAAATGTATGTCCTATAAAATCAGGATAGATTGTGGAACGGCGTGACCATGTTTTAATGACTTCTTTTTTTCCAGATTTATTTAATTCTTGAACCTTTTTTAATAATCTATCAAATACATAAGGTCCCTTTTTTAAACTTCTTGCCATTATTTAATCATCCTTTCCTATTTACTATTACGACGACGTACGATGAATTTGTCTGATTGTTTCTTCTTACGTGTCTTTAATCCAAGTGCAGGTTTACCCCATGGAGTCATTGGTGCTTTACGTCCTACTGGAGCACGTCCTTCACCACCACCATGTGGATGGTCGTTAGGGTTCATAACAGAACCACGAACTGTTGGTCTAATTCCCATATGACGTTTACGTCCTGCTTTACCTATTCTAACTAGTGAAGCGTCTTCATTTCCAACTTCACCAACTGTTGCCATACATGTTCCTAAAACTTTTCTTTGTTCACCACTTGATAAACGAATCATTACATATTTACCTTCACGACCAAGGATTTGTGCAGAGCTACCAGCAGATCTTGCTAATTCTCCACCCTTTCCTGGACGTAATTCAATATTATGAATCATTGTACCTACTGGGATACTCATAATTGGTAATGCGTTACCAACTTTGATATCAGCATTTGCTCCAGCTTCAACTTTCATTCCAACTTCTAATCCTTTTGGAGCAATGATATATCTTTTTTCACCATCTGCATAATTAATTAATGCGATGTTTGCTGTTCTATTTGGATCATATTCGATACTTGCTACTGTACCAGGTACCTCTAATTTATTTCTCTTGAAATCAATGATACGATATTTTCTTTTTACTCCGCCACCTTGATGACGAACAGTTATCTTACCTTGATTGTTACGTCCACTATTTTTCTTAATAGTAGTTAATAGAGATTTTTCTGGAGTACTTTTGGTAATTTCTTCATTTACTAAAGTACTCATTTTTCTACGACCTGGTGTAGTAGGTTTATATGTTTTAATTGCCATAATTTATTTCCTCCTTCTAACCAAGATCAATTGTTTGTCCTTCAGCTAAAGTAACAATTGCTTTCTTTGTACGATTCGTTAATCCTGTATAACGACCAACTCTTCTCTTTTTAGGTTTTACATTAAGTGTTCTAATTGATGTAACCTTAACATTGAAGATTTTTTCAATTGCGTTTTTGATTTCAATTTTGTTAGCTCTTGGATCAACTTTGAATGTATATTTTCCATTTTCTTTATCAGCCATTGATTTTTCAGTGATAACTGGTGCCTTGATGATTTCTAAATACTTAGTGTCTCTCATTATTTAAGCACCTCCTCTACAGCGTTTAATGCATCTTGTGTAAATACTACTACGTTTGTACCTACAACATCTAATACATTGATTTCATCCGCTGAAATTAGTACTACATTTTGTAAATTTCTTGATGCTAAAATCATATTATCATCAAATTCTTTTACTACTAATAATACTTTTTTATCAGCGATTTTTAATGTTTCTAATAGAGCCTTCATATCTTTTGTCTTAGGTGTTGCTAAATTTAAGTTTTCTAATACGATTACTCCATTTTCTTGTGCTTTATAAGCTAAAGCTGACTTAATAGCAAGTCTTCTTTCTTTACGGTTTTGTTTTTTACTGTAATCTCTTGGTACTGGTGTTCCGTATCTTCCTCCACCTACCCATTGTACAGATCTGATAGAACCTTGACGTGCACGTCCAGTTCCTTTTTGTCTCCATGGCTTTCTTCCGCCACCACTTACTTCACTTCTATTCTTAGTACTATGTGTTCCTTGTCTTAATGATGCTCTTGATAAAATGATTGCATCATATAAAACGTTTTTATTTGGTTCGATACCAAATACATTTTCATTCAAGTTAATGTCCTTTACTTTTTCACCTTTTAGATTTAAAAGTTCTACTTTTTTCATCTACGATTCCTCCTTTCATCACATTTCATTATTATATTTATATTCATTTTATTTTTGTTCCTGTGATGATTTTATTCTGCTGTTTCTTCTGCAGGTGTGTTTGCTTCTGTGTTAGCTTCAACTTCAGCTTTTGGAGCTTCATATGAAACTAAATCAGCAGCTTCTTTTTTTACATTTGGTTTTTTAACCGCAGTACGAATCATAACTAATGATTTCTTTGGACCTGGAACATTACCTTTTACTAAGATTACATTGTTTTCAGTATCTACTGAAACGATTTCAAGATTTTGTACAGTTCTTGCTACATTACCCATTTGTCCAGGCATTTTCTTACCTTTCAAAACGTGCATTGGTAACATAGTACCTAATGAACCTACACCTCTATGGTATTGAGAACCATGACCCATAGGTCCACGGCTTTGATTATGACGTTTAATAACACCTTGGAATCCTTTACCTTTACTGATTCCACTTACGTCAACCATTTCTCCTTCTTCGAAGATATCAACATTGATTACTTGTCCTAATGTGTAATCTTCTACGTTTACTCCTCTAATTTCTCTTAAGAAGCGCTTAGGTTCAGTACCAGCTTTCTTAGTATGACCGATTGCTGGTTTATTTGATAATTTTTCTCTAATAGTATCTGTTGCAATTTGAATTGCATCATAACCATCGTTTGCTACTGTTTTAATTTGAGTTACAACATTTGGTTCAACTTCGATTACAGTAACTGGAATTAACTTTCCGTTCTTAGTGAACACTTGAGTCATTCCAACTTTTTTACCTAAGATTCCTTTCATTATTGTTTCCTCCTATTATTTTGTTTTGATTTCAATATCAACCCCGCTAGGTAAATCTAAATGAGCTAGTGCATCAATAGTTTCCTTGCTAGGATTTTTGATATCAATAAGTCTCTTATGTGTACGCATTTCGAATTGTTCGCGTGAATCCTTATCTTTATGAACAGCTCTTAAAATTGTGAATTTTTCAATTTCAGTTGGTAGTGGTACTGGACCAGAAATTTCTCCACCTGATCTTTTGATTGTTTCAACAATTTTAGTTACTGCATTATCAAGAATTCTATGATCATATGATTTTAATCTAATACGAACTTTTGATGTTGACATTAAAAATCCTCCCTTCGCCTATATCTAGTATAGACTTGCTCCGTGCGAATAACCCGTATGTCAAATTAACAACTTAACCTGGCGTATCGACAACCTCGCACATCTAAGCAGTCACACGTAATTAATTATAGCAAGGAATATCAACAAATGCAAGCTTTTTCTGTATAATTTTTTTATTTTTTTCATAGAAAAAAGAGCAAAATACATTTTTTTACATTTTTGCTCTCTTTTTATATTGTATAGGAGGTTCAAATTCGCACATTCCTATCCAATAACTAATATCATTAGTTCCTTCTTCTAATAATTGTTCACGTAATTTTTCTATTTTCCCGTTTCGATCATATAGTAGTATTCCATATTTTACTTCTTGTTCATAAGAATAATTTCCCGCCATTGTTCTTCTGGTTTTTTCATCTTCTAAATTCCATAAATCGGCACTTCCTATATGAACATACATTTTCTATCTCTTCATTTTCTATATATGTTGACTTAATTTGTGTCGCAGTATAACCATTATATAAAAATAGCAAATTCACTCCCATTCCAGGCGCTGAACCGAATTCGGCCCCTGTTGCGACTACACCTTCTATAAATTTTCCATCATCCTTATTTAATACTTCTATTATTTCGTCTGATATTATATGATTTAGTATTTCCATTTTTGAAGATTCTACTGGTACTGTTTTTAATTTCGTCATATTTTAAACCATACCTCTGTTTTTTTTAGTCTACATTATTTTATAAAATTCGTCAATTATTTAATAACTTCGTCATTATACTACTTTCTTTTTACTTTTACAGGACTTTTTTTGTTTTATTTTAGAACGTTTTTTCTTTTTTTCTTCTATATACTTTTTATTATATGTCCATATTTCTTTTAATGTCATCGTTTCCAACTCTAGTTCTGTTAACTCATCTTGAATTCCCATATCTAGACGCGCACAAAACATTCTTTTAAATTTTCTTTGGTGGGGATTCCTATTCATTTTTCTTAAATCCCATAAATATAGTTCCGTTACTTTTATCTTTCCTTCTAAAAAAGAATCAAAACGTTCCTTGCTAGTTCTTTTTATTTCCTCAAATTTTCGTTTTAACTCTTCTTCTTTCAAAATTGCTTTTATTCTATTGGAGTCACATCTATATTTTTCTATCACTTCTTTCATTTGTTCTGTATAGATGTCTGAAATTGTTTCTTCAGTTAGCCCCAAACGTAAAGCTCGCTCATAATCTATTTGTATTTTTGCTAATGCAATATCATAAGGATGTATTTTCTTTGGACTAGACCATTCATTTAAAATATTTAGCCTATCTGCTGGCATTGCTTCTTTTAGTTTTGTTAATAAATCTTTGATATAGTTTGAATAACTGAAATCATCCTTCTCAATTTCTTCTAATTTTGGAACAGGAAAAACTACCATCTGTATAAAATGGTCTATATTTATAACGCGATATGCCATATAAAAATGTTCTTCCATGCACACTACCTCTTTTGGTGCTATATTATAACAGAAAAAAAGAATTTTTTCAATTTTTCATATTTCTTTTAGATTTTGGATTTCCTATAATTTTTAGCGATGCCGGTGCAACAATTGATTTACCAAATTTTTGATTAATATCATCAATAGTTTTTTGAATTTCTTCTTCTTGATCTTCTTCTATAGTATTTTCTTCAAACAAAGTTAATTGACGTTCTTTTGTTTCTTGTAAATCAGCTAACCTTACACCTATTAAGCGAATTGGGTCCTTTTTATAACTTTTATTAAATATTTCTATTACTAGTTTATAAATTTCTTTTGTACTATTCGTAGGATAAGGCAATTTAGATTGAGCAGAATAATTCCTAAAACTATTATTTTTGTATATAACTGCAACTGTTTTTGCATATTGTTTTTGTTTTCTTAACTCCCTAGTCACATCTTCTGTTTGTCTAAATAAAATATCTTTTAGCTTTTCCTCATCTGTATAATCATGAGTAAGAGTTTCTGTTGTGGATATACTAGTTGTTTTACTACTTCTTGGCTCTACCTTTGTATTATCTATTCCCCACGCTGCTTCTTTTAAATACCGTGCTTGGTTTTTAAATTGTCTTTCTAAGATTTTATCACTCGCCATAGCTAAATCTTTTATTGTAAAAATATTAAGTTTATTTAATTCTTCAGTTGTTCTTTTTCCTACCATAAATAAATCGCCTACATTTAATGGCCATAGTTTTTCTTCAACTTCTTCTTTTAATAGTGTATGTACTTTATCTGGCTTTTCAAAATCCGAAGCCATTTTTGCGCATAATTTATTATTACCAATACCTACATTTACAGTAAAACCAAATTTTTCTTTTATTTCTTCTTTTATTTTTATAGCTAATTGATAATAATCCTTATATAAATAATTAGTTCCTGTCATATCAATAAAACATTCATCAATTGAAAACTTTTCTAGTACGGGGGAATATTGAGATAAGTATTCAAAAAGCTTTGTAGATTGTTCATAATACCAATGGTAATTGGGAGGGAAAACTTTTAGATTAGGGCATTTTCTTTTAGCCTGATATATGGTTTCTGCAGTCTTTATTCCAAATCTTTTTGCTACAGGGGATTTAGCTAATACAATTCCTCGTCTTTCTGTTTCTGATCCTCCAATTATTGATGGTATTTCTCTTATATCTATAGGGTATCCTTTTTTCAATAAGAGAACGGCCGTCCAAGACAAAAAAGCATTATTTACATCCACATGAAAAATTATTCTTTCTTTCATATTTCCCCTCACTTTTATTTTATTATAATGAAGTTTCTATTGATGTGCAATCGAACATAGCTATTTTTCGAATATTAATATTAAAGCTAAACATACTAATTATAGGGTGATGATATGAATAGAACTGAACGTAATTTGTATGAACTTTATTTTAAAAAAATAGCAATAGAACATATTAGAGAAGCTAGAATATCTAAAGGTTGGACACAGGCAAAGCTTGCTGAAGCTATTGATGTTTCACACGAATTTATTCGATCTTTAGAATCATTAAAAGGGAAAAACTCTTTTTCGGCATTTACTGCTTGGAGAATCTCAAAAGTATTAGATGTTAGTTTAGATACTTTGTTAGAATTTAATATGGAACAATTTCGACCGATTATAGAAAAAGCAATGCAAGAAAACATTTCTTAACATTGCTTTTATTTTTCTATTAAACTTATTCCTGTCATTTCTTCTGGTTTTTCTATATTCATCAAATCTAATATTGTTGGTGCTATATCTCCTAACTTTCCTTCATGAAGTTTAATATCATTTCTTGTAATTATGAATGGTACTGGATTTGTCGTATGAGATGTTACTATATTATCATTATCATCTAACATTTCTTCACAATTTCCATGATCTGCCGTAACAATTAATGTTCCATCTAACTCTATTACTTTATCATAAATTAGTTTTAAATTTTTATCTACTGTTTCTACGGCCTTAATTGCTGCTTCTAGAACTCCTGTATGTCCAACCATATCACCATTGGCAAAGTTTAAGATTACTAAATCTGTTTCTCCTAATTCTTCTAGTAATTTTTCTGTAACTTCATTTGCACTCATTTCTGGCTTTAAATCATATGTTGCTACTTTAGGAGAAGGAATTAAAATTTTCTTTTCGTTTTTATAATCTACTTCTTTTCCTCCATCAAAGAAGAAAGTTACATGAGCATATTTTTCTGTTTCTGCAATTCTTAACTGTGATAAATTTTGTTTTTCAATATATTCTCCTAAAATATTTGTTAATACTGGGTCATTAAAAGCATGAGGAGCTTTTACGGACTCAACCACTGGCATCATTGTTAATGTCTTAACATTATTGAAGTGTACAGTTTCCATTTCCACTGCTGTTGGATTTGTTATGGCGGTCATTAATTCACGTAATCTATCTTTTCTAAAATTGAACGCTATAATCCCATCGTTTTCTTCAATATTTCCGTTTTCTACAAATTTAGCAGGTAGGAAGAACTCATCAATAACTTCTTTTTCATAACTTTGTTCAATATATTTCTTAGGTGATTCGTTTATTTCTCCTTTATTATTTACAATGACATCATAAGACTTTATTAATCGATCATAGTTATTATCTCTATCCATAGCGTAATATCTTCCTGAAATAGAGGCGATTTGTCCAAAGCCTATCTCTTTCAACTTTCTTTCTACTTGTTCTATGTAGGTATAAGCGCTTTTAGGAGGAACATCTCTACCATCCGTAAATAAATGAAGATATACCTTGTTTACACCTTCCAATTTGCACATATCTAATAAAGCTAATAGGTGATTTATATGTGAATGTACTCCCCCATCACTTACAAGTCCCATTAAATGTAGCTTTGAATCATTTTTTTTAACATGTTCCATAATCTTTTTTATTTCTTCATTATTAAAAAACTCTTTATCTTCAATCGCTTTGTTAATCATTTCTAAAGGCTGATAAACTATTCTACCAGCACCTATATTCATGTGCCCTACTTCACTATTTCCCATTTGTCCTTTAGGAAGCCCTACTAACTGTCCAGAAGCTATTAAGGTTGTATGTGGATAATTATTCCACAATTCTGTAAACACTGGATTTTTTGCTAAAGCAACTGCATTTCCATGTGTTTCTTTTCTTAATCCATATCCATCTAAAATTGCTAATACTATCGGTTTTTTCATATTATCGTCTCCTTACATTCTATTATCATTTAAACAAAACATAGCATAAACTGGAATATACCTAATTTCTTTTTTGGTAGAAAAGTTATTTTCTGTTACTCTATATGCTTCAGTTACTGTAAATTTCTTCATAAACACAGCTAGGGATTTAGCTTTAGAATCTCTTTTGGTTATCAATTCTATTGGTATAATTTTTCCCATCCTATTTTGGATTACAAAATTTACTTCTGCTTTCCCTTCAGATTGATAGTAATATAAACCATATCCGGCTTCCGCTAATGTCTTGGCAATACTATTTTCATATAGTATCTCTTTTATTCTTTCATCACTTAATAATTGTTTCAATGTTACATGTAGCATTGAAAATAGCAACCCATCATCTGGCAAGTACAATTTAAAGCTATCTGTTTCTCGGCAACTGCTTAATGGCGATTTTACACTAGAAATTTTATAGCTCCTATAAACTATTTGATTGTTCACCAAGAAATTAATGGTACTTTCATATTCTTTGGCTCTTCGTCCCGCACCAATCACTCCATATTGAAATTTTTTGTTTTCTTTTTTTAATTGCTCAGGAAGTGATTCTATTACTTCTAAACCTCTCGGAATATCAATCAATGTTTTGCAACAGATTAATTCTCTCTCATATACTTCTAATATTTTTTGTTTAATAATGTCTATTTCTTGCTCACTTTTTCCAGCAAGGTTAGCATCTACTACTTCTGGTAATCCACCTGTCATCAAATATTCTTGAAACAACTCTAATGCTAATTTATGAAATGGACATGTTTTATGTTTTGTAAAAGATTCTCTAATTAATTCTGCTAAAGCTTTTTCATTTTTAGCCCACAGAAATTCTTCAAAATCCATTTCATTCATACTTTTAAACTGTAACTCTTCACCTTTAAAAATAGCCAGATTTTCTCTTCTTGAAGTAATAGCTATTATATGATATTTACTATGCTCACTTCCAAATAATTTTAAACCTTTTACTATTTCTACACTATTTACATTATCAAAGATAATTAGTGTATCTTCTGGTAAAATTGTTTCTCCTGAAAGAAGGGATAAATTTAATATGATACGTTCTGTTGACTTTTCCTTAATAAATAAATCTTCTAACGGTTTATTATTACTAGTATTAAAATAGATTGTATTTTTGTAATTTGTTTTTCCAAAAGCTAAAGCAGAGTAACTTTTTCCCACTTGTTTTGGTCCATATAGGATTAATGGTTTCCTAATAATATCTTTTTGCCACTTGTGAAAAAAATTCTCTATTTTTCGTTCCATAATTTGTTCCCTCCCAACACATTTTATAAAATAAGTATACTTTTTTTCTGTATAAAAGTCAATTAAAGAGATAAAAAAAAGACGTCTCTTCGTCTTAATTGGCTAATGGCTTACTAAATTCTAATCTTAATTTGTCTGCCACTGTAATAATAAATTCTGAATTAGTTGGTTTAGCTTTATCAATATCTACACTATGTCCGAATATTTCTTCCATTAAGTCCCAGTTTCCTCTATTCCAACTTACCTCAATAGCATGTCGTATAGCTCTTTCAACTCTCGAAACTGTTGTATTGAATTTCTTTGCTACTTCTGGATATAATTCTTTTGTAATTCCCCCAATGATTTCTGGTCTTTCATAAACTAACGAAATGCTTTCTCTAATATATTGGTATCCTTTGATATGTGATGGAACACCTAGTTCATGTAGTGTTTTCGTTATTGCAATTTGCAAATTATTATGATATACATCTATTTCTTTTCCACCAAACTTTACTCCTGCTGAAACTTCTAAAATTCTTTTTTCTAAATCCTCTAATTCAAATGGTTTCAATATAAAATAATTTACTCCTAATTCTGAAACCTTTCTTATCATATCTTGTGTATTATAAGAAGTTAATACTATTACTTTCTTATCTATTGACTTCTTTTTCATATATTCCAGTACTGCTACTCCATCTTTGTTTGGCATGATCAAGTCTAATAGAATGATATCATATTCTTCTTGTTTTTTCTCTATTAGACGAATACCTTCTGCCCCATCATAGGCTTCTAAGGAAATTGTCACTTCAGGGCGTTCCTTAAAATATTCTTTAATCATTCCCACTAAACTCTTATTGTCGTCTACTACTAATACTCTTGTCTTTTTCATTTGTTCTCCTCTCAGTACTGCATGTATTTTCATTATATACTAGCTTGTCTAAAAATGATAGAGAAAAAAAAGACAAGTTTTGTCGAAACTGTCTAATTTGTCTAATTTTTTATTTTTTTTAGAAATATGTCTAATTTTTCTGGTTTTAAACTTAAGCCTCCTAGTAAATAACCATCTATTGAAGATATTTCTTTTAGTTCTTCTATATTATTTTCATTCGCACTTCCGCCATATAATACTTTAGTATTTGGCAAATAATGTTTAATTAAATTTATTATTTCTTCTATTTCATTATTACTTGGAGTTAATCCCGTACCGATAGCCCAAATTGGTTCGTATGCAATTATTACTTTTTTCTTTTCTTCTTCAGTTAATTCTTTTAAATCCTCTTCTAATTCTTTTATAATCACTTTATTTTGATTGTTATTTTCACGGTCTTCTTTTTCTTCACCAACACAGATAATTGGAGTTATTTCTTGATTTAATAATAATTTAACTTTCTTATTTATTTCATCATCTTTTTCATGTTGATATTTTCTTCTCTCTGAGTGTCCAACAATACAGTATTTTACCCCCATTGATTTCAATTGTGATGATGATACTTCACCTGTATATGCACCACACTCTGTGCAACTTACATTTTGAGCTCCCACCTCCATAGTCGGTGAGTTGATTTCTCCAATAAAAACATTTGTTGGACATAGTATTAATGTCATATCCGTCTTTATTTTTTGTAATTCTTCTTGATATTCTATAAACTTTTCTTTTGTTAAATTACATTTGTTATTTAGTGCAATAATCATTTAATCATTCCTTCTATATTTGATATGTGGTATTTTTTTCTATATTTCTTGATTTCATATATACTTGCATTCCATACTCTACACCTAAATTATCAAACTCATGATTAGAAAAATAAGTTGTTGGAATTTGTGTGCCATCTTGAAACAATACAACTTCTTCCATACCTAAAGTAGTAAATGCATAATTCTCTGCTTCTTCTAGCATTTTCTCTTGCCATTTTGGAGAAGTTGTATTATCTATTGTCATCTGACACACTTTTCTGTCCTTTTCTCCTACTAGATGGGCTACTGTTATAATTTTATCACCCCTTAGTAAAAGTAATGTCTTTAGAATCTCTGGTCGTTCTTGTTCTAGTTGTTTATAGTCTATTTCAGACATCATATATCTTGTTTTTTGCAGATACTCTGAAGTGGAATTTTTTAAGTCATTTCTGCTTTCATATTCTTCTATTAATCTTATATGTTCATCATTATATGGAGTGGCAACAACAACTTGTTCTTTCATTTACTTTATAGCTTCCAATCCTGGTAGAGTCTTTCCTTCTAGATATTCTAGTGTCGCTCCTCCTCCTGTTGATGCGTGGTACACTTTATCTTTGTATCCTGCTGTAGAGGCTGCAGCAACTATATCTCCACCGCCTAAAATTATTTTAATATTATTATCTACTACAAATTGTAAAATATGATTTGTTCCTTGTTTATACTTTTCAAACTCATATACACCTAGTGGTCCATTCCATACAGCAATATTAGCTTCTTTTAAATAGTTTTCAAATAATTTTTCTGTATTCGGTCCAATATCTAGTCCCATTTCATTATATTCTAAATTGTTAATATCTTTTACCTTGTATTCTTCATTCTCACTGTATTCTGTTGTTACAGCTGCATCCACCGGCAATACTATTTTTTCTGGATATTCTTCTACAATCTTTTTGCAAAACTCTATATTTTCTTCATCCAATAAAGAATTTCCAATTTCATATCCTTCTGCTTTTAAGAATGTAAAAGCCATTCCTCCACCTATTAAAATCTTATCAGCTTTTTTTACTAAATTTTCAATTACACCAATTTTATCAGCTACTTTAGCACCACCTAATACTACTACAAAAGGGTGAGCAGGATTATCTAATTCTTTTAAAGCTGCTAGTTCTTTTTCAATTAAAAACCCTATACAAGATTCTATGTTAGATGCTATTCCTACATTAGAAGCATGCGCTCTATGTATAGTACCAAATGCATCATTTACAAAAATGTCACCTAATGATGCCCAATAAGCTCCAAGTTCTGGATCATTTTTGCTCTCTTTTTTACCATCTAAATCTTCATATCTTGTATTTTGTACTAAAATAATATCTTTATTATTCATATTAGCAATTGCAGTTTCTAACTTTTTTCCTCGAGTCTCATCAACAAATGTTACAGCCTTATTTAGTAATTCTTCTAATCTTTTAGCAACTGGTGCCAAATTATTTTTTGTCAAATCTGCTTCTTCTTTTACTCTTCCTAAGTGGGAAAATAGAATTACCTTTGCATTATTATCCAATGCATATTGAATTGTAGGTAGTGCTGCAGTAATTCTAGTATCATCTACTATTTTTCCTTCCTTCATTGGAACATTAAAATCACAACGAATTAACACTTTTTTATTTTCTAAATTTACATCTTTTATCGTCTTCATGGCTATCTTCTCCTATCTATGTTCAGTATAACATCTTTTTTTATGAAAAAAAAGAAGTTGCCTTCTTTTTTATTGCTCCATTAGGTATTTAGCAGTTCTTACCAGTTGTGCAGTATAACTCATTTCATTGTCATACCAAGAAACAACTCTAGCCAATTGTTTTCCTTCTACTTCTAAAACACTGGTTGATAATCCATCTACTAAAGAACCACAATGTCTTCCAATTACATCGCTTGAAACAATTGGATCATCTGTATATTGTAAAGTTTCATTTTGTGCTCCTTTTAATACAGCATTAATCTCTTCAGCAGTTGTGTTTTTTTCGAATTCAAGAACTAAATCGATTACTGAACCTGTTGGCACAGGCACACGCATTGCTGCTCCATCTAGTTTTCCATCTAGATTTGGACAAACCTTTCCAATTGCAGAAGCTGCTCCAGTTGATGCTGGTACGATATTAGCAGCACATGCTCTACCACGACGTGCTTTGATTCCCTTTTTATGAGGTACATCTAATGTAGCTTGGTCATTTGTATAAGCATGAACTGTTGTCATATATCCTTTTACAATACCAAATTCTTTGTCTAATACATCTACTACTGGTGCAAGACAGTTTGTAGTACAGCTTGCTGCTGAAATAATTTTTTCATCACCATTTAAAATCATATGGTTAACATTATATACGATTGTTTTAATATTTCCTTTTGCTGGTGCTGAAATAATAACTTTTTTTGCTCCAGCATTAATATGAGCCATAGCTTTTTCTTCTGATGTAAACTTACCAGTACATTCTAATACTACATCAATGTCTAGATCTTTCCATGGTAAGTTAGTAGGATCTGTTTCAGCATATATTTTTATACTTCTATCTCCTACTACAATATTATCTCCTTCACTATGAATTTCATCAATTCTGTAATTTCTATGATTTGTATCATATTTTAATAAATATGCTAATTGCTCAGCATCTGCTAAGTCGTTGATAGCAACTATTTCAAAATCTGGATCTTCTTCCATTAAACGAAATGCAAGTCTTCCGATTCTTCCGAATCCATTAATTGCAACTCTTACCATTTCTATTCCTCCTTTATTTTCATTATATAGTTTTCTATTTTTTGTTTCAATATATTCATATGTTTTTGACACTTTTTTGTCGTAAAAAATATCCACAGATTCTGTGGATATTTACTTTTTATTCATGAAAACAACTTCCACCAATAAACTCTCTTAATATTGAGTCTTGTGGAATTACATCTGCAGGGATTGGTAAGAATAATCGCAAAAATTCAATTAGTCTTTTTGCTTCAGCATAATATGGAGAATCTTGTGGAACTGCATATAATAATGGTTCTACATATGTTTTTAATACTCCTATTTCATAAATTAAAGCAGAGTTAAAGGTAAAGTCTGCATCATCTTGATATGGGAAGATATATTTTTCTTCTCCTTTTCTTACACTGTGCCATGCTTTTAAAGTATGTTCTACATTATTATTTCTAGTACGATTATCTCTAACCATTCTTCTTAGCATTCTATTATCCGATGTGGATACACGATTATGATTATCAATATTTAATTCTGTTAGAGCAGATATATAAATTTTATATTTTTTATTTCTTGGTATATTAGTTAATATTTTAGAATCCAATGCATGAATTCCTTCTATTAATAAAATATCTTCTTGACCTAAGCTCATTTCACTTTTATACTCTTTTGTCCCTAATGGAAAGTTATAAGTTGGAATTTTAATAGTTTTTCCACTTAATAGTTCTTCCACTTGTTTATCAAACAATTTTAAATCTATAGCTTCTAAGCATTCATAGTCTGGATTACCATTTTCGTCTATTGGATTTTCATCTCTTTCGACAAAGTAGTCATCCATTGATAAAACTCTAGGATGTAATCCAAAGCTTTCTAAATACATTCTTAGTTTTCTAGATGTTGTTGTCTTTCCTGATGATGATGGACCGGCCATTAAAACTATTTTAATATCCTTTCTTCTTTTGTTTATTTCCTTTGCTAAATTTAGCAAACGATTACTTTGAAGAGTCTCATCAATACGAATTAGATCATTAATTTTTCCTAAGGATACTAGTCTATTCAAATCAACTGAATTTTCTACACCAATAATTTTTGCCCAATCTCTATATTCTTGGAACACTTCGAACATATGTGGGTGATGTTTATAAGTTGGAATCTTATCAGGCGTATAAACAGTTGGAAATTGTAGAATAAACCCATTTTCTTTTACATACGTTAAATCAAAATCTTTTACTTTTCCAGTAGAAGTTGGCATTTGATTATAAAAATAATTATAGTAATTTCCTAATCGATATAAAGTTACATATCCGTTTGTTGTATATGATAAAACTCCAGCTTTAGATGAATCATTTTTACTCTTAAAATACTTAATTGCTTCTGTTCTATCCACTGTGCTTCTAATAATTGGAGTATCTGCATCTATTATTTTTCTCATAGTATCTTTGATATTTTTTATTCTGTTTTCTGTTAATTTAAATGTTGTCTCTATATATATTCCTTTGTCTAATGAATGCTGTACAATAATGTCTGCTTCTTCTCCAAATAATTTCTTTACTGCGTATAACAACACATAAGTAAGTCCACTAATATGTGTACTGTTTCCCTCTTTTGAAGTTAAATCTAAAAATTCAATTATCGAATCTTCTTCTATAGTTTTTGTAAGTTCTCTTAGTCTATTATTTACTTTTGCCAATAAAATGGGATATTTAAAATCTTTTTGGAATTCTGTAGAAATTTCTTCTAAAGACATTCCTTTACTCATTTGATACTTTTTTCCTTTTATTTCTACTTCTATTGTTTCAATCATTTTGTCACCCTCTTTATTTTCTCTTATTATTGTATCATACTTTGTCGTTTTACAATATGTATATTTTCTTTTGTTTACACTTATACTAACATTAGGTGATACATATGGGTTTAGTTCCTGTTGTTATTGATAAAGAAATTGATGGTGAACGTAGTTATGATATATTTTCAAGGTTGTTAAAAGAACGTATTATATTTATTAGTGGTGAAATAACTGATTCTTTAGCAAACACAGTAGTAGCTTCTTTACTTTATCTAGATTCTATTAATCATGATGATATCTCTATTTACATTAATTCTCCTGGAGGAAGTGTTTCTGCTGGATTTGCTATTTATGACACTATGCAATTCATTACGAGTGATGTATCAACTATTTGTATAGGAATGGCCGCTAGTATGGGAGCTTTTTTACTTTCTAGTGGAACTATAGGAAAAAGATATGCTTTACCAAATTCTGATATTATGATTCATCAACCTTTAGGAGGAGCTGAAGGACAAGCCAGCGATATAAAAATTGCTGCTGATAGAATTATTTTACTTCGTAAAAGACTCAACAAAATTCTTTCTAAAAACACAAAAAAGAACTTACGTCAGATTGAGAAAGATACAGAAAGGGACTATTATTTAGATGCTTTAGAAGCAGTTAGTTATGGTTTAATAGATAAAGTTATAAAAAAATAGAACCCTTGTGGTTCTATTTTTTATCTAAATCTTTAAATCTAGTTGCTAATTCTTTAATTTTACGGAAACGATGATTTAGTCCGGATTTAGTAATTGGTGTTCCTGTTTCTATAGAAATAATTTCACTTAATTCTTTCAACGACGCTTCGGGATATTTTTTTCTATATTCTAATGCTTCTTGTGTTTTGTCATCTAGTAAACTCATTCCTAAATTATCTTCAATAATCGATATGTCATCTAATTGTGCGGTTGCTGTAGCTACTACCTTATCCATATTTGCTTGTTCACAATTATTCAAACGGTTAGCTTGATTTTTTTTATTGCGATAAATTCTCTGGTTTTCAAAGTACAATACAGCATTGCTTGCTTTAATAATTTTCAAATAATCACTAATTTTATCTGCTTCTTTAATATATAACATATATCCTTTATCTCTAGTTAAAATCTTAACATTTAGGTCAAATAAATTTAATAGCTTTTGTACAAATACAGCTTCTGAGGCACTTTCTATTAATAATTCCATATGATATCTCGATGTTTTAGGATCATTAATACTACCAGAACTTAGAAAAACACCTTTTAAATATGCTCTTATTTCTTCATTTGCCCCTACAATATATTGTGGTGGCACATCTAAATAATTACCTTCTTTATCTTGATAACCAATATCTTCTAAAATAAAACTCTGCTTTTCTTGTATATTTAATACAAATAAATCTTTCTTGCTGAAATTTAAACTATCTTTTATTTCTTTTTTTACTTTTACTTCGTATAGAGACTCTATTTGCTTTTCTATTCTTTCACAAATTATAGGATTTTCTGTTGTTAATTGGAAGTTGTTCTCAGTTTTGTGTCCATTATTTCTAATATAACCAGATAATTCAGCAATCATCTCAGATTTAGAACCAATATTTTTAGATATTTCTTCTTTTATATCCGTCGTATACGACATCTTAATTCCTCATTAAGTAATTAAATACTAAAGCACTTAACTTTAAACTGTTATGTCTTAAAGTATTATCTTCTATCGTAATTAAATCTTCTTCTATAAGTTCTGTTCCAAGACTTTCAATTGCCGCATAATCAATCTTTACTGGGTCTTTTTGCTCTGCAGTTGCATATTTTTCTGCTATTTTTTTGTCTATTTTTGTATTACTAGCAATAACTGCATCTATTTTTCTAAAATCTAAATATTTATTTAATAATTTTATATGGTCACTTACTGTGAAGTTGTCTGTTTCTCCTGGCTGAGTAACAGCATTACATAAGTACATTAGTGGAGCTTTAGTCTCTTTTAATGCACCTTTTACTTCGTTACATATTACGTTTGGTAATATACTTGTATATAAACTACCCATACTAAAGACAATTAAATCAGCATCTGCAATTGCTTGAAGTACTTCTGGTAATACTTTTGGTTCTTCTTTATAATATATTTTTTTAAATTGATGGTGAGCTTTTGTTATTTCTTCTTCTCCTTCAATTATATTTCCATCTTTATCCAATCCCATTAAGGTTAATTGAGAATCTTCAGATATTGGTAAAACTGTATGTTTTACATCGAATAATTTACATAAAGATGCAATTGATTCTTTTAGTGATCCTGTAATGTCTAACATTGCTGTTAAAATTAAATTTCCTACAGCATGACCATTTAAATCACTTGAAGTATTAAATCTATATTCTACCATCTTTTTTATTGGATCATCTATTTCTGATAAAGCTGTGATTACTTTTCTAACATCACCTACCGCTGGAGTATTGAATTCCTTTCTCAACTTTCCAGTTGATCTACCATTATCTGACACTGTAATAACAGCTGTAATATCCACAGGAAAATCCTTTAATCCTTTTAGTAAGTAGGAAATTCCTGTTCCCCCTCCAAAAACAACAACTTTTTTATACATTTTGTCCTCCTAATTTCATATTATATAATTCTTTTTGACCTTTCTGTGGTCTTTTTATGAGTATTACTATTCCAGAAACTATAAAAATAATCGATACTAATTGAGCCACTTTTATTGGACCTAGCATTAATGAATCTGTTCTCATCGCCTCTATTATAAATCTAATTATTCCATACCATATTAAATAAAAGCTTGTTAATTGTCCTACTTTTAGATATTTGTATTTGCGAATCAACAACATTGCAAAAAAGCCAAATATACACCACACAGATTCATAGAAAAATGTTGGTTGACGATACTCTCCTAATATATACATACCATTAATTATAAAAGTGGGTATTCCAAGGGATTTTAACTTTGCTGCGGTTGTTATAGGTCCATAAGCTTCACTGTTAAAAAAGTTTCCCCATCTTCCAATAGCTTGTGCTATAATCAATCCCACTACAATAATATCTAAAATTTTCCACAAATTCATTTCATGCTTTTTACAATAATATATTGTAAATAATAATCCTGCCAAAATACCTCCGTGAATAGCAAGACCACCATTCCAAATCTCTAGCATTTCTATTGGATTACTCATATAATAAGACAAATTAAACAATACATAATACAATCTTGCTCCTATAATTCCTATAATGATGGCATTAAATGTAAGGTTTACTAGAAACTCTTCTTCTATTTCTTGCTTTTTTGCCTCTTTATAAATTACTATGCAGGCTATTAGCATACCTATAAAAATAAATATTGAATACCAATATATTTGAATTGGTCCTAAATCTAGCGCTACTTTTTCCATACATTACCTCTTTTTTATAAGATTTTTTTTAGAAACTGTCCAGTGTAAGATTCTTTCACTTTAGATACTTCTTCTGGTGTTCCAGTGGCAACAATTTGTCCACCTTCATCTCCACCTTCTGGTCCTAAATCAATAATGTAATCAGCAACCTTAATTACATCTAAGTTGTGTTCAATTACTACTACTGTGTCTTTATTATCTACTATTTTCTGCAAAATTGCAAGTAAGCGCTTAATATCATCTGTATGTAATCCTGTTGTAGGTTCGTCTAATACGAATAATGTTTTACCCGTTGCTTTTTTTTGTAATTCTTTTGCTAACTTTACACGTTCTGCCTCTCCACCTGATAAAGTTGGTGCACTTTGTCCTAATTTTATATAACCTAGACCCACATCTTCTAGTACCTGTAGTTTATTTTTTATTTTTGGAACATTTGAGAAGAATTCTAAAGCTTCAGAAACTCTCATATCTAGTACTTCTGCAATATTTTTGCCTTTATACTTTATGTTTAAAGTCTCTCTATTATACCTAGTTCCATGACAAACCTCACACGGCACATAAACATCTGGTAAAAAGTGCATTTCTATCTTTTTCACACCATCTCCACGACATGCTTCACATCTTCCACCTTTTACATTAAAGGAAAATCTGTTCTTTTCAAACCCATACATTTTGGCTTCTTTTGTCGTTGTAAAAAGTGTACGAATATCATCAAATACTCCAGTATATGTTGCTGGATTTGAGCGAGGTGTTCTACCTATTGGGTTCTGCGAAATGGCAACTAATTTATCAATATTATCTAATCCTAGAATCTTTTTATGCTTTCCAGGACGTTCTTTTGAATTATATAGTTTAGAAGCTACTTCTTTACAAAGTATCTCATTTACTAAACTACTCTTTCCACTTCCAGATACTCCAGTTATACATGTAAATGTACCTAGTGGAATATCAACATCAATATTTTTTAAATTGTGTTCTGCTGCACCTTTTATTTTTAAGAACTTTTTATTGCCTTTTCTTCTTGTTTTCGGTACTTCAATACATTTCTTTCCACTCAAATATTGTCCTGTTAAGCTATTTTCGTTTTTCATAACTTCTTCTGGTGTACCAGCTGCTACAATTTGTCCACCATGATCACCCGCTCCAGGTCCAATATCAACTAAATAATCACACGCTAACATTGTGTCTGTATCGTGTTCTACTACAATCAAAGTATTGCCTAAGTCTCGCATTTCTAACATCGAATTAATCAATTTTTCATTATCTCTTTGATGAAGTCCAATGCTAGGCTCATCTAGTACATATAAAACCCCTGTTAAATGTGAACCAATTTGTGTCGCTAATCGAATACGTTGAGCCTCTCCTCCAGATAAGGTGCCAGCACTTCTACTTAAAGTTAAATATTCTAGTCCTACATTTTTCAAGAAATGTAATCTATCTTGTACTTCTTTAATAACAAGTTTTGCAATTTCCTTTTTTTCTTCTGACAACTCTAAATTATCAAAAAATGGAATTAATTCTTTTATGCTCATTGTCGTTACTTCATATATATTTTTTCCGTTTAGCTTTACGGATAACACGTCGTCCGTAAGTCGTGCTCCGTGACAAGTTTCGCATGTGTGTTCTACCATATAGTTTTCTAACCAATCTCTAATCCATGTAGAACTAGTTTCCATATATCTTCTTTCTAAATTATTAATAATTCCCTCATAGAAGTCTTTACTATTATATTTATTACCACTTTTTGAAGAATATTGAAAATGAATTATTTCGTCTGAACCATAAAGAACGACATCCTTTTGCCTTTTAGTTAAACTTTTCCACGGTTTTGTCATATCAATCTTATAATGTTTGCATACACATTCTAGCTTTTGATAATCTAAACCTTCCGGGTCATCTGTTAATGTTTTGATACATCCTTCTCTAATAGATTTATCTTTATCTGGTATTACTAAATCTGCATCTATTTGTAATTTTATTCCTAAACCTTTGCAATCTGGGCAAGCTCCATAGGGAGCATTAAAGCTGAATATTCTAGGTTCTAATTCTGGTAATGAAAATTCGCAGTATGGACAGGCAAATGATTCAGATAAAACAATTTCTTTTTTATTTTCTCCAAGGACATCTACTACAACTTTTCCTTCTGCTAACTTTGTAGCGGATTCAATTGCCTCAAAAAGTCTTGATCTAATTCCCTCTTTAATAATTAAGCGATCAATAATAACATCTATTTTATGTTTTTTATTTTTATCTAATGTAATATCATCAGATAAATCCATCATCTCGTCATCTACGCGAACTCTAATATAACCTTCTTTGCGTAAATTTTCTAATAAATCTTTTTGTGTTCCCTTTTCCCCATGAACAACAGGAGCCATAATAATTATTTTTGTTCCCTCTGCATATTCCAATATTTTATTAGTCATTTCTTCAACACTTTGACTTGATATTGGAATATTATGATTAGGACAATATGGAACACCCGCGCGAGCAAAGATAAGCCTCAAATAATCATATATTTCTGTTACAGTTCCAACTGTTGATCTAGGATTATTATTAGTAGTTTTTTGATCGATACTAATCGCAGGAGATAATCCTTCGATGCTATCAACATCTGGTTTTTCACTTCCACCCAAGAATTGTCTAGCGTATGCAGATAAACTTTCCACATATCTTCTTTGACCCTCCGCATAAATTGTATCAAAAGCGAGACTACTTTTTCCACTTCCCGATACTCCAGTCATCACAATTAATTTGTTTTTTGGTAATTCTATATTTACGTTTTTTAAATTATTTTCTCTTGCACCTTTTACACTAATTTTATCCATATTTTTTCACCTGCCACATATTATAACATATTTTTTCCTTATTTCTAAGTTTGCATCTATATTTTATAGCAACAACATTTGTTCGTCAATCGAACAAAAAAAAAGAAAGAGAACGTTTATTTTCATTCTCTTATAATATTATTGTTTTCTTTCTTTAAAAGTGCAAGATTTGCATAAAGTTTCACATGGTTTTCTATCTTGAAAAGATTTTTTTAATTTTTTATATCTTTCTTTCTTTTGAATTTCTTCTATTGATTCGTTAAATATATTTCCCAAATTAATAATGCCATTACTATCAAGACAACATGGTACTACTGTTCCATCTACTAAAATTGCGAGTTGTGTTTTTAGTCCATGACAATATCCACAACTTTTGTGACTTGTAATTTCTGGCCATTTAAACTCATTATCTTTATCCACATATATTGTGGAAGAAATCTTTACGTTATTTTCTGTTTTTAGTTTTTCCACTGTTTCTGTGGATAAATTATAATATCTTTCTAATTTTTGCACTGTTTTTATGGATTTTTCATCTAATTTATTATCTTTTAATGTCCATAATCGATAAATAATCACAGTTTTTTTGGATAATTTTTCTACTTTTTTGAATATTTCTTCTTCATAGTTTGGAACACTATGTTCACAGTGTAGTGAAAAATTTATCTTATGTAATGATTTGCAGTCTTTTAATTTTTCTACTAATGTAGGAAATAAAATTCCATTTGTTGTTAAATTTACATTTACATTATATTTTTCAGCAATTTGTAAAAATTTTATTATTTTTGGATGCAATAAAGGTTCGCCTTTAACATGAAGATAAATTACTTTGGTTACTTTTGATATTTCTTTTAGAATGTGTTCAAATTCTTTTTCTTCCATAAATCGTTTTTCTTTTCTTATTGGTGAACAAAATGAACAATTAAGATTACAAATATTAGTTATTTCTATATATACTTTTTTATACTTATCCATACTAATTTCCTGATTTCATTTCAAAAAGAATATCTCTTAATTCCATTGCGCGTTCAAAGTCTAGAGCCTTTGCCGCTTCTCTCATTTCTTGCTCGATTGCTTCAACTGTTTTGGCTAATTCTTTTTTAGTCATCTTCTTTGGTTTTTCTGTTGCTTTTTCGTCTACGTTACTAATTACTTCTCTAATTTCTTTATTAATTGTTTGTGGGATAATTCCGTGTTTTTCATTATACTCTTCTTGAATCTTTCTACGTCTTGCAGTTTCTTCTATTGTCTCTTTCATGGAGTCTGTAATTTTATCTCCGTACATAATAACATGTCCATTAGCATTTCTTGCACAACGTCCTACTGTTTGTATTAAACTTCTAGTACTACGTAAGAATCCTTCTTTATCTGCATCTAATATCGCAATAAGTGATACTTCAGGGATATCAATTCCTTCACGTAATAAGTTAATTCCTACTACCACGTCATACTTTCCGACACGTAAGTCATGAATAATTTGAAGTCTTTCTAACGTTTTAATTTCTGAATGAAGATATGCTACTTTAATATCTAGTTCCTTTAGATAATTTGTTAGTTCTTCCGACATGCGAATAGTTAATGTTGTAACTAATACTCTTTCATTTTTTTCAATTCTATCTTTAATTTCTCCTACTAAGTCATCAATTTGTCCTTCTGTTTTTCTTACTTCAATTGTTGGATCTAATAATCCTGTTGGACGAATGATTTGTTCTACAAATTTTCCTCCTGTATGTTCTAACTCTAAATCACCAGGAGTAGCTGATACATAAATAGCTTGATTTATTTTTTTCTCGAATTCGTCATACTTTAATGGTCTATTATCTAATGCACTTGGAAGGCGGAAGCCATATTCTACAAGATTCATCTTTCTAGCTCTATCTCCATTATACATTCCTCTTACCTGTGGTAAAGTAACATGAGATTCATCCACTACTAGCAAATAATCCTTAGGAAAGAAATCCATTAAAGTCGTTGGAGTCTCTCCTTTTTTTCTTCCTGCCATTGGTGCCGAATAGTTTTCAATACCAGAACAAAATCCAGTTTCTTCTAGCATTTCAATATCGTAGTTGGTTCTTTGTTCTAGACGTTCTGCTGCTAATAGTTTATTATTTTCTTTTAATTCTTGTAATCGTTCCTTTAGTTCTTCTTTAATACGTACAATAGCAGCTTTTAATTTATCATCACTAACTACGAAATGACTCGCTGGGAAAAGACTGACATTCTTTTTGTTAGAAATAATGGCTCCTGTTAAAGTGTCTATCTCGCTAATTCTGTCTATTTCATTACCAAAAAATTCTACTCGATATCCTGTCGTATTTTGGTATGCAGGAATAATTTCAACAATATCTCCACGAACTCTAAAAGTCCCACGTTTAAAATCTAAGTCATTTCTTTCATACATCATTTCTACTAATTTTGCTAATATTTCATTTCTTTCCACTTCTTCGCCAACAGATAAAGTTAACATTTTGTTTCTATATTCTTCTACTTCTCCAATACCATAGATACAAGAAACACTTGCAACAACAATTACATCATCACGTGATAATAAACTACTAGTGGCAGCATGACGTAATTCATCAATTTCATCATTGATAGAGGAGTCTTTTTCAATATATGTATCAGTTGATGGGACATAGGCTTCTGGTTGATAGTAATCATAATATGAAACAAAGTATTCTACTCTATTTTCCGGAAAAAGTTCTTTTAATTCTGAATATAATTGTCCTGCCAAAGTCTTATTGTGAGCTAGCACTAATGTTGGTTTATTTACTTCTTTAATAACATTTGCAATTGTAAATGTTTTTCCAGTACCAGTTGCGCCTAAAAGTACTTGTTCTTTTTTTCCTTCTTTAATACCTTCTACTAACTCGCTAATAGCTTGTGGCTGATCTCCTGATGGTTTAAACTTTGATACTAATTTAAACATGCTTTGATATCTCCTTTCTTAAACTACTTATAAATCATTAATAATTATATGGTATGACTAGTT
Source organism: Mycoplasmatota bacterium (assembly GCA_022771205.1). Lineage (GTDB taxonomy): Bacteria > Bacillota_I > Bacilli_A > RF39 > UBA660 > Faecimonas. The sequence goes on along the minus strand of JALFCF010000007.1, from coordinate 16,433 downwards.
TTTCTTTTGTTAATACAACTATTACTTTATCTCCTACTTTTATTTTTCGCACAAATCTGTTATGGTTTAGTGAAATAAAATCCTTTTGATTGAAATCAAATAATACTTCAATTCCATAGGATGAGCTATGTGTATCTCTTACACGTTTTTTTTCAATAACTGTTGCTAAATACGCTTTTGTGCTGGATTTACACTTTTCATTAGATTTTTTTATATTTTTCTTAAAAAATATAATTCCGGTTACTAAAAAAAATAATAATAACAATATTTGTGAAATATTTTTAATATCTGCAAAAATAAATAAAATTACTACTAGAATAATGTATATTATACATGCTAAAGTGGGGAATATGTTTTTTTCAACTAACATTTTATTAACTAGTTTTATTTGTTTTTCATTTAACATTATAGTAGAGAGCTTTTCATAATGACAGATAAGGCTTTCATCATCATAACGATCAACAATATCATATTTATCTAAGAATGAGTTAAATGCTTTTTTTAAATTCACTTTATCACATCCAATTCATTGCTATTATATCTAACTAATGTAGCAATGTCTAGTGTTAGTAACTAATCAAATATAGTGGAATCTAACATATATTATTTTTTACATCATGCTTTACTTTTGATAAACTGTAATTTATAAGATATACAAACTTTATATATGTCTTAATATGTAAAAAGTTAAATATATCATTGATCGTAGACACTTACATAGTTTTTTCAAATAATTAAATTGATAATATAGCTATATTAAATAAAAACACACTAATAATATATTAGCGTGTTTTATTTATAATAATTTTTTGCTTTTTTCTTTGGTCATACTGTACATTCTTTTATGTCGTTCATGAATGCTGTCTTGTTCTGATATTTTTAGTCATGATATTTATTATTTTTACTAGTTTTATTCTTTTTACATAGTGTCATGCTGTTCTTTGCTAATCTTTGGAAATAATCAGGAGTATATGATTTCAATAAGAATAGATAGTTGAATAAGCTTGGATTATCTGATAAAAACTGTTTCATTCCACTTAATTCTTGTAATTCGAACTCGGGATTAACCTCATATATATATTTTCTAAAAATTTCATTGTATGGATTTATGGCATTATGTGTCCAAGGTTTTATTCCTAATAAACCATAGCTATGCAATATTTTGGGGTTTTGTTTGGCTTTTTTTATGTTTTCTATATCTTTATCTGTTTTTTTACAGTGTATACTAAGTACTAGATTATTCATTATATTTATAGACGGTGGAAGATTATAATTCATTGGTAATTCACAAATATCATTTTCTAAAACACAGTTTAGTACATCTTGGTCAGGGTAACTTAAACGTTTCAAAGGATTATCTCTTACAAATCTAATTATTCTATTTTCTACATTTCCTTTTTTCCACCAGTCTATATTAATTTTTAATACCCCCGAGTTAAAATATCTTGTTACTCCCAATTGCTCTATATATCCGTGATCTACGTTGTCTAGTGCTGCATATATACTCCCAGAATATTGTGATAGTTCTGATAAATCATCTACTATTATAGTATCTGAATCTAAATATAAAACTTCTTCTACTTCATCAAGCTTGTTATCTAGTATTCTTTCAAAGAATAGTCTAGCATTTGCTGCTTGTGTATTTTGCCAGCCAGGAATCTTGTATTGATCTATGTGATAACATTCTATAGGATGAATAGATAGTTTTACAAGTGGATAGTTTTTAGAAATTTTTTCTATTAATTGATAATCATCGCTTGTTAGATTTTCTGTCATAAAATAAATTCTTAATTTTTTATCTTTATTACATTCTAGTAAAGATAACATAGATGCCAAAGTTATTGTTAAATATTCTTTATTTGTTGCATATATTATTCCTGTTTTTTTCATACTTTCACCTGCTCTTTATACTACCTAATTTTTTTCTGCTCGTCAATGAAATTACCATATTTCGACGCGTTTTGTAATTTTTGTTGGTACAATTAAAAAAATGGTGATAGATATGAATGAAAAATAATATTTAGAAATTGCAAAAAAAGTTAATTTATCTAATTTTGATGACATTATGGATTACTATCAACTAACTCATGGTCAATTGTTAGGAATTATTGAGTTTGCTACAAAATCAAATGTTTCTTCCATACAAAAGTTATCTTTATAAAAAATTTTGCAAAAAAAGCAGTCTCTATTTCGACTTTCAGACACAAAAATAGGAATTATCTCTGATATTCATATTGGTTATTATTAAACAGATTGGAATTTAGTTTATCGTGCATTTGATTTTTTTGATGATAACAATATTCAAGTGGTATTAAATCTTGGTGATTTATTTCATGGCTTTTATTATCGTAGTAAAAACAACCCTAATCGTGCTATTTTTGAATGTTATACTCAATTGGTTGATTTTGAATCTTATTACCCAAAAGGTTTGAGGAAGTAGGTATGAACTTATGGCAGCATATCCCAGCAAAAAGGGAAGATGTGTTTTCTATAGGAGAGGGGAGATGTTGTATTTCTTTTGGAAACTCTTTATTGTCTTTAAATCATCCAACTTTAATCTATGAACCGCTTCAACCGAATACCGAATCTTTAATATCTTTGCATGGACATGGTCATGCTTTTTATAAATATAAAAAGCACATTTCTATTACATCCTGTAGCAATCTTTTTCTGTCTAAAAACCCACATGGTTTGGCCGTTCCGGGCTTTGCCACATTGGAAGATGAGGAGGTTTGGTTAACTTTTAAGGGTTATTCACTAGAAAATAATAATCCTCAAAAAGTTTTACAATATAGTTTTGCAAAAAAAGATAGAGTATTATACTTTATCTTTTTTTCTTTAATTTTAATACAAATTCTGCAATACCATCTTCTTCATTAGATGTAGTGACTGCTTTGGCATTTTCTTTTACTTCAGGAAGAGCGTTTCCCATAGCGACTCCCATTCCAACGCTTTCTATTACCTCTAAATCATTTAAACCATCGCCAAAAAATATCATTTCTTCCATTGAAATATCTAGGGTATCTCCTAAATGAGCTAATGTGTGTTGTTTATTTATATTTTGTGGATTTATTATTAGCCATTGTCTTTCGTCTTTTGAATCTTGCATTATGAAGCAATTTACGTTAGAAAAATTATTGGTTATCCATTCGTAATGTTTTTTAGCATCTTCTCCTGGTTCTAGAAAGATATTCATTCTGGCAATCTTTTCATTTACTTCTTCTATGGAGTCAATATCTATAATAAATGGTAAATCACTATTTTTCTTTTGTTTATAAATATAGTATTTGTTCCCTGAAATTATATCTATTTGTGTAGCATACTTTTCCACTTTTTCAGTAATACTTTGAGCTTCTTGTTGTGTTAAGTATCCCATCCATTCGTCTGTATTCTCATCTATATTGTATATAGAAACTCCATTATTAATAATAATATAATTAAACATATCAATTGGTACAACATCTCTTAAACCATCTAGCGTTCTAGCTGTGGCTCCAACGATATAATAACCTTCTTTCTTTAATTCTCGTAATACTTTTTCTGTTTTAGAACTTACTTTTTTATCATCTGTTAGTAATGTTCCATCAAAGTCCATTGCAATAATTTTATATTTCATAATCTTCACTTCCTAACAAAAGTATAGCTATTGACGCCTATTTTATCAAGTTGAAAAATGTATAATTACACTAAAAAAGGGCAAATGTTAGTTTTGTCCCTTTTTGTTTCTTTTATATATTTTTATCATCCTATCAACTTGTCTATCATTATGACTGCTTAAACAAGATGGTACATATTCATGGTTACTGTTTAACTCTTGTAATAATATTTTTATCTCTTCTGATGCTTCATCTGGATTATATCGTTGTTCTTGTATTCTATGTAGTGTTTCTAGTAAATAGGTTCCTTCTAATGTCATTGAGTCTGTTTCTATTTTACTTAATTTTGTTTTATTAGGTATGTAATAAGTAGCTGTTGATTCTTTTTGGTCTAAAATATCATAAATTCTATGCGCTGTTGGTTTAGGAATCTTGAATAATATATCACAGGTGTTATTATGATTCTTCTCTATTAGTTTTTCTTGATCTGGTAATGCTGCTTTGTAAATAAAGGGTACTTTTCCTGCTTCTAGTTGAGTTGATATTTTTCTTGATAAATGGCTAGCAATCAAATCTTTCATACTTCCTTCAAAATACTCATTATTTTCTGCTTCTATATTTATTTGTAATAGTCTTAACCAATTTGCCATTTCTTTTAATTCAGGGTAGTTTCTATATTGTTGTTGATCTTCTTCATTAAAATAGGTTTGGATTAAGATATTTGAAGGAGTCATTTCTCCATGATATAATTCATTATCGTTACCAATTCCTGTTTGAAAAGAATATGTAGGATAGATTCTTGTAGTATCTAATCTAGGAACTTGTTCATTTTCTTCTTTTATATCATTTAAGAAATCTGGATTCTCGTTTATAACTTTTGTTGTATCTAACACATGAACTCCTATTTTTCTACTGCCATCATTTTGATATTCTATTGAAAAAGCATATGGTTCTAAGCCTTCTATTTGGAATGTTCTGATTATATCACTTGGTATAAATTCAGGATAATCATGATTTTTATTTTGTTCAACGCCTGTATCTAATGCAAATTGATATCTTTCTTCTTTATATTCTATCTGCTGCGGTTGTTTAGACATTCTTTTAGATTTTGATATAGGACGAATGTAGTTGATTTCATTAATATCTTCTAATACTTGATTGGTATTCTGATATCCTTTACCTTTTATATATTCTCTAAATTCATCTAACCTCTGATTATACTCCATTAATTCTTTTGATGTTAATTTTGCACCTTGTTTAATAAATTGTTTTAATATTTCCTTATAATAACTTGGTTCTATATATTCTTTCTTTTGATTTAGTAACTTTAATTTATAATTCTTAATAAACTGATCTAGAATATATAATGTAACATGTTTTTTTTCAGTTATTCTTACCTTTTTTCTACCTTTTCCTTCTTTTATTTTTATAGCTTGCCTGGCGTTTTTAAACTCATCAATTTCTAATAATTTCTTAATATATTCATAATTTCTATCATCATTTAAAAGTACCTGGAGAATATCAAAATAGGCTTTTGTATCTTCCTCTTCTAGATAAATTTGTGGTCTAATATTTTCAAAAGCTATTTCTAGTTGTTTTAAAAATCTTTTTTCTGTATCTTTAGCATTTGTATCGCTTTTTCCTATTTGATTTCTTTTGTTTTTAATTAAATGTTTTGCTAATGTTATCATTTCATCTAGTTGAAATCTTGGTAAACTTTTCATTTCATTTAAGAGTGTTATAACTTCTTCTGGCAAACTGTTTTGTAAACTAGATATTAAAGACGTTCTATAGTTTCCTTTATCTATATACTGTAAAAACTTTTGATATCTTTCTTCTATTTCATTTGTTGGTATTATGAATTCTCTCTTTTCTAATAATTCTTCTGTAGTTATTTCTAATCTATCTACTTTTGATAATTCTATACTTTCTACTTCTTCTAGTCTTTGTAGGAATTTTATCATAGCTTTACTTTGATTCGCGCGATTGATGATTTCTTTTAATTTTTCTTCATAAGGATGATACATTTCTTTAGTTGGAGGCATTGTTTTTGTCCATGGCATTAAATGTTTTCTTACTGGACTTTTATGTTCTTCTTCCATTCCTTCTATATTTTTCGTTGTATATAACTCTATATCTAGTAACTCCCCAACATTCTCTAAATATCTGGATGTTAATTCTCTTAGTATATCTATTCTATCACCGTGTACTTTTGAAGTTAGATATGTATCAAATAACAGCTTATCTTCTTTATCTAACCAACAATTGCTCTCTTCTATATTTTGAATTAATAATTCTCTTTCACTTTTTGTATCTGTTGATCCACTATATACCTGCTGACGTAGTTGGAGAAACTTTTGATAAGTTAGATCTAGTTTCTTATTTGCAGCCTTTTGTTCAGCAACTAATTCTCTGTTTCCTATTGCAGCGTATTTTCTTTTGGCAGCTGCTGACTTTCTTTTTCTATTATTTAATTCTTTTCCAATTAGTGATAATGTTTCTTTTGTTATTTTTACTCCTAAAATATTTTCAATTTCTTCTACTGTTTCTACCCTGTCTAATAACTCAATTGATAGCTTTACTATTTCTTTTTGTCCTGTTTTTTTCTTTTCCATAAACTATATCCTTTACTTAAAATTTATCTATCTAAAACATCTCTGTTTGTTTTTAAGCACACTAGTTTCTTTTGCCTTTATCATACTCTTTTATTTATTTATTTACAATCTTTTATTTTCTATATATTTATGATATAATAGTAGGCCCTGAAACGAGGAGGTATAATATGGTTCCTATTTATATTAATGATAGAGAATATTTTATTTATCCTAAAACTGATTTTTTGGATGCTGGGGCTAGTGGTAAATGTTATAAAGTTTGGGATGATGACCGTATCTTAACAGTAAAACTATATTTAAATGAGTCTGGCTTAAGTGGTGAAGAAATCTTTTTTCCTGATGAAAAGATGCTGGAAAAGTTTATTCAATTATCACCTTATACTAGTCCTATTTTATTAAGTAACTATCTTGTACGAGATGAGAATGGAAATTATATTGGTTGTGCTCGAGACTATATAGAAGCTTCTTCATCTAATGCTACAGAAGCATTTTTTCAACTTCCTAAAGAAGAAGCATTAGAGCACTTTCAAAGAATAGAAGAAAAGATTCCAATTTTTAATGAAAACGATATTTTGCTTGATGATTGGAATTCTTATAATATTATGCTTGGTAGGATTGCAGGCGGGGATGAAAAATTATATGTTTTCGATGATAGCAGCTATAGTCTTTCCTCTTATTGTAGGCCATCTAACCGTCGTGAATTTACTCATTTAATGGAAGATATGATTGAAGAATATTTACTTACTTATGGTTTAGATTGTGTTAGGCCTTACGTTGTTGATACACTAAGGGCTTATGCGCCTATACATTTTTTTGAAAGCGTTAGTGAACATTCTAATACTTTAGGAGAAGGCGTTTTACAATATGCTAAAAAGATGGAAGATAGATATTATTAAAACATAAAATAAAAAAGGTATCGTAATATACCTTTTTTATCTATTATTCCAACTTGATGGGAATGTAACATCATTTGCTGGATTAAATACTCTAGCAGTATAGGCACTGTAACTTAGACACCCTCCACCTTTATGCCAACTACATGTTGACATTTCAAGATGTAAATGTGGTCCTGAAGAATTTCCAGTTGATCCCATATTTCCGATAGGTGTATATGCAGAAATGATTGGTCCATCACTAATACTTGCACTTGTTCCCCATGTACCATTGACATATGGAGCCACCGCAGAGCTAAAGCTTCTCATATGTGCGTATGTAGCATAGACATATCTTCCCCCAATATTATGGCGCAATATTACAATATAAGCACCTGCATTATCATAACCTGCAAAGAATAATTGTCCGGCAGCGATTGGATAAATAGTAATAGATTTATTAGATGATCCTAAATCAATACCTAAGTGACCTCTATTTCCATAATATTGTGTGATATATCCGTATTCCATTGGTCTAAGGAAACCATTTGCACTTGGAACAGATCCACCGCTTCCACCACTTGATTGCTGAATTCTATACTGACAGGCTTGGATATCTTCGTTAGCCCCACAGCCTAAGCTTTTATAATATTGTACATTACTTTTCGCAGCTTTTATCTGTTCTTCGATAGTAGGCATTCCAACTCTAATCTTAGCATTTTCATCTGCTATCTTTTCACTCTCTGAATTTAGTTCTTCTTGTAGTTTTTTTAGAGATTCTTTTTTTTCTGTCAAATCTTTTTGTTGTTGCTTATTTTTTTCTATCAAGTCTTCTAACTCTTTCATTATTTTGTCATTATATTCTGTTAATTGTTCAACAACGGACATTCTATATATCATGTCTGTAATACTGGTTGCTCCAAAGGCGTACTCAAGATATGCATTTTCTCCATTAGCGATTTGATAGTATTCTAATATTTTTTTACTTTCTTCACTTTTTTCTTTAATTTCTTGGTTACTTTTATTTATTTCTTCTTCTAAAGAAACAATATCATTTTCTGTCTGTGTAACTTGATTTTCAATATCAGAAATTTTGGCTTTTATTTCTTTAATTTCTTTTTCATTCGTAACTAGCTTACTTTTCTGTTCTTCTAATTCTTTCGTTAATTTTTCTGCTTCTGCTTCAAATTGACTAATTGTTTTAGCTCTTGTTTCTATTGGTAGTGCTAACATAGAGACTACAATTAGACAACTAGTTAAAATTATAGTTAATTTCTTCATTATATTTTCAAATATTTTCTTACGGCACCGGCACTACCAACCATACCAACTAAGATTCCAATTATTACAACAATTCCTGCTGTAGAATAGATAAAAGGTTCTGGCTTAATCAATTGAATTAGCTGAGTAAATAAATAACCATCAAAATGATTATAGAAAGCTAAGTAACCATATGTTGTGAAAATAATTGGAACTATTGAACCTAATAACCCTAGAATCATTCCTTCTATAATAAACGGTGTCTTTATTGTAAAATTACTTGCTCCTACCAAACGCATAATTCCAATCTCTCTACGTCTTGCTGAGATTGTTAGTTTGATAGTATTTATGATTAAGAATATAGTTACTACTACTAGGGCTATTACTATTCCACATGTTACTTTTTCAATAGATGAAAAGGCGGTTATCATTTTATCTACCATTCCTTCACCATATCTTACTGTATTTACCTGATCAATTTTTTCTATTTTCTTTGCTGTTAATGCTATATTCTCTACATTCTTTACTTTTACCTGAAAAGTATCTTTTAATGGGCTTTCTGAGTCATCCCATTCATCTAATACGGTATCAAATACTTCTGATTCTTTCTGCATATCTTCTTTTACTTCTTGTTTTGACTCGAAAGTTATACTTTTTTTATCGACATTTGGTATTTTTCTTAATCTTTGTTCTACTGATGTTACATCTTCTTCTGTGGCATCATTATTTAAGAATATTACGATTGTTAAATCTTTTTCTATTTCCTTGGTAAAATTTTGAACATTGAATGATGCCATTATTGCAATTGCAACTATAATTAATGTAATTGTGATACAAGAAATAGATGCTAGAGATAAACTAAAATTTCTTATTACACTTTTAAAGGCATCTCTAATACTTCTACCTAACATTCTAAATATTTTCATCTACGTATGTTCCTTTCTTCTTAAAGTTAACCAAATGACCATCTTTTAAGGTAACAACTTGTTTTTTCATTCTATTTACAATTTCTTTATCATGAGTTGCCATAATGATTGTTGTTCCTCTTGTTTTATTAATATCTTCTAGTACTTTCATAATTTCCATACTTCTTTCAGGGTCTAAGTTACCTGTTGGCTCATCGCATAACAATAATTTAGGGTTATTTACGATTGCTCTAGCAATTGCTACACGTTGTTGCTCTCCACCAGATAATTGATCTGGATAATTATGAACTTTATTTTTTAGTCCAACTTCTTCTAGTGCTCGTAATACATTTTTCCTTGTTTGTTCTTTAGTGGCTCCAATTACTTCCATTGCAAAAGCTACATTTTCATATACAGTTAATTTAGGTAGTAAACGATAGTCTTGAAATACAATTCCTAATTTTCTTCTAAGTTTATAAACTTTAGTATTTCTAAGTTTGGCTACATCTAATCCACCTACAATAATTTGCCCTTTTGTTGGTTTTTCTTCGCGATATAGCATCTTAATTAAAGTACTCTTACCACTACCAGATCCACCAATTACGAAAGTAAAAGAACCTTTTTCAATTGCAAGATTTAAATCATAAATTGCTGTTACACCATTTTTGTATTTTTTTTCTACATTTTTTAATCTGATTAAGTCCATATTTACCTCCACTCTAGTATATTTCATTATACCATATATTTCGACATAACAAAAGAGGAGTTTGAGTAAATCTCCTCTTTATTAACACTATTTTCCACCTTTTACTTCATAGGCATCTTCTACTACAAAAAACACATCCGGATCAATTAACTTTAGACCTTCTGTTACTTTATAATAATCTCTTGTTGGTATTGCTACTAATAATACTTTTCTTTTCCTTTCAAAGAAAGCTCCTTTTACATTAAATATTGTTGCTGTATGATGTAGTTTATTTACTATATACTCTCTTATTTCCTTTTCTTTATTAGTCACAATATAAAAAGCTTTATTTTTAGATATTCCTAATAATACTTTGTCAATCATTAAATTATTTATAAAAAGTAAAATAATTGCGTACATCAACATAGACCAACCAAAGAAAAAGCTTCCGATGATAACGATTATGGAATTAATTAGCATACTTGATTTTGTTATTGGAATCTTAAAATATTTGTATAAAATTTGACTGATAATAGGAAGGCCACCATTGCTAAATCCCGTCTTATAGATAAAACCATTGGCCAAGCCTCCTATCACTCCGGCAAAAATAATCATTAAGAATGTATCTTCATAATTTAAACTAATATTTTGTGTTATTAAACTAGTTAATTTTACGAATAATGGATAAAATAAAGTAGCTATGATAGACCCTGCTGTTCTTTCTTTTCCTAAGTACATAAAACTAAACAATAGACAAGTAGCTGATATTAAAAGTATCATAATTGATGAATCTATTTCATAAACATAATTTGTAATTATAGCAATACCATTTATGCCTCCGGTTACTAAATTACTTGGTAATAAAAATAGATTATATACTAACGATAAAACAAATAATGATATTAGTAATGTGATTATACGAATAATAAGACTTTTTTTCTTGACTTTTCTTAGTATATCTTCAAAAAAGGTATCCATTATTCACCTCCAAACACTTCATAAGCATCTGTTACTACAAAAAAAGAATTAGGATCTATTTCATGGATTCCTTCTTTTAATTTGTAATAATCCTTGGTAGGTAGTACACACATTAATACTGTTTGATTTTCTTTAGCATATCCTCCTTTAGCGTTAAATACAGTTACTCCATGATTTAAATATTTTATAATATACTCTTTTATTTTACTTTCCTCTTGAGTTACAATGTAGAATGCTTTACTATCTGATACGCCTAGAATAACTCTATCTGACATGAAGCTAATTACATATAAAACAATAATTGAATACATAAAATGTGTTGGTCCAAAAACAAAAGCTGTTAATAACACAATTGTTCCATCACAATATAACATGCTATTCCCCATACTAATTTTTAAATATTTAGATATAATTTGATTTATTATATCTGTTCCTCCGGTAGTAAAACCTGCTTTATAAATCATGCCCGCCCCAAAGCCATATACAACTCCACCAAAGACAGATATTAATAATAGTTGATTAGTATCTATTTCTATTATTCTACCAATATCACTAGTTAGACTAACAAACAGGGGAAATAATATAGACCCAAGAATTGTTGCTTTTGTTTTTTTCTTACCTAATAAAAAATAACTTAATATTAACAACAATGCGTCTGCAATTAAAATTACTATAAAGTTCTCTATTCCTGTTAAGTAATTTATGATAATTGCAAATCCACCAACGCCTCCAGCCACAATATTATTTGGTGCTAAAAAAAGATTATAGGAAACCGCTATTAAAAAACAACCTAGTACAAATTGAATATGTCTTTTTACAGTTGATTTAGAATTAATTTTCTCTAATATTTTTAAATCCTTTGGTTTGGAAAATATTCGCATATGCACCCCTCACTTTATTTTATCTTTTTTGCTTTAAATTAGCCTCAATAAACATATCTATATCTCCATCTAGTACTTTTGTAACATTACTAGTTTCTACATTTGTTCTATGATCTTTTACCATTGAATAAGGATGAAGAACATAGCTTCTAATTTGAGATCCAAAATTAATATTTGCTTGATCTCCTTTTATTTCGTTTAATTCTTGTTCTTGTTCTTCCAATTTCTTTAGTAAAAGTTTATTTTTTAATACCTTTAATGCTTGTTCTTTATTTTGAATTTGACTTCTTTCATTTTGACAAGTCACAACAGTCTTGGTTGGTAGATGTGTTATTCTTACAGCAGAGTCTGTTGTATTTACTCCTTGTCCACCGGCACCCGTTGAACGATACACATCTATTTTTAAATCTTTTTCATCTATTTCAATATCATTATCTTGTTCTATTTCTGGAGTGACTTCTATTGAAGCAAATGATGTATGACGTCTATTATTAGAATCAAATGGTGATAGTCTAACTAATCTGTGAACTCCTTTTTCATTTTTTAAATAACCATAGGCATTGGGACCTTTAACTCTAATCGAAACACTTTTGATTCCAGCTTCTTCTCCATCTTGATAATCTAGTATTTCTATTTTATACTTTTTCTTTTCACACCATCTTGTATACATTCTGTATAACATTAATGCCCAGTCGCAAGACTCAGTTCCTCCTGCTCCTGGATGAATTTCTAAAATACAATCATTCTTATCATAAGGTCCATCTAACAGCAAAAATAAACTTATTTCTTCTACTTTATGTTTTATAGTAGCACTTTCTTGTTCTAATTCTTGTTTACTTTCCACATCTTCTTCCACTTCTAACAAATCGACCAGTTCTAAATTTTCTGTTACTTGTACCAATAATTTTTCTACACTTTCTACTATCTCTTTTTCAGAATTTAATTGTTTAATTATTTTCTCAGCTTTTTCTCTATCATTCCAAAAATTAATATCATTTACTTTTTTCTCTAATTCTTTGACTTCATTTTTTCTATTATCTATGTCAAAGTGACCTCCATAATTCTTTTAATTGTTTATTACATTCATTTAATTGTTCTTTTATCTCTTTTAATTCCATTTCCGGCTCCTTTATAGTTTGTTCTAATTTTTACTTTTTATTCTTTCCTAAATTCAATGATAAGGTAACATATTTTTTCTTTTTTCTCAATATATTTGATAATTTTTGTATATATTTATATTACTTGCATATATTATAACTGAGGAAGGTTCACTGTTACGTGTGAAGATCCTCTGTAAATAGATATAGGAGCCAAACATGACTCCTATTTTTTATTGAAATTTAATACTACCATAATAACTATATTTATAGATTATTATTAATATTTTAGGCATGTTGCTATGGTTTTTCTTACGCTATTGCTGAATCATTTTAAAACTCTTCAATTAATCATTTTTACATTTCTTTTACATATCATTCAACAGGGGTCATTCCTGATTCAATCTCATATTCTCTTCCTAAATCTGTTTCTCTATCTACAATTATTATAATTTTGTTTTTTGTCTTGAATATCTATTACTTTTAAACCATACCCATTAATTGAACGCCTTGTTGAAGTTTTTTGATTTCACTATTTTCACTTGTGTTTATTTTCATTTCATACTTCCTTTTTTTCTTAATATTATATGACTATTCAATGCTATAATAATACTATAATTTCAACTTTTCTATTATAGAACATCATGCACTTGGGATAATTTATTGCAACGAATTCTATTTAGTGATACAATCAGTTATATTTTAGGGAGGAATTTTAATGAAGAGATATACAATTAATGACATTGAAGAGGTAGTTAACATATTAAAAAATGATGGAGCTATTAGTGTTCCTACTGATACTGTTTATGGTATTTGTGCAAGGATTAACTCTACCAAAGCATTTAATAAATTGGTTAATATTAAAAAGCGTCCTTCCAACAAAAACTTTCCTATTATGTGTAGTGATATAGAACAAATAAAAAGTATTGCTATTGTTGACGATAAGGCAGAAAAATTAATCAGACGTTTTATGCCTGGTCCTATTACTTTGGTTCTCAAAAAAAGAAATGATGCATTTTTGGAAATTAATAACGGTGGTAATAGAGAAACCGATGAATTGGCAGTAAGAATGGCTACTTCTCCGTTTTTAAGTGCTGTTATAAAATCATTGGGTAGACCTTTATTTATGACTAGTGCTAATAAAAGTGGACAAGATGTATGTAAAAGTTTAGATGAAATAGAAGCCATGTGTCCAGATTTGGATGGTATGGTAGAAGGAACTGTTTCATTTGGGGAGTCTAGCACTATTGTAGATTGTACTGGTAAAGACATTAAAATTCAACGTGAAGGGCCTATTTCTTATAATCAAATCATAGAAGAACTTAAAAACATATAAAACAAAAGTCAGCAAACGCTGACTTTTTTATTTTGATTTTCCACAACATTGTTTATATTTTTTTCCTGATCCACATGGCTTTTTATTATGTATCATTCTGCTCCACTTTAGAGCATTTTATCCTTTAAATTTGCACTTTTTTGCACTTAGATACACTCGGTTACACTCCGCTTCACTAGCAGAACGTATCTAAAAACGTATCTAATTTTTAACTGATTTAATCTGAAATAATGTTACTATATTTGCAACAATATTCATAAAATCAAATATTGCTGATGTATATGACTTTATTACTATATCATATATAAACCACATAAGCATAGTAAAAGCAATTAAAAATTTGAATTTTTTTACATCTTTTATGTTCATTAACCATATATAAGTGACTGTACTGATTAAAGGCAATAATCCAATATACCTTAAATTATTGAATTTTAAAGTTAAAATTATTGCTAAAATTGTTATTACTATTTTTTCTTTTATTCCTAATTTATCTTTATAGCATAATATATTTCTAATCAAACTTAATGCATTTATTATAGCCCCAGTTATTCCACCCAAAATAATATTACTAATTACTGATAGCCCTATTTGTACTGTCTGAAAATATAATATTTTTTTCTTTTGTTTTAGCATACCAGAGTATACCATTAATATTGAAGCAATAAGTGCAATTATATTCCCAATTATTATACTTATCATTACTATCTCCTAATTTTATCAACTATTTTACAACATTTATTATATACATCAGAATCTTTCCCATATCTGTTTTTTATATCTTCTAGTCTTTTGTTATAACCAACATCATTACCATATTTATCTATTTGCATATCTGCTTGATTTAAAATATCCAAATACAAAGAGTTATATTCTATGTTTATTTCGCCATGATAATAAATCTCTCTCCAATATTTAAAGTTATTATTCTTCAAAATTTCTCCACCAATTATATTATGATTAATTCCATTTTTAGTAAATTCATATCCCACATCATGATTGTATCCTATAATAAAACAGTCTTTAATTTCCTCTTCACTTAACTTTTTACTTTTTGCAATCTCTACCATTTTTCTAGCAACTGCTATTGAATGTTTTAATCTATTTTCATCCATTTTTTATTTCCTTATCTATCCAATTTAAATATTCTTCATTTATACTCGTAATATTATACACAGCAAATTCAAAACATTCATAGCTATGTTTTCTTTTAATAACTTCATATATTTCTTTTAGACATTTTTTATTAGTTTTCATCTGAAGTAAATATTCTTTTGCTTCTTCTCTTTCATTATTCCAATTCCAGCTGCTTTCACTTTCAAGAATGTGACAACTAGCAACTAATTTTTCATCTAACAATTCTTTTGCAATACTTTTTATTTCTTCATAATTATCATTTGCTATTTCTAACATACAATATTCATTCATCACTATCACCTTCGATTCTAATAATACCACATTTTTTCCACTATCACTATGGCAATGGTTCAGAACTTCTAAACTCCTTGAAATTACTGTGTTTTTCTTATTTACTTTTGTTTCTAGATACGTTTTAGATACTTTCTCACAACGTATTTAATAACGTATCTAAAATTATCCATATAAATTGCCATTCGAATTATAATTGATTCAATATACAATCAATATCTTTTTGTATTAAAGGTTTCATACTATCTTTGTATTTTGATAAATCCATATTTTTCAACTTACTTTCTACTTTTTCTGATAAATCTATTTTATACAAAAGTAAATTATTAAGTGATGATAAACAAAGTCTTACAATAGTTGGTTTTTCATCATCTAAAACTTGTAATAAACTGTCTATAATATTGTTTATTTTATTTTTTTTATCCCATTTAGATAATTTGCATATAATTCTAAATCCTCGCATTTTAATATATGATTTTTCATCAAACAACATTTTTTCAATATCATCAAAATATTTATATAAAAATTCTGATTCATCAATACTACTTTCTATTTCTTGAAATTTTCTCCATATATCCCATGTTTCTTTACCATAAAATATATTAAATATTTCTTCTTTATTTATTTATAGCACCTCAATAAATTGACTATCTAAGTTTTGTCAACACTAAATTTATATTAATATTATACCACGACTAAAAACACGAAAATATGCGTTTTTTTAATTTTTTTCGTGTAATGTAATTATATATATGTTAAAATTAATTTGTTAATTTATTT
>JALFCF010000003.1 GCA_022771205.1 Mycoplasmatota bacterium | reverse complement strand
TGGTTCTTTGTCAAATAGTGTTGGTAAAGGACTTTGATAAAAATGTAAGAGGATGACGAAAGTCATTCTTTTATTCTGCCTTTAATTAAGAATATTCTTGAAACAAAGTGTTCATATTTTCTATAACCAAATGCAATTCTTTTTAATGTTTTAATTAAATTATTTGTTCCTTCAATTGTTCCATTATTTATTTCATATCTGAAAGAATTTTCTATATATTTAATATTCTCATTGTAGAGTTTTATTGCTTGTTTCATTTTATCTGAAATATTATTATTTTGATTTTCAATTATTTGTTTAAATTTATTAAAGTCTTTTTCTTTTAACGAATTTATTATTCCTTGATAACATTCATATGTAGCTTTTAAAGTGTGATTAGTATTAATTAAATATGTAACAATTTCTTTTTGTGAAATATACTTTCGAAAATGATTTGAATATTTTTTCTCTTCAGATAATTCATTCTCATTTTTTAATAATAATTTCCAATAATCTTTTAATTTATTATAGTTTGGATTAGACTTATTACATAAACTAATTCTAGTTTTATTTAAAGCTACATAAACTTGCGTTACAATATGAAATCTATCAATAACGATATCAGCATTTTTAAATAATTTTTCGGCTAATTTAATATATCCAGAAAAGAAGTCAGTAGATATTAATTTCACTTTGTTTCTTTCACTCCTAGAATATCTCCTAAAGTATTTTTCTAGGTTACGAGATTTTCTAGAGTTTTGAATATCAAATATATTTCCTGTTTTATTATCAACAATAATAAAAGCCATTTTACCTTTTGTATCTTTAGTAGCTTTAAATTCATCCCAATTCATTGATTTAGGAAGAGTAGAATGTCTTAAAATAGTATGAGAAGATATATCATTTAAAACTTTATCAATTTTGGAGACAGAAACATCTAATCTATCAGCAATGTCTTTTTCTGATTGTTTCTTCATAAGTTCGAGTCTTATTTGAAGTTCAGAATTATTAGAAATATTTTTGTTTTTTCCAACTAAATTAGTTTCAGCAATAAAAGTGTTATTACAATTCTTACAATAAAATCTTTGTTTATGAAGGAGGAGTCTGGTTTTACAATTAGAAACTTTAGGTATTTTGACAATGCAATTTTTTCTAAAACCCCATTTAATAATGTCATTAGATGATTCGTTAATACATCCACAACAAGGACAGAACTCAGGATTATAGGTAAGGATAGCTTCAATTATATGAAAAGTTTTACCTTTAATAACTTTATTAGTAAGCTTATCAGTTAAAATATGAATATTTGTATCTTTAATATTTAATAAATTTAATATATAATTATTTGTAGACATGGAAATCAACCTTTCTTTGTGTAGTTTAGTCACTTACATTGTATCAAAGGTCCATGTCTTTTTAATAAATAAAAATAGTGTGATGAGAAATCTCACCAACACTATTTATAATACAACCCTTTCTTTTTTGTTTGTAAATATATTTATGTTGTAGTAATTAATTATTAGGAAGAATAATATGAAGTATGAAAATATTAATAAAAATACTAAAAGCTCTTCTGAATCTATTGTCGATGAGAATTATATTGATCGTAGTTTAGAAGAAAACCAGATACGAGATGCAACAGGAAATTCATATTATACTATTAATACAAGTTTAAAATTATCTGAAGATAGAGTATATGAAGTTCTTCAAATTACGAATTCTCGCTTAGTTAGAATAGATAAAGAATGGTATTCTTTTACATGTAATTTGACTAATACTTCTTCAAATGAATATTCTGCTAGAACTTTTGAAGTTCAATTTTTAAATAAAAAAGGTGAAATTGTTTCTAAAGAAGAAGCCTTTATTTCTTCGATTGCTCCCGGAACTTCTGGGACTTTATCTATTACTACGCAGAAAAATATTTTAGATTCCTATGATTTTAAAATTGTTAGAACCGGAGATTATGTTCCTATGTCTGATGAATACTTTGAAATACAAGAGTGAAATCTTGTGTTTTTCATTTGAAAAAATAGCTTTATTATGTTACTATTATATTAGGAGGAATAATATGAAGTATAAAGAAAATATTAATAAAAATATATTTAGAGGTTATGATATAAGAGGTATTTATCCTACTGAGATAGATGAAGATACTGCCTATACTATTGGACTTGGTTTTGGTAGTTATATTCGTGAGGCTGGAAAGACGACTTGTGTTGTTGGTCATGATAATCGTTTAAGTAGTCCAGCACTATATGATGCTTTAATTCAGGGAATTTTATCTACTGGTGTAGATATTATATCTCTTGGTCTTTGTACAACACCAATGTATTATTATGCATGTATTAAATTAGAGACTTATAGTGGTGTCATGGTTACTGCTTCTCATAATCCTAAGGATGATAATGGCTTTAAGTTTGCTTTCGACGAAAGTGGTAATTGTAAAGGACAAGAAATTCAAGACTTTTTAGCTTATATTTTACGTGGTAATTTTCAAAAGGGAGAAGGAAAGTTATCTACTTATAGTATAGAGGAAGAGTATTTAGAATTATTTAAAAAGAGTCTTGATTTTGGTCCAAGAAGAGTTAAAGTTGTTATTGATCCGGGAAATGGAACTACTAGTGTGATTGCTAAAAAGTTATATGAAATGTTTCCTATTGATTTAGTTGTTATTAATGGTGAAAGTGATGGACATTTTCCAAATCATCATCCAGATCCTTGTGTTGAAGATAATCTTTCGGAGTTGAAGCAAAAAGTTTTAGAAGTGGGTGCTGATGTTGGACTTGGATTTGATGGCGATGGTGATCGTATGGGATTAGTTACTAATTCCGGAAGATTTTTGCCAACGGATTATTATATGATTTTAGTAATTCGTGATATTATTTCTAAAGTATCAAAAAAAGAGTTTTTATATGATGTGAAATGTTCAAAAGCTCTTGAAGATGAAATAGAAAGACTAGGAGGTAAGGGAGTATGTTATCGTACAGGTAATTCTTATACTAAAGCAGCTGTTAGAGATTTGGATTTGCCTTTTGGTGGAGAGTTATCTGGGCATGTTTACTTTAGAGATAGATGGCCTGGATTTGATTCTGGACTTTATGCAGGGCTTCGTATGGTAGAAATGTTATCTCATACTGATAAATCAGTAGATGAGCTTGCAGAAGGAATTCCTGTATATTATTCAACTCCAGAATTGAAATTTACTGCTAGTGATGATATTAAGTTTGGTGTTGTAGACAAAATTGGCGAATATGCTAAATCCCGTGGATATTCTTATTTAGATATTGATGGTGTTAAAGTGTTGTTTGATGATTCTTGGGCATTAGTGCGTGCTAGTAATACTGGTCCTAATATTACTGCTAGGTTTGAAGCTAAATCAGAAGAAAGACTTAGAGAAATTCAAGATGAATTTGTTGGTATTTTGACACAATATATCTAGATTTTTATGATTTTATAAGGTGAGTATATGGAACAAAATAAATTAAATGATAAAGGATTTACTCTAATAGAATTAATTGTTGTTATTGCTATTATGGGTGTTATTTTAATATTGGCATTGCCACAAATATCTAGACTTCAAAGTGCTAATAAGGATAAGAAGTATGATGCTTATTATAGCTCTATAGAAAGTGCAGCGAAACTTTATATGGATAGTCAAGCTAAAGACTTATTTGGTAGTAATTCTTCTGGATGTGTTACTGTTGACTATTCAGATTTAAAGAAACAAAATTTAGTCAAGGATTTTGGAAGTTCTGATGTTACTTGTGGTCAGAATAATGAAACTTATGTAGAAGTTAGAAAAGTTAATGATAATTTCTTGTATTCTACTTCTTTAGTGTGTAGGGATAGTAAGAAAGTTGTCTATGAGAGAAAAGAGGTTCCAACAGAGCCTTGTACTAACGAACCAGATAAAGCTGGACCTACGGTAAATATTACGCCTAGTGAACATGATTGGGTACAAACAAAGAATTTAAAAATAAAGATTAAAATTACAGATGCATATACATTAAATAAGAACATTGGTATTTTGTATTATTGGACAAATTCTTCTGGAACAAAAGTAAGTAATGATTATACTTATAGTTATAAGAATAAGAAGGGAGTAAAATCTGTTTCTTATCAGATACCAACTAAGAATATACCAACGGCATCAGGCCAATATAAGTTAGTGGTAAGGCAATGGATTTCTTCTTCTACTAATGGAATTCAAGATGCTTTAGGTAATCAAACAGTAAGTGATGCTACTGCTGGATTATATAAGATAGATAATGTAAAACCAACTTGTGGAAGTAACGATGGTAAGACTACTTGGACTAAGGATGATTTTACAATTCATCAGTATTGTAGTGATGATGCAAGTGGATGTACAGAAAATCCATATAGCAAAAAATTTACTTCTACTACGGTTACATATACGTTTACTATTAAAGATAATGCTGATAACAGTAATACATGTAAAGTAAATGTTTATTTGGATAAGACAAACCCTACTAATCCTAAAGGTGGGGCTATAGGAACTGTAAGTGGAAGTAATAAAAGTGCAAGTATTAAGACAGAAGTATCAGGATCTACTGATAGTCATTCTGGATTTAAACGTTACTTATATTTGGTAACAAATAGTAGTAGTACACCAGATAAAAACGATTCGCGATTTACGACATCAAAAACCTTTACTAGAAGTTGTGGTACAAGTTATTATGCTTGGGCAGTAGCTGAAGATAATGTAGGTAATCGTTCCTCTGTTGTTTCCTTAGGGAATACAAAAGATGGAGAAGATAAGTATAGTGATTGGAGTAGTTGTAGTAAGCTTTGTGGAACTGGTTCACAGAGTAGAACTAATACATGTGATTTAGTAACTACTGGTCTAACTCAATCATGTAATACGCATTCTTGTGTTTCTGTTTCTGTCCTTCATTCTAGTTATTATATTTGTCCAGAGGATCAATTAAAGCCTTCTCGTGATCGGTGTGTTGGTGGCGCATATAATGCTTTGGTTATTTCCAGTGTTAGTGTTAATGGTACTAAAGTGACTGTTAAAGGTCATTTGCGTAATAATGCTACCTATGTCACATGGAATGCTTCTGATCCTAATCGTACTGTTTGTATTGCTACTAGTGGAAATACTTGCAAGCAAGATTTATGTTATTTTAATGTTGGTAATCAAGGGTATGCTGGACCTGGGGCTGACTTCTGTTCGTTTAATACTACTATAGATGTTAGTGGTTCTACGTGGACGGCTGGCTCTTATCGTGTTATCGTTAAATCGGGTGGTTCTGCTAAATGGAGATTTCAAACTACTCCATATATGGTAGATTTGTTTAAAGTTAGTAAATAAAAGGGGTTGAAACTTATGAAAAAAGTTGCATTGATTCTGTTTTTGTTGAGTTTTCTATTGATACTTTGCGGTATATATTTTTCCTTGGTTTTTTCGAAAGATATATCCTATCCATATATTGGTGTCGTTAGTGAAAATATGTTGGCAGTATCTGATGGGGATAAATATGGTTATTATGATTTAGAAGAAAACCATGTTTTATTAGATTATCCAGTAATTTCACAAATGAAAGGTGAAGAGGGGCTTGACCTTTCTTCTCTTCAATATGTGGATGGTGTTGCTCCTTATACTAAAAAAGAAAAGTTTGGTCTTATCGATTCTTCTGGTAAAGTTCTTTTGAATGCTAATTTTGATTTTATAAATATTTATAATAAAGAGCATATTATTGTATTTGATAATTCTGGCTATTATATCATTAATTATAAAAATGAGAAACAAATTGATGGAGTCTTTGATGAAGTTGTAAGAATCGATGATACATCATTATTTCTTTTAACTGACTCTGTGGGTACAACTTTGTATGATGCTGAATCAAATGAAATTTTGCTTAAGGATTTATTGAATATTCAATATTTTAAATCGTCTGATAATGAGAACTATGTTATTACTGTTACCGATGTACAAAATATTAAGAAGAACTATTTTTATCAGTATAAAACTGATTCGTTAAAGGAATTAATTGGTACAGAAAATTTATATCCAGAAGAGTTTGCAAATAATCAAATTGTATTTTTAGATGATTTTGGTCCAGTCTTGATTTATGATTTATCTTCTGATCAGATTAGAAATATTAATGGAGACTATGTTTGGTTTGGTACTTTTAATTCCAATTTAGCTTTAGTATATGATAATCAATTAAATGCCGGTTTTGTAGACGCTGGTGAAAATTTAGTTATTCCGTATTCATATAAAGATGGTACTACTAATTTCAATATAGATGGTATTTCTATTGTTAATAATGGTACTAATTATGGTGCTATTGATACTAATAATAGAGTTATTATTCCTTTTCAATATAAAGATATTTCATTTCTTAAAAGAAATATTTATATTATTACTGATAGTAATTATAAGTTCTTTTTATATAATTTGTCTTATGAAAAGGTTATTTCTAAATCATATGATTTTATTGATTCGTCTAATATAGATTCTGGTTTATTAGTTGTAGAAAAAAATAAACAATTTGGTGTAATAGATATGAATGGAAAAGAAGTTATTGAACCATTATATCAAGATATTATATTAGATGACGAGTATATTATTGTTAAATTAGAAAAAGATAAGTATCATATATATAGTACTGATGATGTATAATTATTTTCAGTTGTTGTTTTTATGAAAATATTTGATACTTTCTTTTTTGTGCTTGTAGATGTATTTATGTTGTAGTAATTTAATATTAGGAAGAATAATATGAAGTATGGAAATATTAATAAAAATATATTTTATGATATTAGAGATATTGATTTAATCGAAATATACTGTTGTCCTTGATTTTGATGGTGGTTGTATGGGATTCGTTGCTAGTTCTGGTGGATTATTACCAACTGTTTATTACATAATTTTAGTAATTTACGCTATTATTTTTGAAGTATTAAAAGGAATTTTTTATATTATTTGAAATATTCTATACCTGTTGAAGATGATATAGAAAAACTTGGTGGTAAAGGTATTCGTTATCGTATAGGTTATAAGGTCATAGTTAGAGGTTTAATTTAGAGAGATTTTGTTGAAGTTTTGAATCAAAATTTGAAATAGTACTTGTATCTAGTTTGTGAATATGATATAGTCAAATAGACGTTTGTTTAAAAATTACATATTGTAGTGGGGGCTGCATATATTATGTAGTTTTTTGTCGTTTCTTAGTTTTTAAAGAATAAATAGGAGGTAGTATGGGAATTTCTAAAGATGAGTATTTGAAAGAAGAAAAAATTTTATCTAAAGTTCAAAAACTGCTTGGTGATACTTTAAATGAATTAGGAAAAGATGTATATCAAGATGAGGAAGACTTTACTGAATTTAAAAAGATGATGTGGGAGAATTCTAGTAGTTTTGATGCTGGTGAAATGCGACAAGTTATGGCTGCGACTGAGCAGGAAGCAGAAAAAGTTTTACAAAAGCAGCGTTATTTTAAGAAATTATGTCAGATTAAAACTAAACCTTATTTTGCATCTATTGTTTTTAAAGATGATCATGGTAAGATTTGGAATATTTATATTTCTCTTACATATTTAAAGGATGCTGATTTTAATAATATTTTATATGATTGGCGTAGTCCTATTTGTAGTTTATTTTATGATTATGAAGTAGGACCGTGCTCTTATATTGCTCCTGGTGGAGAATATTTTGGAGAACTTAAAAGAAAAAGACAATATAAAATAGAAAATTGTAAATTGATTGGTGTTTTTGACAATTCTTTAAATATTGATGATGAAATTTTACAAGAAGTTTTAGCGCGTGAATCTAGTGATAAAATGAAAAATGTAGTTAATACGATTCAGCAAGAGCAAAATCAAGTAATACGTAATTTGGAAGATCATAATTTGATTGTCCAAGGTATTGCAGGAAGTGGTAAAACTACAGTTGCTTTACATAGAATTGCATTTTTATTGTATCGTTTAGAAAACTTATCTAGTAATAATATTTTAATTTTTTCTCCAAACCCTATTTTTACTGAATATATTTCAGATGTTTTACCTTCTTTAGGTGAAGATAATACACTTCAAACTACGTTTAATGATTATTTATCTTATAGTATTAATGAATATAAAGAGGTAGAACCTTTTACTGATTTTGTTGCGAGATATTATACATATCAAGTTGATGATGTTGAATTAGTTAAATATAAGCAGAGTGATGAGATTATTGATGATTTGGATAAATATTTAAATTATTATGTTGAACGGGCAGAGTTTGTTGAGTCTTTTTATGAAGATGAAATTAACTATGTAGATAGAGAACAAATTAATCATTTACTTCATTATAAATATGATAGACTTCCTTTGTTTGAAAGAGTAGAGGAAATTGCGGAAAAACTTTCTTCAGATTTTTATGATGGAAGTTGTAAAAAGAAAGGAACATTTCGTAAATTACTTAAGGAGCATGCTAATTTTAAGAGAGATTTTAAAGAAATATATAAAGGATTTTTTCTTAGCCCTTTCTGTAAAGTTACATTAACCGAGCGTGAGATTGATAAATTTATTAAGAAAAAAGTTCTATATTATGAAGATGCTTTATTATTTGCTTATATAAAAGGTGTGTTAGCTGGTTTTCCATATGAACAACAGATTAAACAGGTAGTTATTGATGAAGCTCAAGATTATAATAAATTACAATATATTATTATTTCTAAGATATTTGCTAGAGCTGATTTTACTATTTTAGGTGATATTAATCAAAACATTAATCCTTATTATCATTATAATTCTTTAGAAGAATTGAATAATATTTTTAAGAATGGTAGTAAGTATTTGGAACTTTTAAAAACATATCGTTCTTCACCTGAAATTATTGAATATACTAATAAAATTTTGAATTTAAATCATGTTAATGCAATTAGAAGAGATAATCATAAGCCAATTGTATTCAGGCGCCATTTAGAAGATTTGAAAGAGCAATTGTTGTTGGATATCGAATCTTTAAAAGAAAATTATGCCAGTGTTGCTATTATTACAAAGGATGATAGAGAAGCTGAAAAAATTTTTAATCTTATTAAAAATGATGTTTCTATTTCTTATATTAATTTGGAAACTAAAAAATTTAAAAGAGATTTGATTTTAGTTCCTGCGTATTTGGCTAAAGGATTGGAATTTGATAGTGTTATTTTGTACAATGATAGAAAGAATTCTTATAAGAAAAATGAACGTAATTTATTGTATGTAGCATGTACTAGAGCACAGCATGAACTTTATATTTATAATTAATTATTAAATTTACAAAAAAAATTATATATGATATTATGTTTAAGAATAGGGATGTTGGTATTTATCGAGGTGAATTTAAATGCTTAAACAGTTTTTCAGTGGTATTCAAGATAAATATAAAAAGATGCAAGATGAGGAGAATAAATATCAAGAATTACTACCTAAAGTTTTTACTCTTCCTAAATTTTATTCTTTTACTCCAATTAATAAAAAACAGATTACAATTAGTTATAAACCTCTTATGAATATGTGTGTAGATTTAAATGATTCTGCTGCTGTTGTGGTGCGTGGGATTATACCTGTTGATGAGATTGTTTTATCTTGTCTTTATGCTACTGAGTGTAAAAGTAATTTAAAGTTTTACTTTGTAGCTACTACTAAATATTTATGGCTTATTAATACTGATGGTTATTTAAAATATAATTATACAGATTTAACAGTTAGTATCATTAAGAATAACCTTATGAGTAAAACATTACTTATGGGTAATATGCTTTTTAATGTTAGTGGTGTTAGTGAGTATATTTTAGAGTTTATTAAATTATTTCAAGATATTAATTATCGTAATGAAGTGATAAGTAAAAAAATACAGATTTTTTGTGGAACAGTACCTAAAGTTTTTTATCTTAATAATATTGAATCTGGTATTAGCGTTGGTTTTAATAGTGAGATTGTATTTCATACAAAAGCGTTTCATTATAAATATAATATTAGAGAAATTCAAAATTATGAACTATTATTAGATGATATAGTGGTAAGAGAAAAAAAGAGTAATCGTCGTGGAAGACTTACTGCTAATAAAAATAGTTGCTATGAGATGATATTACGAGTAACAGCTAATAATCAAAAATTTGTAATACCTATTCTAGAAAAAACAGCTTTTACTTCTTTATATTCATCTACTAGTGTAGAATTTATGGAAAATAAAGCTTTTGCTGATAAATTGGTAGATTTATTAGATGATATAGATGAAGCAATGCTGAATGGTGAAATAAATTGAAAAAGCATAAAGAATTAATTTTCTTTATGCTTTCCTTTTATAATTGGAATTTTAAAATAGAAGCATGATCCTTTATTTTGTTCTGATTTAACACCGAAATCATATTCATGTAATTGTAGTACATTTTTAACAATAGAAAGTCCTAATCCAGTTCCTACTAAATTTCGTTTGTGTTTCTTTTTGTTTTTATAATATTTATCCCAAATGTATGGTAAATCTTCTTCTTTAATTCCTTTACCTGTATCTTTTATTTCAATTAAAATATCATTTTCTTCTGCTAATATATTTATAATTATTTTGTTATCTTCTCCTGTATAATTTATAGCATTATTAATCAAATTGTAAATTACTTGTTCTATTTTCTTTTTATCAGCATTTATTATAATTTTTTCTTTATTGTAGTTGAATTCAAATTTATAATTTTCTGTTTCTTCTAAGACTTTATAACGGTGAATGATTTCTTTAGTCAAATCTATTAAATCAAATTCTTCTTTTTTTAATTTGTTTATATTAGATTGCATTTTAGATAGTTCTAGTATATCATTGACTAGAATTGTTAGTCGATCAACTTCACTTATAATAATATCCATATCTTCTTTTTGTTTCTTTTTATCTTTAGTATGTAAATCTCTACTCATTTCAGCATAGGCTTTAATCATTGTTAAAGGGGTTTTTAAATCATGTGAAACATTAGCCATTAGATCTTGACGTAACTCATCTGTTTTTTCAAGTTCATCTTTTGCGTAATTTAGGGTAGAAGTAAGTTCATTTAATTCTAAAATATCTTCTTCTGTATGGAATGATATGTCAAATTTTCCCTTTGCTAGTCCTTTAGCTGTTTTATTTATTTCAACGATTGGTTCTGAGATATGTCTAGATATAAAATATGCAATAATGAACGATAATAATAATACAATAATAGAAACGTATATTAATTGAGTTTTTAAAATATTTACTGTACCATCAATAGGGTCCATTGAAGTATTAATAAAAGCATAATTTTCTGAATCTAATTTAATTGCTTGTATTAGTGTTCTATTATCATACATAGGGTTAATTAGTTCATAAGTTTGCCTTTTTTTATTACTTTTTATAAAATCAGTTTTGTATTTTAGACTTTGTTCTTTTCTAGAAATACATCCTTTGCCAAAGTAAAGTGAAGTATAAACGGTATTTGCTTTTTCATTTACTACTTCTATGCAGACACTTTTATCCATTGCTACTTGGTCAATTATGCTTGCAACATTCTCATTATTTTTGTACTTAATAAGAGTGTTGGCAACTTCTGCTATATCTCTTGTTTTGCTCATTCGATAAAATTGATTTAAAAAAAGAACTTGGAATGCCCATAGGAATCCCAATATTAGTAGTGAAAATATTAAAAAATATTGCCATATTTTTATGTGTAAACTATTTTTCTTCATCATCTTCTACAAATTTATATCCTGTACCTCTTACTGTAACAATGTGGTTTCTATAATTTCCTAGATTATTACGAAGCATTTTTATATGGGTATCTACTGTTCGATCATCTCCGAAGTAGTCATATCCCCATAGTTTTGATAATAATTGTTCTCTGGATATGGCAATTTCTTTGTTTTTTATTAAATAGGTAAGAATTTCAAATTCTTTTGGAGTAATATTTATTAGCTTATTATCTATTTTTAAAGTGTGTGCGGAAAAATTAAGTTCGAGAGTATTGAGTTTATATATATTGGGTAAATTTTGGGTTGTTCGGTTATATATTGCTTTTATACGAGCAATTAACTCTTTTGGTGAGAATGGTTTAGTTAAATAGTCGTCAATTCCTAATTCAAAACCGTGAAGTTTATCAACTTCTTCACCTCTTGCTGATAGTACAAGAGTGGGTATTTTCTTTTCTTTAGGAAGTTCTTCTAACAAAGTATAACCGTCCATTTCTGGCATCATAATATCTAATACCATTAAATCATAAGTATTTGTTTCAAGCTTTTTTAAAGCTTCTTTTCCACTTTCTGCTTCATCGGTAGTAAAATGATTAGCAGTACAATATTCTTTGATAACTTCACGAATCATTCTTTCGTCATCTACAACTAATATTTTCATTTGAAATTCCTCCCTGTAGTAATATTATACTAGATAATGTGTAATTTGCGTGAAAAATCCATAAAAAGTCAGAAATTAAGTAGCTGTTTTGATTAATTTAGATAGAAAGATGTTTTTTAACTCTGTGTAAAGAATAGAAGGTTACTGCAATTACATTAATAGAAATTGCAATTATTAATCCCCATAGTCCTATTTTTAGTAAGGAAAGTAATACGAGTAGAGTGGATCTTATAACTACTCCAATTGCGATTGCTATCATAGTATCGCGACTTTTTCCCATGGCATCTAATGCAGAGGAAAGAGGGGCTTGAATATATTGAAAGAGGCATATTGGAGCTAGGAATTTTATGTATGTTGTTCCTTCTGTAGTGTGATATATTAACTTTAACGGTAGTTCTGGCATTATAATAAAAAAGAAAGTGATTGGTAGTCCTATTAATAATGAATAAGTAATAGCTTGCTTTATTTTTCTTTTTACGAATTTATAATTTTTTTGGATATATTCTCTTGATACTATCGGTAATAATGCTTGAGATATTGCCATTGTAAAAAAAGATGGTAGTAGTAATAAAGGCATCACATAACCTGATAGTATTCCGTATTCTATTGTTATATATTTGGAAGAGTAGCCTAATGCTATTAATGTTGAAGTTAGAAGAATTGGTTCTAAAAAGTATCCGATACTTCCTAATAGTCTTCCTGTTGTATTTGGTATACCAATAGAAAGAGATTCTTTCATGTAGTCTTTTTTAGGAATTAAATCTGCTTTTTTGATTTGAATTTTTTTTGGTAAAAATAAGAATAATACTAAAATGGAAGAGAGTTCACTAATAACATTTGATAGTATAATATAACATACTGCGTATTGTAATCCTTTTGGTAGAAAATAAGGTATTCCTATAATCATTAATATTAATCTAACTATATCTTCTACAAGATTTGATATTACGTGAGGTGTCATTCTTTCTTTACCAAAGAAATAACTTCTACAGATGCTTGATAGACTGGTAAATGGTATTACTACTGCTATAGCTAATATGGGTAAGTAACATCTGTTGTCGTGTAATAGCTTTGTTGATAATATAGGAGCTGTGATAATAATTATTAAAACTAACAAAAAGTTTATTAGAATAGAAATAGGAAGAATAGAGAAGAACAGTTTAAGATTATTTTTTCTTTTTTCGGCTACCAGTTTTGATAATGCTGTTGGAAAACCAAATTGACCAATTCCAATAAATAAAGAAAATGTAGGTAGAACCATCATATATAAACCGAGTCCTTCTGTACCTATAAGTCTACTCATAATTATTTTTATTAACATTCCAAGTAGTTTTGTTAATAAACCACCTATTAATAATATGATGACAGATTTCATAAATTTTTCTTTCATACTTTAGTATATGATAAAAAAATAATTCTATTAAATGATAAAAAACACTTTAAAAAAATTCATTTTGTGGTATCATTAATATGAAAGATGTAGTTGCTTGATTTGTCTAATTGTTGTCAATCGAACAATTGTAAAAATATGTAAATTAATTTTGTCAAAAGACATGAAAAAAATAAAAAAATAAGTATTATATCTTGGTTCCTATTAATGGTGTATGTTAGACTAATTTTAGAGGTGGAAATAATGAGCGGATTAATCGATTTTTTAACAACGGAAGAAATGATATTGGTATATGTATTGGTGGGGATTGCGTCCGTTTTATATTTTATAATTTATTTATTGGATAAAACAGCAATGAAAAGAAAACAAAGACAAAATACTAGAGAGTTAGAAAAAATTGTATTAGAGTCTGAAGTTCTAGATGTTCAGAATAAAGAAAATGTTCAGGAACCTGTTTTAACTCCTATTGTTGAAGAAAAAAAGGTAGAGGAACCTACTCTTTTGGAAGTTTCAGATGATAATTCGACTATAGAGTCTTCAAAGGAAAGTCAAGTAGAATCAGTGGTAACTATGCCTGAAGTGACTACTGCTGATGCTTTTCAGGCTGCTACAGTAGAAACAGAAATTTTAGATGATTCTTCTAATAGCAAAGAGTTAAAAACTAGAGATGATGAACAGTTACAATATACTAGTATTGAACCAGATCCAAGTGAAGCGCAGGCTGAATTAATGCGACTTACTGAAACATTAGAAAAAGCTGAAGAGGAAGTTAAAAATATAGATTTGACAGCATTTGAGGAAGAACAAGAACAAAACGCAATTATAAGTTTAGATGAATTAATGAGTCGTAATAAAGCTTTATATGAGAGTGGAGAACTTGAGAAGATGGAAGATGAAGGTAATGAACCTATTAGTTTACAAGACTTGGAAAAGAGAATGAAGGAAGCTCAAAAAGAAGAAGAACCAAGTATAGTAACGATAGAGGAAGTTTCTGAACCTAAGCAAATGGTTATTGATGATTTTCAGTCAGTTTCAGTTTCTTCTATTGATACTCCAAAAACAGAGGAAAAGCCTATCTATCAAGAACATAAGAAATTTAAGAGTAGTCCTGTTATTTCACCAGTCTTTGGTATTGAAAAGCCAGTTGTTAATAATAGTTCTGATCTTGAATTAGAAAATACAGCAAATTATGAAAAGCTTGATGAAGAAATTCGAAAAACTAATGAATTTTTGATGACACTGAAAGAATTACAGAAAAAGTTAGATTAAGCTCCAACGGGAGCTTTTTTGTTTATTGTAAATACTTAATAAATATGATATAATTTGTACACGAAACGAGGTGTTTTTTATGAAGAAGCATCCACTTGATATAGCTATATTGGTTTGTTTAATAATAATTATTATTTTACTTATACTTTTGTTGTGGCCTGTCAATAGAAGTGCTAGTAAAAATAGTAGTGAAAAGAGTAGTAATGTTAGAGAAACAGTTAAGAGTGATGAAGATAATAAATCTTCTGCTAGTAGTACTAGTGAGACTTTGTTTACTGATACTACAAAGGCTACTAATGAGGAAGAAGTTGTGTCTTATATTGGTGAAATTGAACGTGAAGTTAATACATTATCAAATGAACCGGAAACTTCTAAAAGTGTAAAAAAGAGCTTGGAAGATACTTTTATTACTCTTACTGATTTTATTTTTTATGGTGGTACTATTAAGGGAACTACTTTTGCAAGCTTAACTGATGCGGCTAAAGAAAAAGTGTTAACACTTTATGAAAAAATAGATAATACTATTGAGAGTAAGTTTCCTAATTATAAAGAAAATATTAAGTCTACTGCTGAGAAAAGTTATACAACAGTTGTTTCTAAGGCTAGTGATTTGAAAGATTCTATTATATCTAAATATAAGGAAAAAGTTGGGGAAGATGCTTATAATAATGTTGTAGGTAATTTTAATGAAGATAAGAATCGTTTTCAAGATGCTTATACTCCTTATGTAGAAAAGGGTAAAGAAATAGGCAGTCAAGCTATAGATAAAGGAAAAGAAGTTGTTGGCAGTACTATTGATAAGTTAGATGATTGGTATCAAGGATTTAAAGAAAGTAGGGAGTAATGTGCGAACAGTTGGAATTTTGACATTGGGTTGTAAAGTTAATACATATGAAAGTGAATATATTATTCATTTATTAAAAAATGCTGGGTATCAGATTAAATCATTTGATGATTTTTGCGATGTGTATATTATTAATACTTGTACAGTTACTAATACTAGTGATATAAAATCTAGGAAAATGATTCGTAAGGCTATTAGAAATAATCCAGATGCTTGTATTGTTGCGATGGGATGTTTTATTGAAGCTAATAAGGATTTTAGCTTACCTGGTCTTGATATTATTTTGGGAAATAGAGATAAGTCAAAAATTGTAGAGTTGCTTGATGAATGGTTTACAAAGAAGTCGGAAATTAGAAGATTGTATGCGTCTTTACCTTATGATTTTGAGGATATGTATATTAATGAATTTCCTGGGAGAACGAGAGCTTTTGTAAAAATTCAGGATGGATGTGAGAATTTTTGTGCTTATTGTATTATTCCTTATGTTCGTGGTAAATGTCGTAGTAAAGATTCTGATTTAGTAATTCGTGAAATTACTGATTTAGTAAATAATGGTTATCAAGAAGTGGTTTTGACAGGTATTCATACTGGTAATTATGGTGTTGACTTAGATACTAACTTTGCATCTTTGCTTTCCAAAATTGTTTCTATACCTGGCCTTATGAGACTTCGTATTTCTTCTATTGAAATAACAGAATTAACTAAAGATGTTTTAGATGTTATCAAAAATTCTTCTATTATTGTTGATCATATGCATATTCCTTTACAAGCTGGTAGTAATCATGTGTTGAAATTAATGAATCGAAAATATGACTTGGATTATTTCTTTGATAAAATAAATGAAATTAGGATGATTCGTCCTAATATGGCAATTACTACGGATGTTATTGTTGGTTTTCCGGGTGAAACAGAAGAAGATTTTCTTCAAACTATAGAAACTTGTAGAAAAGTCAATTTTACTAAAATGCATGTTTTCCCTTATAGTGAAAGAAAAGGTACAAAAGCTATGGAATTGCCAGAACATGTTGATATAAATATTAAGAAGGAAAGAGCTCGAAGACTTTTAACTGTTTCTAAAGAATTAGAAATGTCATATTATCAATCTTTTGTTGGAAAAGAAGTTGCAGTTTTGGTTGAAGAGGTAAAAAATCAAAATAGTTATGGACATACAGATAATTATTTACATGTTCAAATTCCTGATATTCTGCCTCATAATACTTTTGTTACAGTTGAAATTGTTGCTGTTTCTTATCCTTATTGTATTGGTAGAGTTTCTTTGTTAAAATAACAATAGATAGGTGAGTGAATATGAATAATTTTATGTTTCAAAAATTAATGACGACTAAAGAACAAGAAGAAAATAAAATAGAAGAAAAACAAGAAGAAAATAAACCTTCTTTTTTGGAAAATTCAGGAGTGGAAATTTTGGAAGATGATGGTGAGATTACGCCTGTTAAAATATTAAATAATGATACTAATTATGAAAATGATAAAGAAGAGGGATATACCGCTAGAAAAAATAACTGATTATTTATAGGAGGAAAGAATGGATATCTATATCAAAGGACATTATCAAAGAAGTATTTATCAAAATAGCAATGGTTATCATATTGGACTTTTCAAAGTAAAGGAAACTAATTGTCCTATGGCTACACCTTTTTTGGATAAGACAATTACTTTTACTGGATACTTTCATGAGTTAAATGATATGGATACCTATCTTTTTTTTGGTCAAATGATAGAACATCCAAAATATGGTATGCAGTTTTCTGTTAGTAATTATGAAAGATGTAAACCAGAAGAAAAGGATGCTATTGTTGACTTTTTAACAAGTGGATTATTTAAAGGAATTGGTGAAAAGAAGGCTAAAGCAATTGTTGATGTGTTAGGAAAAGATACTTTACAAATTATTTTGGAAAATCCTGATAATTTAATTCTAATTCCAGGCATTACTAAAACTAATATTGATACTTTGCATAATAAATTAAAGGAATATGAATCTAGTTATGAAACTGTTTTATATTTATCGAATTTAGGATTTTCTACTAAGGATTCTATGCTTGTTTATAATACGTATAAAGAGCGAGTCAAAGAAGTAATAGAAGAAGATATTTATCAATTAGAATATAGCATTTATGAACTTAATTTTAAAAAGATTGATAGAATTGCATTGAAAAATGGTTTAGAAAGAGATGCTTTTGTTCGTATTCGAGCTGCTATTTTATATATTATGGAAGAAGTTAGTAATACTTATGGACACAGCTATTTTTATTATGAGGAAATTTTTAAATATCTGCCTAGAGTACTACTTGTAAATATTAATGATGAGGCGTATCAAAAGGCTTTAGATTCATTGATTGATGATTTAATGATTATTAATAAGGAAGAAAGATATTATTTAAAAGAAATGTGGGAAGCTGAGACTTTAATTGTTAAAAGATTTCGTTTGTTATCTCATAAAGAGGATGAAAAATTTAAGAATTTAGAAGATAAGTTAATAGAGATGGAACAGGTTTTTGGTATTTCTTATAATGATGATCAAAAACAGGCTATATTAGATAGTATAAAGAAAAATTTTTTAATTATTACTGGTGGCCCTGGAACAGGGAAAACAACTATTATGAAAGGTATTATTGAATTGTATAAGGAAGTTCATAAGCTTAGTTATGAAAAATTAGCCGATAGAATTCAATTGCTTGCTCCTACTGGGAGGGCTGCTAAAAGAATGAGTGAAGCGACAATGATGCCAGCAAGTACAATACATCGTTTTTTAAAATGGCAAAAAGAAACGAATAAGTTTCAAGTGAACGAATATCATAAAAGTAAAGTAGAAGTTATTATTTTGGATGAAGCAAGTATGATTGATACTCTTCTTTTGGCAAGTTTATTGCGTGGTATTTCTGCCAACTGCAAAGTGATTATGGTAGGAGATAGCTATCAGTTGCCTTCAGTTGGCCCTGGTCAAGTATTACATGATTTGATTAGTAGTGGAAAGCTTGCGGTTGTTGAATTAAAGGAGTTATATCGTCAAGGTAAGGATTCCAATATTTTAAGTCTTGCTTATGATGTACGCAATGGTAAAGTATGTGATGATGTTTTTAATCAAGATGAAGATTTAACTTTTATTAGTTGTCATGGAGATGCTGTTATTTCTAATTTGATGGATGTTTCTTCTACTTTTAAAGATTTGTCTTATAAAAAATTTCAGATTTTAGCACCTATGTATAAAACTAGTTGTGGTATTGATATGATCAATCAGAAACTTCAAGTTATTTTTAATCCAAAAGATAAAAGTAAAAAAGAAATTGTAGTTGGAGAAGTTATATTTAGAGAAGGAGATAAAGTAATTGAACTTACTAATATGCCTGATGAAAATATTTATAATGGTGATATAGGAATTATTAGTCAGATTATTACTCAGCCAGCTAAAAAGATTATAATTGATTTTGACGGTAATGAAGTAACTTTTACGGCAGCTAATTTTAATAAGTTTCGTCTAGCTTATGCTATATCAATTCATAAAGCTCAAGGAAGTGAGTTTGATGTTGTGGTTATGCCGATTGTTCCAGAATATAGGAAAATGTTGTATAGAAAATTAGTTTATACTGGTATTACTAGAAGTAAAAAAATGCTGTATTTGATGGGTGATATTAATGCACTTCGTGGCGCAGTTAATAATACATCTTCTGATATAAGAAGAACTACAATAAAAGATTTTTTAGAAAATGGTATAAAATAAAATGTTTTCCTCATAATAAAAATGAGGTGATAAATATGGAAAAGAAAACAATGAATAAAATGATGTGGGCGGCTATTTTAGGAGGTATGGGTGTGGCTGGATATATGTATATGAAAAAGAATCCTAATGCTATGTCTAATATGAAAGAGATGGCTAAGAATGCAGCTAAGAAGACCTATGATAAATTAGAAGATATTGAATAAAGAACATTCTTATGTATGTTCTTTTTTTATTATCTGTTTATATTTTTAATATAGTTTGTTATGATAACCTAAGTTTTTAGTTATTGAAGGGGAAACTATATGCATCAAAAAGCTATAGTAAATAATAAAGGTGTTCGTGTTGTTGATTGTGATGGAACATCTTATGTTTTGAAAAATCAACCGGGTATTTTAAAAAGATTAGATATGGAAAATGAACTTGAATATATTGACAGTTATATTTCTCAAGCTCAAGATGATATTTCTTTTTATCATAAAGAAATGTTGAAAGAAAGAAAAAATATGGTGGCGACAGCGACTACTGGAGTTGGTTCAGTAGCAACTTTTGCGGCTGTTGCTCCAATGAGTACACTTTCTCCAGTTACTTATTGGCTTACTGTTGGTATGGGTGCTGGTTTGGGTCTAGCTTTATTTGGATCTGCTACTGGGTTTGCTGCATATTCTAATTGGACACTTGATGATTATAGAAAATTAAGAAAGGCGGCTGTTTCATCTTTAGCGCTTAGCAAATATAAAGAACAATATATGCAAGTATTAGATAAAGATATTAGTTCATTACAATTTGTAGATGGAGAATGTGAATTTGATACTAGTTATTGGAGAGGGGCTAAAATGCAAGCGGATTTAGGACTTGCGCCGCTTAACCATGGCTGGTATGATCCTGGTTTTTTGGGCACTAGACATCTTAGAAAGAAGTATGGTATATCTAAATTAGAAATGGGTAGTCATATAAAAGAGGTATTAGCTAATAAAAAATCTAAAACAAAATGTAAAATTTAGTCTTTATTTTGATAATTAAAGATTTTCTTATGTCAAATATAGTAAAGTTTTCTTTAAAAAACTTTACTTTTTTGTTATAATAAAATGTAGTTAGATATTAGGAGTGATAATAAATGGCATTAAAATATGATGAGTCATCGATTAAGATATTAGAAGGACTTGAAGCAGTTAGAAAAAGACCAGGTATGTATATAGGTTCTACTGATAAAAGAGGACTTCACCATTTAGTATGGGAGATTGTAGATAATGCTATTGATGAAGCAATTAATGGGTTTGGTGACTATATTAAGATAATTTTACATAGTGATAAATCTGTCAGTATTGAAGATCATGGTCGTGGTATTCCTACTGGTATGCATGCTTCTGGTAAATCTACTCCAGAAGTTATTTTTACGGTTTTACATGCTGGTGGTAAATTCGAAAGTGATGGATATAAAGTATCTGGTGGACTTCATGGTGTAGGTTCTAGTGTTGTTAATGCTTTGTCTCGTTGGATGGAAGTAACTATCAAACATGATAAGGGTGAATATTATATTCGTTTTGAAAATGGTGGGCATGTTGCAACTCCATTGAAAAAGATAGGTACAACCAATAAGACTGGTACGACAGTTCGTTTTATGCCAGATGATACTATTTTTTCATCTACTAATTTTTCTTACACTACGATTTGTGAGAGAATGCAAGAATCTGCTTTCCTTTTAAAAGGGATTACAATTGAAGTTATTGATGAAGAAGATGAAAGAAGTAGTAAATTTCACTATGAACGAGGAATAGAAGAATTTGTTGAAGATATGAACAAAGGCAAGAATACGCTTCATAAAGTTTTGCCTATTTCTGGTTCTAAAGATAAAATGGAAGTTGATATTGCAATGCAATATACTGATTCTTATAATGAAACAATTGTTAGCTTTGTTAATAATGTTAAGACAATTGATGGTGGTACTCATGAAGTTGGATTTAAAACTGCTTTAACTCGTGTTTTTAATGATTATGCAAAGAGTAATGGCTTTTTGAAAGCTAAAGATAAAGCTCTTGAGGGTAGTGATGTTCGTGAAGGGCTTACAGCGGTTATTAGTTTAAAGATTCCTGAAGGAATTTTACAATTTGAAGGGCAAACAAAAGGTAAACTTGGAACTCCTGGTGCACGTGTTGCAGTTGAAAATATTGTAACTGAACAAATGAGAGTTTTCTTAGAAGAAAATAAGTCTATTGCAACTGAGATTATTAATAAGAGTTTACGTAGTAAAATTGCTAGAGAAGCTGCACGAAAAGCTCGTGAAGAGGCTCGTAAAGGTACTAGTAAGAAAAAAGAGGAAAGAAGTTTATCTGGTAAACTTGCTCCTGCTCAAAGTAAGGATAAAAGTAAAAAGGAATTGTTCTTAGTCGAGGGAGATTCTGCAGGTGGTTCTGCTAAACAAGCAAGAGATAGACGTTATCAAGCAATTTTACCTTTACGTGGTAAAGTTTTAAATACAGAAAAAACAAAAGAAGAAGATATTTTAAAGAACGAAGAAATTAATACTATGATTTATACAATTGGTGCTGGTTATGGTTCTAACTTTGATATTAGTGATTGCGAATATAATAAAGTTATTATTATGAGCGATGCTGATGAAGATGGTGGACATATTCAGTGTTTATTACTTACATTCTTTTATCGTTATATGAAGCCTTTAATTGAAGATGGACGACTTTTTGTGGCACTTCCGCCATTATTTAAAATTCAATCAGGTAAAAATGTTGAATATGCTTACACTATTGAAGAGATGAAAGAAAAATCTAAAGGTAAACGATGTGAAATACAAAGATATAAAGGTCTTGGTGAAATGAATGCTGACCAATTGGGTGAGACTACTATGCATCCAGGAAGTCGTACT
Organism: Mycoplasmatota bacterium; assembly: GCA_022771205.1. Classification (GTDB taxonomy): domain Bacteria; phylum Bacillota_I; class Bacilli_A; order RF39; family UBA660; genus Faecimonas. The sequence continues at coordinate 267,401 of JALFCF010000003.1, read as the reverse complement.
TTGATTCGTGTTAATATTGAAGATGCACAACTAGCTGAAAAACGTGTTTCTGTTCTTATGGGAGATGAGGTTGCTCCTAGAAAAGAATGGATTGATGAGAATGTGGAATTTACTTTAGAAGATGATTATCAGATATAGAAGAGGGTGAAGTTATGCCAAAGAAGAAAATTGATACACAAGAAGTAATAGAGAAGATTTTTGATTACACTCTAGAAGATATTATGGGTGAGAGATTTGGAAGTTATTCTAAATATATTATTCAAGATCGTGCTATCCCTGATGCTAGAGATGGATTAAAACCAGTTCAACGTCGTATTTTATATTCTATGCATAAAGAAAAGAATACTTATGATAAAGGATATAGAAAGAGTGCTAAGACAGTTGGTGATGTTATAGGTAATTATCATCCACATGGTGATACTTCTATTTATGATGCAATGGTACGTATGAGTCAGCCTTGGAAAACTAGACTTCCTTATATTGATATGCATGGAAATAACGGTTCTATTGATGGTGATAGTCCAGCAGCTTATCGTTATACAGAAGCACGTCTTTCTAAGATTAGTAATGAAATGCTTCGTGATATTGATAAAGACACAGTTGAATTTGCTCCTAACTTTGATGATACTACAGTTGAACCTACTGTATTGCCAGCTCGTTTTCCAGCTTTGCTTGTTTATGGGGCTATGGGTATTTCTGCGGGATATGCTACTAATATTCCACCACATAATTTAGGGGAAGTCATTGATGCTGCAATTCACCGTATTGATAATCCTAATTGTAGTCTAGATACTTTAATGAAATATGTTAAAGGGCCTGATTTTCCTACAGGTGGTATTATTGAAGGTATTGATGGTATTCGTTCAGCTTATCAAACTGGACGTGGTAAGATTGTTGTTAAAAGTAGATATACAATCGAAGAAAGTAAAAGTGGTAAATCTATTGTTATTACTGAAATTCCTTTTGAAGTCAATAAAGCTTTAATGGTTAAAAAAATTGATGATATTCGTATCGATAAGAAAATTGATGGAATTAGTGAAGTTCGTGATGAATCGGCAGCTGATGTAAGAATTGTTATTGATTTAAAGAAAAATGCTAATGTTGATTTAATTGTTAATTATTTACTTAAGAATACAGATATGCAGATTAATTATAACTTTAATATGGTAGCTATTGTTAATAGACGACCTAAGTTATTGGGACTTGCTCAATGTTTGGATGCATTTATTGCTCATCAAAAAGAAGTTGTTCGTCGTCGTACAGAGTTTGATTTGGCTCATGCAAAAGCAAGATATCATATTGTTGAAGGGTTAATTAAATGTATCTCTATTTTGGATGAAGTTATTCGTGTAATACGTGAATCTAAAAATAAGAGTGATGCCAAAGAGAATTTAGTAAAAGAATTTGAATTTACTATGGAACAAGCTGAAGCTATTGTTACATTACAACTTTATCGTTTAACGAATACAGATGTTGTTGCTTTAGAAGAAGAGATGGCTAATTTGGAAAAAATTATAAATGGACTTACAGCAATCCTTGGTAGTGAAGATGTTATGAAGTCTGTTATGAAAAAAGATTTGCGTGATGTTAAAAAGGATTATCCTACTGAACGTCTTACTGATATAAAGGATGAAATTACAGAGATTAAAATAGATACAACGGCTATGATTCCTAAAGAAGATTGCGTTGTTATGGTTACTCGTGATGGATATGTTAAACGTACATCATTTAGAAGTTATACGGCAAGTAACCCTGAAGATATAACTATTAAGGATAATGATTACATTTTAGGAGTTTATGAGATGAGTACTTTAGATACTTTGTTAGTATTTACTACTCATGGTAATTATTTGTATATTCCTGTTCATATTCTTCCTGATTTAAAATGGAAAGATATGCCTAAACATGTAAGCAATGTTATAGAAACTTCTCCAGAAGAGTCTGTAGTTAGTGCTATTCCAGTAGTGTCTTTTGAAACTGATAAAAACATTGTAATTACAACAAAAAATGGTATGATTAAAAGAAGTAAATTATCTGATTTTAAACTTTCTCGTTACTCTAAACCAATTAGCTGTATGAAGTTAAAAGATGATGACTTAGTAATTGATGCCTTTGTTGAAGGAAAAGATACTTTATTTATTACTACTGATAGTGGTTATGGTCTTAGCTTTAAAACTGAAGAAGTTCCAGTTGTTGGTGTAAAAGCAGCAGGAGTTAAAGCGATGAAGCTAAAAGATGATCATTTGGTATCAATTAATCAGTATTCTCCAGAAGAAGCTGAGTATATTTCTATAATTACAGATAAAGGTACAGGTAAACGAGTTCATTTGTCGGAATTTGAGCTTTCTACTCGTGCTAGACGTGGGCTTTTAGTACTTCGTGAAGTTAAGAGTAATCCTTACCATGTTATAAAAACGTTTATTACAGATTCTAAAAATTATATTGGTATTAAGAATGGTGAAATTAATACTTTGAAGTTAACTGAATTAAATATTTCAGATCGTTATTCTATAGGTGGTCAAATTTCTAAACATGAGCTTACAGATAGTTTCTTAATTGCAACGCTTCAGAGAAGAGAAGAATTAGAACAAGAAAGTATTCCTGTAGATGATACTGTTAAAGAAGAAGTACAACAAGAAAAACCTATACCTAAGAAAGAAAAAATTTCATTAAAAGAAATAGATGATCGTTTAATGACTATAGATGATTTCTTAAAATAATTTAATTAATAAAAAGAAGATTTTTCTTCTTTTTTTTCTTTTTTATCATATACTTTAGTGGTGGTATATATGTCAAAAGAAAGCTTTAAATCTTTTGCTCGTGGACATACAGAATTAGCAAATTATGTTATGAATGGTAAAACAAGTTGGCAACGATTATATGAGTTGTATGAGATTTATGGAGAGAATAGTAGTATATGGAAAGATTACTTTTCTTCGTCTACTAATACTGGTATTGCGACTAGAGATACTGATATTTCTGAACTTTCTACTAATTTTAAAGATTTAGTTGGACATATTAAAAATATAGATTTGGATTCTGTTCAAAAAGGGATTACTAATATTCAAAAAGCTTTAGGGGTTCTTCAAGATATAGGAATTGGTAAAAATAGTACTACATCAACTTATGAACCACGTCCTTTATATCAACATTTTGATGACTAATTATGGATATTAAGACTATTCATGCAATTAAAAGTAATCCTGTAATTCATTCTTATTTGAGTGTTGACTCTTCTTGGTATAAACAATTAAATAGGAACCCTGATGCTATAAAAGAATTAGAGAAAGTTGCTAAGAGACATTTTAAATTAACTGTTCCAGATCGATTAGAAAGGTTTGTAGGAAATATTGAAATGCTTTCTTCTTTTATAGATGTATTAAAATAGATTTTATGATAAAATAGTGGTATGGAAGAGTTAATTGAAAAATTAGAACAATTAAAAAGGGAAATATCAAAAGAAGATGTTGTTGTTCAATATTTAAAAGAAAAGGAAAATATTTTTAATGATATAAGTCTTATTTCTAAAATAGAAAGTTATAAACAATATCCTTCGGAGAAAGTAAAAGAGGAGATTGAAAGTTCGCCTTCTTTTTTGGCGTATAAAGAGCAAGAAACTAATGTTAATTTGTTAATCCTTGGTATTAATCAGAAATTTAAAATTCTTCGTGGTGAGTTTGATTGTAAGAAAGAGTGATAGCATGAAAATTATTAGTGGAAAATATAAGGGACGTAATTTACAAGGATTTGACATTATTGGTACTAGACCGACTATGGATAGGGTGAAAGAAAGTTTATTTGCCATGATTCAGACTTGGCTTAATGATGCTGTTGTTTTGGATTTATTTGCTGGTAGCGGTAATTTGGGAATAGAAGCTTTAAGTCAAGGGGCAAAATATGCTTATTTGGTTGATAAAAATCGAAAGGCTTATCGTGTTATTCAGAATAATATTAGTAATTTGGGAGCCTGCGATGTTTCTGTTTGTTGTATGGATTATCGAAGGGCTTTAAATGAATTTTCTGATGCTGGTCTTACTTTTGATATTATTTTTCTTGATCCTCCTTATCAAACTGATTTTGTAGCAAAAAGCATTATTGATATTATGGACTTTCATCTTTTGAGCTCTAGTGGAATTATTGTTGCTGAAAGTGACAAGTTGGAAAAAATTATTTATCCTTCCACTTTGGAAATTGTCAAGAGCAAAAAATATGGTGATAAATGGGTAGCTATCTTGCGACGAGTGTGATAAAATAATCGTAAGATAGGTGATTATATGAGAAAGTTAAATAATCGTGGTTTTGCTATTTCGACATTATTGTATGGACTTATGATAATGTCTTTATTAGTTGTTTTGGCTTTATTTGGAAATTTGAGTACTAATCGTCACAATACTGTTACCTTTGTAGATAAAGTGGAAGATGAACTTAACCGATTGAGCGTTACTAATACGGAAGGTGGTCATACTGGTGGTGAAGTGGATGCTCAAGGTAGAGAATATATTGCTCCGGAAAGTGGTTGGTATAAAATAGAATTATGGGGCGCAGCTGGTTATGGTTCTAGTGGCGGTAAGGGGGCTTATGTTTCAGGAATTATTTTTTTAGAAGATAATGATTATCTTTATTTCTATGTTGGAGAACAGGGAAAGTCTTCTGGTACAGCGTTTAATAGTGGCACTACTAAAGGTGGTGGTGCTACTGATGTACGTCTTATTTCTGGTGATTGGAATGATACAGATTCTAAGAATTCTCGCATCATGGTGGCCGGTGGCGGAGGCTCTGCTGGTAATGGTGGAGCTATTGCTGGTCAAGGTAGTAGCCCAGGGACACAGACAGTAGGTAATGCAAGTTCTACTGGTGGAGGAGGATATGATGGCTCTACTAGTACTGGTGGAGGTTCTTCTTACATTGCAGGATATGCTGGTGTTCGGTCTTCTACAGGGCAGACATCAAAATCATTTACAATTCATCGTGGTGAATATAATGCTGATGGTTCAATGAAATTGGAAACATTTACTCCAGTTATCTATAATGGTATGATGATTGCTGGAGTGAATTCTGGTGCTGGTAAGTTTAAGATTACAAAGGTATCTAATAACGATATTAGTAATCCTCCTAGAAGAGGAAGTAATCCAGCTTTAAATAATGTTAGGTATATTCGTGATTGTGTTACAGGTTCTAGTAGTGGAACTAATGTTGCGAATTGGTTAGAAATTCAGGCAATCAAAGACGGAGTAAGACAGACACTTACTTATGTTGGTACAAGTGGTGGTACTCTTGCTAGTGATAAACGTTCTATTATTAATGATGGAAAGGCTGATGTTCCAGGTACGTATGCTACGATTAATGGTAGTGGCAAAAAGTGTGTTACTTATAGATTGGATTCTACTATGAATTTAGATGAAATTGCTGTATGGCACAATTATTCTTATACTAGTACTTCTTCCAGAGTTACAGGACATGAACTGTCTGTAAGTTCTAATAATAGTAGCTGGGTTCCGCTACGTAAAGTTAGTACAGACACTTCGTCTACTGGTCAGCAGAATGAATATGAAACGAGTGATGGAATACGGTATAATACTTTTCAGTATGATTCTACAGGAGCTCTACCAGAGGGGAATTATTATATTTTCTCTTCTGCGAGTGATAATAAGGTTTTAACTTTGAAACAGGAAGGTGACACTTATGTTGTTACGTTAGAGTTGTTTACTGGTGAAGATAGTCAAATGTGGAGAGTTTATAAGAATGGTAGCTATTACCATATTCAAAATACACAAGCTCAGAAAGATTTTATTGTATTCGATTCTAATACCTCTTTGGTTTATTTAAATGATCCGGATTTCTCAGCAAATATTCAAAATCTTACAATTAATCCATTAGGAAATGGTTATTATACTATATCTCCAGTTGGTACGAGTAATATTAGGGTTGGGTATACAAGTGCTACATCTACCGCACTTTATAGTTTGACTTCTTCTAGTAATCATTTTCAAAGGTGGAAGTTTGTTGTGGCAAGTTATTAAAACTTGCTTTTTTTTATAAAAAAATTAGCACAAATCGTTGACAAGTGCTAAAGGTTGTCATATAATACAATTAGCACTCGTAGAATAATAGTGCTAGTAGTAGGAGGCGTAAGTCATGTTAACGGATAGGCAATGTAAAGTCTTAAAGTTGATTGTTGAAAAATATATTAAAGATCCAATTCCAGTTGGCTCTAAGACTATATCTAAAACATTGAAATGTTCTAGTGCGACTGTTCGTAATGAAATGTCTGCTTTAGAAGAAGCAGGACTTTTGGAGAAAACGCATACTTCATCAGGAAGAGTTCCAAGTGAAGATGGATATCGCTATTATGTTGATCATTTAATGGAACCTAAAAAAATGACTGGTGAAGATATGTTAAAACTTCAAACGGTATTTCATAACCAACAGCTTGCTTTATCAGATGTTATAGTAAAGAGTTTACAGGTAATTTCTGATATGACTAATTATACTACAGTAGTACTTGGTAGTACTTCTCATGAGAACCTTCTTAAACAAATAGAAGTAGTTCCAATTGATGATGTTAGTATGATTGTAATTGTAATTACTGATAGAGGTCATGTTGAACATAAAAATATTCGTTTACAGGATGTATCTTTGGAAGAAGTAAAGAAGACAGTTAATTTAATTAATAATTTAATTGCTGGTACTCCTATTGATGAAGTTAGTGCAAAGCTAGAGTATGAAGTAAAACCTATTATTGGTAAATATGTAAAACAGCATGAACAACTATATAATGCCTTCTATCATGTATTTAGTGATTTTACTAATCAGGAAGTAAATATTGTAGGAAAAAATAAATTCTTGAGTCAACCAGAATTTAGTAATATTGATAAGATACGTACTGTGTTTAATAAATTGGAAAGTCCAGAACTTATTCATAGTATAGAAGAAGATGATGACAATAATATTAAAGTTTATATTGGAAGTGAAAGTAAAATCGATGATGATGTTACTGTTATAAAAACTAGATTTAAAAATGGTAATCAAGAAGGAACTCTTGCAATTATTGGTCCTAAAAGAATGGAATATGATCGTGTTGTTTCCTTTCTTGAATACATGAAGGAAAATATAGAAAGGTAGGTCTTTTATGGATAATGAAGAAAAATTAGAAGAAAAGAATACACAAGTAGAAGTACTTGAGGAACAAACACCTATTCCTGAAGGAATAAGTGAAGATAAAAAACAAAAAAAAGAGAAAAAAAATAAAAAAGACTCTAAGTTAAAAGAGGAAAATGAGAAGTTGCTTGAACAAATACAACAATTACAAGTAGATAATCAAAGTTTGATTGATAAAGTAAAATTAACACAAGCAGAGCTTGTTAATTATCGCAAAAGAAAAGATGAAGAAACTGCTAATATGCTAAAATTTGCTAATCAGGATTTGCTTACTGAATTAATTAACGTTGTTGATAATTTTGAAAGAGCAATTAAACTTGATGATAATGATTTGACTGATGAGTTATCTAAGTTTTTAGATGGATTTAAGATGATATATGCGAATTTAATGGAAATTTTGAAAAAATTTGGTGTTGAAGAAATTAATCGTGTTGGAGAAGTCTTTGATCCAAGTCAAGAACAAGCTTTAATGACAGATTGCGTTGACGAGATGGATGACGATGTTGTTATTGAAGTGTTATTAAAAGGTTATAAATTAAATGGTAGGGTGATTCGTCCTGCTTCAGTAAAAGTTAATAGTAAATAGTTAAATAAAGGAGAGATGATATATGAGTAAAATTATTGGTATAGATTTAGGTACTACTAATTCATGTGCTGCAGTATTGGAAGCTGGTGCTCCTAAGGTTATTCCAAACCCTGAAGGTAGTAGAACAACTCCATCTGTAGTTGCATTTAAAAAAGGTGAAAGAATTGTTGGTGAGTCTGCTAAAAGACAAGCTTTAACAAATAAAAATACAGTAAGTTCTATTAAAAGAAAAATGGGAACTAGTGAAAAAGTAGAACTTGAAGGAAAAGATTATACACCAGAAGAGATTTCTGCTATGATTTTAAGTTATATTAAAGATTATGCGGAAAGTTATTTAGGTGAAAAAGTTGATAAGGCAGTTATTACTGTTCCAGCTTACTTTAATGATAGTCAACGTCAAGCTACTAAGAATGCTGGTAAGATTGCTGGTCTTGAAGTTGAACGTATTATTAATGAACCAACAGCAGCTGCACTTGCTTATGGACTTGAAAAAGATGAAGGTCAAACTGTCTTGGTTTATGACTTAGGTGGTGGTACTTTCGATGTATCTATTCTTGAATTAGGTGATGGTGTATTTGAAGTTAAGGCTACTAATGGTAATAACCACTTAGGTGGAGATGACTTTGATGAAGCTATTATGGATTATTTAGTAAGTGAATTTAAGAAAGAAAATGGTATAGATTTATCTAAAGATAAAATGGCTATGCAACGTTTGAAAGAAACTGCTGAAAAAGCTAAGAAAGATTTATCTGGTATGGTATCTACACAAGTATCTGCACCATTTATTGCTAAAGGTGACGATGGAGAACCATTACACTTAGATATGACTTTAACTCGTGCTAAATTTGAAGATTTAATTTCTGATTTGGTAGAGTCTACTCTTGAACCAGTTCGTAAAGCATTAAAAGATGCTAAGATGACTAAAAAAGATATTGATAAAGTTATTTTAGTAGGTGGATCTACCCGTGTACCTATGGTATATGATTTAATTACTAAAGAATTAGGAAAAGAACCATCTCGTGAAGTTAACCCTGATGAAGTTGTTGCTATGGGTGCTGCTATTCAAGGTGGAGTATTAACAGGAGATGTTAATGATATCGTATTACTTGATGTTACACCATTATCACTTGGTATTGAGACATTAGGTGGAGTTATGACTACATTAATTCCTAGAAATACAACTATTCCAGTTTCTAAGTCTGAAGTGTTCTCTACAGCAGCTGATAATCAACCTGCAGTTGATGTACATGTATTACAAGGTGAAAGACCAATGGCAGCCGATAATAAGACATTAGGAAGATTCCAATTAGGAAATATTCCACCAGCACCTCGTGGTGTACCTCAAATTGAAGTTAAATTTGATATTGATGCTAATGGTATTGTTAATGTTACGGCTAAAGATCTTGGCACTAATAAAGAACAATCAATCACAATTACATCTAGTACTAATTTAACTGATGAAGAAATTGAAAAGATGCGTAAAGAAGCAGAAGAAAATAAAGAAGCTGATGAAAAACGTAAAGAAGAAGCTGAAGTTAAAAATGAAGCTGAACAATTAGTATTCCAAACTGAAAAAGCTCTTCAAGATCTTGGTGATAAAGCTGATAAGAAAGAAAAAGAAGAAGCTGAAGATTTAATTAAAGATTTGAAGAAAGCTTTAGAAAAAGATGATATGGATGATATCAAAAAATATAAAGAAAAACTTCAAGAAAAAGCTATGGCTTTAGCAACTAAGGTTTATGAAAATGCTGCAAAAGAGAGACAACAAGAAGAATCAGATGAAGAAGAAAAAGAGAGCAAGAAAGATAAGAAAAAGAATAAAAAATCTGATGATGATGTTCAAGAAGCAGATATCGAAGAAGAATAAGAAAAGTAGCGTAATGCTACTTTCTTGTCTATCATAAAATGAGATGAGGTGTAGATATGGCGGATAAACGAGATTATTATGAGGTGCTTGGTGTTAGTAAAAATGCTTCACAAGATGAAATTAAAAGTGCCTTTCGTAAAAAAGCAAAGCAATATCATCCAGATTTAAATAAAGATAATCCTGATGCGGCGGAGAAATTTAAGGAAGCACAGGAAGCATATTCTGTATTATCAGATGAATCTAAACGAAAAATGTATGATCAATATGGTCATGCAGGAGTAGGTAATGGTCCTCGAGGTGCTGGAGGATATTCTTATCAAGGTTTTGATGCTTCTGATTTTGATTTTGGAGATATCTTTGATTCCATCTTTGGTGGTGGAAGTGGTTTTTCTGGTTTTGGTTTTGGTGGAGGAAATTCTACCGGTCGAAGTAATAGAGCTCGTCGTGGAAGCGATGTATTAATGAGAATGGATTTAGATTTTGGTGAGGCTGTTCTTGGGTGCGAAAAGAAATTTAATTTAGACGTTGTTGAAGATTGTGATGAATGTGATGGTAAAGGTGGCTTCGGAGAAGAACAATGTTCTACATGTCATGGAAGTGGTACTGTTACATCTGAACAACATACTATGTTAGGCTCTTTCTTATCTAAGAGTACATGTCCTGATTGTGGTGGTACTGGTCATACATTCAAAAGAAAATGTACTAATTGTAAAGGAAAAGGAAAAGTTAAGAAGAATAAAAATCTTACAATCAGTATTCCTGCTGGTATAAACACTGGAGATCGTTTGCGTGTTAGTGGCAAGGGAAATCCTGGTTCTAACGGCGGAGAAAATGGAGATTTATATTTGGAGTTTGTTGTAGAAGAACATGATGTTTTTATTAGGCAGGAAGATGATATTTATGTTGAAGTACCACTTACGTTGACAGAAGCAATTATTGGTTGCAAGAAAGATATTCCAACACTTTATGGAAATGTTAAGATTAATATTGCTCCTGGTACTAATAGTGGAGATAAACAACGTATTCGTGGTAAAGGAGTAGATAATAAGTATCATAAGACTAAAGGTGATATGTATGTTATCTTTAAAGTTTATACTCCAAAGAAACTTTCTCGTGAACAAAAAAGCTTAATTGAAAAACTTGCTAAAACAGAAATGGATACTCCTGAAATTAAAGAGTTTAATAAATTTGTTAAAAATAATGATTAGAGGTAATTATACCTCTTTTTTTGATATAATTATATTAGGTGATTTTATGAAAAAAATTGTTAACGAATATGTTTTTGATTATTCAATGTTACAGAAGTTTTATCGAATAAATTTACAAACAAAATCTTATTTAGTTTTATTATTATTAGTTTTAATTTCTACCATTTCTTCTTTTTTAGAAAATGATATTTCCTTTGGTGTTTTTAGTTTATTTATTTTTGTGTTAGGTTGTCTTTATTATTTTTTACTTCCTTTGCTTTTAGCTAAGACTGCGTATAAAAGATTTTTGGCTCAAGTTGGAGATAAAGATATACATGTAAAAGTTAGCGTTGATTCTAAAAATATTATTATTGAATATAAAGGTATTAAAAAAAGAGAGGTTTATTCTTTAGATAGTGTTAAGAAGATTAGATATGTTAAAGATGCTTTTTGCTTATATACAAAGGATAAAGTTGCTATATTATTTGTTAATGATGGCTTTGTGGAAGGAGATAAAGAATTGTTACATTCTTTTCTAGGAAATGTCAAAAAGTAAAAAGCAACTGATATTTTACAAAAAACAACTAAAAATTGGTAGTGCGCAACCGATTAACATAGTAAGATTTTTTCGAGGTGATGAAAAGTGAAGTTTGGTGAAAACTTACAAAAATTGAGGAAAGAGAGAGGAATTTCTCAAGAACAATTGGCTGAACAATTGGGAGTAACTAGGCAATCTGTTTCTAAGTGGGAATCGAGTGCTAGTTATCCAGAGATGGATAAAATTGTTGCGATATGTAATATTTTTCATTGTGATATGGATGTATTAATTAATAAAGATATTACAGAAGAAAGAGATAAGAAAGATGCAAGTAAAGTTGTTAAAGTAGGATTTAAAAATATTGCTGATTATATAAAGAAAACAATTTACTTATTTGAACATCAAAGTTTTAAGGATATTATTAAAATGATTGCTCAAGTGATGATAATTATTTGCGTTATGTTATGTTTTTCTATTCCATTTATGTTATTTAAAGAGATGGTTGTTAGTTTATTTTATACTGGAGATAACTGGTTTAGTATTTTCTTTTCTAGATTTTGGAATTTTATTTTTAATGCAAGTTATGGTATTTTAGCTATTGCAACTTTCTTGTATATTTTTAAAGTGAAGTTTTTAGATGGAGAAGAGATTGTTATTGAAGAGGTCAATGAGTCTCTTGATACTATTGATGACGATAATTCTCAAGATACTGTTAAAGATAATAAAAAGAAAAAGGTTATTAAAGTAAAGCGTACGGAAGGATTTAGTTTATTGGATTTACTTTCTAAAGCTATTACTCTTTGCTTGAAAGTGTTTTTGTTATTTTTATTAATACCTGCTATTATTGGTGTTATTATGTTAATTATTGCATTTGTTTTATTAGTGATTTTGATTTTTAGAGGATTATTTTTAGTTGGACCAATTTTTATTGCATTAGGGATTACAGTTTTTTGTTTAATTGTTATAGAATTAATTTTAGATTTTATATTTAATTTGAGATTTAGTAGAAGAAGAGTTATTATTACAATTATTTCTTCTGTTGTAGTTAGTGCTGTTGGACTTGGACTTTCTATTTGGTATTTTCTTAATTTGAATGTTGTAAATGATGTTCCTAACAATTTTAAACAAGAAACACAAGAAGAAGTATATATGATGAATGACGAGCTACTTATTCAATATGGATGGAATTATATTAAATTTGTTGAAGATGAGTCTATGACTAATCAAATTAGAGTTAGAATAGATTATTATCCTGATTATACTGCTGCAGAACTAGAAAAAGAAGATAATGAGATTTTTATTAATTATGATACTATTAATTCTATTAGGATAAATGAAGTTACTGATAGTATTATTAATAATCTAAAGAAAAATAAATTATATACCTATGATAAGTTGGGTACTGTTTCTATGACCATTACTTCTAGTAAAAATAATATAGAAAAACTTAAAGAAAATTATAATAAGCAATATCAATAAAATATTATATTAATTAAAGAAAAGTTTAGACTTTTCTTTTCTTTTTTTTTATTTATTGTTGCTTTTGCAACATGTTATTTTGTTACTCTTTAGTATAATATAGTAGGAGGTAATAAGATATGGGAAAAATAGATATAGATTATATAAATACACCGTTACTTGAAAAGGGTGATGAACCTTTAAAATTAAAGGATTTAAATTATCCTGATGTAGTAACAAATGGAAGTTATTTGGTAGATTCTAATGGCAATCCTATTGGTACTAAAGGAGATATGTATACCAAAGTAATTATGGATAAAATATTAACTGAAGGATGTTATGATAAAAATGTTAGACCGCGTTATGAAAGTGATGGAAAACCAGCTAATACGTTGTCTCTTAATAATGCAGTGCATATTAGTTATGATATTTCTGAAGGAGAGTCTCCTATGATTACATTGAGACCTATTGCGGTGAAAAAAAGTATTGGTGAAGTTCTTTGGATTTATCAAGATGCGTCTACTGATTTAAATTTGTTAAAAGATAAATATGGTGTTACTTGGTGGGATGAATGGGATTTGGTAGATGAACATGGTAACAAGAAAAGAAACATTGGTTCTCCTTATGGAACAACTGTTGCAGATTATGATCAGATGAAAAATTTACTTGTTGAACTAAGAGAAACTCCGGATAGTAGGAGACATATTATTGATTTGTGGCAATTAGAAGAGTTTAAAAAACCACATGGTTTAAAACCTTGTGCTTATTCTACAGTTTGGAATGTTCGACATGGTCGAGATGGTGTTGATTATTTAGATATGAAATTGATTCAACGATCTAGTGATTTTTTAGTTGCTGGATGTATTAATCAAATGCAATATGTGGCACTTATGTTGATGGTTAGTCAGGCTACTGGGTATGTACCTGGTAAATTTACTTGGGATGTACAAAATATACAAATCTATGATAGGCATATTAAACAAGCGGTTGAATTACTAAACAGGGAACCTGTTAATTGTATTGAAGATGATTATACAGAACCATATTTATCTTTAAATCCCGGAATTAGTGATTTCTATGATTTTACTATGGATGATATTCATATTAAGAATTATCCAAGAGAATTAATAAAAACAAAAAATCCACAATTGAAGTTTGATAAGGGAATATAATTATGAAAAATATTACAATAATTGCTGCTGTTGGAAAAAATTTAGAGTTAGGAAAGGACAATGATTTAATTTGGCATTTTAAAGGAGATATGAGATTCTTTAGAGAACATACACTTCATAAACCAATTATTATGGGGAGAAAAACTTTAGAGTCTTTACCAGGATTATTACCTGAAAGGCAACATATTGTGTTAACTAGTAGTCAGTTAGATTATCCTGATAGTGTGTTAGTAATGCATTCTATGGAAGAATTACTTTCATATATTGAACAACAAAGAGAAGAGTTTATGGTTATTGGTGGAGCTACTATTTATAAACAGATGTTACCTTATTCTGATACCATGTTGCTTACAGAAGTAAATGCGGAATGTGCTGATGCAGATGCTTATTTTCCGAGCTTTTCGAAAGGAGAATGGAATAGTAGTGTTCTTGGAGTACAAGAAGAGAAAGGTATATCTTATAAACATTTGGTTTACACTAGAAAAAAATAAAAGAGACTTAAGTCTCTTTTTTTAATATATTAAAGTATGTAAAATTCTATCTGTATTTTTAAAATTAACTTTAGCAATTTCTTGTAGCTTTTCTTCGCCATATTTTTCAACTATTTCTTCACCAATTGTGTCAACGTCTCGTCCTGCTCCTTTTGGTAGAGGAATATGAAGTGAATCTGAGAGTTTATCAAATTCTTTTAAGAATATATATCTACTAATGATTGATGCAGAAGCAACGGCTAGATTTTTATCTTCTGCCTTAGTCATGAAAGTGATATTTCGTTGAATGGTTGGTATACCATTTAAGTATTCATAATATCTATTTTCTCTAGCAAATTCATCTACGATAATATAATCTATATTTGGTTTTTCTTCAGTCATAAGTTGGTATAATACTTTATTATGTAAAATAGCTTTAATTTTATTCATGTTGATGTCTTTTGTATATTTTTCGTTATATTCTTTATTTGTTAAAATCATACTTCTATATTTGACTATTTTTATTAGTTCTGGAGTTATTTTTTTTATTTTTTCATCTGTTATTTTTTTGGAATCACCGACACCTAATTTTTCTAGTTTTTCAACATCTTCTTTTTTTACATAGGCTGCTGTTACAACGATAGGCCCAAAATAGTCTCCAGTTCCAACTTCATCTGATCCTACTGAAGAGCAGTTATGATACTTTTGATCTTTTTTCTTTTGCTCTTCTTGTTTTTCTTTAGTATTATCTAATACTGTTCCCCACATAGCAGCATCTACATCTGCACTAGTTCCTTGAAACATTGCTTTACCTGATTCATATAATGTAATTACAGTATCTTCTTCTTGGGCTTGAAAAATAGCATAGGGAATTTTTTTATCTCTTACTTTATCTTTATAATATTCAATCATTTTTTGTTTAGTTTCTTCATTTACTTTAATAACAATATTCATTGTTCCACCTCAAAATTATTATAGCATAAAACATGAAAAACGTTTATAATAAAATAGTAAGGAGTTGATGTTATGAATATTTTAGATATTGCAATTATTTTAGTTTTAATCATGAGTGCAATTATTGGCTTTAAAAGGGGAGCTATAAAAGAAATTGTGTCTCTTGTTGGAATTATTGTTGTTTTAATTTTAGCTTTTGCTTTTAAAGGGGTTTTAGGTAATGTTTTATGTAAATGGTTACCGTTTTTCAACTTTACAGGAAGTTTAGAAGGGGTAAAAGTTTTAAATATTTTACTTTATCAAGTAATTGCGTTTTTGATTATATATAGTTTATTGTTTAGTGTTTATATGATAATTGTTAAAATATCTGGGGTTGTTCAAAAGATTGTTCACATGACAATTATTTTATGGTTGCCTTCTAAAGTAATTGGTGCAATAGTTGCTTTTATTACTGGTTATGTTATGATTTTTGTTGTATTACTTGCGCTTCTTATTCCACTAAAGAATACAGATGTTTTTATAAATAGTAAGTTTGCAAATTATATTGTTTTTGAAACACCAATACTTGCTAGTAGTTCTGAAAATATTAGTACTTCTATTAATGAAATTTATAGTTTGGGTGAAGATTTATCTAAAGGAAATATTAGTAAAAATGAAGCTAATGTTGAGACTATGGATGTATTATTGAAATATAAAATTGTCAGTCCAAAAACAGCTAGACAGTTAATTATTTTAGATAAATTAGATGGTATTTCTGGATTAGATAAGGTTATTGAAAAGTATGAATAAAACAATGTTTTATAGTTTGATAAATTTGTGGTAAAATAATTATTATTAAAGGAGGATTTATATGAATTATATTAAAAGTGAAAAAGAATTTGATGAAGTGATTATGAAAGACAAAGTTATTGTTGACTTTTATGCTGAGTGGTGTGGTCCATGCCAAATGTTAAGTCCAATTTTAGATAAAGTTACTAAAGAAATGAACTTGAATACTTATAAAGTTAATGTTGATGATGTGGAAGATGTTGCTAGACGTTATGGTATTATGTCAATTCCAACAGTTGTGGTTTTTTCTAAAGGTGAAGAAGTAAAAAAGAATGTTGGGTTTATGGATGAAGAAGAATTAAAAGAGTTTGTAAAATAACTCTTTTTCTTTTTTTGTAAAGACAAAAATCTATTTCTTTTTTTTGTTTATATGCTATACTTAAGTTGTAAATAGAGAATAGGAGGCAATAAATGAAATACGTCTATTTATTTACTGAAGGCAGTAAAGATATGAGAAATCTATTAGGAGGAAAAGGTGCTAATTTAGCAGAAATGACTAATATAGGATTACCAGTACCTCGTGGTTTTACCGTAACTACTGAAGCTTGTACTAGTTATTATGAAAACAATCGTAAGTTAACTGATGAAATCACAGATCAAATTGATGAAAAAATTCATCAATTAGAAGAGATTACTGGTAAAACATTTGGAGATAAAAAGAATCCTTTGTTAGTGTCTGTTCGTAGTGGAGCACGTGCTAGTATGCCTGGTATGATGGATACTATCTTGAATCTTGGAATGAATGATGAGGTTGCAGTAGGATTTAGTGAAGTTACGAATAATAAACGTTTTGTTTATGATTCATATCGTCGTTTTATTCAAATGTTTGCAGATGTTGTTATGGAATTTCCAAAGTCTTCTTTTGAAAGAAAGTTTGATGCTATAAAAGAAGAAAAGGGAGTAGAACTTGATACTGAACTTACAGCCGAAGATTTAGAAGAAGTTGTTACTATTTATAAAGAAGAATATAAAAAACTTGCTGGATGTGATTTTCCACAGGATCCAAGAGAACAATTAATGGCTGCTGTTAAAGCTGTATTTAGAAGTTGGATGAATGATAGAGCAATTACTTATCGTCGCTTAAATGATATTCCAAGTAGTTGGGGTACTGCTGTTAATGTTCAAGAAATGGTTTATGGAAACCGCGGAGAAACTTCTGGTACAGGAGTTGCATTTACTAGAAATCCTGCTACTGGAGAAAATCATTTGTTTGGTGAGTATTTAATGAATGCTCAAGGTGAAGATGTTGTTGCTGGTATTAGAACGCCTCAATCTATTGATACATTAAAAGAAGTAATGCCAGAATGTTATGATGAATTTAGTAAAATTTGTAAGATTCTTGAAGAACATTATAAAGATATGCAAGATATGGAGTTTACTATTGAAGATGGAAAACTTTTTATGCTTCAAACTAGAAATGGTAAACGTACTGCTACTGCAGCATTAAAAATTGCTGTTGATATGGTTAATGAAGGAATGATTACAAAAGAACAAGCATTGTTGATGGTTGATCCAAAGCAACTTGATCAATTACTTCATCCTATGTTTGATGATGCTAGTTTAAAAGCCGCAGAATGCGTTGCTGAAGGACTTGCTGCTTCTCCTGGAGCTGCTACTGGTCATATTGCATTTACTGCAGATGATGTTATTCGCATGCATAAAGATGGAGTAGAGGATATTATTTTAGTTCGTTTAGAAACTTCACCTGAAGATATTGAAGGAATGAACCTTGCTCATGGGGTTTTAACTCTTCGTGGTGGTATGACAAGTCATGCTGCTGTAGTTGCTCGTGGTATGGGAACTTGCTGTGTATCTGGATGCAGTGGTCTAGTTATTGATGAGGAGAAAAAGACTTTAACATTAAAAGATGGACGTATTTTAAAAGAAGGAGACTATATTAGTTTGGATGGTAGTACTGGTAAAGTGTATGCTGAACAAGTTAAAACTGTTGAAGCTAGTATTACTGGAAATTTCGAAACATTTATGGAGTGGGCAGATCAATACCGTACATTAGAAGTTTATACTAATGCTGATACTCCTAGAGATGCATTACAAGCTAAAAAGTTTGGCGCTGAAGGAATTGGTCTTTGCCGTACAGAGCATATGTTCTTTGATGAAGAAAGAATCTTTAATTTCCGTAAGATGATTACTGCTACTGATTTAGAGTCTAGAAAAGCAGCACTAGAAAAGATATTACCTTATCAAAGAGATGATTTTGAGGGATTATTTAGAGCTATGGACGATAAATGTGTTATTATTCGTTTCTTAGATCCACCACTACATGAATTTTTACCTAAGACTGAAGAAGAGATGAGACCTCTTGCTGATAGTTTAGGAATTACTTATGAAACTTTAAAAAATAGAGTGGATTCATTAAAAGAATTTAACCCTATGATGGGACATCGTGGATGTCGTTTAGCTATTACTTATCCAGAAATTGCTAAAATGCAAACTAGAGCTGTTATTGAAGCTGCTATTAATGTTAAAAAAGAAGGAATTGAAGTGCATCCTGAAATTATGATTCCGTTGGTTGGCATTTTGAAAGAGTTACAATTTGTTAAAAAAGTAGTTGTTGACACTGCTAAGGAAGTTATGGATAAAGCAGGAGTTACCGTTGATTATAAAGTTGGTACAATGATTGAAATTCCAAGGGCAGCTCTTTTAGCTGATAAGATTGCAGAAGAAGCTGAGTTCTTTAGTTTTGGTACAAACGATTTAACTCAAATGACATTTGGATTCTCTAGAGATGATGCTTCTAAATATTTGAGTGATTATTATCAAAAAGGTATTTTAGATCAAGATCCATTTGCTACTGTTGATCAAGATGGAGTTGGAAAACTTATTGATATGGCTTCAACTCTTGGTAGAAAAACTAGAAGTGATTTGGAACTTGGAATTTGTGGTGAACATGGTGGGGATCCTAAGACAATTGACTTCTGTCATAGAGTAGGACTAAATTATGTATCTTGTTCTCCATTCAGAGTACCAGTTGCAAGACTTGCTGCTGCTCAAGCTGCTATTAGAAACAAATAATAGATTGATAACATAAAAGACTAAATCATTTGATTTAGTTTTTTTATGCTATAATGTCATTAATAAATAATAATGTGTTTAGTCGAAGGTGTTAAAATGGTTTTAATAAAGAATTATTTGTTGAATATAAAAGTTTGATCAAAAATACGAATATTCAAGAATGCTATCAACGTGTTTTGAAATTTATACAATATGTTTCAATGGGCTTGAAAAAGATTTCACTACTTATAATTTTATGAATAGGATCATTGAAAATAAAATGAATTTTACATATTTTCAAATGACCAATAAAAAATGGAAGAAAATGGGTTTAAAACTTCAAGTGATATTTATTCGTAAAACTTTTATGTTTGAAGTATGGTTGTCTGATTATAATAAAAAAATTCAAAATGATTATTATATGGATCTTTGCAAAACTAAATGTCCGTTTGAAATTTGCTCAGATCCAAATAAAAATGATTATCTTATTAGGATACCAATAAGTTTAGATATTACTATTGATAATTATAAGAAGATTATTTTTGAAATCAAATCAAACATTAATAAATTAGAAAACTTTTTTGAAGTATAGGTCAGCTTGTTATTAAAAAAAGTCTATGTTTCAACTAAATCAAATTGATTTAGTCTTTGTTTTATTATACAATAGATATAGGTAAGTATTTATTTGAAAAAAATATTTAGAAAAGTTATTTAGGAGGTTGTTATATGAAGTATAAATGTATGCTATGTGGATATATATATGATGATGATGAAAAAGAAGAAATTAAATTTGCGGATTTATCTGATGATTGGACTTGTCCATTGTGTGGAGTTGGTAAGGATATGTTTGAATTAGTGGAAGACGAAGTAGAGAATAAAAAAGAAGATGACGATTTATTTCCTAACGCTGTTAAAATAAGTCAAAATAATGTTTCTATAGAAAGAATTAATTCTAATTGTATTAATTGTGGTTTGTGTGTTAGTACTTGTACTAAAAAAGAAGGGATGACTTTTGATAAAGATAGTGAGTTGTGTGTTAACTGTGGGCAATGTATTCAGACTTGTCCAGTTAATGCTTTAATTCCTAAAGATAATAGAAAAGAGCTATATGAGGCTTTAGAAGGAAATAAAGTTACTATTGCGTATACTTCACCTGCTGTAAGAGTTTCCTTTGCTGAATGTTTTGGTATGGAAGTTGGAACTTTTTCACAAAGAAAATTAATAGGATTCTTAAGAATGTTAGGATTTAAATATGTATTTGATACTACTTTTGCTGCAGATTTAACTATTATGGAAGAAGCTAATGAATTAGTAAATAGGGTGAAGAATAATGGGAAATTGCCAATGTTTACATCTTGTTGTCCAGCTTGGATTAAATATGCAGAACAATTTTATCCTGATATTTTAGACAATATTTCTAGTTGTAAGAGTCCAATAGGAATGATGGGAAAAGTTGTTAAAGAGTATTTTTGTAAAAGTAATAATATAGATAATTCATATACTGTTGCTATTACTCCATGTACTGCTAAAAAATTTGAAATTGCACGTGAAGAAATAAACGGAACAGATTTAGTTATTACAGTATCAGAATTAGCTAAAATAATTAAGGAAAAGAATATAAAATATGAAGATATACCAGAATCTGATTATGATAGTGTTCTTGGAGAAGGCAGTGGTGCTGGTATTATTTTTGGGAATACTGGTGGAGTTATGGAAGCTGCTTTAAGAACAGCTTATCATATGATTACAAAAGAAAATCTTGATACAGTAGTTTTTAATGATGTTAGAGGATATGAAAATTTTAAAGAAGCAACTATTCATATTGGTGATATAACTTTAAATGTTGCGGTTGTTCATGGCATCACTAATGTAAAGAATATAATTGAAGATATTAGAAATAATACATGTAAATATCATTTTATTGAAGTGATGAATTGTGAAGGTGGTTGTATTGGTGGTGGAGGACAACCAAAGGTGTTTTTAGAAGATGAAAAAATGTTAAAAGAGAAAAGAATTAAAAACTTATATGAGAGAGATAATAATTCTAAAATTAGATGTAGTCATGATAACCCAGATATTATTTCTATTTATGAAAAATTCTTTAAAGGTGTGGGAAGCCCTTTAGCAAAAGATTTATTACATACAAAGTATATCAAAAGATAGAAAGTGATTAATAGGAAATTAGTTGTAATAAATGTAGAAAAATTTCATTGTGTAAATGAAATTTTCTTTTTGTTTATTAAAGTATAAAATTATAAATTTTTATATTTTAATTAAATAGGATATTTTTTTTGAAAAGTAGATATCTTTTTGCTATAATATTTATAGAATATTGAGGTGATTTTATGAAGGCTGTGTGTGTTGGTCATTCTACTTATGATACAACTTTACCTATGGATTCTTATCCTACTGAAAATTTAAAGTATAGAATAAATAATCATATTGAGTGTGGTGGTGGCCCTGCTTCTAATGGGGCTTATTTATTGGCGAAGTGGGGAATGGATACTACAATTATGTCTGCTGTTGGAGACGATTATTATGGGCAGCAAATAGTAAAAGAATTTCAAGAAGTTGGTGCTGTTACTGATTGCATTGAAATACATACTAATCATATGACTTCTAGTAGTTATATTATTGCTAATAGATCTAATGGTAGTAGAACCATTATTACATCGAAAAAAGATCCTATTCGTAGATTAAATCATAGTGGTGATATACATGCTGATTTAATTTTAATAGATGGAGAACATCCAGAAACTGCTGAAGCTGTTTTAAAGGCTAATCCTGATGCTATTAGTGTAATAGATGCTGGTAGGCTTACTGATGATACTAAGCGTCTTGGAAAGTTAGTGAAATATGTTGTTTGTTCTAAGACTTTTGCTGAAGAATTTGCTAATAGAAAAATAGACGTTAATGATAGGGATAGTTTGATTTATTGTTATGAAAAATTACATGAATATTTTCAAAATACAGTAGTAATTACATTAGAGGATAAAGGAAGTTTTACAAAAATCGAAGACTATGAAATTTTGCCTACTGTAAAAGTACAAGCAGTTGATTCTACTGGAGCTGGTGATATATTTCATGGGGCATTTACATATTTTATAGGGAATGGATATTCGCTACGTGATACTATTCATTATGCTTCTATTACTTCAGCTATTTCTGTTACTAGGGTAGGTGCAAGATTTTCTATTCCTGAACTTTGGGAAGTGTTAAGTTATGATGAACTTATATAGTAGGTGTCCTACTTTAGATTTACATGGTTTTGATCGTGATTATGCTAGGATTATGATAAATGATTTTATTCGTGATTGTTATATTATGAAAGAAAAAAGAGTAATTATTATCCATGGTGTTGGAAGTGGTATATTAAGAAAGACTACTCAACAAGTTTTAAAGCATAATAATTATGTTTTAGATGCTCGACTTGATATTTTTAATGGTGGTCAAACAATTGTTGATTTGAAAGAACACTAAACCTTGACTTTGTATCGGTTAAGTGTTAGCATAAAGTCAGATATATTGGATGGGGGATTTGTATAATATGTATAATGAACAGTATGAAAAAAGAGGGTTACCATTTAAAGATTTTTTTATAAAGTTAATTTTGGTGATTGTCTTTGCTTTTTTGTTTGCTTGGTTATTGCCTAAATTTGTTCAACCGGCGGTTATCACTAATGCGAAAGAAGCTAATGTTGATTTATCACCACTTACTTCTCAAATATTTGCTGATAATTTGGATAGGATGAAAGAAGCTGCTATTTCTTATTATACAGATGAAAGACTTCCTAAGGAAGTTGGAGAGTCAGATACTATGACTTTGAGCGATATGATTGGTAAGAAATTAATTGTTGCTTTAGTAGATAAAAATAATAAAGCTTGTGATGTGGATAAGAGTTACGTTAAAATCACAAAGATGGAAAATGAATATCTATTAAAAGTTAACTTAAAAGACAGTGAAAAAGAAGATTATATTTTAGTACATTTAGGTTGCTATACATATTGTGATACTTATATTTGTGAAAAGAAATCTACTGGAGTTTCTAGTAGTCTAAGTAAACCTACGTCATCTGTTCCTATTAAAGATGGAGTTGATGATACTGTTTATGGCGATGATAATAATAATAGTACAACTCCTGATAATCCTGATTCTGAACTTCCAGATCCAGGAGATGAAAAACCTGAACCTCCAGAGAAAATAAAAGGTTATTTGTATGAATATCAGAAAAATCAGGATGCTAAATTTACTCAATGGACAAGTTGGTCTAATTGGACTAAAACAAGTTGTTCTACACCAGAGCATAATTGTAATGATAAAGATCCTAAATGTTTAGAAAAATTACAAAGATATGATCGGAAAGAACAAATTGGTACTTATGTAAAAAAATATGAGAAAAAGCGTCAGGTTTTAAAACAAACTGGTTCTTATACTCAAAAATCATGTTCTAAATATAATTATGTTATTATTAATAATACTACTTATGCTACAACTACGACTACAACATATAAAGTTGTTCAACAAGTGATTACTTCTAATGGTCAATCTAGCGGCGGATGGGTATATAATGGTAGAGCAAGTTATAAAAATCCTCCAAGGGATACTGCTACTACTCAATATAAATTTGTTGGTGCTAATTATAGTTATTGTGAAGAAACTTGTACAACATTGCCTGATTATTATTATGATTCTTATGTATGGAAGGGAACTGGCGGATTATCTTCTGTGACAAGTACTACAACTGTCCCAGGTGGTAGTTCCAGTGATACTTCTTCTGATAGCTCTACTTCTGTTTCAGCTTCTTGCGGAGAAATTGTTACTAAAACAATTCCGATTTATGGTTATATTACTGAATCTGAAATTGCAACTAGAAATGAGCCTTTATATGGAACAGTTTGCTATCAAAGTACTAAAACTAGAAAATTATTAGATTCTGGTAAGACTATGACTAAGTGGAGTAAATATAATGATACTGATTTGTTGAATAACGGTTGGTATTACACTGGTTATAAAAAGCCTATAAAGTAAGGGGGATAAAATATGGATTCAAAAATTTTAAATGTTGTTAAATTTACTGTTAGAGATCGAGTTGGTAATCATACTACTGATTGGGAAGTAGCGGCTGTTTTCTATGAAGATGGACGTATGCGAATAGTTTCTGTTCCTGACGCTATTAAAAAAGCTAAGCGAGCAGGTGTTAAGATTACCACAACTACTCCAGAAATGTTAAGCAAGAATTTAGAAAATTATCGTAAAGTATTTGAATATGATGCTGGTCAAAAAAGAAAGAAAGAAAAAACTAGTTCTTCAACTACATCATCTTCTGAAGAAGATGAGAAAGATAAAAAATTTACTATTAAATCTATCTTTAATAGAAAGAAGAAAAAGAAAAAGAAGGAAAAAGGAATATTTGGGAAAACAGTAGGTTTAGTTGTTGGTATTTTTGGTGGTATTACTATGGGAGCTTATGGTAAAATTGAACAACTTGCTGATTGGCTTACTGTACATGTTGTTCGTAAGTTTGATAAAAAGAAAGACAAAAAATCTATAAAGGATAAGGTAGCTTCTACTGCTAAGTCTGCTAAAGAAAGCACTAAGGAGTATATTAAACAGAATGTAGCAGATAGAAAAAATAATAAGAAAAGGAAAAAATCTAAAATTAGAAGAGGATTTGCTAAAAGAGTTGCAGCGGCTGTTACTGCGTTCACACTTGCTTTAGGATTAGGTAGTTGTGCAAATCCTGATGCTTCTAAAAATGCACAACCAGAACAAGTGCAATTGACACAAGATGAGTTACAAGAGTTAACTGATCAAGAGCTTTTAAATATGATTAATTCTGGTGAATTTTCTTTGGAACAAGTTAAAGAAATGCTTGTGTCTGGACAAATTAAAAATGATTTATTAGATAATTTAACTTATGATCAGTTATTACAAGTTACAAATAATGAAATTCAGCAATCTGAGATGACTAAAGTTGGTAAGTATTTAGATTATTTTAATGGAACTTTTGCTAATAAATATCTTGAATCAAATCATGCCACAGTGCGTGCAGCACTTACTTGGGAAGAAGTTAATGCTATTAATTTAGCCTATAATGATTTTTCTAAAGAAGAAATTAGAGCAATGTTTAATGGTGAAGAACTTAGTTCAGCAGATTTTACTAGTAGTTATAAAGAAGCTACATTGCAGTTGATGGGTGCATTTGTTTTAGAAACTCGTGATGCTCCTGTTAAGTTGGATTCTTTATTAAATACTGAAGAAGGAAGAAAGTTTTATCAAAAATATAATGAACTATTTTTAAGATGCAAAGAGACAACTGGTCAAGAACAATTGAATGCTGTTCAGGCTTTTTATCAAGAATTATATAAAGATTTTCCTATTAGTTCTGAAGTTAGGGAGGTAGGAATATCTCATTCTCAATCTCGTGATGATATTGAATCTTATAAATTATCAGTTACTCCTATGGTTGCTGCTGCAGAGATGATGTTCCAGAATTTAGAAGTAGATTATACTTTATCTAATAAGGGTGTTACTTATTTTAATGATTTAGGTTTATGTGAATTTGCTCAAGGAGAATTTGAACGTGCTGAACAGATCACCTTATTAGCAGATGATGATAAGAGTATCCCAACTTACAAACAATTTATGGATGCTAAAGTAAAAGAATTGACTGATGATAATATTTATTTTGTTAGTGATGAAAAACGTGATATTAGTCAATATGATTTATTCCAAAAATGGGTTAATGGTCATTTTAATCTAGATAAGAATGGTAATTTTGTTACAAGTGGTAGTATTTCAGAAATTGTTACAGAAGTAGTAGATACATATTCTACATCTAGTACTACTTATCGTACGGAAACAACAAAAACTGAAATTTCTGATCGTAATAAAGCTGTGGCTATGGCAGGAGAAGATGCTGTAAAACAGGCAGAAGATGCGGTTAACAAGCAATTTGATACAGAAAATGAAGCTAATAAAGCAAAGGGAGAGGAAGAAGCAGCAAAGAATCAACAACATATGCAAGAAGAAGCAGATAAGAATGCTGAAGAAATACGTGATGAAATCGCTAAAGATGATCAAGATTTCCAAGATAAAATAGAAGATGCTAATGATACTATTAATCAAGGTGGTACTGTTAATGAGGATGATTTAGGTCATGGTAGCGATTTTGATGATGAACATTCTAACAGTCAGGGAGATTTAAATGATAGTGTTGGTAATGTAACTACTGATGGAAATGGTGCTGGTGAAGATTTACCTGATCAAAATGAGACGGGTGCTGAATTTGATAAAAATCAACCAGATTATAGTAATCAACCAGATGGTACCTTTACTGCAGGAGAAGCAGATGGACAGACATTTATTGAATATGAAGAACCTACTGCAGAAACTTATACTACTAATGAAGAAATTGCTGATGCAATAGTTGAAAATATGGTTTTAAATCCTACTGCTGAGGAAGAAGTATTTGTTTATACTAAATAAGGAGAAATTTCTCCTTATTTTTTTATTTTTTATAAAAATTTGACTTTTTTTAGATATTGTGTTATAATGTGTTTACTTCAAGGATAGAGGGGTTCTAACTGAAGCGTATTATAGTTAGGGAGGTTGAATATATTATGGAAAATAAAAGTTATATATTTGAATATTTAGATGAAAATGATTTTAGAAAGAAAGAACGTTCTGTTCGTAAGTACAATATGCTTGCTTATAAAAAGTTAACTTTTAATTATTATCCAGAGTTAAGAAAAGGAAATTTCTTGGGTAAAGAAGTTGGTAGAGATAATAAAACTAATACAGTTACTTATGAATTAAAATTACCAACTGATGAATTATTTGCTAAAGTACATGGGGAAATTATATTACATTATACAGTATATTTAGAGAAGCATATTATTTTATTAACTAATATTACTCCTGAAGAAATTTTAGATGAAGGTCATCGTGCAGAGTTATCTACTTATAAAGGTGTTATGATTTCTAAAACTCATCCAGAAAAAGATATGTTTAAAATTAATTTACTTAATATGTTAGGAAAATAAAACAATTAGAATATTATCTAATTGTTTTTTTTTTTATAATATTTCGGTTTCTTCTTGTGTGCTTTCTTTTTGAGAATCTTGTTGTAGGGGCATCAATTGTTTTGCTAATTGTTTTTGTATGATTCCTAAATTAAATATTTTGGAACCAACCTTCATATTCATTCTATCTTTCTTTTGTTTTAATATTACCATAGTATTTGCTCCTGAATCGACAATTAGCGGTAGCCCAGTAATGAAGGAAGCCATATCACTATTTAAAAATATTAATGGTTTTGCTATTTCTTCTGGAGTTGCTAAACGTTGTGCTGTACCAGTTTCGGCGATTAGGGATTCCATCCCACCAGCTTCTGCTTCAAATTCCTTTTTCATACCTGTATTTGTACTGCCTGGTAATAAGGAATTAACTCTTATTTTTTTTGGACCTAATTCTATTGCTAGTTTTGCCATATAGTAGTTTAATGCTCTTTTTGAAAGAGGGTAGGCCATTATTCCTAAAGTATCTTCTTTTGCTTGATTATGTAGAATATCTATCATTTCATTCCATGTTTTGGCATTAGTAAATTTTTCAAATTCATCTTTGTATTTATCCCAATATAGTCCACCAGTTGAAGTTACATACGCTATTGTTCCTCCATAGGACATTCTTTTCTTTAAGTATTCTTCAGTAATATATTTGTTGGCAATGTAATTTACTGTAAATGTTTTGTAATAATTTGTGGTGGCACCTGATAATCCAGCAACACCAAAGAATGAATCAATGTGACTGGGAACTTCTTGCATGGCTTTATCTATTGATTCTTTGTTATTTAAATCTACTTCTATAAATTTTTTGATACCTGGTAATTCTATTCTATTAATATCTAATGCATATACTTCAGCATTTAAATCTATTAATAATTCTACTGTTGCTTTACCAATACCTGAAGCAGCACCTGTAACTATACATATTTTATTTTTGTATCCATAATAATCTTTCATTTTATTATCCTCCTATATTAAGTGTATCACGTTCTTAGAATTGTACTGTATTTTGTTTTGCTTTTTTACAAAATATGACATTTTTCTTTTTATTTTTTTAATTTTATGATATAATATGCACCGGGAGAGTGAAATTATGAGTTTGTCAAAAGAAGCTGTTTCTTTTGCACCAAATATCAACTTGGCAGCTTGTTGTTCTGCCTGGTTGCAACAGTATAAAGATTCTTATCGTATTATGAATCGTATATGTTCTAGTAATAAAGGAAATCGTTATTCCTTTCAATTAACAACTGAGGCTCATTTAGAACAGGATGATGAAGGCAAAGAGTTTTATCGTATTTCTTTAGCAACTAAAAGAACGTGTGGGGATATTTTTTTAGAGGGCCCTAGCATTGCTATTGATAGCGAATATGCAGAGTTGGTTTGTTATATGTTACTTTCGTTAGAAAAACATTTTTTAGAAACGAATTCTATTTCGACAGTTGAATATCCATTTAATGGGTACTTATCTAAGAATAAGCCAGCTCCTATGAAATCTTATCGACCAGCTAGCGTAATATTTGATGTTAAAGATGCTATGAATGATGATTATTTAAGATCTATGTTACAACAAGAAGCCATTTGTTATTCTGAAAATGTTAGCGATGAATTACTTATCCGATTATTGTATGATAAGGCACTAGAGAAATGTGATACTGTTGATAGTAGAACTTTGGAAACTTTAGAAGATAGCAATACTTATTATAGTAAGGTATTAAGATTTGATTCTAATAAGAAAAAGAGATAGTTCTCTTTTTTTTCTTGCCAACAGCGATTATTTATGATATAGTTATACTGTTGTTGACATATGGCCTGTTGGTGAAGTGGCTTAACACACTGCCCTCTCAAGGCAGCATTCACGGATTCGAATTCCGTACAGGCTACCATTTGTAATTACTTGATTTTTCAAGTTTATATAGACCAATCTAATGATTGGTTTTTTGTTTCTATTTGATTAGTTGTTGATCATTTTTCTCTGTAGTAAAAATATGTTATAATTAATTATGTTATGTTTTATTTTGGAGGGTCTATGGAGCAGTTTGTTATTTCTATTATGAATCAATATGGTTATTTTGGGATTTTCTTTTTAATTTTTGTTGAAAATATATTTCCACCAATACCTTCTGAAGTTGTACTTTTATTTGGTGGCTTTATGACTACATATTCTAAATTATCAGTAACATTTATGGTTTTATTTTCTACCTTGGGTAGTGTTGCTGGTGCTATTGTATTATATTACATTGGTAAGATTTTAAATAAAGATAGATTGAAAAAAATTGTTGCTGGCAAGATTGGTAAAGTTTTAAGACTTAAAGTAAATGATATTGAGAAAGCAGTTTGCTGGTTTGATACAAAAGGAAATAAGACT
Organism: Mycoplasmatota bacterium; assembly: GCA_022771205.1. Classification (GTDB taxonomy): domain Bacteria; phylum Bacillota_I; class Bacilli_A; order RF39; family UBA660; genus Faecimonas. The sequence continues at coordinate 237,739 of JALFCF010000003.1, read as the reverse complement.
GTATTTTTTTGTCGTTTTATTCCTGTTGTTAGAAGTTTGATTTCTATTCCAGCTGGAATGAGTGAAATGTCTATGAGTAAGTTTTTATTATATACTTTTGCTGGATCTAGTATTTGGAATACAGTTTTGTTAATTATTGGTAATCGAGTAGGGAATAACTGGAAAGATATCTTATATATTATGAATCAATATTCTCATATTGTATTAATTTTATTGATTTTAGCTTTGATTATATTTTTATTTTATTTTTGTAGTTTCCGTAGTAAAAAGAAAAAAAGAACAGTTAAATAGTTATGTATAAATCGTTTGATTAATTTCAAACGATTTTTTGTATATTTTTAAGCTTTTTTATTATAATTTATGTAGATAGTATTTTATATAAATCGATTTAAAATAATTAATATAAAACTATATTATTTCGTTGACAAATGACAAGCTGTCAGTTATAATGTTTAATTGTATGACACCTTGTCATACGGTGAGTGTTTAGAGGTGATATAGATGCCTAGTCAAACTTTTTTAAATTTAGATATTAGTAAACAACAAAAATTATTGGAAGTGGCAAAAAGAGAGTTTTGTACTGTTCCATATACAGAAGTTTCAATTAATAAAATTACTCAGGCTGCTGAAATTTCTAGGGGTAGTTTTTATACTTATTTTATTGATAAGAATGATTTATTTTCCTATATTTTAGAGTTGAATAAAAAAGTGTTAAATGAAATGACTAGGGAAGTTATTGTTTCTTGCAATGGGGATATGAGAGAATCTTTTTTACAATTGTTTGATATGCTTGTGCAAAGGATTGAAGAGTACCAGTTATCACGCTTTTTGAAAAATATATTTTTATATTTTTCTATTTATAAAGAAAAGTTTGAAAGACCTGGTCATGATTTGTTTTTGTATGTAAAAGATGTTATTTCACTAGAAAGTTTAAAATCTAGTGATTTGGAATTTGTTTTCCATTTGTTTATGCATAACTTATTATTTGGAATTACAGAAGCAGTTAAATCCACTAATATTCCTATTGTTAGAGAACAGTATAGGGGTAAAGTTGATATATTATGTTATGGAATTTATAAGGAGGAAAAATAATGTTAAAAGTCTTTAAGTATTTGAAAAGTTCTATATTTTCAGTTATTGCGGTTGTGTTATTGTTGTTTGTACAAGCATACTTAGATTTAACATTACCTGATTACACATCTAAGATAGTTAATGTTGGTGTACAACAAGGTGGTATTGAAAATGCTGCAATTGAGAAGATTGGTGAAGATACCCTTAATACTTTAGTTTTACTTATGGATAAGGAAGATCAAAAGTATATTATTAATCACTATGAAAAATCAGATACATATAAGGGTGAAGCAATTTATGAACTAAAAGAAGATAGTGATATTAATAAAGTTAGTTCTATTATGGCTGAACCAATGATGATTTTGTCTTATGCTTCACAAGAAAATAGTTCTGATTCGGATAGTTCTGTTTCTTTTGATTTGCCAGAGGAGATGACTCTTTCACAAGCGCTTAGTTTAATGAATGATACAGAGCGTAGTGCTATGTTAAAACAAATTGATAAAAAAATAGAAGATATTCCAGATACTATTATTGATCAAGCCGCTGTTAGTTATGTTAAATCTGAATATGAAAGAATTGGTGTTGATACTGATCATATTCAAACTATGTATATCTTAAAAGTTGGATTTATTATGTTAAGTATTGCGTTTGCTGCTATGGCAGTAGGTATTTTAATTGTATTTATTGGTTCTCGTATGGCTGCAAGACTTGCTAAAACTCTTAGACATAAAGTATTTACTAAAGTTGTTGGTTTTTCTAAAAATGAAATCAAAACTTATGGTCAATCTTCATTGATTACTAGAACAACAAATGATGTTCAACAAGTTCAGATGGTTGTTGTCTTCTTACTACGTGTTGTTTTTTATGCGCCAATTATTGGTATTGGTGGAGTTATGAAAGCTATGAACACAAATGCTGATATGACATATATTATTGGTGTTGCAGTGGCTGCTATTTTAGCTGTTGTTATCACTTTGTTTTGTATTGCTATGCCTAAATTTAATAGAGTACAAAAATTAATAGATAAATTAAATCTTGTTACTCGTGAAATTCTATCTGGTTTACCAGTTATTCGTGCTTTTTCTAATGAAAAACATGAGGAAGAAAGATTCGAAGAAGCAAATAAAAGACTTACAAAAGTTAACTTATTTATTAATAGAGCAATGAGCTTTATGATGCCTGTTATGATGTTAGTTATGAATCTTGTATGTTTAGTAATTGTATATCAAGGAGCTAAGGGTGTAGATACTGGTGCTATGCAAGTAGGAGATATTATGGCTTATATTCAGTATACAATGCAAATTATTATGGCTTTTTTAATGATTTCTATGATGTCTATTATGTTGCCACGTGCTAATGTTTCTGCTAAACGTATTATGGAAATAATAGAAACTCCAGATACTATTTATAATAGTAAAAATTTAGTAAAGTTTGATCCTGATAAAAAGGGAAAAATTGAATTTAAGAATGTAAGTTTCCGTTATCCAGATGCTGATTATGATGTTATTACTGATATTGATTTAGTTGCAAATCCAGGTGAAACAACTGCTTTTATTGGATCTACTGGTAGTGGTAAATCTACTTTAATTAATCTAATACCAAGATTTTATGATGTTACTGATGGTGAACTTTTAGTTGATGGTGTTAACATCAAGGATGTTGATTTACATGAACTTCGTGATAAAATCGGTTTTGTTCCTCAAAAAGGAGTTTTATTTACTGGTACTATTAAAGATAATATTAAATATGGTAATGAACATATTACAGATGAAGATGTTGAAAAGGCTTTGGATGTTAGTCAGGCAACAGAGTTTGTTTCAAAACTTAAAGGTGGAGTAGACTATGACATTAGTCAGGGTGGTACTAATGTTTCTGGTGGTCAAAAGCAACGTTTATCTATAGCGAGAGCGATTGCTAAAAATCCGGATATTTATGTGTTTGATGATAGTTTTTCAGCATTAGATTTTAAAACAGATGCTAAACTTCGTGGTGAACTTTCTAAAATTACAAAGAATAAAACAGTTTTAATTGTTGCACAACGTATTTCTACTATTATGAATGCAGATAAAATTGTTGTTTTAGATGAAGGACGTGTTGTTGGTATCGGAACTCACAAAGAGTTGATGAAAAATTGTAATGTGTATAAAGAAATAGCTTTATCACAGTTAAGTAAGGAGGAGTTAGAGAATGCCTAGTTTTGGTCATGGTGGTCCAGGTGGTCCTGGTGGAAATGGTGCTCCAGAAAAAGTAAAGAATTTTGGAAAAACATTAAAGAAACTTCTATCTTATTTAAAAGATTATAAGCTTGCAATGTTTTTCGTTGTGGTATTTGCAATTGGTTCTACCGTCCTTACTATTGTTGGGCCTAAAATTTTAGGAAATATTACGACAGAGATATTTAATGGATTAATGAGAAAAATCTCTAATACTGGTGGTGTTGATTTTGATTTTATTAACCATACTGTTATTGTTTTAATTGGTTTATATATTGTTAGTGCATTATTTTCTGGTATTCAAGGAGTTGTTATGACAGGGATATCTAATGATATTTCGTATCGTTTGCGTAATTCTTTGAGTGAAAAAATTAATAAACTTCCTATGAAGTATTTTGATACAAAGACTCATGGTGAAGTATTATCTATTGTTACTAATGATATTGATACTTTATCACAAGCATTAAATCAATCTATTACTACAATTATTACTAGTATAGCTACTATTATCGGAATTTTTATAATGATGATATCTATTAATATTCCAATGACTATTGCTGCTGTGTTGATTATTCCTATTTGTATGTTTGTGTTAAATATCGTTGTTAAGAAGAGTCAAAAGTATTTTGCTATGCAGCAAGATTATTTAGGGCATATTAATGGTCACGTAGAAGAAATTTATGGTGGTCATGATATTGTTAAGGCTTTTAATGGAGAAGAAAAAGCAATTGAAAAGTTTGATGAAATTAATAAAACATTATATCGTAGTGCATGGAAGAGTCAGTTCTTATCTACTACTATGCATCCTATTATGCAATTTATTGGTAACTTAGGATATGTTGTTATTTCAATCTTAGGTGGATATATGGTTATTAAAGATCGTATTGAGGTTGGAGATATTTTATCATTTACTCAGTATGTACGTAACTTTACTCAACAAATCAATCAATTATCGCAAGTTATGAATACTGTTCAATCAGCTGTTGCTGCTAGTGAGAGAATATTTGATTTCTTGGCTTTGAAAGAAGAAGTACAAGAGATTGATAATCCATTATCTACAGAAGGCTTACATGGCAATATTGAATTCGATCATGTTACTTTTGGATATAATAAAAATAAAATTATTATTCATGATTTCTGTGCTAAGGTTAAGGATGGTCAAAAAATTGCTATTGTTGGTCCTACCGGGGCAGGTAAAACAACTATTGTTAAATTACTTATGCGTTTTTATGAATTAAATGGTGGTCGTATTTTGATTGATGGTCATGATATGACAGAATTTAATCGTAGTGATATTCGTCGTATGTTTGGTATGGTTTTACAAGATACTTGGTTATTTAATGGTACAATTAAAGACAACATTAAGTATGGAAAGCTAGATGCAACAGATACTGAAGTAAAAGAGGCATGCCATACTGCTAGTGTTGATCACTTTATTAAAACCTTACCTGATGGGTATAATATGGTTTTAAATGAAGAAGCAGATAATGTATCTGGTGGACAAAAGCAATTGCTTACTATTGCTCGTGTCATTTTAGCGGATCCTAAAATATTGATTTTAGATGAGGCTACAAGTAGTGTTGATACTCGTACAGAAGAATTAATTCAAAAAGCTATGGATAGGCTTATGGAAGGAAGAACTAGTTTTATTATTGCTCACCGTTTAAGTACTATTAAAAATGCTGATTTGATTTTGGTTATGAACGATGGAGATATTATTGAACAAGGAACTCATGATGAATTGCTTAAGAAAAATGGCTTCTATGCTAATTTATATAATTCACAGTTTGAAGAAGTGGGAGAGTAATCTCCTTTTTCTTTTGTATTTTTTTTATAAATTTTTATTGAGAGATTTTTTAATTCAGTATATAATTATATAAGATAGGGAGTGGTGTAGTTGTTAAAGGTTAAAGCACAAAAAGCTAAAACAACTTTTTCTTTTATTATGCTTACTTTGGGTTCTGTTTTGGCCGCTTTTGCATTAGAAAACTTTTTGATTCCTAACACTATTTTAGATGGAGGAGTTACAGGTGTTTCTATTATTGTTTCTAAATTAACAACGTTACCAGTCAGTTTGCTGGTATTAGTTCTGAATATTCCATTTATTTATGTTGGTTATAAGAATTTAGGACGTGGCTTTTTAGTTAGGGCTATTTACAGTATGATACTTTTTTCTTGTAGTTTATCTGTTTTTCAATATTTTGAGCCTATTACTGAACAGATGCTTTTAGCAACGGTTTATGGTGGTGTATTACTTGGTATTGGTGTTGGTATTGTTATACATTTTGGTGGGTGTGTTGATGGTACTGAATCTGTTGCCTTAGTTGTTAGCAAAAAGACTACATTATCTGTAGGACAGGTTGTTTTACTTTTTAATTTGGTTATTTATAGTGTGGCAGGACTTATTTTTGGAATTGATCGTGCGATGTATTCTTTACTTACTTATTTTATTACATTTAAAGTAATTGATCTAGTTTCTGAAGGGTTTGAGCAAGTTAAAGCAGCTTTAATTGTTACTGAAAAAGGTACTGATATGGCGAAAGAAATTTATAAAAGACTTGGTCGTACTGTTACTACTATTCGTGGAAAAGGTTTAATTAGTGGTGATAAAGAAGTTTTATATTGTGTACTTACTAGAATTGAAATATATGAACTTCGTCATATTGCAGAAGAGATGGATGAAAGTGCATTTATTACTATTTTGGAAGTCTCTGATATTATTGGTAATCATATTAAATCAACACAGCATGTGGGTCATAGAAAAATTGGAATGTTAAAAAAGGGGAGATAATTTATGAATCAAGAGGAAAACAAAACAGTTACTTCTACAACTGGGGAAGCAAGTACTGCTTCTACTGTTAATAGTACTTTAAATGCAAGTGATAATAGAATGTTAGCTGGTAGTCCGGGAATTGTGATTGCTCCAGTAACGGAAGGTGCTCGTGATGCTAGTGCGGCTGATAAAGGAAGAGTTAATGTAGCTACTAATAATACTGGAGTTGCTACACCAAATCTGGTACAACAGACTAAAGCACCTTTGATTAATCCTACGGTGGTGACTCCTAGAGTTGAGGTTACCTCAGCTACTAGTGTTACTCCTCCTCCAGCAGTGGAAACTCCTAACCCATTACCTGCTTCTACAGTACCTTCTAAAAAATCTCGCAAGGGTAGAGGTACTTTGATATTTTTACTTATTGTGATTATTATAGGAATGGGTGCTTATATTTATATGGACTATCAGAAAGATCAAGCTCGTGGTGAATGTAGTCCTTTAGTAGCAAGTGATAATAGTTTAAGAGAATTAAGTTTGGACTCTTCTATTGTACAAGAGTTATACAATAAAGTTAAAACGACTGTTCGCGAGGATTTGGCTTATAATACCTTTGATGATACATTGAAGTTATATTTAGCTTTTAGACAAATACCAAATTCTGAAATTTATGAGTCTAACTGTAATTTGTTTAATGAAAATTCTATGTCAAATTTTACTTGTTCTGGTGCTACTAATTTTGTTCCACTGGCTTTTTCAGAAGATACTTTACAGGAAGAGGTTAGAAAATTATTTGGTGAGAGTGTGACTATAGAAAATCAAAACATAGTTTTGGGTAATAGCTGTTTTGGTGGATATCAGTATATTGCTGATCGTGGTGAATATGTAAAAGGGTATTGTGGTCAAGTTCCTACGACTACGTATAATGCTGATAAAGAATTGGTATCTGCTTCAGTTCAAGGAGATACTATTACTTTAAGAGAAAAGGTTCGTTATTACAGTGCTCAAACTAGTGTGCCTGATAGTTTAAAGAGTGGAATTTATGTTTATACTTTTAAGTTGGATAATCATTATCATTATGCCTATATTAGTCGTACGCTTGAACAGGCATCTTAATTATGTTATATTGGAATAGGTGATAAAAGATGAAAATAGAAAAGATTGTTACAGGATTACTTGATGAAAATTGTTATGTAATAAAAAAAGATAATACTTGCTTAGTTATAGATCCAGGAGATGATTATCAAAAAATTAAGGATGTTGTTGGTGATGATAAAGTGTTAGCTGTATTACTTACTCATTCCCATTTTGATCATATTGGAGCTTTACGAAATTTTTTAACTAAAAGAAGTATTAAAATCTTTAAAAAGAGTAGTGTTTCTGATGATGAAATGGTTACTGTAGGAGATTTTAAATTTCAAGTTATTTTTACTCCTGGTCATTCTAAAGATTCTATTAGTTTTTATTTTCCAGAAGAGAATAAAATGTTTGTAGGAGATTTTATTTTTCAGGAATCTATTGGTAGATGTGATTTACCAGGGGGAAGCGAAATAGAAATGAAAAATAGTCTTGAAAGATTAAAAAAATATTCTAAGGAAATTACTTTATACCCTGGTCATGGGGAAGTTACTACATTAGATTATGAACTTACTCATAATCCATATTTAAGTTAAGGAGTTCTTGTATGTATATAGATGTTGTTGTTTTAGTTATTTTGATGATTATTGTTATTATGTTTTTTAAGCGTTTTTCTTCTTTTGTCTTTTTTATGGCAATTGTTGATATTTTGCTTAGAATTTTAACATTCATAAAAAATAATATTGGGTTACCCGATGTTAGTGCATTAATTGGTAAGTACATTCCTGCTAGTATACCTGCTATTATTGATAAATATTGTAATGGTATTATTAATACTATTTTACAGTGGGTATTTGTAATTTTAATGTGTATTTTCTTAAGTTATATTATTAAAATATTTATTCATAAGAAAAAAATTTAAAGTAGGTTCAAGAAATGACAAGTTTAGTCATTTCTTTTTTTTATACTTATTTTGGTGATAGAGATGAAAGTGTATTTGGATTTGGTCTTTTTCATTAATTTTTTCTTTGATTTCTTAATTTTATATGCAACTAAATTGGTTTTAAAAGAAACAACTTCTATTAAAAGAATTGTTTTAGGTAGTTTTTTTGGAAGTCTCACTATTTTTCTTTTATTTCTATCACTCTCAAATTTTATATTGTTTATATGTAAAGTGATTATCAGTATATTAATTGTATTAATTACTTTTGGGAAAAATAACTTTTTTTCTGACTTTCTTTATTTTTACTTAATTAGTATTATTTTAGGAGGATTTTTATATTTATTAGATATTAATTTTACTTATCAAAATAAAGGTGTTTTATTTTATGGTTCAGGATTGGGTCTTAATTTAGTTGCCGTTTTGATTCTTTCTCCTATATTTTTATGTTTTTATGTGAAAAACTCTAAAAAAACTAAATTGCAAAATTCTTTATTGTATACTGTAGAAATTTATAAAGATGAAAAGGTATATCGATTAAGGGGAATGTTAGATACTGGTAATCAACTTAGGGATCCTACTACGGGTAAAAGTGTAATTTTACTCAATGCTAATGTAGATATTCCTATTTCTAATTATTTTTATGTTCCATATAAGGCATTAAATACAGAAGGAGTGATTCGATGTTCAAAGGTTGAACTGGTAAAAATTTGCAATGTGGAGTTTTCTAAATGCCTAATAGGATTTAGTAATGATAAGTTTGCTTTAGGGAGTGTTGATTGTATTTTACCTAGTGTTTTTAAGGAGGATTTATGAGAAAATTTATTACTTGGTTTAAGTCTTTGTTTTTTAGAGTTACTAGTATTTTTTATGTAGGAGCAACAGATATGCTTCCAGAACCTTTATCAAAAGAAATGGAAGAATTATATATTGAAAGAATGCAGCGTGGAGATAGTTCTGCAAAAGATATGTTGATTGAACATAATTTAAGATTAGTTGTTTTTTTAGCTAAAAAGTATGAGAATACAGGGGTTGATTTAGAAGATTTAGTAAGTATTGGTACAATTGGACTCATTAAAGGAATTCAAACGTTTCAAAGTGGAAAAAATATAAAACTTGCTACTTATGCTTCCCGTTGTATTGATAATGAAATATTAATGCATCTTAGAAAGAATAAAAAAACAAAAACGGAAGTTAGTATAGATGCATCTTTATCTTTAGATGGTGAAGGTAATGAACTTCATTTAGAAGATGTATTAGGAACTGATGCTGATATTGTTACTAAGGAAATAGAACAAGCAAGTGATAAAAAAATAATGCTTCAAGAAGTAATGAAATTAAAACCAAGGGATAGAGATATTATAGTTTTACGATATGGGTTATTAGGTCATGATGAATTAACACAAAAAGAGGTCGCAGAAAAACTTGGTATTTCTCAATCATATATTTCTAGAATAGAGAAAAAAGTAATTAAACGTTTAAGAACTGTTGTAGGTAATTTTTAGTTTTAACGTTTACTTGCTTTTTTTCTTATGCTATACTTTAGTTAATGCAAGGTAGGGTGAGAGTTATGATTCAGAAGATTAAGAGTTGGTGGAAAAAAGAGAGTAAATCTAGTAAAATACTTAGCACGATAGCTGTTATGTTATTTGTCTTTTCTATTGTGATTGGAAGTATATTAGGAATTAGTTTTGCTGCTAGTACTAGTTTACCAGAAAAATTACTTACTAATACTTTATATTCGGATGATGGTTATCGAGTTAATTTGTTCCCTGAACTTAGTGGGGATGATATTATTTCACTTACGCCTTTTGTTGCCACTGAGGGAGATACTACTTATCATATGTATTGTTTGGAAAGAACTAAAGATTGGTACAATGATACTACTATTGTTAAAGCAGAAAAATTAGATGCTGGTTATGCATATATTATGATGAATGGTTATCCTGAAAAAAAATTGAGTAATGAAGGGGATTGGGTTGATTCTTATTTGACACAGGTAGCAATATGGTTATATCAAGATCGTTCTGCTGGTGTCAGCGATGATGTAAGCGGTTCTTTAACAGCAAATCAGAAAAAAGCTATTATTTCAAGTAAATATTATTCTATTATTAATGATTTGGTTACTAATGCTTTAAAGCAAAAAGAAATATATGAAAATATAAAACCTCAATTTTCTATTTCGTCTAGTGATTTTCATTTAGATTCAACTTTTTCATATTTAGAGACTGATTTTATTTCAGTAACGTCTAATATATATTATTCATCTTATAAAGTTGCTTTAAGTATGGCTGATGCTCAATTAATTAATAAAAGTGGTAACGTAGTACAGGCTGGTGATAGTATTGCTGCTGGTGAGCCTTTTAAGATTAGAATACCTTTAGATAAATTATCTTCTGATAAATTATCTTTGCAAGTTGATGTTATTATGGATTATCAAGAATATGAGGCATATCAATATCGTCCAACTAGTCATCAAGATGCTATGCAGTTATCCATTGCCGCTGCTGTTGAAGCTACTTCTAAACAAGCTTCTGCTTCTACTAATCTTATTCTTCCTACTGGAAGTTTGCGTATTGAAAAAATTGCTGGTAATACTAATCAGTTATTAGCTGGTGCAAAAATAGAAGTTTATCGAGAAATCGGTAGTGATAGGAAATTGGTTCATAGTTTTGATTCTACTACTGAGGCTACAACACTTACTGATCTTATTCCTGGGAAATATACAGTTGTCGAAAAAAGTGCTCCAAGTGGTTATTTGGTGCAGTCAGATAGTCAATCAATTATTTTGGATACTGATGATTTGAATGCTGATTTTAGACTTGTTAATACACCAATTACAGTTCAGATTCGTAAAGTTGATTCTGATACTAATGAATCTTTAGCTGGAGCAGTTATTAAAGTGGTGGACGAGGCAGGTAAAGAGGTGTATCGTTTTACTTCTACTGATGGTTATGTTACTATACCAAATTTATCTGTTGGTAAATATCAAGCTATAGAGGTTCAGGCACCAGATGGCTATTATTTGAATACAGAACCTTATGATTTTTCTATTACAGAAGAAACAACGGAACTTTCTATTACTATGAAAGATATGAAGAACCAAGTGGAAATTTTAAAAGTAGATGAAGAGTCTGGTGATGTTCTTTCAGGAGCTGTTCTTCGCCTTGTTAATACTGATACTAAAGAGGAAATTGCTAGTTGGTTAACTACAGACGAAGCGAAGATATTTACAGGATTACCTGCTGGTAATTATCAAGTAGAAGAAGTGAGTGCACCAGAGGGATATGTTCAACAGACTAATACTATGCCATTTACTATTTCTAATACTCAGTCTAAGAAAGTTACTATTAAGTTTTCTAATACGAAGAGTGAAGTTATGATTTCAAAAATAGATGAAGCAGGTAAACTTTTAGCTGGTGCTAAGATTGTTATTTATAATGAAGATGGTAATAAAGTTAAAGAGTTTGTTTCTAAATCAACTCCTATAGTTATTGAAAAATTAGCGGTTGGGCATTATACTGCAAAAGAAGTTGAAGCTCCTGCTGGATATCAACTTAATCCTAATCCAGTATCTTTTGAAATAAAAAAAGATACTAAAAACCTATCTGTTGCATTAAAGAATACTAAAAAAGCTTTATATTTTGGCAAAATAGATGCTGATACAGGGAACTATATTTCGGGTGCAGAATTACAGTTGGTTGATTCTGATGGTGATGTGGTTGAAAAATGGATTAGTTCCAATGATCTATATATGATTTCTGGGCTTGATAATGGTACTTATTATTTAGAAGAAGTATCAGCTCCAGCCGGTTATGTTACCAGTTCTGAAAGAGTTAAGGTAGTAGTTAATGATAATACTACTGTGTCAACTTATACTTTAAAGAATAAAAAAATTTCTGTAAAGATTGCTAAAGTAGATGCTGATACTAAAGAATTTGTTTCTGGTGCAACCTTGGAACTGTTAAATTCTAATTATGAAGTTGTTGATACTTGGACAACTGGAAATGATTATCAAATGTTTAATGATTTAGATGAAGGAATCTATTATATAAAAGAAGTGTCAGCACCAGCTGGTTATGTTATTAATGATTCTTTAGAAAGTTTTACTATTGATGAGGAAAATCCAAATGTTGAAGTTTCCTTTAAAAATAAAAAAACTGTTGTTAAACTTGGAAAAGTTGATGTATCTACAGGAAAATATATTGCAGGTGCGACACTTAAACTGTCTAGAGTAGACGGTGGTATGGAAGATATTACCTTTATTAGTGAGGATAAAGCTACTGTTTTTCGTGGACTTGCTGCTGGAAGTTATATTTTGGAAGAAATAAGTGCACCAGCTGGTTATGTTGGCAATGATTCTAACATTACTTTTGATATCGATGCTGCAGGTAATACTAAAAATGTAGCGTTAAAGAGTGAATTTATTTCTATTTCTGTTCAGAATAAACAATTACATATTGATACTAATGGGGTATCTGGATATGAATTTCAATTATTATCTACAGATAATCAATTGATTGATACTTATAAGGTTTCAAAAAATGAATTTGTTTCTGATACTTTAACTGATGGTACTTATTTATTAATCCAATCTAAAGTTCCAGATGGAATGATTTTGAACTCTAATCCTTATACTTTTACTATATCTGATAGTAATATTAATGATGTTGTATTATTTACAAATGATTATACTAAAGTTCAGTTTGATAAAAAAGCAATGGTTGGTGGTGAACAACTTGCTGGTGGTCATTTCATTTTGCGGGATGCTAAGGGAGATGTAGTTGAAGAATGGGATTCTACATCAACTTCTAAAGTAATTAATCGTTTAAATCCAGGAACTTATACATTAAGTGAAGTTAAAGCTCCAAATGGTTATCAGTTATCTTCTGCTCCTTTAACTTTTAAGGTTTTCGAAACAAGTGATGTTCAGGTAGTCAGTATGTTTAATGCAATGGAAGTGGAAGTTCCTAATACTTCTAAAAATACTTTGCTATTTTGGTTTATTGGATTTCTTCTATTATTTTCTGGACTCAGTATTTTTAGTTATACATATTTGAAGAGGCAAGGATAAGTATGGCTCGGTTAGCTTTTCAATATGGTACGGTTCATGCTTTTAAAAGTGAAAAAGTTTTCTTTTTAAAAAAGAGATTTTTAAAGTATCATTTATCTGTTATGATTATGGCTCCTATAGTTACTCATAAAAGTGATATTTCTAATTATGATTATTTGATAGGAAAAGAGGAGAATCTTTTCTTAACTATTAAACGGCAATTTCCTAATTTGCAATTATTAGTTATAGATGATGCTCATTTGTTGTCTGAAATACAGGTTGATCAATTATTACAAGTGGCAATTAATTTAGATATAGCAGTTTTATGTTTAGGACTTCGAACTGATTTTAGAACTAGTGGTTTTTCTGGAGCAAAAAGGCTATTAGAAATTGCTCAAGTTTTAATATCTAAGAAAACCTATTGTTCTTGTGGTAGAGAAGCTTTATTTAGTATTCGTAAGAAGGATGGGAAGATAACCTTTTCTGGTGAGAAGATTTTAAAAGAAGAGGGAGTTACTTATGAGGCTGTTTGTCCTAAATGTTATTATCGAAAGTTAATACAATATAAGAAATTAAAAGAGAGTGGAAGAATATAAAAAAGAGACTAGTTAGCGGTCTCTTTTTCTATGTATTTTTTTTCTAAGATTGTAACGTTTTCTTGATTTAAAATAGGAGAATCTGCGGGTAATAAGACAGTATATGTGATTTTTTCTAAATAGGTTTTAGAGATAATGTTTTCATGTGATATTTGTTGTAATATTTCTTTTTCTTTAGTATAGGGAAAACTTATTTTGCATTTAACGCCTTTAATTAATTCAATTTTTTCTATATTGTTAAGAGCTTCTTTTACAGATTTTGAATATGCTCTAATTAATCCTCCAGCTCCTAATTTGATACCTCCAAAATAGCGGATAGTTATTGCTAAAATATTAGTAATATCTTCTTTATCTAGAATATTTAACATCGGCATACCGGCAGTTCCACCAGGTTCACCATCATCTGATGCTTTTTTTATATTTTCGCCTATTTTATATGCATAACAATAGTGAGTTGCTTTTGGGTATTTTTGTTTACTTTCTTTTAGGATTATTTCAATATCTTCTTTTTCTTTTATTTTAAAGAGTAATGTAATAAATCTAGAATTTTTGATGATTATTTCATTATTTGAATTTTCTTTTATGGTTTTCATGTATACACCTTTTTCGTTAGTTTTCTTTATTATATTATTATTATTTTTTTTCTTTGTCAATTTTTGTAGTTTTATTGGATGTAAATGATAGATTATTTTATTGTTTTCATATTCGTTTTTCTAATTTATATGATATAATAATTAAAGAATATGGTAGTATTAGGGAGTTGATATTGGTGCTGTTTCGAAAAATAAAAGATAAAGAAGTGGATATTAGTAGTTTAAATGATATTTTATCTACTGGTAAAAAATTAGTGCAAATTGGTTATGTAATGGCCATTATTGCTTTAGTGTTACTTGTTACATATCTTATTAAAGAGTGGCAAGTGCTACAATTTGTTGGAGAGTTTTTAGCAGTTATTTCGCCTATTTTTATTGGATTAATTATTGCTTGGCTTTTAGATCCTTTAGTTAAAATTTTACAAGGAAAGAAAGTACCAAGAATTTTAGCTTGTATTTTGGTTTATTTATTGTTTATTGTAGTGTTATTTTTAATAGTTGCTTTACTTTTTCCAGCTATGGGAAGTCAAGTTAAAGATTTTATTGGAAACATTCCGGATTTAGTTAATGATTCTAAAGATTTCTTTAATAATATTATTGCAGATTTGTCACGTACTTTTGATTATGATCTTTCTAGTGTAAAGGACCATTTATATCATTCTGTAGAAACGTTTGGAGTAAATCTTTCTACTCGCATTCCTGATATGGCTATTAGTTTTGTATCTGGAATTGTTAGTGGAGGTGTTTCTTTCTTCTTAGGACTTATGATTGGTTTTTATATGTTATTTGATTTTGATAAAATTAATCGTGGAATTATTTCTCTACTTCCTAGAAGTTGGAAGAAAGGTGCTAGTGAACTTAGTGTTCGCTTGAATGAATCTTTACGTAGCTATGTACAGGGTATTTTGCTTGTTATGACATTGGTGTTTATTACTCAAGCCATTGGACTTACTATCAGCGGTTTACAAGCTCCTTTAGTTTTTGCTTTCTTTTGTGCATTAACTGATGTTATTCCTTATTTTGGTCCTTATATAGGGGCTGTTCCAATAGTACTAGTAGGATTTATGACTGATCCAATTGTTGGAATTTGTTGTGTTATTTCTATTATAGTAGTTCAACTTTTAGAAAATAATTTTTATCAACCTTTGATTATGAGTCATACGATGAAGTTACATCCAGTAACAATTATGTTAGGACTATTGATTTTCCAACATTTCTTTGGTATTATAGGTATGATTGTTGCAACTCCTGTTATTGCAGCATTAAAAATTGTTATAACATTTATTAATGAAAAAATCGATGTTATTGGTAAAGTTACAGGGGATGAAATAAAAGAATAATAAAACGAGGATTAAAGATAAGTATTAAAGAATTAAAGTGTTTAGAGAGACTATGGATGGTGAAAATAGTTTGCTTATTCTTTAAGAAGCTACTTTATGAGTTTTATCGGCCTTGCCGTTATCTAAATTAAGACCAAACTAGGATGGTACCGTGTATTATGCACTCCTAGTTAGGTCTTTTATTTGTATTTAGGAGGAATTATGAAAATATATTTATTAGCTGGAAAAGCGGGGAGCGGTAAAGATTTAATGGGGAGATATATGAAAACACAATATGACTTTCAAGGACATAACGCTTGTATTTTACATATAACAACTCCTTTGTATGAATATGCTAAAAATTATTTTAGTTGGAATGGAAATATGGCTGAAAAGCCTCGTGAATTTTTACAGGAGATGGGAATTGAAGTTATTCAAAAAAAATTAGGAAAAAAATATTTTTTGCTTGATAGACTTACTGAAGATATTGATATTTTGAAAAACTTTTTTGATGTATTTATTATAGCTGATGGTAGGTTATTATTTGAATTTGAAGAATTAAAGCGTAGATTTCCTGGTACTAAAATTGTCCATGTTATTCGTGAGGATTATGATAATAAACTTACTGATGCTGAAAAGCAACATATTACGGAAACAGAAATGGAACAATATAAAAATTACGATTATATTGTTCGTAATACGTCTAAGGAAAGATTGTTTTCAGAGGCTGATAAGATTATAGCGTTAGAAAAGCAAGAGGAAGGAGAGATTATATGAATAAATTAGTTGCTGTTGTTGGAATGAGTGGTAGTGGTAAAAGTATTGCTACTGATTATTTAGAAGGTAAAGGTTGGACTAAATTATATTTTGGTGGAATTACTTATAAACTTATGGCTGAAGCTGGTATTGAAAGAACGCCAGACGGTAAAAGTGAAAAGGAGTTTCGTGAAAATTTAAGACGTGAACATGGGCCTGAATGTTATGCTAAGTTCTTAGAACCAGATATAAGAGAAGCTTTGGAAAAAGGTAATGTTGTTCTAGATGGTTTATATTCTTGGTATGAGTATAAATATTTGATTGAACGTTTTCCTGAACTTAAACTTATTTGTGTGGTTGTTGATAAAGAGTTACGTTATAAACGTGTTGGTAGTCGAATAGAAAGACCTTTTTCTCGAGAAGACATTATTTATCGAGATGTGGCTGAAATCGAAAATTTGGCTAAGGGTGGACCTATTGCTTATGCGGATTATTTCTTATTTAACAATGGAAGTTTAGAAAATTATAAAAAGAGGTTAATAGAGATACTAGAAGATATTGAAAAACAAGAAGGAGATAAGTAGTATGAAATATATGAGTCATGATGATATTCGAAATACGTGGTTTCGATTTTTTGAAAGTAAAGGACATAAAAAAGTAGATAGTGCGTCTCTTGTTCCTATTAATGATGATAGTTTGTTATGGATTAATGCGGGAGTTACACCTTTAAAGAAATATTTTGATGGAAGAGAAGTACCTGAGTGTAGAAGACTTGTTAATATTCAAAAATGTATTCGTACAAATGATATTGAAAATGTTGGTATTACTAAAAGACATCAAACGTTTTTTGAGATGATGGGTAATTTTTCTGTGGGAGATTATTTTAAAGAACAAGCCATTGAATATGCATTTGAATTACTAACTGGAGAAGAATGGTTTGCTATTCCTAAAGATTTACTTTATGTTACGGTTTATCCAGATGACCATGAAGCATATCAAAAATGGGTTGAAGTTGGTCTTGATGAAAGTCATTTAGTAAAATTAGAAGAAAATTTCTGGGAGATTGGCGAAGGACCATGTGGACCTGATTCTGAAATATTCTTTGATCGTGGTGAGAAATATGATCCTAATCATGATGCTTTAGAAAAATTTAGAAAAGATGAAGAACAAGAAAGATTTGTTGAAATATGGAATAATGTTTTTAGTCAATTTAATGCTAAAGCTGGAGTTTCAAGAAGTGAGTATAAAGAACTTCCTAGTAAAAATATAGATACTGGTGCTGGTCTTGAAAGATGGTGCTGTATTTTTCAAAATGTAGATAGTAACTTTGAAACAGATTTATTTCAACCGATTATTAAACATATTGAAGAATTAGTTGGTTTTGAGTATGATGGTCAAAAAGAATTTAAAATTATTGCTGATCATATTAGAGCAATCACTTTTGCATTAGCAGATGGTGCATTCTTTGATAATAATGGTCGTGGTTATGTACTTCGTAGATTACTACGTCGTAGTGTTCGCTATGGTAAGAATTTAGGTTTGGAAGGACCATTTCTTTATAAATTGGTTTCAGAAGTAGTAGAGACTATGAAAGAGGCTTATCCTTATTTAACTGAAAATTGGGTAAAAGTTGAAACTTTGGTTTTGGAAGAAGAAAAATTGTTTTTAAAAACATTAGAAGCTGGAGAACGTCGTTTAAAAGAGTTAGTAGAAGAATCTATGGATGGAACTATTAGTGGTGAAGATGCTTTTAGATTATATGATACTTATGGTTTTCCATTTGAACTTACTGAGGAGTATTTAACAGAATTAGGATATAAAGTCTCTAAAGAAGAATTTGATAAATATATGGATGCTCAAAAAGAACTTGCTAAAAAGAATGCCAAAAATAAATCTGCTATGGCTAGTCAAAAGAAAGTATTATTAGATTTTAAAGAAGATAGTCAATTTGTTTATGGTATTTATCGTTTGAAAACTAATGTTTTAGCGATTTTTTCTAAAGATAGTATTGCTGATAGAATTGATCATGATTGTTATATTGCTTTAAAGAGAACTTGTTGCTATGCTGAGTCTGGTGGACAAGTTAGTGATACTGGTATGATTATTGGTAAAAATTTCAAAGCTCGTTTACTTGATTGTTTTAAAGCGCCTAATAGACAACATATTCATAAAGTAAAATTATTAGATGGATATATTAGTGCTAACGATGAGTGTGAAATTGTACTGGATAAAGATCGTCGTAAGAGAACTGAAAGTAATCACTCTAGTGTACATATGTTACAATATGCCCTACAACAATGTGTATCAAGTCAAATAAGACAAGCTGGAAGTTATGTAGATGGTGATAAACTTCGTTTTGATTTTACTTATTCTGGTAAGATGACTGATGATAAGATTATTGAAGTTGAAAACTTTGTTAATGATATGATTAATAAACGTATTATTATTTCTACAGAGGTTATGCCGATTGATAAAGCTAAACAAATTGGTGCTATGGCATTATTTAATGAAAAATATGGAGATATTGTTAGAGTTGTTAAAATTGGCAAATCTATAGAATTATGTGGTGGTACTCATGCGGCTAACACTAAGGATATTGAAAAGTTTGCTATTTATTCATATGAATCTAAAGGAAGCAATTTATATAGAATTGAAGCAACTACAGATGGTAAAATTGAGAGTACTTTATTTGATGTTATTAAGCCTTATAATGATGAGATGATTAAATTACTTATGAAGGCTAAAGAGATTATGGATGAAGCTAAGGAAGTTGGTATCCAATTGGATTTTGATGTAGATATTAATCATGATAAACCAGAATCATATAAGGATATTATTTTCAACAGAAATGAATTACAATACGTTCAACAAGAGGTTAGAGATTTAGAAAAGAAATATCATCAATTAAGAGAAAAACAAGTTCTTTCTAACTTAGATATTTATCGTGAACATATTAAGGATTATAATGGTACGTTTGGTCTTATTATGACAGTTGAAAATAAAGATGTTAGTTTACTTAAGAGTGTTGCTGATGCGATGATTGAAGAGATGGGTACTGGATTTGTTTTCTTTGCTAATATTAAAGAAGATGGAAGTATTAATTTCTTATCTCGTAGTAGTTGTCATGCTAATAGTGGTCTTATTGTTAAAGATGCTGCTGTATCGTCTTTAGGTAATGGTGGAGGTAGTCCAACGTTTGCTCAAGGTGGAGGAAAAACTAAAGATGCTTTACCAAAGATTTATACACATATTGAGAAAGTGTTAAGAAATGAAGAATAATTATTTATTAGAAAGTGAAGATAATTATCTAGTTTCTATGAAGATAGAGGAATTAATAGATAAATGTTTGTTTAAAGATTCTCCTGTTCATTCTTATGATATGGAGGAAGTTCCTCTATCAAATGCTTTAGAAGATTTGGATACTTATGGATTGTTTTCAGAAAAAAAAGTTATTATTATTTCTAATATTGAATCTCTAACTGTTGAAGGTAATGAAAAAGATATTGAACATTTTTTGAAATATTTTAAAGATCCTCTAGATACTATTTTAGTTATTGTAACTGCTAGAAAATTAAATAATACTAAGAAGATAACTAAGGAATTAAAAAAGAA
This sequence comes from Mycoplasmatota bacterium, assembly GCA_022771205.1. Taxonomy (GTDB): domain Bacteria; phylum Bacillota_I; class Bacilli_A; order RF39; family UBA660; genus Faecimonas. The sequence continues at coordinate 217,739 of JALFCF010000003.1, read as the reverse complement.
TTTAGAGTATATTAGTCTTACTACTAATGCAGTAGATTTTACAAAGCAAGAATTACAAGGATATACATTAGAAAATGGTGTTGTCAGAGCTCTTGTTAGTTATACTTTAGAAGATATTGGCAGAATTCATCAGGAATGTGAGAAATTAAAATTATATCGAATAGATACTAAAAAGATTTCTCTTCAAGATGTAGATGAGTTAGTTATTAAAAAATTAGGAGATTCTAGAGATTTAACATTTGATTTTGTTAGGGTTCTTGCTTCTAAAGATAAAAAAGGTGCTTTAGATAAGTATCATGAGTTAGAAGAGTATTCTATTGATGCGATACCTTTAATTGGATTACTTGCTAGTCAATTTTTGATTATGTATCAAGTTAAAATACTTGAAAAAAGAACTAATTTAAATCAAGAAATTGCGGATATCTTGGGAGAAAAACCATATAGAATTCAAAAGACTAGAGAGTTAACTAGATATTATAGTGAGCAAGAACTTAGAACAATATTAAGAAAACTTGCGGATATGGATTTAAAAATTAAATCAAGTGATGTTGATGGTAATTTTTTAATAGAATTATTTATTTTAGAAAATTCATAAATGTTTTAGTTCATTTAACAAAGTGTTTTGTAAATGAACTTTTTTATTCTTTTCTTTAGTTCTTTTTATGATAAAATGAATATAGAAGAGTAGTTGGTATACTGTTCGTGGTAGCTAGGAGTATCATTCGCGGAATTTTTAAGAATTTAGTTTTTATAATAGTACAATGAAATTGTAAAGAGTTTATAGTTTGAAATTTTGATTTAAATTAGTATGTGGATGAATTTTTATGAAAAGTTTTAAAAAGTTTGGATTAACTCTAGCGATTGCATTAGGAATTATAGTTATTCCTTGTTCTGTAGATGCGGCAACTATTGATATGACTTATTATAATCTTAGTCCTTTATCATGGACAAGATCAAATTCTATTAATAAAACAAGTTGGGATGGACAAAAAATTAAAATTAGAAATGCGTATACTCCAATGACAGATCCTTGTCCTAATTGTGAGTTTGATTTTGAACTACATAATGAGGAAACGGGGAAAACTGAAGGTAGATTGCGTTTGAAAATGAACCAGACAGGTTCTTTTCCTGGGGATACAGATATGCCTCCTGGAAGATATTATGTGAAGATAAAACGAGTAGGTCCTACAGCTTTGCCTTCTACAGTATCTTTTACTTGGACTTATTAAAATAATTGTTCTATAAACTCTTTACTTAAATATGAGGTGTTTTATGAAAAAATTTTTGAGACGTAATGTTGTTGTAATAGTAATTTTGGTGGTATTTGGTGCTATTTTTCTTTATGGTGACTATCAGGTTATAAAGAATAATCAGGGAATAGCTGAAACTAGAAATAATTATATAGAACGATGTAAGACAAAAACAATTACAGATGAAGGAGAAAAGAAATTTTGTCATGAAATACTTACGAATGAAGTGATTGAACCAGATTTTTATTCTGAATTTTCAGAAGTATTAATATGGCATGTACAATCGTTTGGTTATTTTCTATTTTTAATTGTTATTATTCCATCAATGATTCAAATTTGCAGAATGTTAAGAAATAAATATATTTTGAATACTAATTTACGGGAAAGTTATAAAAGTTTTATTAAAAAAATGTTATTTACTGCTTATAAATATCTTTGGATATTACCAGTACTCGCTATTATATTGATGCTTCCTTTATTATTTACGTATACACTTACTCCTGAATATTCTATTGCTTATGGTATGAGGTGGAGTACAAAGTTAATTTATCATCCGGTATTGTTTATTTTCCTTTATTTATTAAATGTTTTAATTGTATCTACAATTTATGTAAATATTTCTTTAATTGTAGCGAGATTTCAAAAGAAATTTATTCCTTGTATTATCTTATCTTATATTGTATTTTTTTCAATTGAAATATTTTTGGAGACTGTTGTTAGAGTACTTATTTTACAGAGAGTATTTCATACAGAACTTGGAATGATATTTAATATTATGGATATTTTTGGATTTAATGATTTATTTGGTATTCCAGCATTATTTATTGTAAATATTAGTTTTCTTCTTTTATCTTTTTTAGGAGTTTATTTAGCTTACCGAAACAAAGAGAGATTTGTAATATCATGTGAAGCTAATAATTAGGAGGAATTATGAAAATAGAAGTTAAAAATATTAGTAAAAAGTTTAGAAATAATTTAGTTTTAAGAGATGTTGATGCTTCTTTTGAAAGTGGTCATATCTATGGATTAAGTGGTAGAAATGGCGCTGGTAAAAGTATCTTTTTAAAAATCTTATGTGGTCTTTATAAGCCTAGTAGTGGAGAAGTTTTATTTGATGATAAAAAGTATGATAAAGATGATTTGCATTTGTTAAATATGAGAGCTTTAATTGAAAAGCCAAACTTCTTTCCAGAATTAACTGGTTATGAGAATTTAGAGTTGTTAGCTAAGATTCAAAATAAAATTGGTAAAGCAGAAATAGAAGAAGCATTAAAAAATGTTAATTTATACGAAGAAAAAGATAAAAAGTATTCTGAATATTCATTAGGAATGAAACAAAAATTAGGAATTGCTCAAGTATTAATGGAAGATCCAGATATAATTATTTTGGATGAACCATTTAATGGGATAGAAGCTAATAGTGTTACAAAAATAAGTAAGATTTTAAAAGAAGAAAAGAAAAAAGGGAAACTTATCATTATATCTACTCATATAAAAGAAGATTTAGATAATCTGTCAGATTTTATTTATTATTTTGATGCAGGAGAAGTAAGAAAAGGTGAAGTATAATTTTTTTAGTTTATTTGAAGCGATAAAAAAACAATATTTCTTACTGTTTATTGTTTACCTATTTTTATATTTTATGATTTTTCTATATATGGTAATGTTACCTATGGATATTTCTTCTTTTACAAAGTTAGTTGGTATTCCTCCTTATTTTGATGGTGTTAAGATATTGTGGATGTTATTTCAAATATCTTGTCATGTATATATTACTTATACATTTTTTACGAATGATAAAGATCATTCTTTGGAATTTTTGTTATTGAGAGAGTCTAATAAGAAGAATTTTTTAAATAAATTTGTTGTGATATGTATATTTACTATTATTATTAGATCTTTTATTTTTTTGGCTACTTATTTTTGTTTCTTTCGTGATCTTGATTTTTCTATACCATTATTTTTTATCAATATTATGTTGTATTTAGCTATATCTATTGTTACAAGTCTTTTTGCATTATTGCAAGCTAAATAATTGTATAAAAAAAACAAGGATTATTTTCCTTGGTTTTTTATTTTTTCTAAACGTTCATAAATTTCTTTTATGTTTTTTTCATATCCAATATCTTTTGGGTGATAATATTTTTTATTTTTTAATTTATCTGGTAGGTATTGTTGGACTACGTAGGCTCCTTTATAATCATGGGGATATTTGTAATCAGGTGAATTGGTTTTTATATGTTTTGGGATCGTTCCTACATTTCCTTTTTCTATATCAGCAATAGCCTCATCAAAAGCGATATGAGCAGTGTTACTTTTTGGTGATAGTGCCATTTCTGCGACAATAGTTCCTAATGGAATTCTTGCTTCTGGTAATCCAGTTCTTTCTGCAGCATTAATAGCGGCATCTAGTCTTGGCCCTATAGCTGGGTTTGCTAATCCTATATCTTCATAGGCAATAACTGATAATCTTCTATAAATTGAATCTAAGTCTCCTTCTACTACTAGTCTGGCTAAATAGTGTAGGGCAGCGTTTACGTCACTTCCACGAATTGATTTTTGTAAACCACTTAATACATCGTAATGCCCTTCGCCGTTTTTATCTGAAAAGAATACAGGTTTATTATTTATTTTTCTTATTTTTTCTTCTGTTATTTTTTTATCATCGGTAGAGTAGTATGCTACTTCTAATAGATTGTAAGCGTATCTTAAGTCGTTTCCAGAGAGTTTTGCAATAAGTTCGATACTTTTATCATCAATTTCTATTCCTTTTAAATCAGGGTGTTTTATGGCTTTTTTAAGGCCTTCTTTAATATCATTTATTTCTAATTCTTTTAATTCAAATAGTTGGCATCTACTACGTATTGCAGGATTAATAGCATGATATGGATTTGAAGTTGTCATACCAATTAAAGTAATTAATCCACTTTCTAATTGTGGTAATAAGATATCTTGTTTATCTTTATTTAGCCTATGTATTTCATCCATAATTAAAATCATGCCATCATACATCTTTGCTTCTTCTATTACAATATCTAAATCTTTTTTTGTATTTACTGTGGCATTTAAAAAACGATATCGTTCTCCTAAGTCATTAGCAATAGCGTTTGCAATTGATGTTTTTCCTATTCCTGGTTTTCCATATAATATCATAGAAAATAATTTCTTATTTTTTACTAGATTTGTTAATATTTTACCTTCACCTAGAAGATGCTTTTGGCCTATTACTTCAGATAATGTTGTTGGAGCCAGTTTTTGTGCTAAAGGTTTATTCATATTATCACCAACTTTATTAAAGATTTAATAATTGCTTAATTATTATATAATAAATTATGATGTTTTTCAAATGCCCTTAGTTGTCTTTTTTTGCACTTTAGCTTATACTTATTATTAGGTGGTACTATGAAGATAGAAGATGCTATTACAGATTTTATACAGTTTTCTCTTTTTGAAAAAGGACTTACTGATCAAACTGTTAAATCTTATCAGAATGATTTAGATATTTATCTACAATTTTTAAAATCTAAAGGTATTAGTAATGTTAAAGAAATTAGTAGTGATAATATTAAAGAATTTTTAAAAAAACGAGGACAAAGTGAAAGTACTAGTACTCTTGCTCATAATTTAACTGTAATTAAAAATTTTCATAGATATTTAATAAAAGAAAATATTGTGAAAGATGATGTTAGCATGTTTATTTCTCGCCCTAAACTGCAAAAAAGGCTTCCTCGTACTCTAAGTGTTGAGGATGTAGACTTGCTTCTTAATATTTCTCTAATTACGCCATTTGACTATCGTAATAAAGCTATGTTAGAATTGATGTATGGTGCAGGACTTCGAGTGAGTGAGTTAGTGAGTCTTAATATGAATCAAATAGATTTGGAAAATGGAATGATTCGTATTATGGGTAAAGGTAGAAAAGAAAGAGAAATTCCAATTGGTGAGTATGGAATTTATTATTTAAAGTTGTATTTGGAACATCGTGGATTATTAATTAAAAATAATCGGCAAGAAGATAGTTTATTTTTAAATAATCATGGAAAACAAATAACTAGGCAGGGTTTTTTTAAGATATTAAAGCAATTGCTTTTGGATAAAGGATTAAATCCTGATGTTTCGCCACATACATTGCGGCATAGTTTTGCAACTCATTTATTAAGCCGTGGCGCTGATTTAAGAAGTATTCAGGAAATGTTAGGGCATTCTGATATTTCTACTACTAAGATTTATACACATGTTAGTGATGAAAAAGTTGAAGCAGATTATAAGAAATATCATCCTAGGGAGCATAAAGGAGATTGGAAAGAATGAAATTTAAACGTATATTTTTAATGGTTTTGGATTCTTTGGGTGTTGGTGAAGCGATTGATGCTATCAATTATGGAGATACTGGAGCAAATACATTAGGCCATGTAAAGGAGAAATATGATTTGTTTATTCCTAATTTAAAGAAGATTGGATTTTTAGACACTTTAAATATGAATGATAATTCAGATGTTGATGCTTATTATACTATTGCGAAACCTAAAAATGCCGGTAAAGATAGTTTGAATGGACATTATGAGATGATGGGAATTGTTAATCATATTCCATTTAAGACTTTTAATCAGGGATTTACTTTTGATATTTTAAATGGAATTGAACAGGTAACTGGTCGTAGAGTTATTGGTAATAAATGTTGTCAAGATGATTCCATTTTACAAGAACTTGGGGAACGTCAACAAAATTATGGTTCTTTAATTATTTATACTTCTGCTGATTCTGATTTACAGGTGGCTGCACATGAGGATTGTATTCCAGTTTCAACGTTATATGAATATTGTGAAAGAATTCGGGCATTAACACTTAAGGATGAATGGAGAGTTGGTAGAGTCATTGCTCGACCTTTTACTGGGACTCCAGGACATTATAAATTTGTTCATAGTGGTAGGCGTGATTACTCTGTGAAACCGCCGGAAAAAAGTGTCTTAGATAGTTTGCTTGAAAATAAATATAATGTTATTGGGATTGGTAAAATTAATGATATATTTGATGGTCAAGGTATCAATAAACAGATGAAAGCTAATAATAATATAGAAGCTATTAATAAATTTACTGATATTATAGATAAAAATTTTACGGGACTTTGCATGGTTAATTTATCAGATTTTGATAGTATGTATGGTCATACTAGAGATGTTGAGGGTTATGGTAGGGCTTTAGAAGAATTAGATGTTGAGATTCCTATTATTTTAAATAAATTAGATACGGGCGATTTATTGATTATTACTGCAGATCATGGGAATGATCCTACATTCCCTGGAACTGATCATACTAGAGAAAATGTTCCTGTTATTATGTATAGTAGAGACTTTTTAAATCCTAAAAGATTGAATGCTTTTGATACTTTAGCTGATATTGGTGCAACTATTGCTGATAACTTTGAAGTAGAGATGCCTCCTATTGGCAAAAGTTGCTTAGATGAGTTGGAGTAATGTTATATGGATATTTCTAAAGTTTATGTTTTAGATTCAAAATTCCCTTCAGAATACACTGTCAGTGCTGAAGGGAATTTTTTAGGATTAATTTATTATGATTATCAACGAGGATTTTGGCATGTTCCTTTTGTACATCACGAATATACTGAGTATTGGGAAAAGGGTATTCCAATTATTCATGCTACTAATAATATTAAGTTTCGTAATGGTGCTGCTATGGAAGTTCCTGGTAAGTATGTAACTGTTTTTTTGCCTAATAGCATATCTTATGATAATGCGGATTTATTGCAAAAACGGTTTCAACAAATTCAAAATTTATTTAGTGAAGAAAAATGTCATTATAATTTGGTATATGTTAAAGAAAAAACACCATTCGGTTTTGATTATGAGTGTTATCCACCTATGTATATTACTGGTAAAAGAATTTCTTTTCAGGAAGCCATTTCTTTATTTTTAAAAGATAGTTTCGGACAATTATCAAAAGATGAAACTACAATGTTTCATGAATTTCGTACGTTTGATATTAAAAAGATGCTTATGGAGACTTGCACTTATTCTTTTCCCATTAATCATAATTATTGTGGAGTAGTAGTTGTCAATAGTGAAGGGGAGAGATATAGCTCTACGGTAACTAAAAATGGTCATCAGGAGACATTGAACTATTTATTATCTTGTATGACTGGACGTGATGTTCATGAAGAAAATATTGGTATAGTTCAAGAAACTATCGAGTTTTCAACAGCAATATTACTTTTTAGAGAAGGGGAATTGTTTGCTTATATTCCAGAAAGAGTATCTCAAAATCAATATACTGAGTTGTCTTATTTAGCCGATCAGATGGATAATTTGTTACCAGAATCTAAGAGATTTTGTTCTGCTACTAGAGTTCTTTCTGATGGAACTTTAGTTGATGAAGAGTTATCTTTTAGAGACAATATAATGAAATCTTATTATGAATTTGCAAACCAAACAAGTAGGGGAAGTGTATTAAAAAAATAAAAACTATGGTTTTTTTCCATAGTTTTTTTGTCTCCCCCCTACTTTGCTTTTTTAAAACTTTGACAGATTGTTTCTTCTGTTTTTTTACAACAATTGTTATTGCATGTACAACTGATTTTTATTTCATCTAATTCACAACAACCATTTTCACAATTGTTATGTTTGCATGTTTCTACATCACATTTTATTGTTCCTTTGTTCATTATTTCTCCTCCTATAAACTTAGTGTTTTCAGATAATTAATATTTATACACATATATTAAAAATTTATTAAATAAATTGTATAGATAACTATATATCTTCAATTTAAAATGTTCTTAAATAAATCGAGACGTATAATTATCCATCTTTTAATATTTCGATTTAATTTAGAATGCTCTCAAATGAATTGAGGCGAACAATTACCCATCTTTTTTGAATTCAAATCAAATTAGAACACCCTATTTTTTTAATACTAAAATAGTAGGGGTAGTGACTACCTATTATTATACATGTATATGTTACCCATAATATTATAACATCATTCATGTATATCTATTATATAGTTATTTATATAATATGGTTGTATATGGATATGATAATTAATAAAATATAATTAATTAAATTAAACTAAAAATAAATTTATATATTGTATAAATTTTTAAATTTCATTTTACAGATTTTTTATAAAAAAATAAGTGCAGAACACTTGGGAAATTAATTTATTAAATTGTATAAGAAATATTTAGTAGAAATTTCTAAATATTTTTAATTTGTTTTATTATTATTCAACTTCCTATAATTGATATTATGTTAACTTCTTAAAATGCTTTTTATTTTACTTTTCTTTTTACTCTTTATAATTTATAATTTTATTGTAAGATATGTCCTTCAATTTTTAAAGGGGTTTTTTATTTATGTATGAGCAAAAGGAATTTATGAGTTATTATGAGAAGTATTTTTATGATATTTTAAAAGATATTGAACGTGATTATGATGTTATAGTTCAGCCTCAAGTTAACTTAGCCAGTGTTATAGAAAAAAATATTAAACATAAATATGTAAATGAATTATTTAGAAATATTGATTTTGGTATATTTGATAAGAATTTCCATAAACTTTTGTTGGCTATTGAGATTAATGATTCCTCACACTTAAAAAAAGATAGAATTATTCGTGATTTAAAGGTTGAAAAAATATTGAATCAAGCTAATATAAAATTAATTAAGTTTTATACAAATATGCCTAATGAAAAATTATACGTTACTAATAGAATATTAACTTATTTAGATTTATTAATTTAATGAGAGTACTTCTACTCTTTTTTCTTTTCTAGATTTATTAATTTGATATGAATACTTTTGCTGTTTTATTCTTCTCTCCCCTGCTCTTTTGTATATAAAAAGATTCCAAAAAGGAATCTATACTTTTCTAGATTGAATTTCTGCTATTTTTTCAAATACTTCTTTAGCGTTATCTTCATTAATTTCTGTATATCCTAATTCTGCTAATGCTTGTACTTTTGCAGAGTTTAATTCTTGGGTTCTTGATAACTTCTCTTCCTTTTTATGTTCTATGTCTTGAACAAAACGTTTATGAGTTTCACTAATCTTATTTTTTGATGCTCCCCCATTATTATATAATGTCATGGCACTGAACATAATACTTTCAAAAATAAATTGTTTATCACTGTTGAAAGCAAATTCCATTGGATCTGTAAAACCTAAAGATTTAGACATATACGCTAGAATATATTTTAATTCTTCTGTTGTTTCCATAGATTGTAGGAAGTGGTGCAAATATAAATAAGTATTGTAGGTATCTTTTGTTTTATCTGTTGCTAGTTTTTCTTTTAATAGATTAATAATATCTGATAATAGTTCTTGTTCTTTTTTATTAAATCCTTTTAAATCAGCTATTACTTCTTTATTGGAAGAGTCTTTTACTCCTTCTTTTAATCTGGTTTCTACTTCAATGATATATTCTCCATTGATTTTTATATTTTTTAATTCTTCAATATTTTCTATATTTAATAAACTTAGTAATTTGGCTGCTTTTTCTTTTGGCCAATCATTTAGGTTTTCTATTGCTAAATAATTATATAGCATTTGTCTTGAAACTCCTAAATATTTGGCTAATCTGACTTTGCTAATTCCTAGTTCTGTTAATACTACGTTTAATTCTTTCATCTTTCATTTACCCTCCTAATATAATTATAGACATATTGAAAATAATAATCAAGTGTAAATTGACACATTTTTTTATTTGAATAACTGTCTATTTTACTTTTCAATATATGCACCACCTAAACATTCTTTTTTTTCATTATAGAAGACTATTAATTGTCCTGGGGTAATTGCTCGTAATTTGTTTTTAAATTGAACTTTTAAATCATTTCCTTCTTCTGCAATACTAGCTATTTCTTCCAAATCACCACGTGAACGTATTTTTGCAAAAAGTTTTTGTTGAAAAAATTCATCTTTTTCTATTAAATAATTCATATTTATTGCTACTAGTTCTTGTTTGAATAGTTCATTATTATTACCAACAATTAAATTGTTATTTTCTGTATCTAAATTGATAACGTATAATGGCTCTTTATATGATATATTTAAGCCTTTTCTTTGTCCTATTGTATAATTAAATAGTCCAGTATGATTTCCTAGTACAGTTCCGTTTGTTAATATTATTTTGCCTTTTATTTCTTTTTGACCATTTTTCTTTAAGAATGTTTTGTAATCATCATTTGGAATAAAACATACTTCTTGACTGTCTTTTTTTTCACTAACTGGTAATTCGTATTTTCTTGCTAGTTCGCGAATTTGTTCTTTATTTGCAAATTGATTTAATGGAAATAATATTTTAGGTAGTATTTCTTTTTTTATTTGACATAGGAAGTAGGATTGATCTTTACCATCTGCTAGACTCATCATTAAATGATTATTCTCTATTCTAGCATAGTGACCTGTTGCAATATAATCAGCGCCTAATTCTAGTGCTTTTTGATAAAAATATCCGAATTTAAATAGTCTATTACATACTACACAAGGATTAGGAGTTTTCCCTTGTTGGTATGAAGATATAAAGTTTTTTATAATTTCTTCTTTAAATTCTTTTTTTAAATCAAATATATAGTGTGGGATACCAATTTTTTGACATATTATTTTGGCATCTTCTATGGCTTGTTTTGTATCATAATTATCTAATAGTTCCAAGGTTGCACCAATAACGTTATATCCTTTATCTTTTAATAAACATGCAGCGACAGAGGAATCTACTCCACCGCTCATTCCAATAACAACAGTTTTTTTCTCCATATAATATCACCTTGTTTTATTATATCGTAGAATTACAAAAGAAAAAAGATAATTGTCTTATCTTTTATAATAATCTTAATATATTAGGAATGATATAGCTTTCTATTACTGATATAATGATAGTATATAATAGAAAGAATATGCCTAATTTTATATATTGTTTTGTTATAGTAGACCAATTTTTGTTTTCTCTTTTGAAAATGCATTTATAAATAGTGATGGAGAATGATAATGCATAGTAACTTAATAATAAACTTCCGAAGGAATTTAGAGTATTTGGAATACTATAAATCATAGCTGTTATACTTCCTTTTACTCCATATGTGATTAATATACTCGTGAAAGAAAAACCTGTTAGGAAACATTTAAAAATATATATAATTATAATGAATGGTATTCCAATTAGCGATATTCCTAGGATCCATAAGATAAAAGTTACTAAAATGTTGTTCCAAGAGCTGTAAAACAATGCACTTAGATAGTTTATTTCGTTATTATCTATTTTATTTATGAATTTAATAATGTTATTTTTAATTAATTCTTTGTTAGCTTCTGTTAGTATGGCTGGAAAAAATATTCCTATTATGGTAAATACGATTGCTAATATGGTTAGTAGTAATAATAATTTGTTCTGTTTTATTTCTAATATTAATTTTTTCATAGTATCTCCTTTGTATATTTTTATTCTTGGAATTTTGTTACTATGAAAAAATTCATTTTACTTTTTTCAACATATATTTTATAATTGTTGTTGAGGTGTATAAAAATGAATAAAAATGTTGTTAAAGTTGTTTCTATTATATTAATTGTGGCAATGGTTATATCTTTTTTAAGTGTTTTATTATATTTATAAAAAAAGTCTCTGAAATGAGACTTTTTATTTTTCTATATAACCTTCTAATTCAGGTATAATTTCTTGAACTATTCCTTCTGGAATATTGTACTTATTTACAATGTCATTAATTCTTTTAGTATCTTTTACTAAATATAACATAAGAATACCAGCAATTCTATTGGCAGTATATTGATCTAGTATTTTTCTATCTTCTGGTTTTATTTGGTATTTTCTTGAGATATTTACAATTGGTCCATATCCATATAGATAATTGGTTAATGATTTCGCTATTAATTCTACATCTTTATTCTTATCTGTTAGTTTTACTTTTGTCCATATTTTCATATCCTCATCCCCTATTGGTTATATATTTTAACATATATTTTAAAAAAAATAAAGAGATTGTGTTCTCTTTATTTTTCACCTTCTTCTAACATTGTGGTAATAAAGATTCCATAGCCTTTTTTAGTATCATTAACTATAACGTAGTTTACAGCACCAATTATTTTGTTGTTTTGTATAATTGGAGAACCACTCATACCTTGAACTACTCCCCCAGTTTTACTTAATAATCTTTCATCGGTTATTTCAAAAAGAATATTTTTAGTCTTACTGTTGGGATCTATGGCGATTATATTAATATTAAATTCTTCTACTTGGTTATTTTCTATTACTGTTTTGATAGTTGCTGTACCTGTTTTTATGTCTTTTTCTGTTCCTACTTCTAAGGTTTCCATATGACTTATTTCTTCTTGATATGTTCCATATATTCCCGTTATATCATTATTATCTATTGCTCCCTCAGATGTAGTTTTGTCATATGTGGCATTTTTTTCTCCAGCTGCACCATCTCTACTTTTCTTAATGTTTGAAACACTTGCTTGAAATATTTTACCATCTTTTATTTCAAATTTTTGAGCAGTGGTAGTTTCTATTATTTCGTGTCCTAATGCTCCAAATCTTTTTGTTTCTGGATCAATATAAGTCAATGTTCCGATTCCATTGATTTGATCTTTAACGTAGAGACCTGTTTTTAAGATTTTATTTTCGTCTTCTTTTAACTCCATTTTTAATGTTTGCTCCTTGTTGTTTCTTATGACTGAAAAAGTGTTTTTTTGTGTGGATTTTTGCTTTAAAGCTTGGACCATTTCAGAAATGTTATTTACTTTTGTATCATTAACTTTAATTATTTTATCTCCTATTTCAAAACCTGTTTCTTTTGCTAGGTAAGTATTATCAACTTCATAAAAACCTACCACTAATACACCACTAGAATTTACTTCTATTCCTATTGTTTCACCTGATGCTATTACGTAGTTTGAATAAGCAAAGGTGTTTATGGGCACAATAGTTATTGTTAGAAAAAGAATTGTTAGTAGTAATTTGTTTTTTATTTTCAAAAAAATCACCTCTTTTCTTTACTACATTAATAGTTTGATTTTTTTAACTTTTATTATGTTAAATAGTTTTTACCATTTACACTAAAAATTTACATTTTTTTTGATTTTTTGAATATTGTTTGTTATAGTTATACTAGAGGTGAATATGGATATGGCATATAATAATGAAGAACGTTTAGGTATTTCTGATTTTATGCAAAAGACATCTACTTATAGGAACTCTTCAGTGTATGGTAAACGTTCATCAACTACAATTCGTGATGATGAAGATGTATTTATTAATATGGCTAGAAGAAATTCTTTAAATTCTAAAAGAATTCAAGCAACTAGGCGTAGGAAGAAAGTTGATAATAGTTTATCTGGTGTTTTGAAAAGGCATTGGAAAGGATTAGTTGTTACTATGGGATTAGGTGCTGCATTATTTGCGGGAGCACAAGCGTTGGGTGATGCTTATCATGAAATTGATATGTTAGATCAAAATCCTGTTGTAGTAGCTACTAATCAGGCTGTTTCTAATCATATTTCCAGAACGGATGATTTACAGAATTGGCAAATAGATACATATGGTGTTGCCAACGATATTGATAATATATTAGAAAATGGTGGGGATTCTGCTATTGTGTTAGGTACTTTAGCAACAAGATTGGATCAGTCGTATGCACAAGATGATTTAGCTGCTATTGTTGAACACTCTTTCGGCCAAGATCCTGATAAGTTAGTACAGAGTTTAAATCCAGAAAGATATGAGGAAGGTATTCAAGATCCTGACTTTAAGTCAGACGTGAGAAATTATATTATTCAACAAACTGAAGCAGAGATTGCTCGTAAAAATATTGATACTAATAATCAACTTGAAGAAATGTTTAACTTTAGTTCTGTAAATACAGATTCTGATGTGAAAGGTATGGGTGGTAAGTAATGGAAGAAGTAGAAATTTATTCTTTTGATAATAAAGATTATGTTTTAGTTACTAAAATAGATTCTTACTTGTATCTTTCTAATGAAAAAGATCCACGTGATATGATGATTCGTAAAGAAGATATTAATGATCCTGATTTATTACTTCCTTTGGAAGATGATGAGGAGTTTGAAAAAGCCTTGTTATTGCTTACAAAAATGAAATTAGAAACTGAAGAAAGTTAAATTTAATAATAAAAAAGCAAATCAGTTATTTGATTTGCTTTTTTGTGTTCCTTTTATATTATGTAAAGAATGTTCGTTATAACTACGATAGTATTCGTTGTTTGGATATATAGTGTAAGAAGTATAATCCCAATTATATTTTTCTATACTTGGTTGAAAATATTCTATCATATTTAATGGAAGACTAATTATAGGTTTTTCATTCTTTAACTCATAAATGGCTTGAGCTAATAAGTCTCCTATTATATTTTCATTTAAAAAGTTTGGTGAAATGTCAATGGAGTTAATTTGATCTACCATTGAATTAGTTTCAAAATCAATCCAGCCTACTACTCTACTTTTACTAATGGCTGCAATTGCATTTCTACCATCTTGATATATATTTGGAATATCTAGATTGGGAAAAGTTTTCTTTGCTTTTTCTTTAATTTTATTTATCTTTTTTTGCGGTATACCATAAAGTGTTGCTCCTGCAAGATTTATATAATTGATTTCCATATGTTTTTATACTTTCTATTTTTATTCTTCTACATTAAAATTGGATAGTGATCCATCATCTGCTACAATTTTAGTAATAGCCTCTTCAGCAGATTTTAATTTTTCATCACAGCTTTTTGCAAGTTTCATAGCTGTATTAAATTCATTAATTGCGTCATCTAATGGAACTTCTCCACTTTCTAGTTTCTTTACAATATTTTCTAATTTTTCTAAGCTTTCTTCAAAAGTTAATTCTTTTTCTTCTGTTTTTGCCATTTTTATTTCTCCTTCTTTAAATCACTTCTGCATTGATGGTTCCATCTTTTAAAGTGAGTTCTATTTTATCTTTTGCTTTTAATTCTTTTGTACTAGTTATTACTTTACCATTCTTTTTTGTCATAGAATATCCTCTTTGGATTGTTAGTAATGGACTTAGTGTTTCTAGTTTTGAAATTAGTTGTAAATATTTGTTTTGCTTTATTTCTGTCAGTTTTTTAGGATTTTGAAAAATATAAGAACTCATAATAGATATATATTTCTTTTCTTTTTGAGCTATTATATTTTTGCCAGTATATTTTAATCTATCTAAGATGCTATCAAACTGTAATTCTTTTGCTTGGTATATGGCAATAGGATTTTGAAAAATATATCTACTTTTTATTTCTTCTAATTTTTGAGTATTAATATTAATTTTATGTTGCATAGCTTTATTTAATCGTATTTTCAATTGATTTAAATAGTTCTCGACATCTGCTTTTTGTGGAACGGCTAATTCTGCTGCTCCTGTAGGTGTTGGTGCACGTAAGTCGGCAACGAAATCCGCAATTGTAAAGTCGATTTCATGCCCTACAGCACTAATTACGGGTATGTCACATGCAAATATACTTCTAGCAACCATTTCTTCATTAAATGGCCATAAATCTTCGATTGATCCTCCACCACGACCTACTATCAATGTATCTAAATCATAATCTTTTGCTCTTTCAATTTGTTTTACAATATCTTCTTTTGCGTTTTCTCCTTGCACAAGAGATGGGAAAAGAATAACTTCAGCCAGTGGCCATCTTCTTTTTATAGTTGATATGATATCTTTAATAGCAGCTCCAGTTGGTGCTGTTACTACTCCAACTCTTGTTGGAATTTTAGGAATTTCTTTTTTATATTCTTTTTTAAATAGGCCTTCTTGTTCTAATTTCTTTTTTAACTGTTCAAACGCAATATATAAATTCCCTACTCCATCTTCTAACATATCATTTACATATATTTGATAACCACCGTTTGCTTCAAAAACACTTATTTTCCCTGTTACCAATACTTTCATTCCATCTTGAGGAGTGAATTTTATTTTCTTGGTACTAGATGCAAACATGATGGCATTTATTCTTGAACCTTCATCTTTTAAAGTGAAGTAGAAATGTCCTCTACTATGTGCTTTAAAATTAGATATTTCTCCTTTTAAAAACACTTCGTTTAAGTTAACATCATTATCTATTTTATATTTAATATATCGTGTTAATTGAGTTACTGTGATATATTTATCGTTCATAATAATTCCCTTCTACTTTTCTTCTTCATGATAGATCTTGTCTAATATACCATTTATCATTTTAGTTACAGCTTCTTCTGAATATTTTTTAGAAAGTTCAATTGCTTCGTTAATTGCAACAATGCTTGGTGTATCTGTATAAACAAGTTCATATATTCCTAATGAAATAATAGCTTGATCTACTTTATTTAAGCGATCAATAGTCCAATTATTCATATGCTTATTAGCTAATTTATTAATTTCTTTTTGATTTGCAATAATTCCTTTAACGCAAGTATTTACATAATCATTTTCTACTTCTAATTGTTCTTTTATTAATTCATCAACATCATAGTTATTTTTTGTTTTATCTAATATGTATGTTTGATAAATTACTTTCATAATTACTTCTCTTAATTCACTTCTATTTTTCATAATTTTATTCCTTTCTATTTGCCTCTTTTTTTAATTCATATAGATAGTTTAAAGCTTCCATCGGAGTCATTTCTAATGGATTAATTGATTTTATTTTTTCTTCTATTTCGTTTTTCTTTGGCTCAATTTCACTTTCTGTTAATTCAAATAAAGAAGTTTGAGTAAATGTTTCTTTTTTTATATTTTTCTTTTCATAGATATTTAATATCTCATCAGCTCTTTTAATTAGAGATTCTGGTAGATGTGCAAGACTTGCAACATGAATACCATAACTTTTATCTACTGCTCCATTTTTAACTTTGTGTAAGAAAGTAATTTGTCCTTCTTTTTCTATTGCTGATACATGTACGTTTTTTAGATGTTTTAAATCTTTTTCTAAAGATGTTAATTCATGGTAATGAGTTGAGAACATAGTCTTAGCTTTTATTTTATCATGAATATATTCCAATATCGCTTGGGCTAGGCTCATTCCATCATATGTTGCTGTACCTCTACCTAGTTCATCAAATAATATTAGACTATTTTCTGTGGCTTCACTGATGGCATTATTTGCTTCTTTCATTTCTACCATAAAAGTAGATTCGCCACTTACTAAGTCATCACTTGCACCTATTCTTGTAAATATTTTGTCAAAGATTGGTATTATACAGCTTTTGCATGGAACAAAGCATCCCATTTGAGCCATAATTACTGTAATTGCACATTGTCTCATATATGTTGATTTTCCGGCCATGTTGGGTCCAGTAATCAATAATATATCAGTAGTTTTATCCATTATTATATCATTTGGAATGTACTTGTCTTTCATTACTTGTTCAACTACTGGGTGACGACAATCAATCATTTTTATCATCTTATCTTCTGTAAGAGTCGGTCTTACATATTTATATTGATCACTAACTATAGAAAATGCTTGTAACATATCAATTTCGCTGATTATTTTAGCGGCTTTTTGGAGCTTCCCTATATATCTTTTTACTACTTCACGTATATCCATAAATAATTTGTATTCTAGATTTATTATTTTTTCTTCCGCACCTAAAATGATATTTTCTTTTTCTTTTAATAATGGTGTTGTATATCTTTCACAATTTGCTAAAGTTTGTTTCCTATCATATCCAAATTCTTCTTTGATTAAATGCTTTTGTCCTTTAGAAACTTCGATATAATATCCAAATACTTTATTGAAACCAACTTTTAGATTTTTGATTCCAGTTCGTTCTTTTTCTTTTTGCTCTAACTCTAAAATGAAATCTTTAGAACCACTGCTGATTTTTTTTAGTTCATCTAGTTCATTATTATATCCTGGCTTAATTAAGTGACCTTCATGTAAGGTAAATGGTGCGTCTTCTAAAATAGTCTTATCTAATAACTGGTATAGTTCATCCATAGTTTCTAATTTTTTATCGTATTTTAATTCTTCTAAAATTTCTTTTATTTTTGGAAAAGAATGTAGAGAGCTTTTTAACTGTAGTAAGTCTTTGGCATTTAAATTACCATAACTAATTCTTCCTGCTAGTCGTTCTAGGTCATACACGTTTGATAATTCTTTTGTTAAGTCATCTCTTAAAATAAATTCTGTAGATAGTTTTTCAACCATGTCATAACGTCTTTCTATGGCTTGTTTACTTGTTAATGGATTCTCAATATTATATTTTAAATATCTTGAACCCATGGCAGTTTTATTTTTATCCAATAACCATAATAAGCTATATTGTCGTTCTCTATTTCTTAATGTTTCTGTTAACTCTAAATTCCTTTTAGTATTATTATCAAATTCTAAATATTCACTGTTTTTGATAATTTTACATCTTTGTAAATGATGAAGATCTCCTTTTTTTGTATCCAAGATATAATAAAGCAAGTGTTTTAATGTGGAAATATATCTTATATCTTCAATATCTTCATATATGTATTCATAATTTCTATCTTCCGATTCTTCTTTTGTAATTGTTACTAGAATGTTGTAATTACTTCTTAGCACTTCAATGATTTCTCTATCAGTATTATCATTTACAATAACTTCTTTAAATCCATGTTTTACAATTTCTTTTATTACTTTGTCTTTTTCTCCTTCTACTAGAGTTGCATATACTTCACCAGTAGAAATATCTGCAAAACTGATTCCGTAGCAGTAATCAAAACTATAGATGTTTGCTATGTAGTTATTACTTTTAGAATCTATGTTCTCGTCAATTCTAGTCCCTTTTGTTACTACTTGAATGACATCTCTTTTTACCATTCCTTTAGTTAGTTTAGGATCTTCCAATTGTTCACAAATTGCTACTTTGTAACCTTTTTCAATTAATTCATCAACATAGCCTGCATAGGCGTGATGTGGTACACCACACATAGGCACTCTTTCTTCTAATCCGGCTTGTTTTCCTGTTAATGTTAACTCTAGAACACGAGATGCTATAATTGCATCTTCAAAAAACATTTCATAGAAGTCGCCAAGGCGAAAAAAGATAATACAATCTTCGTATTTATCTTTTATTTCCATATATTGTTGCATCATAGGACTTAATTTTTCTCTTTGTACTTCACTACGTTTCATTTTTTTCACCACTAGTAACATTATAGCAAAATTTAATATTATTTCATAGTAAAACAGTGATTTTATGTATGCAAAAATGTTATTTTTTTATGTATAAAGTATAATAACTCTTTCTTTTTACTTAATAGGTTCATAAAATTTATTTTTAGTTCACTTTTTGACTCTGGGATTGTATAAGTAGTTTCTTTCTTTTTAGTTATTTTGCTAAATGATATTGCTAGTTTTTCGATAGGAATAAATAAATTAGCTTGTTTTTTATATGTGTTTAATACAGAATTCATTAAAGTTATATAGGAGTTAGTTTCAGTTTCTAACTTGATAGTAATTATATCTTTTGGAATGATATTGTTAGCATATTTTATATATAAATATATATTTTTTGTATAAAGGTCGTTTTCTTTAAGTTTTAAAATGTTGAAGTCTAATAAATTTACTAATTCTTGTTGGCTTTCTTTTCTTGATTTTATTGTTTTAAAGTTTGCACAAGCAGAAACTGTTCTTGGAATATTATTTTCTTTTAATTCTTTTAATGTAGTACTTTCTATTCCTAGAGAATGATTGATTAAATATTCAGCATTATATCCAAATTCTTCATAAAGCTTTTCATATGAATAATTTCTAATGTCTTCCATAGTAAATATTTTTAATTTTTTTAACTTTAACATCATGCTATTACTAATCTGCCAAAAGTCACTTAAAGGTTTGTAAGTTGAGCAAGTTAAAATGTATTCTTTTTCATCTAAATATGCAATTTCTAGTTTTTTAATACTAGTTATGATATCACATGCTGTTTTTGCTAGAAAAAGATTTGTACCTACTCCTATTTTTGTCTTTAAATGATATTTGTTTTTTAACTTTTCTTTTATGCTGTTTGCTAATTGGTATGTAGTTTTTTTGTATAGTTCTTCATAGTTAGTAATATCTATAAAGTATTCTTTGTTGGTATACATAAAAATATCTTCATAAAAAAACATGTCTGTAAGTTCTTCATATAACTCTTCTTCTAGTTTTTTATTTATAGTAGCTTTTTCATATTTAATTTGTAATACTAAGTATTTCTTTTTCATATTTTTTCCTCCCTTTCATTATCTGTTTTTATTATAGTACAATTGTTCGCCTAAAAACAATCGAACAAACAAAAAAACTCGAAAAAATTTTCGAGAAAAGAAAAAAAGAGGTTTTACCTCTTTATTTTATCAAGTTTTTAAAACTGTCAATTAATTTGTCAACATATGCACAGCTCATGAAACATACAACAGAATCTTTTTCATCTTTTAATTTTTCAATGGTATCTAAACTAATCATTTCTCCGTTTTTAAGTTTATCTATAATAATATGAGAAGTAACACCTGGATAATCTTCTTGACGTTCTCTGTTACAATCGATTTCTGTTAAATACGTTTTGTCAGCAATACTAAATGCTTCAATAAATTCATCTTTAAAATCTTTTGTCCTAGAATAAGTGTTTGGAACAAAAACTACTACTAAACGTTTATTAGGATATTTTTGTTTAACTGCTTCTAAGGTTACTTTTATTTCTGTTGGATGATGTGCATAATCGTCAATAATTACACAGTTATTTATCTTTGTTTCTGCAAAGCGTCTTTTAGCATTTTGAAAGGATTCTAATAGACTGTGAATTTGTTCCATAGTTAATCCTAATTCTTTTGCTATAGTAATTGCTGCTGCAGCATTGCTAACCATATGTTTTCCGTATAGTGGAATGTCAAAGTGACCAAATAATTCGTTATTTATGTATAAATCGAATACAGAACCAGTTTCTAGTAGTTTCATATTTTTAATTACTACATCATTATTTTCTTTAAATCCATAAAATAATACTTTGGTTTTATAGTTGATTTTTCTAACCTCTTCATTATCTCCATTAGCAACTACTAATTTTTTTGTTTGATTTGCAAAAATTTCAAAAGTATTTCTGATGTCATCAATATCTTTATAACATTCTAGATGCTCTGCCTCAATATTAGTAATGATTGAATATGCAGGATGATAATCTGTAAAATGACGATTGAATTCATCACTTTCTACAACGAAATATTTGTTTTTCTTATCTGCATAACCATCTCCGGCACCAATAAAGTAATTACAACCAGTAGTTTCTTCTAAAAGGTGTCTAATTAGTGATGAAGTAGTTGTTTTTCCATGAGTACCACTTACACCAATAGTTTCAAACATATCGATAACGTCTCCCATTAATTCACTGTATTTTTTTACAGTTAATCCTAACTTTCTAACTCTTTTCATTTCTTCGTGATCTTCTTTAAAAGCCACACTATAGGTTACAATTGTATCTTTATCTATTTCGTGTTCATGATCATAATAAATTGGAATATTTCTTTTTTCTAGACCATCTTGCGTAAATTTGTGACCTCTTGCGTCATCATATCCACTTACTTCATTTCCTAAATCGTAAAGTATTTGTGCAAGGGTTGACATACCTGTTCCCTTGATTCCTATACAATAATATTTCATAATTTCACTCCTTTTATTTAGTATACGATATACTCTATTTCTAGTAAAGATTATAATATTTTATGATATGTGTGATAGTTTTGCTAATTCTCGTTCTTTTTTCGAGTAAATACAACCACAGTAGTCTTGCCTGTATAGTCCATACTCTTGTGACAATTCTATGCTTCTTTTGTATCCATTTTTCTTTTTAAAGTCAGCATATAAATAAGTTGGTTTAAATTCTTTATTTAAGTTTTCACCTATTTCATTGAGCCACTTACTGTTTTTGTATGGACTAATACTTAAGGTTGTTGTAAAGTAGTCAAAATTTAATTCTTCTGCTACTTTGGCTGTTTCTTTTAATCTTAATTCGTAGCATTTGTAGCAACGCTTTCCTCGTTCTTTTTCTTTTTCTAATCCTACTGATATATCAAAGAATTCTTTTGGGTTATATCTTCCTCTTAGTACTTTTATATTTTTTAGGTTTAGTTTTTTTACAAAGTTTTCGATTTCGTTTAATCTTTTTTCATATTCTTCTGGTTCAGTAATATTTGGATTGTAGTATAAAATGGTGATATCGAAATATTTAGAAATACGCTCTAATACAGCTGAAGAACAGGGGGCACAACAAGCATGCAATAATAATTTATTTTTAGTGGAAATATTTTTGATTTGATTTTCCATTTCTAAATCATAATTCATTCTATCACCTCCACTCCTGTATTATATCATAATTTATTATTCTATGTTATACTTTTCTTGGTGATGATATGAAAAAGATAGAATATATTATTCTTGGACATCAAAATCCTGATGTAGATAGTATTGTTAGTGGAATTTTATTAGAGAGATATTTAAATCGTTTTGGTTATTCCGCTAAATTTGTTATACCGGATTTAGAAGTAGATAGAGAAAATATTGATATTTGTTGTAAATATGGTATTAATCCGAGAGATTATAAAGATATTTTACCTGATGATAAGGAACAAAAGTATATTTTAGTGGATCATTTTGAAAGAGCTGTTGCTGGTCAAGTTGTTGGTGTTATTGATCATCATCCTACTAGGAAAGAATTATCATATCCATATTATAGAAATGAAAGAGCTAGTTCTACAGCAAGTATGATTATAAAAGGAAAAGAAAATGAATTTACAAAAGATGAAATTTGTCTTGCAATTCTTGCTACTATGGTAGATACAGTATCTTTTCATTCTAGTAAAACGCTTCCAGAAGATATTTCCTGGGTGAAGGATATGGTGGAAGAATATCAACTACCCTATTCTCAATTATATAACGATGGACTTTGTTTAACTGAAATTTCTGATGCTAATGATTTTTTATCTCATGGATTAAAACAATATCAATTTGATGATAAAAAAGTTGCTTCTTCTTCAGTATTATTATTACACCCTGAAGATTATAATGAAATGTATCCTTCTGTATTTTCTCTTCTTCAAAATTATGTTTCTGATCATAATCTAGAGTTATTTGCTTTGCTTATTCATAATATGACTACATTCCAATCAGATGTTTATTATGTTAGTTCTAATAAAGTTGAGAAAGAAGAAATGGAGCATTTTGTATCGCGTGGAAGTGAAGTTATACCGGAATTAGAGAAAAAATTATATATAAAAAAGTAAACATTATATAGTATTGTTTACTTTTTTTATTCATATAATTTGGTATGAATTCTATTGTTATAAGTTTTTTAATTACTACATTTGCAGGTTTATCTACCATGATTGGAGTATTACCTGTTTTTATTTCTAATTATAAAGAAGAAAAGATTATTCCTGCTGCTTTACTTTTTGCTAGTGGTGTTATGCTTACTATTTCTTTTTTGTCATTAATTCCCGAAGGATTTACTTTGTTTTTTCAAAATGTACTTATTATACCTAGTATTTTGTTTACAGCTATTTTTGTGGTGCTTGGAATTGGTTTTTCTGCTGAAATATCAAGAAAAATAGAAGAAAAACTTTCTTTTAATTATTTGTATCGTTTAGGCATTATTGCTGTTATAGCTTTAATATTTCATAATATACCAGAAGGAATTACTACATTTCTTTCTAGTCGTCATGATTTGTCTTTGGGTCTTACTTTATCTTTGGGAATAGCTTTACATAATATACCGGAAGGAATTAGTGTGGCGGTGCCTATTTATTATGCTACTAAAAGTCGAAAAAAAGCCATTATTTTTACTTTTATTTCTGGTTTTTCTGAAACAATTGGAGCAATTATTGCATATTTGTTTTTAGCTCCTTTTATTACTAGTTTTATTTTAGGTTTGATTCTTTCTATAGCAGCAGGTATTATGATTCATATTTCTATTTATGAATTAATACCCACTTCTTTTAAATATCAGTTGTCTATGATAATGTTATTATTTTTTGTTTTTGGTGTTTTTATAATGGTTTTATGTCATTTTATTATCTAACTATTGTTGGTGCTAAAAAATCAAATAGAGGTAAGTTTCTTAACATGCCATAAATAATAAATATTATGATAATTGTTATCAATATCTTGTTTGGAATCTTATTATATAAAGGATCTTTTTTGGTAATAATTCCTTCTATTGTAAAGAATATAAAAAATGGTAGAGAAATAAAAAGTAAAGGATTATACCTAAATGCCTGATAAAAATTAAGTTGTAATATAGCTTGAAGCATTCTAGTTATGCCACAACCAGGACAATATAGTCCAGTTATTTCTTTTATTGGACAATTTATGTAAACATTTAGTTTATTTCCTAAATATAGATAAGAAATTAAAAGAATTAAGAAAATTATAGTAATAGTTATCTTTTTTTTCATAGAAAGAAAAAGAGCATTAAGCTCTTACTCCTGTTTCTTTTCCAGCAAATTGGTTTAATTCATTTTGTATTAATGCATAATTGATTATGCCAAGACCTACAAATTGAAGAATTAAATATAACACTGAATTGTCTTCAGCTGGAAGATTTGCTTTTTGTTTTGCCATCATAATGGTTTTACCCATCTTATATGCCCAATAAATGCCATAAATACCACAAGTAACTAGTGTTAGTAAGAAGGCTATTCCTCCTGATGGAGCTTGTGTGTCTCCACTTGCTAGTCTTGCATCATCTGTTATAGCAATAAACCAGTAGATACCATAGATTCCACATGTTACAAGTGTTAATATGATTGCAACACCAATATTTCTTTCTTTCATTCTCTCACCTCTTATGATTAGAGTTTATCATGAATTAATTTTTTTGACTAGCATCTAATTAAACATATATGTTGAATAATGTAAAGTTTATAAAAATATACTATTATAGGAGGTATTGTATGAATCATTCGAAACTGATAAAATTTGAAATTTTTTCTCTTATATTCGTATTTATCTGTGGGAGCTTATTTCATTTTACTTACCAGTTATCAGGAAATAATTTATTTGTAGGATTGTTTAGTTCTGTCAATGAAAGTACGTGGGAGCATTTAAAACTTCTATTTTTTCCTATGCTATTTATGAGTGTTTTAGGGTGTTTTATCTTTAGGAAAAGTTATTATAATTATTTATGCGTAAAGGGAAAAAGTATTGTTTTGGGATTAGGGTTTATAGTTGTTTTCTTTTATACATATACTGGTATTTTAGGTACTAATCTTGCAATATTTGATATTGGTAGTTTTTTTATAGCTGGATTTTTAAGTTATTATTATAGTTATAAAAAGATAGTAACAAAAAAATATAGAAGTAATTGTACTTTGTTTTCTATATTAAGTATTGTGATACTTTTTGGTAGTTTTATTTTATTTACACTTGTTCCTCCAAAAATAGGTATATTTAATGATCCAATAACAAATACTTATGGTATTTTTAAAATAAAATAAATACTAAAATTTTAGTATTTATTTTTTCTTTATATAATTTTTTATAATATTGATAATTTCATTATGAACCTTTGAATTACTAATTACAGCACCATTTATACTTTCATCATATCTTTGTTCTTCCCCAAATAAATTTGTAACTTTTCCACCTGCTTCTTCTACAATAACTTTAACTGCTGCTATGTCACAATTTTTATGAGTAGTACCAGGAAATATTGCAAATGTAAACTCTCCACTAGCAACACAAGAACAGGCTCTAATTATACTTCCTAATCCTATAAGATAAGTTTTTTTTCCTAATTCTTGAATTATAGGGAAAAGATTGTATTCTGCGGAAGGCCACATATCAAAATGAGCCACACTTTTTATATCTTCTAAATCGTAATCATTAACTTGTATTTTCGTATCATTTTGATATGCTCCCTCACCTTTAATTGCTGAATATAAGTTTTCAGTAAATGGGTCATATATTACACCAACAGTAGAAACTCCATCAATAACTAGGGCTAGAGAAAATACGGCTACTGGAATATCTCTTGCATACATTGCTGTTCCATCTATTGGATCGCATACCCAAACATATTTACTTCTGCCAAATTGTTCTTCTTCTCCATCTACTGAATGCTCTGGGAATTTTTCTTTAACACGTTTTATTAAAAGTGCATTTATTTCTTTGTCTGCTAAAGTAACAATGGTTTTATCTCCTTTATATGAAGAAATGTCTTTTTTTGAAAAATATTTTTTCATAATATTGCCTGCTTCGAGTGCAATTTTTTGTGCAAATTCTAAATATTCGTTCATAACTATTACTCCTTTACTTTTTTAATTCTTCTGATAATTTTAAATCATCATAATATTTTTCCAAAGTATAATCTCTTTTTTTATTTCTATTTGTTCGTGCAATAATTCTTTTTTTCTTTTAATAGTTCTATTAGTCCCATTTCTTTTTCTCTTTGTATAATTAAATTTTCCTTACTTGATATTTAACGTAACTTTAGCAGACTTAAGCATTCAACGTGTGATGTTCATTAATTATGAATAGTTGCTTTTTATATGTTTGGGTATAACTGACTACTTCATAATAAACATTCATTATAGTTGTATGTTTATTATGTATAGTTCTATTTTTTATCTAAACTTTCCGCAATTTGATTTATTTTATTAATAGAATTTAAATACTCTTTTTCTATAGGACTAAGTTCTTTTATTTGATATTTTTGATACTCTATTTTTGCTTTTTCAATTGCTTCTTTATGACTAACTGTTCCTGCATTAGTTAATACTTTTGTATCTAAAGAAGATAATATTTTATCTAATTGGTTAATATAGTCCTTCATTCTCATAGGCTTATGTTTCAATGCTTGAAATTCTGCAAAGTCAAAATAACCTGATACTAAATTATTTAACATCAATAGTTCTTCTTCAGTTAAATAATTTTTTGCAATTTCAATATCATTAATACTTGGAAGTTCTCCTTTAAAATTAGTAAGACCCATAAATGGTTTATTCGAATCAGCTCTATTATAAATTATTTCAGCAGCCGTATTTCCATGCGTAGCATAGTGAAATTTATTTTGAACTATTTTAAAAAATCTTATTGTTTCTTCTGCTTTAGGATTGTAATCAATAGCAGTAGCATATAGATCAAGAACTTGTCTATATAATACTTTTTCACTTGATCGTATATCCTTAATACGATTTAAAAGTTCATAGAAATATTTACCACCGCCAAGATTTTTAAGTCTTTCATCATCCATTGTATATCCTTTTATAATATATTCCTTAATTCTTTCAGTAGCCCATTTTCTAAAACGGACTCCCTCAAGAGATTTAACACGATATCCTACACTAATGATGACATCCAAACTATAATAGGAAACAAATTGCTTTACTCCATCAACACGCATTTTTTGCGTGTTGTTTTCTTTATCTAACTCACCATCATTAAAAACATTATTTATATGTTTTCTAATAACTTTTTCATCTCTATTAAAAATTAGTGCCATTTGATTAGCTGTTAACCAAACTGTTTCATCTTTCAAACTAACATCTAATTTAATATCACCGTTTTTAGATTGGTATATAATTAATTCTGTTTTATTGTTTTCCATTGTTTCATTTTGCATTCAGATACCTCCTTCTTTATTTTTTAATATGTCATATCCGTCAACTTAAAATAATTGTTTTTACACATTTAAACATAATTGACTAATACATAATAAATATATAACTATTATGTATACATCTTTTATATTATTATAAATTTAATTATCTATAATAATTACTTATACTTTCTATTTTTAATTTATTTACAATATAAATTTTACTTAAATTATTAAAACTTACTCTTTACTAATTGTTTTTTCTAAAAATATCTTTTTGATAAATCCGCCTCTTTTTAACCTTTTTTGTTTTGAAGCTTCTATAACAGCATCTATATTTTTACCCTCTAACTCTGAAATAGCTTTTAATACTTCAAAAACATCAGAAGCCTCCTCTATGATGTTATTACTTGTTTTAGCAGTTATAAGTTCATTACATTCCTCTAATAATTTTTTATATAATTCTTGTCTATATTCAGCATCAGATAAAATTCTAGTAATTGGTATCTCATTATCTTCTTGAATAATACTTGGAATATTATCTCTTACTAATTTATTATATATTTTTTCCATTTTTACTCCTCATTTCTTTTAAATATCATTTCAATTATACAAACCATACCACCTAATATGGTATGGGGAAACATATTCTCCTCGGACAACATTAGCATAGTTTTTTATCTATTAATATACATATTTACTATTTATATACTATTTTTAGAAACTTACTGAACAGTTTATTTATTCTTATATATTAACGCTTATCTAAGTTTTAGAACACATACACATTCAACGTGATATGTCCTTGGAAACATATTATAAGGTTGAATGTATTCTATGTTGTATTTTTCTTTTAATAAATTTAGATCTCTAGCCAAAGTTACTGGATCACAAGATACATATATTAAAGTTTTAGGCTTTATTTCTAATAGCTTTTCTATTACTTTTTTATCTAGGCCACTTCTTGGCGGGTCGATAATTGCTGTGTCATATTCTTTTGTTATTTCTTTTGTTAAATTTTCTACTTTTCCTAATTTATAGGTACACTTTGCAGCGTTATTTAATTTTTTGTTGTAATTTGCATCTTCTACTGCTTCTTTACATGATTCTATTCCTAGTACTTTATTTACTATATCACTAATATATATTCCTATAGTTCCTGTTCCACAATATAGATCTAAAACATTTTCTGAGTTAGAATGATTTATGATTTCTTTGATTTCGTTATAAAGCTTTTCAGTAATTGTACTATTTACTTGGAAAAATGACTTTTTTGAAATTTGATACTTTTTGTTTCCGATGTAAGATATGATTTTATTTTTATTGTTGGTAGAATTCAATATTTCCCTTGTTTTATTTCCTATTCTTAAAATAATTTCATCATCATTAGTTTGTCTAACATTTTTTATTTCATTGTTTAAATCATCATTTACTAAATAGCATGATTTTATTGGTATTATTTCGTGTGTTTTTTTCTGATATAAGCCGATTTTTTCGTCTTCGTGATGAAGGGTTATTTTATTACGATAGTGATATGGTTTATCATAAACTATGGTTTTTATTTTATTATTTGGTATTTGTGCAAATTTTTCTAATATTTCTTTTACTTTTATCTCTTTATACTCATTTTCCTTTTTAAATGACATGTGATCAAGATTACATCCTCCACATTTATCATAATATGGACAAATAGGTTTTGTTCTATTTTCACTTTCTTTTATAATTTTTTTTGCTGTTGCTAAAAAGTATTTTTTTGTCTCTTTTATTACTTCAATTTCGACTGTTTCTTTTGGTAATGCATTTTCTACAAAACAGATTTTATCATTTATTTTAGTTATTCCTCGGCCATAATGATCTAATTTTTCAAATTTTACTTGCAAAAGTATCACCTCTTATACATTATATCACATTTTTAAACTCATACTAATAGTGGTGATATTATGTTTTTAGTTCAAAGAATTAGGAAAGCTATCTCTGTTTCTAAAGATTATAAAATAAAAGAACTAATTGTTGATAAGAAAAAAGTATATTTAGTTTTTAATGAAGTTTTGTGTAGTACGACAATGATTAACGATTTTGTTTTGGATGATTTAATTCATTTATCGAAAAAAGAATTAAAACAGGTTGAGAGCTTTCTACCTGATGCTAATGTTATACCTATTCCAGAGGAAGATATTTTTAGTTTCGTAAATCAAGGATTCGCTGTTTTAATTACCAATCGATTATATGCTATTGAAGTGAGAGAAAGACTTGATCGTGGTGTTACGACTGTTCAGAGTGAATTATCTATTACTGGTCCTAAAGATAGTTTTACAGAAATGTTTAATACTAATTTAGGACTGATTCGTAGAAGAATTAAAACTACTGATTTAGAATCGTTAGATTTAGAAATTGGCCGTTATACAAAGACTAAAGTTGCTATCTTATCAGTAAAAGGAATTGTTAAAGATGATTTAGTTATAAGAGTTTATGAACAGTTAAAAAAGATATCTATTGATGGGATTATTGATTCTAGTTATTTAAAATCTTACTTAGAAGGAGATCATACTTTATTTCCAACAGTGATGATGAGTGAAAGGCCTGATAGAGCGGCGATGGCGTTATTGGAAGGTAAAATTGTTATTCTTACTGATTTAAGTCCTTATGCTTTAATATTACCTAGCTTCTTTTTGGATTATTTTCATACAGTGGATGATTATTATCAAAAAAATAGTAATACTACTTTTATTCGTATTATTAGAGTGATTGCTTTTTTTATTGCGATATTTTTACCGGCTATTTATATAGCTGTTACTACTAGAAATTATGATTTAGTTCCTTATCGCCTATTGTTGATTTTGAAGGCAGGAAGAACATTTGTTCCGTTTGCTGCTTATATCGAAGCTTTATTTATGATTATTGCTTTTGAAATATTAAAAGAATCTGATATTCGTATGTCTGCGACAACTGGAAGCGCTGTTTCTATATTAGGAGGACTTATTTTAGGAGATGCGGCTGTTAGTGCTGGTATTGTATCACCTATTATGATTATTATTATAGCTATATCTTCTATTGCTGCTTTGATCTTTCCATCAAATGAATTAGTTAATGCTATTCGTTTTTATAAGATTAGTATTTTACTTTTAGCAGCTTTCTTTGGTATTTATGGAGTATTTATAGGAACTATTTTTTTATTTTATAAATTATTGTCTATGAAAAGTTTTAGTTTTTCTTATTTATCTCCTCTTATTCCTTTTGATAAGTATGAGTGGAAGGATTCAATTTTAAGAAAAGAACAAAAAACTAAATATCGAAATTCTTATATAACAGATAATATAATTAGAGGGAGAAATCTATGAAAATTGTTAAAACTTTAGTTGTTATTTTTGTGTTGCTGTTGCCTGTAATTATTTTTGGAAATCCTACTTATGTAGAATTGAATGATTTGGCTATTATTCGTGGTGTGGGTGTTTCTTGTGGCAAAGAGACTAATTTGTATCTTAAAGAAATTATACCTACTAAAGGAGAGACTGGTATTACATATCAGTATGAATATTATCAAGGTGCAGGAAAAGATGTTTCGAAAGCTTTGGAAAAAATAAATTTAAAAACAAAAAAGAAACTTTATCTATCAAAAGTAAAGTTTCTAGTTACAGATTGTACAAAAAGTAATCATATTATGAATGACTTTGAGCTAAAACATATTAAAGTTTATCATGTACAGGATGATGTTTTAAAAGAATTAAAGAAAATTAAACTGTAGTATCATCACATTGAAAATAACGATTTGTAAAATATATTTTTTGATTAAGTAATTTATCATTAAAGTAATTTTCTTTTAAATCTTGATTAGATGGATTTCTATCAATTGTATCTTGATTTATAGTAACGATGGTTTTGCTATCTTTTTGCTCTATCGCAACGCCTGATAGACTTTGAAAATAGGAAAGTTCTATGGAAGGTAGTATATCACTTTCCACACCGTTAATCATGGAATATTCAGCTATTGCCATTGTACTGTATGTAATTTTAGTTTGATTTACTTTAGAATTTATGTATCTAACTTCTACAGTTTCTGTAATCTGTTCTTCTGCATAATTTCTAGTACATGTTAATAATGTAATTTTGTCATTATTTTTAATTTTTGTTTCATCTATTTTAGGAAAAAACAATCGAAATAGTGGTGGTAATATGATTAATAAGGATAAAACAAAAATAATAATAAATGCCCTAATGGGATGAAATTGTTTATTCATTTATATCACCTTTTTCTTTTATTGCTTTATATTTGTTCCAAAAAATATATGTTGATATTCCTGGAATTATTGGAAGAATTATCCATAAGAAAATGGGAAGTTTACTTTCTTGTAATATATTGTACTGTCTTAATGGAATTAATTCTGATATAGACCAGATGAACGTATAAATAGAATAAATAGAAAAAATAATACTTAGTGTTTTTAAAAATATAATATTTTTATATATGATACTTTTTTGACTTTTTTTAATAATAATTAGTAATATAATAATGGCTAATATAGTCATTGGTAAGATTAAATATAAAAATAAATTTATAAATACATTATTATTTGTCCCTATCATTTCTATTCTCCTTATTATAGATTACCATATTTTTTTAATATTATCAATTAGTGAATTGTAATCTGTAAAAATTTTGATAAAGCCAAAGCTTGCTCTTCGTTAACGATTAATCCTTTCATACTTGGAATATCTATTTTTATATGATTGATATTGCATGTAGTTAAATCTATATTTTGTAGATTTGTTTCGAAAACATCTACTGAATCTAAGTTACAGTTTATCAGCTGTAGTTTTTTTTGCTTCATTTTATATAGTGATGCTTCTTTTAAATTACAATCGCTAAAAGTTACTTTTTCTAATTCAGCTAACGCAAATGTTGAATATCCTAAGTTACAATTAATAAATTCTACTTCTTTTAAAAAGGCATTGGAGAAATTTGTTCCAACAAAATTACAATCAATAAAAGTTACTTTATATAGAGTTTGATTACTTAAATTGATATTTGAAAATGTTGATGTTTTAATTTTACTGTTAGTGATTTCTAAATAATTAAATTTTGAATCTTTCCAATCAATTTTTTCTAAAGTAGCATTTTTAATTTCTAATTCTTCAAATGACATATTTATTTCTTTATTTTCTAGAGTAATATCTTTTATTGCATCTATTTTTTTCATAGTTACCTGCTTTCTACTTCTATACCCTTTTCTATTTTTTTTATTTTTTTGTTATTATAGTAGGCATGTTTAAAAGTAATAGGAATTCCTTTTGAATTATCCGGATCTATCCCTTTTTGTACTTGAAAATGAATATGTGGTCCTTGTGTATTTCCGCTATTACCTACTTTTCCTATTATTTGTCCTTCTTTTATTAGGTCACCTATTCGAACCGTGAATGTATCTTTTTCAAAGTGACAAATAGTAGAATACTCTCCATATTTATGTTTTATAATAATGTGGTTACCTCTTGGATTATTGCAGTCGTTGATAATTTTTCTATCTTTAGTAATGTGTGTATTGTTGTAGTCATTGATTATTTCTATAACCCAGCCATCTGCTGGGGCATAAACATTTTCTAAATATGAATAATAGTTTTCATTTTTAGTTGGATCATCATGAAATGGTAAATCATTTTTTCTTATTTCAAAATCATAAGCATAACGTTGACCAATAATATTCCAGGAATGAGAATTTTCTTTTTTTGTTCCACCATATTCTACATACCATTTTCCATGAAATGGAAGAATATATTTATTTCTACTCATGTTTTTTTAACCTCTCCATTTTTTGACGCAATAGCTCTCTTCTGTCTTGTTCGGTTTTTTCTTGCTTTATAATACTATTGTTTTCTATAGAAAAGATTGTTCCTTCTTTTGGGGTAAAGGAAAATTCATTTACTTTAAGTTCGATTTTTTCTTTTGTTTTTAAATTTTCGGCTATTACAATATCATTTTCTATTCTATCGATTGCATACATTTTATCACCTATCCATTTGTATCTGTTTTTGAAGTGTTGATTTCTATGTTTGTTCCATCAGTAATTACTTTTATTGTTCCATCTTGATCTGTTCTATATGTTGTTATGTTATGAGCAGCTAGTGTGTTTAAAACAGTTGTATGAGGATGTTCATACTGATTGTTTTCTCCTACTGAAATTATTGCGTATTTAGGATTTACTGTGTTTAAAAACTTTTCGTTCGTGGCAGTAGATGAACCATGATGTCCTACTTTTAATACGGTTGATTCTAAATCAGCTGGATTTAGTTTCTCTTCTACTTTTGTAGATGCATCACCAGTTAATAAGAAGCTTACATTTTGATATGTTACTTTTAATACAATAGACGTATCATTTAAATCACTTTCGTCTTCAGTTCCTACATATAATACTTTAACAGTAGCGTCTCCTAATTTAAAGGTAGCGTTTGTTTTAGGGATTGATAAAGTCATATTTTTTTCTCCTAAAGCATCTAATACATCTTCAAATGTTTTAGTGGTTGTAATTACGTCTGGCATATAAAAAGTATTAATATCAAAGTCTTCTATAATGTTGTCAAGACCTCCTATATGGTCTTCATGAGGATGTGTTCCTATTACATAATCAAACTGATGAATATTTTGATTTTTAAAATAGTTAACTAGCTTAGGTCCATCCTCATTATTACCGGCATCTACTAGCATATAATTTCCTTCATTTTCTAGAAGAATGGAATCTGCTTGTCCTACATCAATAAACGTTACTTCCAATCTTTCTTCAGCTGTTACTGGAACCTCATTTATTCGCTTATTGATATTTTCTGATATCTCACTTGTTGGATAATTCTGAAATAAATAGAATATTCCAACAATCATTAAAATAATAAATGATGATAATAATTTTTTCTTTCTTCTCATAATCCTACCTCTATTCTATTTTAATCATATCATATTTTTTTATGATTAGCATTTATAGATAAGATAATAATTTAATTGTTTTTTATAGTAAAAGTAATTGCTAACCCTTTTTCTTTGTTATTTTTTGCAAAAATCTCTCCTTCATGTAGTTTGATTATTTGTTTGCAGATTGATAATCCTAATCCAGAAATTTTCCTAGAAGAGTCTGTTGTATAAAGTGGATCAAAAATTTTATGCAGATTTTCTTCTTTTACTCCTTCACCACTATCAGAAATAGTAAATTCATAATAATCTTCTTTTTTTGATAGTGTAATAACTATTTGCCCTTTTTCTTCTTTTATATGCCTTGTGCTGTTACTAATAATATTACTAAACACACGTTTTATTTTATTTAAATCTAGTACAATATTATCTTTTTTAGCATTATTTTGT
The DNA here is from genome assembly GCA_022771205.1 of Mycoplasmatota bacterium. Taxonomy (GTDB): domain Bacteria; phylum Bacillota_I; class Bacilli_A; order RF39; family UBA660; genus Faecimonas. The sequence continues at coordinate 182,581 of JALFCF010000003.1, read as the reverse complement.
AGTCTTAACTTTATATTTCTGTCTTCTAAATCTTCTAAATAATCTGTTTCTAACATTTTAAATAAGTCTTTTGTACTGATTTGTTCTTTATGTAGTGTACTTGTAAGTGAACTGCTTAGATAATCATCGAACTCGTCCATGATTTCTTTTATTGATAGAGCTTTACTACCAATTTTAGCAATATATTTTTCTTTCATTTCATTTGTTAGTTTGGCATTTTCTATTCTTGAGGTATATCCTAAGATAGCAGTTAATGGAGTTTTGATATCGTGAGAAATAGATGCAATTACTCGGTTGTGTTTTTCTTTTTCTTCTTCTAAAGCATGTGTTAGATTTACAAAGTGTTCATGAATGCCATATAAATCTTCTTTTTTCTTTCTTTTTTTAGGAATAATTCCATTTTTATATGTGGACATGTCATATCTAAGATAGACAATAGGACGTAATAGGCGTTTATTGACAATATAAATGATGACACTAGATATTAATAAAATAATTAGTAATTCAATTAATAATAATTTTTTGATAATACCGGAAACTGATATATCTAACTGTTTTGATATTACTAATAGATAGGTTTTATTACCTACTGTTAACATTTCTTGTGTTATATAATCAAAATTATGGTCTTTGATGTTGGTAAAAATTATATTTTGATTGTTATCTTTTAAAGTTATTTCAACGTTATATTTTTTACTAATATTTTTTAAAGATGCTTTGTTTAATTTTGTTTCATCTTTTAATATTTTTGTAATAGTTATTAAGTTGTTGTTCACTTCTTTTTTGGTTTTATTTATACCAGAAGAAATACTTTTGTTTAAAAAGTAATTGCAATAAAGGGTGATTAGAATGACGTTTGCTAAAAATACAACGGCTATGATTCTAATAGCTGTATATTTCATATTATTTTTTATCATATTCTCTCTCCTTTATAAATTTGTAACCTACTCCCCAAACAGTTTTTATATACTTTTCTTCTTTATCTAATTTGTTTCTAATACTTTTAATATGTACAGCTACTGTTGATATTTCACCATAGTCTTTGCCCCACACTGATTCAAAAATTTGTTCTTTGGTTAAAACAATACCTGAATTTTTCATCAAGTAGTATAGCACTTCGAATTCTCTAGTTGAAATATCTATTCGTTTGTTATTTTTATAAACTTCATAACTTTCTTTAATTACTTTAATTTCTCCTATCTCAATAATGTTTTCATCAGTTATAATTTTTAATCTATTTTCTCGTCTTAAATGAGCTTTTACTCTGGCGACTAGTTCGTAAATATCAAAAGGTTTTGCAATATAGTCATCTGCACCTATTTCAAATCCTACTAATTTATCTAAAGTAGATGATTTGGCACTTACAAAGATAATGGGACAGTTTACTTTTTTTCGGATGTAACTACAAAGTTCTGTGCCAGACATACCTGGCATCATAATGTCTAATAAGATAAGATCAAAAGCGGGGTTTTTTTCTATTTCTTTTATGGCATCTGCACTATTATTTTTAACTACCGTTTCATAGTTTTCATCCATCAAAGCATCACTTATTAACTCGGCGATGTCTTGTTCATCGTCTACGATTAGTATTTTAGCCATATTATCACTTCCTAGAGATATTTTATCATATTTTCATCATAATAAAAAACGAACCTATTTTTTAGTTCGCTTTTTATTGTTTTCTTTTGCAACTGTTAGCATTAATTTAATTCTATTTGATTGATTAGTACTACTTGCGCCCGGATCGTAATCGATAGCAATAATATTAGAATTTGGGTATAATTTTCTAATTTTTTTAATAACTGCCTTCCCAACAACATGATTTGGTAGACATGCAAATGGTTGAACACAGACAATATTTGTGACATCTTCTTTTATTAATTCTATCATTTCAGCAGTTAAAAACCAACCTTCTCCAGATTGATTTCCGGTAGATAAAATATTATTAACATTTTTAGCTAGTTGATAAATGTTGGTATTAGTGCGATATCTAGTTGTTTTTAGTTTTTTATTTATTGGCTTTTCATATAATGATATTACTTTTAAAGCCTCTTTATTTATTAATGCTTGTTTTTTACTTTCCTTTAATAGTTTTTCTTTGATAATAGAATTATAGGCGCAGTATTTTATAAAGCCCATTAATTCTGGTACTACTACTTCTACATTCTCTTTTTCTAGTTTTTTTACTAGATCATTGTTACCAAAACTGTGATATTTGATTAGTATTTCTCCTACAATTCCTACTTTTGGTAGATGTTTATTTGTTATTTCCACTTTGTTAAAGTCATCAATAATATCATTAATATTTTTCTTAAATTCTTTTAATTTTCCGTTTTTTACGGCTTGATAAAATATCTTTTCCCATTTTTTAGCTAATGTATCACAAGTTCCTTTTTCTTTCTCATATGGTCTTGTTGCATATAATAACTTCATTAGTAAATCTCCATATAAAATTCCTTGAACTAGTTTGTTTAATAAAGTTGGGGTAAAATGAAAGGCTTGTTCTTTTTCTAGACCACTTACATTAATAGATAGAATAGAAACTTTTTCTAAACCAGCGTCTTTTAGAGCTTTTCTAATTAATCCAATATAGTTTGTTGCTCTACAAGCTCCGCCGGTTTGGGTTATGATTACACTAGTGTTATCTAAATCGTACTTGCCTGATTGTAATGCTTCTATTAACTGTCCGATAACAATAATAGCTGGATAACAAGCATCATTATTTACATATTTTAAACCGGTTTCAACAGTATTGTTAGTAGTTTCTCTTAAATATACAACATTATATCCCTCTGATGATAGAATTGATTCAAATAGTGGCATATGAAATGGTGTCATATCCGGAAATAGTATTGTATGTTTTAAGTCTTCTTTCTTAAAGTAATTCTTTTGATATGTATAAGGATTATATTTCTTTAAATTAGCTCTTTTATTCATAGATGCTATTAGTGATCTGATTCTAATTTTTATGGCCCCTAGATTATTTATTTCATCTATTTTAATAGTGGTGTATAGTTTACCATTCTTTTTAAGAATTTCTTCTGTTTGATCAGTAACAATAGCATCAAGTCCGCATCCAAAGGAATTTAAATTTACTAACTCTAAATTGTCATATTTAGATACCACATCGGCAGCATGATAAACTCTAGAATGGTAGGCCCATTGATCAACTACTCTTAATTTTTCATTGATATCACTCAAATGGCAAATTGAATCTTCGGTCAATATAGCCAAACCTAGTGAATTAATCATTGTATCTATACCATGATTTACTTCTTTATCTAAATGGTATGGTCTTCCTGCTAAAACGATGGCTTTTTCGTTGTGTTCTTCAATATATTTTAGGAATTCTTCTCCTTTTTTTCTCACATCATTTTTAAATTTTTGCTGTTCTAAATCTGCTTTATCTAGGGCTTCTTTTAATTCTTTTTTAGTAAAGTTATATGTTTTAAATTCTTCTAATTCTAAAAACCTTTTATATAGTTTTTTCTTTTCTAATGGTAAGAATGGGTTTATATAAGTAATATGATTTGTTTCTAATTCTTCTACATTTAATTTAATGGCTTCAGAGTATGATTGAACAATAGGACAGTTATAATGATTATCACAACTTGCAAATTCTTTGTTTTCATACATAATACAAGGATAGAAGATAGTTTTTACACCTTTTTCTATTAAGTTAATGATATGTCCATGTACTAATTTTGCTGGGTAACATACTGATTCTGATGGCATACTTTCTATTCCTTTTTCATAGATTGCTCTATTAGAATTATCAGAGATAATAACTTTAAATCCTAAAGAAGTGAAAAAAGTAAACCAAAATGGATAGTTTTCATACATATTTAGAACTCTTGGTATACCGATTGTTCCTCTGGTTGGATTTTCGGTTGGTTTATAATTGAATAATCTATCATATTTCCATTGATACATATTTGGTAATAAAGAACTACTACCGTTATTTCCACTACCCTTTTCGCAGCGATTACCAGAAATAAAACTTTTTTTATTAAAAGTGCTTACAGTTAAGCTACAATGATTTTCGCATCGTCTACATCTTGTATGAGTAATTCTTATTTTTAAATTGTTTATTTCTTCTTTTGATAGTATTTGAGATGTTATATCTTGATCATCATATTGATTAAATTCTCTTAAAGCAATTAGAGCTACTCCGTATGCTCCCATTAAGCCTGATATATTAGGACGAATTACTTCTTTTTTAGTCACTTTTTCAAAAGCTCTTAATACAGCATCGTTTAGAAAAGTTCCGCCTTGCACAACTATTTTATTTCCAAGAGTATCTAAATCTCTTATTTTCATAACCTTTGTAATAGCATTTTTTATTACAGAATAAGAAAGTCCAGCAAAAATATCACCTAGTGGTCTTCCTTCTTTTTGCGTTTGTTTAATTTTAGAGTTCATGAAAACTGTACAGCGACTTCCTAAATCAATTGGATGTTTAGATTTTATTGCTAATGATACAAAATCTGAAATATTGATTTTTAAAGATTTTGCTAGGGTTTCTATGAAAGAGCCACAGCCAGAAGAACAAGCTTCATTTAACATAATGGTATCGATAGCATTATCTTTTATTTTGATATATTTCATATCTTGTCCACCGATATCGATAATACTTTCCACGCCAGGTAAAAAATAGTTGGCAGCTTCATAGTGAGCGATTGTTTCTATTTCGCTAATATCTAAATTAAATGCAGACTTAATTAACATTTCTCCATAACCTGTAGATCCTGATGATCTTATTACTACATCTTGTCCTAAGTTCTCATACAAATCTAATAGCATATCTTTTACGGTATCTACTGGTGTTCCTTTATTTGATTTATAGTTTTGATAAAGCAAGTTTCCTTCATAATCTATAGCTACTAGTTTTGCTGTTGTAGAACCTGCGTCTATTCCGATAAAAACATCACCTTTATAGGTTTTAATATCTTTTGTTTTAACTGTTGCTTTATCATGTCTTTTTTTAAACTCTTTATATTCTTTTTCTGATTTAAATAATGGTTCTAATGTTGATGATGAGTTTTCTTTAAAATCTTCTAACTTTTCTAATAATTTTTTTAATTCATTTTTAGTATAAGTCTTCTTTTCTTCCTCATCTAATATAGCTCCAATACATACAAAAAGCCTTGAGTCTACTTTTGGTTCTACAATTTCGTTATCTTTTAAATTTAATGTCTTTATAAATCTTTCTTTTAATACAGATAAATAGTTTAATGGTCCGCCTAAAAATATTACATTTCCTTTAATTGGCTTACCACAGGCTAATCCACTTATAGTTTGATTGACTACAGCCTGCATGATTGATAAAGCTACATCTTCTTTTTTTGCTCCTTCATTTAGAAGTGGCTGAATATCAGTTTTAGCAAAAACTCCACATCTGGATGCGATAGGATAAATTGTTGTTCCATCTTTGGCTAAAGTATTTAATCCTTCTGTTGTGGTATTTAACAAAACAGCCATTTGATCTAGAAAAGCTCCTGTTCCTCCGGCACAGCTACCATTCATACGTTGCTCTATTGTTTGATCAAAATAAATTATTTTAGCATCTTCTCCACCTAACTCAATTGCTACATCTGTGGCATCTGCATATTTCTTAATAGCGTTTTTGCAAGCGATTACTTCCTGCACAAATGGTAACTCTAAATAATTTGCTAAAGCTAAAGCTCCACTTCCTGTTGTAGTGATTTTATAATTATAACTATTAAACTTTTCGATAACTTCTTCTAATAAATCATGAACTGTTTTCTTAGTATCGGAAAAATGCCTACGATATTCTTCATATAATATTTTATCTTTTTCCATTGCAACAACTTTTACTGTGGTTGATCCTATATCTATTCCTATATTTATATATTTCTTCATATATTACCTCTTACCTCTATTTTCTTATCTTAAGTTTTCTTTCATTAGTTTGCCAACTTCATTACGTAACTTTTCATTTGCTTCTTCTAATGTCATATTTTCTACTTTAAAAGGTGTCCCAAAACGTACCGTTAAGTCTTTACTTCTAAATTTGTAATCTCCAGTTATTCCAAATGGAACAATAGTAGCATTAGTCTTCTTAGCCATAGATACTGTACCGAATTTAAAGGGTAATAAAAATTCTTTAGTTTTATTTCTTGTACCTTCTGGAAATAAGCCTACTGCTCCATTTGCATTTAATAATTCTAATGCAGCGTTTGTAGCAGCTTTATCGTGAATTTTTCTATTTACTGGAATACAACCCACTAATTTGAAAAACCAGGATGTTTTTCCTTCAAAGTATTCTTTTTTTGCCATATAGGTTATGGGACGTTTTGTTGCTATTATGATGGAACATTGGTCCATCATATGTTTATGATTTCCTACGATTAAAATTGGACCTTTTTTTGGTATTACTTCTTTATTTATTATTTTAGGATTGTAATAAAATTTATATATTGGTCCGAGAATAAATTTAAATAGTTTGTACCAAAAATAGTTTCTTTTCACGATTCTTGTTCTTCCATTTCTATACTTTTTTCTATTGCTTCTCTTTCTAATTGTTTGTAATCTACTTTACCAATTAAAGTTTTAGGTAGACTCTTACGGTATTCATAATCGTAGGGAATAGAAAATTTAGATAAATTTTTTTCACATAATTCTTTTATTTCTTTTTTTAAGCTACCACTTGGACTTATTCCTTCTTTTAGCACAATGTAAGCTTTTGCGACTTGAACTTTGTATTTGTGTGGCATAGCAACAACTGTACATTTTAATACTTCTGGGTGCGTTTCTATTACTTGTTCTATTTGTTGTGGGTAGACATTATAACCGCTGGAAATAATCATTCTTTTTAGACGTTGAACATAAGTTATAACTCCATCTTCATCCATAGTACCTATATCTCCAGTATGAAGCCAGATGTTACCATCTTTGTGAATTTGCAATACTAGGTTTGTTTCTTTTTCATTATTGTAATAACCTTGCATTACTGTTGGTCCACATACACAAATTTCTCCTACTTCTCCAAATTTTACTTCTTCTTGAGTTCCTTTAGCAACAATTTTGAAATAATTACCAGGGAATGGAATACCAATAGTGCATGGCTTATTTGCTTTTCCAAAAGCTAGGGCTGTTGCGGCTACGCTTTCAGTCATTCCATAGCCTTGTTCTACTTTTATATTGCAACCATGATTTCTTAAAAATTCATTTATACTATCATTTTGTTTTTCAGTTAGACTATCTCCACCGGATACAAAATGTTTTACATATGACATATCCATGCCATTAAATCCTTTATTATTTAATAAAGCTTCAAATAAAGTTGGGACACCAACAATTACCTGTGGTTTATTACGTTTTACTAAATTATCAAAAGTTTTGGCACTAAATTGTGGTACTAACACTACTTCTGCTCCTAATACAAATCCAGAATGGACAGAAACACCTAAACCGAAACCATGAAATATTGGCATAATAGCCAGTATTTTATCTCCAGGAACTATATCCTTAAAAACTATTTTTACTTGTAAGGCTAAGGCATTTAAATTTCCATTAGTTAAGACAATTCCTTTTGGAATACCTGTTGTTCCACCGCTATGTAGTATTACTGATGTTATATCTTTTTTACTCTTTACTTCATATTCGTAATTGTATAATTCACTCTTTTTAATAAAATCTTTCCAAAAAGTATAAACTTCCATACTTTTTGGTTTTCTTATTTTTAATCCTTTAGTTAGTGTATATCCGAGACTTAATGCCTTTGGCATAGAATCATTAGCACTTACTAAAATGACTTTATAAACTTTTGTTTCACTTAGTATTCTTTCTATTTTTTCATAACATATATCGACTGCTACTAACATGACACTATCTGCTTCATTTAAATAGTTCTTTATTTCTTCTTCGGCAGATAATGGGTGTATCATGTTGGCTATTGCTCCAATTTTATTTAAAGCATAAAATGAAATAACTCCTTCTGGCATGTTAGGCATACAGATTGTTACTACATCACCTGGTCTTATTCCATAACATCTAAAACTTCTAGCGGCTTTATCGATTTCTTTTATAAAATTTTTATAAGTTATTTTCTTTCCAAAATAATCAATCGCTACATTATTAGGATTCATTAAAGCTTGTTCTTTAATTATCTTATATAGCGAAATATCTGGGATTTCTACTTGTCTATCTTTTTTTGAATAATATTTTTTCCAAGGTGCTTTTGGTGTACGATGAAACATAAATTAACCTCTTTTCTTGATTTTATTAATCTATGTGTCATTATATAAAATAAATTTTAAATAAATTAATAAAAATTATTAAAAATTATTAAAAATTATTTTTTATAATTTTTTATTATAAGTTATAGTGTTATTTTGGTAATATTTTAGTGATTTTTAATTAGTATGTGCTATAATTAATTAGGTAATTTAGAATTGAAAAAATATTTTAATGATAAACAGATTAATATAATGAAAGAAGCTGTTGAAGATCATAGAGGATCTCGTAAGGAACCTCCAAGAAATTTATATGGAAAAATATTATCTGATTCGGATAGAGATTTTAATATTGAGGTTTTAGCAAAAAGACAGTTGGCTACATCATTGAAGAATTGTCCAGATTTAACTACTTTTGATGAGCATTTTGAAAATTGCTATCAATATATGTTAAAAAGATTAAATCATTCTGGTAACTTTAACCTTTGGACTAATAATCCTAGTTTAGTTGAACAAAGAGATCGGTTTGAAATAGATTATCTTAATAAGGAATTTGCTAAATCTGTATATCAAAAAGAATGGAATAGAATTAGTCAAGATGGTACTATAGATAAGCTTATTAATTATTATGAAGACTATTAAAAAATACTTTCTAATTAAAGAAAGTATTTTTTTGTTTTAGCTTATAATACGTGTTATAAATTGTTTTTATACTTTTTTATTAATATTTTTTCTTTATAATTAGTCTTATACCATTCCATGAATTCATTAGTTGCACTTGTTCTATTATCTGGCCGAGTTTCTCTTTCTTCGTCTGACATTTCTGCAAGAGTTTTACAGCAATTATCTGGGATAAAAACGTACCATAAATTTGATTTAGCTTTTTTATTTTCGTTTCCTCTTTTTTCTGTTGCTAGAGTTCCTTTGCTGATTCCAAAAAACTGATAATATTCTTTTCCATCGAAGAAAGTGAGACAATCTAGGAAATAACAATTTCTATTATCTTGTTCTTTCATTATTTTTAAGAGATTATCTACGTTAGAACTGACACCGCTTCTTTTTACGAATGCTCCAGGATAACCTGGGTTATTTGGATAGTTCTCGATATAAAAACCTGTATCAGCTACAAAGACAGGAGTACCCAATAAATTATATCCTTGTCTTGCTTTTTCTTTTGAAATTAATTGGATATTATTAATGTCTGGTTCTTCTAGGTCACATGTATAATAACCTATTTTAATATTTTCTCTTTCAAATTTCTCTTTTACTGCAATATATTTTCCATAATTTCCTGTTATATAAGTTAAATCTTCCATAATTTTTCTCTCCTTTGTTAATTTCATATTAACAGAAGAAGAGGAAATATATATGTCAGTTATAAAATTCTTCTAATAATTCAATTTGTTTAATACGATTTATATAGAAATGCCTTATTTCTTGCTTTTTTTCACAATAACCTGCTACTCCCCATTCTGATCCTAATAATATTAAATCATATGGATAGATTGTTCTAGTAGATAACTTTTTTCTATCTTTAGAATAATATTCTATATAACACTTTCTTTTTTCTTTTATAGCCTTGTTAATTAAGTTATAAAATTCCTTATTTTCTATATTAATATTATTTGGGGTAATAAATCTTTTAGGAACATTTATATTTTGGTTTAATACATATCCACCATAAGGACCTTTTATGGTATCAATATAAATTCCGGCTTTTTCTATTTCATCTTTATATACTCTAATCATTCTAGGACTGACTTCTAATTTTTCAGAAAGTTCCGCAATACTATATTTTTTGCCTGTACTTAAATATTCAATCATCGTTAATACATTACTAATTTTAGACATAAGGCACCTCATTGATTTAATATATTTATTATAGCATATATGTAATTTATCAAAAAAAGAAAGTGTTTATGCACTTTCTTTTGCTACGCAAGATAATATTTTAGATAAATCTTTTAAATTAACCAATTCTTCTAATTTATTAAAATATGTATTTGCTTCTTTCTATTTATTTAATGGGAATTCTTTTAGAAGTAAATTAGAGGTAACTTCATTACTTCTTTCTACATATAGATAGACCTTATATGTTGAGTTTTCCTTACGCATAACACAACCAAAAGTATTATGTTGATTCTCCTGTTGGTATATGTCTAATATATTGTCTTCTACAGTCGCTTTCTCTTTATTAATATTCATTACTACTTCACCTCGAATATCAATATCACTATTATAATATTAAATTGTAATATAAACAATTAGCGATTTATTACAATGCGTTATTTATTTTCTAACTGTATTTTCTTTCCGTTAATTTTTATATAATATTCATCCGTTATATTATGATTCATTACTCCAAAATATATCTTATTAGTTTTATTAAAATATTTTATTGGTTTATTATTATCATCAGTTATATAATTAAACTCTGTTTTGTATTTGTCGGTAATTTCTAGACCTTTTTTTGGTTCTTCTGAACTTGGAAATGTAGTTACAAAAACCCCTGTTACTTTATCCTTAGTATTATTACAATAATAAATATCATATCCATCATTTTCCCCATAAGTTATGTCATAAGTAAAAGGTTCAAGGACGGGTCTCCATCCATTTTTATTTTTATAATAGCAATTAAATTCTTCTGGCAATGAGGCTTCTACAATATTTCGCCTTCCAACTACAAAATATGTATTTTTATATTTTTTCTTAAATAATAAGTCATATCTCTCTTTATTAAACACATTATTGTAATCAAATTTAAATGCAGTTTCAATATTGTTCAAATTTACTGGAAGCTGATTTACTATCTTCTCTATGGGAATCGAAAAATAAACAACATAGAATATCGCCAACATAGTTGCGTATTTTTTTGTTTTTTCTTTATTATCTTTGTATTTAAGTATACGACTTAAAAAAAATATTAAACTTGGAATGAAAGTAATAACAACTATTAATATTATTACCATATCTCTACTAAATACCATAATAAAACAAACACCTCTATTCTAAAATAAAGATAGGTAGCTACCTATCTTTATTTTAATTTAATTTTATATTATTGTAAATAGTATTACCAACCAAACGCAGCCGAAGTTAACGCTCGTAAGCATTTGCTTCCAACTTTAAGTAGAGCATATTTTCCATATTCAGCTAGATATTGTGGTGCAACTACAGCAATTACTACTACTAATTTACTCACTGTAAATCTATCATAATCATATACATATTCATCATCGTTTTCATATGTATCTCTTTTTGTATAACGTTTATCATTTCACCATTTCCTTTCATATCAACAAAAAATCAATCCTTTTTACGGATTGATTTCTATTTAAAGTGCTTCCCTTCCGGAAAAGTTCATCTGGATTCCCTAATGGTGCGAGTAAGAAAGTTATTTCAAACTTTTTTCTCTAAAGTAAGTAATCAATACAATATTTGTATCAATTTCTTAATATAATTATAAACTATTCTAAAAAATAAATCTATACTTTTTTAGGTCTTTTTGGTGCTAACAATCTGTGTAGTAATAATGAACTGTTAATTTTTTGATTTTTCCATTATCAATTTCTGTTTTATAACCAGCACCATTTCTATATAATGGAGTATTTACATCTTCTGGTCCGTGAACTGTAACTTCCTCTTTTTTACTTTCCATATAATTATCATAAGATTCTCCCATAAAACTTTTCATAAACGATTGAAATGCTTGATGAGCTTCTGAATTATCTTCCTCTTTAGGTGCATTAACTTGTCTAATTAGTTCTTCTCTTACTGCTTTAGCACTTACTATTCCTTTTACATTAATTTCAAATATTTTTGAATAATCACTCTTTTTGCATAAAAAACTTAAACATGGATCCAAAACATATTCTGTACCATCAAACTTAAAACATATCCATGAATGATAATATTCTGGTGTTCTTTCATCAAACCTTAGATTTCCTCTTTCAATATAATCATCATCGTTTAAAAATACTATTGCTGATTCTGTTGTTTGCCAACACCATCCTTCAAGTTTTCCTGCTGGCATTAATTCAAACAAAGAACCTTCATATTCACCTAACACCTCAATATGTAAATTATTTAGTTTATTCATTAAATATTCTACAACCTTTGTATCAATTCTTTTAGAACGTAATATTTTAAATTTTTCTTCTTCAGTTAATTCTTTTTTAGAAATAACTTTATCTAATATTTCATTAATTCCAAACGTTATTTTCAACTCCTTTAAAATTTTCTAAACATTTTTTGCTTTATAGTTAAAACCTTTTTTCTATCTATTTCATAATCATCAGTTAAATCTATAACTTCATCTAAATATGGTATATCTTGTATAGGACATTTTTTATCAACCAATATATTAGCAATTTCTCGCAAATTTTCTAATGTATGAATATTATCAGATAAAATATGATATTGTTTTTTTGTTATTCTTTGCAATACTTCTCCATACAGTGTAAGATAAAAAGATAAAATCATTGATACTTTATCTACATCTTCTTTTGTAGAAATTTTAGACTTTCTATAATCAACTAAGAACTCTTTAAATAATACAGAGAAAAATGGTGAAGTATGTCCTTTATAAGTACAACCATCTATATCACAAAATGTAACATTTCCTTTATCATTAACTAATATATTTTCAAAACTTAAATCTTGACAAACTATTCCATTACTATGAATATTCCTCAATATTGTACTTGCTTTTTCTACATAGATAAGTAATTCATTACAATTAAAATATCTTTTTAAAAATTTATCTGATAAGGGCATAGAGTTTGCAAAATATCTCATAGTATAGCCTTTTAATCTACCATCCTCAATAATTAAATCTTGGGGTAATAAAACATTATCAATTTTTATTCCAGCCATATCAAGAAACTTTCTGTGCAAATCCCTTTTTTCATTTGGATAAAGACCATCCAAAAATTTATAACATATATCTCCATCTGTATAAATTGTACTTTGCGTTCCCTGACTTTGTAATTTTTGCAGAGTAGATAAATCTATTTCTTTTGATTTTATTTCTTCCATACTAGCATTTCCCCTTTGAAATTGGTGTTTATACTATCATAAAATGTGATTTTATGCAATGTTTTCTAACATCTTACCTTTCAAAATCATCATTTTTATCGATATTTTTATTATTTTGAATAATATCAATATCATTTTCATCAAGTATATCTTCATCATATAAATCATTTATGAAGTCATCATATTTATCATTCGAGAAGAACTTATCTTGTAAGAATCTAATAAACTTTTTCCATAGTTCTTTAAAGTAACCAACTATTTTTTGCAATTCTGATACTTTATCTTCTAATTCATCAATAGTTTCATTGGCATCATTCAAGTCATATTCTAATTCTTCAATTCTATCATCACGAGTTTGAATTTTCTTTTTCAAATTTCTAACTTCATTAGAGTGTTCTCTTAAATCATCTTCATATTTTTTTAAGATTATATTTATGTCATTCGCATCTCTTAAATTGGAAGTAGTATCATTGGTTTGCTCTATATATTTTTTGATTTTATTAATATCATCATTTGAAATAGAGTAGTTATTTTTATTCATTAATGTAGGTTTTAAATTGTCAATAATATCATTAATCTCATTAGATTTATTTTGTAATTCCTCTGCTTTACTATTCAATTCTTTAAGTTGTTTTTTATATTTTTCCTGTTCTCGTTTAAACTTTTTGTACTCATTCATATTTGCAACATTAATATCAACATTTCTACCTTCTTCTTTTACTTTAAGAATATAATTAAGGTTATAAATTCTATTGAATGAATTAATACAATATACTCTCATTTTGTCTTGAATTTCTTTTAAACTTATTTTATTAAATACATCAGATTTACCAACTTGTTTTTCCATACCATTTTTCATTCCATCTTTAAAAGGAACACCAACAATATGTAGATGTGGAGAAGATTCATCAAAATGTATGGTGGCATTTGCTATTTTAAAGTTAGGTACAACTTCTTCCAAATCTAATATTTGTTCTTTAAAAACTTCTATCATTTTATGCTTAAATTTATCATCTTTATCTGCCCAAAAGTCCATATCTCCAAGTTCAATAATAATCTCACAAGCAAGATCTCTTTTGTTATCATTTGAGATATGATTAAAATAGTTTTCTATCTTTCTATCATTTCTAGTTTGCTTTTCGTTGTATTTAATTCTAGCATCTTCAAACAATCCTAAATACAAATTTTTGGTATCTTCAACAATAGATGAAGTACCTTTAATCGTGCAAATTAATTCTTGTTCTTCATCATATTTTCGTAAGTTATGTTTATCGACTTTTGATAATTGCTGATGATTTTGTATTGCATTATTATTAAATGAAGTAGTGTTAGTGTCATTCGTTTTTGCTGTTCTTCTTGCTTTTTTTGACTTGTTTTTATCGTTACTCAAGTGTAATGAATAAGATAATTCTTCCTTATCATCCATATTTTATATTCCCCTTTTGTAAACAAGAGTCCTACTATTTATAGTAGGGTTAATTTTGCTTTGTCAAAATCTCTAACCCCCTATAGATTTTGACGCAAGCATCAAAATCTGGGGGCTAAGGTTTAGGCAACCTTAGAATCCACCTGTCTTATTTCGTAATATTTCAAAACTTCGTAATGAAATAAAGCTACACAAGACTTCTGATAAAATAACAAGTACCACTTATTATTTTATCTCCCAAAAATCATTCGTACTTTTACAAACAATGTTAAGTAAAAGTTCTCATAATTTTAGTAACAAACTTTTCCCACTTTCATTGAACGAAGTTCAACAAAACGTGTTCGTTTATTATAACTTTTTTACTAAAAAGTTAACAAAAATCTTCTTCATTAACATTATCTGGTATTGTTTCAAACACATCTCTAATGTTAACTTTTATATCATTAGGATTGTTCTTTGTAGCAAACATTCCCATTGATACCCATTTTTCATCTCCATTATTATTTTCTTGTAATGGGAATATTCTAATTGGTACTTCATTTTTTTGAAGTGGTAACATATCTAATTTTTCAGTTTCTTTATAGTATGTTCCTTTATAAAAGTTCACTTCATAATATTCATTTAATCTATATAAATTTTGCAATACATCTTTAATAGGCAAGTACTCACTATATCTAACTACATTATCTACACATATACCATTAAAGTTATAAGTAAGTGGTCTTTTCTTATCAATATAACCTTGCTTATATAATTCTTCAAACTCACTATAAAATGTACTCCTAAAGTTTATTTGTTTAATTTCGTAATTATTGTTTTTCATTTCAAGTTCTACATCATCAATATATCTCATAACAATATCTGCTTTAGTTTCTCTATCAAGTAAGTCCCAGTTTTCATTAAAAGCATAATAAGATATTGGTAATTTTACTTTATTAATGAAATCCATATCTCTTTTTAATAGAATATCATCAATAGTAAAGTTTAATTGTTCTGCTTGTTCATTTTCTAATAGTTTTGAATTGATAAGTTCTGTTTGTTCTTCAATTATTTTTGTTTCTTCTTTAAATTCTTCTTCTGTAAATAGAGAATCAATATATGCTTTTTTAATTCTTTCTTTTTTATTATTTAATTTTTTTAGTTCTTTACTTAATTCCTCTTTTGGATTATCTATTTTAGATTTTAATACTGGAAGAAAAAACTCATTAACAACATTATCATATTCTAAAATATCTGCAAGTAATGTTTTAACTGCATCTTCTATTTTTGTTTCTTTAATTGTTATTTTACAAACATTACATTGATAATAATAATAAACTTTACCATTTTTCTTTCTTGTTGCATTACCACCTAGTATTCTTCCACATTTAGGACATCTTAATTTTTGTAAAAATAAATATTCTTTATCTCGCTTATAATTTCTTGAGTTCTTTCTCTTTTGTACTTGGCATTCTTCCCACAATTCTTTAGATACAAGTGGTTCTACAACATTTTCATAATAAGTAGCATGATTTGTCTTTTTACCATGCACATAATCGCCTTTATAAATCTCATTTTCAAGTATTCTTAAAATCGTACTATCACACCAATTTGTTTTTCCAAATACTTTTTCTTCATTATAAATATTAGCAATAGTTTGATAAGAGTTACCCTCATAATATAAATTAAATATTCTTATTACTTCATCTTTTGTAAGGGAATCTATAACAAGTTTTTTATTTACATGTTTATAACCAAATGGGGCTTTGTTTGGAATGTTCCCAACTTTTATTGCACCTGCTAAACCAATTTTAGTTCTCTCACTTGTTCGCTCAATTTCATTTTGTGATACTGTTGTAAGTAGTCTTGCAACCATTCTACCATTTGCATTAGTAGTATTTATATCATCATTTGCACAATCTAGGTAAGCATTATTTTCCTCTAAAAACTTCATTATGTTTTCCCAATCATAAACACTTCTTGTAAGTCTATCTAATTTTAAAACAACAATCGTATTACATTTTTTATTTTTAATATCTTCTTTTAATTCTTCAAATGCTGGTCTTTTATTTCCAGTTTTTGCACTAATTCCAGCATCTTTATAAACTTTATAAATTTCATAATTCTTATATTCACACATAGCACGAAGTCTTTTCTCTTGTTCTGGTAAACTAAAACCCTCTCTAGCTTGATCTTCGGTACTAACTCTTATGTATATCCCAGCAATTTTCTTTTCTTCACTCATAAATAAATTTCCTTTATTATTCTTCATCAAAAAAGAGGCGACAAAGACATTCAAATTGGTTTTATATCTTTGACACCTCTAATAAATCTATCAGTTGTTTAAAATGCTTTGTTTTATATTAACCCCTCAAAAACATAAAACTTCTTTTCTTGGTTTTCTATTATAAAGAGTTTGTAGTTAAAGTCAAGACATAATTCCCATTTTTTGCCTATTTAAAGGCGATTTTAGTTAGTGTTGGTACTTATATATATAATTTAGCTTATTTGTTTTATAAAGTCTTCTAAATCTGATAATTTAATGTTTTTAGATAAGTTTTCAATAAATATTTCATTGGAATAATTAAATGCTAGAAATGTAATACCCTTAATAATTATTCTATGAGGTTCAATGTAGTTTAAATTTGTTTTATTAATTTTTCTAATATTACCATTAATAATGGTTGGAGTAGTATTACAAAAACTACATATAAATTCTATCTTTTTCTTTAATTCGTTATCAATTTCTAATTTTTCCTTTGTAATATTTACCATTTCAAATAATCCTTTCTTTATTAAACGCTAAAAAAGTACCAACTTCTTTTGAAATTGATACTTATATATTTAAGCCCTAAACTATAAAAGTTCGGACAGATTGCTTACTGGTGCGATAGTTAAGATAGACCGAAACCATCACAACAAATAAATAAACAATTTAATTCTATAAATATTATACCATGAGTTTTACTAATTTGATAAATTATTTTGATAAAAATTAAAAAGACCTAAGGCTTCTAAAGTTTCATAGGCGCTTTTCCATAAAATTTATTAATTATCTTTTCTTGTTTTTCTTAATACTTTAACGCCATCATCATTTTTTAATAATGATAGGATTTCTATTTCTTTTTGTTTTATTTCATCGAGTGTTAAATTGAAATGATTTGATAAATCTTCATCACTATAATTTTCTTGATATTTTAACATAATAAGAGATAAATCTTCAGGAGATAATGATGATAATACTTTCATCATATCTGAACTAAATGAAGTATTTTCAGTTTTTTCATATGGATTGTTAGGATCAGAAATATAATCAATTCTTGATTTTTCTTTTCTTGTACCTTTATCACTAGAGTATTTAGCATCATCTAATGATAAACTACTATTTTGCTTCATATATTTTTTTAAATAAGTTCTAAAATAACCCTTTACAGTTAAATCCATATATTTAATCATTTGTCCATAAATGTTTAAATTAGTCCTATTTATTACCATTAATAGATAATATTTAATTTCACTTTCAAAATCTTCATAATTACTATTATTAACTTTAATTTCATAAGCATTACATAATGAATGCAGTGTTTTATAAATATATTTTCTTTGTCTTAATAATATTTCATTTCTTGAATCATATAACTCGCTTTTATATATTCCTATTAAATCATATAATTCAAATTGTTCAATATCATTTTTAGAATTTCTTAAATTATCAATTAGAGTAAAAACATCTTTTATTCTATTATCAGTAATCATTTTAAAATCATCATCAGTTTTTTTATCGGAAAAATACCAAATCATATTGATTGCCTGATTATATGAGAAGTCCATACTAACTAAATCACTTACGTTTACAAAATCTATTTTCAAGAAAGCACATATATCCCTTATTTCGTTGATATCATGTGTCTTATTACTTTTTAGTTTATCAAATATTTCACAGATTTTATCTATTTGTAATTTATCTTCATATTTTTTTATTGCTGATTCTATAGTTTGTTCATTATCTAATGAATTATCTTTAGATTGTAGTGTCTTAATTCTTCTCCAAATTGCTAAATATGGATATCCATTTACATCACAGAATTTTGTTAATGATTGATCATTAAAATAATATTTAGTTCTTAATGGTGGATGTTCAATATAATAATCTACAATTTGTTTTATTGCTTCGTCTATATCAATGTCAGTTTTATCTACATAGTCATAAAGATATCTTTGAATTACTGTATTATAATTTAAACCAATGCTATTACAATATGTTAAAAGCGGTATTCCATTGTAATAGTATTTGATAGAAAACTTTTGATAAGATTCAACACACTCATCTATAATTTCTTGTAGTGGTTTATTACTTCTTAATTGTTTTCTTAAAATAGCACAACGAATTGAACTTGCATTTAAATCATTTTGCTCGGCATAATCTTTTAAAGGTATGCCTTTATAATAATAAATTATTCCATACCTATTTATTGTTTTTATACCTTCATCAATTAAATCATCAATATTCTTCGTACTATCTTTTGCTAATCTTCTTTTTACAAACGATACTACACTATAATATGATAAATCATTTTGGATACAATATTCTCTTAAAGTTAATCCCTTATATAGATATTTAGGCTCAAATGGTTGATATTGATTCATAATTGCTTCAGCAAATTCATCATCACTTAATCCTTTGAAGTTATCATCATTTCTATATCTACTCATATATGTAATTATGTTTCGATAATTTATATTGTTTTCATCACAATATTGTTTTAGTGGTATTCCTAAATAATAGTATTTATAAATCCCTTTGTGTTCTTTATCTAAATATTGTTCAATTAATTCTTCATCAGATAACTCTGGATTTTTTTCTTTTTCTCTATTTATGTATGTTCTAACGGTATTATAATTTATTTCAGGATGACTTTCACAATATTCTTTTAAAGGTACACCTTTATAAAAAAATCTAAAATTTTTATTATCGAATTCTTCCATTGCTAAAATTACTAATTCATCATTTGATAATTCTTCATTTTGCTTTCTTAAATTATTTATTCTAGAATTAATAGTTCCTATATTAATACCATTATCTAAGCAATATTGTCTTAAGGATATTCCCTTATACATATATTTAATAGCACTACCATAAGCTTCTATAACCATATCTACAATTTGTTGTTCTGTATAATTCTCATTTTTTTTGTTTTGTTTCTTTTTCCATATTCTAGTTCGTATAGTACTTATATTAATATTATTATCTTTACAATACTTCGATAAAGGTATGCCGTTATAGAAATACTTACTTTCTTGCATAATAACACCACCAAAACCTTGCTATATATTTTACCACATTTTTTATTTTTTTAAATCATCTTTTATACATAATTCATCATTTATTTTTATAATTATTAAAATAAATAATTTTAAAAATCTTATGTAATTACTATAATGAACATTCTCATCACCAAAAGGCTGAGTTCCATGACCATACATATTTCTTAAATCTAATGAATTTATAAATTCTGATTTATTTAAACAATAATTTAAATAATCTTGTTCTGGTCCTGAAAATAATGAACTATCAAACTTTAATAAACCCTTATTTACTAGATTATCAACTTCTTTTCTTTGATTTTCATTAAGCTTCCAGTAGCTTATAACATCATTTTTGTTTAAATCATTTAATATTGATAATTGTATTTTATTTTTAATTCTGATAAATCCATTTCCATCTATAAATATATAATCTTCATCAAGTAATTTTTTTAAAGAAGAAAGCTCATATTTTATAATATCTTCTTTTCTTACATCCTCATTTTGAAGCAAATCATAAAAGCAACTATATCTTTCTCCAATTCTATCAACATATGCTAACATACATTGATCAGAGAAAAAATAGTATGAAATCAAATCACATTCATCCCCATTTGAATAAACATATTTATTTTTCAAAAGGCTTTTTACATCTTTGAAAAAAGTATGTGTTGAAGAAATTTGAACTAATTCTGGATCTATACTTCCATCTTCAACATAATAATTATATTGTTTTAAGCAACTATCAATTTCAGGTAATAAAGTTCTACATTTTTCCAAATAATTAGAATCTTTAGAAGGCATATTTATATTAAAATTTTTAATACCAAATTCCTTTAATAAATATGTACCAAAAAACCATAAAATAAGATCTTCAACTCTAACCCCAAGTTTTCGTAATTGTGCGTAATACCCACACATTTGTATATCAGCAAGTTGATTTAATCTACTAAAAGCAGCACTTGTTGAATAATCTCTTTTCGAATGCATAAAAATACTTCTTTCAAAAATTCCCATATAACTTAATTTGCTTACCATTGTCCATCTCATTTGACTATCAACATATTCAAATAAATATATAAAATTATTGAGCAATGTACTATAGTCTTTGATGTTTTCTATAATCCAATTTATATCATAAGTAAAATCCCAATTTTGACCATCTAATTTAAATTCTACAACATTTTTTAAATCTTTCTTAAATTTAACTACTGTTGCCATTTCCATTCCAGAGTTATTATCAAAGAAATCTTTTTCTTGCTGTTCAACTTTTCGCTTAGCTAATAATTTAGTTTTATCTGAAATACTTAATTCAGTTGTTGATTGTAAATTTACAATAATTCTTAAATAATTCAAATTAGGAAAATCACCATTAACATAATTAATAAGAATATTTTCTTTATCACTACTAGTCAAACTTTTTGGAAAAAATCTACATTTATGATTGCCTATATGCTCAACTTCATATTCATCTAATAGCAACTCAGCACTTTTATTGTCTTTTAATAAACACTCTTTAATAGTCATATCATAATTTCCTACTAAATTTTTATTATGAAGGGCCATATAAAGATATGATGATTTTTTTTCTAATATACACTTAAAAACATCATCATCAATTACATTATATACTTTATATTTATCCAAAATTTCAAAAAAATCTTCAACATAATTAATTTCAACTTCACTTAAATATTTTTCTATATTTGAATTATCTATATTAGAACTAAACTTTCCTATTATTGAGTTTAATTTCTTTTCGGAATTAATACAAAGTGTTCTTATTTCATCAGTTTGAAAATCAAGTATTTCTTTATTAAAAAATTTCAATATATTATAAAATTCCAAAATATCATTTATGCTATATTCCTTATTTGTTATTTTTTTTATGACATCAATTGCTAGACTAAAATTATAACCACTAGTCATATCAGTATTTGAATAAAATTTTACTCTTTCCAAGTTTATCACCACATTTCTTATATATTATACCATTATTTTGATATTAACGTTCTATTTCATCTTCTTTTTCTTTACTTAAATCTAATTCTTCAATGTCGTCATCATCTAATACATTATCATCATACATTTCATTAACAACATCAATATATTTATCATCTTTATCATACCAACTATGAAGTTTATCATGTAGGAAAGATATTAGTTTTTCAAACTTATCTTTCTAATATTCAAGAGTGTTTTTTAAATCGTGAATTTTAGATTTTAAAAAAGATATTTCATTGTCTTTCTCTTTAATCGTATTATTTAAAGTCTTAACTCTTAAATTAAGTGCTTCGTTATTTTCAGTAAGAGTTTTAATTTTATTATTCTTATCTTTTAATTGTTCATTAGCATTAACTAAAGTATTAGACAAAGTTTGTATCTTATCATATTCTTTACTAGTATTATCTACTTGTTCGATAAAGTCGATAAAAGAATCTTTATCTTCTTTTGATAAAATATAATTATCTTTATTTAACTTAGATACTTTTAATTTATCAATTTTGTCTTTTATATCTTTTGAGTTTTGTTTTAACTCTAAAGATTTTTTATTTGCTTGTTTTAAATTTTCGGTATTCTTTTCAATTTGCTTTTTCATTTCAATATAGTTATCCATATCGGATACATGAATATCTCTATTTCTACCTTTCTGCTTTTGTTTTAAAGTAGATTCTAAACTATATACTTGATTAAATTCTTCAATGCATAAAGTTCTCATTTTATCTTGTAATCTTATTAAAGATTCTTTGGTAAATACATCTGATTTACCAACTTGTTTTTCCATACCATTTTTATTCTTATATTTAATCGGAACTCCAACAATATGCAAGTGTGGACTTGTTTCATCATAATGAATAATAGCACTAGCTACTTTAAAATTAGGAACTAATAATTCTAAATCATCAACCTGTCTTTTATAGACTTCTGACATTTTCTTTTTAAAATTTTCATCTTTGGTATCCCAGTATTCTTTATCTCCAAGTTCAAGTATTATTTCACATACTAAATCTTTTTTCTCATTATTAGATACATTTTCAAAATAATTATCTATCATTCTACTAGGTCTAGATTGTTTAGAATTATATTCCAATCTTGCTTCTTCAAACTCACTTAAATATAATTCTTTTACATCATCAAGTGGAGAAGAAGTTCCCCTTACTATTTCTATTAGTTCTTGCTCATTATCATATTTTCTATAATTATGTTTATCTACTTTTGATAATTGTCTAACATTTTGGATAGCATTATTTGGTAAAGAAGTTGTTCCACTTAAATTATTTTTACCATTTTTTCTTGATATATTTTTCTTATTTTTATCACTACCTAAATGTAATGAATAAGCAAGTTCTGGCATAGTTTTTCTCCTTTCTAGAAGTGACCACTCAAGTGGTCATTTTGGTCATCCAAAATTTCTAACCCCCTAGGAATTTTGTACGTTCCATACAAAATATCCAGTGGGCTAAGGTTTAACACCTTAGAATCCGTTTACTTTATTTCGTAATAACTATAAACTTCGTAGTGGTTAAAACTACATAAAGTATTATTTTTTAAATTGCTATCGCCACTTTCATTTACTGCGTAAACAAAACGTGCCACGCATTTTAAAAATCTTCTTCGGTAACATTATCGGGTATTGTTTCAAATACATCTCTAATGTTTACCTTTATATCATTTGGATTATTCTTTGTAGCAAGCATTCCCATTGATAACCAGTTATTATCTCCATTATTATTTTTTTGTAATGGGAAAATTCTTACTGGTATTTCATCTTTTAATATTGGTCCAATATCTAATTTTTCAGTATCTTTATAAAATGTACCTTTATATAAATTAACTTCATAACATTCATTTAATCTATAAAAGTTTTGCATTATATCTTTAATACTAGTAAATTCACTATATCTAACTGGAACTGAAGTTTGTATTCCATTAAAGTCAATAATCATTTCTCTTTTACAATCAATATAACCTTGATTAAATAGCATTTTAAAATCTTCATAGAAAGTACTTCTAAAATTAACTTTCTTAACAACATACATATTATTTATTTCTTCAAGTTCTATATCATCAATATATCTCATTACTATATCAGCTTTATCATCTCTATCTAAATCAGGCCAACATTCTTCAAATGCATGATAAGTAAGTGGTAATTTGATTTTGTTAATATAGTCCATATCTCTTTTAAGTAATATATCATCAACAGTAAAATTTAATTGTTCTGATTGTTGATTAGATATAATCTTTTCTTCTAAATCTTTGATTAAGTTATCTAATTTTTCAGTTTCATCTTTAAATTCTTCTATTGTAAATAATTCATTAACAAATCCTTCTTTTAATCTTTTCTTTTTATTATTTAGTTTCTTAATTTCTTCTTCTAATTCATCCTTAGGATTTTCTAATTTATTTTTAAGTACTGGTAAAAAGAATTCATTGACAACTGAATCATATTCAAATACATCATTTAGAATATGCATTATTGCTTCTTCAATTTTATTTTCTTTAATATTGTTTTTACAATCTTCACATCTATAATAAAAATACCATTTATCATTTTTTACTTTATGAGTTGCTCCACCTGCAAGTATTCTTCCACATTTAGGACATTTTAATTTTTGTAAGAAAAGATAAGTTTGAGTTCTCATATAATTTCTAGAGTTCTTTTTCTTTTGTACTTGACAATTTTCCCATAGTTCTTTACTTACTAATGGTTCAACTACATTTTCATAATAAACTGAATTACCACTTCTTTTACCAGATACATAATCTCCTTTATAAATCTCGTTAGATATAATTTTTAAAATAGTTGTATCTCTCCAATTTGTTTTACCTAGTACTTTTTCATCATTATAAATTTTTGCTATTTTAACATAAGTACAGCCTTCAAAATATAAATCAAATATTCTTATAATAATATCTTTTGTAAGCGGATCTGGTACTAATAATCTATCTACATGTTTATAACCTAGTGGTGCTCTTGCTGGAATATGTCCTGCTTTAATTGCTCCGGATAATCCTACTTTTGTTCTTTCACTTGTTCTTTCTATTTCTTGTTGAGATACACTCATTAATATTCTTGAAATCATTTTCCCATTAGCATTAGTAGTATTTATATCATCATTAGCACAATCTAAATAAGCATTATTTTCTTCTAAAAATTTAATAATATTTTCCCAGTCATAAACACTTCTTGTAAGTATATCTAGTTTTAATACAATAATAGTATTACATTTCTTATCTTTAATATCTTGTAATAGTTCTTCAAATGCAGGTCTTTTATTTCCCGTTTTAGCACTTATTCCGGCATCTTTATATACTTTATATATTTCATAACCTTTATATTCACACATAGCCCTTAATCGTTTTTCTTGTTCTGGTAAACTAAATCCTTCTCTTGCTTGATCTTCAGTACTAACTCTAATATAAAGTCCTGCTATTTTCTTTTCTTCATTCATTAATCTTCAACTCCTTTTCCTACAAAAAAGGGAGTCAAAAATACTAGTTCAAACTAATACCTTTGACTCCACTTAATTTAATATTATATTTTTTATTAATTGTGTTTTTGACCATAGTGTACCTCCTTTTTAATAAAAGACGGATACTGCTTGTCATTTATTGGTTTTATATAATATACTTAAAAGTTCATTTTGTCAATTACCTAATTAGGGTATAGATATTAGTTATGTTTTAAATATTTTTCTAATTCAGATAATTTAATCTTATTATTTAAGTTTTCAATAAATATTTCATTAGAATAATTAAAAGCTAGAAATGTTATATCATTAATTATTATTCTATGTGGTTCTAGATAAGTAAGATTTGTTTTAACTATCGTTCTTAAATTACCATTAATAATAATTGGTTTAACTCTACAAAACTCACAAATAAATTCTAATCTCTTTCTTAATGATTCTTCCATTCTAACTTCTTGTTTGATAACATTTACCATTTTAATCAATCCTTTCTTTGAAAGACTTTTTTCTAAACAAGAAAAAAATCAATCCTAATTTAGAATTGATTGTCTATTTATTCTCGCAACTTATAAAAAGTTCGAGCGGATTTCCCTATGGTGCCGAAAGACAGAATTGAACTGTCCGCTGATCCTTACCAAGGATCTGTTTTACCACTAAACTATATCGGCATGTATTTATTTTATCATATATATTTTATGCATTCAATATAGATGGTGTTCAAGATGGGAATCGAACCCATATCGTCTCCGTCGGAGGGAGAAATTTTATCCATTAAACTACTCGAACAACTATTTTTATTATATATTGTTTTTTTCTGTTTAGCAATATAATAAAAAACAAGAATTATACTTGCTTTTTATTATTTTGTTTTGCTAAGTGTTTATTATTATAACCAACATTTAGTTCTTGTTGCTTTTGATTTGCTTTTCTGGTTTGTTCTATGTAATCTTGTCTTGTTATATCGCCAGTTATATACTGTAAACTAATACTTTGTTTTTCTACTTCTAATCTTGAATAAGCAGTTTCATATTGAAGTCTTACTATTTCCTCCTGCGGTACTTGTGCAGGCATTCCTTTAGCATACATCAATTCATTTTGTAACATTGCTTCATTATATGTAGTCCAGATTGTTTGATATGCTAGTTGAGCGGTTAGATACTCATTTCTTGCTTTTTCTGTTTTTAGTATTTGCCTTTTTGATTTTGGAGAAAAGGATATTTTCCTTTTAGTGTTGACTGCTACTATATTTGATTTTTCTAGTCTATCTAATATTTTTATTCTCTCTTTTAAACCTGTTAAAAATAGTTCTTGTTGAAACATAGTACTGGTAAATTCGTGTGGTATTGGGTAACTTTT
The DNA here is from genome assembly GCA_022771205.1 of Mycoplasmatota bacterium. Lineage (GTDB taxonomy): Bacteria > Bacillota_I > Bacilli_A > RF39 > UBA660 > Faecimonas. The sequence goes on along the minus strand of JALFCF010000003.1, from coordinate 155,807 downwards.
TGTGTAGTTATGTCGTATTACTTTTATTAAATCTAACTCTTTTTGAACCGCTGCTGCTTGCATTTTTCTAACTATGTCTTGTAATAATTCATCTCGCGTATCAATTATGCCATTTAGGCTAGTAAAAACACTATAAGAAATAGATTTTGGCAAATTTGTTTGATATTTTATTCTTGAATTTATACCCATAGTCCTATAGTCACTGGCATTTGCAACATATTCTTTTACTTCTCTTTCTAATTCTTTGATTAGTTTTTTTTGATCTTCTTTTCTTATTTCATCTGGTAGATCTCTTTGTAATTGTTTAATTATTTCTTCTTTATTACTATTATCATTATTATATATTAATCTCATTATATCTATAATTATTTCTTTATATTTCATAGTATCCCTCCTGTAGTATTCATAATTATAATATTGTTTATAGGTCAATAAAAAACTAGCATTCTAGTTTTTATCACATGTTGTTCCAAATTTTTCTGCAAACTCTAACCAGTCGTCTAGTTTTACTTTACCATCTTTAATAATGTTATCTTCTTCTCCTTCTATCTCAAGGAGCTTATCTGTATCTAGTTTGCTGTAGTTAATGACTGTATCATTTGTGATACTATCTTCTTCGCGTACTACGCTTGTTTCATAATATTCTAGATTTTCATAATTTTTATATATATTAATATATGCAAGTTGATACTCGTCTAGAATATCTTGGTCTTTTGAAATTACTTGTTCTATTGAGTGAAGAATCTGTAGATATTCTCCTTTGTAATATAGAGTATAGTTTAATTTTACTTTTGAGTCATCTTCACCATTTCCTTGTCTAGTACAAGTCATTTTCTCCATATCTTTTACTTCTTCTTCAGGGATTACTAAATATCCTCTGTCATAGGAAGCAGTATCAATTGAGGAATTGGTTGTCTCATTATTTTGAGTTGTAGTTGTATTCTTCTTATCACTACAACCAACTAAGCTAATTCCGATTACAACCAATATCATGAATTTAGCTATTTTTTTTAGAGTCATCTTTTTTCTCCTCTTGTTCTTTTATGTGTTTTAGTATTTGACGTTGATTTTTAAGAATTAAATTCATTTGGTCGTGTAAAGATTCAAGAATAAGTTCGCTTTTTAAATCTGTTCTGTAGTCATTTTGGTTACGTAAGCTATCTTTTTCTGCTTGACGATTTTGACTCATCATAATAATTGGCGCTTGTAGTGCTGCAACACATGATAAAACAAGATTTAATAAAATAAATGGATATGGATCAATGGCTTCTCCTTCTACTAATACAACAGTGTTTAAAATAATCCATCCTAGTAAAAATGCAATAAATAAAAATATAAATGTCCAGCTTCCTGCAATTTCACTTAATTTGTCAGCAAATCTATCACCTTTGGTCATTTTTGCTTCTTCTTGTTTATCTACATCTATTGCGATTGGCTGATCAATCAATAAATTTAGTAGTTCTTCTTCGTCTTGTTCTTCTAATTCATTATTTCTAAGTAACATTCTAACAATGTCTTTTTTTGTTCTTTTTCTTTCCATTTTTACACCTTCTTATTATAACATATTTTCTTTACTTTTTTGTGATAAATTTATGAATTTCTTTAATACATTCTTCTATTGTTTCTTCATCTTTATTATTTAAAAATCCATGAGTTGCAAATTTTAGGTTTATTTCTTTTGCTTTCTTTTTTTCTGCTTTTAACATGGCTACTAACCTTATCCCTTCATCACGTACTGGATCTAGGTCACCTGTAACGATTAATGTATTAGGCCATGTTTTGTGATCTTTACTATTTAATGGAGATGAATAATCTTCATTTATATATTTTTTCGCAAATGTTTTTAAGTGTGGTAGTGTTAATAAGTCAAGTTTATTGTTTTGCTCAAGGGATGGATTATTTTCTTGGAATGTTAAATCAAGAGCTGGATATAGTAATATTTGTTTTGGTATGTGATTTTCTTCCATCATTGCAATATTAGCTAAAATGCTGGCTCCTGTAGAATCACCTATAACTGTTATTTTTTCTTGTTCAATTCCTACTCTTTTTAATCCATCTACTAAATATTTAATTGTTTCATAACCATCTTGTACAATTTTCATATAGCCTTTATTTTTTAACTCGTAATCTAGGGCAATAACAATGGTATCTAATTCTTTCACCAAGTCTTGACAAACATCACTATAGCTTTTAATTCCGCTTACTACCCAAGCTCTTCCTGGAATATATATGATAGCTTTTTCTAACTTAGAAATCTTTTTAGGGTAAAATACTCTTAAAGGTATTAAGTCTTCTTGCAGGATTATTTTATAGTTTGATATATTTTTCTTTGATATGGTTGGATGAATAATTTCATATACAGTCCTATATAATTTATAAGTATCTTCTTGTCCAAAATCATCTATTATATTTTTCTTGTCCATACTATCACCATTTTCATAATAACATAAAAAGAAAGCTCCTATCGTTGGAACTTTCTTTATTTGACACTATTTACCACTGTTTTTTAAGCTTTCTTTCATTAATTCAGCAACTTTTTGTTCTAACTTCTTATTTTCAGTTTCTAAGTCTTCTGTAATTTTATATGGTTTTCCGAAACGAATTGTTAAATTTTTACTTCTGAATTTATAGTCTCCAGTTAATCCAAATGGTACGATGGTAGCATTAGTTTTCTTAGCCATTGACACCGTTCCAAATTTAAATGGCAATAAAAATTCTTTAGTTTTGTTTCTTGTACCTTCCGGAAATAGTCCTAAGGCAAAACCATTATTTAGAACTTCTAGAGCTTTTTTTGTTGCGTTTTCATCTTTTTTGCTTCTATCCACTGGAATGCAGCCAGCCATTTTGAAAAACCATGCCATTTTTCCATCAAAATATTCTTTTTTTGCCATATAATGAATTGGTCTTTTAGTTGCAAGTATTGCTAGACATTGATCGTATAAATGCTTGTGATTTCCTACAATTAAGATTGGACCATCTTTGGGAATGTTTTCTTTGCCTATTATTTTAGGGTTGTAATATAATCTAAAGATTGGACCTAAAATTGGTTTTAATATTTTGTAAGGCAACATTTTTTCTTTTACTTTTGTTTTCATTTTTGTTCTCTACTTTCTTCTTGTAGTTTTTTAAAATCAACTTTTCCAATTAAAGTTTTTGGTAAACTTTTACGATATTCAAAGTCTGCTGGTATAGCATATTTAGCTAAATTCTTTTTACAGTGATCTTTAATACTTTTCTTTACGGTTAATGGATTATATCCATTTTTTAATACTATAAAGGCTTTTGGTACTTCTATTTTGTATGGATGTGGTATTCCAACAACTGTACATTTTAGTACTGCTGGATGTTCTTCTATTACTTGTTCTACATAAGCAGGGTAAACATTGTAGCCACTTGAAATAATCATTCTTTTTAATCTTTGTTTATAATAGATTACTCCGTCTTCATCCATCATACCCATATCTCCAGTATGTAACCAAATCATACCATCTTTGTGAATTTGTAACATTTCGTTTGTTTCTTTTTCATTATCTAAGTATCCTACCATTACAGTAGGTCCACTAATACAAATCTCTCCATCTTCTCCATATGGAACTTCATCTTGAGTTCCGGGTTTTACAATTTTCATATAATTTCCAGGTAAAGGAATTCCGATACTTCCAGATTTATTTGCTTTTCCAAATGATAAGGCAACAGCAGCTAGGGCTTCTGTCATGCCGTAGCCTTGAGAAATTGTAATACTAGCTCCGTGATTAGATAGATAAACATTTATTCTTCTTTCCAGAGATGGTGATAGACTATCTCCACCGCTGATTATATATTTGACCATACTTAAATTTAGTCGCTCATTTTTTGTATTAATTAAAGCTTCAAATAAAGTTGGTACTCCAAACAAGACATTTGGCTTATATTTTTCAATTAATTTATCAAACTTTTTAGCATTAAATTGTGGTATTAATATAACTTCACAGCCTAAATCAAGAGGAGCATTAATTGATACTCCTAGCCCAAATCCGTGGAAGATTGGCATGATTGACAGAACCTTTTCTCCTGGTTTTACTTCTTTAAAAGCAATCTTTGCTTGTTCTGTTAGTGCGTTAAAATTACCATTTGTTAGGATAATACCTTTGGGACTTCCTGTTGTTCCACCACTGTGTAGTATTACTGCTGGTGTATCTTTAGTTGTATGATAATCTTCTTTAGCGTGATAATTTAATCCTTTTCTAATAAAGTCTTTCCAATATACATATTCTTCACTTCTTTTTGGTTTTTGAATTTTATACCCTTGAGTTATTTGATATCCAAAAGCTAATAAGAAGTTCATAGAATCACTTGCTGATATTACTATAGTTTTATATACATCTGTTTCTTTTATTATATTTTTTACTTTTTCATAACAAATATCTATCATAATCAACATAACACTATGAGTTGAATTTAAATATTCTTTAATCTCTTTTTCTCCAGATAATGGATGTATCATATTGGCTATGGCTCCAATTTTATTAACAGCATAAAAAGAAATTAATGCTTCTGGAGTATTTGGCATACATATTGTTACAACATCTCCTCTTCTTATTCCTTGGCTGCGAAAAGCGTTAGCTGCTTGATTTATTCTATGAAGAAATTCTTTGTAGTTTATTTGTTTTCCGTAGTAGTTTAGAGCAATGTTTTTTTCTCTTCCTTGACTACTTTTTTCTAACATTTCATAGATTGAGATATCCTCTATTTTTATTTTTCTTTCCTCTTTTTTATAATATTTTGACCATGGTGTTTTAATCATCTTTTGTTTTATTAGATTGATTACATTCATAATAGTCCTCCAACTTTTTATCTATTTCTTCTCTTAACTTTTGGTTTTCTTTATCTAAATTGTCAGAAATTTTTCTTGGTGCTAGAAATTCAATTGTTATTTTAGAAGAAAATAATTTATATTTTCCTGTAATAACAAAAGGAACTATTAAGCGTGATGTGGTATTAGCCATCTTTACTGCTCCTATTTTGAATGGGAGTGTTGGTGTTTTCTTTTCTCGGTTAATTGTTCCCTCTGGGAAAATTCCAATTACATCGCCTTCATTTAAAGCTTTGACTGCACTGTCTAAGGCTTGGTGATCATGAATTTTGCGGTTTACTGGTATTGCTGCAGCTCCTTTTAAAAAAGGTTTTGTAACTCCTTTAAATAAAGAATCTTTTGCTAAAAAATGTACTTGTTTTGGTACAACAGCAATTAACATTAATGGATCTAGCCACTTTGTATGATTTCCAGCTAGTACATAATTTTTTTCTTTTGGTAAGTTATCTATTCCTTTAATATTTGGGTGAAAAAAAACTCTAAATAATCCTTTTAATATTGGTCTTATTACACTATAGAACTTTGTATTATTCATATTATCACCTTAATTAATTATATTACAAAAAATTAAAAGAGTAAATTTTTAATTTTTTTTTGAATATATAAATTCTACTTCACCAGTACCGTTTAGGTTTTCTATATTATATTGGTGTAATAGTCTTTTTACTTGTTTAGCAACTCCTAAAGAACCATCTAGTAATATTGTATTTGGAAAAAATTCATTAATTTCTTTTTTTATTAATGGGTAATGCGTACATCCTAAAACAATAGAATCTATCTTTTTATTTTTAGTTTTATACTTTACTTTTTCTAATATTTCGTTTATTTTTTCTTCATTTTTAGTTTCTATAGCATTAGCAAGGCCATCACAAGATATTAAAGTTATTTCTTGACCTATTTTTTTATTTTCTTTTATTAGTTCGTGGGTTCTTTCAGAATCAATAGTTGCTGGTGTTGCTAATACTAGAGTATTTTTATAATTATTGTCGCAAGCAACTTTAATAGCAGGAACAGTTCCTACAAAGGGGATATCTTTATATTTTTCTTTTAATTGTTTCATACAACGCGTTGTTGCTGTATTGCAAGCGATTACTATCATTTTACAATGTTTATCATATATTAAAAATTTTACGATATTATCTACAATTTTATAAATCTCTTCTTCTGTTTTTTCTCCATAAGGGTTGTTTTTATTATCTGCATAATAAATGTAATCTTCTTTAGGTAACAATTTTTTTATCTCTGCTAATACAGTTGTTCCACCTATACCTGAGTCTAGAATACCTATTTTTTGATTCATTTTACTTCTTCCTTTCTCCTGTATTATACCACAAAAGTTGTTTCATCTAGAAAGATTACATCACTTTTATACTTTAGTTCTCTTACAAGTCTAAATAAAGCTTCATCTTTCTTCTTAGCTTCTATCATAATATCAATATCTACTTGTTCTTTTTTTATTAGATTTAAAAACAACATAAATTCATCTATATTAATATAATCGTTATGAGAACGATATTCTTTTTTTAATTTGCTTTTAGGGGATGAAAAATGCATTTTTGGTGTAGTCTTCCAAGTTTTTAATATTTGGGGTAAAAGTTCTTTGATATTTTGTCTACTAGGATTACAAGTATGATGGTGATAATCTAGTATTATAGGGATATCTATTTTTTTAGATAAATTTATACAATCTTCTATATTAAATGATTTATCATCATTTTCGATAGCAATTACTTTTTGAATGTTTTTAGGTAATTTTTTAAAATTATTTACAAATCTTGTTAAAGATTTTCCTTTTCCAAATTCTTTACTTCCTATATGTAAAACTAATAGTGGGTTTTCTACCTTTAAATAACAAAGCAGATTATAGTGATATTTTAGTATGTCGATGCTTTGTTCTACTACTTCTTTTTTAGTACTATTTAATACGCAATATTCACTGGGATGAAAATCAACTCTCATATTATTCTTTTTTATTTCTTGTTCTAACTCTAAATAGTTAGATTTATACTTAGTATAGTAATTAATGTTTACTTCTTTTTTTGTTGCTAAAGGAATTAAATTTGAAGAGATTCTAAAGAAGTGAATATTATTTTTATTATTATATTTTAATAATTCTTGTAAATGAAAAAGATTAGAGGTAATAATATCCTCTAACTTCTTTTTGTTTTTATCTTTGATAAAGTTGCTGTAAGTATATGTCTTATAATTTGAATTTAGTGTTTCACTAATACAAGCGTATCCTAATCTAATTTTCATAGTATCACCAGTATTAGTATTTCATTTTTACTTTTAAATTATTTCTTTCTTTTATAAAATTTTTTGTAGGCATCTTTATCTTTTTCTTGATAATAAGAAATTGCTAAATCAATTGCAACATCGTTGTTAAATTTTTCTCTAATTTGTTTTATTTCTTCTGGGGTTAATTTAAATCCTTGAATAAACCTTTTCATTGCTAAACTATGTCTATTTAGCATATACGTCATAATTTCTTCTCTTGATAATATATGATCGATTGATATCTCTCTTGCGGCACTGATATCAAAATAACCATTATATTCATCATCGAAGCTAATAATTTCTTTGCTGGCTGTTACGCTAGCTATTTTGATTTCTTCAATCATACCATCTACATAGCGTAGCGTATCTTCTAAATTGGGAGTGTAATGAAAACCTGTACCCTTAGTACCTTTGGTTAATATAATATGTTCTGGAATAGTATAAATTTTTCCTTCTTCAAATTTTATACCATATTGATTTTCCATATTTTTATTAAAAGCTTTAAAACCACGTTGTTTCATAATACACCCTTTTCAATCTTTTGTTTATTTTAAAAATTTATTGTTTATTTTATCAATAAAATTATAATCTTTTTTTCTAAATACTTTAATTGTTCTCTCTTCTACTTTTACACTAATTTTTTCAACTTTTTTATATTCATTATTATCTCCATCGATAGTAATTAATAAATCTTTAGTCCTATTTTCTGGGGTAATTATAATTTCTTTGTTACTTGGAATAATAACCGAGTTTAATAGGTTTCTGTAAGTTTTATTATTTAATGGAGCAATAGGCGTTATTTGTAATGTATGAAAGGTATTGTAAACAATGCTTCCACCAAAGCTTAAATTGTAAGCAGTAGATCCAAAAGATGTGGATATTAAAATACCATCTCCTACATAGTTTTCTAGTAAGTTATTTTCCACTTCTATTTTTAAGTTTGTTGTATTTAAATCTAAATCCCTAACGACCAGTTCATTTAATGCTAGTTGTTTTGAACAGCTGTCTGGTGTGATTATTTCTATTTCAGCAATACCAATTTCTTCTATTTTATATTCATCACGTTCTAAGACTTTAACAAATTCATTTATTTCATCTAGATTGATTTCTTGAGCAAAACCTAATGTTCCAGCATTAATTCCTACATAAATACATTTATCATTGAAATTAGCTTCTTTTACCATTCTTAGAAAAGAACCATCTCCACCTATGGCAATGGCTATTTCGTAATCTTCATCAACAATTTGAAAATTTTTCTTTTCTAATTTTTCTTGAATGTTTTTAGCAACTTCTAATGATCTTTCGTTATTATTTACGAATAATCTTATTTTTTTCATCTATTTCCCTTTATACTTAAATAATGCTGATGGACGATGTCCTTCTCCAGTTTTCATCTTTTTAGTTTTTGTTACTTTACTAGCTATAATTCTTCTAAATGCTGGATCTAATAACTTTTTATTTAGTATTACTTCATATACTTGTTGTAACTCACCCAATGTGAAGTATTCTGGCATCATATTAAAGACGATATCAGTATAGTTAAGTTTATTTTTTAATCGTTCAAGGCCAGCTAATATAACTAGTGCGTGATCAAAGGCTAAAGCATCATTTTTAACTTCTACAAAACGATATCTGTCAGTTGTTTTTTCTCTTAATTCTTTTTTGATTGCTAGATGGATTGTATCTTTTCCATTATCTAATGTAATGTCTACTACATTATTTTTTTCTTCTAAAAGTACAACATCAAACCAAGATGCATTTGGGTTAATCATTTCAGTTAATTTGTTTTTATCTACTAAAGCAATATAAGAAGTTGATACTACTCTTGTTCTTGGATCTCTATCTATTGCATCATAAGTATATAATTGTTCTAAGTAAATATTAGATAGATTTGTTTCTGTTTTTAATACTCTTTTAGCACAATCTTCAAGGGTTTCTTTTTTAGGATTTAAAAAACCACCTGGTAGACACCATTTACCTTTATAGGGGTAATCATCTCTTTTTACTAATAGGATGCTCATCATTTTTTTACTTGTTTTGCGATAATTATTACTTTCTTCATCTGAAACGCTAATTAATAATATATCTGAAGTCATTGATAATTGGTCAAAATCTTTTGGATTGTAATCTTTTAAAAATTCTTCCTCTGTTTTATATTCTTTCTTCAACTTAATCACCTCTTATTTATAGATTGATTATAACATATTTTAGAAAAAATGTCGCTATTTTAATATTTCTAGCAACATTTCGATAATTCTTTCAATTACATGTTCTTTATTAAGCTTTCTACTTTCTTTATGAACTTCCATAGTATCTCTATAATATTTATTATTTTTACTATCATAAATACTAACATAGACAACATTGTCTTTTCCTACTGGGTTTGCAGGATCTTGTCTATTTAATTGTCCTGTAATGCCAACACCATAATCACTTTTAGCAAACTTAGTAATATTTTTACTCATCTCATCTGCTGTTTCCATACTATAAACTGTAAATTTGTCGATGACTTCACTGGATACACCCATTTTTATTTTATATTCATTTGAATAAGTAACAGCACTAAATTTTAATACTTCACTTGCTCCTTCACAATTTGTAATTGCATTAGCAACACCACCTCCAGTACATGACTCCATAGTGGCAATTGTTTTTCTTTCTTTTTGTAAAATATGTATTATTTCTTTAAAATCCATGTTTTTTCTCCTTTACTTTCTATTATTAAAATATCTATTTTTTTATATTTAATTCTACTTTATCATATTTTTAATAACTTTTAATCATGTAATAGATATTTTCTTTTTCAGGATTATATAATTTGTTCTGTTTAATATAGTTATAAACTGTTTTATTAATATATAATCTAGCTTTTAAGTTGTTATTTTTATTTAAATAAGTTCTTATTTTAGTTGATGAAATGGCATTTTCTTTTATTGTTGTAACAATGATGTTTTTCTTGTATTGCTTATATTTTTCTAGTAGTGGTGCAATCTTGTCGGTGTTTCTTTTGATAACCAATATTTTATAATTTTCTAGAATTTCTTTACCGTGTTTCCATTTATCGATATAACTTAAATTGTCTGTACCACATATGAAATAAATATCATCGTTTTTATATTTTTTTCTTAAATGTTTTAAAGTTTCGTATGTATATATTGCTTTTTCTTGTAATTCATATTTACTAATTAACATATTTTTTTCTTTTTCTATCATTAGTGATAACATGGCTACTCTTTTTTCATTTGATATTAAGTTCGTTTTGTATTCGTATTTAGTTCCAGTTGGTACAAAGATTACTTTATCTACATAACCTTTTTTTATCAGATTTTTCGCGATTTTTTTATGCATTTTGTGTGGTGGATTAAAACTTCCTCCAAATACACCTATTTTCATAGATTTTTCTCCTTTCTTAAAGTTAATATTTTTTCTTTGCTATTTAACTCTTTAAGGGATGTTCCTTCATGTAATGTATTGATTATTTCAGCGATGTTATTTGAACAATTTACTGTACTTAGCCATTCTTTTTTCTTATATTCATCTGGAATATATGACAAGTTTGTGGTGTATAGTTTATCAAAGCAATGGTTTTTATAGGCAGTGTCAAACATATCTATTCCTTCTGTGAATAAGGAAAATGTAGAAATAAAGAATACTTTTCTTGCACCATCATGTTTTAATCTTTCTCCTACTTCTAGCATTGAAGTACCACTTGCTATCATATCATCTACTATTAATACATCGCATCCTTTTACAGAAGGACCCATGTAGGTATGTTCTATAATAGGATTTTTCCCATTTACTACTTTAGTCAAATCTCGTCTTTTATAAAATGCTCCAACATTAGTATCTAACATTTCAGCAAAATATCTGGCTCTTTCTGTTGCTCCCATATCTGGACTAATTACTAGAATGTTTTTTAATTCTTCTTTTGTTAATAACTCTTCTAAAATTGTGTTCGTTGGATAAATATTTTCAAATGGTAAATTCGGAATGGCGTTAGAAATTGTTGGGTCATGGGCATCAAAAGTAATAATGTGATCAACTCCAAGATTTTGTAGTTCTTGTAAAGCAATTGCACAATCTGCTGACTCTCTACCTTTTCTTTTATGTTGTCTTGATTGATATAGTAAAGGCATGATTAAAGTTACTTTTTCTGAGTAGCCTGAAATTGCTGATATTGTTCTTTTGATATCTTGAAAATGTTCATCAGGAGCCATATGATGAGTAAATCCATGCATATTATAAGTTATTCCATAATTTCCTACGTCTGCTAATAAATAAATGTCTTTTTCTCTGATTGATTCTTCTATTTTGACTTTACCTTCACCATTTGAAAATCTACTGGCATTGATATCTAAAATATAATTTTTATTTGTTTTTCTTAATTTATTTAATTTGACGTTTACCTCTAGACCAATTTCTTTGATGTTATCTAAAGCTACTATTTTTATGTTATTCATTATATCACCTCTTATTATCGTTATGTTAATATCTTGTTTTAAAAAAATATTATCTTCTAAATTCCTTTACTTGCCTTTTTGCTTCTATTTTGATTCCATTACAATACGTCTTTTGTTCTCTATGTTCCGTTGGACCCCATCCTGTCCATTCTGTGTTTATACCATTATCAATCCATAGTTTATTTATTTCATACCCCTGCTCTGCTAATATGTCTTTAAAGATACCTTCATATTCTTCAAAAGGTATAACTCTTTTTACAAGTATTTCTGTTCCTAAAAGATTGATTGTACCAGAAAGTTCAAAAGTAGTCACGGCTGACATATGTTCACAAGTATAATACCCTACCTGTTCTTTTTTAGTTTTCATTTCTACCTTTCCGTCAATATCTTCTTTTGTTTTATAATATGTTGTTAAAATTTTTTCTGCTTGTGCTTTGCTAATTGTCATTTCCATAATAGCCTTTCTTTCTTTTTATTAATTTGTTAATATCATTTTATAAAAGTTTTGCAGATTTGTTCATCTGTTATTAACATTATATTAATATCTATATTTTTTGTCAATACTTTTTTCACTTTTTAGTAAAAAAGAATCTCGATTGGATAGAGATTCCTTTTTCATTTTTATATATAAATCTTGAAAATTCAAACTTAATTATCTAGTTCATCAATTTCTTTTAACCAAGCTTCCATATTAGCATCGCTTGGCATACGTAAATCGCCTCTTGGTGATAAACTGATGCTTCCTACTTTTATTCCATCAGGGATACAATTTCTTTTGAACTGCTGGGTAAAGAAACGTTTAATAAATACTTTTAACCATTTCTTTATTTCGTCAGTTGAAAAGCTATTTTTAAATGTATATTTAGCTAATGTGTAGATTTTTCTAGGAGTAGCTCCGTACCTTAAGAAATGGAATAAGAAAAAGTCATGTAATACATATGGTCCAATGCTTGATTCTGTTTTTTGTAAAATATTTCCGGCTTCATCTGGTGGCAATAGTTCTGGAGAAATTGGAGTGTTTAATATGTCTTGTAGTACTTCTTTCTTTTTGCCAGTAGTTGTATCTTTTACCCAAGCTACTAAATAACGGACCAGAGTTTTTGGAATAGAAGTGTTTACTGCATACATACTCATATGATCTCCATTATATGTACACCATCCTAATGCTAGTTCTGATAGATCACCGGTTCCTATTACCAATCCATTTTCCATATTAGCAACATCCATTAATATTTGAGTACGTTCTCTCGCTTGTATATTTTCATAGGTAATACTTCTATCAGTTTCTGGCAGACCAATGTCTTTCATGTGAAGAAGAGAGGCTTCTTTTATACTAATTTCTTTTAATGTCGCTCCATACTCTTTAATAAGATCTACTGCGTTTTGATAAGTTCTATCGGTAGTACCAAAACCAGGCATTGTAATACCAATAATATCTTTATTATCTCTGTTTAATTTTTCAAAGGCTTTAATAATTACTAAATAAGCTAATGTAGAATCTAGACCACCACTCATACCAATAACACATTTTGGATTTTTTAACTGAAGTAATCTTCTAGCGAGAGCGCTAGACTGAATTTCAATAATTTCTTCACATCTTTTGTTTCTTTCTTGTTCGTTAGATGGAACAAATGGATATTCTTTGTAATCTCTTTGTAAAGTTTTTATAGAATTCGCCATATCTACTTCAACAATAATATAATCTGTGTTAGAAGCCATGTTCATATAACTTCTGTTTTTTCTGCGATCGTTTGCTAATTTTAAAATATCAATATCGGCAGTAATTATATTACTATCTATTTCAAAGCGTTTGTTTTCTGCCAATTTAGATCCGTTTTCGTAAATCATACTAGCACCGCCAAATAAGATATCTGATGTAGATTCCATAACACCACTTGATGTATAAATATAAGCAGAGATTGTTCTAGCTGATTGACTAGATACTAAGCTCTTACGATATTCTTGTTTTCCTATCAATTCATTACTGCTTGATAAATTGAAAATCATAGTTGCACCAGCTAAAGCATGATTATTACTTGGTGGATTTACTGTCCATAAATCTTCACATATTTCAATAGCAAAGGATGCTTCTTTCAATGATTTATCTTGGAATAAGATATTGGTAGTTATTGGTACAGTTTGTCCCAATATTTCGATATTATAACTCTTTAAATCTTTGCTAGAAGAAAACCATCTTGCTTCATAGAATTCTTGATAGTTTGGAATGTAAGTTTTAGGGATAATTCCTAAAATTTTCCCTTTACTAATTACAATAGCACAATTAAATAGTTGGTTATCATGTTTTATTGGCATTCCTAGTATTGATATAATATCAATATTTTTAGTTTGTTCTAGAACTTCTTCTAAAGCTTTTTCACTGTCATTTAACAATTTATCTTGCAAGAACAAATCACCACAAGTATAACCAGTTAAGGATAATTCTGGTGTTACTACGATGGATACACCTAGTTTATTAGCGTTTTTTATTTCTTTAATGATTTCTTTAGCATTTTCTAATGGATTAGCTAAAACTAATTTATTAACAATGGCTCCTACTCTTATAAATCCAAATTCTTTCATACTTATTCTCCTTTTTTATAGTGTATCAAACATTTTATTTTTTTACTAAACTTTTTGCTTTTTCAAGCGTAAATTGTGATTGCAAATCTGTGATATATCCACGGTCTACTAATTCAAGTGCTTCATCAAAGCTACATTCAAAATATCTAATTATTTCATCTTGATCAAGACTCTGGTCTTTAAGTTTTTGACAACCTAAAGCTAACATACTATAGTTGTAAGCTGCGCTGCAACCTTGATCTTGATAGAAACTAGCAAGTAATTGCATTTGCTCTGGAACATAACCTGTTTCTTCTACTAGTTCCCTTTTTCCAGCTGTGATAGGATCTTCATTTTCTTCTATATATCCAGCTGGTAATTCTACACATACGGTTTCTTTGGTAAAAACTCTAGGTTGTATTACTAATAAAGTATTTCCTTCATTAGTAACTGGTAATATAATTGCTGCATTACCATCTTTACCACCTTTTACAATTTTTTCTCTTGGTATAATAATACCATTTTGTAATGTACAATCATAACTTTCTACATTGATAAAACCTTTCCTTTTTATTGGTTGTTCTTGATGATATATAAATTGTTCTTCTTTTCTTTCTGTTTTTATAGTTTTTAACTCTTCAATATAACTTTTTAATTCTTCTAATTTTTCTTTGCGCATTTAACATATTCCTTTCCTTTTTCTTCTACTTCTTGTTGGTGAAAACTAATTAATTCTTGTTTTAAATTTCTTAATTTTTCAGATAAATCTACATAGTATTCATGAGGTCTGTCAATTCTTGTTATTTCTGGATATAATGTTTCGAACTCTTCTTGACAATATTTTTGTTTTTCGTTTAAGTTAGGATCTTCATATACTAACTTTCCATTTTGAAAAATTGGTAATAATAAACTTCTTACATTATAATTTTCTAATTCGGTTTTTTTCCATGTTTCTACTGGATGAACTAATGTATAATGATCTTTACTTATTTCTTCTTCATGTAAACTGATTACATCTCCTAATGCATATCCAGTTTCTTTATCATAAAAACGATATACTTTTTTGCTGCCTGGATTGATTGTTTTAATACTATCATTACTTACTTTGATACGAGGTTTTGCTTCTCCCTTTTCTTCTACTGCTACTAATTTATATACTCCTCCTACGCGTTCTTTTGGAGCAGCTATATTATCACCAGCACCAATGGAATCAATTTTTGCACCTTGATTAATTAAATCTCTAATTGTATATTCATCTAAACCGTTTGATAAACAGATTCCAGTATCTTTATATCCAGCAGCATCTAACATTTTTCTAGCTTCTTTCGATAAATAAGCTAAATCACCGCTATCTATACGAATTCCTTTGAATGGATAGCCATTTGGTCTTAAAAACTCATTTGCTACTCTAATAGCATTGGGAATTCCACTACGTAAAGTATCATAAGTATCTACCAAAAAAACACAGTTGTCTGGATTGCTTTTGGCGTACTTTAGAAAGGCATCGTACTCATCTTTGCTTTCTGTTACTAAAGAGTGAGCCATAGTTCCCATTACAGGAATGCCATATTTCATACCAGCATAAGTGTTTGAGGTTCCAACACATCCACCGATATAGGCGCATTTACTGGCTTCTATTGCTGAATCAATCCCTCTTGCACGTCTAGCTCCAAACTCCATCACAGGGATGTTTTTCGCTTCATTAGTAATTCTTTTAGCAGCTGTTGTTACTAATGATCCATGATTAAAGTTGGCTAGTAGAGCCGTTTCTAATATTTGAGCAGTTACAGCATCTGCTTTGACTGTTAGTACTGGTTCATTTGGAAATACAACTGTTCCGTCCGGTACCGCATAAATATCTCCTTCAAATTTCAATGTACTTAAATAATCTAAAAAGTCTTCGCTAAATTTTCCTAAAGTTCTTAAATAATTTAGCTCTTCTTCTCCAAAATGAAAATTATTAATATAGTTTATTGTTTCATCTAGTCCTCCACTAATAGTGTATCCACCATTAAATGGATTTTTGCGAAAGAAAATATCAAAATATACTTGTTCATCTTTTTTTCCTTCATTAAAATATGTTTGCGCCATAGTTAATTCATAAAAATCTGTCATTAATGTTTTATTATTCATAATTATTCTCCTTTTCTTTTTTACATTTTATTAATATCATATTTAAAAAAAATATATTTATCTTTTTATGCAGCTTTTTTTACATATTGAATACCTTGTAGTTCACCTAATAATTTAGCTGCATTAGTATAGTCTTGACGATTTTTCTCATCAAATGTTGCAATTGCATCTTCGTGAATTTTTATTTCTACCTCACGGTTCCATTGATCACAATAATTTGCTAATCCCATTGCACCATTGATAACGCAGATGTCACTACAACAACCAACAATATTTATATCTTTTATATTTTGTGCTTGTCCTATAATTTCTCTAAATTGTGGAGCTTCCATAAAACTAGTTGAATTTTTTTCAATACTTATAGTATTTGGCATATTTTCATATTCTTTTAATTCTTCTATCACTTCTGCTTCTTTAGTTCCTTTCATACAATGTCCAGCATTACCAAAACGTTTTAATTCTGTTGAATCTTTATCATGAGTATCTTTTATGAAAACAATTAAATATCCTTTCTTTTGTGCTTCTTCTATTATTTCTTTTTGTCTTACTATAATTTTTTTAATTTCTTTATCATGTAATGCTCCTTGATCTGTAAATCCTTTAACCATATCTACTACAATTAACATTCCTTCATAGACTTCTAAGTTTTTGATTTTATTCATATTTATCTCCTCTTATTAATATTTTATTAATATCATGTGATATAAAATTTACAAGTCGGCCACTTGTTATTAACATTATATTAATATCTATTTATTTTGTCAACATCTTTTTAACATTTTTTTAAAAAGATAATTTTAGCATGAAAAAAGACATCGGTCGATGTCTTAATTTTTTGATTGTTTTCTAATATAAATCATTCCCGTAGAAAGAATAATCGTTCCTATTGCCATTATTAATAAATTTTCTTTTACACCCGTATTTGGTACTACTACATTATCTGTTGTCTCTTGTGGTGCAGTGGTTTCTATACTTGTATCAGAGTCACTAGATGGAGTATTGACCGAATCTGTACTGTTTTCACTAGGATCTTCTGTAACAGTACTTTCATCTTGATTTGAATCTACATCTAAGGTTACATCTGCATTATTATCGGTTACTGTTTCTTTTTCTTCTGTTACTGGATTATTATTTACTTTTGATACATCTGGTTCTGTAAATTTATTAACTACAGAAATGATCAATAATCCTCCGGCGATAATTAATACTAATACTACAATATAACGAATGTAATTTCTCATACTTCCACCTCTTTTTTCGTAATCTATTATACTTGTTTTTCTAAAAAATGCAAGTATCTATAGATATTACTTAAAATTTATTTTTTAGAAAACAAGATGCTATTTTCTTTCTTTATTTCTCTTTTTTACTGACTTTTTGTTTTTCTTTTATTAAGTGACTTTTGTGATAATTATCAATATTGATATATATCAATTCAGCTTGTTTTTTTGCTTGTTTATACTCTGCTACTGTTATATCTTCTATATTATTGTCTAGTTTTTTCTTAAGTCTTGTGTTTTTAAATATTCTACTTTATTAACTACATCTACTAGTTGTTCAAAATTCTCTTTACCTATATATTTTGTTAAACTTTCATGATTGGAAGATAGTTTAGCATCTATTACTTGTTTTCTATATCTTTCTAATAATGGCATCAGAATATCTTTTGTTTCTTTTAATGTATTGTTGTTATTGTAATTACCTTGTATTATTTCTTTTGGTTCTAATAAGATTAGAGAGTTTTGAGCCAATAATTGGGTTGCTTCTATAGCGAATATATCTGTTAATGCCTCATTTATCTTTTCATATCTTCTATATTGTCTCTCATATTGGTTTGGTGGAACATTAGATATATCCAGTCCAAATCCATTTGCATTTTTTCTATTACATGTAGTAGTTCATGAAGTAGAATATACAACTGTTGTCCAACTTCGTCACTTCTTACTGTGCATAAAATGAGTGATATAGGGTTATTATCGGCAGTAGCTGTATAAGTTGAAATTCTTTGATTTATAATATTTTCACACAAGAACTCTACAGTATTTTCATTATTCCCTAGTATTTGTAATAATTGTTGGAAGTTTTCACTAGTGATAATTGTTTCTTTTTGTGCTTCTTCATATTTTTGTTGGTCAAGAGTAAAAACTTCTCTTATATATGCTTCTGATGGCATATATTTATCTAATCTTCCACTTCTTAAAATATTACAATACTTTTCTACATCTTGTTCATCCCAAACTTTATATTCAGGAAAATCCAATTCTTCTAGTTCTAGTTCTTTCAAGTATTTTAATTGATTTGAAAATATTTGTTTTCTTCTATCTATTGGTGTTTTTTTATCTAATAGAGCTTCTATATTTTCTGGCATGAAATACGGTAATGTCGAAAAAGCAAACAATGTCTCCAATGTTGATGTTCCTAATGCTATCTTAATTTGCTAATTATTAGATTTTTGTTTTTTTATTTTGTTTATTGTTTCAGGGCTCAACTTATGGAACACTTCGTCATATAATTCTTGGAATTTTTGATTTCTGATTCTTACATTTCTTCCTTTTTCTTCTATTATTTTTTCTTCTGTTGGTTTTATGCTTTCTTCCCAGATTTTTTAAAAGCTAATAAAGGAGCTAGGCTTTCTTTACAATCACCAAATCCATCGGATGATGATCCTATATATGGCTGTAATAATTTTTCTGTTTCTACCGGTAATGGATTAGCATAATTTTTTATATTGATAACATACCCTAATTCTTCTAAGAATTCTACAGAGCATTGCCTTCTTTTACATTGTCTTAAATATTCTATATAAAAATCAGCACTTTCTACATTATCATATGGAAGAATAATTATGTTATTTAATTTATCCCAAATTAAATCACTATATTTTGCTGAAAAAATGGCAGTATAGGTCATTATTGTAGGTATTCGTAATGCTACATAATTAAAGTTGATAATGTTTTTTATATCGATTGCATAATCTCCATATATAGTTTTTGACATTTTACATAACTCTCTTTCTCTATTGTTTCATCTTTTTGATGTGCTGTAATTGGCCCGGGTCCTAAAATAATAACATTTTTATCGGGAAAAAGCGAAGCTTCAGTTACATAATTTAAACCCGTTACTTTTTTCTCAGTTAACTTTTCTAGTTTTTCTATTATTTCTTGATTAGCAGTTACTGCTGCATTTAAATTATTTATAATTGTTGAAGATGCTTGATACTTTTTTACCAATTTCTCTATTTCTTTTATTATTATATCATTATGTTCTTTTTTAATAGTACGAAAATCGAAAGTAATGGTACATGTATCTGGAACTTTATTTATTTCTTTTCCTCCATTCATAGTAGATAAATTAAAAGTCGTGTATGGTACCTCATAGATTTTTAAGGTTTCTTTTTGTAATTGTTTTGCAAATTCTTGAAGCTCATTAATGAATTGCATTGCTTTATAAATAGCGTTTTCTCCTATGTTGGGAGTTGATGAATGCGCACTTTTACCATTAAATTGTACTTTGAATTCAATACATCCTTTATTAGCAATGGCGGGGATTAAATTTGTTGGTTCTGGAAAGATTATCGTTTCAGGTAAGTTAATACCACTATTCTTTAATTCTTTTATTCCTCTAAAGTCTTTTTCTTCGTCGTAAGTAAAGCATAACATGCAAGGAACTTCTATCGGCAGACTCAATACAGTTTCCAAAATAGCTGCAATTCCTCCTTTCATGTCTGATACTCCCAATCCATAATAGTTATTTTTATCTTCTATTAATTTAAGTGCTTCTTTTGTCCAGTAAACTGATTTATCTACTGTATCTGTATGACAACAAAAAGCTAGTGTTGGATTCCCCCTTTTAGCGATCAAAACTTTTTCTTTGTTTTCTCCAATCTCTTGAAAATCAAATTTTTTATCTTTTAATATACTTTTGATATAAGTTCTGATTTTTTCATTTTCTTTATCATTGATTGTATTTATTTCAATTAGATTTTTTAGTATATTGCTCATTATCTTTGCCCCACTTTATTATAGCATGTTTTGGTATAACCTGATTTTTGTAAATCAATTACTGGAAAGATGCGATCATTCATAGCTCCGGTAGGATCTTCTTGCCAAGCGTAGTTTCCATTATTATTACTGTAGCCCAATCGTAATCCGATTCCTCTAAATAGTTTAGAAGAGTCTGATGAATCTAAATCTGGTCTTGTTTCTAGTAGGGATATATATTGATTAATAAAGTCTTGTTTTTCTTCTATTGTTAGTTCTGGTACTATGATTCTTTCCCCATTTTTTCTTTTTTCTCTATCTTCTTTTTGGACTCTTTCAACTGCACTTTCGAAAGATTCTTTTCTATCTTTTTTAAAGTATCTCATAGCGTTGGTACGATAACCTAAAAGAGTTTTATCATCTTGTAAAGAGTTGATTATTTCTTTTCTTACTAACTCACTTGCGATATTTTGACCACGATATTCTTTTAATACTCCTATTTCTTCAATATAACGCATTCTATTTTGATCTTCTGTGATATATTTTTCTTGGTCCTCTGGGATAGTGTCTGTTGCGATTAAAAATCCTATTACTTCACCTTTCATTTCTGGTGTCCAAATTGTTGCATTTGTGTCCACATATTCATCAATTGCTCGTCTTGCAGATTTCTCTGTCCAAGCTTCATAAAATGGTTCACCATTAAATATATTTTTATAACATTTAGCTAATCCTCCTAATTTTTGATTTTCTACTAATTTTATTTGACAATCATTTCTCACTTGATCCTTTAGCCAAGAACTATATATATTTTTAAAATTTATCATATTATTTCTCCTTTTAATTTAATATTTTTGTAATAAAAAAGTTATAGACCTTGTGCCTATAACCTTTTTGTTTATAAATCTATTTATATTTAGAATAGGTATCGACACAAGCATCACAAAATTGCCCTTGTCGATACCACGTTTTAATGTCGTATTAACAAGCGCATAATTTTATGATGATGATGTCCAAATATTCTATTCATCATAATATCGTCCTTTCTTTTGTTGCAACTAATGTATCGCAAAATTATTCCTGTGTCAATATATTTTTTATTTATGATGTACAGCTTAAATATATTACTTCTTATTTTTTATTCTTTTTGTATAGCATATTCCACTTTTTATTTCACTGACTTTATCTTTTATAAAAGAACATAAATAAATCATACCTCCAATTATAATACACGGTAAAAATATAATTAATAAAACAATTGTTAATTTTAATCCTATATAATGAAAGGTAGACATAAGACTCCTCTTTTTGTTCTTTTGTTAACATCAGTATATCAGAGAACTTGTATTTATAACCTTACAGTTTTGTTAGGTTACTACTGTACTATAACTTATACAATTTATTTATTCTACCAAGTTTTAGTTGCCTTGTAGAAAAAGTTAGTTGCTAAAACAAAAAAGTAACATTGCTACTTTTAAATTTATATATTCTTTTTTATAAGTTTTAATTTTACTTACTTTTTTTTGGTTTTCTATCTGTTTTTTGTTCATATATGAATGTTCTAATCCATAATAATATTCCTATTAGAGATAATATTAATCCAAATTTTTTCCAAGGAGATTCATAAGTTATTTCAATATTGTGTTTTCCTTTGGATACATCAAAAGAAATTGTATTTTCTATACTTTCTTTATATTGAGTTCTTTTACCATCTACTTTTATATTAAATCCTTTATCATATGGTATACTAACCTCAATATTACTTTTCTTCTCTAACTCTATTGTTCCTATAACATTATCTCCTTGTGTTTCCTTGTTATTTATTTTTAGTGGGACAGTTTCTTCGTTTCTTTTGGCTAGTTCTTCTAATGGAATAGATGTTATTTCAATATCCCCTAATTTATAATAAGCTTCTGAAAAAGTTATTTCTAGTCTTTTAGGTGAGATTAATACATAATGGAATGTATAATTTTGATTATGATATTTCCAGTCACGACAAGTAAGTTTATTTGTTGTTTGATTAATTGTTATGGTCTGATCATTTTTTTCATGATGGCATCCTCTGTTAAATTTATTTTTGAATGTAATAAAAACTACTTTGTCATTTAAGTTTTCTGTTGGTACTAATGTCATTTTTGCATTTTCTGCTGCTCTTATTTTAACAATATCATCTTGTTGTTCTAATTCTATATTTTTTTTCTTTTCTATTTTAAATTTTGGATTATCAAATATGTTATCATCGGGAATTTCTTTGTTGTATGTAGCAATTATATTTTTTGGATATTCTAATTTCTTATATTCTTTTTCTGATAAGCTAGTATTCGTGGCGTATATTATAGGTAATGCTAATTCGTTTTTATATAAATATAATTGTTTTGTTTTATCAACTAATGTATAACCACTATCTAACTTTTGGTTACTAATTACGTACTTTTCACCCATTATAGCTTCAGAAATAGGATTTCCGGCTAAAGTTAACATCATGTTATTTCGATAATTTTGATTGTTTTTTATTTCTTTTTGTACCCACATTTGAAATCTTCTAGCTTCTGTAGATGAATAAACTGAAGTTTTGTATTCATTCATACTATATACTCTATTTAATGAAGATGGTTGATAGGTTTGATTACCTATTCTATAAAAGGATTGGTCTTTTTTATTAATCTGTTGTACTAGTTTTTTATATTCTTGCTCATATGATGTTTGTTTTTCATTGATTTGAACTAAAGTATCCCTTAATGAACCACTAATTGTAACAATACAAGTAGATATTATTAAATATGCTTTTAATTTATTACTATTTTTAAATAAAGTATCTATACTTATTGCTATTAATAGTAAAGCTAATGGTAAAAATGGAATTAGAGATTTAGAGTTGATATATAGAGTTCCATTTAAAATATAATTAAATATTGGAAACATAAAAATTATTAATACTGACAAACCTAATATTCTTGTTTCTTTTTTTATTTCTTTATCTATCACTAATATACCAATTAAAATAAATTCTAATAATGTGATACCAGGTCCATAAGCATTAAATAAAAACTTAAAGTTTGGTATCAATAACATCCACCATTCTAATGTTTTAATGGCTTCTCCTCTTCCAACTAATAAAGTGTAAACGGTTGGTAATAACAATACAGAGCTTATTAATATAGCAATTATCACTGGAATTATAAATTTTGCTATGAACTTTATTAAATCTTTTTTTCCATATTCTTTTATATAGGCATATATCGCATAAAGTAGTAACATTGCTATTCCTGATACACTGTAGTAAAAGCTTGTAAAAATCATTAATGTAATACAGAGTATTAACAAACTTTGCTTTTTATTTTTTATAAAGTTATCAACGGCAAACAGTCCACCAATTAAAAATGGAAAATAATTGATAAACATAATGTGTCTTTTGGCATGATAAATGATAGGAGTTGCAAATAAGAAAAGAAGTGCTGTAATAAGGCATGTTGACTGTTTAAAATTATGTGATTGTAAAAACTTATAAAACAAAAAGGTTGATGATACTACGACAACAAAACTTAAACCTATTAAATAATCAAACATAGGAATCATTGGTAATAAATATGAAAATAAAATAAATGGGTTTAATAAGCCGTAATAAGAAAAATTGTAAATATTTTGTCCTCCACCAATATTTAGTGCAAAATCTGGGAACAAATCGAATGTATCATAAAATAGTTTTCTGAAATATTCTGGAAAAATATAATGCTGCATTTCAAAATCTGTTGTTGATGCAAAATAGTATTTACCTCGTGTTAAAACTAATGCAATACTAATATAAATTGCACTAAACAATAAAAGTATTAATATATCTTTTTTATATTTTTTTAATCTCTTCATATTTTACTGCCTCTTTTAAAACTTTCTTGTTTTTCAAAATCGATATTAGTATAACCCTTTTTCAAAGCATTATCTACCTAATTTGAGTTGATTTTTGTCAAGTTGTAGTTGCTATTACACTTTATAACAAAAAAGGAAGTTAATTATTTTTTCTTCCTTTAAATATTGCTAACAATATAAATAAGATAGTTAAACCAATTAATGGAGAAATCATAACCACTGGATTATTAAGCCATTCTTGCCAATTTATTCCTAATGTCATAATCTTCTTTCCTTGATGATATTTTTACTACAATAGTATGTAATTAAGAAATATCCTCCATATATTAGTATTAAGAATAACATAGTCATAGATACACTTGCTAACATTTCTTCTTCTCCAAATGTCTCTAGTATATATGTGCAAAATTTAATACCAAAAATAGAATGAATAACAGCGATTAATAGTGGGAACAAGAAAAATATTGCTATCTGTCTAAATAATGCCTTGTTTAATTGTTTATTACTTGCTCCTATTTTTCTTAACATCATATATCTAGTTATATTATCCGTACTTTCTGACAATTCTTTTAATGCAAGTAAAGCAGCACTAGATATTAAGAAGATAATTCCTAAATAAAGTCCAATAAATGTTATCATGGCACCAAGTTCAATACTTGCATCATCAATCGCTATTTTACTCGTTCCGTCAAAGGTAATATCTGGATATAGTTTTTCTAATTTTTTATCTGTAAAAACTGTTTCTATTTCTTCCTTTGATTTTCATATAAAGAAATGCATCTAGGTATAAGGTTTCCGATGCTGAAGCCAATCAAACTCCCAACAGCTATACTTCTTATACGCTCTTTTATTATTTTTTTCATAATCGTTCCTTCTTTAAAAGTTTCTATATTATAGTATAAATGCTAACAATTAGCAATTTTTCGAATTACTTTACTATACTTATATTGGAGGTATTTTATGGAAATAAGTGGATTAAAAATAGCTCATCGTGGTGTTTTTGATAATAAAGAAATACCAGAAAATTCGCTTTCGGCATTTAGAAAAGCTAGAGCTTTGGGAATACCAATTGAGTTTGATGTTCAACTTACTAAAGATAATATCATTATTGTCTTTCATGATATTAGTTTAAAACGAATGTGTAATATTAATAACTATGTTCAGGACTATACTTATGAAGAATTAAAAAAATTACATCTTTTAAATACTAGTGAACATATACCTACTTTAGATGAAGTCTTAAGACTAATAAAAGGACAAGTTCTTCTTGATGTTGAATTAAAGCAGACTAGTAATTATAAAAATTTATGTAATTTATTATTAAAACAATTAAAAGACTATCCTGGGAAAGTTCTTTTAAAGTCTTTTCACCCTAGTATTGTTCGATACTTGAAGAAAAATCAAACTTATCCGATTGGTTTATTACTAACTGATTATCCAGCATCTAAATTTTATAGTTATTTTATTAGTTCTTCTTTTTTAATTCGTTATTGTAATCCTGATTTTATTGCTGTTAATAAGAAAATAATTAAAAAGAAGAGGTTACAAAAATGGAGAACAAAAAAGTCGCTTTTTGTGTGGACTATATGCGATAATCAAGAATTCCAACTTTTCTTTCCTTATGCCGATAGTTATTTATGTAATAACTTACCGTACAAAAAATAAAAGACAATCTATTGTCTTTTTATCTTCTTAATGTTTTGCCTTTGAAAGATTCAAAGTCTCTTATTTCTCTTATTTTATTTAATTGTCTTTCGTTTGTTACAAAGATTTCACATGCAGCTTCATCACAAACTCCTAAATGCTGAGCTGTAATGTAGGTTCTACCTTCTTTTAACCAACCTTCGCCATTTTGATATGAAGAAAGCATAAAGCCACAATTTTGAACTAATGTAGTAGAACTTGTTAAATTTTCACCTTTCTCTAAACCATAGTATTCTATAAAGTTTTTTGCCCAACTGTTATGTGGTCTTTCATGTTCTGGATCAGTAATTTTTCTTACTCTGTAGAAATTCCCGTTAGTATCAAGAAATCCTAAATAGCCTGCTATATCAGCTGGATTTTGGTAAGGTGTAAGATCATAATCCACTCCATCTTTTCCAGTGACTATTGTTTTTTCTATAATTTGATCCATAGTATCCCCCCCTTTCTGTGTCGGACTTACATAATATCTTATTTTTGTGATTTTGTCAAGATTTACCCTGCTTATTGACATACTTAATGTATTTTCATAAAATATAAATAATTTTATTTATGAGGGATTCTGATACAAAACATTACTATAAAGATACGTTCTTTGCCAATTTATCATAGCGATTATTTACGTGGCCTTTTTGAATATACTGATCTCAATAGGAAGGAAAAACAAAAGTTTCAAGAAATGCTATCTTTGTTATGTAATTTGGTTAATCCTGATGTACCTTTCAAATTTGTAGAATTCTATACTAATCAAGAGAGATTTTTTCCATCATTTATTAAAAAGAAAGACTATACTCAATTACTTGCTGATTTTCATATTAATAATATACAAGTAAATGTACAGTCTGAATTACCACGGTTAACTGACGATTTTTTAGGTAGTGATAACTATTCTTCTTTAGAAAATGAAAAGCTTAAAAGGATTCATACACTTTCTATTAAAGCTAAAAATTCTTCTTATCCTGACTTTTTCTATCATCAAATACCAATTAGTGAACACGAATTATTTTCTTTTGAAAAAGGTTATAAACGAATAAAATCAGATTATCTACCTTATCTTCCTTTTTTTGGACATGAGTTCTGTTGATTTCTCTAATAGTGATTTAGCAGGGTTGAATTTATCTAATACAAATATTAAACAAATAAATTTTTCATCTTTATATCAAAAAAGTATTAGAAATACTGATTTTTCTAATGTTTCTTTGTTTGGTAAACCACTTGAAGATATTGATGCTAGTGGTGCTAATTTATGTGGAACTTGGCTACAAATAGATGTTGATACTGTACGTTTGAATGAGGCAAAACTTGATGATACTCTATTATTTCTTTCTCATGATGGTAGAGTTATGTCTCCAAATAATCAAGGGTTCGCTTTACAAAAGAAAAAAAGTAACATTAAGTTACATTTTTAATAAATCCGATAATGATTCTATTTTATAATCATATGTAGTCACATTTCCAAATCCGTACGATGCAAAGATAAATGGTATGTTTGCTTCTATAGCAGCTTCTTGATCTTTATTCTCCCAATATGGGCCTCCAAAATGAGCAAGTAGTACCATAATTTGTTCTTTTTCTTTTTTGTATAATAATATTCCTGCGCTTTTTTTCATATACTATTCACTCTCTTCATATACCTCTTTGGCCATTCTAAAAGTTGCCCAAGCATTTGGCCATCCTGCATAAAATGCCGCATGAGTGATAATCTCAGACATTTCTTCTTGAGAAATTCCATTTTTCTTTGCATTTATTAAATGAGCTTCTAAACTAGAATCTAAAATTCCTTTGCTCATTAATGCTACTACAGTGATTAAAGAACGATCTCTTAATGATAGTTTGTCTTCTCTAGACCACACTTCTCCAAATAATACATCATCATTTAATTCGGCAAATTTTGGAGCAAATTTACCTAACTGATCTCTTCCGGCAGTTTGTTTTGCCATCTTCATCTTCCTTTCTATTTTTTATTATAATTCTTAAAGTCTACTTTAAGTCAATATTTTTTTGTTTTATATAGTTATTAGCTCATTTCTTTTTTCTAAAACTTCATATGATATTATGAAAGGAGGAAATATGGAAAATAATAATGAACTAAATGATGTTTTATCTACTAATGAATGTTGTAACTAAACTTGCAATGACGAATGTCTTTGCCGTGTAATTGATTGTTTATGTAAAAATCGACAAAGTCCTACTGGACCGACTGGACCTGCAGGTACCCCAGCTATTCCTTTAAATAGTTATGCCATGGTACATGATGAAACAGATTCTACTGTTCCAAATCAACAACCAGTTTTATTTCAAACTGCTAACATCTCTAATAAGATATCTTATAATCCTGCAACAGGAGATTTTTCTATTCCTGAAAAAGGTATTTATATCATACATTGGTGGATCAATGTTCGTCATACCGATAAGAATGTTAGTTGTGAACCTAGAGCCTTAGGTATTGAACTTCATCAATTCTGGCCTGATGATGTTTTAATAGCTCATTCATCTACTCATAATAAACTTACCTCTTGCGATACTGGAACAATTAATGGTAATGCTATTTTTGAGGCTCTTCCCGGAGCAAGCTATCGTTTTATTAATACTTCAGGCCTTGATATTAGCTTAGTACCTAATGATTTATATTCAGCTACTGTTTCTATTACTAGAATAGTGTAATCTTTAAAAGGAGCCATAAAAGGCTCCTTTTTTATTTATCATTTTTATCCGTTTTATTTTTATATATGTTTATTTTATAATCTAAGAATTTTAGTGTTTCTTCTTTTTCTTTTATTTCTTGTAATAAAATTTCTTTTTGTCTTAATAACATCTCTAATCTTGCTTTAGGACCTGTTGCTTTAGTCATATCCATGTTTATAAAAGTTTGAATATCTTCTAACTTAAAGCCAGATTTTTTCATACAAGTAATAAAGTTTATGCGTTCTATATCTTGCTTGCTATAATCTCTTATCCCGTTTTTCTTTTCAATTTCTTCTAATAAACCTATTTGTTCATAATAACGCAGAGTAGCACTCGGGATATTTAATGTTTTGCTAACCTCACTTATTTTCATTGCTTATTCACCTTATATTTCATTACTTTTATAATTTGATAATATTAGATTACTTATTATCTTTACTAGTTCCTTTTTTATTAGTTTTTTGTTTATTGTTACTCTCATAAATAATAGCTTCATATAATAAATCTACTAAATGGTTACTTGGTTCTAGATTATATTTTTTTATAATCTTATTAAAAACATCATAAGAATGTTCCATATCAAGGTATGGATAAATTAGTTCTTTTTTATTATTTAATTCTTTTAAATAATCTAGGGTATAAGATTCTTCTATGATTAATAATGGTATATCTTTCGCCCATGATTTGAATTTTTCTGGAATAAAGTGTGGATTATCTACATAAGTAAAAGCTTCTTTGTCATATTGAATTGCTTCTTTTAAATCGTTATTTTCAATTAGTTCATCTTTTACTCGATAATCAAATCTGTCTAATAACTTTAGTCCCTCTAATTTTAATGCTGATATTTGAGCAATTATACCTTTTTCTGCTTTAGAATGAGTAGGTATTACTTCTACAATAATATATTTATCTTTTTCTAAATTCATCTTAATCATCTCGTTTCTTTTAATATTTTATCATAATTTTTTTGTTTTTCAAAAAAAAGAACCATCTGGTTCTTATTTTTTATTAAACTTCCATAACTATTAGTAGTTCCGGCTGATGCTTTTGCTTCGTGTTCTACTGCTATATCTGCAACATATTCACGTCCTTTTTTCTCCACTGCTCTTCCTACTGTTAACAAATCCTCTGCTTCAATTCCATAAGCATTCATAAGTGTTACAAATAATACTGCTGGCCAAGGTTGTTGATCATCTTCTTTTACTAGTGATTTTACATATTCATGAGAATTACTAAATTTTCTTTCGTTAGGAAATGTTCTTTCTAGTCCTATTTCTTCTACTTTATAGATTCCAAATAGTCTATCCTCTCTTGCTTTTTCTGATTTTTCTAGATGATCATGTAACATAGTTGATGCTTTTAATCTGTAGGCGTTCGAACTGGTTATTCCACAGTTTCTCTTAGCTAAATTAAGACTTGCTTTGGCTCTAGTTACCATACGAGTAAACTTTGACCAAGCATATAAAAGCTCTAATGATTGATTTCCTTTTATTCTTTATTCAATAATTTCATTACGTAATTTTCCATCTTCATTATTTTCTTCTTTTACTTTTTCTCTCCAACGAAATAAATCTTCTGTAGTTTTTATTTCTGTGAATGATTCAAAACCTTTTTCTACTTGTTTATACATCTTTATTAATTCTTGTTCTTCTACAGCCGTTAATTTTCTCATAATATTTCCCCTTTCGTGTTCGCATATTATCTCACATTTTTGTTTTTTTGGCAATTTAATATAACATTGAAAAAAGATTCCCAAGGAATCTTTTATTATTATTTATTTAATTAATGATTTAATGAAGTGACAGATGACATGTTTTCTCTAACTGCTGTCGTTTTGCTGGTAGAATCATTTAACATAGCATCTAATTCTGTTTTATCGTGAGCTTTTGATATATATTTTGAAAGTGTAGTTTTCATTTTTTGATAACCCTCTGCTGTTAAATTAGTTATAAAGTTATCGTAATGGTAGATATTTTCTTCGTCAGAATAATGATTTTCTCCAAAGTCCCAAATCGAATAGGTTTCTTTAAATTCCTCAACTGATTTTCCTTCTGAAGCGTCTAAAAAGGATTGAGCAGCGTCTAAAAATGATCCTCTATTCTGTAATATCCAATTTTCTATTCCAATACCACTGATACCTCCTTGTTGCTTTTTATAAACATCTCCTTCTTTTAGTGTCTTTTTCGCTTCTATAATATTAGCTAAAATAACATTATATTGTTCTTGATGTTCTGTTTGTATTGTATGAAGTCTATCTTTCAAAGCTTGATCTGATGAATATTCTATTTTGTCTGTTTTTTCTATAAAGGAGATATCAATATCTATAGGTTGATTAAGACCCTCTATTTTTACATTTTTAAAACGAAAATTACCATTTACTATTTCATTTCTATGTTCTTCTCCTAATTCTTCTATTAATCTGTCTTTTAATTTTTGGAATTGTTCATGATCACTTATGATACTGTTATCTAGGCGCATTATATAATCAAAATCTCCTTGACCTATAATATTCGTATTTCTAGCAGTCGAACCTGTATCAATAAATTCTACTGTTCCTGTAGTTAGTTTTCTTTCCATTTCTTCTTTTACTTCTAATCCTAATGGTGAAAGTGCCTTTTTAATAGTTGCAGAAATTACTTCTTTCTTTTTAGCGTTTTCTACGCTATTTGCGGGAATTTCTTCTGCTGTTGCGGCTATTTCTTTAGTTGATAAATTTTGGGAAAGTTGATATTCATTTATTCCATAATGTGAAAGTCCTTGCATCTTAGTACGAATGTCTTCATATTCTTTCGGAGTAAATATTAGCTTACCACTAAAATCAATAACTGGAATGTAAAATCCATTTCTAGCTATTTCAAATTTTATAGCCGGAAGATCATTATATGCATTTTTATTTCTATTTGAAGAAGGAATATAGTTTACATTCCCATTTTCATCATACGGGTTAGTAGGATCTATTTCCATATTCTTTTTATACATAATATAATCTACATCTGTAAAACCAATACCAGTTCTCACTCCCCAATGATTTTCGAATCCAGTCCTAAAAATTTCTGATTTTGATGGATCATATTTGCATTCTATTTCATTACCCTCTTTATCTCTAGTACGTTGTAAAATTGGATTATCTTTTTTTAAAATCATATATATATTTCCAAATCCAAAACCAGTTGGTGTTCCCTCTACGCTATGATAGATATCTTTTTCTTGGGTTATTAATGTTAAATCAATATCCAGTGGTGTGCTATCAGAATCAACTGTTTTACCAGCTAAAGGAGTTAAAAACTCCTTACTAAAATTTCCATATTCTAATGAACCACCTAATGATTGATAATTTCCTATACACCGTATAAAATCTCCTACTTCAAATTGAAACTTTCTTTCTTCTAACTCTTTTGCATAATCTCTTCCTCTTTTATCAGCCTCTATCAAACTAGTTACTGCAAGATTTTTTAATTGTTCAAACGAATCAATTCCAGCGTAGTATGCAAATGATCTTACTATTCTATCTTTTAAGTCATATGTTTTAGTTGGTTGAAACAAATCTCCTAGTATTTTTATTTTTTGATTTAAAGGCATGGTAGTAAAATTGAGCTTACTTTCTTTGCCTGCTTTAGTATGTCGATAAAGTGTTTCTAGATGTTCTGCAAAAGTTGTTAACTCGTCAGTTTCTTCTTTACTAAGAACTCTTGTTTGCGTATTACCTTTCGTTATTTCATTATAATATTTGGTACCTATCTCTAAATTATCTAAGTAATTAGTTAGATCTCTATTATTTGAATGACATGTTACTCTTAAGATATCATTAAAAATTATCTGCATTCTGGTTTCAATAGGAGTTAATCCTTTTCCGATGCTTGGCAAATTATTATCTTTTAATTCTGGTGCCATTATACTATTATTATTTGTCAAGTCGAATGATTCTAAGTTAGGATTAAGAATTTGAAAGCAGGAATATACCTTTACAAAAAAAGGTAAATTATTTTGAGTAAATACAGATTCTATTTTTGCTAAACTTTCTTCTGTATTTTCTTTATCTATAATATTTGAAAGTATAGAACAAGCAAGATTTCTTATATCTTTAGAATTAGAGTGAACTACCCTGTTAGCAATTGTGATTGCTTTTTCTATTTTTTCGATATCATATTCATTATTTTTTATATACTCTTCTATTACGTTTAAAACAGCTACATCTTCGTCAATGCTGCATAGGTAATTATATATGTTTATTCTTCTTTCATTAGCTTCTTGTATATTAATATCATTATATAATTGGGATAAAAATTCTCTATGTTTTTCCAATCCAAAAACAATACTGGTATTTTCAAAATATTTAACTAAGTCTTTTCTCTTCATTAAATCTTCTCTTGTTATTTTCCTACTATAGAATAGTTCTTTTATTTCGTCCGGAGTATTTTCTGGTAAAAACAAAAGAGGAAAAAATTCTTTTAATGCATGTGTTTCTGGTGAGTCATTATAATAAGGTTGATTGCTTTCTAAAATGTTTTGGTAGATTGATTTTTTTATTTCTTCTTCCATCTGTTTTTCATCATCAGATAAATTATAGTTTATATTTTTATTCATTTTTGTAGCATTAACACCATACTTTAATAATAAATTTATGAATTTTTCTTGACCAAATTGTTCAATGTAATATTCTTGAAAATCTATAGTTTTATCTTGAGCTGTTACTTCAAAGTCCCCAGATATATAAAAATTTTTACCTAATAATTTTGGAATATATTGGCGATATTTTTTTAACATTGCTAAATTAATGCTATTTTCATAGAAAGCTTCTTGTAATTCTTTTGGGATACTGTCATCTACAAATAAAGCTTTGTTTTTTTCTCTCATTGGTCCTTCTATTCCTTTATATATTGGTATATGATAGGATTTTTTTCTCATTTTATTAAATGCTTTAAAGATTATATTTAAAAATTCGTTATACTCTTTTACTATTTTTAATTTATTATAACTTGGCAGTTGTTTTGTAATTTCTGTCATAAAAGTATAAACATTGATGTTTGAGTTTCTCATACAACCGCTTTCTTTTTCAAATCTTAATAGATTTTTCACCCCTAATAATCCAACGAACTCTGCTTGAGATTCATTTATAATAAAAGTATGATTGTCTACTTGTAAAAGATCTTCTATAGTATTGATATCAGGCATAACTTTATAGTTCATTGATGATGTCCATTCTGGAAGTTGGTGCTTTTTATATAATAATTCTGTTGAATTATTGTTTCTTATGTATTTTGATATTATTATAGGAAAATCTTCTACTATAGTTTCAAAATCAGGAATATATCCTTCTAACTTTGAAAAACCAAAAGGTGTGCTGTGTATATAATCGAAAATATCTTTGTGTTTTTCTAGCAAATATAAGAATTTTTCTTCTCCTACTTTTTTTACAAAAGAAGAAATAGTATTATCTTCTAACTCAATACTATATCTGCTGTTTTTAAAGCAATTAATATTTTCTTCTAAATCTTCATATGATAATTCTCGACTATAATATTTTTCTCTTACTTCACTTGGTAATGGCTGATGAAGTAAAAATATATCCTCATTAGCTTCTAGAAAATCTGGTGTGAATTGTTCAACTCTTAACTTTGGGTGGTACTCACTTAATAGTTCTTTTCTTATTATTTGATATAAGTTTTCTTTCAAGGACTCAATACTTTGATTATTTCTTAAAATTTCTGATGTTTGGTCATTTATAAAATTATAGTGTGAGTAATTTATTTCTAGCCTTGGACTATTGAGGAAAAATAACGCTGCCATTTCTTCAAAATCTGCTCTTTTTTCTTTATATAATTTTACAGCTTTTGGAATTCCTAGCATTTTAATCATTGTATTGGTTTTGACATTAGCGGCTCTATAAAAAGTTATATGTTCATGGTCTCCGTTATTTCCTTTGTAGTAGCCCTTTTCTTCAATTTCAGTTAATTGTTCTTCTGTTAAAGATAAGAAATCGTCCATAGTAAGTTTATTTTGGTAATATTTTGCTCTAAAATCTTTAGGAATATTATGAGATAAGAACAGGTTGGGATTTTCTGCTTGTTGTTGCTCATCGAATGACTCTTCGTTTAGAATATAAAAATGAATTTTATCTACATTTTTTACTTTGCATCCGTGAACTTTTATTGATTCTACATCATCTAAAGATAAGATATTAAAATCAATATTGGCTTTCGTACCTGAAAAGTCAATGTCTCCTATTAATCGAAGATCATTATATGCTTCATAGGAAATCTCACTTAAGTCATGTGATAACATTAAATTTTGAAATAGTGTATATTGTTGAAGAATTTGCTCTTCTATTTCTTGTTCATTTTCTGGATTCTCACTTACTTTTTTTATACCTTCATCTATGATACTTTTCATAATTTCCTTTAGTTGATTAAATTCCTCTAATCGTAATATCTTATCCTTCATATTGTTCACCTCATTATAATTATATCATATAATTTTTAGTTAAATAAAAAGACTTAACATAAGTTAAGTCTTTAACGTTAAAGTGGTGTCCTCGGGCAGATTCGAACTGCCGACCTATCGCTTAGGAGGCGATTGCTCTATCCTACTGAGCTACGAAGACAAGAAGTTTTACAAATGTAAAACTGTCTTTTTATAATTATTTTTGTCCTAGTTTTGTATTTAATCCAAAGTTTAGATTACTTTGTTCTTCACTTACTGGTGTTATAGGATAAAGTTCATGATATTCCATTACTTGATCTATAGTTGCGATATTTTGATTGTTGATATCACTTTTAAAAATACCAATATCAAAACCCGCTTTTGTTATATATTCAGGTCTTTGACCAGACAAAGTTTCATTTTCATCTTTTGTTAATACTGCGTATGAAAATTCACTGACTGCATCTGTAATTTTTTCTTCTCCTATAATTGGTAGGGCTTGATGTTTCTCTACTATTACATTACCAAGAAAGTCTTCTTGGCCTTTGTCTGTTACTTTATATGCTTTAGCTTTATAATACTTCATTTTACCCCTCCTTTTTACAGTTAAACCCATTTTGTTTATAGGCTTTTTTTAAATCATCTATATTTACTTTTCCATTTTTTATTAGTTGACCATTTCCTTCATCAATTTTTATTAATTGATCTGTATCAATTTTAGCATAATTAATAATAGTAGTACTAGTTAATGTTTTATTCCTTATCTTAATATTATTTTTATAATACTCCAAATTTTTATATGGTTCATACAATTCGTTTAACTTTTCTTCATAGATATCTAAATATGATTTATCTTCTACTGTAACTTGATCAGTAGATGTTAATTTTTGAACTACGTTATTTTTGTAATCTGCTTTATAAACAGATCTTAACTTTATACCATCTGTTGGATAAGATGACATTGTGCATGTCATTGTTCCTGTTTCTGGATTACATCCAGTACAGCATATCGTTATCAATAATATAAAGAATATACTTAGAAGTTTTCTTTTCATAATTATACTTCCTGAATAACTGTAATAATCATTGGTTTTGAACCAGTTTCTTGGTAGAAAAATTTACCTAGATGATCTCTTACTTCATTTTTTATTTTAGCGTAATCTACTCGTTTAGTATTCTTTTCTATATTTGCTTCTATAGATTCTTTAGCTAATAATTTAGTTTGCTCTAACAAGTCTTGACTTTCTTTTACATAAACAAATCCTCTAGTTAAAATTTCTGGACCACCTAAGATATCTTTTGTTTGTTTATCAATTGTACAACTGATGATTACTATTCCGTTTTCACCTAACATTTCACGGTCTTTTAAAACTAGGTCTCCAATATCACCTTGACTTTTTCCGTCAATTAATATTTGATCTACTTCAATATGTTCTTTATTATCTGTAAGACGACCCTTGATGAATTCAGCAACATCGCCATTTTCTTTCAAGATAATATTTTCTCTTGGTATTCCAATTTCTTCTGCTACTTCAGCATTAGCATATTGGTTACGATATTCTCCTTTTACTGGAAAATAATACTTAGGATTCATCAAATTAATCATTAACATTAAATCTTCACAAGATGCATGATGTAGGAGATGCTTTTTACTTGATAAACTTACAGCATTTGCTCCTAACATGGCAATTTCATCCATAATCAAAGCTGATCTTTTTTCAATACCAGGGTATGCTGGTTCTGTTATAAAGATTGTATCTGTTTCTTTTACCTTTATATATTTGTCATAGCCTTTAATTATACGTTCTAGGTTATTAAATGGTTTTTCTTTTTCATCAGAAATTAAGATAACTGTATCTTTATTATCTAAATCAGCTAGAGTTCCTATTCTACTTTTATCTACTGACAAATATCCATCTTCTATGGCTTTATTAATCATGTCCTGTAATCCTTTACCCATAATTACCATTTTTCTGTGGGTTTTAGATACTTCATTGAATATTTCTTGGATTCGATAAAAATGTGCTGGAAATATTGTTGCGATAATTCTATTAGGATTTTTTGCCAATACTTCACGAATAAATCCAGCTACTCTATTATTAGGAGATGTATGTCCTACTTTTTCAGCATAGAATGATTCTGCCATCAAACATAATACACCTTGTTTTCCTACATAAGCAAGTTTTCCTATATCTGTTTTATATGCTCCTTGCATAGTAGCATCAAAAACAAAGTCTCCTGTATAAACAATAGCTCCATCTGGAGTGTATAAAACGTAACAAACAGCATCAGGTATAGAATGTGTCACACTAATTGGGAAAATAGAGTTTTTACCAAAGTTTAATTTAGTGTGAGCTTTAATTTCCTTAAGGTTTGCCTTTTTTAATTGCCCTGGTTCTAAATCATTTTTTACCATTTCAAGCGTTAATTTTGTTCCGTATACAGCAACATTTGGTATTTGTTCTAATATGTCAGGAATAGCTCCCATATTACTTTCGTGACCGTGTGTTAAAAAGATTCCTTTTATATTCTTTTTGTTTTTTATTAAATAATCAAATTTAGGAATAATGTAATCTATTCCTAAATTTAAGTCATTATCATATTTTATACCGGCATCAAAAACGAAAATATCTTTATCAACATTAACAACGTATAAATTTTTGCCATTTTCATTTAATCCGCCTAAACTAAATATTTTAATTTTACTCATTTTCTTTCTCCTTTCTTCCTGTATTACAAAGTCTTTTTTCTTTTAGAGCAGAGATATTATATCATATATTTTTTAGTTTTCCAAGTTAGACTGCTAGTTTTTGTAATGCTACTTTTGCAGCTTCTTGCTCTGCTTCTTTTTTTGAACCACCTACACCAGTTCCATAAACTATATTGTCAATTTTTACTTGTACTGTAAACTCTTTATTATGAGCAGGTCCTTCTTCTTTAATTAAATCATAGTGTAAACTTTTTTGTGTTGTCTGTACATATTCCTGTAAGGCACTTTTATAGTCACTAAAGAATGTAATGTTAGGATTTTCAATATATGGCACAATTATATTTAAAACTGTTCTTCTAGCTGTTGCATATCCTAAATCTAGGTAAATTGCCCCAACTAGCGCCTCGAATATATCTGCAACGATTGCCTTTTTGAATTTTCCACCTTCTTTTTCTTCACCGTGTCCTACTTTAATATATTTATTTAATCCTAAAGACATAGAATATTCATATAGTGCATTTTCACATACGTAACTTGCACGAACCTTAGTCATTTCTCCTTCGGTTTCTTTTTTGTTTGAATATAGATAATCTGCAACCACTAAGTCTACAACAGCATCTCCTAAGAATTCTAAACGTTCGTAGTCTTGTTTTGCCTTATGTTCATTTACATAAGAACTGTGAGAAAAAGCTGTATTATAAAGTTTTTCTTCTTTTGGTTTTATCTTAAGTTTTTCAAATAGTTCGTTCATATAATCACCATTATAAGTATAACAAAAAACTGGAAATTAGTATACTTATAATTGCTATTTTATACTGTTTATAGTAAAATGAAATATGTAATAAAGGTATCGGTGATGTTATGAAGAGGATGCTGATTGGACTTATACACATATATCAAAAAATACCAAGTAACATTCACAAACAATGTCGGTTTATTCCTACTTGTTCTAATTATATGATTGAAGCAATTGAAATACACGGGGTTTGTTATGGTGTGTATCTTGGTATTAAAAGAATATTGAGATGTCATCCTTTTGGCAAATTTGGTTATGATCCGGTTCCTAAAGTGAGGAGAAAAAGAATGAAAAGCAAAAAGATTTTATTACTATTTATATTATTTATTACTGCAATTTTTGCAACAACTGGTTGTAAACAAGATGATATGGATGACATTCGCATATTAGTTACTAATTACCCTAATGAGTATATTACAGAAAAATTATATGGTGATCATTCAAGTATTACTGCAGTTTATCCAGATGGAGTTGATACTGCTAAATATAAAATTAGTAATAAGCAAAAAAAAGATTTTAGTCAATACGATTTATTTATTTATAATGGATTAATTGAAAAAGAAAGTAATTTGGCTTTCGATTTACTTGATTTAAATCCTGATTTAAAAATCATTGATACTGCTTATGTACTAGAAACTGATTATTCACCTGAAGAGTTATGGCTTAATCCTTCTTCACTACTTATGATGGCTCAAAATGTTCGATTAGGATTAGATGAATATATTACTAGTAACTATATTAAGAAAAGTATTGATAAAGCTTATGAAGATTTGAAAGTTGAACTTTCTGAACTTGATGCTGATTATCGCTTAGCAGTTGAAAATGCTAGTGATAATACTATAGTTGTTGCTAATTCAACACTTAAATATCTTGAAAAGTTTGGACTTAATGTTATTTGTATTGATAATGATGCCTCTCCAAAAACTATTAGCGATGCAGAAGCTATGATTGAAGATGGTGATATTAGTTATATTTATACTTTTGAAGGTGATTCTTTAAATGATACAGCTAAAGACTTATTAAATACTTACTCTGATTTAAAACGTCAGAATTTACATAAATTAAATAATCTTTCTGATGATGACCGTTCTAACAAACTTACTTATATTAATATTATGAATAATAATCTTGATTATATTAGACAGGAATTATATCAATAATAAAAAGCACTAAATTAGTGCTTTTTTTATGCTTTATTTTCTTCCATTTTTATCAATACCTTGGTTTGATTATTTAGGCTTTTATTTTGTTGTCTATAATTAATTTCTTCTTTTATTACATCTTTTATATAATCTTCTATATATTCATCTTGATGTTTGTAATACCATTCTGCATATAACATAGCTCCACCATATATACCAATATTTTCTAGTGTTTGATTAGTATTATAACCTGAAACCATTTCTAATTGTTGCATTTTACTTATTATATTTAATGATTGATATAACTCTAACTTTTCTTCTAGTGGCAACATAGTATCTAATTCCATACCACTTTTTAATAATACTTTTAGTCTTTTGCTTTTTCTAGTGGCTAGTTGTTGCATTTCTTCTTCTGTTGTTTCGCCTGTTTTTATTAGATTATGATGTAATACTTGATAGGCAGATTTTCCTTCAATATATTGAGCGACTATTTCATAAGAAACTGCTTTTAAGTCATACCAATCAGCAAAAGTTTCAAAAGTAAATCTTTTTTTTGCTTCTAGCTTTTTTAATAGATTACTTATATATGGATGTGCTTCCTGTAATAGACAATTTTTTGCTTCTTCTGTCAATGGATAACCAATATATACAATTTTATCTTCCTCATCTAATGAAGATATTTTGTCTACTATATACTCTTCAGTTTTAGTTAATTTACTACCTGGCAGTAGTCTATTAATGATATCTATTTGTGTTTCTTCCTTAACCATATTCTCTTCCCTCTTAGTTATTATTTTATATACTACAATAAAAAAAGCAAGAGAATTCTTGCTAGACGTTATTTAGAACATTAATATCTTCATTAATTAATTGTACTAAAACATCTATATTATATGTTTCAAAACGATTTTTAATTTCTTCTTTTGGTATAAAAAACAATTCTATTCTATCTATTAATAGATTATCTATCATTTCTACTTTTATTGATGATAAGTATTCTATTACTTCTTTTACATTTTTCTCTTGTGCCATGAAATAAAAACATGTACTTTCTTCATTATTTTCTTTTATTTTTCTTATTGTTTCTTCACTAATTCCGTATTCTAGTAAAAAGTCCATATTACACCTCTTTCCAAGTCACAGTCTGCTTCATATCGATAATTAACTTTTCGTATTCTTCTTTAGTTATAATCTTGTTGTAGCATATGGAGTATAATAATGATTCTAATGTTCCACCTAAATTATTTTTACATAGAGCATCATAGATTCTTAGTACTTTTAATTTAGAAATTTTTAAGCCATTAATATCATATAAAAGAGTTTCTTTTAAATCACTAAAACGATTTAAGCTAACAATTTCTTCTCTTGTGAAGATATCATCAGAGATCTTATTGTGTAATGACTTTTTAGCAGCTTGTTCATATTCTTTTTCTTTTGCAAAAATTGGTTTTTGGTGTCTAGTAACTGTTAGAGCACTTTCTTTATCATGAATTCCTTGATAATCAATATTATTATGTGTCATTTCCTTACGTAGGCTTAATTTTTTTATCCCATTTGAAACTGTTAGACGGAAAGCGTCGTTTTTATTTTCTTTTTCTGATTTATATAATTTATAAAATAAAATTGCTTGATTTGACATGTGAGATGCTAAAATACTTAAATTATTCTTTATATATTGTAATCCTAATTGATGATTTTCTAACCATAAATCTATGACCTCCGGAATATTTTGGGATTTTAATGCTGTTATAAAATCATCTAATAAAGATTCTTCTTGCATACTGCTATATAATCCATAGCACTCCAACCAATTTAAATTGTTTTGTAATTTTTCATTATTGATTATTAGTAAATCTTTTCCTTTATTTATGATTGCAGGAATACTAATACCATGTTCTACTAATAGTGATATATTTTTGCGAAAGTCATCTTTTCTACCAATTCTATGTTTATTATTGTATAAGTAATCATTTGCTATAAAAGCACATACTAAATTTTTTAATTCGGTAAGGTTTATTCCTCTTTCTTGAGCAAAAGCGGTTACTTCTTCTAGTGCATCTTTATTTGTAGCAATTAAATAAGTTACTAGTAATAAGCCTTCTTCTTTTTCATCAATCTTAGGAAATTCTAGTTTTTGCATAATAGATAGTACATCTTCAATATTTTTAAGCGTTCCATACTTTTTTAGTTGATCTTGATATTTTTTATCTAGTTTACTAAAAGAATATCCATATCGACTAAAGATAGCTGTTAATTCTTTTATTGTTACTCTTTTCTTCTGATGATTATTTTCTTTTTCATGCATTACTTCTTGATTATATTTAATTAATGTTAGAAGAATCATTTGCTTTTCTTCTTCTGTTATTTTAGTATCTTGGAACAATTGTAATATTGTGTCTACATCCATGATCAACTCGTTAGTATTTGGGTCTTTTATTTTATATAATAAATCTTTATATTTATTTGTTATCATTATAATATTCTTATATTCTGGGTCAATTGCTTGTTTTTCTATATTTTTTTCTTCTATATATGTTTCTAGGTTGTCCAAAAATGCTGAAATAGTTGTCAACTGACTAGGTAATAAAGTATAGTTTGTTTTTTCTTTTTGATTTAAAGTCAATAGTGCTTTGATAATATCCAATTCTTTTTTCATGTCATCTTTATCTTTATCAGATATTTGAAAGCTATCTACCATTTCATTAAGCATTGACATTTCTATCTTGGTAATTTCATTAATATCTTTTCTTAAATTTTCTAATACCTCAATTTTATTAGATAGATTTTTATCTAAATGATTATTATATTCTTTAACTGCCTTTTTTTTGTCATTTATGGCATCTTTTAATAAATTAATTAAATTTTCTGTCATATTATCACCCACTTCTATCTATATTTCTGCAAATAGGAAACGGTTTTTTTCTACTCTACTAATTTTTTTACTATCTTGAGGATACGTCAATTTGATTTGGAAATAATTTTCTAGTGTTTTAGATGCTTCTTTTAATTTATCAACATTTTCTTCCTTAATTGTTCCTATTTTTCTTTCTCTTGGAAGATATTTTTGTTTGTTACTTTTTTCTAATTTTTTCTTTTCGTTCTGTATATTTCTTTCAAATATAGATAATAGTATAGCGGTTTTTTCACTTTCAGATAAGTGAGCATACTGTAATCCTTCATAAAAGCTATCAATATTTTCTATTTCTTCTTGTGTTTCAGTTAAATGATCTTTTACAGTATCTAGTTTTTTCAAAATTTCTTCTTTTTTGATGGTTGCTTTTTTTAAAGTTTCATTTGTAATTAAATCGTTATATGCATCTTGGATTTTTAGACGATATTCTTCTAATTTTTTGATTGTTTCAGCATATTGTTCTGCGTGCTGATATCCAATTTTTTCTAAGTAATATAAGTTCTTTATTTCTGATTTGAATGATGCTATGATTTTATCTTCTTTTAAAGTGTATTTTAACATCATATTAAAATCTTCTTCTGCTGCTTCATTATCTTTATTTTCACCATCATAATAAGGAAAATTACTAACGCTGTTTTGAGTAATATCTAACATTCCTTTAATATAATTTAATAAGTCATCTTCTTTTTTTATTTTGGCTAACTCTTTTTGATAGGAACGCTCCCGTTCTTCTATATCTAACTTTAATTTTTTCACGATTTCTTGTTCTTCCATCGCTAGCACCCCTATTCTATATTCTATATAAGAGTATAGCATATTTTTTATAGCTTGAAAATATCTTTTAAATAAAAAAAGTAGCTTTATGCTACTGTGTTTGAAAACCTTAAATTTTTCTCTATATGATTCATTATTTCTTTAGCTTCAAGAAGTGATTCGTCTTGATAGCTGACTGCTAGTAGATACAATCTATTGTTTTGTATTGCTATATAATTTTTGATATTTTCTCTTCCTCCACCACATTCTAGTGTCTCCCAGTTGTAATAGTTAATTGGTGATGTTTGTACATTACCACAAGAATATGCGCTAGAAATTGAAGATTTGTAAAACTCTGTATAATCTCTTGCGGTTATATCATAACTCATATCGTAAGTCATTAATCCAATTACTACATTTCCTTTTTTTGAACTATATGCTTTTTCATAATTTTCTAAAGTAATTTCTTTATAATCGTCTGGAATAAAAATGTCTAAACCTGAAATATTTACACTATCACCAGATATAGAATCATCAAGGTAATCAGTTGAATTATCTTCTATTATAATTTTGTCACTGTTATTAATTCCTTCTTTTATTCCATATATGAATGCAAATGTTAAAATAGCAATTACTGTAATAACTATAAATATAACATATGCACCGATAGCAACACCTATAATCAAACCATCACTCATTCCTTTAGTGGCATTGTTGTATTCTTTTTCGCCAGTTATATATAAATAAAAGTTAGATATTGCAACATCCATATATGGAATGATCCAAACTATTAATAAACCAAGAGTAAAAATACTTAACAAATACCAGCCTGCAAAACTTAATATCAAAGCGTAGTAAGTAGCCTTTTTACCTTTTGTGATCTTTATTGCTTTTTTTATTGCTTCTGTTATTGATAATTTATTGTTATCAATCATAATATAGCTAACTATGACTAGTATTGGACTTAAATAAATTGCCAATACTAAATATAAAATAATACCAACTATTGGGATGTATGTTAATAATTCTAATAAAAGATATACTAGAATGTTTATTGCTAATACTTTAAGATATACATTAATATTTTGAAAT
Organism: Mycoplasmatota bacterium; assembly: GCA_022771205.1. Taxonomy (GTDB): domain Bacteria; phylum Bacillota_I; class Bacilli_A; order RF39; family UBA660; genus Faecimonas. The sequence continues at coordinate 111,475 of JALFCF010000003.1, read as the reverse complement.
GGATATTTAAATATATTACCAATACTTGTTTTTTTATCTCTACTGATGTCTAAACTTACTTTATTCATACCCAATGTGAAATAAAAAATTACAGCCATTAAAATAATATATATTATTGATGTTGCAACAAAGTTACCGTTTGTAAGTCCTAATGAATAATTAATACCTCCAGAACTATCGATTGTTTTTTCACCGAAATTTACGGCCATAATTATTAATGTTATTACTACCGTTGTAAACATAATAATATTCCCTAAATATAGTGGGCCTTTATTTTTTTCTTGGGCATCTTTTTTTATACTTTTTCTTATAATTGAATTATGTATAGGCCCCGTTGAGCGATCTTGTTTATTTTGTTCTTTTACTTTTATTAATTCTTTTCCACAAGAGGAACAGAATTTACTATTTTCTTCATTTTTGCTTCCGCAATGACTACAATACATATACTTAACTCCTACTCTATACTTATAGTTTTAGTATACCATAGTTTTATTATATTCTAAAGTTTTTTAATTGTTATTTACAGCTTGTGATAATTTTTTAAATAGACTAGTCATTGTTTTGTTGAACCCCTTTTCAATTAAAGATGACATTTTTAGTCCTAAAGATGAAAAGATGTTATTATAATTCTTAGTTTCTTCTAAATAATTAGATACATCAATTTCTTTTCCTGCTTTTATATCTTGTTCAAATCTTTCCATCGCATTTTCTGTTAGAACATTTTTTTTCGTCTCTGTATATTTATAGTATCCAGACATACCACTAATGTACAAACCTAAAAATAAAACTATTAGTAGCATCATTGCTAGTTCAGCTATTTTTTTATAATTCATACTCATCTATCACCTCCAAAAAGCATTCTGCAAAAGCTAATGATGTGTTTAGAACTTCATCTATTTTATTTTCAGGTCCACCCATTTCCACTAAAATGGTATATGGTGAAAAATCTTGGTTATAGACGCCATTTACCCCTTTTCCTTGTTTCTTGTAAATTCCTTTTGAAAGATTAGGATATTTTTCATTTAATTTATTATTTATTTTTTCTGTAAAAGCTAAATTTTCAGTGTAGTTTGGATTTTCTAGGCCAACAATAAATAAAATACTAGCATAATTTTTATTATTTATCGTCACTGTTGTCCGTTCTTTTGGTAAACTATCTCGGTGAACATCTATGAAGTATTTTAATGTTGGATAATTTATTCTAGCTTCTTCTAAAAACACTCGACTAGCTTGGTAACTTCTTGCGTAGTTCCAGCCATTTTTATTGAGAACTTCTTTTATATTTTTTTCTTCTACTATAGTTTGATATTTTCTTTCTTCAAATTTTTCTTCTAATATATAATTATTCATTTGTACTGTTGGCATTACACTATATTCAACAAAACTACTGGGGGTATATTCTTCAGTTTGATGTGTATTATATATATAAATTAGAGGGTTACTTACTTCTGTTGTAACTCTTTTTACTTCTTCTTTTGGCTGTTCTTCTACGATAAGGCCTTTGTAATTTGCTTTAATTAGTGTTTTTACCATTTCTTTCTTAGTTGGAAATATTGAGGATATTATTTTTTTTAAGGTTGTAGTTTCTTTTGTATTGGAAAGTAATACTTCTACTAATTCTTTATTATCTATTTCAATACTACTTTTATCCAAGTATTGATACGTGATAACGCTTCCCAATATAAAAAGAAGTAAAAACAATATCTTTTTTACCTTTTTCTTTTTGGAAGCTGGTCTTTTAAAAGAAGACTTTTTCATAGTATCACCAAGGTTACTATAACCTTTTTTTATTGCTTAATTTGTCGGATTGAAGTGAGCATGGAGGCTTTTATTAATCATATTTCCTAATAATAAGCTTAACTTATCAATTAAATAGTCAATTTCTTTAGGAGTGACCATCATGTTGTAATTTACGGGTAATAATACTTCTAATATTAGTGATCTGAGTTCTTGTTCATCTAATAATCCTACCATTCCTAATAAATCTTCTTTCTGGTCTTTACTTAGTTCTTTTGTATGCTCTAGATAGTTTTGATTGATACTGGGGATTAGTTTTAGTTTTTCATTATCTTTGTTGTCTACTTGAAAACTTATTTTTTTTAATAATAATTGTAATGTATTTTCTACAATTGTTGCTCCATCTACAACTGTTGGAACACCTATTGCTATTACTGGTATGTTTAGGGTATCTTTACTGATTTCTAAGCGATTATTCCCTACTCCACTTCCTGGAGATATACCAGCTGATGTAATTTGAATTGTTTTATTTAATCTATCTATAGAACTAGATGCTAGTGCGTCAATTACAATTAACAAATCTGGTTTTATCTTTTCTTTAATACCTTCAATTAAATCTTTTGTTTCAATCCCTGTTACTCCTGTAACACTTGGTTTAAAACTAGCAACATTTCTATAGCCTTCTTCTACTTCTCCTAGAGAAAATAAATGTCTTGTTACTAGTACATGATTAATTGTTTTGGGGCCAAGAGCATCTGGGGTTGAAGATTCATTTCCTAAGCCTATTACTAATACTTTAGCATCTGGTTCTATCTTTAGTTCTTCTAACATATTTTTAAATGTTTTTATAGCAATTTTTTCTACTTCTTTAAAATTATCTTTATCTGTAATATCTAGAAAAGAAATAGTTTTATATGTGCCTTCTTTTTTGTTCCAGTCCTGTTTATTACTTTTATCTATTATTACTTCTTCTACTGTTATATTTTTTGATTTATCTAGTATTTTAGGAGTTAAATTCTTATTATTTTCCCTTGCTAACTCATCAATTATTAGATCAGTTCTATACCCTTTATTTTTTAAATCTAATGTATGCATTTTCTTCACCTAATTTTAATATTTACAAATAAGGAAAAAATATTTGCTTTTTGGTAAAAAATTTGATAGAATTAATGTGTTTATAAAAGTGAGGTGAAAATATGCCAAATATAGCAAGTGCTAAAAAAAGAGTACGTTCTAATGCAAAAAAGACAACTGTAAATACTTTAGTAGTTTCTAGTATGAGAACTGCCGTTAAAAAATTCGAAAAAGAAGTTAAAGCAGGTAACAAAGAAGCAGCTAGCACTAATTATAATATCGCTATTCAAAGAGTTGACAAAGCTATGTCTAGCGGTAAAATCCACAAAAATAAAGCTGCACGTTTAAAATCAAGATTAACAAAAATGAAAAATGAAATGTAAATCAATCAATTCCTTGATTGGTTTTTTATTTACTTTTCTTTTTAAGTACGATAGAATTGTTTTAGCATAGAACTGTTGTACTGGAGGAATTATGAAAAAATCTTTAGTTATATTGGGTATTGCATTTATTATTATTGGAGTTTTGTTTTCATATCAAGAAGATTTACAAAAAATTTATTATCAAGTTCTTAGACGTTTTACACAAGGTGAATTGGTTTTAAAGAAAAATCAATATTATCGGGATTATGACTTTGATTTTGTACAAAATACTGACAAATTAGAACCTACTAATAGACAAGAACTTTTAAATACTTTTTATACTATTATTAATTCTGGTGAAGAAGAGTTTACTTTCTATTGTCCAGATAGTTACTCTAGTTGTTTAGATGAAGTAGAACAAATAGCTAATGATCAGGACTTACTTTCACATATTAATAATTTTGTACATCCTTATAATGGTTTTAATCATATTGAAACACAATATGACTCTTTAGGAAAAGTTACGGTATATATCAAAAAAAGTTATTCTAAAAAACAGATACAAGAGCTTGAGTCTAAAATAGATGAATTATCTCAAGAATTAATTTTACCTGGTGATAGTGATATCAATAATATTCGAAGAGTGCACGACTATATTATTAATCATAGTATTTATGATTCTAATAGAAGTGATTATAATATTACTACTTATAATTCAGATATTGCTTATGGACCTTTGTTTCAAGGGTATGGAATTTGTGGTGGATATACTGATGCAATGGAACTATTCTTAGAAGAAATGGGAATTAAGAGTTACAAAATCTCTAGTGATCAGCATGTATGGAATGCAGTCTATCTTGATGGAAAATGGGTACATTTAGATCTTACATGGGATGATCCTGTAGTTTCTAGTGGTGAGAATTTATTAGAGCACAATTTCTTCTTAATAGATACCTCTACCCTTTTAGCTTTAGAGCAAACAGAACATATTTTTGATCAAAATATTTATAGCGAATTAAAAGAAGTCTAATTTAAGACTTCTTTTTTATGTCATTATATATTTTTTCTATTGTTTCATTAAAATTTTCAAAGTTTACATCATACCAATTAGTATTAAACTGATGATTAAAGAAAGTATATTGTCTTTTAGCATAATGCCTAGAATTTAGTTTTATTTCGTCTTTAACTTCTTCTAATGTCTTTTTATTTTCTAAATAATTAATAAATTCTTTATAACCAATGGCTGTATTTAAAACTCTTGATTTTTTATAATCATCTTTTAAAGACTCTATTTCCTCTACTAGTCCCTCTTCTACCATTTTATCTACTCTTTTATTGATTCTATCATATACTAATTCTCTAGGAGCAGTTAAACCGACTACGTAAATTGGATATAAACACTTATCTTTTTCATTTGTTACTTCTTCTTGGTTTTCATACTTATTTAGTGTTCGAACCAATCGTTTTCTATTGTTTAAATGTATTTTTGTATCTTTATCATATTCTTTTATTTTATTTAAAATTTCTTCGTTAGTTAAGTCTTCATAATTATTATTTGTAGTTCCTGTTGTAAATACATAGTTATATAAAGCGGCTTTTATATAAAGCCCTGTCCCTCCTACAATAATAACTCTTTTTCCTTTTTGGGTTATTTCTTCTATTTTTTTTCTGGCATCTTGTTGGTAATCATATACACTGTATTCTTCTAGTGGATCTTTAATATCAATTAAATGGTGTGGAGCTCCTTCTTGTTCTTTTGGAGTTGGTTTTGCACTACCAATATTCAACTTTTTATATACTGCTACTGAATCACCATTAATAATTTCACCATCTAGTTTCTTTGCTAGTTCAATACTTAATTTTGTTTTTCCAACTCCTGTTGGGCCAATAATTACAATAATTGGTTTCATGTATCTACCTTCTTTTTGTATATAATACTGCAGCATCTGTAGAACCTAATGTACCAGTGCAACTGTCAAAAAAAACTAAATCTAGCGTTCCAGCTTCTGCTGGAGTTGTTTTTCTAATCGATTTTACTACTTTTGATAAATCATATCCTACATTTTTATTATCTGGTGTCATAATATCTTTTTGCCTGAAAGAATATAAATAGAATAGTTGTAGAATTCCATCATTGGTTAGATGAGTACTCCAATTTGGAAATTGTGCTTCTAATAAATCATATGCTGTTTCTTTTTTATCTTTAAAATAATCTAGCATCTGTAATACGTTAGAAAAACATATTCTATCAAACTTTTCCTCACCTATAGCTTCATCCATTCTGAAAATATTTCCTTCTGTTATTGTTAAAGATTCTGGATTATTTAATCTTTGCCTTAATCTATTGTAAGCTTTTTGGTTCTGTAAATAATAATTGCATGCTTCTGTTCTAGTTTTATTAAATTGTTCATTAGAATAAGTTACACCTTGTTCTTCCATGAAAGGTCGTTTGCTCATCACGGCTCTATATAAGTCTTTACGTGCATGTGATAATATTAATTTCGATTTCATTGCACAATATTTTTTTGTATTTGCATTAATATCTAATACCCTTACTGTATTTGCACCTAATGCCAATGCGTTATAAGCTTGATCAAGAGAAGAACCCACTGTTAATACATTTTTTCCTTCTAAATCCAGTTCTTTCATATATCCCTGAATATTTTCTGTTGTAAAAGGATATACTTCTTGATATACTTTTTTATCACTAATACCCATACCAACACTCCCCTAAATTGTTGGTATATTATAACATTTTTTTATATTTTAGTCAAGTGAACGCTTAAATAGCTTTTCTAAATCATACTTTGTATAAGTTATAATTGTTGGACGTCCGTGTGGACAAGTGAATGGATTTTCACAATTTCTTAGCGTTTCAAGTAACCATACTTGATCGTCATAAGACAAATAATCATTAGCTTTTACTGACATACGACAGGCCATAGTTGCAGCCATTCTCCAAACAAACTGGTCAAAATCAAAACTTTCTTTACTAATGATGATATCTACTACTTTACGAATACACTCTTCTGCAATGTCATCAAAAATCCAATTTGGATGACTTCTAATAATGATAGTATTCATTCCAAACTCTTCAGCCTCAAAACCGTACTCTTTTAAAATATCTAAATGATTTTTAACGATTAAAAATTCATTAGATGCTAATTCTATTTTGATTGGAATTAGTAAATCTATTGGTATCACTTTCTCTTTTAATGATTTTAATACCTTTTCATAATTAATTCTTTCAGCGGCTGCATGTTGATCTATTATGTACATTCCATCTTCGTTTTCAGCAATAATATAAGTAGAATAAACTATACCTCTGGGTATCATATGTTTTATTCTTGGAGTTATTTTCTCTTGTGCTAAAGCTTCTGTTTCTTCTGGTTTCGTTGTTTCAGTAGTTGTATTTTCTTCACTAATAGAAAAATCTAATACAGTTTCTTCATATGTTTGTTTTGGAGTTGGAACTTCTTTTTTGTATGCATTATATAGAGGAATAGTTGTTTCTCTTAAAGCTTCTTCTGTTCTAGTACTAATAGTTGGTATTAATGTTAATCTCTTTAGTTCTTTTGATACTATATCAAATACTATGTCTTTAAGAGTATCCATTTTAGAAAATTTGATATCCATTTTGGTTGGATGAATATTGATATCTATTAATATAGGATCTACATCTATATTTAATACTATGATTGGGAATTTGTCTTTTGGGATATAAGTATGATAAGCATCAGTAATAATTTTATTTAATTCATTATTCTTAATTACTCTTCCATTTACTAAAGTTGTAATAGCACTACGATTGCTTTTAGTCATTTCTGGATAAGAAATATATCCATGAATATAGTAATCATCATTTTCACCAGTTACTTCTATCATCTTTTTGGTGATATCAGCACCATAAATCTGATAAATTACTTTTCGTAAATCACCTTTACCATCTGTATCTAGTAGAACTTTATCATTATTAATTAAAGTGAATTTTATATTTGGATATGATAAAGCCATTTTATTTATATATTCGGTAATGTTAGCTAACTCAACATATAAATTTTTTAAATATTTTAATCTTACTGGAGTATTGTAAAATAAATCTTTGACTGTAATTGTTGTTCCCTGTTGTAAATCACTTTCTTCTACATGCATGTTTTTACCACCAGATAAAGTAAGATATGTTCCTATTTTACCATTTGAGGTTTTTAGTTCTATATTTGAGACAGATGCAATGGAAGGTAATGCTTCACCACGAAATCCTAATGATTCAATATTAAATAAATCATCTAAATTTTTTAATTTTGAGGTAGCATGTCTTGAAAAAGCTAAAGTAGCATCATCTCTATCCATTCCAATTCCATTATCTGTTACTTTTACTTCTTTAACCCCTGAATCGATTAATTCTATTTTTATTTCATCACTTTCAGCATCTATAGCATTTTCTACTAATTCTTTTACAACATTCATTGTTTTTTCGACTACTTCTCCAGCGGCAATCTTATTGGCTAGAATTTCGTCCATTACTTTTATTTTACTCATTTATCATCCCTACTTCTTTGGATATTCTTGTGTTGTTTTGTGATTACCAGAACAATTTACAGTTACTGTGTATTGATAATCTTCAAGACCTGCTGTTGTATCAGTTGTTTTATTATTTACAATTACTGAACCTGTACATTCTTCCGATGTTTTGTATGGGTCTCCTGGTCTATCAATTCTGTTTTCGGCATATAGTTGATCAATTCCTATTTCAATAGATTGATTTTTATTTAGCATGATGTTGTTATCCATCATGTACATTACCGCTCCATCATAGGCACTAGAAGCAATTGTTTCCATGGCTTGTTGTCTAGAATTACTAAGATGAACAAAGACTGCAGCAACAGCAACTGACATTATTACTCCCATAATTACAATTACTGCTAATAATTCAACCAATGTAAATCCCCTACGATTTAATTTTTTCATACATTTCACCCTTTCTTATTCATTATACTATATTTCTTTTAAGTATGTAGCAAGATTTTCTGCAACATCACGAGATACTACTGTTGATAGTTCTTCTACACTCGCTTCTTTTAACTTTTTCAATGAACCGAAACGTTTTAATAATTCTTTTTTTCTTACTTCTCCAATACCTGGCACTACATCTAAAACACTTGATAACATTCCTTTTGACTTTATATTTCTGTGATATGTTATAGCATACCTATGAACTTCTTCTTGAATTCTGGTAAAGAACAAAAATAAGTTGGAATCTTTTTCTACATTTAAAATTTCATACTTATCATTCATAATGTAACTTGTTTTATGGTTATCATCTTTTACAAGACCAATAATTGGAATATTTAATCCTAATGAATCAATAATTTCTTTAGCAACACTAATTTGTAGTTTTCCTCCATCCATAACGATTAAATCTGGTTTTTCCAAATTCTCCATTAATACTTTATAATATCTTCTATATAATACTTCTTTCATGGCATTTAAATCATCTTTTACATCCGTTGATATTTTAAATTTTCTATATTCATTCTTTAGAGGAAGAAAATCATCAAACACAACCATACCACCTACATAAAAAGTTCCAAATAAATGTGAATTATCAAAAGATTCCATTCTAGATACAGAGTCTAAATGCAATAACTCTTTTAATTCTTGAATAGCTTTCATTCGTAAATTGTCGTCTTTTTTTAAAGTTTCTTCTTGTAAGTCTAGTTGCTCTTTCGCATTTTCTTTTGCTAAATCTAAAAGTTTTTTTAATTTTCCTTTTTGTGGTGTATATGTTTTTAAATTAAAATAATTACTTATTAGTTCAGCGTTTAACTCTTCTGGTAGATATAACTCTTTGGGTAATATTCCTTGTTTATCATAGAATTTAATGATATATTCTGTTATCTCTTCTATAGGATCAATCATTGTTTGGATAATTTCATTATGTCTTCCAAATAACAAACCATCTCGAATAAAGAATAATTCAATAGATAAATAATTTTCATCTTTGTAATAGTTTATTAAATCGAATTGATAACTTTTATTTAAGTCTATTTTTTGTTTACGTAATGTAATATTAATATCTTCTAGCATATTTTTTAATTCTAATGCTCTTTCATAATTCATAGCATCACTTGCTTTTTGCATTTCTTTTTCTATTTTTTCAGTAATTTCTTTTGAGTCACCTTTTAAGAAAGAAATAATTTCTTTTTTCATTGAAGTAATAGTTTCTTCATCTATTTCTTTTACACAATAACCTAAACATTCATTAATATGATAATAAAGACATAATTCTTTTTTTAATTTTTCACATTTTCTCAAAGGGTAAATCCTATTAATCATCTCTACTGTTTTTCTGGCAGCAGCAACATTAGGGTATGGTCCATATAAATAGTCTTTAGTCTTTTTTCTTTTAGTGTTTCTGACAATTTTTAATCTAGGGTATTTTTCATTTGTTAACTCAATATATGGATATGTTTTATCATCTTTTAATAAGATATTATATTTTGGGTCATATTTTTTAATTAAAGTGATTTCTAGAATAAGTGATTCTAACTCACTTGATGTTACAATATATTCAAAATCATCGATATCTTCTACTAGCATTCTAGTTTTTCCAGTTACTGTTCCAGTGAAGTAACTTTTTAATCTATTTTTTAAGTTTTTAGCCTTTCCTACATAGATAATTACACCATCTTTATTTTTCATTTGATAACTACCTGGTTTAGTAGGAACCAAGGCTAATTTTTCTTTAAAATTTTTCATAAAATCACCAACAATCCTAATTTATTATACCTTAAATTAAAAAAAATAAAAAGAAGATTTCTCTTCTCTTATTGATATTTTTGCATTGCTTTCATCATTTGATTAATTTGTTTTTGATTAGGTTTTCTACCCATTTGCATCATTAATCCTTTTAACATTTCCTCTGTTATAGGAGGATTGTCTTTTAGATATTTTTTCATTAATTTTCTTGCTACAACGACTCCGATAATTAAGCCGATAACTAATCCTAATAATACCATTAATATATCATGTAACATAATTTCATCTCCTTACTACTTAACATTTTACTAGAAAAATTATTATTCTACAAGCTATATTGTTTCTTTTTCTTCAAATTCTTCTAAGAAAAAGTAGTCTTGGTATTTAAATTCACAAACAAATAGTCTTTGGTTTATTTGGTTTAGATATTGAAAAAAAGATGATGATAGTTGTTCTGCTTCTATTTTTATATAACTTTTTTTCACAACTAATCTGCTTATTTCATCACGATATAAATTATTATAGTAATGAGTATTTTTTCTTTTAGAATATGGAATATCTTGGTGAAGTTTTAAGAATAAGTATCTATCAACTTTATTTTTATCGATTGGATTAATTAATTGTTTAAACAGATGATAACCATATTCTACTTCTTCTTTTTCTAAATAATATATTTCTTTTAAAATATTATATAATATACGTTCATTTCCTTTATATAGATTAATAAATTCTTCCTTTATATCAAAAATAAAATAGACTCTCATAGTATCACCTATAGTTACTATACGCTTTATTAGAGTCTATTTTTGTCGATTATTTTAATAAGTTTTCTACTTTTTCTTCTAATGAATCAATGTCAAATCCATACTTTTTATATACATCTTCTTTAGAACCACTACATCCATATTCATCTAAAGTTATTAAATACTTTTTATTAAAAACGATACTGTTCCATGACATAGAAGATGCTGCTTCTATAACAATTTTTCTAATTTCTACTGGTAAGATGCTATCGATATATTCTTGATCTTGTTCTTCGAAACGTTTAATGCATGGCATAGATACAACTCTTACATCCATTCCTTTTGTCTTTAGTCGATTAGCTACTTCTATTGCTAGATGTACTTCTTCTCCTGTAGCAATTAGAATTCCAGATAGTTTTCTTTCAGAGTCAAAAACTGTATAACCACCTTTTGCCACTTCATTTATCTTAGTCGTTTCTAAAATAGGCAGTGTATTTCTTGATAAGGCTATTACTGATGGTCCACTCTCTTTTTCAAAGATTGTACGATAAACACCTATTACCTCATTAGCATCAGCAGGTCTAAATACTTCTAAGTTTGGTGTTGCTCTTAGAGAAGCTAACTGTTCTACTGGCTGGTGTGTTGCTCCATCTGGACCAACACTGATAGAATCATGTGTAAAGATATAAGTTACTGGTAAATCCATCATAGCAGCCATTCTAATACTTGGTTTTAAATAATCACTAAAACTTAAAAATGTTGAACCATAAGGATGAAAGCCACATAAGGCTAAGCCATTTAACACAGCTCCCATGCAGTTTTCTCTTACACCAAAGAAAATATTTTTTCCGATTTCATTTTCAGGAATAAAGTTTCCTACTCCTTCAATGTAAGTTTTTGTTGGTGTAAAAAGATCAGCACTACCACCCATTATACTTGGAAATTTATTAACAATTGAAGTTAGTATTTTTCCAGAAGTTACTCTAGGAGATTCCTTTTTGTCTTGTGGTGGTTCGTAGATAATATCTTTTATGTCAAATGATTTATTTCCATTCATAAAGTTTTCTAATAATACTCTATCTTCTTCGTCCATTGTTTCTATTGTTTTGTTAAATTTTTCTGTTATATTTTTACAACGGTTATTGATAAAAGTTCTAAAATCGTCAACTGTAATCTGTGAGATAGTAAATGGAATATCTCTAATTTGCATTTGTTCCTTAATATTAGTAATATCCTCTTTATCTAGGGGTGTTCCGTGTACTAAATGGTTACCTTCAAACTTAGAGTATTTTCCTATTGTTGTTTTAATTTCAATTAAAGTTGGCTTATCAGTGGATGCTTTAGCGTCTTCAATGGCTTTGGTAATTGATATAATATCTTCACCATCTGATACAGTAATTACATTCCAACCTTGTGCAATAAAGCGCATAGCTACATTTTCTGTAAAGCACTCCTCTGTTGGCCCATCTAAACAAGTGTCGTTAGAATCATATAAAACGATTAATTTATTTAATTTTAATTTTCCTGCAAGAGAAGCAGCCTCATAGGAAATTCCTTCCATTAAGTCTCCATCTCCACATAAGACATAAGTATTGAAATCTATGATTTCTTTTTTACCTTTATTAAATCTAGCACTTAAATTTCGTTCAGCGATTGCAAATCCTACGGCAGTAGCAAAACCTTGACCAAGTGGTCCTGTTGTTACTTCTACTCCAGGTGTCTTTTTATATTCAGGATGCCCAGGAGTCTTTGAATCTATCTTTCTAAAATCTTTTAAATCCTCTAATGTTAAAGGATAACCTGCCATATATAGTGTGGCATATAGTAAAGCTGAACCGTGTCCTGCTGACATAATAAATCTATCACGATTATAAAAATTTTCATTTTCTGGATCTATTTTCATATGGTGAGCATATAAACTATAAATAATTGGAGCGGCCCCTAATACAATTCCGGGATGACCACTTCCTGCTTCATTAATCATATCAATTCCTAATGAGCGGATTTGATCAACAATTTTTTTCTCATTAATTTCGCTCTCTTCTCTTTTTGGTGCTACCACTAAAATCACTCCTTATGTGTTCATTATATCATGGAAAACTCTTTTAGCAAAATTTTTCAAAATTCACTACCACGATTACTACACCAGTAAATTATTTGTGTTTCTATAAATACTAACATTATTCCCATTATTACAATTTTTATTCCAAAACAGGCAGATCCTAATAATAGTATTGTAGAACATATAATCCATAGAATACATGTAGTTGAACACTTTTTATTTTTCTTATGGCAAAATAACGCTACTGGATCATATCCTAGAGTCGATGATTTTTCTTTTAAACAAAGATAATGACCTAAGCCGATTAATACTCCGGCAATTAAAATACTATTTAGAGTACTCGTTGCTATTGTTACTCCTGACCAACTAAAGAAGGAAAAGAATATAACATAACATAGACTACTAAATAATGTTTTTAAGAAAAATGATTTTCCCATTGTTATATAACTAAATGCTAATATTATACAAGTTAAAATACATACTGTATAAGTAAGATTAGTATTAAAATAATACGATAATAATACTGCGGTTGAGGTTACTCCTCCATCTACAATATTATTAGGTATAGCAAACAATGTATAAGCTGCTGTTAAAAGTAAATTTCCTAATCCTATTATACATAAACTTCTTAATTTTTTTTCCACTTTATCACACCTTATCCTGTGATGAATAGTATATCATTTATTGACTATTATTTGTTCTTCTTTTCATTTTCTAATGTTAAATTGTGTCAATTTTATGAGTTTTCTAGTAATTAAAAACATAGTTTATGTTTAAACTATGTTTTATGGTTAGTTCTTTGTTGAGATACTAGTTGTAGTACTTTTGTTAGATGTATTTGTGAAATTTCTTGTTCCATATTTTTATTTATGGCAGCTGATAAAATTACTTTTTGAGCTTCTGGAGGATCAAAGTAGTCTAAAATATTAGTATAATTTCTATTATCGTTATTTGAATTCCAAACTGTATTAATCATTTGTTCTATGGAAAGTTATATTTATCTGGATTTTCATAAAATTCAATCTTTCTAACATTATATAGAGCACCAATAAAGGTTTCAAGTGGAATCGTTCTGTTTATTAAAGATTGATATCTTTTTAGTTCCTCTATGGTTTTTTGTGATGTTGTTGCAGATAAGTATTCATTAATATCTTCTAAGCCATAACCCTTCTTTTATAAAAAACACGAATAAAACTATTCGTGACTCCATTTCTGTGGAGGTTTTACCCGAAACAGCTCGTAATTAATACTTATGTTTCTTCATCTGATCTTGCTGTTACTATAATGAACTCAAATTTGTCTTTTAGTTTATTTAATACTACTTCTGCTCCTGTCATAACATTTGCTGTTGTTAATACTGTAGTTGCATTTTCTTTATAAAACGTTTTAAATTCCTCTTCTTGCCAATTATATCTATTTTGAAATATTCTTTCAGAATTATCTTTTATTGTATCTTTATGATGATGGTCTACATCATATATTTCAGTATATACTCTATATAAATTTTCAGAGTCAAATACTACTCCGTCTAAGTCTAAGGCGTTTTTTTCATATTTTAAATTTCTCCTTTACTATCTTATATACTTTTATCTCTTTTTTGGATTATTTGTTTCACTATATTTATCTTCTGACATTAATTGTTCAATTGTATGAATGATAGAATTAGAAACTGGTTTATGGTTTTCGTTATAATTATTTTTCTTTTCTGCATCCAACTTATAATCTATTAGCATGTTAACGTCATCTTGAATGATAGATGCGTCATATCTATCTTTTGGTCTAGAATTCTTTTTTGAATTATAGATACTTTCTAGGCTCATCATTTTATATGACATTCCATTATGTTGTCTTATCGTATCTGAAAAAGACATATCTGTATAATCTTTTGAGAAATGATGTTCATCTACAAATAATTGTCCTTTTGTATTTTGGTTTTCAAAATAATATTCTTTAGTAGTAATGCTATTATCAATTTGTCTTTCAAATAAAAACAATCCTATAGACATTGGTGTATCTTTATAAGTTATTTTGTATTCATGCCCATTTACCTCTTTATGTTCCATATTACTAACAAATTGAAAATCTAAACTACTATCTATTTGATCTTTTAGTGCTAGTAATTGTTCTTCATTGATAAATAAATCTAAATCACCATGATATCTTTCTAATTCATGATTTGTTGCTAGATAGCCCATTAACCCTCCTGTATAGTAACAGTCAAATTTTCCTGCGATTAGCTCATTGAAATTATCAAAAACTTCTATTACTAGCTGATGATTTCTAGATAAAGGCATAGCTGGATGGTCCATATTCATAGATTTTATCCATTTTAATCTTTCTATTAAATCTTCTACTGATTTATATTTTTCTGGATTTAATTTTAATATAGATGGTACTTGTTCATAAACGTCTTCTAATGTTATTCTCCCACTATTTAATAAATCATTTAAAGAAATTAAAATCGTATCTAAGGCATCGTTTTCGTTCAAAGAACATAATGATGATATAGTATTATTTATTAGATTTTCATCTGTAATATTAACTTTTCTAGTACAATCATTTACAATGTCTTTGATGGCCTCTTCTTTTAGTTTTTCCATACTACATCTCCCATTTTATATTTTCTATGTTTATTAAGTTGTCTTTTTTAAATTCTAACTTAAATACTTCTGGTGCGCTCCATTTAAATGTCTCGTCCATTATTAATTTGTTATTAAAAACTATCTTTTGGTCTTGATATGTTGCTAATTTCATTAGTAAGAAAGTTATTGCGGTTGCATGAGATACAATTACAATCTTTTTATCTTGATATTTATTTACTACGTCCATCAAGGCATTATACATACGATTTGCAACTTCTTTTTGGCTTTCTCCATTACCTATTTTATAGTTTTCATCTTCAAATTGTCTTTTTTCAAAATCTTTTGGTAATTCGCTCCAATCATTGATGCCAAATTTTCTTTCAGCAAAATCTTCAACGATATTTAAATCTTTGTTATTTTCTCTACAAATATATTTTGCTGTTGCCATAGCTCTTGCATAATTACTAGAGATTACATAATCGATATTTTTAAGTCCTGGAATTTTACTTAATTCTTCGGCTCTTTTTTCTCCTTCTACTGATAATATGTTTTTTTCATTTATTATTTGTAGAGATTCACTGTTTGCTATTTGTTTTATATCCATATTCATTGGTTTAGAATGTCTAATTAAATAGATTGTTGTCATATACTCTCCTTTACTTGTATGATTTTACTTTACAATTTCCTAAAACTAAGCCAGCTTCTACTAACGATCCAGTAGGTATTTTCTTAGTAAAATAGCAATCTACTGGTATACTTATTCCTCCATGGGCAACTATTAGAATATCTTTATCAGGATATTTTTCTTTAATATCATCTAAAAAACTGTATACTCTTTCAAAAAAATCTTTTATATTTTCTGCTCTTTGATATTTTTCATTTTTATAATAATCCCAATAACCATTAAAATCAAAATTCTTTGTTTCTAATCCTTCAAATTCTCCAAAGTCCCTTTCTATTATTCTATCATCATAAATAATATCTACATTTTTATTTTTGTTTATTTCTAGAGCTGTTTGTTTAGCTCTATCTAGAGGTGATGCAATAATTAAATCAATATGTGTATCTTTTAGTTTTTCACTTACTTCTTGAGCTTCTTTTTTTCCTGTTTCGTTTAGTGGTTCATTGCATCTTCCCATAACTTTTTTTAAAACATTCCAATTAGTTTGTCCGTGTCTTGTTATATAAATCATATTAAACCTTCTCTCATTAGCCTTTCTTTTAAATCTTTAGCTGCTAAAAATCTAGCGCTAACCGAATTCTTTTGTTCTTTTGATAATTCTGCTAAAGTTTTTCCTGTTGTTAATTCAAAAATAGGATCAAAGCCAAATCCATTGTCACCTCTTGGAGATGTTGCTATTTTTCCGTTTATTACACCTTCACCTACTATTATGTTTTTACCATCATAATAGACTAAATTACAAATTACTTTAGCAGTTCTATCATCTTTTTCATTTGTTTTTTCTATTAAGGCTAAATTTCTTTCTTCATCTGTTTTGTTTTCACCTAAGAATCTATGTGTTAGAACACCTGGAAAATCATCTAAAGCTTTTATGCATAGACCAGAATCATCAGCAATAGTTGCTTCTTTTGTTAACTCATATATTTCTTTTGCTTTTTTATAAGCGTTTTCGTAGAAAGTAGTACCATTTTCTTCTACGTCTATTTCAATATTTTTATCTTTTAAACTTTTTAAATCAATATTTAATATTTCTTTTAACTCTTTTAATTTGTTTTGATTGTTGGTTGCGATAATCATATAGCACCTCCTATATGTCTCATTATATCATAACATAGTATTATCTTTTATAAAAAAACAGTCTTAGTTAAGACTGCAATTTATCTAGTAATGATAACTGTTTTATTTTTAAATTACGATTTTTCCCAGTACCTAATTCAATATCTGGTTTTATACCTTTACCATGATAATCACTACCACCACTGATTAATAAATTGTATTGATTAGCAATTTGATGATAATAAGACATTTCTTCTGGTGTATGAGTAGAATGATATACTTCTATTCCTTCTAAACCACAATTAATCATATCTTTTAATAATACTAAAAACTCTTTTTCTGATAAATTTAAGGATTTAGGATGAGCTAATACTGGTATTCCACCACTATTTCTTATTAGCATTAAGCATTCTTGATAATTCATTTTTTTATTCATATCTCTGGTTTTGTTATGAGCACTTATTAGATATTTGTTAAAGGCATCTTTTATAGTAGTGGCATAGCCATACTTAATACAAAGTTTAGCGATATCTATTCTTCCTAGATTATGATTAGCATTAATTAATTTTCTAATATCTTCATAACAAAAGACTATACCATAGTCTCTTTTTATTTGTTCTAAAATAGATAATACAGAGTTTATACTATTATCTTTTAAAGTACTTAATTTCTTGTTTAAATTAGGATTATTAATATCAATGTTATAACCTAAAATATGCATTGTTCCTTGATCTACTTTAGCTGATAGTTCAATACCATTAATAATATTTATACCACTATTTATAATTAAACTAGAGTTTCTATTAATAGTTTTAATTCCCTCTATTGTATTATGATCCGTGATAGCTAAAGCTTTGATATTTTTAGATATTGCTAATTGAATTAATTCTTCTGGAGATAACTCTCCATCAGAATAATTAGTATGAGTATGCATATCAATTAGTTTTTCCATTGGTTAAACCCTTCTCTTTTCTTTTTATTAGCATCTTTTCTTCTACGACTGGTTCTACATACTTACTAATATCTTTACCTAAATTCAAGACTTCTTTTACCATACTAGAAGAAATAAATTGATATTCCTTATCGGCAAATAGACAAATAGTATTTACTCTTCCATCTGATATATCTTTATTAATCTGTTGTAGTTGAACTTCATAGTCATAATCACTTAAACCTCTTAGACCTCTAATGATTGCTTTACATTCATTTTCTAAAGCAACCTCTACTGCTGCTCCTGTTCCATAAATTACTTTTACATTATTTACTCTTTGATATAAACTTCTAATTATTTCTAGTCTTTCTTCTAAAGTAAATAAGCCATCTTTTTTTAGAGGATTTTGCATAACTGCAATTACTACTTCATCAAATAAGTTACAAGCCTGTTCTACTATATTCATATGTCCTTTAGTTATAGGATCAAAACTTCCTGTATATAAAACTCTTGTCATAATAATTTCACTATCCTTTTTACTTCATTTTTATCAGTTTTTTGTAAAATATGATCAAAAGAAAAACCACTAACATCAATACTTGCACTTTCTCTTAAAAGGAATGCATCTTCTGTAATATTATCTCTTTTTATTGCTCTTTGTTTTCTTACTTCATAGGGTATATCTAATAATATCTTCATATCACACATATCAAAATATTTAGTATGAGGAAGTAATAACCAATCTAAAATTACTACTTTATCTTTATTTTCTTCTAAATAATCGTCTATTTCCATTTGCATATATTTCCAAGTGATTTCAGTTAATTTATCCATTTCATTTCTAGAAGCAAATACTATTTCTCCTAATTTTTTTCTATCCACTTCATTTAGATTTATAATAGATTCTCCAAATGAATTTTTTAATTCTTCTTTTACTTCAGGAAATGATAAAACTTTATGACCAACTTTATCAATATCTAAATGTACAGCTTTAGTTGGCAGATTTTCTATTATTTGATTTGCTAAAGTAGTTTTACCACTACCAGATTTACCACAAATACCTATTATCATTTCATTTTCTCCCATCTACTTGTATTATATTTCTTTTGTAGATATAATTAAAATACATATATCTTATGTTTAATATAACTGGAGGTTATTATGAACATTGACTTTGAATTATATAGAATTTTTTATGTTGTTGCGAAAAATAGAAATATTACTAAAGCAAGTAAAGAACTAAATATATCACAACCAGCTATTAGTAAATCAATTAAAAACTTAGAAGAACAATTAGGTGGTCAACTATTTTTTAGAACTAAACGAGGTGTTATCTTAACAGATGAGGGGAAAGAATTTTATAAATATATTAGTCAAGCTATTGAGTATATTTATAATGCTGAAAATAAGTTTAGTGATCTTGTTAATTTAGAAACTGGATGTATTAAAATTGGTATTAGTACTACATTAACAAAAGAGTTTTTATTACCTTATTTAGAAAAGTTTCATTACTTATATCCTAAAATAGATATTCAAATTGTTACTAGCTATACAGATGATTTAATGACTAAATTAAAAAATGGACTAATTGATATTTTAATTTTAAATTTAAATAATAAAAACTATGGGAATGATATTGAAATAATTAAGTGTAGAAAAATACAAGATTGTTTTGTTGTTGGTGAAAAGTTTAAAAGTCTAGCTAGTCAAGAATTATCTTTTAATGAGTTAAATAACTACCCTTTACTATTGCAAGCAAAAGGATCTAGTACTAGAGAATTCTTAGATGATATGGCTAAAACTAATAATATTACTTTAAAACCTAATATAGAATTAGCTAGTTATTCTTTGGTTTCTGAATTTGTTAAGATTGGGTTTGGTATTGGTTATGTTACTCGTGACTATGTAAAATCTGCTATTAAAAATAAAGAATTATTTGAATTGAATTTAAAAGAAAAAATACCTAATAGATATATAGGTATCGCATTATCTAAAAATCATATACCAAGTTTTAGTACAAGAAAAATTATTAAAATTATTACAGAAAAATAAAAATCAATCTTTTAAAGATTGATTTATAATAAATTCGAATTTTTATAAAAATCGAATAATTTTATAGTGGTGCGGGTAACAGGAGTTGAACCTGCACGTCTGGGACACTAGATCCTAAGTCTAGCGCGTCTGCCAATTCCGCCATACCCGCAAATGATAATGGTGGACCCTACTGGACTCGAACCAGTGACCGCCCGGTTATGAGCCGGATGCTCTAACCAACTGAGCTAAGGGTCCATTTTCCATTGCCATTTAATCATATCATAAATTAAGCAGTCACGCAAGTATTAAAATTAAATTTTATTTATTTTATTCACTTATACTATCTTTTAATCCATCTTCCATATTTATTCTAGTAGGAATTATATATTTAGCAGATACTTTATGAGAAATATAATTAGTTATTACTTTCATTGCACGTGATCCATCAAACCATACAGGATTATCACTATTATTTCTAATTCTATTTAATGATGTAATTAAAGCATCCTTATCATATTCATCGCTTTGTTCTCTAGTTAACATATATGGTTGATTATTACTATCATATAGAGTGTTTTTTTCTAATTTATATTCTGCATTATTATACCAATATAAGTGATCTCCTCCAGCTAATATTAATACATCTGCAGTTTGATTAATATCAGTAATCAAAGTAGAAATATAGTTATATACTTCATCAAATGTACAAGTTGGTTTATCATCTTTTAAACTTGGGAATTTCTTAGTAATATCTACTACTCCAAAACTATAATATTTTTTATCAATAATCTTTTTATTTTTAACGAAGATAAGTTCAATAGAACCTCCTCCACCAATAAATATACAAATATTGTCCTTATAATCAATATCATCATAGCAGCCTAACGCAGTATACTCTGCCTCTTTTTCTTGAGATACTACTTCTACTTCTAAATTATATTTATCTTTTAAATCTTTGTTTATAGTATTTAACTCTTCTTCACTTAATTTTCTAAAAATACTACATCCATATAAATAAATATTATCTGTATAATTTTTAACTTGTTCTATTACTTTATATAATTTGTTTAAATCTTCTTCTAATATTTTTCCTTCTTTAGCATAATTCTTTTTAAATTCTATTGTCGTTGTAGTATCATATAAAACTTTATCATTCTCATATACATGTGTTTTAGTATTATTACTACCTATTTCAATAATTGAAAATGTCTTATTCATAACTTCCTCCATACTTGTTTTCAGTATAATACAAAATAAAAAATCTGTAAAACAGATTTGTTTTTTATTATCATTATCATCAGAAATACTTGCTAATTTAAGGGCACAGAAAAGAAATAATACTAGTATAATAATAATTACTACAATTATTCCTTTCCACATAGTATCTTCCCCTTTTTATTAGTATATCACTTATATTATATTTATAATCATTTTAATTAATATAATAACTGTACATTTTGTACAGTTATTCTTTATAATTTTCGTCGCTTATTTTGTTAGTATCATGATATTTTTCTGATATTTCAAAGTACTCTTTGTATTCAAATCTACTTAAAATATTTATTAAATTTTTATTTGATATTTTTAAATTTTCTCCATCTATTAATATTTTAAATAATTTTTTATTTATATTGTCATTATATATATGTTGATAATTTAGATAAAAATCTAATCTTTTTTGTCTTGAAAGATTAATGCTCAATATATCTTCTAATAACCTCTCATCAATATTATTAGAAATATTATCCTTAAAATACTTAAAACTATTCTTTAAAAATTGGTTTATCTGTTTCTTTTCTATTTCAAACTGGAATTTATATATTTGAGCTGCTGTGCTAACATTATCTGTTATTAAATATGAATTATTTATCAAGCATACTACTAAATCTTTGTTTGATAGATATACTTCTTTTGCTTCTGAAGTCTCTGTACCGACTTTATTTAAAACTATATCTGTTAATATAATCTTTTTTGAGTCAGACAAGGGCTCAACAACTAATTTTCTTATGTTGTCTTGTAAAACTTTAAATGTTTTTTCTAAAATATTTAATTCATTATATTTATCATAATTACCATTTAATATATATAATAAATTCTCCCAATTAAGCTCATATATATTGTTTTTTACTATATATGGTAAAAATATATAATCGATTGTTGTCAAATTATGAATTTTACCTTTTTCGTAGTTTAGATATCGCCTTTTTTGTTCTATTGAAGCAATTTGGCTTGATAGAATATCTTGTATTACTTCATCACTATTTTCTAATGATATTATTTGGTCTATACATTCTTCAAAAAACTTTTTAAATAAAGGTCCTATATATTCATATAAATTATATAGCTCTTCTTTGTTATTATAAACTATTGTCATAAAATTTTTATTGTTAACTGAAATACCTCTTGATTTTATAATAGCAATTATTAATTCTATATTTCCATAAAACCTTTTATTTTCATAAATAAAATTAAGAAAATTTATATTCATAGGATTATATTCACATTCCCTATTAAATTTTACTAATGTGTTTAATAATCCGCTTTGAATATTATCTAAATTTTCTTCGAATATATCATCTAAATGTTCGAGGGTATTTATACAAATATAAAAGTGACTTTTGTCATCTATTTCTTCCGTCTTACAATATTGCAAAGTAAATATTATTAATTTTATTATCAATTCACCTGAAACATTCAATCCCTCTGCATAGTCCCATAAATAATTTATTAGTTCTGGATTTTTTCTAATTATACTATTCTTCGCATTGCTTAAAGTAAATTTTAAAATATATTGAAATCTATAGTCATTCATATTCTCCAAAAATATTCTCATTTTATAGGCTGCGTCTGCTATATTATTTTCATTCATATACATAAATAAATCATCTACGCAAATTTTGTTATAAGTAAAACTTTTATCTGTTAAGTTTTTATATACCTTTTTTACATCTATCAACTTATATTTAGAATCAATATAATTTCCTACTGGCAATTCTTCTACATATCTTTCATCAGATAGATTTAATAGAGATTCAAAATTATAGGTTAACAATCTTTTATAATTTTCGTTTATCACATTATTTTCTATCAATTCTTTTTCAAAATCATTAAACTTAATATTATTTTCGTTTTCATAATGTGTAATTTTTTCATTTATTATTGAAATTTTTTCATTTAATCTATAATCAATAAGTTTTGAATTCCATTTTTGATAATCCGTGTATAATTTTTTTTCTTCAATAATTTCTTTTTCTTTATTTAGATTTACCAAATATAAAGGCTTGTTTTGCGTAAACTTAAGTGTAAATTTATTCACATCAGTTTGAGTTGGATTAGATAAATTTAGATTTATTTCTTTACCATCAAAATAAAGTTTTTTAGATTTTTCTTCAATTTCTTTTCCTATACTTTTCATTTCTATGATTATTGGGTCTTCAATTTCTTTTAATTTATTGGTTAAAAATTCTTCAGTATCATTATAATAAACAAAAATTACACAATCAATTACATTACTTCTTCTATCATCAAATAGACGACTAAAATTATATGGATACAAGACTTTATATGCTATTAAATAAAACAACTGATTCTTATCTTGAAGGAGTAAATTATTATTATAACCACTGTCTATTCTTTCCATATAATTATTTAAGTATATTCTATATTCATTAATGATATCATTTGCTTGTCTATAATCTTTTATATATTTGCTAACTGTCTTTATATTTGCTTCTTCTATATCTGAAAATATATCAATCTTCTTTGATAATAAATAACTTTTGGCATTCATATTACTTACTAGTGGAACAATTGGTATTATTATATCAAAAAACTTAGTTCTATCTTCTCCATTTTTAAATATACTATCACCAGTAACATAAATAAATTGAATTGTTTTGTTTTCTATAGATGAATTTAAAATTGCATTTATTTCTTTTAATTTTGAGAATACTTCTATCGCATTGGGTAAACGATCTAAGTCTTCAAAAACCACAATACTTTCTTTGTTATATAAGAAAAAGTGAAGCAATTCATCTATATTATTATTTAATACAGATTCGTCATTTTTATTTTTTCCTATTTCTAAATTATGGAATGTAAATTTATTTATTTTCAATAGTCCTCTTAAAATCATTAGGATTAGAACACCACCAAAAATTGTGGATAGTATTAATGTAATCCAAAATGATAGTTTAGATAGCAATGATATAAAATTGTTATTCGATATATACGAATAGAACCAATTGATCAGTAGTACTATAAAAAAAGCAGCTGTAAACGAAAAAAGAAGTTCACTACATAAATCTTCAAACTTATCTATTCTAGAAAATCTGGAATGGGATATTATTCCTGGTCTTTTGGAATATAGAATTTGTTGAAGAATACCCTTTTCTATTTCATCATCAGTATAAACTTTCTTTTTAATAGTCTTTGATTCCACTTCTTTTTTATCTTGTTTTACTTCTTCAATAGTTTCTTCTACTATATTAGTATCTTCCTTACTACTATAATATCCCAAGGTAACGTAACATACGTCTTCTTCTTTCAAATTAAAATAACTTCGGATTACTGTACTTTTGCCTGCTCCATAAATTCCTGTAATTGCGATATTTTTATTTTTTTTCTTTTTTGTTTTAGGATGTTCTAATTCTGATAATGCAGAAGTTATTATGTCTTCATATTGTTTAATATCTTCATCATATTTAGGCGCTAGCGAGATAATATCATGGCAATCCTTCTGAATATCGTTTACTACTACTTTTTTCTTTTTCATAATAACACCTCGGATTTATT
Organism: Mycoplasmatota bacterium; assembly: GCA_022771205.1. Lineage (GTDB taxonomy): Bacteria > Bacillota_I > Bacilli_A > RF39 > UBA660 > Faecimonas. The sequence goes on along the minus strand of JALFCF010000003.1, from coordinate 86,659 downwards.
ATAATTGCTTCTTTTTGAATATTCAACATTTTCTTTAGATAATAAAAAGACTATCAACTAGTTTTATTGTTAATAGTCTGATTCTTAGTACTTTATAATTTTATTCTTTATCTATTAATGGATTATATTTTTGATATAATTCATTACTATAATTAATTATTTTATCTTTTGCTAGGCGATATACAAAAAATGATTTTACAATATTATAGTTTTCTATATTATTACAATTTATTTTTATATTATCATACAATTTATCATCAATCATCCAATTTAAAGCCTGTTTATCTGCTTTTATTTCATAATCTTCTGTTTCCGTTTCATCGTTTAAAGCAATAATACTACCGCTTTTAGCCCTATTAAAATCACTTTTACAATGAGCAAGCTCATGTAATAATGCAAAGTAGATATCAGCGTATCTTTTATGTTTTTTAGTTAGAAAGATTGCTGGTTTATCATTTAATACTTTAAATGCGCCTCTTACTTTAGTACCTTTTAAATCATCTTCTATGGCTAAAAATATTCCATTTTTATTAAATTCTTTTATTAATTTTTCTTCATTAAAACTATTAGTACTAGCTTCTGATTTTATAAATTTTACTAAAATATTAATATTTTCCTTATTATATTCTTCTACTTTTTGATTTTCTATAATTCTATTGCATCTTTCTAACCATAATGCTAATAATTCTGGTTTATCATTTTTACTTTTATAAAAAATTACATTATTTTCTTTTGTTAAAGTATTAGGATTTGTAATTCTTAAATATTTTAATATATCTTTTGCAATTGAATAATCATTTCTACAATCTCTATATACTACATGATATTTATCAGATAGTTCTTTATAATTAAATTTATTAATATACTTTCTTATTGTTAAATTATTTTCTTCTAAATAAAGATTTATTGTTTTATCCATTTTATAATTTTTTTCTACATTTTCTATATAATTTACTGGAATATCAGTAATGAAAGAAATATTGTAAATCATATTTTGGGATAATTCTATATTCCCTTTTATGATATCAATTAAGTTTTTAGAGGTTGTATTAATTCTATCTGCAAATTCTTTTATACTTATATTTTTACATTCTAAAAATTCGCCTAGTTCTTTACCAAATTTATTCATCATAAAATTTGAGTCTATCAGGAGTAAAATCTTTATAATGATCATAACTTATATATACAAAAATAATTTCGTCTTCTTTGTCTGATGGCATTACTATTAATCTTATTACTCCACCATGTTTTTCTAAATTAAAAGACCAAAATCCACTATTTTGATATTTCAACGCTTCAAAATCGTAAATTGTCGTCATAATTGGATTCATTTCTATTTCTTTAAATGTATTGTGATTCGTAATCTTGCTCTTTATATCTTCTAAATTATCACATTCCTTTTTGCGGCGTTTTAATTTCTTTACCGTATTGTCATAGCTTTTTGTATATATTATATTCATTTTTTCACTCCTCTCCTACTCATCCACCTCCATTTCATACTCATCTCTATATTAACATATGTGTTAATATATGTAAATATATAATATAAAAAAAATAGAAGAATTTTTTCCTATTTTTTATTTAAAATTTCATTCATTTTGTTTGTTGCATTTACTACATCATCTGTATTTGGAATCATTGCATAACCCTTATCATTTAATATTGCAATATCTGCATCCCATTTATCAGAACCGTCAACTGATTGAGTAATAAATTTCCATTCCGCTCCATCCATTGTATCTTTTGCAATATTTGTTATCAATTCTTTTGGAATGTTTGTTGAGTAAGTATCCCCTAATGCTTCTAGTATTTTATTATAATTTGTAATCAAATTAGTACTTTTTAATTTATCAAAAATAGCAATGATAATTTTTTGACAATTCTTTTGTCTCATTCTATCTCTTCCGACAAAAGCATTTCTTTCACGAGCAACAGTAAGAGTTTCGATACCATTTAATTCTTGACATCTTTTTTTACATATAATTTTTTCTTACCATAGTCGTTGTAATCATTTAATATTAAGGCATGTGTTGTAGTGAAAGCTTGATCATAACAGTATGTAATACCACCCACTTCATCTACTACTTTTATATAATTAATAAACTTTAAATAAAAAAGCTCATCCATTATTTGAATGAGCTTTCTATTAGGCGTTTCTTAATCTTTTTCTTATAATAAGATAACCAAACATCATTGTATTTAATATTCCTGTTAGTAAAATTATGCTAATATCATCAGATGTTTCTGGATTTTCAAAAGCTTCGTCTGTTGGTGGTACTTCTACCTTAGTTATTACCTCGTTAGAAGGTACATCTTCCCCATCATCACCTAAAACTAAAGCTACATTTCCAATATAAGTATCTTCTTTTACATTCTCATTTATTTTTACTGTAAGAATAAATATTTTTTTATCTCCAGCAAGTAAAGAATTAATATTATAAGTTACAGTGTGAGTACTTGAATCATAAATTCCTTCTGTGCTAGAAATAAATTCTAAATTTTCATTTAATTTATCTACTACAACAATATTTTCTGCATCAACATCACCGTCATTAGATACTGTGATTGTATAAGTTAAGATTTCTCCTGGTTTTGCTTGTTTTTTATCTACCTCTTTGGTTACTGATATAATTTTATGGTTGTTAACAATTGTAAATGTATCACTACTATAGGTTGTTTCATAGCCTGCTATTTTTGATATTTCTGATAATGTATATTCAATTAACTCCCCATTAAAATATTTATCTAGTCCATTAATTTGTTCTTGCCAATTATTGTCGTTACTTAAATAAATTGTTTTTATTACTTTTCCATTAGCGAGTAAATTAACTGTAATATAGTCAGAGCGAAGATTATCTTTATTATTCATATCATTCCATACTTTTTCTGCTACTACAGAAGTTTTTTCTGGAGTATGTACATTAGTAACAGTAAAGACACCGTCTTGATCATTTCCATACACTACACTATATCCAGTTGGTACATCTTGTTCTCTAACTGTATATATAATCTTTTTTCCATTTTGATATACTGGAACATTTTCAAAGCTTCCAGACCAATTATCTTTAGTTAATGTAATATTATCCCTTACTTCTCCATTAGCTAATAAAAGTATGATTACTTCATTTGGTCTAATGCCATCTTGATTATTGTTATCATCCCAAATTTTTTTCACTTGAATATTAGTAGTCTCTGGAGTGTGGGTATTTGTAATTGTAAAAGTATCTTCACTATATGTTGTATAGTATCCTGCTATCTCACTAAGTTCTTGTACTGTATAATTGGCTAGCTTTCCATCTTTATACTTTGGTAAGTTAGTAAAGTGGTATGTCCAAGTGTTAGAATCAGATAAAGTTATTTCGTCACCGTAGGCTACACCATTTTGATATAGTTGAACTTTAATACTATTAGCTCTAATTCCATCCTGGTTATTATTGTCATTCCAAACTTTAGTTACAGTTTTTTCTATAGTTTCAATATTTCTTTCATTTGTAATAACAAAAGTATTTCCGTCTTTACTATAAGACACTTTGTATGTTTCTGGAACATTTACTTCTTTTACTTCATATTCAATTTTTTGACCATTTTTATTTACAGCTACATCGTGGAAAGTGCCCTTCCAATTTCTTCTTGCATCTAAAGTAATAGTATCTACTACTGTTTGTGAACCTTTCTCATGTAACTCTACAGTAATTGAATTCGGTCTAAATCCTTCTAGATTATTTTCATCCAACCAAACTTTTTGTACTGGAATATCCATAGTATCTGCATAGTGAGTATTGATAATTGTAAATGTATCATCTTTATAAGATACAGTGTATCCATTTGGAACATTTACTTCTTCTACAGTATATTTTATCTCTTTTCCAGCTTGATTTTTATCAAGATTGGCAAAAGTATATGTCCATTGGTTACTTTCATTTAACTGTACTGGAGAACCTGTCTTATTGTCATTAGCATAAAGTTGTACTTCAATGTACTCTGGTCTTATACCATCTTGATTGTTATTGTCTTTCCACTCTTTAGTAACTGTTTTTGAAGTTACTTCTGGTGTATAAGAATTTGTCAATGTGATAGTATTATCGTGTTTAACAGTTGAAGAAAGAGTATAACCTTCAATTGGATTTTCTGTAACCGTATACTTTATTTCTTTGCCTGAAGCATTTTTTGGAAGATTCGTAAATGAAGTTTTCCAATTATCTTTAGCTGTTATTACTCTTGTAGCTTTGGTTTCACCATTTGCAAGTAATGTAATTGTTATTTGGCTTGGGCGAATTCCATCTTGATTGTTTTTATCATCCCATTTTTTTTCAACATTTATTTGTGTAACTTCTGGAGTATGCTTGTTTATAATTGTCATCATATCGCCGTCTTCATAAGATGAAGTATAACCTGAAACATCAGTTAATTCGACTATTGAATATTCAATCGCTTTTCCATTATCATTTCTTTCTAGGTTTGAGAATGTATATCTCCAGTTATTATTAGTACTCAACGTTGCTTTTTTACCGGTTGCTTTTCCATTTGCATATAACTCAACTTCAATACTTCTTGGGCGAATTCCATCTTGATCATTTCTATCATCCCATTTTTTGATTGCTGTCTTGGCAATCTTTTCTGTTGTATGAGTATTTGTAATTTTGAAATTTCCTGATTGAGTAGTAGCTACTTCACTAGTATAGCCTTCTATGTTACTGATTTCTTCTACAGTATAAGAAATTGGTTTTCCATTAGCATTTTTATCTAAATTTTCAAAAGTATATTGCCAGTTATTACGTTCACTTAAAGTAACTGGTGTTCCTTCTGGTGTACCATTTGCATATAATTGAACACTTACAGATGTAGGACGAATTCCATCTTGATTATTATTATCTTGCCATATTTTCGTTACGGTTTTATTAATAGTTTCCACTTCATGCTTATTAATAATAGTAAGATGATCTTCACTGTATGTTGTTTCATAACCATCTATATGAGTTAACTCTCTTACTGTATAAACAATCTCTTGATTGTTAGTATACTTCTTCAAATTTTCAAAAGTATATTGCCAATCATTTTCTTCTGTTAATGTTGCTTTCTTACCTGTTGCAGCTCCATTTGCGTATAATTCAACTTCAATAGGAGTTCTTAATCCATCTTGATTATCTCCATCTTGCCAATCTTTATAAACTGTTTTTTCTGTAGTCTCTTGTGGATCTATTAATACCATTTTTCCATTATTACCAAGTTTTGTTGTTACAACTCCTGTTTCATGATTGAAGTTTGTACTGTAATATGTATTACTTGTTCCTGTTAAATTTTCACTCTTTTCTAGTGATTTATTATCATATTTTGGAGTTGAACTTGCTACTGTTCCATCATCATTGTAAACAACATCTTCATAATAATATGGATTATCTCTTGCAGGTGAGAACGTAACACGTGCTTCATCTGTTAAATCATTTGTGTAGAATACATCTCCTGTTCTAGCAATTTTCACTGCTTCATCACTTAATCCCACTCTAGTTATTAAACGAATTGGATTTACACTAGTTTCTGGATTATTTTTATCTCTATTTAAGAATGGGAATAGTGTTTTAGGTATTTGGAATTCAATAGTTTGTTTTCCATTATTATTATGTACTCTTACACGTAAGTCACTTAAATTAGCTTCTTCATTACTACTATTTATTACTGCATAATTATAAACATATTCTGTATAATTTTCAGTTTTGTTTGTAGATGTTGAAACATATTCTTTGCCATCAAATAATACTTTAGGTGCTTCTTTTACCTCCACCCCTTTTCCAAGAGTATCAGTAAATATCATAGTCCTATTATCACTAGAACCTAATGGAGATGAAGTACCTGAAATAATATCAGAAGTGATTTCTTCTAAAATAGAATTTAATTCTTCTCCTGTCATATTACCTGCATAACCTTTATTTGTATAATTGTAATCATATGGAGAAAACATTAACTTATTTTTTAAATCTCCTTCTTTTCCTTTGTTACTTAATTGATTAATGTTATCTCTAGTTGGATTTAAAACAACTTTGCCAAAGTTATTTACTATATCCAATCCAATAGTATAATACTTGCTTTCAGTATTATAGTGTGCTTCGATTTTTTCTTTACTATCCATACCAGTTAAGATTGTATAATAACCAGTATCTCCAGTATAGGAATTTGTTTGGCCATTTCCTAAATTATATTCTGAACTTCCAACATTATCATATTTAGAAGTTGCATAAGTTGGTATCCCGTCTGATAAAAGAATAACGACAGGAACTCTATCTTTTGTATCGCTTGTTCCTTCTAGCATGTCTTTAGCAGCATCCATACCTTTTTGTGTATAGGTACCTCCAACCACTTCAACATTACCATTTTCTCTTTGATTATTGCTATCTCTTATGACATCTGATGTTGCAATATATGGAGTTTTAAAATACATACCTTTTGTTCCGTGTTTTAGATAGTTTGTACTATTATCGGTAGTATGATAAGAGTCTAGCGGTAATAGTGTAGAGCTATCGCCACTAAAAGTTACAATCCCTATTCTATTCTTTGCATTAGCTTTCATGATTGTACCAATTGCTTGATTAACTGCACTAGTCATACTGATATATCGCCCATTATCTTCCATACTGCCTGAAATGTCCAATACGAAAACTACATCTACGCTCTTAGCATCGCTAACAACTGATTTCGTTTCGAAAGACTGTCCAACTGCTGATAGAGTTATGTCAAATAAGTCTTCATCAATATGTGTTACTGTTTTATCAGTCCATATTTTACCATCATCTTGTGGATCACCAGTATAATCATTTTCAATGTGTTGCGTATCAGGGTCTGCTACACTACTGATATCATAATGAACATCTGATGATAAAGCACTAATAAAAAGAGGTAAATTAAACTGAGTAAAAAATGTAACTGTCGCTAAAGCTAGATAACTTGCTTTTTTGGCAAATCCTTTAAGCCTTCTTTTTAGCTTGACTGCTTTCATAAACTCTTCCTTTCTTTAAGAATACTTATTATCCTAGTGGTTTTGTTGCAAAAAGTCAATAAGATTTTAAGTTTCTATTATTTTTTTCTTTAACTTTAATTAATTTCGAAATTATATCTTGCCAAAATTAGTTTTTTTAATATAATAAGTGTGGGTGCTTATGTTATGAAAAGGAAAAAAAATAAACATAAATTTTTTTATATTATTGTTTTTTTAATTATAGGTCTTAATGTTTATACATTATTCTTTTTATGGACCCGTTACAATAATGAAAAACATAATGAAGAACTTTTGGAAGATGTAGAACAATATATTAATCCTAATGATATTTATGAGGACAAATATAAATTTATGAATATTGATTTTTCAAGATTAAAACAGCTAAATGCGGATACTGTTTCATATCTTGTTGTGGATGGAAGCAAAATCTCTTATCCTGTTGTTCAAACAAGTGATAATAAATACTATTTGAACCACTCATTTGATAAAGAAGAAAATAATGCCGGATGGGTATTTATGGATTATCGAAATAGTCCTAACTTTCTTGATAAAAATACAATTATTTATGGGCATAATCGATTAACAGGAACTATGTTTGGTAGTTTAAAAGAATTGTTAGAAGATAGTTATTACCATGAAGATACTCATTATATCTATTTATATACAGAAAACAAAATCTATGTTTTTGAAGTGTTTAGTGTTTATACTATTCAAAAAGAAACTTATTATTTAAAAACTAGTTTTTCTACTAATAAAGAATATGAAAAGTTTCTTACTATTTTACAAAGCAGAAGTAAATATTCCTTTCCTTGTACTGTCACTAACCAAGATAAAATTATAACCTTATCTACTTGTTCAGGAAACGATGACAGAACAGTCGTTCATGGAAAACTCATCTATTAATAAAAAATTGAATTTCCATTGAAATTAAAAGTATAAGGCTTTATTATAAACTTAACTAAGCATAGAACTCTATTTAAAAAAAAGAAAAAGAAATAATTTTAATATTATTTCTTTTTTTATTCCTTACTCTTTAATTCATATATCATGGTATCATAATGAGAATTTACTCTTGCTGTTGTATCAATCTTTAATTCTTTACATAAATTAATCATTTCTTTTTCATAGATAGAAGCCTTCACTTCTTTTTCTGTTAAAACTTCTATTTCAATAAAACTTCCTAATTCTTTTACTTCATCAATACAGATATTAAACTCTTTATACTTGGTTTCTATTCTTTTCTTTGCTTTAAGGTTATGAAATTTTCATTATTGTCTGTTCTTATTCTTAAGACAATCATTCCTTGTGTAATAATAAAATATTTAGCAGTTTTATCTAAAAATATAGTATCAATTTGATGTTTTTCTTTTGAAAAAACGCAACCCTTTTCTTGCAATTTTTTATTAGTTCTTCTTTATTATTAACTTTCACTTTTATTTCAATCTCGTTCACTATTTTTCTCTCCTATTAATTTATATATGATATTTTTTGGATAGTTCTTTTTGGTATGTCTTTTTCTTCTGTTTCGTATCCCCAATCTATTTTATAGCTTGGTATTAGTTTTGTTTTATATGGATATACTCTTGGAGTTAGTACAATAGCTTCGAATTGTTTCATTGTTTTTAACTCTTCTACTGTAATTAAAGGAACATCTTTTGATACTTCTCCACACATTTTAGATATTTCTTCTAATGAATAAATATCGTTTGATAGTAAGTATAAAATATTAGCAAAACAAAGCTTTAACATTTCTGTTTGTTCTTTACCATATACATTAACTAGTTGCATATAGTTTTGAATAACCATAGTTATTTCTACATTTAATCCTCTAGCACGTGATAATAATGTAGTAAAGTTTTTAAGTTTTAACATATTGCCAAACTCATCTAGTAACATATTTAATGGTTTATTATTGTTGTATAAGTCTTTACTTTCTAATAATTGACTAATATATAGTGGTGTTAATCTTTTAGCAATAGTTGATGATTCTGTTACTATAAATATTGCTGATTTAGTTGATAATAAATCTTCATAACTTGTGTCTGTTGTTGATAACAGATTTGATAAATTTTCTCTAGAAACATATGGTTTTATACTTTGTTGGAATACTGATAGAATACTTCCTTTAGTTTCAGCTGGTGCCTTTAATGTTGTTACTAAATTTAAGTAGATTGTTGAATGTATATCTAACTTTTCTAAAAATTCTAGAGAATTTTCTCCTGATATTTCATTTGATAACATTACAACATTACTTAAATTAATTTGATTTTCTTCATAGTTTTCAAATAAATATAATGTTAATCCTGTAAAATAATCAGTTGTTGCGTTTAACCAGAATGGATCTGTTGGTTTATTTGTTTCTTCACTAAATAAGTAGTACCCAATTTCTTCTACCATATCTTGAGCTTTATCTTTATTTCCTTCTTTATATACTTGGTATGCTAAAGATAATGGATTCCAGTTGTTACCTAGAGTGGTATTTTCAAAATCAATAACTGTTACTTTATATCCTTCTTTTTCTAATTGATTAGCTGTTCTTTTATACATTTCACTTTTTGGATCTATTACAAAAAGTGATTCATTTGCTTTCATAGCTAAATTTATTATTGGTAATATAGTTGTTTGTGTTTTACCAGAACCCGTTGCTCCAATTAGTAATGTATGAGCTCTATATTTATCTACATACATAGTATCACCTTCATACATTAGTGGAATACCTACTTCTTTTACTCCTTCCTTTAAATTTATTGGTAATAATCTTTCTTTTATTTCTTCTTTGGTTGCCCATCTTGCATATTGCATATTATCTCTCCTTTCACTTATAGTTAATCATATATTTTTAATATTTATTTAAACAATAACGACTTTTTGTAGTATAATGAACTTGGTGATGATATGTTTTCTAATGATTTAGTCTGTGATATTTTAGATTTTATTGATCAAAATATTAATAGAAAAATATCTATGGATGAATTAAGTGAACGTTTTTATTTTAATAAAGATTATATTATGAGATTATTTAAAAAAGAAATACATTGTACTATTACTGAATATATTAATCGTCTACGTATTTTTTATTCATTAAAAGACTTAAGAGAACATAATTTATCTATTTTATCTGTTGGACTAAATCATGGATTTGTTTCTTTAGAATATTATTCTGAAATATTTCGAAAAAATATGGGAGTTAGTCCTTCTATTTATCGTGATTTTACAATGCGCTCTATTAATGTTTCAGAAGAAGAAATTATTACTATTCAAAATAGTTTAGCTAAACTTAATAGTTTTTACGAGTCTATTACTTATTATAAAAACAATAGAAAAAAAGTTTTATCTAAAAGTTTATCTATATTTAAATAAAAAACACATCAGATGATGTGTTTTTCTTATATTCTTCTTTGTGTATATCTTGTATTATTTTCTTGAGTATATCCTGCCAAGGTTGCTGCATCTTGGCTATGTTCATTTACTTCACTAATAACTAATGTTAATTTATCTATTTCTGGATATATTTCATACATTTTCTCACTAAATTCTTGCAATAATAATGCACCTAAATGTTCTCCTATACTTTTTGGCCTTATTCCATAGCTAATTTGATCAGATTCATCTTTATTAGTTATTGATATAAAACCTATAGGAACATCGGCATAATAAGCTATATAAGCATGATTACATCTATTTTCTTTTCTCCTTTATTTTATTTTATCAAATGAAAGATAATAAAAAAAGAGGGACTCCCTCTTATTTATTTTTATGGTCGAGAAGACAAGATTTGAACTTGCAACCTCTACGCCCCGAACGTAGCGCTCTACCAAGTTAAGCTACTTCTCGAGAAAGTGTATGACACTTTCTATTGATTACTATATTCTTTATATTGTTCTATTCTATTATTAATTCTATCTTTTCCTAATATTTTCATAATTGAGAATAAGTCTGGAGATTTTGTTCTACCAGTAATCATTACACGAAGAGCTTCACAAATATCACCAACATGTCCTTTATATTCTTCTGGTGCTTTCTTATATTCTTTAGGACTTCCTGCATATCCATGTTCTATTGCAAATTCTTTTGTTTTATTAAACCATTCTTCATTTGTTACTGATAGATCTATTTGTTCAACATATTCTTTTATTAATTCTACATCATATGTTTTATCTCCATCATATTTAGAATAATTTTCTTTTTTAAAGATTGAATCGATAGCATATGAGAATTCTTCTTTTACATCAGAATATTTAGCAATATCTTTTCTTGGTCTAGGGCCATCTTTTTCAATGTTAAAGAATTGAATCATAAAGTCCTTGTTTTCTTCTAATAATTTAGCATATTCTTCATCATGTTTTAAAGCCCAACAATAAGTTTCATTATATACTTCTTCTCCACTTTTACGTGAGAAATATGTCTTGCATAAATTCACTAATTTAGCTTCATCAAATGAAGTACCTCCAATTGCTTGCTTATCAAAACTGAATTCAAATTCAGAAATATCTTTATCAGTATTATTTAAATACCATTCCTCAAAATTAGTATTAGTTATTGTTGCTAGATAAAGATGTAGAGCTTCTATTGGAATTCCGTTTTCATCATAGTATTTAACTCCAAACCATGGGTCTTTTCTTTTACTAATTTTTCTTATATTTCCTGTTTCTTGGTCTTTAATAGTAATTGGTGCAATATGTGCATATTTTACTGGCTTAAATCCTAACACTTCAAACAATTGAATGTGTAGTGGTAGACTTGATACCCATTCATCTCCACGAATTACATGTGTTGTATGCATTAGATGATCATCTATAGCATGAGCAAAATGGTATGTTGGTGTTCCATCTTTTTTTAATAATACTGTATCTATATCATGTTCTGGAAATTTCATTTTTCCTTTTATACAATCTACTACTTCAATTTGTTTATTTGCATTACCTGGAGATTTTAATCTTATTACATATTCTTCACCATTAGCTAGTTTTTCTTTTACCTCTTCTAAAGACAAATCTCTATCTACCGCATACATTCCATAAATACCAATTTTTACTTTATTAATTGATTGTTCTTCTTTGATATTATTTTGTTCTTCTTCTGTCATAAAACATGGATAAGCTAAACCTTGCTTAATTAAATCTTTTATGTATGTTTGATAGATTTCTGTTCTTTTACTTTGTTGATATGGTCCATAGTTTCCATCAAAAGAATATCCTTCATTAGGTAAAATATCAAAATCATGTAATACACTTGTAATATTTTCTATTCCACCATCAATCATTCTTTTTTGGTCTGTATCTTCTATTCTTAAATAAAAACTACCATTTGTCTGTTTTGCATAAACCATGTCAGCAAAAGCACTAAGTAAATTTCCTAAATGAACACTTCCAGTAGGGCTTGGACCGTATCTTGTTACCATTGCTCCTTCTGGTAAATCTCTTTCAGGATACATTTTTTCATAATCTTCTCTAGTTTTTGTTATATTTGGAAAAAGTAATTCAGCTAATTCTAAACGTTCTTTTTCTGTCATAGTCTCACCTCATTTATTTCTATTTAATAATAAACTAAATTACTATAAAAATCAAGAAAAAGAACTTTTATAAAGAGTTCTTTTATTCTTTATGTTCTGTAAAAAAATAGGTAATCATTGCTCCATAAGATGTGCTAAATAACATCAATACTTCTTTATTTATAGTAATTGGTACAAAAAGTAAAGCAACTAAAGCAAAAGTCATTATTACAGTTATAAATGGTTTTAAATTTGTCCAGACACTTTTCATAAAACACCTCCACTTTTATTTATTATGAATTAGAGATTTCATATAAGCAGTTTGAAAATACCCAAACTGCTTTTCCATTTATATTTAGTTTGGCAGAGTTTGTTTTACTATCAACTTCTTCTACTGTATATATAGTATCGTTTTTACATAACTAGTACCACCTATTAATTTTTGATCTTTGGTAATTGTTCCATTTTTATCACATTCTATAAATGGTTTAGTTGGTATCCAATGATAATCCTTAGCCCTTCCTGCCTTATAGTCTTGGAATGTACAACCTGTTATTTTTGTACAACCAAATAAATTACTAGCAATTGGACTTTTTATAATATCAACTTTAAAAACGCCATTAAATTTTACTTTACTGCCTTTAAATAAGATTTGATTGACTTTTTTATCTGTAGGTATTGGAGGAGTTTCTAATTTTACATCTGTTGTTTTCTTCCAGTTTCCTCTTAGTCCATTAATGATATTGGTATCATCGACAAAATAGCACGCATCTGTATCATATTCATTATTGAAGCAATAATTGCCATAACTATTCTTCTTCCAAGTTGCATCTTTACTTTGGGATATTTGAATATGGCAATGAACTCCTGTTGCATTTCCTTTTGTTCCCATGTTGGCCCATTTACTACCTTGCTCTATTATTTGACCTACATAACAATCTAAGCTATCATCATGAGCTATCATTATTGTTGCATAATCTAGTCTTATTCACTGATTGCCACATTGACTGCCCACTTTCTGGATATATTCTTAAACATTTCATTTTGCAGGGTGCATAATAGTCATATCTTATTCCTGATTGTAATCCTCTAATATCATTTGCCATGGTTCCTAAATGTAGTTTATTTCCATTTCCTTGTACTCCAGCTATTATATACATATCTGTAAATGGACACATAAAAAATTCTATTCCATCTTTTCCTATATATTTTTTATTTTTTTTCATGTTGTATTCTTCCTTTCTTATTTATAAGTCATAGTATTATATGGTTTCATAAAAAAATGAAAGATTATAAATATACAAAATATATTATAAAAAAAACTACAGAATTGTAGTTTTTATCGTTTTATTTTTATTTTTTCTTTTGATTCTTCTATTTCGGCATCTGTCATAATACCTTTATATCTTGTTTCTTGTGTAGAATAAATTGGCAAATCTTGTATAATTTCATTTCTTGTTAAATGATATGTTGTGTTATTTTTCATTTCTTCTGAAATAAATCCTAATTTAATTTGAGAATTTCTTATTTCTTCATTAGACATTCCATTATAATCTCTATCTTTTTCTTTTGAGTTTATTGGTAAGTCTTGTATAATTTCATCTTTTGTCAAATGATATGTTGTTTTTTCTTTTGTACCTGTTTTGTTTTCTTCTTTTGTCGTATCATCTTTTTCTTTTTGTTTTGTTTCAAATTCTTCAATTTTTCTAGTATTGTTGTGTGGATAGCAAGAAACTAATATTTCTCTTTCATTATCATTAAGTCTAATTGTTCTAAATAGCCCAAGATAGTCTTCTTGTCTTGACATTCTATCTTTAAGTAAGTCTAGACTTGTATCCATTTCTCGGAAATCAATATCTAATTCTGATAAATCTTTGGGAAGTATCTTTTCTTTCATTAGTACATTTACGTATGCTTTTGCTATGGTAGAAGTACTAATTTCATCGAATATAGAAGTATTATTTAGTTCTTTTATGAAATTTCTATATTCACTATAACTAGTATACTTTGGTTCTAATCCCATTAATTCTAACATTCTAATAGCATATCCATCAGGGCAATAATTTGAATCTAAGTGTCGTTCATAACTATCATTAGATAAGAAACCTAACATATCTTTTAACTCACTAGATATACCTGCCCGTTCTCCTGTTTTTTCATAATCTATTGCTAAACTTGTAGGTATTGTGATGAATGGGTCATAATTAGCTGTTTCTTCTGGTGATAACATAAAATATTTGAACGAATTACTTTCTTGAAACTTTCCATTTTCATCTATTCTAGATCCATCGAATGTTGCATCAAATACACAGATGTTATCTACGTCATATTTTTTATCTTTTATTCTTCCTATATTTCTACAATGTGCTTCTGTTGAATATCTAAATAACGGTATATCACATCTTCTCATCAAAGCCGAAAATAAAGTGGCATATCCTGCACACACTAAGGTCGTTTTTCCAGCAAATAAATCTAATTGTCTATTTCTAAGTGTGTTAATAGCATCTGTTGTTTCGTAATCTGGATCATAGGCATAGTTTTGTTGTAAATAACGATATATATAAACTGTGGCTTCTAGTGGTGAATATTCCATCTCTTCTATATGGCGTTGTTGCTCATCTAATATTTCTAATAATCCTTGATATGATTCTGGTGTTGTTACTCCACCACCTTCTATTTCTGAACGGTGTTGGTTATTTGTTTCATATGGTTCTTTTTCATACATTTCTACCATATCTTGACAAGTGTTATAAACTATCTTAATTGGATTTTTCGAAATTTTATCAATATCTTTAAAAGATGTTGTATCATCATATAATGGATTTCCTAAAAAACTTATAGCTACCTCTTCACGTAGGCCATGATTCTTTAAACGTTCAATTAATTTTTTATATTCTTTTGGATTATAACATCTATAATTAATTTCTGCCTTTTTTTCTGGTATGTTATTATTAACTTCTTGAACAAGCATTTCTAATTCTTCATCACTTGGATCATGATTTAAAAAATATGAAAAAATTAATTCTCTTTCACTTGAACCCACACTACATTTATATACACCATGTTGTAATGTTATTCTATCTTGGTATTCTTCTTTTAGATTATCTTCCTTTTCGTCAGCATATACCAAAATATGAGGTGCAAGTTTCTCTAATAAATCATTGTTAACTTTATACCCTTCATTAACAATTCTTATGGCACTTAAGTATTTTGCCTTATTTAATTCATCAATTATCTCATCAGTTAAAAATCTAGCATCAATATTTAGAGATATATTTATAATATTATTTTTTAATAATTCTAAAAATAAATTTCTACTATTTTCTTCAGTTACATTAGCATTGTATTTTATTGTATAAAATAATGTTCCAAATGTATTTCCTAAATTACTATTATCTCTATCTTCTCTTGTAACTGTTACTTCAGGATACGTATAGCGATCATCATGTATAATACTGCTGATCAAACGATTATTCATGAAGTATACCCCCCCTTTTAAATTTGTTATATTATAACATATTTTTCTTTAAATGTCAAAAAAACTCTTGTTAATCAACAAGAGTAATAATCTTGGTTGCCCTAGTTAGATTCGAACTAACGCATCGTGCGGTCAGAGCGCACTGCCTTACCGCTTGGCTATAGGGCAATATCGGTAACAAGTTTATTTTACAACAAATTCAAAAAAAAAGAAAGAATTATCTTTCTTTTTTCGCTAAATTTACATCGGTTTTTTCATGTAATGTAGTTCTAAAAAAATCTTTTAATTTAGAATTATTTCCTGTCATTGCACTAAAAATAGAAGCATTCATAAAATCAGCACTATCTTTTTCGGTTACAGATGATAAATTTAATTCATAATTAAACCCTAAATGTTGATTCATCATTTCTACTGCTTGTCTTAAATATTCCCTAGCAACACGTCCATTTCCTTCTCTAAAGGGATGGATAATATTTAATTCCCCATAACTATATGCTAACCAATCTAAAATATCTTCTTTATCTTTTATTTTTACAAGTTTGTGAGCTAAATCATCAAAAGTCTGACGCATATATGAATACAAATATTCTGGTCTACAAAATGGCGTATTTCCTTTTGTGATATTTTCATTTCTAGTTTCTCCAGCAAAAGAATAGATGTGTTCAAATATTTTTTTATGTAAACTAAAATAATATTCTGGAGTAAAAAAAGTTCCTGGCTTAGGTAATGGTGTAGTTTGTAAATCCATCAACATAAGAGTTGTTATTCTTCTTTCTGCCATATCTAAATCTTCTTGATTTGTTATTCCTAATTTATTTATCAAAACATCAGTATTTGGATAACAATACTTTGATTGTTCAGTCAAAGCTTCATCTAGTCTACTTTTTACGTTTGCCATATGTAGTTGCCTCTTGCTTATTCATATCTTCTATACCTACTGCCACACCATATAATAAAGAATCAATTGCTTTTTCACCATAATTACCTTTATATTTTTGATAAATTCTATATATTAAACTTTTCTCTTCGTCCGTAATTTCATGTCCTTCTATTAGGTTGTTCCCCGCCGCCTTATCTAGTTCTTTTTTTAATTCTTCATCTGACATTTTCATCACCACCTATATTTTAACAAAAAAAGTATTTTTTTTAAAGCTTTATTTTCTCTGTTTAATAATATCATCTTTTTCTATATTACCAATTAGTAATGATGAAGCTGGATTGTGCATTTTTTTATTCTTTTCTACTTCTTTTTCATCATAGTTAGCATAGCAATATTTACAAAAGTGACTACAAGTATTATATGCTCCTATATCTACCATTTCTACACAATCGCAATGTCTTGCTTTCCATTTTTTAAAATTTGTTTTTCCTGTTAGCTTCCAAGCTAGTTCACGAGATAAACATTCTCCTTTTATAAATCCATATTCTAATAAATTTTCTTCTTCATAACATGTTTGGACCGTCATATTGTATTTTGTAGCAATATTAGAAAAGCTCTCTCCTATTTTTTTATAATCTTCTTTTGTTAGAGATTTAGGATTAATAACTTTTATATTTTTTCTTACATTTTTATAATCGTCTAAAAAAGATATAATAACATGCTTAATATATCCATGTAATTCTTTACACATTCTATCAAACATTTTTATGTGATACTCTATTGTATACTTATCATTAATAAATATGGGATCATATCGTACATATGTAAATTCTTTTCCTACTATGTTACTTACTTCTCTGATAGAATTAATGATTTCTTTTTTTGCTGGTAAATTTGGTTCTATATCTTTTAAGTATGGTGTTAAAGTTATATAAAATAATTTGGGTTTTTTTATATCTTTTAGATATGGTAGGATTGGTTTTGGATTTTTGGTACAAAACATAATTGCTTCTACATCATTAAAATTAATTCTACTTATCATTTTTTTATTAAATGGATTTCTTACATCTACATACCCTTCTTGGTATCTATTTATTAGCCAAGGAGTGTAAAAAGCTACAATATCAGTTCTACCACTTATCATAAGTATCAACTTTATCACCTCTTTTTTATTATAGCATTAAAAAAGCCTATAAAATATAGGCTTATTGTAATTCAGAAGAATAAAAGACATAATTACCATCTTCTAGTTTAAATGTAAATTTATATAAACTTCCTTTAGATACTAAATCAGTAACTTGTTCTTCATTATATATTCTATCTTCATATGATAGATATCCAACTATTTGTTCTAGATTAGAATCTTTACAATAAGAATATCTCTCACCTTCTGCTATTTCTGGATTAGAAAAAATAACTCTTATATAAATTTCTAATGTTTGATCTTTTTTGATTGCTTTTACTATTTCTTTTATATTAGTTGGCCCACATGTACCACCACATGCTGATCCAACAAAATTATAGTTTCCTGTTGCTGCATCATATGAATACATTGGGCAACTACTATAATTTTTATGTTCAAATTGATAATCTTTTCCAAAAATTTCATCAATTGCTTTATCTAATCTTGATGCTGGTACAGGTGAATTAGTATCTGTTGCTAGCTTATTCATCACTGTCACATATGCAAAATCATTAGAAATATCTGCTGCTGTTACTTTCTTTGTTGTCATATATACTGAATCTGTTCCACAATAATATCCCCACGCTGAATTAATTTTGTTCATGGCATTTAAAACTACTTGATCTGTTGTTTCTAAGACTTCTTCTTTTGGTTCTGTTTCTATTTCTTTTTGTTTTTCATTTGTTTGTTTTGGATTTTTTTCTGACCATACTTTATCATATCCAATATAACCTACTGCCCCTACTAAAGCAATTATTAGAATTGCTATTACAATATTTTTCTTCATACTCTAACCTCTCTTATTATATATAAGTATATATGCTATATTACTAAATTTCAAGAGTTTTATATCTTTTCTAATGCTTCCTGTTTATACCATCCCATTGGAACTGTTGTTGATACTAAATATGGGTATTTAGCATTTGGCATTATTCTAGTAATTGTTCCTGCAATTCCCTTTTTAGCAGTATTACTTGTTCCATCTGATGAAGCATTCCCTTTTTTAGTTGTTTTTACTTTTGTTCCAATTGTGAATTCATCTGTTGTAGCAGTTAATATTAAATCATCAGAAAGCCAACCAGTTCCTCTATTGATTAAATATGGAGCTGGTCTATCATTTATAACTTTCGTTATCGTTCCACTGTGTACTAGTGAGGATACTTTTCCTTGAGCATAACTATTTTTATATAAATAATTGAAAGTTACAACATCTCCTACTTCATATTTTTTTGATGGTGGTGAGACTTCACCTACTGGGTTTGCATATTTATCCCATATATTTTTATCTCCGTAAAAATAATTTAAGTCTAAATTTTTAGAATAACCATTAATATATCCTTTTGAAGTATATTGCCATAAGATATAAAACGGCCAGTATTTATTAGTTGGTGGTGCCCCTGGAGCCCCTGTATTAGCACCATAACTTGCTATCCAAAGCCCAAAGTTTCCATTTACTACTTTTGTCCAATTATAAGTATTTGCAGGATATGCACTCATATAAATAATTGGTCTTACTTTAGTTTTTTCATATACGGTTTTTAAAAAATTATATGCCCAGTCTGTCTTATTGGTATCTACTTCCCAATCTAGTACTAATATTGCTTGTTTGATATAGTCTTTTGCTTTTGATACAAACCATGTAGCTTCATCTTCTGAAGTATTATTTAAATCCGGTCTTGCATAATGATATAGTCCTATTTTTTTATTGCTTTTAAGCGCTTGATTTAAAAACTCTTTATAATTAGGATCAGAATAACCAACTCCTTCGGTTATTTTTACTATTACAAAATCTATATCTAAATTACTAATATTTATTCCATTTTGGTATCTAGAAATATCAATTCCTTTTAACATTATTTCACCTCCTATCATATTATATAAATAGACAAAAAAAGAAATCATATCAGGTACCTATGATTTCTTTTTATATTAATTCTTTTTTATGATATCTAATAATAGATATTACTATTAACATAACTGATAACAAGATTGTTATAGCTACTGTAATTGGTTCTATTTTTATATACTGTATGACATTACGACTATCTGCTAAAGTGAAAATAGAAAAATACTTTAGAAATTCAACTTCTTCTGCAATACTAGAAAACATATATAGTATGTAGCTTATAAATACAATAGCAAATGTTGGTCCTAACATTTTTCTTGTTTTTTTAGCAAATGTGGATAAAGCAAAACATAGAAAATATACAACAAGAGATGGAAATAATGGTATTATACTTAACAAAAGAAATAATTTATTATCAATATCTCCACTTATTGTTAGACCAATATAATTAAATAAACCTATTCCTAATATCAAAAGAATTATATAGATTAGTCCACTAATCATTTTTGTTATTACTATTTTTTCTCTACTTACTGGTAGTGAATTTAAATACTCAATAGTTTTATCATTTTCTTCTTTTAGTAAGATATTAGAACCTAATATTCCACTGTAGCAAGCTGTTATTAATAAAATAAAAACAAAACCCTCTGTTTTATACCAACCAAAAGCACTACTAATAGATGATATATCCATATTAAAAGCTGCTAGTATTTCTTTTGGGAAAATCTTCATTAAATCATCTAAAGATTTCATAGTATCACCATTTACAATAGATGGATAAATTAAAAATATAACTAAAAATAAACTTATTAATACTAATAACCAGATTATAAAACTTTTAAAATTTACTTTTAACTCTCTTTTTAACATCTTATCACCTACTTATAATAATGCAAAAATATATCTTCTATGTTTGCTGGTTCTATTAAAAGCTTATCTATCTTTATTTTAGAAAGAATTTTTAATAATTTATTTATTTCTATTACATTTTTAAACTTTATGGTATCTTTGGTTTTTAATATTGGTTTAATCTTTAGTTCTTCTATAATTTGATCTATGTTTGATGAAGTAATGGTAATAAAAGATAATTCTTTTTTTTGAAGTTCAGCAACTTCTTCTATTTTTATCAGAGTTCCATTTTTTATCATGCCTACACGGTCACATATTTTGGATATTTCACTTAAGATATGAGTAGAATAAAAAATAGTGGTCTTTTTCTTTTTTTCTTCTTTTAATAAGTTATAGAACTCTTCTTGAATCACTGGATCTAGTCCACTTGTTGCTTCATCTAGTATTAATATCTTTGGTTCATGCATTAATGCTAAAACAATACCTACCTTTTTTAAATTACCAAGTGATAAATCTTCTATTTTTTTAGTTTCATCAATTTGTAGTCTAGTTACTAATTCTTTTCTTCGTTTAGTAAGATTTTTCTTATAGAATGATTCATGATAATCTAACATTTCCTTCACAGTTAAATCATCATATAAATGTACTTCACTAGGTAGATAGCCAATTAATTCTTTTTGATTTATATTATTTTTATCTAGTATTTCTCCATTTAAATAAATTTTACCTTTGGTCTTCGTAATTAAATTCATAATTGCTCGAATAGTTGTTGATTTACCTGCTCCATTTGGCCCAATAAAACCAAATATTTCTCCTTCTTCTAGCGATAAAGATAAATCATTTACAGCTAGAGTTTTATCATAATATTTTGTTAAATGACTAATCTTTAATATTTCTTTCATACTTACTCCTTCTATATTTTCTCTTTTGATTATACCATAATTTGTATAATATTTATCAGTTATGTTAAAATGTTGATGGTGATATTATGAAAAAATTAAATAATTTTATAGAAAAATATAGATTTATGCTTTTATTTTTTATTGTTTCTAGTATATTAATTCATCTGGCATTATTTACAAAAGATATTTTAACGGCTGATGTTTTATTAAATGCTAATTATTATGATGGTTATAGTTGGGAAGTTTCTTTAGGGAGATTCGGGTTATATATTTTTGGACTTTTAAAAGGTTTTATGGTGTTTAAAGATTTAGAGATTTTTCTTTCTATTATTTTATTTGGAATTAGTAGTGTTTTACTTTTAGATTTATTTACTATTAAAAATAAAGTTGTACAAACTTTGAGTTTGTTAGTAATCAGTAGTAGTCCTATTGTTTCTGCTACTTTACTTTTTCATTATTGTGCACTACCTTATTCTTTTGCTTTCTTATGTGGTGTATTAAGTATTTATTTGCTAGCTAATAGTCAGAATAAGATTATTAAATATCTTCTTCCTATTTTTCTTATTTGTACTTCTTTGAGTTTATATCAAGCATATCTTGCAGTTCCTGTTACTTTAATTGCTTTATATTCAATAAAAAGAATTTTTGATAATAAATTTATTTGGAAAGATTTATTGATTCCATTATTAATTACTCTTTTAGGAACTATTTTTTATTTTATTCTTATGAAGATTTCGCTACTTATTTTTCAAGTTGATATGAGTAGTTATCGTGGAGCTAATTCTTTTAGTCTTTCTACTATATTTGATATACCAAAAAGAATAATAGATTGTTATTTAAGTTTTTATCAATATTATTTTTCAGATAAGATAGTTAATAATGGTAATTTATCAATTAATATTTATAATATTTTCTTTTTAGGAATTATTTTAATAAGTATTATTCTTTCTGCAATAAAGAATAAACTATCATGGAAATATAATTTACTTTTAACTTTCTTAATTATTTGTTTGCCTCTTTGTGTTAATGTTATTAGTATTATTCTTCCTGATACTTCGTTACAGTTATTAATGAGTAGTGGTTATTTATTATTTATTATTTTCTTTGGGTATCTTATATCTGATAATAAAATATTAACTATTTTAGGATGTATTATACTTATTCTTATCGTTCGAGGATATTTGATTCAAGATCAAGCAACATACCAAACTCTAGATAATACTTATCGTAAGACCTATGAAGTTGCTAATGATATTAAAGACGAAATGATAGAAACTAATTGTCACCAATTAATGATTGTTGGAAATATTCAAGAAAATAATTTGGATATTAGCTCTCTTACTTATGGTTTTGTCAGCAACTACCCTTTATTTTGGGAAGAATATTCTAATTTAAAAAATGGTTGGGAAAGATTTATGAAATATTATGTTGGTTATTCTATTTCTTTTGTAAATGAAGAACAGTATAATCAGATATTAAATAGTTCTAAATTCAAGAAGATGAAGTCTTATCCTAATAGTATGATAGTGGATAATATATTGGTTATTAAATTTGCAAACTAAAAAAGGTCTTATGACCTTTTTATTGTGCTGTCTTCTTTTTTTGATTCTTTGCTAAATCTATTACTATCATAATAATTGATACTATCAATATGATTACTCCTAATATTGATACCCACGCATATTCTAATGATACTTTTGCTTTAATATCTAAGTCATCTATTAATCCATTTAACTTGTCTTTATTATTCTTTGGTGCCATACCTAATACAACCATATTTTCTTTTTGTAAAACCAAATCATAATTCTTACCTAGAGAAGTATAATATATATAATCATTTACATTAATACTTACTGTTGTAGTAGAGTTTCCGTTACTTGATTTTATTTTATTTATATTTGTTTCTATGTATTCTTTCTGATAACTATCATTATCAAATTCTATATATGAAACATAATACGGACAACCATAGTCCATACTGATGGCTTGGTTTTTAATGTTTCCTGTTAAATTTTCTTGTTTATCATTTATTTTACAGCCACTATTTTCTACTGTTTTTACAAATTTATTCATTGATATTTTATTTCCTGTGTCACTTAACAAAATTAAAAATATTCCACTGACTGCTATAGTCAATCCAATGATAAATAATATTACTAATAGCACTATTTTTTTATTATTCATTTTTTCCTTTTCAATTAACATTATTTTTAACTTAATTATAAAGTTATTTATTAATAATAAATACTTATATCGTATGTTTTATTATGCTTTTTAAGCATGATGATATATTATAATAAAAGTGGTGATGTTATGGAAATTCGAGTTTTAAAGTATTTTTTAGCTGTTGCGAGAGAAAAAAACATTACTAACGCAGCTATGTCTTTACACATTACGCAGCCAACTTTATCGCGCCAACTAAAGGAATTAGAAGAAGAATTAGGAAAACAGCTATTTATTCGCGGTAATAAAAAGATTACCTTAACAGAAGATGGTCTTTTACTACGCAAACGTGCCGAAGAAATTGTTTCTTTATCTGACAAAACTATCACTGACATTAAATATTCTGATACTCTTATTGGAGGAGATATTGCAATTGGATGTGCAGAAACTGAAGGATTGCGAACTATCATTCAAATGATGATGAGTGTTCAGCACACATACTCAAATATTAGATTTCATATTTCTAGTGGTGATAAGCAGAATGTCTTAGAAGACTTAGAACGTGGTTTAATCGATTTTGGTATTTTCATTGATCCTATGGACAAAACTAATTATAATTATCTACTTTTACCAAGAGGGGTTGTAGCAAGAAAAGATTCCTCTTTAGCAAAAAAAGGTTATGTAACAAAAGAGGATTTATTAAATGTACCATTAATTTTATCTCGACAATTGTGTGAAGATTCTTTACTTATGAGATGGTTTGGAAAGCAACTATCGGATTTACATGTAGTTGCCACTTATAGTTTGATTTTTAATGCTGGTCTTATGGTTTCTGAAGGAATGGGATATGCTATTGCAATCGATAAATTAATTGATATTAATGGTAATAATAATTTGTGTTTCTTACCTTTATCCCCTTCTATTGAAGCAAACCTTTATATTATGTGGAAGAAACAGCAATTATTTTCTAAAGTAGCCTCTAAATTCTTGGATGAGTTAGAAAATACTTTAAATAAAAAAAGTGATTAGATTTTTTCTAGTCACTTTTTATTTAATTATATTTATTCCATTCATACTAAGTATGCCTAATAATATTCCACAGATTGCTCCTGTTACATGTCCTAGATGGGATATACCATCTTTCTTTCTCTTTAGAAGATTTATAATTTCATCTACTACAAAAAATAAAATAATTAATACTACAGTAATTGGAATTTTTCCAGATTCTATATTTACAAAGGAACATAATACTATTAGCATATATGCTATTCCACTAGCACCAAGAATTCTATTTTTACTAAATATTCGGTTAATAATTCCTATTATTAACGAGGTTAATATTATCATTATTAAAAGATTCAAAGAACCATATTTTTCTTCTATTAATGGACCAATTAATAATATTTTTAAAAAATTATTGTACAAGTGATCCCAACTGCTATGTCCTAATGAGTGAGATATTAATTTAAAGTAAGTTAATGGATTTAATAAAGAATCATTTCTTCCTGTTGAAAACAGATTATTTACTAATCTTCCTTGTACTAGTTTATCTAATATTAAAATCACTAAACAAATAAAGAAATATGATAATATTACCACGGCATTATATTGTATTTTTGTTGTTATAGTTTCTAACATCTTCTTACCTTCTTACCTTATGATATAGAAATCTTCTTAGTCTTTTGATTCTACTTGTTTTATTATATTTTATTTTTATTATAACTGAATTTACAAAATAAAAAAAGCTACATTTTTAGCTTCTTTTATGAATCCTTATTTTACTGATAGTGTTATTTTATTGTTGATAGTAATTTATCGCCTTAGATAATATCTCTGGTCCTAATTCTTTTGCTTTTTCACTAAATTTTATCATTTGTAATAATTCTTCATCTGTTTTTGTTTCTAATAAGTATCTAACAGATAAATAAGATAATGGGTATCCATTATAATCATCATTTACAAACTTGCTACCATGGATTAAATCATTTAAATCTTTTGGGAATTTCATTGGCTTTATTCTTGTTTCAATTAAGTTTATCAAAGCTTCTTTATCTAATAAATCATTCATTTCTCCAGATAGATTCATTGCTAAACCTTCATCTAGCCATATAATTCTTTGATCTGATAAACTGTTATAAATAATATGGATACATTCATGAATAATTTTACTACTTAAAGTACTAATCTTTAATTTAACATCCATATCTGCTATACAGAAATTAACCATATAATTATCATATGTTCCTTTACAATATTGTGGTATTGTTGTGCCTTGCCATCTTAAACTTTTTATAAATTTTACAAAGATATCTTGATTATCAAATAAATTTATTTGTATTTTTCTAAAAGAATCTAATTTAAATTGTTGTAGGATTTTTTCTTTTTTGTTTGTTATTAAATCCAATATATCTTTAGAAATTGCTGAAATATCACTTGGTCCATAAATTACAAAGTCTTTATTTTCTATTATTTTAGATAATGGTAAATATTGTTTATTAAACCAGATTTTTTCTGCTGCAAAAATTGTTTTAGCTTCTTTTCTGAGTTTTTCTGGTTGTTTTACATATTCTAAAATTTGTTCTTTTGAATAGTTTTCTAATAAATATTTACCTATTGTGTAACATATCTCATATGCGAAAGGAGTAGCATTAAAATTATTGATTAACTCCTCATCTTCACATTGCATACTAGCTACATGGTCAAAGGGATTCGCTAAATTGGTTGCTAGTGCCTCCCAAAACCATTCTACGTTTTTGGAATCTTTATTTATTTCTTGTTGACATGCATGTACAAATTCATGAGTAATATTTTCTAACATTTCTTTTAATGTCATATTCTTGTGAGCTTCTGTTTTTTTACATTCTTCTATTGATAATAAATTGATATTACCATCATAAGTATCTGCACACATCCAATCATAATATGTATCTACATAATGTTCTAAATACTGTTGATATGCTTCTTTATTTGTCCATATTTTTATTATCTTTGCTTTTTTTAATTCTTGTAGTTCAAAAAAATTTAGTATTCTATCAGATTCTTGCTTTAGTTTTAACTTTAGATCATTAATATAAGGGAGACTCTCTTCACATTCGACGATAAAATTATCTTTTTTCATATTATCACCTCTCCTATTCATTTTATCATAAAAAAAGTAAACATTACTGTTTACTTTACAGAGTGTTGACAAAGTTCAACACTCTGTAAAAAGTCAGCTTTTATATAGCTGACTTTTTTATTTTATTCTTCTCCAAAAACTTCATGAAATATTTATTCTATTTCATACAATTATATATAATTTTTTAATGCTAATGCATTTATATTTAAAATGTATATCAATAAAAATATTTTATTATAGTAGCATACAATTCAAATTACTGATTATTTTTCTTTAATTTTTTATTTTGATATCTTCGCTTATATGTTCCGTATGATAGTCCTCTTAATAATTTTTCACATTCTTGTTTAGGAAAATTCCCTGTAGTTGATAAAATAAGATAATCACTACCATCTTCAATATCTTCTACGAAATACCCTGTTTCTTTAAAACCATTTTTTAAATAAAACTTATATCTTTTCTTACGTTGTTCCTGATTGTTACACTTCTCATCAATTGGTTCAATATCTAAAACGATAGACTTGTCTTTATTTGTAGTTATTATATCTTGTAAAATCTGACTACCATATCCTTTTGAATATAATTTGTCATTCACAGCGAGATACATTATATAAGCTACTTTTTTAGATTGAATTATATAAGTATAACCTATAAAATTATTATTGTCATAATATGCTAAAAAATCTACTTTTTTAATTTTTGATACTAGCATTAAAAAGCACATAGAATATAATTCATTTTCAGGAAAGGAACGTTTCATTAATTCTTTTATTTCTTGATATTCGGGTAATCTTTTATTTACCCTTTGTTTCGTTAACATTTTCTCCTTCGCTTTCTTTTATTTTATCTTATTTTTTTCCAGATAATATTATAAGCACAGGATTTACTCCTCTATTTTCTTCTTTTACAAAGAAATTAGAGAATACCATTCACGTTATCCACTCTCCTTAAAATCTATTTGCTATATTATATCATAAAATTTATTTTTTGTACATAGCTACCCTATTTCTTTTTATCATACTCAGCAATACATATAAATAATAATACAATTCCAATGATTTCTAAAATTATCGAAACCACTAAGATTAATCCTGTTATTAAACCTGGCACACCACTCATAGCTTCAGCAAAATATACTCTAGTAAGTGATAATACTTCTCCTATTATAATTAAAATTGTTGCTGTTATTAACTTCTTAGTCATACTTCCTCCTACTGCTTTTACAAGAGATAATTTTTATTTTTCATCTAAAGTACTTTGAGATTTTGGATATAGTTTTTTAAAATTCTTAGCTATATTTTCATCTTTAGTAATAATTTGAACAAAAGTAGAATCATAAGCTATAATTTCTATTTCTGCTAAAGGATGTTGAATAGTAATAATCTTTTTGTCAATATTATCTAGCCCTGGTAGCTTTGAAGTTAAAATCTCTTTTTTACTATATTTTGTTGGAATTCCTGAAAAGTTTCCCCAAATCCATTGTATCTCATTACTTTCTAATTTATCTAATAATTCATTATTACTAAGTATAATATATTGATCATAAAAATAGTCTCCAGTATTTGTTTCTATTTCTGTTATTAACCAATTATAATCTAAGTTTCTTCCTCCAATTGTATTTATAATTTTCAACATATTAGTATAACATTTATCATCTCGTTTAGATATATATCTTTTCACTTTATACTCCCTTACTTTATTTGGTTTTTAGGACTTTCCTCAATCCAAGCATACAAATTATCAAAAACAATGTCCGCTCTTTGTTCTAAAGATTCCACAGTTTCATAACCAATATGCGGACTTACAATAACATTTGGACTATGGAATAATGGGTAATTTATTTCAATTGGTGGTTCTTTATCAAAAACGTCTATACCAGCACCTGCAATACTTTTATCATTCAAAGCTTTTGCTAGTTCCTCATTATTTACAATTTTTCCTCTTGCCGTATTAATTAATATAGCACTTTTTTTCATTTGGTCAAATTCTTTTTTTCCTATTAAACCTTCAGTTTCTTTTGTTAATGGGCAATGAATTGTTACTATATCTGACTCTTTTAATAATTCTTCCAATGATGTTTGTTTATCAATGTTTTCATCTTCTATTTTACTTCTATTGTATGCAATTACATAACAACCAAAGGCTTTTAAAATTCTTGCTACTTCTCGCCCTATTTTTCCGGCTCCAATAATTCCTACTGTCTTTCCGTGTAGTAAATTTCCTATGGTTTTAGATTTTGTCTTTCTTGTTCTACAATTTTGTTCATTTTCTTTAATATTACGTAATAAATCTATCATAAAACCAACGCACAATTCACTAACTGCATGAGTTGCATAGCCAGAAGCGTTACTAATCACAATATTTTTCTTATGACATATGTCTGTTGGAATATGATCTACACCGGTAAAAGCTACATCTATAAATTTTAAGTTATTAGCCTGTTTTATTACATCTTCTTCTAGAGGAGTATTTGCTAAAATAATGGCATCAGCATCTTTTACTTGGTTTATTTTTTCTTCTATTTTATCTGCTTTTTTATAGATAATTAATTGGTAATTTTTCTCTGCCAATTTTTCTTTTTGCTTCTCTAAATATTCATCAGAGACACCTAAATCTTCTAATAATGCAATTTTCATATTATCATCCTTCTTTTTTATTATACCTTTTTTTGAAAAAAAAGAAAACTAGATGCTTTTTAATCTAGTCATATTATTTATTTTTCTTCTATAATTACTGCGTCTTTTATGTCATCTTTTTTCTTTTTGACTTTCTTTGTTATCTTCTTAAATGAAACTTTCTTTGTAATAAAAAAGTATATGAATAATATTAATAATATAATAGCAATGATTGGTAAAGCTACAAAGAAGAAAAACCAAAGAATAGCTAGAAGAATTAATCCTCCTAAAATGATAAGTATTAGTTCTTTTATTTTATCCATATTCCCTCCTTATACTAATTCTGTATTTAAGTAATAGTAATAATGCAATAATTCTTTACTATACTCCATAATTTTTCCCTCTGGTAAGACTAGCATTCTTGTTACTCCTATTTGTTCTACAAATGAAGGATTGTGACTTACCATGATAATAGTTCCTGTATAATTTTTAAAGTTTTCTCCAATAACTGCTTGTGTTTCTGGATCAAAATGGTTCGTTGGTTCATCTAATATAATTATATTTGTACGTTTAATTAATATCTTACATAGTGCAACTCTTGCTTTTTCTCCAGGGGATAACACTTTTACTTTTTTGAAAACGTCATCATTAGAGAATAGAAAGTTTCCTAAAAATGTTCTTAATTCTTGATCGTTATAGTTTGGATTGTCAATATTTTCTAAAATTGTTTTTTCTTCATCTAATATTTCTAATTCTTGAGCATAGTAAGCAATACTTGCATGATAACCATATTCTACTTTTCCTTGAATTGGTTTTAATTGACCTAGAATTAATTTTAAAAGTGTAGTTTTTCCTACGCCATTTTCTCCTACGATTAAAAATTTTTCTCCTCGAGACATTTGAAAAGATAGTTTTCTATATAAGTCTTTTTTATTAGGATAATGAAAAGTTAGGTTTTCTACTTCTAGAGGAATCTTACCACTTTTTTCTAGTGGATCTACTTTCATAGTTACTGTTTTATATTTTTCCTCTCTGGTTTCTAACTCATCTAATTTTTTTTCTAGTAGTTTTTTTCGTGACTGGCCCATTTTCTTTAACTTATGGTTTGTCGCAGATGCTTGTTCTGCTTTTTTTACTACTTCTTCTAGTTTTTTTATTTCTCTTTCCTGTGCTTGTATTCTTAATTCTTTCTCCAACATTTCGTTAGCATAAAGTCTTTTAAATTCATGATAGTTTCCTTTGTAAACTTTTATTTTATGAGTTACTTTATTGATAAACATTGTTTTAGTAATTACTTCATTTAGAAAATCAATATCATGACTTATGACTAATACCATACCATGATAATTCTTTAAATAGTTAGTAACAAAGTCTTTGGTTTTCATATCCAAATGATTTGTTGGTTCATCTAAAAGTAAAATATCAGAATTAGAAAAAAGTAGTCTGGCAAAAGCAATCTTTGATTTTTGACCTCCAGATAATTCTCCTACTTTCATCTCTAGTAGTTCACTTTCTATTTTCATATTTTCTATTAAAGATAAAAGTTCATCTTCTGCAGTATATTGATGTAAGCTATCCAACTCGTTTTGAATCTGTTCCGCTCTTCTCAATAATTTTGTTTGTGATTTTTCTTCTTCATTTGGTAACTTTTCATATATACTATTTAGTTCTTTTTCTAACTTTTCTATAGGTCTAGCACTATAAAGATAATCAAGGACATTCATTTCTTTATCTTGAAAACTAATTTCTTGAGGTAGATAACCTATTTTTTTATTATTAATAGTTACTTTACCACCATCTAGTCGTTCTTCTTTTAAAATGATTCTAAATAATGTAGTTTTCCCTGCTCCATTTACTCCAACGACTCCTACTTTATCTTTTTCTTCAATATTAAATTCAGCATCATCATAAATTATCTCACTACCAAAAGCAAGATACATATTTTGTCCTTTCATGATGTCACCAACTTTCTTTATTCTTTATATGATATTTTTTCTATTTTGTTGATATTGATAATTTTTTTGTAATAATTGTATTGTTTTTTCGTCTTTTTCACCTTGATAATATTTATTTAATACTTCTATATATGTTTTTTCTTCTGGATTTGCAAGATGAAAAAGGGTCATAGATGATTTTACTTTCATGGCATCTACATATCCTAATATTTCGATAGCAGTTTTTTCCTCTACTTCTAGTAATGCTTTTGATATTTCTATTAATCTAGCATATAAAATAGGATTTTTTAGGTAGTTTGTTGCTTCTTCTATATCTTCAATTGCATAATAGTTTGCTCTTTCACTATGACCTAAACCTCTTATTTGAGGAAAGATATACCAAATCCAATGACTTTCTTTTTTACCATTTTTTATTTCTTGTAAAGCTCTGTTATAAGTATTTTTCTGAGCTTCTATAAACCTATCTAAATCATTCTTCATATATCTACTTACTTTCTTTATATAAAAAACATTTGTTATCATGTGAATTAATAATTCCTATTGCTTGTAAATAAGAATAGATAATCGTACTTCCTACAAATCTCATTCCTCGTTTATACAAATCTTTTGATATTTCATCTGATAATGATGATGTAGTCTTATTATACTCATATATCACATTACCTTTTGTAAAATGCCATATATAGTTAGAAAAAGTTTTGTATTCCTTCTGAATTTCCATGAATATTTTGGCATTTTTTATCGTTGCTGTAATTTTTCTTTTGTTTCTGATGATATTTTTGTTTTCTATTAACTTATTTACTTTATTGTCATCATATTTGCTAATCTTTTCATAATCAAAATTATCAAAAGCTTCTTTAAATGATTCTCTTTTATTTAAAATGCATTCCCATGAGAGACCAGCTTGAAATGATTCTAACAGTAACATTTCAAATAACTTAGTATCTTCATAAACAGGTTGTCCCCATTCGTTATCGTGATACTTTATATATAAAGGATTATTTAAGTTTACCCAACTACATCTATTCATTAGTCTACCTCTTTATAGAATAATTCTCCATATCCACCTTCATTTTTTTCTACTTGTTGTAGATATGTATAACCTATCTTTTTATAAAATTCTGGAGCTTGATCTGTCCATAAATATACTTTGTTATATCCTAATTCTTTTGCTTTATTAGCTATTTCTTGTAACATTTTTGTACCATATCCTTGATGACGATATTCTTCAAAAATCATTACACTGCAAATCCAAGAACAAATCTCTAGATATTTTTTTAGATTGTTTTTTTGTAAAGTACAAAAACCAACTAATGTGTTATTGTTATAGCAAGCAAAACCAATTGGAAGTCCTTCTTCTTTTGTAAACTGGTTTTTAAATTTATTTATAGTTTCTTCTAAATCTAAGGCTGGATTAAATTGTTTCCAGTGGGTGTAATGTTTATTAATAATTCTGTCTAGTTCTTCATTTGTAATATCCTTAAACTTTACTAATTTAACCATATTATTCACCGTTAAACTTATCCATAACACTTTCTATTTCTTGTAATTCAAAACGATACTTTTGCTTTACTTTTGGATATTTATTATGATCTACTTCTGCTAGAAAATCAGTTATTGGTCTTACCCAGCAAGTGCCATCTTCATATAGTTTTCTATATACTACCATATCCTCTAATGTTTCGCTGCTTTTTACTATTTCTTCTACTAAATAATAGTTTCCCTTGAAATGTTTATAAATTCCATGTATTTTTACTTCTCTCATATTTTTCTCCTTATCGTCTATAATATTTATTACAAAAATCGGGTCTTGAAGCTGCTGCTTCTGATACTATTACTTTGTTATCATAATACCCTTCTTTAAATTGTAATGCCATTTCTTTTGTTTGTTCAAGTATTTTTTCTTTTGCCTTGATATAGTTTAAATTTCTACTTTTAACAAACGAATCCCATAAAGACAATTCATCTTCATTTAAATCAACTACAGGAGGAAGTATTCCTCGTGAAAGCAACATCTTATTAAATAGACATTTAGCTGTCCTTTTATTTCCATCTAGAAAAATTTGCGATATCATCAAGTCTCCCATAATTTCTATACATCCTTCTATAAATTCATAATCCGTTCCTTCTTCATATAATCTGTTATATTTACTTTGTAAGCTTTGTAGAAAATAAGGAATATTTTCAGGATTCATAGAATAAATAGTAATCATACCATCTACATGAATTTTATTTTGATATTTTCTAGTTACTATGTCTCCAGAAAAATTATTATCTTTTTGGGATTTTTTTAGTTCTTCCATAATGTTTATTGATTTTTGCTCCTGCTCTAACGATGTTAAAACTGCTGTTACTAGTGGGAATATTGTTGTCTTACTTATATAAATATCTTTCCATAGTAAATCTTGTAATTCATCATCTAATACTAGTCCTTCTTCCAAAGCACTTCTTACCATATCTATTGCTAATGTGAAGAAAAAATAATAGTTCTCATATATAGCAGCTGGTATATCAATTTGGCTTAATATCATTCTTCTGATATAGCACTCTTCTTTGCTTCGACAATCATTTATAAATATCTCTCTTATATTTCCTTCTAAGATACTATTTTTTATTTCTTGTACTGGATCTTTGATAGTTTGTATATTTTTTGCTACACATTTTCCTTCGTATCTTGAAGAAAGCTTCACAATTTGTGGAAAGAAAATAGCTGATAATTCTTCTGTGTTATGTGGGAACTTTTTATTATCATAGATATTCATTTTTTTAATTCTTTTCTTTACCTGCTCTGTTTCATTATACGAATAATCTGTAATTATTACATTTTGGTAAATAGCTATTATCTCTTGTAATTCTTCTTTCGTAGGAAGAGTTTGATGATAAGTACCAACTGTATTACTATTAATCAAATCATTGATATGTCCTAAAACTCTTTTAATTTCTTTAAACACTTCATAATTTTCTGTTGTGATTGGGCTCATTGGTTGCCACCTTGATTGTCTTTCTAAACGTAATTTATGCCAAGATATTAATGAATTCAATGAATAGTAATAAGTATTATTTAACATTTTGTCATAGTGTCCTGCTTTGATGCTAGCTAAAAAGTTTTTCATATCTTTTTTGGTACATTTATAATATTTTGATTTTGCTTCATTCCATGTTTTTAATTCTTTTTTTATTTGTTCTACTAAGTCGTTTTTTGTTTCTCGCATGCTATCTCCCATCTATGTTTTTATTATAACAAGTTAATACTCATTAATCAAATTTCTGCAAAAAATAAAAAGTAGGACTTCTACTTTTTATTATATCTTTCTATAAAGTTTTGCTTATATTCTAAAATATTATCATTTTTAATTGCCTCTCGTAGTTCTTCTGTTAGTCTAATTAAAAATCTAATATTATGGATTGATAACAATCTTCCTCCTAATGTTTCTCCTGTCGTTATTAGATGTCTGATATAAGCTTTAGAGTAGTTTTTGCATGTGTAACAATCACAATCTTCTTCTATACGGGATAAATCTTCTTTATATTTAGCATTATTTAAATTGATTTTTCCGTCTCTTGTAAAGGCTTGTCCATGTCTAGCAATTCTTGTGGGCAAAACACAATCAAAAATATCGACACCACGAATAACTCCTTCAATAATATCTACTGGTTCTCCTACTCCCATCAGATATCTGACCTTGTCTTCAGGCATATATGGAGTTGAATAATCAATTGCTTTATACATATCTTCTTTTGATTCACCATCGTTTGCAACTCCACCAATACTATATCCATCGAAATCTAGCTTTACAGTTTCTATAGCCGAGTACTTTCTTAAATCTTCATGTGCACCACCTTGAATAATTCCAAATAATGCTTGATTAGGATTATTATGTACTGCTTTTCCTCTTTTTGCCCAACGTATTGTTCTTTCAATACTGTTTTTTAAGTATTCGTATGAAGCACTTGCTGGAGGACATTCGTCAAAACTCATGGCAATATCACTATCTAATTTATTTTGAATCTCTATTGATTTTTCTGGAGTTAAAAATAAATTTTGTCCATCGATATGACTCTTAAAATGTACTCCTTCTTCAGTAATGTCTTTCTTTTTGTTTTTGGCAAGTGAGAACACTTGAAAACCACCGCTATCTGTTAAGATAGGTTGATCCCAACTCATAAATTTGTGAAGCCCACCACAATTTTTAATTACATCTGGCCCTGGTCTTAACCATAAATGATATGTATTAGCCAAAATAATTCCGGCGTGTTCTGCTTTTAATTCTTCTTTTGATAATGATTTAACTGTTGCACGAGTTCCAACCGGCATAAACATTGGTGTTTCATAAGTTCCATAGTTTGTTTCAATGGTTCCAAGTCTTGCTTTGGAATTTTTTTCAGTTTTTAATAGATTATATTTTATTTTCATAAAGTCACTTCCTTACGACTCCTACATTATATCGAAAAATTAAAAAAAAGACAAGAAATGTCTTTTTTAATGTTTGTTTTAGGTATTATATTTATTCCAAAGTTTCTTGGCTTTTTATCTCTCTTATTTAGTTTTTACTATTTCTTTAGCACGTTCAATAGTTGGAATATTTGCATCTAAGATTCTTCCACTAACATGAAATGTTTTTTGAACATTATAATTAAATTCTTTTCCAATTGGTTGTCCAAGAATTGCTTGACCAAGTGGCGATTGAACTGAAATCAAATTATTATTATTAGATATAAGAGTTGTTCTTTCCTCTACTAAAATGCCAGTTAAAATTTCTTTGTCATCATCGCCATAATCAAGTGATACTGTAAATTCTTTTCCTGACTCTACTTTTTCACTTTCTGTTGGTACTATTTTCTCACTTGTTTTTATAAGTTGTCTGATTTCCTCAAGACTATTATTATCTCCCATACCCATTCCTAATTTTCTACATAATTCTTTTTCTTCTTCCTTTAATAATTCTTTTTGTATTTCTGTTAATCTCATATTTTTCCTTCTTTCTTACATTTTAATAGTTGTTTTGTACATTTGTTATACTTATGTTTTTATAAAATGCAAGAAAATATTTTTAGTTTTTTACAGCTTTTAATCCATAATTATTATCTTCATCTTTTTCGAATATAAATGTTGTTATTGGAAGATTTTCTTTAATAGTGTCATATTCTTCATTGGTAATTGTATGTGGCTCTTCATATGGACCTAAAATAGGATTTTGACTGTTCATACTATCTTCTCTCGTCTTGTAATAACTAAGTGTTGGACCACACACACCACCACAATAGTCTCCATATACAATATGAACGTTTACAGTGTATTTATTTTGATCTGCTGTGCCATCTATATAAAATATTTCTGCTGCATAACTTCCTTGTCCTCCGTGTCCATGTGTATTTTGAAAAATATATTCTCTCTTGGCACTGTTATACTTATATAAGACACCATCTCCGGCAAAGCAATTTATATCTTCGTGTTGATATGGGTGTTTTTTTCCAAAATACGTTTGTAATATTTTTTCTATATCACTTTCCATAATATTATCCCTTAATGTACCTATTTTGACTAATGCAAAGTTTAATACAGCTTGATTGGATAATGGATGAGTTTCATCAATTGGGAAATAACTAGCCAATGATGGAGTATAATCTTTTATTTGTGATAAAATCTGTTGTTGTTCTGTTTCGGTTAAAGCATGCACTTTATTTTCTACGGATTGATTTTTCTTTTTTTCTTTTGGTTTTTCTTTTGTTTCTATTTGTTCTTTTATAAAGACTTTGTCATAAATAATATATGATATACTTCCCAATAAACATATTAATAATACTATAATTATTATAATTAACTTTTTACTCTGTCTCTCTTTCATTTCTTACTCCTTTTTTTATATTATATCCTAAATCATTTTGTTAAATAAAAAAGAACTACTTTTTTTGTAGTTCTTGACACTATTTACCTTTGCCTTGTTGTAAAGTATTTTCATAGAAAGCATTTTGTAATTCTATAAAACGAATATTTGCTTCATGTTGAAATACTTTAAGCTGATTTGCCATTTCTTCTAGTTCCTTTTGTTTTAAAAAATGGCGGTATTTATTTTTTATTTCTTGACGAAATTTTTCTATTCTATTTAGGGCTTCTCTAAAACTTTCACCTGTATCATCATCACTAGTTAGTAATTCCATCAATGTAGCAACTAATTTTTGATATTCCTTTGATACCTTCTTTGATATTAAGGGATGAGCTAATTTAGCATTAATAATTACAATGTTTTTTACTTTGTATTTTCCAATAGTAAAAATCTTTTTAGAACTAGCCATTGGAAAGCCATATATCTTATCGCTAAATGTTACTTCTTTGAATTCATATTTTTTATTTGCTACCTGATACATCTTACCACCTACTTTTCTAATAAATCCGGTCTTCGATTTTGAGTTTTCTTTATACTTTCTAGTCTTCTATACTCTTCTATTCTTTTATGATTTCCAGATAATAATACTTCTGGTACTTCCATTCCTCGAAAGTTTCTTGGTTTTGTGTATGTTGGATAATCTAATAAGTTATTGTTAAAAGAGTCATTTTTATGAGATTCTTCTTCTATTACGCCAGGTAATAATCTTACTATGGAATCTGTAATTACCATACTCGCTAATTCTCCACCAGTTAGTACATAATCACCTATACTTAATTGCAAATCGCAAAGAGACCGTATTCTTTCATCAAACCCTTCATAATGTCCACATATAAAAATTAAATGTTTTTCTTTAGATAGATTATAAGCTGTTCCTTGTTTATACGGAATTCCGTCTGGTGTTAGTAATATTACTTTGCTATCTTTGGTTTTTAAACTTTCTACACAATCAAAGATTGGCTGACATGTTAATACCATACCAGCTCCTCCACCATATGGAGTATCATCTACTTTATGATGTGGATCTTTAGAATAATCCCTAAAGTTATGAATTTTTATTTGCACTTTTTTTTGATTGATTGCTCGTTTTATGATAGATGAAGAAAAGACATTTTCAAACATCTCTGGAAAGAGTGTCAAAATATCAATTTTCATATTATCACCTACATTTCTAATATCTTATCTATTATAATTTCTTTTTTATCTACGTCTATTTTTACTAATGGCGAAGCAAGGGGAACTAATATTTCTTTTTCTATTACAGCACGCATGATTTTATTTGTGGGACTTGCATAAAATATTTCTTTTATTATTCCCTTTTTTCCTGAAGTTGTCAAGATTTGATATTTTAGTAAATCTTCATCTAATACTTCTTCTTTTCCTAAATTTAGTTCTTCTTTTTCTATATATACATTCTTTTTTAACAAAAATAATACTTCATTTATATCATGATAATCATCTAATGTAACCATATCTAAGCCTTTATGTACTCTATGTGTTTTAATCTCATATTGTCTGTTATCAATTATCAAATGGTTTCCTGTGCGAAATGCTTTTTCTTTGTATGTGAAATTACTTTTTATCTTTAGTTCTCCTTTAATTCCGTGAGTTGATGTTATCTTTCCTAAATATATTTTTTCCATTATTTATTTAACTCATATAGTAGAATACTAGTTGCTACTGCAACGTTTAAGCTTTCTACTCTTTCATTCATTTTAATATATAATCTTTTATCACATTTTTCTAAGGTTGTGGCACGTACTCCATTTCCCTCGTTTCCTACGATTAAAGCATACTTCTCACGATCTTTTTTATTTAACTCACATACATCTATGCCATAATCTACAGAGCTTCCATATACGGGTATTTCTTTGTTTTTTATTACATCTATAATTGTATCTATTTTTCTACTAATTACATTTAAATGAAATAACATTCCTTGTGTTGCTCGCACTACTTTTGGATTATATAAATCAACTGTATTTTCCGATAATATTACAGTATCTATATCAAATGCCTTAGCACTTCTAAGTATTGTTCCTAGATTTCCTGGATCTTGTACCTCATCTAAAATTAGTAATTTATCCCCAATTATATCTCTATCTGGTAGTTTTTTACATAAAGCCATAACATCTGTTGGAGTATCTAAATTAGAAATTTGTTCAATTATTTCTCTTGTTACATATACATATGGGCAAAGTAATGGAACTGCGGCATTTTCTTCCATAATTAGTTCTTCAATAATTCCACTTTTAAAAGCTTCTAATACTAGATGCATTCCTTCTACTATAAATTCTCCATATTCTTCTCTATATTTTCTTTTCTTTAGTTTTCTATATTTTTTTACTTTTTCATTATCTAAACTTGTAATTACCATTAGAAATCTTTCATCTCCTTTCGATATTCTTTATAATCTGGCATATTTTCTTCTACTAATTCCCAGAATCTAGAAGAATGATTTGCATGAATCAAATGAGATAACTCATGTACAATAACATAATCTAAATATTTTGTATCTCTTTTTATAAGTTCTAAATTTAGGGTAATTGTTTTTGTCTTGGTGTTACATACTCCCCACCTAGTTGTCATTTTTCTTATCTTTAAATCTGGATATGGTATTCTTTTAGAGAAGCGATGATAAATTATATCTAAATGATCTTTAAATATCACTTGAGCCTGTTTTTTATACCATTTATCTACATCAATATTTTTATTTAAAAACACTTTATTGGTACCTATTTTTATATCACAATATTCTACATATACAATATCATATTTTTTACCTAGATAGAAAAAGCCTGTATTATTCTCGTTTTTTACTTCTTGGTGAGATAACATTTTTTCTATTTTTGTGAGATTATCTTCAATTAATTTGGTGATTGCTTTTTCACTTGTAAAGTAGTTTGTTGTGACTTGAATTGTCATATCTTTTTTTACTCTAATATAAGTATTTTTATTACCTTTTTTTCTACTTATTTCGATTGGATATTCTTTCTCACCTATCTGTAATTTCATTTTATCACCATGTTTATTGTACTATAAAATGAAAAGAAAAGAAAGGTGCCTTTTCTTTTCTACTGTTGATATTTGTATATTTTTTTTATTTTAATCCATAATATAGTTAGGAGGGATTTAAATGAACTTAAGTATTCGTGAACATATTATTAATAATTTTAAAGGTGATGATTATGATATCTTACGAAGGGCTATTGATGAATCAGTCACTTCTCAGGATGAAGTTACTCTTCCTGGACTTGGGGTATTTTTAGAAATTATTTGGGAAAATGCTGATCAGGAATTAAAAAATCAATTAATTGATATTATTAAGAAACGTGTTGAAAAGGGATTAGAGGAAGAAAAAAGGGAAACTTAAATCCCTTTTTTATTGCATTTCTTTAAAGAAAATAGTTCTTTCTACTACTCTTTTGATATCTGTATCATTAAATGGTTTTTTTATCATATCAACGATAGGATAAGTAAACGCTCTATCGATTGTTTCTTTTGTTGAATCCCCAGAAATGATAGATACAGGCATTTGTTGCAACAAATTATTTTCCTGCATATAATCTAGTACTGCAAAACCGTCTACTTGTGGCATATTTAAATCTAATAAAATAGCTTTAATATTACTATTATCTTTATTTGACTCAATTATTTCTAAAGCTTCTTTTCCATCTTTAGCAGCTCCTACTGTGTATAAATCACTAAAGATTCTGCCTACAAAGTTTCTAACAATGTTTGAATCATCTACCACTAAAATAGTAGGAACTGTATATGCTTCACGGTTAGCACTGATTGTTTGTGTAGTTGTTGATGGTGTTTCACCGTTTGCTGGGTCTTCTTTTCCTAAATATTGTTTAATTACATGAATTAAACGATTTACTTCGTTTATCATTTCATCGTATGTATTATAAATATAATATATATCTCCTGCCTTACTCTTCATTTCTTGATTTTCTGCTAATTCAGCTAATTTAGTGAAACCAAAGTATTTGGCATCGCTTTTTATAGAATGAGCATAAATTGCATAGTTATTCATATCTTTGGCATTTTTATATTCTTCTAATTTTGGTAATTTAGAAGATGCACCTAATATAAATTCCCCAATAGTATCATTATAAGTTTCGATATCGCCAAATAGCTCTAAGCTTTTTTCAACATCAATTCCATTTTCTTTTAAAAAATCTACATTCATCATAATCCTCAATCCTTTTACTTACTTTATCTTAAATAAATTATAACGCAATTTGTTTTTATCTTCAATCCTTAATTGGTCTACATTTACATTATAAAAAAACAAAAGATTAAATTATCTTTTGTTGTATATTATTGGATATGGATTATGATAATCTTTCATATAAGTTTTTTCTAGTTTTCCTAAGGATGCTCTCTGAATAGCTTTTCTAGCTTCATATAGCATATTTAGTTCCCAATCTTCTTCATACATAAATAAAGATTCATCATGACAGGAACCTTCACAAAAAGCAATCATAAAATCCAGTTTATTTTTTTGTGCTAAATGAATAGCAGTTTTTGTACCCTCACACGGCATAAAACCTATAATCATATCTGTATTTTGTAGTCTTTCTTCCTCACTTAACCTTCTTTTAATCAATTTCAAGTTTGGAATACTAGTATTGGTAGTAATAAGTTTATCATCATATACAGTTACTGTTCCGTGGTTTTGACGCAAAGCTAATTTTTTAGCTAAAGAGGGTATTTTTCCACCGCCTATTTCTACAATATTTCTATTAATATCAAAGTTCTTTGCTAATAAATCGATAAAACCTTCATATATATTTCTATCATTTTCTAATAATCCTAATTCATCATAAATTTGTCTTAAAATATCTGTCACTAGTTCTTCTCTTTTACCCCATGCATAGTTTTTTAAAATAAACTGTTTTTCAGCCTCTGTATAGTCTTTGCTATGTTCATTTAAAAATTTGAATATTTGGTAATGTAATGCTATTGTGCTTATTTCCTTTTTTATCATACTGTTCCTCTTCACTAATGAGTATATTATACAGTATATTTTATGATATAAAAAGAAAAACATGCTTATTTTG
Source organism: Mycoplasmatota bacterium (assembly GCA_022771205.1). Classification (GTDB taxonomy): domain Bacteria; phylum Bacillota_I; class Bacilli_A; order RF39; family UBA660; genus Faecimonas. The sequence goes on along the minus strand of JALFCF010000003.1, from coordinate 44,237 downwards.
CATGTCTTTCAACTTTTTGACTACTATATTTATAATTTTTTTCAATAATACCAAATAATGCTTCTATCTGTGGTACAAATTGTGTATTTCCTTCTTGTTTATAAATATCTAACATAGCTTTCATACTATTAAATTCACTAGCATTATCATATTCATATTTTGGCTCTGTACGATGTACTTGCCAAATATAAAATGGTACACTCATACTTTTGCACAATAATTCTTTTTTTATTCTTTTTGTTTCCATATTTTCTGGGATGTCATAGTTCATGAAAATTTGACTTTTCTTTACTTCACAGTACAAATCGTTCACTTCTTTATTTTGAAAGAATGGATGATGAGTAGTATCTCGTAATACATCCATTTCTACTACACTTAAATAACAAGGCTCTATTTCAGGATGTTTACTAGACACTTCTTGAAGCACTTGTGAATTTTCAACTTTTGCGTATTCTGCTAATGTTTCTGCTAAACTAACATTGCAATCCAGAATTTCATATGCGTTAGGATCAGCTACTTGTGGGTTAGCTTTAATCCAATTATTAATTCCGACTATCCTTTTGGTTAACGTTTGTGTTTCTTTTTCTAATTGTTCTATTTTCATGTAATCCTCCTTATATATTATCTATTGATTATTTTCTATAATCAAAATAGAAATCTAATATTCTTACCTGATCTCCCTCTTCTGCACCTAGTTCTTCTAATTTCTGATCAATTCCCATCTTAGTTAATTTTTTAGCGAATTTATAAGCTGCTTCATCTGATGAAAATTTGGTCATTTTGAAAATTCTTTCAACTTCTTTTCCGGAAATTGCCCATGTTCCATCATCATCTTTTGTAATTATGAAAGGTTCTTCTTTCTTAAATTTATATAGTACATGACTTTCAATTTGACTTTCTTCATATAATGGACTATTTGGTACTTCATCGACTAAATCAGCTAATCGATCAATTACCTTTTGTAGTCCAGTATTAGTTGCTGCGGATATTTCGTAAATTTCAATATCCTTTCCGATTTTTTCTTTGAATTTTTCCAATTCTTCTTTTGCATGTGGTAAATCCATTTTATTAGCAATAATAATTTGTGGTTTTTTTATTAATTTTTCATTAAAAGCTGCTAATTCCTTATTAATCAAATTATAGTCTTCATATGGGTCTCTTAATTCACTTGCACTCATATCTATGACATGAGCAATTACTTTAGTCCTTTCAATATGTTTTAAAAATTTATCGCCTAAACCTTCTCCTTGACTAGCGCCTTCTATTAATCCAGGAAGGTCGGCCATAACAAAACTTCGTCCATCACTTGCTTTTACTACTCCTAAATTAGGTGTTAAAGTTGTAAAGTGATAGGCTGCTATTTTTGGTTTTGATCTTGAAACCATAGAAATTATAGTACTTTTCCCAACACTTGGAAGTCCTACCAATCCTACATCAGCTAACATTTTTACTTCTACTTTTAAATTTTTTTGTTCTCCTTCTTCCCCATTTTCAGAATAATCTGGAGCTGTATTTGTTTGAGTCTTAAATGCTGTGTTACCTCTTCCACCACGACCACCTTTAGCGATTATCTCTTGATCATCTTTTTTTGATAAGTCGGCTAATACTAGTCCTGTATCTAAATCAGTTACTACCGTTCCTTGTGGTACCTTGATAATAATTGGATCAGCGCCTTTTCCATGTTGATTTTTTCCCCTACCATTTTCGCCTTTTTTTCCTTTAATTAATTTTTGATATCTTAAATCTAGAAGAGTATGAAGTCCTTCGTCAACTTTAAAAATGATATCTGAACCATGTCCACCATTTCCACCAAATGGTCCTCCCATAGGAACATATTTTTCACGTCGAAACGCTGTACACCCATCTCCACCGTTTCCTGCTTCTACTCTTATTTCGACTTCATCTACAAACATATACTCTCCTCCTTTTCGCTATATTATATCATTTTCAAAAAGAAAAGAAAAGATATTCTTTCCTTTATGCAACCTTTGTGGATCTTGTATTTTGATTCATGCTTGTTTTTGATTCACCATTTACTGCTATCTCAGCAAGACTTTCTGCTGTAATATCCTCTGGTATTTGACTTTGCGAAATTACTAATGGCAATTGTTTCTTTTCAGGATTGACAATAATACTATCATTTTGTTCATTCTTTTTAGCTTTATGCTGATCCATTCTTTTTCGTAACTTATCTGTATCTTTTTTATTCATCACAGCAACATTTGCTCCTAAAATACGATTTTGTACGCCTTTTCGCTGTAGTTTTTCTAGTTTTTTGTTAGCTTGATCTAATCTTTTAGCATAATATTTTCCTTTTTTATCATAATATACAGATTGAACTTTATCCACTATACTCTCTTCAGGATTCAATAAACTTTGTTTATGCTCTGTTTCAGCAACCTTATTTTCATAATAATTTACATTTCCTTGTCTTTTAGCAAATTTTCCTAATCTATATTTATCCAACATATACTTTGGTATAATAGTTGCTCTTTGGACAGTAGTTACTAATTTTACATACTTTCTATATCTGAACATCTTTGTTTGTTCTCGAACAATTTTTCGCTCAATGTTACGTCGACCAGCATTAGATTTGGCATTATCTTTTAGTTTGTTTAGATTCTGTATTTTTGTTTCATAAGAGTTCTCTTTTTGATTAGCTTTTGAAACTCTTTCATCTACAATTTTTTCAACTATTCCTTCTTCTCTAGAAAAATCTTCTGCATTTCGTTTTGCTAATTCTCTTTGAAGTTGTGCTTGTTCTATGCGAAGGCGTTCAATTTTTTTCTCTGTTTGTTTTACTATACTAAACAAACCGTCTTTTTGTTCTTCTAATAAATTAATTTCATCTGTAATTCTATACAAAGATTTTTCTAGCATTATTTTATAAGTATTTTCTGAATTATTCATCTTTCATGTCGTCTCCATACGTAATCTCTTCTTGAATCGCCTTTTCTACCATATCCCATTCTTTGTCATCAGTAATACCAACTAACTCAAAATTATTATCACCCTTATCATTTAAAATAGATATATATACTTTTTCGTTTTCTTCATCTATTTTTTCTCCAAGGGTATACATGATATAATCTTTCCCTTCATACCCCACTACATTAAAGATATCTAAAACTTCTACTTCTATCGTCTTATTATCTGGTGTTGTTAATGTTATTTTGTTATCTTCCATAAAAATCACCTCTATTATGTATTATTTTACCATAAAAGTGATAATAAACCAATTAGTTAATGTTATTTTTTACTACTTTATGACTATGACTATATGTTGTAGACAAATAGTCATTTAACCATAAAGCGTTTTTTTTATTGTTGCTATTTATATCTGTCTTAAAAAATTCTAAATATTCTCCTTCTTTTTCAAATTTCGGAAATTCTTCTGGGTTAGTAGTATCTTCTGGGCTCCATAGTAAGGCCTTATTTTCAATATTATTATAAACATTTAGCATGCAGTGTACATAATGCTGAAAGAATTCTTCTTTTTCTTTTTGAACTAAAAAGGAATCTATTGTATCTAATATAACTCCTAGATCCATAACTATTTGTTCTGGCATGGCAGCTTCACATAACTTCTCATAACTGTACTCTATTAAAGCTCTATTCATTGACTCTATTATTTTTTCTTTTTCTTGTTGGCTACTTAATATTGTAAATTGTATTCCATCTTCTTGCATTTTTTCTGCTATTTTCATATAAATATCTCTTGAATTCATTTTTTCCTCCTTGTAAAAAAAAGAACCATAACGGTTCTTTTTTTATTCTCCTACTGGATAAACTGAAGCTTGTTTCTTATCTCTTCCTAAACGTTCAAATTTAACAATTCCGTCAACAGTTGCGAATAAACTATCATCATTTCCACGACGAACATTAGTTCCTGGGAATACTTTAGTTCCACGTTGACGATATATAATAGAACCTGCTGTTACAAATTCGCCATCAGCAGCTTTAGCTCCTAGTCTACGTCCTGCAGAATCACGACCATTAGATGTTGATCCTTGCCCTTTGTGGTGAGCAAATAATTGGATATCTAATTTTAAAAACTTCATAATTCTCCTCCTTACTTAACTTCAATATTTTCTGGATAATTTTTCTCCAGTTCTTTTAAAAGACTAACCATATTTCCAATTAGTATTTGTGTAGTACTATCTTCATTTTTTATGTCAATAGTCATACCTTTTTTACTAATCATATAACTTAGACTCCCTTTATCTAATGCTAATACTCCATTTACTGTTGTAGTAACTATGCTACTTGTAGCCGCGCAAACAATATCTTTTCCATAATCATCATACAAAGCGTGACCTAAAACAGCAATTTTTTTATATTTAGCATGAGATTTTTCTACTTTTACATGTATCATAAATTACCCATTGATTTTAGTAATTTGAATTTTTGTATAAGGTTGTCTATGTCCTTGTTTCTTACGGTTAGATCTATCTTTTGATTTGTATTTGAAGACAGTAATTTTCTTTTGTTTACCGTTTTTGATAACTTTACCTTCTACAGTAACATTAGTAAGATAAGGACTTCCTATTTTACTATCAAGCATTAATACTTGGTCGAACTTAACAACATCACCAGCATTAGCATTTAATTTTTCAACAAAAATTTCAGAACCTTCTGTTACGTAATATTGTTTTCCTCCAACTTTAATTACAGCGTTCATTCATATACCTCCTTTTTTAACTTAAGACTCGCTCTTAAGGCACAAGTATTCTTGTTTTTACCTTTTCAATGCGGTTTGAGCATGAGGCGTCAAACAGTTAGAGTATATCATATTCCAAATCTTATGTCAACCAAAGGCATTATACTTTATTTGACCCTTGAGATTTTATATATTGATATTCTCTATTTGTAACCTTTCTATTTGAAAATAATAGTTGTGGATTATTTTCTATCATGTCTCTTGGAAAGTCTATTTTATTTTTAGGAAAAATAATATTTCCTAGGCGATAAGTTCTTTTAGTTTCTGATAATGGTAATAATTTTATTTCTTCTGGGTTTTCTTGTGCTTCTTTTAATGCAATATATCTATCTATTTTTTCATCTGATATGATAAAATATGGATCTTTTAAAATTCTTTTTACTTCTGGTAAAGTTTCGATTGGCAAATCCAAATCACTTGCTATGACAAGTCGTTTTAGATGGGATACTGAATAATTTAATATATCCAAATCTTCTTCAAGAACTGTTTCTAATCCTAGCTGTAAGCATAAATTTATTGCGTCTTCTAATTCATCTGATTCTAGAAAACTTAAATCAGTTGTAGTGTATAAGCTGTTTATATAGTCAGTACTTTTAAGAACAGGAATATTTTTTTGTAACGCTTCTGATGAAACCAAAAGAAGTTGTTCTTTTTCTTCACAGTACTCCCTTGGTATTTGTTGTTCCTCTAATATTCTTAAATTATTATATACTGTTTCTACCAATTTATTTCTAGGATCCAATAAAGACGGTGTACTCACTAGAGTTTTTGGATTGATATATCCTTTTTCTAACAGCTTACCAACTTCGTTTAGATACATAGGATTCGATGTCTTTAGTATTTCTGCGAGAGTTTTTCCACTTGTAATACCTAAATTGACTAGAGAGTCAATTACTGCTTCTAATGTTTCATACGCATACCTGTCTCTTAATTCTTCTATACTTATATTTCCATCTATATTATGTTTATCACATAGAGTTTGATAATTTAAAATAGAGTTTGCTTTATATCTATTGCATTGTGCTTCTAGTTGTTGATAATGTTTTTGATTATAATTATATATTAGTTCTAAAAGTAATATACAACTTTCAGTATCTTGTATCCCTGATATATATGATAGATAATGAGATATGATTTTATCTGATGATTTTTCAAGTTTAGAAGAAGCGTTAGCAACTTTTTTTATATCTTGTTCTAATCGTCTTTGTTTTCTTTTTTCTTCACTTTCTAAACGCTTTTTGTAGGATGTAATTTTTTTCAATTCAGATTCAATACATTCTATACAAAATTCTCTTTCAATAATCTTTCGTCTTGCTGCTAGTTCCTTTTCTTTTGATAATGATAAGGCTGAAAATCGGGAGTTATATTCTTGTTCTAATTCTTCTTGTCTATCTGCTATTTCTTTCATGGCAATGATTATCGAAATACCATATTCCCAAGAATTTAAATTTTTAGAAATCTCTTCTATATATTTTAATATACTGCCACCATGATAAGTGACTATGATATCCAAGGCATCCATTTCCTCTTCAGTTTCTATATATTCTTCAAACATTTTATTAATAGAATACCCTCTTCTAATCTCATTTTCATCTTTAATAATATCTTTTAGCTCTTCATACCATTCTTTACTAGCCATTGTTAATAAAAGAGTTACAAAAAGTTTAGAATTTCCAGGGGTAGATTGTTCTAATATTGGAATTATTAATTTAATTAAATCTTCTGCTTTTTGTACATCTAAATTATTAGCTTTGGCTTTCATATATGCTAATAATAATTTTTTCTTATTGATGTTGTTATATTCTAATGGATCAGATAAATTAGATTGATTTAGAAACTCTTCTATCCATACTAGTTCTTCATTTTTAACATTTGATTCTTCTAATAATTCTTGTTGTCTATTACGAAGTTTATTTAAAATTTCTTCTGTACTTAGCTGTATCTGGTCTGACATATGTTTTCTTCCCCCCTTTTTCAGTTTTTATTGTTTCCCATAGCATTTGTTCATACTTCTCGTTTTGTTCCATAAATTCTTCATTTTCTAGATTAGCAATTAATATAGGTGCAATTTGTTTATAGTCTCCCATCTTTTGTTCTAGTTGATTTCTGTAGCCTTTGTTATTATCCGTTTTTTTGATGAAGCAGGTTATCACAGCATATTCTTGTGGGCCGATACGAGCAAACATTACTCTGACAGCTGTATCTTTTACTTCACAAAAAAGTGGATCATTGTTATTCAACCTTCTGAAGCTCTTTACATTTTTAAAAGTCCCATCTTTGATAGAGGAAAATAAGCCATAAAATCTTTCATAATATTCTGATGGAATACTTTTTAATTCTTCTAATACCCTGATATTTCCACCTGTTGTTGGTACAAATATAAGTTTATTTTCTTGTAACTCTTCTGATTCTGCTTTTTCTTTAGGTACTGGTAACAATCTTTTGTTAATTATTTCTAATTTTTTTTGCTCTATATTTAATTCCTGTTTAAAACCCTTTAGATCTTCTACTGATATATCATCAACCTCTGATAACAATTCATTTATTTCTCTCATATTTTTGATACATTCTAGTTTTAGACGAAGTAAAATATTAGTAGCATTTTTATTTTGTAGTGATGGAAGTAGCGCTTTTACTGTTATTTCGGGGGTATCAATATTAATAGTTGATAGATTATTTATGTAATATTCCATTTCATCTTCAGGATTATATTCAGATACAATAGGCTCGGTATTATATAATGCTTCTTGAATATCTGGTGTTGGTGGTGTTTTGGTTAGTAAGTTTTGTTGAGCTTGTTCTAATTGTTCTATTTCTGATGTTAAATCAGTTATGGCAGTTTGTTGCTCATCTAATAACTTGATTATTTTCTTTAATCTTTCTTCTTGCATTTTTTCGCCTCTTTCTATGGGTTTATAACTTTTTGATAGACTTTTTTATTACTATTTAATTTTTTATCAGCGAATTCTTTTACTTTTTCTAAATCTGCAGTTACATTTGAAAATGGTAAGTTATCTGTTAAAGTTTCAATATATTCTGGTGTTCTTGAATCCAATATAGTTATGATTCCTTGATCAGTTGCACTTCTAATTAATCTACCCGTACCCTGTTTTAATTTTACAAGCATTTCTGGAATATAAACTTTTTCAAATCCATTTGTATATTGTGATGCCTTTTCTTGAATAATTGGATCAACTACTGGAAATGGTAATTTCGTAATAATTACTTGTTGTAGTGATTCTCCTTTGACATCTATTCCTTCCCAAAAAGCACCTGATGCTAAAAGAGTTGAATTAATGTCATTTTTAAATTTTTCTTTTATTACTTCGGCATTTTTTCCTTCTTCTTGAATTAGTAGGTCAAATGGAAATTCTTGTTCTTGTAACCTTTGATATACTTCTTTCATGTCAGTTTTTGAAGTGAATAAAACTAAACTCTTACCGTTCGTAATTCTTATCATTTCGGCTACTTTTTTTGCTAATGAATCTAAATATAAATCGTGATCTTTAGCTTTTGGTGTCATTACATCCTGTGCGTAATATAGTAATGCATTCTCATCATAGTTATACGGAGATAATTGTGGGTCCTCTGGAGTAGTAGATATTCCTAATATTTTATCTATTCCTAATCCTTCTGCAAAATATTTATAATTGTCTTGTTTAGTGGTAAGGGTGGCTGATGTAAAAACTTTTCCATATTCAGAATTTCCTAATAGACGTGCTGCATCTTCCGTAATGTCTTTTTTGACATATTGTATTTCTATATGTTCTTTTGTATGTGGTAAAAAAGATACCCAGTAAATATTCTTACTGTTTGGTAATCTCATGTCTTCAAATATTCCTATTATATCTTTTAAATCACTTATCTTGCTAACTAATTTTGGATTCCTTGTAGGATATCTCATGGCCTGTTGCTCTATTTGTTTTAGCTCCTTAGTCAATTCATTTAATTGATCTTTAATAGCAGGAGTACGTGTAAATCCGCTGGTTTCTGTATCTAATACTTCTTTTTCTCTGACTGAATTTTGTTTATATTCTTTTTTTGCACGTGAACTAATTTTCCTAAATGTTTGATTTATTATGTTAAAAATCTCCATATCCCCTTCTATCGGGTGCTCTATGGCGTCATAAATAGTGTAAATTAGTCCTTCTAGTTTTCTTTTTGAAATAGCTTGTTTATATGAATTTCTAATTTTTGCTTCTAAAGCATGTGCTTCATCTACTACTAAAAGTGATGGAACAAATAATAATTTATCACCACCTGTTCTTTTTAAATCTTCTATTAACATATCATGATTACATATAAGTGCTCTAGCTTTTGGCCATTGTTTTCTCTTGACGATATAGTGGCAATTATCTTTTAGGTAGCAAGAGGTACAATTTACGTTATCAATATTTATTTTTTCCCAAATATTTTGAGGAACATCATCAAAATCTTTTCTATCTATTTTTCCAGTAGATACCCTTTTATTTAGTTCTTTATATTCTTCCCCTGCTCTATTAAATCTTAAAAAATCATCTAATTTGGCTTCACAAATATAATTAGTTTTTCCTTTTGCGACTTCAACTTCTATATTTATTCCTAACATTTCTGATACTCTGTCGATTTCTGATATTAATTGTTCTTGTAAAGCAATTGTTGATGTAGATATTATAAATCCCTTAAATTTTTCTTTATTTTGATTAGCATATAAAAGTGGTACTATATATCCCCAAGATTTACCACTTCCAACACCAGCTTCTATTAACAAAATTTCTTTTTCTCTAATTGCATCTAGTACGTCCAAGGCCATGGTATGCTGACCTGGACGATACTCTAAGTTTTTACTCCCATGTAAGTTTTCAAAAAAACCATCTATCTGTTCATATAATTCTTGGTTAGATTTAAAATCATCTGTTTGCCATATTGACACACTTTACTCCCCCTTTAGATTTATCGCGTGCTTATTATACCAAAAATGCCTTAAAATGTCAATCTATATGCTTGTTTTACAACAAAGATGGTGTCTAATTCTTTTACTTTACTATATATTTTTAAAAAAATTTAATATTTTTTAATCTTATGGTACACTTAATATAAGAGATAGGAGGATTTCATGAAATATAAAAGAGTTTTATTAAAATTTAGTGGAGAGGCGCTTGCTGGAGATAAAAAATCCGGCATTGCTTTTGATGAAGTGTTAAACTTTGCTAAAGAAATAAAAGAATGTGCTGAAGAAGGAGTTGAAATTGCTATCGTTGTTGGTGGTGGAAACTTTTGGAGAGGAAAAGCAAATATGTATATGGACCGGGCTACTAGTGATTATATTGGTATGCTTGCTACTACCATGAATGCACTTGCGTTAGGAGATGCTTTTAAACAAATTGGGCAAGACGTTAGAGTACAAACAGGGATTGAGATGAGACAAGTGGCTGAATTTTATATTAAAGATCGAGCTATTCGCCATTTAGAAAAAGGGCGTATTACTATTTTCGGTTGTGGTACCGGTAGTCCTTTCTTTTCTACTGATACAGCAGCTGCACTTAGAGCCGCTGAAATAAAAGCAGATGCGCTTATAAAGGCTACTAACGTTGATGGTATTTATAATAAGGATCCTAAACAATTTAAAGATGCTGAGTTTATTTCTCATACTACTTATTTAGATGTATTAAATAAAAAATTAAGGGTTATGGATTCTACTGCTATTAGTTTGTGTATGGAAGAAGAAATTCCTATTTTAGTATTTAATATTCATAAACCAGGAAATTTACGTAAGCTTTTACTTGGCGAAGAAATTGGTTCTGTTGTATCATAGTTAAATAAGTGGTGATTTTATGAAGCAATCTATTGATATTCATGATTATTATTTCGGGGTGATAGTTGCGACTCCAGAATATTTAAAGAGTACTCAAAGAGTTCGGTTATTAGAAGGAATTAACTATGATCCCTTTTCTGAACTTACTGATAATGAAGCTATGATTTTTGGTACTGTTACTCTTTTAAAAAAAGAAAAAATAAATGGTTCTGATTTTTATATTGATCAATACAATTCTCGTTATCAAAATGAACTAAAATATCAATTGAATACTCCTAACCGTTTAGGAATTGTTCTTGCTTATATTAAACCTTTTACTGAATATTATACTGAAAGCCCTACTTGGTATTTAGAAGAAGATATTGTAAACAATAATTTGCTTTCTCAAATATATGAAGAACATACTTATTATATTAGTCACTCTAAATTACAAAATAGTGAGGCAATTGTTACTTTAGAAAATTATGAAGAAGCTATTAAAGAAGACTATTTAATACATTTATTAGGAGAAGATATGTATTCTCAAATGATTACTAAATATAAAGAACATATAAAAGATATAGATGAATTTTAATGTATAGGAGCAAGATTATGGAAAATAAAGAGATGAAGAAATATTATATGATTTCGAGATGGATTCTTGTTGGAATTACCTTTATTCTATTTAAAATTATGTTTATTAATGAAGATTCTTCTTGGTGGATTGTAGCTTTTATATTTTCTTTAATTGCTTTTTTAGTTAGTTTTCCTAGCACTATTATTAGTAAAACTTTTATTAAAATCGGAAATCGTTTGGATAAATCTGTATTAAAAATCCTATATTATGCCATTATCTTGCCTGCTCTTGCTGTTTTTCTGGTTTGTGGGTGTTATTACATCATGATTTTTATCTATGATATTTTTTCTATTCCTGATGACTTTGTCGCTGCATTAGGTCAAGCACTATTATTTTTATTTTTAATTGTTGTAGTTGCTATTTGTATTATTGTCCCCTATATACAGACATTACTTGTATTATTTCTCAGAAGGCTTATAAAAAGGCAATAATTTTATATTATATTATATTGTTTTTATGATTTTACACTGATACTATTACATATCTGTTATATGAAATAGTTAAATATATTAATTATTCTTACAAAATATAAAAAGAACAGTAATTTACTGTTCTTTTATCTTTCTAAACATTTCATCAATTATGGAATACAAATAACATTCTACTTGCTTATTAGTTTTTTTCTTTAAAAATGCTCTATAACCATTTAATTGCTTATCATAGTTTTCATCATCAATATTTTTTAACTTATAATCAACAATAATGAGTTTTTCATCCTTTTCAATTACTAAATCCATAATACCATGAGTATTTTCATTGGTATCAACAAATTCGTATTCTGGATAAAAATTACCATTTATATTTTCTTTTACTAAAGAACTATTTATAAATGCTTCTACTTTTCTTCTTATATTTTCTGGTATATATTCTAGTTTAGGTTCTTTAAAGTTTAATTGTTCTAATACTTGATGTACTTTGGTACCAAAATCCATTTTTTCTATTTCTTCCTTTGTAGATAAATGAAGAATATCTTTTGAATACCTAGTATGTTCGATTATTTCCTTTTCTATTTCTAACTCATGTACATTTATAGAATCTTCAGATAATAGTAATTGTTGCTCATCAATAGCATTTTTAGATAATAAATAATCTTTTGATGGTGTTACATTTACCTTTGTCTCATATGGTAATAATGATGAATATATACTTTTGATTATGGCTAAGAAAGAATTATATTTACTGCGTATGCTACTACTTACTATACCACTGCATTCTGTTTCTTCTTCTATTTGCTCTGTGACCATAATCATTTTTTCTTTTGCTCTAGTTAAGGCCACATAAAATAATCTAATTTTTTCAGATACTTCTTCTTGCTTTGTCTTTTCTTTTACCAATATTTTTAAGATAGTATCTTTATAAAAATCTGTTACCATTGGTAATATTATTCCATAATTATTATCAAAAAGAATTCTTTCTTTTAAATCTCTTAGATTAAATTTAGAGGCAAATCCTGCAAAATAACAGATTGGAAATTCTAGTCCTTTTGATTTATGGATTGTCATAATTTTGCAACTATTACTACTATCTGTGTTGACATTAAACTTTAAATCTTGTCCACTATCAAAAATTGCATCTAAATGAGTAATAATATCTTCAATGGTGTACCCACTCTCTTCTAAATTTCCAATTAAATTATAAATATATTCTAACCTTACTTGGAATGAAGTAACATTTCCTATTTTTAGCAATTTTTCTTCATAGTCTACTTTTTTCATAACTTTCAAGAAAAGTTCTCTAGGTGTCGTATCATCTAACATTTCACTCAATTCATTACATATTTGATATAGTTTTGTTTCTTTTATTTTTTCTTTTACCAATGCATCATATATTTCTTCATCAGATAATTCAAATAGATAACTCCTAGCAATTGATACAAAACTATATTTTAGACTATTAAAATCATCTTTTCTTTTGATTCTGACAATTAAATTTAAGAGATTTTTTACGACTAGTATATCATTATCTTTACTTAGAGATTCTTCTTTTAAAATAGATAACGGTATACCTAAGTATTCAAATATTTTTTTATATAACTCAAAGTTTTTACTTTTGTCTAATAAAATAACAAAATCCTTATATTCTATAGGTCTTATAATTCCAGTATCTTTATCAAATACTTGATAATTATTTTTTACTTTATTTTGAATATCATCCCCTATAATGAATGCTTCTTGTTCATCTTTTGTAATTGGAGTTGTTTTATCTAATGTGTATGTGAATAATTCCATGTGATGATTATCTTCTGTTTTTCCATTCTCCTCATAAGTCATATTACCAAATACCATTTGATGAGAAGCTTGATAATCAGCACCACCAATCTCATCATCCATGAATTGATTGAATAACAGATTTATATCTTCTAAAACTTCACGTCTAGATCTGAAATTTTTTACCAAATCAATTTTAGTTCCTTGATCTGTATCACGATAGGTATCATATTTTTGTTTAAACAAATAAGGATTGGCATTACGAAATCTATAAATAGATTGCTTGATATCACCCACCATATAAACATTATTATTGGCAATTAAATTGATAAAAACCTCTTGAGTATCAGATGTGTCTTGATATTCATCAACCATAATTTCATGAAAACTAGCTGTTAATTCTTCTCGTATCTCTTTATTTTCTGCAACAATTTTGATTGCTAGCCTTGAGATGTCAGTAAAGTTATAAATTTCTTCTTCCTCTTTATAAGAAGTTAGTCTTCTATCTAAATCTTGTAATATATCAATTATTTCTTCTTGATTTGGTACTGTACTATCTAATTCTTTTTTTATTTCTTCAATAGATCCATAAATCATTTCCTCTTTTATTTCATCTAACACTTCTGTTAATTGTTTTTTTAGTGTTTTACCTCTTTCATCTGAGTTTTTAGGCAATGTGGGAAATCTAGAGAAATTATCTAAAGCTTTTTTCTTCTCTTCATAACTTTCTTTATTTAAAAACTCATATAGATAGTCTTCAACTTTTGTCATATATTTACCGTCAAAATAAGAAGACATTTCTGCTAATAACTCTTTTACTTCTCTAATCTTATTTTTAATACTTTGAAGATAGTCATCTATTACTTTATCCCAAGACTTAGTATAATTATCTAAATATGTTGCTAAAAAATGTTCTTTATCATATTTCAATTCTATTTTTTGATAAATATCAAGAAGGGCTTTTTTTAATTCTTTATCATCTTTATAACAAAAATCATGAATTAATTTAGTAAATTTTTTATCTCTTAATAAATACCTTTCATCAAGAATTTCTTCTAATAATTGTTGCTTTTTGATATTTATTACTACATCATCTGTAATTTGTATTTTATTTGTACAATTGATGACCGTATGATATTTTTTGACAATTGATAATGCAAAAGAGTCAAAAGTTGTGATATAAGCTCCATCAATTCTATTCATCTCATCTTCTAGTCCTTTAGTCTTTCGGATGGCTTTTCTGATACGTTCTTTCATTTCAGCAGCGGCAGCATTGGTAAATGTTAAGACCAATAATTCATTGATATGTACACCACTTTTTAACTTTCTAATTACTCGTTCAGTTAATACAGCCGTTTTTCCAGAACCTGCTCCAGCTGACACAATAATATTTTTGCCTTCTTCATTAATTGCCTGCTGTTGCTCAGGTGTCCAAGTTGGCATTATCATCCCTCCTATCTAAAAATGATAAATCAGCTACTTTATCTAAATATATAGTATCTTTTTGACTCTTGTAGCAAATATCTTTGAATTCACAAAATTCACATGAAATATTTTTTCCATCATAGATCTTAGGATTGATACTAAAATCTGCTTCTAGTATTTCATCAGTTGCTTTTTCTATTTCTTTTTTAGTATATGAAATCATATCATAAACTTCTTTATCGTTTAATATTTTGGTGTAGTGATAAAAACCCTTTTCTGTTGTTTTCATACTTTTTATCACTTCGCTATTTTCATATGTGGGATCAAATCTCGATAAAATACTAACATCGTCAGTTGAGTAGCCTTGTAACTTAATTCGATCCTTTTTTATCTCCTCTAATGATTTTTTATCAAATGATGGATAATTAAATAAAATATTTTGATAATAAATACCAGTAAAGATTGGATTGTCAAAGACTTTGGAATAATTAATTAAATATAAATATACTGGTAATTGCATAGATAGTCCATATTTCATCTTTTCTATTTTGGTATCTACCGTTCCTGATTTATAGTCTACTATAGCAAAATAGGTGTCTTCTATTTTTTTATAATACATTATTTTATCGATTGTTCCTGTAAAAATAACTTCAATATCTTTTCTTAATGGTATATCTATTTTTTGTTCCAAATATTCATCAGTATATCCTATTATTAAATCTTGTTGTTTTTCTTGTTCCAATAAATCTAATAATTCTTTTTTTAATCTTACTAGCAATACTTTTTCTTTTAAAGAAAGTTCCCTTCTTTCTAAGTATTTTTGATATTCTTTTTCAAAATCAAAATTTGTTTTTTTGTATAATTGTAATATTTTATGATAAAGTGATCCTACAAAAGCTGCAAAAGTATCTTCAAATGTATTTAATTTTAAAACATAGTTAAGATAATATTTAAACTTACATTCATTATAAGTATTGATGCTAGTATAAGATAGTTTCAATGGATATGGTAAATTTTCTAGATATGTTTCTTTATTAATACCTTTAAAGCTATTATTATATGATTGATAAGGAATGTTGTAGTGTGTGTATAATTCCTTTAGCATTGGCGTTATTTCTTGATATCTATTATACGTATCCAGTTTACTTCCTAATCTTAATTTGTTGTATAAATTACTGAAATTATAGGTATCTTCTTCAGGGGTTATTACTTTTATTTTATACTCTTCTATGATGCTAGATGGATACATACTTTGAAATGGACTTTGTAGCTTATATGATAAGTATAAATTTTTAATGGAATTAAAGATATTGATAAGTGAAGTTTTAGCTATTTTATTTTTTTCGTCTGTTGTATATAGTTTTACTTCTTGTTTATCTTTATCAGAAATAAAATCTGTATCTTTTTCTAGTTTTGGAAGATTATCCTGATTTAATCCTAATACAAACACGTATTCATCTTCTAAGAATTCTTCATTTTCTAGATTTTTCACTTGTACAGCATTTTTATATTCTTCACTAGAAACACTAGCGCTTTTTATTTTAGAAATTAATAATTCTTTATACTCTTTACTTTCATCTTTTAAATCTATCAAAGAGTTCAAAATAGATACTAACTTTTTTGTTATTCTATTACTGTTTTCTAAATCTAATTTTTCTTCCTGTAAATAGTCCTTTACTATTTTGGTACCGAATATAGGATATTTTATGTTTAAATTAATTGGAATTTTATAATAAGAAAATATTCTATCTATCGTATATAAATAGTCGTTTGTTACATTTGTTAAATAAATTTTGTTAATACTTACTTTTTCATTCAATAATTTTAATATCTTCAGTGCTATTCCATTTACTTCTTCTTCCATTGTTTTGTATTCTGTTACTACTAATTCCTTTTGATTTTTAGTTACAATTTCTTCTGTTTCTAAAGCTATTCTTTCATATAAATCCAATTTTGGATAATTTAGAACTACTTTCCTTTTTCCTTTTAAATAGTCCTTAAATGAAGAATTATATTCTAGTAGACCTTGTTCTTGTAATTCTTTTTTTAGATTTTGTAAAAAGAGTAATTTTTTATTTTGATAAACTTTATTTTCATCAATTACATACAAACAATTTAAATATACTTTACATACATCCACTTTATAATGATACTTTTTCATTAAATAAAGAAGGGCATTATCTTTATATGTAAAAAAGTAATTATCTAAATATTCTTTTTTTGTCATAAATTTTAGATTATATAATTTGTTTTCTTGTTCTAGTTTTTCTAATATTTTTGATTTTTGTTCATTAGGACAAATTATCAACATATTATTTTCTATTTTTTCCATGATAATCACCTACTTTATTTTCTTTTTTATTATCTAAGATATATCCAAGTGTGACGGTGGCAAGAAGCGCTTCAAACACTTGTAGTGAATATGCATATCTAGGCATTACTTCTATAAACAAATATACTCCAAAATATACAAATAATATTAGTGATATTAATATTTGTTCTTTTTTGTAGCTCTTTTTTAGTAAGGTAATACAACTTAATAATGATAACAAAACAAATAGATAGATAAATATTTGATTAAATCCTTCATACATTTTTAACTTTTCTTGATTTTCTATATGTCCTAACGACCATGATAAATCAGAATTTAACCATAGTATTTTTGTTTTTTTCGCAAATAATAACGGATATTGCTTCCATTCACTTTTTATTCTTTTTGCTAGCTCTTTTTTTGTTTTTTTCTTGTCATAAGCAAATTTTGATGCATCGTCTTCACTATACTGGCCTCTTGTTTCTGTGTTTAGTCCCTCTAAAAACTTCCAGGTAGAATTTCTATTTTCTAGTCCACTTGGGCTAATATTAGTTACTTTTAGAAGAAAGGAAGCAGATGACGTAATAGCTACATAGCTAATAATTATTAAGAGTAAACTTACTATTAATTTTTTTATATTTTCTTTTTTCAATATTAAAAATATTATATATAAGATAAATGCAATGATTATTACTATGGTTTCACTTCTTAAAATATTACTCATTCCTAATAAAACACCTATTGTAATAGTGGTTGATAATTTATATTTTTTGTTTTTTATCCATAAATAAAGTGCTATTAATATTAATAATATTGGAACTAATTGATTAGTTAATACTGTATTTAGTAGTAAAGGGAAAAGAAATATTGAATAAATAATACTTATAATAAACGCTGCTTTTTTACTTGATATTTCTTTTCCAATCAAGTAGATCATCACTACTGTTAAAGATGTAATTATGGAATTTACTATTTTCAAAAACATAACGCTATTACAAATAGACAATAAGGCACTCTGATATACTACATGTCCCATTTGATAACCCCAACAAATAAAATATGACATATCTTTATAATGTGAAGTTCCTTTTAATACTTCTAAAGAAGCTTCATACATTGTTTTGAAATCAGATATAATTGGTGTATCAATTAATAATACTACTCCTATCCTAATAATAAGTGAAATTAAAAATAAAAAAATAATTACTTTATGTTTATATAACCATCTCTTAATCTTATTCATTTATATCACCATTTCTATTATAGCAAGTTTTTAACTAATAAAAAAGAAGCTTATTCAGCTTCTTTTTTTGCTACGACAGTTTTTCCTTTATAGTTTCCACATTTTGGACAAACTCTATGAGCTTTGATCATTTCACCACAGCTTGGGCATTTTACCATACCTGGAACTTCCATAGCATTATGACTTCTTCTCATTCTTTTTCTTGTCTTTGAAACTTTACGAAAAGGAACAGCGAACATTTGAATATCTAATTTCATCATATTATCACTCCTCTTTCATCTTATCTAGTAATTCACTAAATGGATTGTTATTTTCAGTTAGCTCGTTTTCACTCACTAATTTCCATCCGTCTCCTCGAAATTTAGAAAAGTCTTCGACCTTTGTAAATTGTAGAGGGACCTCTAGTACAATATTTTCCCATAAAAATGAAAATATATCAAGTGTATTTTCATTTTTTTTGCAATTTTCTTCTATTATATCGTCATAATTGATAGAAAATGGGTATTGTACTGGCTCTAAGGAAATAGAATCTTCTATTATCATATTTCCTTCTATTTTACAATTAATACTGTCTACTTCCTCTTCAATGTCATCTTCACTTGGTGATAGGTACACATAACCATCTACTTTAATATCTTCTAACTTTTTTACTCCTGTAGTTCCAAAATAATCCTCTGGTATTGTATAAATATTAGTAATATCTACTTTATCTACCACATGACTATGTAAGGCTGTTAAATCAATATTCATGTAACTTCACCTAATTTCTGTTTAATATCGCTACTTCTCTATCATCTTCTACAATCTGAATCTTACCATGATAATGTCTCACAGCACCAGCTTGTAACGTAGTGTCTTTTCTTGTCCAAACTCTAATTGTATATTCTTCTTCTTTTAAAGCTTTGATTTTTGTTTGCACTAATATTCCATCGTTTAATTCTACTAAATTATAAATATCTGTTTTTTTATTATCTTTAATAGCTACTCTGACAATATCTTTAGGCATTTGATATTCACTACATCCATCTTCAAATACCGTTTCTAAATCATCAACTAACTTTATTGTATAATTGACAGGAATTGTCATATTATTCTTTATTGTAAATGTGTATGATTGAGAAGCTAGTCCTACTGAGTCAGTTACAGGAGTTACTCTGGATAAAGTAACTCGATCACCTGTTTCTTCATGAAATGTAATGTCTAGTGACTCAGAACTATAATCCGTATTCCTTTGACTTTGGAACTTATAATATATATGATGAGTAGCAAATATTGCTAATGCTAATATAAAGCAAATGATTAGTGCACTCTTTATTCTTTGTTTTCTATAATTGTAATACATAATACACCTCTGTTACTATGATAATATTTATCTCTTATTTCGTCAACTTTTTTATACTGTTAAATTTATCATGTTTAAAAAATCAGTAGCAACTTTTTCAGGGCTTTTTCCTAATTCGTCAACTTGATAATTTAAATCCTGCATTACTTCATCTGTTAGATATGGTCCTAATGCATTTAAAATTTTCTCTATTTCTGGATACTCTTTTAAAGTATCACTTCTTACTAATGGTATTGCATAGTATGGTGGGAAAAAGTTTTTATCGTCTTCTAGTACTGTTAGATTAAACTTTTTTAATAAGCCATCTGTTGTGAAAGCATCAATTACTTGAGCATTATTATTTTGTAAAGCTGTATATCTTGGACTTCCATCAATTCCTATCGTATCTTTAAAATTTAAACCATATTCTTTTTCTAAACCTGGAAGACCGTCTTCTCTATTGATAAACTCTAGTGTTGGAGCAATAATAAAATCATTAGCTACTCTTGTTAAATCACTAATAGTCTTTAGGTTATATTTCTCAGCTGTTTCTTTCGTTACAGCTAAAGCGTAAGTATTATTAAAGGCCATTTGATTTAAGACCTCAACATTGTATTTTTCTTTCATTTCTTCTTTGATAGTTTTATATACTTTGTCTACATCTGATATTGGTTTATGTTTTAAGATATCTGTATAGTCAGTTCCTGCATAGTCAATGTATAAATCTATATTATTGTTTGTTAATGCAGAAAATACAACCTGAGCTCCTCCTAGGTTACATTCTTCTTCCACATTAATGTCTGTATTGTTTTCTATTGCGTGTGATGTCATATAACAAAGTATTTCTTGTTCTGTAAAATCTTTACTGCCTACACGGATTACATCACCTGATTTTTTTGAAAAGTCTATTTCATGTAGAAATAAGAAAGCAATTAAGATAATTGTTCCGATGACTATAATTTTATTTTTTCTTTGGGATTTTTTTATATTTTCTTGATGGTTCTTGTCACTTTGTAAACTAAGTGGTGTTACTAATTTTTCTATTGCTCCAAAGAAGTAGTCTACTAAAAGAGCTAGAATACATGCTGGTATAGCCCCGGCTAAAATCTGATAGTTGTTTACAGTACGAATACCAGAAAATATTAGATATCCTAATCCTCCACCACCAATAAATGCTGCCATTGTCATAAGGCCTACAGCACTAACTGAAGAGATTCTAACTCCAGCCATAATGATTGGGAGTGCTTGAGGAATTTGAATTTTAGTTAGTATTTGCGCTCTTGTAAGACCAATACCTGTTGCGGCTTCTATTGTTGCTGGAGAAATATTAGTAATTCCTGTGTATGTGTTTTTTATGATTGGGAGTAATGAATATAAAACTACTACCACAATTGCTGGTGCAGTACCAATACCTAAAAATGGTATCATAAATCCAAGAAGAGCCATACTTGGTATTGCTTGAGTTACACTTGTTACTCCTAATATAGGTTTATTTAACTTCTTTTTATAACTGATTAATATACCAATAGGTACCCCAATAATAATTGCAATAATTAAAGCTATTGCTGTTAATTCAATATGTTCTATGCATAGAGAGATGATTTGATCTTTATTTTCTAACATATAATTAAAAAATTCCATTATTAATCCTCCTCTGTAAACTGTTGACTTAATGCTGTAATTAAACTACTTCTTGTAATTAATCCAGTTAACCTTTTTTCTCTATCTACTACTGGTATTGTCGCTGACTTAGTATCTTTTATTAATTTTGCTAAGTCAACAATAGAATCATTTTCTTTTACTGATACAAAATCTTTTTCAATATATTCTTTAATCGTATTTGATTTTTTATTTTTTAAGCTTAAGCTTTCTGCATATAAGATTCCTACTAACTTTCTTTCTTCATCTATTACCATTAAACTATCTACTTTAGTCATACGCATTTTGTTAATACAATAAAATTTTGTATCATATTCTTTACAGGTAATTGGTCTTGTAATCATAATATCTTTTACTTTAATAAATTCTGGTGAATTCCAAATTCTTTTATGTCCTACAAAGTTTTCTACAAAATCGTTAGCTGGATGCTTTAATATATTTTCCGGTGTATCATACTGTACTAACTTTCCTTGATCCATGATAGCAATCTTATCTGCTAGTTTAATTGCTTCATCCATGTCGTGTGTTACAAACACAATAGTTTTATGAAATTTTCTTTGCAATCTTAAAAGTTCGTCTTGAAGAGCTGTTCTACTCATAGGATCTAGAGCACTGAAAGGCTCATCCATTAATATTATTTTAGGATCTGTCATAAATGCTCTAGCTATTCCAATTCGTTGTAACTGACCCCCAGATAGTTCATTAGGATACCTGTCTAGTAATTTCTCGTCTAATCCTACCATTTTCATCATTTCAGTTACTCTTTTTCTTCTTTTTTCTTCAGACATCTTTTCTATTTTGGCAATAATTTCTATGTTTTCTCTAATAGTCATATGCGTAAAAAGACCAGTTTGTTGTATAACATATCCCATTTTTCTTCTTAATTTGACATCATTAATATTTTTTATATTTTGTTTATTAATTGTAATTTCTCCTGATGTTGGAGATATTAATTTATTAATCATTTTTAAAGTTGTTGTCTTACCACAACCAGATTCACCAATTAAGCATACTAAATCTCCGTCTTCTATGGTAAGAGAAATATTCTTTAATACAGTGACATTTTTATAACTTTTGCTAACATCTTTAAATACAATCAAAACTATTCCTCCTATTCTTTTACTTCTATATTATAGCACGCTGGATGATTTTTTTATTATCCATTTTTATTTTTTAAAGAAAAAAAGAGTTTTAATAAACTCTTTTACATATCTTTACTTTTTAAAGCTTTAGCAAAGCGAGACCAAATTTTCTCATTAGAATAGTTTAAAATTCCCACTTTATAAACTCTTAATCCATATTTTGTCATTAATGCTATTGTAATTATTAATACAACAATAGAAATAATAACATCTATCATGTTTATTTGACCAATTATGTATAGTGAAGGTGAGACTAAACAAGAAATAAATGGTACATAAGATAATATTCTTATTAATATAGAACCATCAAACATACCAGCCATAATCGCTAAATAGTATCCTGCTAATAGTACTAACATAATTGGTGTTTGAATCTGCTGAAAGTCTTCCATATTGGTTGTCATAGAAGCTAATATTCCAGCTATTAGCGAGTAAGCTAAGAATGATAATATTAACATAACTATAATTGCTGGAAGAAGTGTTAAAATCTTATCCAAAAATCCTGATTCAACTGTTGCTGTTAATAAACTATCTATACTTGGATCAATTGATAATTTTCCTTTTGTACTAATTAGAATTCCAACTATAGAATATAAAATTAATAATATTCCTTGCATTATAATAAATACATTACTGGCTACTACCTTTGATAATAAGTGAGTTTTTGGGCTAACATTGGAAATAATAATTTCCATACTTTTAGTAGTCTTTTCTTCACAAATTTCTCCACCAATCATTTGAACTAGGAAGATAATTAACATAAAGAATGGAAGAATCAACGTTGGAAAAACACTTCCCATAACCATTTCCATATTTTCATCTACTGACTTTTCATCGTTTAATACTATTCTTTCTGTTGTAATTGGTGATGATATTTTAGTAAGTAGTGTTGGATCAGTATTTGTTTTGACTAAAGCAACACTTGTTTTGGTTGCATTTAATCCTTGAGAAATATATTGATATGTTGTATTATCTATTTTTTCTTTACTGATTACTTTTGCAGTTACAAACTCATCTTTATCATTTTCAAAAAAGATTGCTACTTGATTATCTTTTAAGTCTTTTTTTAGTTTTTTTTCAGACTTATTACTTTCTTTTATAGTAATTTTTGCATCTTCATTTTCCTTTTTTATTGTTTTAATACTTTGTTCAAATATAGGATAAGATATTTGCGTTTTATCTACTACTAATATTTTAGTATTTTCACTAAAATCTCCGCCAAAAAATGAAATAATTGAATTAATATTGATTAAAGCAATAATTACTAGAGCTAACATAATGTTTACCCCAATAAACCATTTTGACTTTATTTTCTTTTTTAAACTTTGTTTTGTTAGATACCAAAATTTATTACTCATGTACTTCACCTACTTTCGCAATGAAAATTTCGTTTAGCGTTGGCTCCGTTACATCATATTTTGTAATATTGCAATTTTTTATTTTGGCAAATATTTTTGGAGCTACTGTTTCTTCTTCTACTTTTACTTCATATTCATCTTTTTGCTTTGTAACAGAAATAACTCCTTTAATTTCTTCTAATTCTTTTAATGGAAGATTTTCTCCTCTAATTAGAACATTTTTCTTTTTATATTCTCTTTTAATATCTTTTACATAACCATCAACTATTGGTTTACCTTTTACTAAAATGATTAGTTTTTCACAGAAATTCTCAATATGTTCCATTTGATGTGATGAAAATATAATAGAACAACCTTCTTTTTGTAATTTATAAATTGCTTTTTTCATTAATTCTACATTGATTGGGTCTAGTCCAGTGAATGGTTCATCTAGTATTAATAATTTAGGATGATGAATCACTGCAGAAATAAACTGAATTTTTTGTTGATTACCTTTTGATAACTCCTTAATTTTTCTATTTTCATAGCTTTCAATTTGAAAGTCTTTTAACCATTTTTTTAATTCTTTTTCTATTTCTTTTTCTTTCATTCCTTTTAAGAT
Source organism: Mycoplasmatota bacterium (assembly GCA_022771205.1). Taxonomy (GTDB): domain Bacteria; phylum Bacillota_I; class Bacilli_A; order RF39; family UBA660; genus Faecimonas. The sequence goes on along the minus strand of JALFCF010000003.1, from coordinate 19,840 downwards.
ACCATAAAAAATAATTTGTTCTTTTACAGTCATTTTAGTCAGTAAACTTCTTTCTTCTGTTACAAAACCAATTTTATCTGTAATAGAATAATCAATATGCTCCCCATTTAATAGAACTTCTCCTTTAGTTGCTTCTAATAAGCCCATGATAATTCTAAAAGTTGTGGTTTTTCCGGCACCATTCTCACCTAATAGTCCGAATATTTCTCCATCTTTTACTTCAAAAGATAAATTATCTACGGCCTTATTTTCACCATAATATTTTACAATATTTTTAACTTGTAGCATAACTTACTCCTCTCTATTTATATTGTAGCAGTTTTATTTATTATAGACTAGATTTTTTCTATATTTTTAAAGCTTTTTATTTTAGTCAAAAAAATAGAGATAAAAAACATCTCTATTTTTTTACTTTCACTAAGCCTTTAGCTTTAGCTTCATCATATGGCATAGCACAAAATTTAAATTCTATTTCCTCATTGGGATTAAAATCTTCCTTTGCTTTCATATAATAAATACACTTTTCGTTTTCGCCTTCCCATTCACCCATACATCTTTTTATATAAGTCAACTGAGGATTTTCCAAAATAGAGATTACTTTTAATAAGTCGTCTCCACCTATATAATAATTTCTTTCTTTTAAAAATTTTTCTATTTCCCAGTTATACATTTCCTTTTCCCCCTACTGCTTATTAACTATGCATTTTGAAGAAAAGCAATATATCCACGATATGCTTCATAAATATCTGATTTAGATGTTACTTCCCATGGGGCATGCATACTTAATACGCCTACTCCACAATCAATTACTTCTACATTATAGTTAGCTAAAATATAAGCAATAGTTCCACCACCACCAGCATCTACTTTTCCTAATTCTGATATTTGAAAAGCTATATTTTCTTCGTCCATAATTTTTCTTAGTTCAGCAATATACTCTGCGTTAGCATCATTACTACCACTTTTTCCACGAGCACCAGTATATTTGCAAAATACTAGTCCATGACCAAATTGTGATGAGTTTCTTTTATCCATTACTGACTTATATAGTGGATCATAAGCAGCATTTACATCACTTGATAACATCTTGGAGTGATTCAATACTCTTCTTACAGCTAATGATGAATCATTACCCATTAAAGCGCAAATTTCTGCTATAGCATTGTCAAAGAAATGAGATTCCATTCCTGTTGCTCCAACACTTCCTATTTCTTCTTTATCTACTAAAATGCAGCTTAAAGTTTTCATGGTATCTTCTATTTGTAAAAACGCTTCTAGTGAAGTGTAAGCACAAACTCTATCATCTTGACCATATGCCATAATCATACTTCTATCTAAGCCAAAATCTCTAGCCTTTCCTGCTGGTACTGCTTCTATTTCTGCTGATAGAAAATCGTCTTCTGTTATATCATATTGTTCTTTTAGGATGTTTAAGATATTAGTCTTGATTTCTTCTTTCTCATCATTTTTCTCTTCTGAATTATTCGATAATGGTTTATTTCCAATAATAATATCTAAGTTTTCTCCTTCTATTAATTTTGCAGACTCTTTTTTCATTTGTTCTCCAGCTAAATGAGGAAGTAAGTCAGTAATACCAAATACTGGATCATCTTCCTTTTCACCAATATTTATATCTATTTTTGTACCATCTTTTTTTACTACTACTCCATGTAGTGCTAGAGGTAACGTTACCCATTGATACTTTTTGATTCCTCCATAGTAATGTGTATCAAAATAAGCAAACCCTTCACTTTCATATAGTGGATTAGCTTTTAAATCGATTCTTGGCGAATCAATATGAGCTCCAAGTATATTCATTCCATTTGTTATAGGCTCTTTTCCAATATTAAATAACGCTACTGCTTTTCCTTTATTATTTACATAGATTTTATCTCCAGGAAGTATTCTTCTTCCCTCACTAATATATTTTTCTAAATCTTGGTATCCTTTTTCTTCGGCACGTTTGATAATTTCATTTGCGGATTCTCTTTCTGTTTTAGCAACTGTTAAAAATCTTTTATAATCATCACACAAATCATTTAACTTTTTTAAATCTTCTTCTTTATACTTTTTCCATGCATTTTTCTTTTCCATTATCTCATCCTCCTAATGTTAGTATATCAAATTTTTCTTTATTCATGAACTTTTATTTATGATATATTATTCATATAGAAATAAAGTGTATGGAGTATTTATTATGAAAAATGAAAAAACGAGAACAATCGAATCTTATGTCGAAGAGGCTAAAACTGATATTTTTATATATTTTTTCGTTTATGGATTTTTTATTATAGGAATAATTTTATTAGCAATTAAATTGCAAGCAATTTTTATTTACTTAATTATATTGCCTTTTATATACTTTTTTATCAATCGAATCTTAGTTTATAAAAAAGTTATACGTATAAATAAGTATTTGAATACTAATGGATTAAAGGAAGTAGGTCAAAATATTCTTTTTTGGAATAATGATAATTATTTTTTAACTGAAGAATATTTTATTATTTTAAATAAAAAAGTTGTTGATGTTTTTTCTTATCAAGATATTAAAACTATTCAGAAACAAACTGAATATCATATTTCTAAACATAGTCATATTGATGAATATTTGATACTTAAATTAAAAAATGAAAAGTCTTATTCTATTTTAATTTGTTCTAATTTACTTACCATTTCAAATAATATAGATATTAGTAAATTTTTACTTTCTAAAAATAAAGATATTGAGATTAAGTAATTATTAATTTAACATAACACTAAAATAAAAAAGAAGAATTATTCTTCCTTTTTTTATTTTAAAAATCCATTTACAATAACTTCTTCAGCTTCTTTTTCTGATAGTCCTAAGGACATTAATTTCATTAGTTGTTCTCCTGCAATTTTACCAATTGCTGCTTCATGTATTAAATTAGCATCTACATTTTTAGCAAATATTTCTGGCACTGCTTTTACTTGTCCTTCTCCTTTTATAATAGCATCACATTCCACGTGGGCATAACATTTTGTATTTCCGGTAATATTAGAAATAAATTCTTGATATGAATTGTCTGTTGCGACTGATCGTGATGTTACATGTGTAGATGAATTTTCTCCTTTTAAATTTACTACAAATTCTGTTTTAGCTTGTTGATTTTTGCTAGTTAATATTTTTTCTGTGATTACTAATGTAGCGTCACTATCTAACTCTGCTTTTGTAGTACGAATCGTATCATCTACACCTTTTATTTGTGTAGTATCCATTACCATATATGAGCCTTTTGCCATATGAATCTCTGTTACTGGATTTAGAACTTTTTTTCCATCTCCTACTCCTAGTCCACAATGACGCTCAATATATTTTACTTTAGCGCCTTCTTCTAAATAAAACCTATGAATTCCATCGTGTTGGGCATCCCAGTGACCATTATTGGTAATTCCACAACCAGCTACTATAATTATATTAGCATTTTTACCTATATGAAAATCATTATATACTACGTCTTTTAGACCGCTTTCAGTAATAATTACTGGAATATTTACTGTACCGAATAAAGTGTCTTCTTTTACATATATATCAATTCCACTATTATCTTCTTTAGATATGATATTAATATTTGGATTTACTTTTCGTTCTATTTTTTTTCCATTTTTTCTAATATTGTAACTATCTGCATTTTCTGGATTTTCACCAACAATTTCTTGTAGTAGTTCTTTATCTTCTGCTTCCACAGGTTTTCACCTCCTTGCAGCACTTTTTAGGTTTAAAAATTTGGTCGAACACTTCTTCTTTTCTACCAAATTCTTGAATAGTTCCTTCTCCCATTAGGATAATTTCATCTGCTATATTTAGTATTCTTTCTTGGTGAGAGATAACAAGAGTAGTCCCTGAAGATTCTTTACTTATTTCTTTAAATACTTCTGTTAAATTTTGAAAACTCCATAAGTCAATTCCTGCTTCTGGCTCGTCAAAAATAGCTAGATATGGATTTCTTGCCATCACAGTTGCAATTTCTATACGTTTTAATTCTCCACCAGATAATGATTTATTTACTTCACGATCTACATATTCAATTGCACAAAGTCCTACTTTTGATAAAATATTGCAGGCTTCATTTTTAGTTAATTCTTTCTTTGTTGAAAGTTTTAATAAATCATATACTGTAATTCCTTTAAACTGTACTGGTTGTTGAAAAGCAAATCCAATTCCTAATTTTGCTCTCTCATCTATTGTTTTATTGGTAATATCTTGGCCATCCAACAAAATTGTTCCATAGTCAGGTTTTTCTATTCCCATAATAATTTTAGCAAGTGTTGATTTTCCTGAACCATTTGGACCTGTAATAACATAAAATTTTTGTTCGTCTAATTTTAGGTTAATGTGATCCAATATTTTTTTGCCAGATCTTTCAAAACATATATCTTTAAGTTCTAACATATATTCTCCTTTCTTTTTATTTATAACTTTATAAAGTAAATTTTATAGTATATTTTTAGTATAAAATGGAAATTCCTTTTTATACCATACCTATTATATCATGTATTAGAATTTATTCTATGTTTTATAGTAGTTTTTTTATTGATTTAGAAAGAAAAAAAGGCATTTTCTGCCCTTTTTAATTAAATTTTACTAACTTGTGAGCTAATCTATATCCAAATAACGATATAAATCTACCTAGTCTAGTTGGGAAGGAAACAAAAGTAGCCATTGTTGTATATCTTATACTGTGATATAATTTTGGATTTTTTTCTTTTATCTTTTGCCAAAGCTCTTTATACTGCTTTTCTCCTTCTTTGGTATAGGATATTCTAGAGAATACAACACCAATTGTCATTAAGAAGATACATTCTCTTCTCATCAGTCTGCGTAATTTTTTATTTTCTATTTTTGTCAAATCATATTTCGTACAAACTTTTTCTGATACTAATACTTGATGAGAACTTCTTTTTACCATTTGACTTTCTTGAACTGATTGATCTGCTCTACCAATATAGTAGCGATACAAATCCAAATCTAAGTAATAAATTGTCTTTGTATTTACTAGTGGCAAATAGATAAATAGATTATCTTCATAAAAAACATGTTTTGGTAAATCAATGTTACTTTTGTCTAGTACACTTTTTTTATACATCATTGAATGAAGAGATGGGTATTGTGTTAGTTTAAAACGATGAATATCATCCCAACTTAATATTTTATTTTCATCATATACATTGGCAAAAGAAATTACTTGATTTTTTCTTCCATCTGTATATGTATATACATAATTACAAACAATTAAGTCTGTATCAATATGTTTTATTTCCTGTAATAATTTTTTATAAGCTTCTTCGTCTAGCCAATCGTCACTATCTACTACTTTAAAATACTTTCCAGTAGCGTGTTTTAATCCCACATTAATTCCTTCACCATGTCCACCATTTTCTTGATGAATGACCTTTACTGATTGAGGATATTTTTTATGATAATTATCAGCTATCTTACCGGTTTTATCTGTTGATCCATCATCAACTATAATTATTTCTACTTGATTTTTTCCTATTAATAAGGAATCAATACATTTTTCCATGTATGCTTCGGAATTATAACAAGGTACAACAAATGATATATCTTTCATATTACACCAACTTACTATTTATACTATTATAACTTTTATCTACGTTTAGAAACATAATATGTACTGTCTTGTACAAATTGCATTCTTCCCGTGTAATTACGAGATGCAAATTCATCTTCGTCTAATGTATAGCCACAAGCTTCTGCTGTATTGATACTATTTTTGTTACTTGGGTCTATATCTAATCTAATATCTTTAATGTTATGATTTTGAAATAAATAATCTGTTGTCTGTCTGACTATGTCACTACCATAGCCCATACCTCTATATTCTTTTAAAACAGCATATTCTAAAAATACTTCATCACGAATTCTGTTAGATATAAATAAATAACCGACTGGTACTCCTAAGTCTTCTACAACAAAAGCACTTTGATAAATACTTCGATTATTGTTTTTTGAATTTTCTAATCTTGAGCCTATTTGATAAATAAAATCTGAATGAGATTCTCCTGATTCAAAATTCTCTTTCAATCTTTTATGTTTTTCTTCTGAATATCTTGTTAATACTAACGAATCTAGTTCTATGTTCATATTATCACCTACATTTATTTTAGCACTTGTATTGATTAATATAAAGATGTTTTATTAGCTTTTAATATTTCTAGAAACATTTAACAAAATTCCCATACTCACCATACTTATTAAAAGTGATGAACCACCATAAGATAAAAATGGTAATGTAACACCAGTAACATTTTTTGTGTGGTATAAAAATACTAGGTTACACTTCCATTTATAATATAAAGACTTTATAAATTCTCAATATATGTCTTATCTATTTATATATTCATTATATTGCTTTATAAAGCTTGCTAAAGCATTAATTAAATTTTGTAACAATATTAGATTATTATAATCTCTAAATTTTCCGTTTATTTCTAATTGGATAACTTCAACATTATCAATACCATATATACCTTGAGTAATAGCACCACCCTTAAATGGATCATTATGAATTATTTTAGTTAATCCATTTTCTATAAATGATTCTTCCAATTCTTTAATAGTAGAAAAGTCTGCTGATAAATTATTTAAAGTGCCAAATTCTATATCAAAATCTCTTTCTTTAGATGCCCCATGTAAATCAATAACTAATTTTATTCCATAAGTCTTAATTAGTCTTCTCATCTCAACATTATATCTATCGTAATTATCTTTATTAGAATCAACACCAGTATCATTATTTTTTATAATGGAATAAGTATTAAATTTTCTATTGCAAAATAATGAAATCGCTTTTGTATATGGTTCATTTAGCTTTGTACAATTTTCATGGTTTTGTATCATTGTATGGCAGGCAGAAAACAAAATTGGAATAGTGCCTTTATTTATCGTAAAATCATCCTCAAATTCTAATTTTTCTAATTCATTTATTTCTTCCTCAAATGTCATATTATAGCCACCTTCATTTTCATGTTTTAATTATACTACAAAAAACAATATTTTGTTACATTAAACTATAAATTTGTATTTATATTTATTTTTCATACTTAGATATATTAAGTATAATTCCCATACTGCAAAGTGTTATAAGTAAACTACTACCTCCATAGCTTAAAAAAGGAAGTGTTACACCCGTTACTGGGATCATTCCTATTACTACCATTAAATTCATAATTGCTTGAAATATAATTTGAAAAGTCATACCAATGCATAGATATTTAGCAAATTGATCTTTACTACCTAGAGCTATTTTTATTCCTCTCCAAAGTATAATTGAAAATAATCCAACAACTATAAAAGCTCCAACAACACCAAACTCCTCTGCTATTATTGAAAAAATGAAATCTGTCTGTGGCTCTGGCAAATAAAAATGCTTTTGAATAGAATTTAAAAAACCGGTTCCTAATAACCCACCTGGTCCTATAGCATATAAGCTTTGAATGATTTGAAAGCCGGTTCCTAAAGCATCACTCCATGGATCTATAAATGATGTGATTCTATCCATTCTATAAGGTGCTATGACAATTAATATTATTACACCAAATATCCCTAATACTCCCATTCCTATAAAAAATTTCATGTTTACTCCTGCAATAAATAATAATGTTATTATTGATACTACTAAAATACTTCCTGTGCCCATATCTGGTTGTAACATAATGAGACCAAATAAAAAAAATAAAACTCCTAGGATAGGAAAAACTCCTTGTTTATAACTCTTTAAAAATTTGTTGCTATTTGTCAAATATTTACTAGTGAATATAATCATACCTAGTTTTGCAAATTCACTAGGTTGAATTCCTAATGAACCAATACCAAACCAACTGCGACTTCCATTTCTAACACTACCAATTCCTGGAATTAATACTAAAATCAATAAAATTATACATGTTAATAAAATGCTATTTGCTTTTTGATAATATATTTTATAATCTATCTTAGATACTACAAACATGATAATTATACCAATCAAGAAAAAAACAGATTGGTATTTTAAATAGTGAAAACTATCATTAAATTTATATTCTGCCCATATACTAGATGCAGAATATATCATTATAATACCAAAGATAGATAATATAATAATTGCTGCTATTAAAATTTTATCTATTCTATTTTTCATGGCATCACCTATTTTATTATATTTTTTTTGTAAAAAAAAAGAACTTGTACAGTTCTTTTATTGTGTCTTTATTTGCATTAATACCCAATCATAATCCTCTGTATTATAAACAGTACCACAATACTCACACACGCCACTGCTGTTAGCATTTACGGAAGCACCACATCCTGGGCAAGTTCTACTCATTCCTTCTACTTGAGCATTTTTTTTCTTTTGGAATGTTAAGATATGTGTTTTTTCTACTCGACTTTGATTATTTCCAGATTTATATTGCCTTGTTGTTTTGTCTATTTGATAATCCATATATCTAGATATTAGTTGTACTTTTATTTCATAATAGTTTTCTGTCTCTTCTATTCCGATAATATATGAATCTTTAACGTTTAATTCATCATACATTTGAATCTTATTTGCTTCTTTGGATGATTGTAATTTGGTAGTTAGTTCTTGATATAATTCATCTCCTACTTTATGGTCTACTCGTTTTAAATCTTCTGTCATAATTGCCATTAAAATCATAATGTAAGTATTGTCTACTTTTGCTAAAAAACCACTTTCAGAAAAACTTTTGTCTTTTTTTATTAAATCTTCTAATGTCATTTTTGATCCTTGGCCTCCTTTTTACTCAACACCCAATCTTTAGATACCTTAGCTATAATACTTCCACAATATTCACATTTTTGGGATGCTTTATTAGTTAATTTAGCACCACAATGAGGACAGATGTCTGGTGTTGTTTTATTACATACAAATACTAATTCATAGTGCATATAAATTTTTTGTGTTTTATTTCCTCTTACTATTTTTTTGTTTTGGACTATATAATCATAGAAAGCAACTTGAAGTTCCATAGTTATGGTTAATTGATTATTTTCTTCTTTTACGTCAGTGATAATAGAATCAATATATTCAAATGCTTCCATTATATTTTGTTCATTTTTGATTTTTAAAGTCTGTAGTTGCATTTCATATTGATTATATAACTCATCAGTTAGCTTAGTTCTCAATTTCTCATATTCAAAATTCATCCAAGCATTTTGAATATCTAAATAGTCTTGATATCTTTCTTTTAAAAATTCATTTTCATTGTAATTAGGAATAAATTTCTTAATTTCTTCTATAGATAATGATTTTCCTTTGTCAAGTGGTTTTAGTATTAATGAAGTAATATTACCCATATTATTTTTCTTGCTTTTTTCTACTGCTAATGAAAGGAAAACTACTATTATCACTACAAATAATATTATTACTGCCCCATAAGGTGATGAGATACTTTCACTACTAGCGGAACTGCTATAATAATCATAATCATTATCCCATGATGAACCGCTATCCCACGATGATCCACTATCCCAACTGCTACCAGAGTCATAGCTAGAGTCAAATCCAGAATCAGCTTTTACTGTTGGGATTATTAAAGTTATTATCATTATACTAATTAATAGAATTGATAGACAAATTTTCTTTTTGTTTTTTAGCTGCATAAATACACCCTACTTCCTATTTTTATATATTATATCATGAAAATAGAGCATAAAAAAAGATGTGTTATTTATTTACATCTTTTTTACAACCATACACCAAATATAATTCCAGCCATAGCTAGTAGTAATCCACCTACCCAAAATAATTTTACAATATCAGTTTCAGCCCAACCTAATTTTTCAAAATGATGGTGAATTGGTGTCATTAAAAATAATTTTCGATGGAATACTTGTACCCAAAAAGTTTGAATAATTACACTTAATGTTTCTATTACAAATATACCGGCTACAACTAATAAAGTTAACTCTCGATGAGTTAGGATTGCAATTGCACCCATGGTTGCACCCAATGCCAATGAACCAGTATCTCCCATAATGACTTTTGCTGGATGAGTATTGTAAATTAAATATCCCATTAAACTTCCTACTAAAATTAAACTAAAGATTCCAATATCTTCAAAACCAACTGTTAGTGATATTAATGCAAAAGCAATATAGGCAATAGCTGAAAGACCGCCTGCTAGTCCATCTAACCCATCCGTCAAATTAACAGCATTACTTGCTCCTACTAAAACGAAGAGGATAAATAAACCGTAAAGCCATCCCATCTCTAAATCAATATGCAATGTTCCTACTACCCATGATGTTTGTCCACCATTTCTCATATATATATAGAAAAATCCAATGGCAATTAAAACCTGCATAATCAGCTTTTGATAAGTAGTTAAGCCTTCATTTTGTGCTCTTCTAATCGATAAGAAATCATCCAAAAAACCAATACAGGCATATCCTAAAAATACTAATAAAACTATTCCTAAATTTGCAGTATATGGAATTTTGTTAGTTAAAATTAAGAAGATAGTAGCAGCAATAGTAGGAATAATAAAGATTAATCCTCCAATGGTTGGCGTACCCTCTTTTTTTCTATGTGCTTCCCCAACAAAAGCACTAATTTTTTGACCCATTTTTAATTTTTTTAGTATTGGTATTAATATTAACCCTAATACTGCTGAAGATAAAAAACCAATCATTATCGCAAAGATTGCTTTGGTTAGTAATAGCATTTTATTCACTCCATTTCTCTTGTGATATTATATCATACTTCACAAATTATTATGCATTTTTTATCTGTTTAGACAAAATTTTACACTTCTTCTACTCTTTCTAAAGTTTTTACTTTTTGATTATTTTTTTCTAATAAATTTTCTTGTTTACTTTTTGTTTTTACTAATTCTTCTTCTTTTTGTTTTAATTCTGATAATAGCTTATTTAAATTTGATAATAGTTCTTTACATTCAGGTATTTCATCTATGTAGTCTTTGAAATCTTTTTCCAACTTTGTAATCATTTCTTCTAACTTATCAGAAGTCTTTCCAATTAAATTGATGGCATCACTTACCTTAGAAATATTATTTTCTATTTCTCGGCTATAATCAGTTACCGAAATAATTCTATATTTTTTCTGTTGTAATCTAGGGTTCATTAGGTTTTTCATAAAATACATATAAGCTGCTGTTGCGGTAGCCATAGCTTTAGCACTTCTGCCTCCTGGAATCATCATAGGAAGTGCTAACATTTTTAATAGTCTTTTACTTTGCTTTGTCATTAATTGTATTCTATATTCTACTTGTTCTGTTATAGATGTAGATTCCTGTACTCTCTGTTCTAATTCTTTTAACATAAAATCTTGCTCATATTGAAAAGAAATTAATTGGTTATTGAAGTTATCATAATTATAATAAGCATCTTTTAGTGTTTCTATTTTTTCTTCATCTAATTCTAATTCTTCTTTTTTATCTTCTAATTTGGTATTAAGACTACCTGTTTTTGTAGTTAATTCTTCTACCTTGTCAGCAAGCATAATATACAAAGCTGAATCTTTTACTTCGTCTACTATCTTTTTATTTTTAAAGCTCTCTATATACCCATCTACTAATTCTATTAAATAATTCTCATTTTCTAAATCAGCAACTTCTACTTTAATTTTCCCTTTTAACTCTTCTAATTTTTTTATAACCATGTTTAACTGGTGTAAAATATTCTCTGCTTCTTTCGATGTATATATGTCATTAGTTTCTTGGGCTAATACATTGTACTCATATATTAATTCTTTTAATTCTTCTCTTATATCCTTAAACTTTTCTTCATATTTTACGACAAGTGTTTTATCTTGAGCTTTTTGAAAAACTGTATTTTCTATAAAAGACATCCCTGCTGCCGGCATAGGTATTGTATCTTGCTTTTCTTCCAATACTTCTATTTTTGATTCTTGATTTGTTTGATTCAAAATGTCTTCTTTTTTTCCAAGTTTATTGTTTTCTGTTAGAGAAACTTGGGTTTTGGCTATTTGCGGTGGAAGTGTTATTTCGATATTTGTCTTTACACTGTTTAATTTTTTATTATCTGCTAAAGATACTATCATCTTACCTTCAATTGTTTTTGGATAACCATAGTCTGTAAATTTTCTATCATTTGTTTGGTAATCTTCTATGTAAGTAGATGTTTCACTTAATTCTAATTTTTCTGTTTGATGCAATTCTTCTACTTGTAATCCTTTGGCTTTATCTCGTAATTCTTTTTGTAACCCTTTTTCTTTTTCTTCTTCTTTTGTTTCATCTATAACATGAAACATTGCATCATATATATTTCCAGCAATAGAAATTGGAACTGCCACAAGAAAAGAAGCTAGTTGGAGATTTTTTACTTCTCTTTCTAACTTTTCTAATTTTAGTTTCTTCTTTTTTTTATAATATTCTTTTAATTTCTTTTTATTTTCAGAGGTTATAATGATAGTTCTTTTTCTATCTCTTCTGCCACCTTTTTCTCCGATTGTCTCGTTCATATCTTTCACCATTTTAAGTTTATCATAATTTTTTCTTATTTTATAGTTTTTCTAGTAATTACTTTTTTTCTTTGTGTAAAATTATTTTAATAGAAGCCTAACAGTTCCACCTTCTTCTAAATGTTCATTAGCTTTAGGAGACTGTGCGACTACTTTTTTTCCGGTACCTGAATACTCTATAGTAAATTTGCCTAGTGCTTTTTTTGCCTCTTCTACTGTTTTATCAACAACATTGGGAACTTTATGTGTTGGAATATCTGTCCATTCTAAATCTTTTTTCATTTCTCCATCTTGTTTAGGGATATTTAGGGCATCAATAATATCTAATAAAATACGTCTTGCTATCGGAGTTGTAGTATAACTAGAAAGTAAAGCCGTATTTTTAGGATTATCTATGGCTAAATATAACACTGCTTTTGGATTATTTGATGGAACTACAGCCATAAATGACATAATATAATTTCCTACCATATAGACTCCATTCTTTACTTTTTGTGCTGTTCCTGTTTTTCCACCAATTCTATACCCTTCAATATAGGCACTTTTTCCTCCACCTTTAGCAACTACACTTTCTAATGCATGTCTCATAATTGTTGAGGTTTTTTTACTAATTACTTGTCTTATTTTTTGTTTTTTTGTTTGGTCTATAATATTTCCTGTTTCCTTTTCTGAAATACTTTTTACGATATATGGCTCATATAATGTTCCACCATTTACTACTGCGGAGACTGCTGCTACTTGTTGAATAGGTGTAACACTTACTCCTTGACCAAATGCTGTAGTAGCTAGTTCTACATTTCCGACTTGATTTAGATCAAAAATAATACCTTTTCCTTCTCCATTTAAATCTATTCCTGTTTTATTACCGAAACCAAATTTATCAATGTAATTAAATAGCGTTTGTTTACCTAATAATTGGCCCATTTTTACAAATCCTGGATTCGTTCTGGTGAATACGGCAACATTTTGAATCATCATTTTCCTTGATATCATTGATGTTCCCAATACCAACATTTATGTTCTCGTATAGACCAGAACGAATATTCTGGTCTATACAGGAACATTTTTGATTAAAAGAAATTTCATCACTTTGTAATGAATTCACATCTACTTTTATAGTAGGTTTTTCTTTCTTTTCATATAAGTCTAATTCTCTATCAATTATGTCTGTATTAAAGTTGAAATATACTACCATTCTTACATGTTTTCTATTATTATTTACTTTAGTTATTTCAATTCTATCAATTAATAATTTAATTAGATGTGGTAGTTCATTCTTAATATCTACTTTCTTTGTTAAAGCTTTGCTTAACTCATTCATTTTTTCATTCATTTTTTTGATTTCTATTTCTTTATTATCTATCCTTTTTATTTCTTCTTCAAATTTAAATATTTGTTCATTGAATCCATCATTTCTCTTTTTGAATTCAACATCACTTATTAATCCTTTTAAACTTAAATCTAATAATTTATCTTTTTGTCTATTTATTAAATCTATTTCTTTTTCTAAATCTTTTGAACTTTTATTATTTGAAATACTTTCAACTATATTTTTATATTCAGTAATAACTTGATTTAAATAATCTTTTTTATTATTTATAAAATCATCAAATATTGATATAAATATCTTATCTAAATAAGATTCTTTTAATATTGGTGATGCACAAGCATCTACACCATTTACTTTATAATTTTTACAAGACCATGTTGGATTATTTGCTCTATTACTTCCAGCATTTCTGATATATATATGATCACAATGAGTACATTTAATTTTACAAGAATACTTAGAATGTTCTAACATTTCTTCAGTATTTAAAATATGTCTTGATGGCAATTTCTTTCTTTTCTCATGTAAAGCATTTGCTTTATCCCATAATTCTTCTGATACAATTGCAGGTATTCTTTCATCTTTTTCAATTATTTGTCTAGACTTATCTACATTAACTTTTTTATGAGTTTTATAATCTTCTACTTCGGTAAGTCTAGCTGTATAAAATCCTTTATATCTAGGATTAGTTAAGAACTTAGCCATAGAAGTTTGAGAATAAGGTTCACCTTTTCTATTTAAATATCCCATTTCAGCAAGTTCTTCACCAATCTTTTTAAGTCCTACTTTTCCAGATGCATAAGTTTCAAATAAATATCTAATCATAGGTGCTTCTTTTTCGTTTATTTGATACATTCCGTCTTTCTTATAATACCCTGTTAAGTTTCCACCTATTAATTTTCTTTCCTTTATCATTCTATTTATTCCAAATTTAACTCTTTCTGATAATTTTCTAACTTCATCTTGAGCTAAACTAGACATTATTGTTAATCTAAATTCTGCATCTTCTTGAATAGTATTTAAGTTATCCGATAAGAAATATACAATAGTTCCTTGTTTTAATAAATATTCTGTATATTTAATTGAATCTACTGTATTTCTTGAAAATCTTGATATTTCTTTTGTTAATATTAAATCTATTTTTCCTAAACTAGCTGCTTCAATCATATTTAAGAATTGAGTTCTATTTTTAACAGCTGTTCCACTTATACCTTCATCAATATAACCTCTTACAAATTTCCAATTCTTATTTTCTGCAATCATTTCTTCAAAATAATTTTGTTGATTCTCTAATGAATTTAATTGATCATCTTTATCTGTAGAAACACGAGCATAATATACTACTTTTAGTGGCATATCATATATTGTTTTTCCTTTTCTTAAATCTTCTCTTGCTTTTTTTATATCCATTATTCCCACTTCCTTTCCTGTGTTCCTGAAACTCCTCCCAAAGTTTACGATGCCATGTTACCTCTCTTGTTTGTCCTTGTCAAATCATCTAAACTAACTTGTTACAATTTGTTTATCTTTATATTCATTTCTAATTTTTGTCATTCTTCCTAAAATAGATTTCTCCATTTCACTAAATACTTCTAAATCTATAACTTTATCTTCATATAACTCTCTATTGATAATTAATCTCCACTCTAACAATTTATACTCTATAGGTAAATGTTTAGTGCTATATCTAATTTCAATATCATTGTCTGGATTATACATTTAGAACCTCCATTTTCAATGAATTGTATGAAGATATATTAGAAAAAATGAATAACATCTTATTATTAGACATTATTCGTTTCTCCTCTACTAAGTTCTAATAAATGATTCATATCTAATTCTTTATTATGAATTTCAATTATTGTTTTAGTATCTTTATCATTTTGAATTTCTACATGAAATTTATTTTTATTTATTTGTGATAATACTTTTGATTTATCAGATTGTGGTATTTTCTTATTTACTGTAATAGAACAATAAACTCTATTACTGTCTGTTTTTATATAATCATATTTTATATTTTCAATACCAAATATCTTATTAATTATTTCTTCGGTTTCTTTTAAACATTGTTTATCATAATCAAGCATTTCATCATATTCTTCTAATTCAACTGGTTCTAAATCTTTTGATGAATTTCTTGATTTAGGATCTATTCTTTTTACTTTAATATCTTCTACAGTAAAATATGTATTACTTAAATCAATTAAAGGATTTACAGTTCTAACTTCTTCACCACTACTATATGATGAAAACTTTTTATAAATAATTGTATCTCTTAATATCGGATATCCTATTATAGGAAATATTATAGTTTTATAATGAAGTTGTTTTACTTCATCTGGTGTCATTAAATCTCTTGCAATTAATGAAGTTGATTTATTTCCATTATAATCTCTTAAACTCATTGATTGACTAATAGAATTAGATTCAATTGTTGTCTTTCCTAATCTTTTACTAATTGCTTCTGCTGTTTCTTGTGTATTTGTTTTTAAATAAACAAGACCACAGTTATCTAAAATAATTTGAGATACTTCTTTACCATATACATTATCTAATTGAGAAAATGATTGAATAAAGAAGTGGAATCTCATACCCCTGCTTCTTGCTACTGATACAATTGCTTCTATATCTGCAAGTGGTGGACAGTTAGCAAATTCATCTAATATCCAATCTATTTGATATTTCAATTTTTTCTCTTGTCTTGAATTAGCAAGTTTTACTAATTCTCTATATAAAAGACCTACGATGATAGTTACTAAAGTATAATATGTTTTATCTTCATCTGGAACTATTACATATAAAGCTGTTGGTTCTTTACCTAATATATCAAAATCAAAACTATTACTACTCGTTACATTTGCTACATTGATATCATCAAATAAAGCCATTTTCTCACCAAATACAGCTGTTATTGATTTAAATGTATTATCAGATGCACTTAATATTGAAGTTAAAGAATCTTTTGATTTACTACCATATTCTTTTTGTTCAATATACTTTTTAAAGTTCTTTAAATTCTTTTCTTCCATAGAACTATTTTGGAACTTTCTAATACTAGTCATAGTTATTTGATCTCGTCTAATATTTCCTGATTTATATTCTTCTAAAAAGAATCCAATTAATCCCTCTAATAAATTTTTAGCACTATTATTCCAAAATGGATCTTTTCCTTGAACTTTTTCAACCATAATCATAGTTGATAATGATGTTATTAATCTATTTGTTTCAGCTAGTGCTGACATAGATAAATTATTATATTCTAACTTTTTATTTTTATCTGTTTCTTTTTTTGTTTTCTTTTCGTATTCAATATACTTTTCATATTCTTTAATAATAGGTTCTAATACATTAAATTTATTTGATAATTCTGGATGTCTAAAATCTATAGTTAAAACATTATATCCATTTTTCTTAAACATTGATGAAGTTGTATTATAAATTTCTCCTTTAGGATCTGTTATAAATACACTTCTTTTATTTTTTGCTGTTGCTATAAAAGAACAAAATGGAATAACTGCTGTTACTGATTTACCAGATCCAGTAGAGCCTAAATATACATAGTGTGGGGTTTCTTTATCTACCCACATATATTTCAAATCTTTACTAAATAAAATAGGCACACCAGCTTCTCTGATGTGTCCTATTCTTTCTTTAACAAAATATTTTTCTATCTCACTTTTACTAGAAAATCTTGCACTACCGTATTCATTATCACTTTTTATTTTATGCTTAGCCATCATTGGTTCTATATACATAAATCCAATTGTAAAAACTATTAGCACAACTAAAAGTATAATAATGTTAATACTCATTATCCTCCATATTATAATTCATACTCATCACTTAATTCCTTTTCTTTATCTAATTCATATTTCTTAATTTGAATAGAATAATTATTTGAATTATATTCTCCATTACACCATAATTCAAAACTATCATCTGATTCACTATAAATCCATTCACCATCATTATTTTTAAAATTAGGAGAATTTTCTTCTATAGCATTTAAGTTATCAAAATCAGAATCAGTTTTTGCATCTTTTACAGCTTGATTAAATATTTTCTTTGCTTCATTGATATCTGTTGCAACTCCATAAATTGAATAATCAATTTCATCATCAACTACAGCATTATTAGTAATTACATAAATATTATTTTCTTTTTCCTTTTCTAGTTTTTTAATATAATTATCTAATTTATTTAAAAAGTATCTCCCATCTCTACTCATTCTATCTTGATCCCAATAAAGATTATCTACATACTCTTTTATTTTTTCTAATTCTTCATTACTTATATACATTATTTATCACACTCCTTAATTTCATTAATTCTTTGAATTGAAATATCATAATATTTTTTATTTAATTCAATTCCTATATAGTTTCTTTTTTCTAATATAGATGCTACTGCTGTTGTTCCACTACCTAAAAAACAATCTAAAACTAAATCGCCTTCTTTAGAACTATTTCTAATTAAAGTTCTAATAATTGATAAAGGTTTTATTGTTGGATGAATCCATTTCTTTTTATCTTTTGAATTTATTGGTAAATAGAATACAGTTTTAGCATCTTCATAACATTGTGGATTACAATATCCACCTTTTCTAAAATAAAGACAATATTCTTTATCTGTCATATATTTGTTATTAAATAAAGGCATAGCATTTGTTTTATTCCAAACTAATATATCCATCTTACATTTATACTTATTTACAAAAAAATCTATATACGATGGTATTTGTTCTCCATTACACCATATATAGATATTAATTCTTTTCATCACTCTTACAAGTTCTTCTAAAATAGATTTATCATATTCATTTATTAAATTATCTCTTTGTAATTCTTCATTATATTTTTTTACTGCTTTTGCTAAACTATTTATTTCATCAGTTTTCTTTCTTATCTTGTATGGTGGATCAATAATAACTAAATCAACTGATTCACTTTCTATTGATTTAATCATTAAATTTGAATCACCATTATAAACCTGATTAATATCTAGTTTATGCAATAATAATTCTCCTTATCATTATCATTCCTCCAAACAAAAAAGAACTATTTAAAATAGTCCCTCATACAAATTGACTATCTAAGTTTTGTCAACACTAAATTTATATTAATATTATACCACGACTAAAAACACGAAAATATGCGTTTTTTTAATTTTTTTCGTGTAATGTAATTATATATATGTTAAAATTAATTTGTTAATTTATTTTGAATGTTGTATTATTTTTGCACATTGTATATAACATTCTTAATATTTTTGTAGAGCAAGCAGTTAGGTTTTCATAATAATGTTTACCTTCTGCTTTTTTTGTTAAATAATAATCATATACGGGGTGTCCAGGACATTGATGCCCTAACTTAACTACTATTTGACTAATATTAAATAATATCCATCTTGCATATTTATTTCCACGTTTAGAAATAGTTCCATGCACGTTTATACTTTTCCCAGATTGAATTATTGTTGGATCTAAACCACAGAAAGCAATTAATTGTCTATGATTATCAAATCTTGTTATATCACCTAATTCACCTAATAATTCGGTTGTTAATACTTCTCCTATCCCGTAAAAAGAATTAATTATATCGAAGTAAGGTGACTCTTTTGCAGTTTTTATCATCTTTTCTTTTAATTCATTTATTGTCTTAATATTCTCTTGTAAAATAGCAGCCATATCAGATAAGTTCTTTACATCCGAATGATCTTTATCGACACCTGGATATGAATTAACTGCTATATCTTTGATTTTGTTTGCTAACCTCTTATAATAATAATCATGTCTAGAATTAGTTTTATACAAATTATTGTATAATGCATCTATTCTTTTTTCTTTTACTATATAAGCATGAGGAAAGGTTTTAATAAAGTTTAATGCTGTTTCTTCATATATTCTGCTGCCTTTAAATATTTCTTCAAATTCTGGAAAACATATATTTATAAGTCTTTTATATCTATTTTTACAACTCACATTTAATTGAGTTAGATAAAAATATTGTCTTGTCATTGC
>JALFCF010000008.1 GCA_022771205.1 Mycoplasmatota bacterium | reverse complement strand
AAAGCTGAACTGTCAATTTGTTAGATTCTATGACCTCTGTAATTTGCCGTTCTCACTTAAACTCTTGGTAAATAATTTAACATAAAAAAATAAGATATAAATATTAAATTATTTACATCTTAAAGTATACTTGTAATTTATCGCTAACATTATTTAGTATCAACTTTTTTTAATCTTAAAGTATTTGATATAACTGTCAAACTACTTATAACCATTGAAAAACTTGCTATCATAGGATTTATATGAATACCAAATCTTTGAAATAATCCCATAGCAATTGGTATCATTAGCATATTATAGAAAAATGCCCAAAATAAATTTTGTTTGATAATTCTTATTGTTCTTTTACTTATATTAATTAGTTCTATTATGCTTTCTAAACTATTTCTAGTTAATATAACATCTGATGAATCCATAGCTATATCTGTTCCACTATTTACACTTACTCCAATATCTGCTGTCGCTAGAGCAGGACTATCATTAATTCCATCTCCACACATCATAACATATTTATCCTCTTGTTTTAAATCTTTTATAACTTGTGTTTTTTCTGATGGTAGAACATTAGAAATGACTTTGGTTATGCCTATATCTTTTGCAATTTTTTCTGCTGTTTCTTTGTTATCTCCTGTAAGCATAATTGTATCAATTTTATTTTTATTCAAATTTTTCATTACTTCACTTACATTTTTTCTTATTACATCATTTACACCAATTAAAGCTATTATTTTATCATTTTGAGCAACATATACTATGCTATTTCCATTTTCAGCAAGTTCTTTTTCATCTTGCATACATATATTTTCTATATTATAACTTTCAAGAATCTTTGAATTTCCAACTATTATTCTTTGATTATCAACTTTTCCAATAATACCATATCCTGCAACATTTCCAAATTTTTTTACTTCTAATTTTTCTATTTTATTTTCTTCTAAATAATCAGTAAAAGCCTTTGCTATTGGGTGTGTAGATTTACTTTCTACACTTCCAACTAATTGAATCAATTTGTTATTTTCCATATTACTATAATTCTTAATTTCAGCGATTTTTAATGTTCCATACGTTAGTGTTCCTGTTTTATCAAAAACTATTGTATTGACTTTTTGTGCATTTTCTAATATTTCACCTTTTTTTATTAAAATTCCATTACTTGCACATAAGCCTTCTGATACTACTATTGAAAGCGGTGTTGCTAATCCTAAACTACAAGGACAAGCTACAACTAAAATTGTTACAAATGTTATTAAGCTAGTTCCTATATCATACCCTAATAATAAATAGAATATAAAAGTAACTATTGCTATAATCATAACTATTGGTACGAAATAGCCTGATACTTTATCTGCAATTTTAGCAATCGGTGCTTTTGTATTACTTGCTTCAACTACTAATTTCACTATTTCTGAGATTGTAGATTCTTTTCCTATTCTTTCTGCTTTGTATTCTATATAACCATCATAATTTATACTTCCTGCAATTACTTTTTCTCCTGTTGTCTTAACTGCTGGTTTACTTTCTCCTGTTATAAACGATTCATCTAAATGTGCTTTACCAGAAATAATTTCTCCATCCACAGATATTTTTTCTCCTGGTCTTGATATAACAATATCTCCCTTATGAACTTCATTAATAGTTACTTCTTTTTCTTTTCCATTTACTTTTATAATAGCCTTTTCTGGTGTTATTTTTACCAACTTTTGTATTGCTTCTTTTGTTTTATCTTTACTTATTCCATCTAAATATCTTCCAAGTTTTACAAAGTAAATTACCATTGCTGATGCTTCAAAATAAAGATTATGAACCCTGTGCATATTTCCATTAAAAAGTAAAATCATATTATATACACTATATAAGAAACTACTTATTACTCCAATTACTACCAATGTATCCATATTGGGTGTTTTATGAATTAAATTTTTATATCCGTTTTTCAAAATATCAAAACCATATATTATAAATACAATAGAAAATATAAATAAGCATATTGTATAATTTATTGGATTTCTATTCATATCAATGACTGCTAATGTTGGTAAATTAATCATACTCCCCATTGAAACATACATTAATAAAACAGCCAATATTGTCGAAAATATAAAAATTATCTTTTTCTTTTTGCTTTTTTCTTCAAGTTTTATTTCTTTAAACTCTCCTAAACTTTTAAAACCTGCTCTCTTTACAAATTCCTCTAGCTTTTCTTTATCTAGTATTTTTTCATCATATTCAATAGTTGCATTTGCCATAACTAAATTAACATTTGCATTTAAAATGCCTTCTTGCTTATTTAGATATTTTTCAAGTCCATTAGAACAAGCACTACAAGTCATTCCATCAATAGCTAAAATTATTTTTTTCATACTTAATCTTCCTTTACTTCAAAACCAATATCTTCTATTACTTCAGCAATTACACTTTTTTCAATTTTTTTATTTAATCTTATTTTAACTGTACCATCATTATGGTTAGCTATAACATTTTCTACTCCTTCTATATTTTTAACTGCATTTTGTATTCTCGTTTCACAACCTCCACAATGCATTCCTTCAACATTTAAAATTATATCTTCCATTATTTAAAACCTTCTCTCTATTATTATTTATTAAATCTTTTAAATAAACTTATTAGTTCATCTATTGTGTCTAATTTGCCATTTTCTAAATCTCTGGATACGCAACCATACAAATGATTTTCTAGTATATAATTAGATAAGCTTTTCACAGAATTTTCGATAGCTGATAATTGAATTAATACATCATTGCAATAAGCATCATCTTGTATCATCTTTTTTACTCCATTTATCTGACCTTCAATTCTGTTTAATCTATTGTTTATGAGTTTCTTTTCTTCTTGACTTCTATTTGTTTTTTTATTACAATATTTTTCTTTCATTTTTACCTCCTAACATATTATATACCCATACGGGTATTCTGTAAATAAGGGGGTATATGTTAAAAAAGATAGTATTCATACTGATTTTAGAAATTAAAAAAAGAAAAGCTATTTTTAACTTTTCTTTTACTATAATAATATTTAATCCTAGCGACAAATTACTATTTATCTGTCTGTTTAATTATATCATACTTTTTACATATTTTTTTATTAATATACTAATCATAAGATTACTATTTTACTAACATTTTATTTTATATAATATATCATTATATATCAGAATATAATTTCTCAATTAAATCATATTCTCCTCCTAATTGAGCATATAATTCAGATATTTTATTTTCATATTCTTCTTTCTTATTGTTATATTCAATAAGTTTCTTTTTTTGAAAGAAGAAAGGTTTATTATCTTCTAAGTGGCCAATTAATGTTTGATAAGACTTTATTCTATTATCTATCATTCTTATATTTATATTTGAATCTTCAATAGCATATCTAATATTTAGTTTTAATAATGATTTAAATAACTCATTATCATCATTTTTCTTTTTAGTCATAATGCACCTCCAATACTTAAATATTTATTACAATTTAATTATATCACTTTTTTAACGAATAATCTTCGGTTTCGTAGTTAAAACTAATTTTAATGGGACAATAGTATCGGTGATAGTTATGTTTGATAATAATTTACGATATGCTAGAGAAGAATTAGAAATGACACAATCTGAACTGGGTTATATATTTGGTGTATCTGATTCAGCAGTTAGATCATGGGAAACTGCTCACGATTCAATACCTTTACCTAAACTAATTAAATTTTGTGATATGTATGATTTCTCATTAGATTTTATATGTGGTTTAATTAGAAAGAATATTACTTATGGTCATTTTAAAACTGACAAAGTTAAAATTAGTAAAAAATTAAAAGAGTTAAGAAAAAGTTTAAATCTATCTCAACAAAAATTATCTGATGATTGCAAAATATCTCAAACAACATATAGTGGTTATGAAACGGGTCATTATCTAATTAATACAACTAATCTTTATTATATTTGTAAAACTTATAATGTTTCTATGGATTGGATTGTTGGAAGAACTAATAATCAAAAAATAGGCAAATAAAAAAAGCGAGAGTATGCTAAAAAAAATAACATATTCTCGCTTTTATAATACATTTAGTGAATAACAATAATCATATACATTTAATTGTTCATTGATTTTGGTATTTATTTCTTCATTATTAAAGTCATATTGAAAGATATTAAACAGCATTTCTAATGAAAACTTTCGCTTTTCTAATAATGATAGCTCCATATACTTTGCTGAAATAAATAATAGGTTCTTATATTTAGCAAAGTTAGTTATTACATTTTTAGATTCATGATCTAGTATTAATAATACATTTTTTAGAAGTTTAATGAAGTTATTAATATCATAAATAGGTGTGAACCCTATATCTTCAAGTAGGTGTATTGCTAATCTAATCTTATCAATTCCTTTTAAATCATCAAACATATTAACTAAATCAATAACTTTCTCGGTATTATCATCTAATAACATAAATATTCTCCTTTCAAATACGCCATTTAAGGCACTTTATTTAAAGAACAGATAAGAGATTAAACCTTAACTTAAAACTCAACTATAAGCATTTAAATAGGGTATAATTTCAAATTTCTGTTTTTCTATTTATCACTCTAACAATCAAAAAAATCAAGAGTATTTTTTAAATTTATCTACTTAAATCAAAATCATCTTTATCGTATTCTTCTTCATCATAATCTCTAACTCTTTCTTTATAATAATCTGGTGCTTCAACATAATCAAATAATTCATCTTGTTTAGTTGTTCCTTTAGATATTCTTACAACATCTCCCATATCAAACTCACTATTATCATAACAATCTTTAACAACATCAGCAGTTTCATCTTTAGTATAATCATTACCTCGTTGTAATAATTTTCTTAAAAATTTCTTTAATAGTTGAAATAGTTCACTTAATCTATAAATTAAACTTCTATTTTCTTGTTCTAGGTTTTGATTTTCATATTCTAGTTTACTTATTTCTTTCCTATATTTTTGATTTTCTTTTTCTAGTGATTTATAACTATTAGCATAACTATCAACTTTATTAAATATTGTTTGTAGTTTAGGTTGCAATTCCATTACTTTTTTAGATTCATTAATAACATTATTCATACTATCAAAAGTTTCTTTTTCTAAAATAACATGTTTATTATCAAAAGGAATCTTTTTATTTGTTTTCATTTGTTCTTCAAACTCACTCATCGCTTTATCTAATCTATCACTTTTAGCATTTAATTCGTGATTTAATTTTTTAGTAAGTTGTTTATATTCTTTTATTTTAATGTGTTTATTATCACTACCTTTAATACCTCGTTCTAGATCATAACCTTTTTCAGTTAGACTTTTATGATACATATCTTGTAATTGTGATAGGTGTATTTTATCTCTAATATATTGTTTTTTAGATATGGTATATCTTTCAGTATTAGTTCTCTTATCCAATTTCTTAACAAGTGGAACAACAACACAATGAACATGAGGTGTTAATTCATCTAAATGGACAGTTGCATGTAAAATTTGTTCTTTTTTATAACCTAAATCTTTATAAACAAATTCCATACAAGTATCTGCCCATTCTTTTATTTGCTCTCTAGACATACCATCAAAGAAAGTATGAGTAGCAGTAAAAATTAATTCATCAGCAACACAATTTTTGGAACTATTTAACATTTCATGGTATCTTTTCTTTCTATCAGCTCGTTCAGTTTTCATTCTTTCTTCGTGTTCTTTTTTATATTCTTTTGTTAGTTTATCAAAACCTTTAGTATATTTCATATCTAGTGGAACAAGTTCTATATTATTTTTACTTAATTCTATTTTAATATCTTTATTTGATTGATAAGCTTTCTTTTCTCGCTTATTATGTGATCCTATTTGGGCTAAATCAGGTATAGTCATAATAGGTTCACTTCTAAATATTGCATAATTTAATTCCATATATCATTTCTCCTTTCTTTTTAAACAACAAAAAAGATATGTCGTTAAACATACCTTTAATTACATTAATCATCATATCTCTTGTTATAATGACAATAATTTCTTATCTTACATTTCTCGCAGTTAGGGTGTTCTCCACAAATGTTAGCAGATCTTAATAAACAAAATTGTTGGATTATTGATTCTACGATTATCTCATCACAGTTATTTAATTCAGCAATCTTTTTTATAATATTTAATACTTGTTGTTCAGTAGCATTAGCATTTTCAACAATTCCTAGTCTATGACTACCAAATAATCTTTCTAATTGAGAACTCTTTTTGCAAGTATTAACTCCAACTCTTTTTAAATAATCATAAGCAAAAGCTCGTCCAACTTGTATTAATTTATATTTACCACTGTTAAACATATTTGCTATGTCATTAGGTTTTTCTTTACTTACAAACTTATCTAAACTTCCATAATCTTTTTCTATTTGTTCTAATACCATTATATTTTTAGATAATGCTTTCATTTGATAACTAATCATTGGGTTAGTGCAATGAATCTTCCTTAACTTATTAACTAAAACACTTGGTTCAACAACTTTTAAATAATTCTTATTATAATTATGAAATATTTCATCAATAGCATCCATATTTTCCCTAATATTATTATCTCCCCATCTATGATTAGAAAGTAGAGCAATTATTAATGCCTTTAAATGTTCTTCAAAAGAATATTTTTTACCTTTCTTTCTTGATTTAACATTATTAACTAAATCTTTAATATCTCTCATATAATCGTAATTGATTTTTTCCATACTTTCTTTTATAAGAGGGTATATATCTTTTAAATCATTATCATCTAATAAAGTAATATTTTTAACCATTTCATAGTTAGGATTATATATTTCTTCCTTATCAATACAATTCTTTAATACATCTATAACTTCTGCATTAGATAAATACTTTACTTTCTCAATAGGAAATACAACTTTATTTACCTTAACATATTTTATCAGCAAAGGAATTAATTCACTATTTTTAAAAATTTCCTTATTTTCCATAAAAAAATATCTCACTTTCTAAATTTTAGCCTTTAACTAATAAAGTGAAATATTGCCTTTTATCCTTATTTTATAAGGTATTTCTTTATTTTTATATTTGGGTATCACTTATTCAACAACACCCAAGGTGTTTTTACCATTCTTGGACCATTTTCATCTGTAGCTCCTTGTGCTTTTTCAATCATATAACCTACACAGTCTATTAGTCTTATGTTACAGGTGAAGTCATCAATTTTAATTTTGGCAGTATTATTTGGAACAAATTTTGGTTCTGTTGTCATGATTGTTTTTCCAGCTGCACTTTGTGGAATTTCATCTAATGCTCTTTTTCTTTCGTATTCATCTTCTATATTTGGTACTATTAATGTTTCTACCATTCTTTTTATAAAAGTAGATTTACCAGTTCTTACTGCTCCAACAACCCCTAGATAGATGTCTCCGCCACTTCTTTTAGCAATATTTTTAATAATTTCATGTTTATCCATACACATTCTCCTTATACAGTTAACTTTATGATAAACATTAAAAAAAAAGAACGATTTTACATCGTATCTTTTATTTTTTTAAAGTTAAACTATTAATTACTTTATCAAACTCTTGTTGGCAGATAGTTATATCTTCGTTTCCACTACTTGTTTCTAGCTTGTATAAATTGTTGTTTTTCTTTACTACATATGTTGTTTGTGTAGAATATTCACTTTTAACTGTTACATATGTCCATTCGGTACTATTTATAGAGACTGTAGAAATAGGGCTTATTTCATCATTTATATTTATTTGAATCATACTATTTATATAATCAAGTTCGTTTTCATAATAATCTGCATTTAAAGTTACTCTAAGATTGATATCACATGTATTATCGTTATAATAACTTCTATAGCTATGATATTTATTGTCTTCACTATAATTTATAGTAAATCCTTTTGGAATTGTGTATGATAAATTATTTATACTATAGTTTTTGTTTTCTTTTAATATGTTAACTCTAGTTGTATTAAATTTATTATTTATATTATCTACTATTACAATGATTGAAACAATTATTATCATGAGTATAATTGATATTATTATTGTCGGAATGATTAGTGATGTTCCACCAATTTTTTGACATTTGTCTTTTATTGTTTCATAATCTAAACCTTGATATGTCTTTTCTATTGTTGTTATCTTTTTAGTGATGTGACTAAAATATATGCTTTTAAATGAAGTGGCCATTATTATTGCGGAAATAAAGTATAATATTGGGCTGCTAATAAAAATAATTAAAAATATAAGCCATATGAAACCAACGCTATATAATTTACGATAGAATAAGTATAATGGACCTAGAAAAAAGCAGGGTAGAGAAAATATTAAATTTTTGATTTTTTCATAGTTATTACCAATGTATGCTTTAACATAATCACTATCTTTATTTACTTCTATTTTATTTGTATTTATTTTAGTGTTTTTTATATTACTATAATTTTTACTATATGTAAATTGTTCTTCATGACTTTGCTCTAGATTTATTGTAGGTTTTATATAATCATTTTCATTAGGAGAATAGTTATATCGGGATAATTCTTCTTTTATATTGGCCCCGCAGTGGGGACAGTACTCAACTTTATCATCTACTTTAGTTCCACATCTAAAGCAATACATTTTACCACCTCTTATTTTTTTTATTGTAACATAATTTTGATATAAGAAAAATACCTTAGCGGTATTTAAAACATTTTATCTATATTTTTTGGAACATTATTTTCTAGGATATTATTTATGATTTTATCTTCTTTTTCTTGAGTAACATTTTTTCCTGTCATTTTACTAATTTCTCTAATTACTTCTCTTAATGTTTTTTCGTCTTTCATATTTGTATTTTGAATTTTTTTGGCTAAAGAAAGAATTGTTTCTTTGTCTACATTAGTTTTGTTTTCAACGCGTTTAAAGAAATTGTCACCAAACATAATAAACCTCCTATATTATTTTATGTAGTAGATTGTTTTTTCTGTACTTATTATGTAAAAAAAATAAACCAACACAATAGTTGGTTTATTTTTGTCTGTTTGTTCTTAATATTTCGCATTGTTTATTGAATTCATCTAGTGATATAGATCCTTGATTTAATCTTTCGTGTAGTAATGCTAAAGTTTTGTCTGCCATATCATTTTTATTCAAAGGATTTATATGCTGTTGTGTTTTGATATCCTTTGTAAATATATTTTTTTGTGTTCTGTTTTGACTAATATTTTGTTGAAATTCATAATTTTTGTTTACAAATTGTTTATTTTCAAACTGGTGATTTCCTACAGGTTTAGATAATCCTGATTGATTGTTATTGTTAAAACCGTTTCCTAGTAGCATATTATTCTTCTCCATTTCTATTTTTAAATTGAAGAATTATTGGTGTTCCTTCTAATTCAAAGTTTTCTCTTAGTTTATTTTCTAAATATCTTTCATATGAAAAGTGAACTAGTCCTTTATTATTTACTCTTAGTGTGAATTTTGGTGGTTTTGTTCCAGTTTGGTTGGTAAAGTATATTTTTAATCTTTTTCCTTTATAAGATGGAGGGATATTTAATTGATAAGCATCTAATATTACATTATTTAAAATGCTTGTTGGTATTTCTCTTTTGATGTTTTCACCAACTTTTATGATTTCTGGCATTAGTGTGTGAATTCTTTTTTTAGTTAAAGCTGATAAATAGACGATTGGTGCATAGGTAGCAAATTGAAATTCTGCTCGCATTTCTTTTTCAAACTCTGGGATAGTTTTATCTTTTACAGTGTCCCATTTGTTTACTACAAATATTAAACCTTTTCCACGTTCTATAGCATATCCGGCTATGTGTTTATCATGTTCTTTAATACCTTCTTCAGCATTGATTACTACTAAACAAATATCACTTCTATCAATTGCTTTAAGTGAACGAAATAAGCTGTATTTCTCGATTGCTTCAAAGACACGTCCTTTTTTCCTCATCCCTGCTGTATCTATTAAAACGTATTCTTCATTATGATATTTTAAGACTGAGTCAATAGAGTCTCTTGTTGTTCCTGCTACGTTGGATACAACTACACGTTCTTCATTTAGTAGGGCATTCATTAGACTGCTTTTTCCTACGTTTGGTCTGCCAATAATAGAAAATTTTAATCTATTATCAACTTTATCTTCTTTTTCTGTAAAATCTTTTGTAATTTCTTCCATTAAATCTATATAGCCAGTATTATGGATACTACTAATTGGAATGTAAGTATCAAAACCTAATTCATAAAAATCATATATATGTTCTTGAGATGCTTTATTATCAACTTTGTTGATAGCGACAATTACTTTTTTATTACTTTTTCTAAGTAGATCTCTTACGATTAAAT
Source organism: Mycoplasmatota bacterium (assembly GCA_022771205.1). Lineage (GTDB taxonomy): Bacteria > Bacillota_I > Bacilli_A > RF39 > UBA660 > Faecimonas. The sequence goes on along the minus strand of JALFCF010000008.1, from coordinate 99,397 downwards.
CATTACTTGTAAGTCCTTCTTTGCCATCCACTATAAAAACTACAACTTCAGCTTCTTTGATAGCTATTTCTGCTTGCATTTTGATTTCGTCATTAAATTTCATTTTACTTGCATCGATTCCACCTGTATCAACTAAGTAGAATTTTTTGTTATTATATGTTACTTCTTGATAAATTCTATCTCTTGTTACTCCAGGTAAGTCTTCGATAATTGCAATTTTTTTTCCAACAATTTTATTAAATAAAGTTGATTTTCCAACATTCGGTCTACCAACTAATGCTACTGTAGGTATCAATGCTATCCCCTCCAATTCACTGGTATTATATCATATGATTGTCAAATTTTAAAGAAAAATTCATATCTATTCTAAATTCTTTCTTTATGTATGTTATAATATTATAGTAAGGAGATGATAAGAATATGGAAAAACAAAGGACTCAAGTTGAGTGGTATGATAATCCTAATATTATTACAAATTTAATTATTATTTTTATTGGTATTATTATTATTTTAAGTCAGTCTTTTGCAATAAATAATAATCTTAGTACTAGTGAAATTTTGAGAAGTATTATTAATCATAATAGTTTATATTTAATTTTATTGGTTTATTTTGTTGCATTGAAAACTAAAGTTGGAAAGAGATATTTTGATTTTTTAAATGTATTTTTAATTTTACTTTATTTTCTTAATGCTATTACTTCTGTATTAACTATTTTTCAATCTTTTTCTTTAGATGCATTAGTTGGATGTGTGTTACAGTTAGTTTTATTTATATATTTGTTTCATACAATGTTTCGTAGAACGAGAATATGGAAAGAGTTTCATTTAAGCAAGTCTCCGTTTAATGAAATTAAAAATGATGCTTATTTTTCTTCTGTATTTATTTTAACTATTATATTATGGGCTGTTGATTTGATTGCAACTACAACTCTTGATGGAACAATTCTTACTTGTTTAGATACAGCGTTTTTGTTATTGTTTGATAGATATATCTTTTTGTACGGATGTTTTTTAGATAATAAAGAAAAGAAAATTAATACATCTATTACTATAGAGGATGTAAAAGAAGTTGTCGATGAAGTAAAAGAAAAGTTTGGTGAAGTAGCGGAAGTTGCTAGTGATTCGGCTATGGATCTTGTTTCCCAAGTGCAAAAAAAAATTGATGATACTATAGATAATAAGGAAAAGGAAGAAAAAACAAAATTATCGAAAGATTCTAAAACAAAAAAAGTAGTTAAAAAAGATGCTAAGAAAAATATTAAAAATACTGGTAAGAAGAGTATAGATAAGGAGGTTCAATAATTATGAATATGTTTGAAGAAATAGAAAAAGAAAAAGAAGACCTTCCTAAGTTAAAAAATATTACTACCGAAATGTCGCATTATGAATTTAATGGATATCAAAAGTTTGCTATTGTGGTGTTTTTAGTGTGTTTTTGTTTTGGTATTATTTTAGGAAATTTATTTCCTGCTTGTGGTACTAGTTCTAACCTTTATGGTAGATGTACTACAACAGAGTTTAATTTTTCTTTAATGTTATTTTTCTGGTTTATATCTTTCTTAGTTTGTCTTTTCTTTTTTGCAATTGGTCACATTATTTCTTTACTTACATCTATTGAGGAACACTTGCGTAAAAGTACGTAAAATTTATTGATATATCTTGCAATTTATATGGAAACATGGTAAATTCAATATGTAAGCATAAAGTGCTTAATTAATATTGTTAGGGAGGTATATATTAATGAAAAAAGTTGAATTAGTAGAAGCTGTTGCTGAAGAAACAGGATTAACTAAGGCAGATGCTACAAGAGCAATTGACGCTACTTTTAAAGTTATCACTAACGCTTTAGCAAATGGAGATAAAGTTCCACTAGTTGGATTTGGTACATTTGATGTTTCTAAAAGAGCAGCTCGTGAAGGACGTAATCCTAGAACTGGTGAAACAGTTACTATCGCTGCTAGAAATGCAGTTACTTTCAAAGCTGGTTCTGCATTAAAAGATGCTGTAAACTAAGATTAATATATGTGTTAATAAGAGATGTTTTACATCTCTTTTTATTTGAATAATTTAGTATTTTGTAATACTCTTTTGATAATAGGAGGATAATGATGGATAGATTAAAAGGAAAAGTTGCAATTGTTATTGGTGCAGGTGCTGGTATGGGAAAAGAAACAAGCATTTTATTTGCTAAAGAGGGATGCTCTGTTGCTGTGTTTGAGGTTAATGAATAAAATGGAATGGAAACAGTAAATGAAATTGTTAATAATGGAGGAGTAGCAAAATTTTGGAAAGTTGATGTTTCTGATGAGGATAATATAAAGCGAGCTATTGATGATGTTGCTTCTACTTTTGGTAAGATTGATATTTTGATTAATAATGCTGGTATTACGGGTGTTGATAAGAAAACTCATGAATTGACTGTTAGCGAATGGGATTAAGTTTTTAATGTTGATGTTAAAGGGGTATTTTATTGCACTAAATATGTTGTTCCTTACATGTTACAAAATCAGAAAGGTAGTATTGTAAACTTATCAAGTATTTATGGAACGTTGGGTGCTCATGAATTAACACCTTATCATGCTGCTAAAGGTGCTGTCTTTGCGATGACTAGACAAGATGCTATTAGTTACGCTAAGAATAATATTAGGGTAAATTCAATTCATCCTGGAACTATAATGACTCCACTTGTTAAAGAATTAGGTTCTAGAATGGAGGGTGGATTGTCTGCCTATGAGAAATTGATGAGTGAGAAACATCCAATTGGACATGTGGGTGAACCTATTGATGTTGCCTATGGATGTTTATACTTAGCTAGTGATGAATCAAAATTTGTAACTGGTGCTCAATTATATATTGATGGTGGTTATTCCGCAATGTAAAAAATGTAAAATTGACTTCTATCTATGGAGTCATTTTTTTATAATATGAAAAATATGATATAATGTTTATGGTGATAGAATGTTAGATAATGCTTTAAAATTAATCAAGAAACTTACAGAACATAATTATAAAGCTTATATTGTAGGGGGATTTGTTAGAGATTATTTATTAGGTAGAGAATCTCAAGATGTAGATGTTTGTACAAACGCTACCCCTAAAGAAATTAAGGAGGTCTTTCCTGATAGTTTTTTACCTACTGACGATTACGGGAGTGTAGTTGTTAATCAATATGGTATTCGTTTTGAAATTACAACTTTTCGTAAAGAATTTAATTATGAGAATCATCGAAGGCCTATTGAAATTGAATATATTGATGATTTATATCAAGATTTACTTAGAAGAGATTTTACTATTAATGCTATTTGTATTGATGAAAATGGAGAAGTTATTGATTTTTTAGGTGGTAGAGATGATTTAAATCGTAAACTTATTCGAACTGTTGGAGATGCGGATGAGCGATTCGAACAAGATGCTTTGCGTATTCTTAGGGCAATTAGATTTGCTACTATTTTAGATTTTCAGTTGGATGGTGATGTGGTTGAGGCTATACGAAAACATCGTGTATTGTTGAAAGAATTATCTTTCCATCGAAAAAAAGAGGAGTTAGATAAGATTTTTGTTAGTGGTTATGCAGAACGTGGTGTTGATATGTTACTAGAATATCATTTGGATAAGTATTTAGATTTAGAAAATTTATCTAAAGTTGAAAATACTGATAGTTTAATTGGTATTTGGAGTATATTAAATGTTGAAGATCGTTATCCTTTTTCTAATAATGAAAAAGAAATGATGCAAGACATACGTGAAGTTATGTTATTGAATAATTATGATCCAATGACTTTATATCGTTATGGACTTTATGTGAATAGTGTTGCTGGTGAAATGAAAGGTCTTGACAAAAAAAAGATTACAGAATCTTATAATAGTTTAGTTATTCAACGTAGACAAGATTTAGCTATTACTAGTGAAGATATTATTGATTGTATGCAACGTGAGCCTGGAGAATATATTAGTGATATATATGAAGATATTGAAAAGGAAGTATTATATCATAGGCTTGCTAATGAAAAAAATCAATTATTAGACTATATTTATAAAAACTATGCTTCTAATCGTTAGAAGCTTTTTTTATTTTTAATTTTGTGATATTATATATTCATTATTTAAGGAGATGATATGATGAAAGGTTCGCAGTTTATAGATGTTTTTAAAACTGGTAATATCGTGGTTCCTATATATTTTTTAAAACAATATAAGAAGTTTAATCTTACTATGGAAGAATTTATATTTTTAATGTATTTATATCATTTAGGTGATAAGAGTTTGTTTAATCCTAGTAAGTATCAGGAGGACTTGAATTTAGAATCTTCTAAGGTAATGGAATATATTAGTGTTTTAACTGATAAGAAGTTAGTTCAAGTGGAAGTTGTTAAAAATGAAAAAGATTTGATGGAAGAAGTTGTTCTTTTAGATGGATTTTATCGAAAGCTATCTTTATTGATGGTAGAAGAGGGGAATCAAAAGAGTGCTACTTATCAATCAAATATTTTTGAAACAGTCGAAAAAGAATTTGGTAGAACTCTTAGTCCTATAGAATATGAAATTATTAAAGCATGGCTTGATAATGATATTGATGAGGATTTGATCAAGGAAGCTATAAAGGAAGCGACATTTAATGGAGTATCAAATTTACGATATATTGATAAAATATTATATGAATGGGGTAAATTAAATATTAAAACTGTTAAAGACGTAGAAAATCATCGTAAAAAAAGAGCACAGCATAGGGAAGAAGAAGCTGATAGTAATATTGATTTGGATATTGTGGATTGGGATTGGTTTGATGACGATAGTGATGAATAAATTATTAGAATATCTGGAATATTTATTTCCTTATCCTAAATGTGAATTGATTTATCAAAACGATTATCAGTTGCTTATGGCTATTGTTCTTAGTGCTCAGTCTACAGATAAGAGAGTTAATTCTGTTACGCCTATTATTTTTTCTAAGTATAAAACATTAGAGGAGTTAAAATTAGCGGATCTTTCTGATTTAGAGCAAATCATTCGTCCTGTAGGATCCTTTAGAAAAAAAGCAGCCTTTTTAAAAGGAATTGCTACAATTTTAGTAGATGAATTTGGTGGTGTTGTTCCAACAGATAGAGAAGTTCTTGAAAGATTTCCTGGTGTTGGTCGGAAAACTGTAAATGTGTTTTTAGGTGAGTTTTATGGTATTCCTGCTATTGCAGTTGATACACATGTAGAACGAGTTTCTAAACGTCTAAAATTGGCTTATTCAAATGATTCTGTTTTTGATGTGGAAAGAAAGCTTATGAAAAAAGTTCCTAAAGAGCGATGGGCTAAGTTTCATTTACAAATGGTTTTGTTTGGTAGATATTATTGTAAAGCGGTAAAGCCTTTATGTAAGGATTGTCCTTTAAAAGATTTTTGTAGAGAAAAAAAGAAGAATCTTGATTGATTCTTCTTTTTTATGGATTTGTTTGAGAACCTCCACCATCTGGTGCTTGAATGCAAACGTTATTAATGCTATCCCAAGTGCCTCCAGTTTGAGAACATTCTTCTTTTTCTTTAGCGTAAAGATCATCTGTAGGCTCTTCTGGTTCTTCTGTTTCTGGTTCTTCTAATGTGTAAGTGGCTGGTGTTCCTTGAACTCCACTATAGCCTTTAAATGTGGCAACTACTTTATATGTTCCATATGGTGATGAACCATTTAAAGTATAAGTATAACTTGTGTTTTCTGTAAAGGCAATCAAAGTTGAACCAATATATATATTGTATCCAAATGTACCTAGGCTTTTGTTATCTCCTGGATCTACTGCTGACCATGATAAAGTTACTTTATTACTATCTTCATTATAAGAAACTTTTAAGTTTCCAGGCTTTCCAAGTTTTATACTTGTTAAATCGGTTTCTTCTGGTTCATGTCCTTTTTTGAAATATTCATAAACGACACTACTGGTGTATCCTGATCCAGCTACTATTGGTGGGTTAGTATTTGGAATTATACCTAATTTAACAACGCTAGATGGTTGCTTAAATGCGGCTCTATCTGATTCCATAGCTCCAGCTCTAACTAAAGCATTAAATATTTTATCCTTTTGGATTGTAGCAGGAACGTTATGTAATACGTATCTTCCTGTAGTATCATTATTTTGATATCCATACCATAATGCAATAACGGTTTTAGTAGAATATCCTACTACCCATGAATCTCTAATTGCATCACTTGGCATATTGTATTTTTCCATGTATTCTGAATCGTAGTTTGTAGTACCAGTTTTTCCTGCTACATTTGTTGGCGTACCACCAGTTAAAGCAACATCTTGTAGTACGTCTGAAATCATGAATGCTGTTGCATCAGACATTACTTTTTCTTTTTCTCCATCAAATTCAATCACTTCTCCAGTATCTCGGAAAACTATTTTTTCGATTGTATGTGGTTCGTTATAATATCCGCCATTAGAAAATGCTGCATAAGCACCAGCCATTTCCATAGATGAAACTCCAGGGCTAAATGCTCCTATTGAATGTGCTTCGTGAATTTTACTTGGTTTTTCAGTATCATTTTTATTTTCTTCACTGACGCATAGATCTTGTTCTTTGTCGTATTCGTATCCACTATTACAAATTTCTGGAGTAATACCTAGATTGGTAACGAATTCTTTAATTTTATTATTATCTACTTGTTGGAATGCTTTTAATGCTGGAATGTTTCTTGATGTAGATAATGCTTTTCTTAAAGTTATAGTTCCAAAATAACCATTATCCCAGTTTTTAAGTGATTGACCATTTGAATAACTGTATGGCGCATCATCGAATAATTGGTATGTTGACCAATTGTTATATTCAATTCCAGGACCATAATCAAATATTGGTTTTGCAGTAGAACCAGGTTGACGTTTATTATCTACTGCGAAATTCCATCCACCAGCTGCACGGTTTCTACCAGCACCGATAGCTAAAACTTTTCCGGTTTCAGAATCTAACACTGTTACACCAGCTTGTACTTTGTCATCAATCCAAGTGTAGCTTTCTCCATTCATTACAGAGTTAACAGCTTCTTGCTTACTTCTATCTAAGTTTGTATATACTTCTACAGGAGTTTTACTTGGATCAATATTATATTTATCTTCTAATTCACTAAGAACGGTATCTCTATATCCTTGATAAGGATCAGTAGAAACTGCTTGATCTACTACTAAATCTTCTACAGGAATACTATTAGCAATATCTGCTTGTTCTTGTGTAATGTATCCATGACGTACCATTAGATATAGTACTGTAGAACGTCTTTTTTCAGCGTTTTCTGGATTTGTATCTGGTTTATAGTAGGTTGGCGCTTGGAACATACCAGCTATGATTGCAGCTTCAGACAAGTTTAATTCACTTGCACTTTTTCCAAAGTATGTTTGTGCAGCTTCTTCAACTCCATAAACCATACCACCTAAACCGTGATTATTTACATAAAATTCAATTATTTGTTCTTTTGTATAGTTCTTTTCTAACTTGAATACTGCTAAGTAAATATCAGTAAACTTACGTATAATACCTTGGATACCACTATCTGTTGTTGATGTCATAGAGTTTTTGATTACTTGCATTGAAATAGTGGATGCTCCACCTGCATTAGAATTTCCTAGTAATTGTCCAACACTAGCTTTTAAGAATCTTGGTGCATCAAAACCATTGTGTTCAAAGAATCTTGAATCTTCTGTTGCAACGAGTGCATCTATGAATACTTGAGGAAGTTCCTCATACGTAATTTTTTCTCTTCTTTCATCTCCAGTTTCAGCATATTTTTTTCCATCTTTGTCGTAAAATATACTCATTTCTTTTGTGTCTAGTTTTTTTGCATCAAATTCTGGTGCTGTTACTGTGATGTAGACTAAGAATGCAACAAATAGTGCTAAACATAGAATTCCTAGGCCTAAGATAATTATTAGAATAATGTTAATAATTTTTTTCTTTTTCTTATCATTATTAGCTTTTCGTAGTAAGTGTGCAACTCCTACAATAATTCCAATTCCTACAGCAGTTACTAATGTAAAGATTAACCCTAGTTTTAAGTAGCACAATAATAATAATAATATGAAACCTATCCAACAGGCTATTTGGATATTTGTATTTTCCTTTCGCTTAGTTGTTTTTTGAGGTTTTCTTTTTATGCTGTATTCTTTTGTGCTTCCAGTATTATTATGTTTTTTACTTGGAGCACTTTTTCTTTTTATTACTTTTTTCTGCATTTTATATACCTCCAATAATAGTATCTACTATTTTTAAATAGTCGATTCTTGGTCTATAACCATCTTTAATTAAGTATCCTTTTTTTTGGAAAAAGGCATAGGGGATTGATTTTCTACTTTCTTTTTCTATGAATTCTAGAAAATCTTTTCCTAATAATAGATATGTCTCATTGTAGTGGATAAATCGTACAATTAAAAAAACAATTCCTTGATGGTTATATATATTTTTTATATGCTTTATTTGGTGTGAGTGAATATTAGCTAGAGGAAAAGCTGTTTTGTTTTTTGTTTCTTTTGCTTCAAAATCTATATATTTTCCTTTATATATACCATTGTAGTCTGTGGTTGATGGAATTGTATAGTAGGCTTCTTTTATTACGGCTTTATCTCTTGATGGATAGTCTACTTTTACAATTTTTATTGGTGTTGGTTTTTTGTATATATAAGCTTTATCTATTTCCCTATAATATTCATTTGATTCATTAAGGTCGCTTTCTAATGACATTCCTCTATTTCTATATGTGAGTGGGGATGCATTATTTTGCTTTTTAATTCCATTTGGATAGTTCATCTCATCACCTATTTTGTATTATACTATATGTTTTTTAATTTTTCTATAATTTTACGATATAAAGTAGTTACTTTTTTGTTTTGTTTGTCTAGTTTTGAAATGCTTTGTCGAATGTAATGTCCTATTATTATTTTTATAGTATTATTTTTTTGGTGATGATATGAATAATTTTCAAACTATACAACTTTTTAATATATTATCTAAAAAGACTAGAAAAGCAAAAATAGAGGTTTTATACTCTTTTATAAATGAGAGGTTATCTAATTGACAAAAGTCTTAATCAATGCAATAATATTACTGTAAGGGATTGGTGATAACATGTATCAGAATAAGATTACACTTATGCCACAAGATATTTTGGAAAAAGAGTTTAAAATTGATACTCGTGGATATCGATTAAAAGAAGTTGACCAGTTTCTTGATATTATTATTGGGGACTATGAACAGTTCTTAAATATCATTAATAATCTAGAGAAAGAAAAGGCTGATTTATTGGGTGAGATTATGAACTTAAAACAAGAACTTCGTAATTCTAAAATGAGTATGGAAGTAGCTCGTAATAATGTTGAAGTTCCAGAAGTTACTAATGTTGATATTTTAAGACGTCTTTCTCAACTTGAAAAAATGGTATATGGTAGTAATAAAGATAATAACAATTAATATATAGACAAACGCTGGTATTTTAAATATTAGAGGAAAGTCCATGCTCACACAGTCTGTGATGATTGTAGTGTTCGTGCTTAGGGAAAAAATAACCTAAGGTAGCTATGCTAACGGCGGAGATGATCTAAGTCTTATGATATGATCTATTCCATAAAGTGCCACAGAAACGATGCTTTGGGAAACTGAAGAATGAAACGAGGTAAACCCCGCGAGTGAGAAATCCAAATTTGGTAGGAGAGCTTTAACTGAGAAAATGAACGAGGTTAAGGACCAGTAATGGTAGATAAATGTTTGTCGCCTGGAAACAGGAACAGAACATGGCTTATTTATATTATTTGTTTATTATAGTGAGGTGTTTTTGTGAAGGAACTAGGAGAGTATTTAAAACATACTAGAATTAGTAATGGTGTTAGTATGGAAGAAGCTGCTGAAGATTTGGAACTTTCTACATCTCAACTTGAAAATATAGAAAATGGTAATGTCCGAGCTTTTAAAGATGTTTATAGCCTAAAGCAATATGTACGTCAGTATGCTAAATATTTAGGCTTAGAGCCAGAAAAAGTTGTTGATGAATTTAATGGCTTTTTATTTGAGCATACATCTAAGATATCCTTGGATGATATTAGAGAAGCACAGCGTAAGTTGGAAGAAAAAGAGGAAAAAAAGATTAAATCGCCTTATACAATTCCACATAAAAAGAAACTTCCTGTTTTGCCTTTGGCTTTTATTCCTATTGCTGTACTTTTGCTTTTTATTATTATCTATATAATTGTTAGTGCAATTAATAAAGCACCAGCTGTTGATACAGAGTTGATGCCAATGATAAAGGAGGAGTATGTAGATGAATTTACCTACTAAGATTACAGTTCTTCGTTTAGTACTTACTGTAATTCTTATTATTTTATTATGTTTTCCTTTTTATGATGTAGGAATACAATTTCCAACTTATAATGTGTTAGGAGGAATATCTTTACAATATATTATTGCTGGAGTTATTTTTATTGTTGCTAGCCTTACAGATTTTGTAGATGGTTATTTAGCTAGAAAAAATAATCAAGTTACTAATACTGGAAAAATGTTAGATGCTATTGCTGATAAAGCTTTAGTAAATAGTGTTTTAATTATTTTAGCAGGGCAAAATATGATTTCAGCTATTATTCCAGTTATTGTAGTATTACGTGATATTGTTGTTAATGCAATTAAAATGGAAGCTGCTGGACGTGGTAGAGTAGTTGCTGCTATTGGATCAGGAAAATTAAAAACAGCCACTTTGATGGTTGGAACAACATTAGTTTTCTTTTATAATGTTCCATTTGAATTTATTAATATAAGTTTAGCTCAAATTTTATTATATATAGCAACAATTTTATCTATTGTTTCAGCTATTCAATATTTCAATATGAATAAGGCCTTAATATTTGGTAAGGAAGAAAAAGTAAATTCATAATAAAAGCATAATAAATTTTCTCTATTTGCTAGAGAAAATTTTATTTTTGAAGCAAAAAGCGTCTATAAAACAATTGTTCGAAAAAGTGTTGCTTTTTCTTTTTTTTTATTATATAATTAGATTATGAATATTTTTGTTATTAATAGGAGGAATTATGAAAAGTGTAAGCAAAGAAGTATCAAAAGATAAGGCTTTAGAACAAGTACTTAATGACATAGAAAAGCAGTTTGGTAAAGGTTCTATTATGAAGCTTGGAGATAGTAAACATATGAAAGTAGATGTTGTGTCTAGTGGTTGTTTATCTTTGGATATTGCTTTAGGTGTTGGTGGCTATCCAAGAGGAAGAATTATAGAAATATATGGACCAGAGTCTAGCGGTAAGACTACATTTGCTCTTCAAGCAATTGCGGAAGTACAAAAAACAGGTGGGCGTGCTGCTTTTATTGATGCAGAACATGCTTTAGATCCTGTTTATGCTGAACGTTTAGGTGTTAATGTTGATGAACTTTTACTTTCTCAACCAGATACAGGAGAGCAAGCTCTTGAAATATGTGAAGCTTTGGTTAGAAGTCAAGCTATTAGTATTGTTGTTATCGATTCTGTTGCTGCTTTAGTACCTCAAGCTGAAATTGATGGTGAGATGGGAGATTCTCATGTTGGACTTCAAGCTCGTTTGATGTCTCAAGCTTTAAGAAAATTATCTGGTACTATTAATAAAACTAATACTATTGCTATTTTTATTAACCAATTGCGTGAAAAAGTAGGAGTTATGTTTGGTAATCCTGAAACTACTCCAGGTGGACGTGCTCTTAAATTCTATTCTACTATTCGCCTTGATATCCGCCGTAATGAACAGTTGAAAATGGGTGATGGAGTAGTTGGAAATAAAACAACTATTAAAGTTGTTAAGAATAAAGTTGCACCACCATTTAAAACAGCTGTTGTAGATATTATGTATGGTGAGGGTGTGTCTCATGAAGGAGAAGTTATTGATTTAGCTGTAGAAGCTGGTATTGTTGAAAAAACTGGTGCTTGGTATTCTTATCAAGGAGAAAAGTTGGGTCAAGGTAAAGAAAATGTTAAACTTCTTCTTAAAGATAATCCTGAGTTATGCAGTGAGATTGAGAAAAAAGTACGTGAGTATTATGACATTGCTTTAGAAAAAGAAGAAAAGTCAAAAAAAGAAAAGGATAATTAATATTCTATTTCTTTTTTCATAGTATTTTGTAGAGGTGTTTTATGAAAAAATTAAATCAGCTAATTGAATGTGATTATGAAATAGAAATTTCTGGTATTGCTACTGATTCTAGAAATGTTAAGAATGGGTATTTGTTTATTGCTACAAAGGGCTTTCATGTTGATCATTTTGATTTTGTAGAGGATGCTATTGAAAAAGGTGCTATTGCAGTTATTACGGATAGATTGTGTAAGTTTTCTGTTCCTACTATTGTTGTTTCAAATATTGATGAGGTTTTACTGGCTATTTGTGAAAAATTTTATAATGTCTCTAGTCAGGATTTTCATTTTATTGGTATTACTGGTACGGATGGAAAGACAACAACTGCAACTATTACCAGAAATTTATTAAATACATATGTTCCTACTGCTTATATTGGAACTAATGGACTTTTTTGTGGAGACGATATTTATCCCACCAGTAATACGACTCCTTGCATAGAAGAGCTTTATTATTATTTTTCTATTATTAAAGAACATAAATGTAAAATTGTTGTTATGGAAGTGTCTAGTGAAGCGCTATTGCATCACCGAGTTGACTCTATTTTATTTGACGCGATTGGGTATACTAATATTACCGAAGATCATTTGAATGTTCATAAAACACTTGAAAATTATAGGAACTGTAAGTTTCGATTAGCTAATTTATGTTGTGATGATGCACCGATTTTTATTAATGGCGATGATGAAAATTGTTTGTTATTAGACAATGATAATATAGTAAAGTTCGGTGTCAACAAAGAAAATGATTGTGTTATTTCTGGTGTTAAAAATTGTAAAGATAACACTAAGTTTACTTTGTACTATCAACAGCGCAGTTATATAGTTAATAGTCCGTTTTCTGGTTTGTATAATGTTTATAACGTAGTTTTGGCTTGGTTATTAGCTTGTAGCCTATTGAATTTTGATAGTAACTTAATTGATGATATATCTAACTTGCCGTTAGTTTTAGGCCGCAGAGAATTATTTTTGGATCAACGTGGATTTTCAGTATTGTTGGATTATGCACATACAGAAAATGGAATTTTAAATTTATTACAAAGTTTATCAGATTATTCTAGAGTAATTGTGGTGACTGGGGCTGCAGGTGGTCGTGAAGTAGAAAAGAGACCTAAGATAGGTAAGATTTTATTTAGATTTGCAGACTATGTTATTTTTACCGCTGATGATCCTAGATATGAAGAGCCTAAAAATATTGCTATTGATATGCTTGGTGATTATTCCGGTAATAATTATACCTTTATTTCTAGTCGACAAGAAGCGATAAAATATGCTTTTCAAAAGGCGCAGAAAGGTGATGTGATTGCAATAATTGGAAAAGGAAGAGACAACTATATGGCTATATTAGACAAAAGGATTCCTTATTCTGATTATGACGAAATTATGAAACATTTGGTTAAATGATATTTTTATTGTATATAAAAGATAATTTATAATATTAGAGCTTATATTATGATGAATTTTGATAAATTGTATCTGTCTTTAGGATTAATGGAAATAGTTTTATATATTGTTTTTTTCGTTGTCAAGTTCTTAAATAACGTTAATTTTAAAGTTTATTAGTTTATGTATATTGCTTGTTTTCTGGTCTTTTCTTTTCCTTGACATTGCATGGAAATAAAATTACAATAGAATTAGATTTAGGTATATTCCTAATCTAGATGGAGGGAATTTATGAATAGTTATGTTTTCTCCATTTTACTTGTAATGCTTGGATTACTTATGGGGCTTTTTATAGCGTTTGTTATAAATAGTATCAGAGTTAGTGTTGCTTCTAAAAAAGTTGCATCTCTTATGGCTAGTGCTAAGAAAGAGATTGAAAAGATGAAACGAGATGTGGCTTTGGAGCAAAAAGAGGAAGCACATAGATTAAAGATGGATTTAGATAAAGAAATTCGTGAAAAAAAGGAAGAAATTAAAGAATCGGAAAATCGTTTATTACAAAGAGAAGCTAGTATTGATAAGCGAGATGAATTATGTCAAAAAAGAGAAGCTTCTTTAGATGAACGTGAGGATAGACTTTCTCTAAAGCAAAATGAAATCCAAAATGAAAAAAGTAAAGTGGATGATATAAAGAAAGAACAGTTGAATTTATTAGAACAAATTTCGGGTTTTAGTAAAGAAAAGGCTAAAGAACTTATAATGAGCCAAGTGAAAGAAAATATGAGTAAAGAAATTGCTGAGTTTATTCGTGAAAGTGAAAATGAAGCAAAGCTTACGGCTGATAGAACGGCTCGAGAGTTAATTGTTACATCTATGCAAAAATATGCTGCAGATATTGCTGGTGATCAAACTGTTACAGTTGTTGATTTGCCTAATGATGAGATGAAAGGTCGCATTATTGGACGTGAGGGTAGAAATATACGTACAATAGAAGCTATTACTGGAGTTGATTTAATTATTGATGATACTCCTGAAGCGGTGGTATTATCTAGTTTTGATCCATTGCGACGTGAAATTGCTCGTGTTACATTAGAAACTTTGATTAAAGATGGTCGTATTCATCCTACTAGAATTGAAGAACTTTATGATAAAGTTTGTCAAGATATGAAACAACAAATTATTGAGTATGGACAAGATGCAACTTTTGAATTAGGACTTACAAAATTTGATCCTGAATTAATTGAGATTATTGGTAAATTGCATTTTAGAACAAGTTATGGACAAAATGCGTTACAACATTCTTTAGAAGTTGCTCATTTATCTGGACTTCTTGCAAGTGAGTTAGGGGAAAATGCTACTATTGCTAAACGTGCTGGACTTTTACATGATATTGGTAAAGCCATTGATCATGAAATAGAAGGAAGTCATGTAGATATTGGTGTTGATATTGCTAAAAAGTATCATGAAGATCCAATTGTAATTAATGCGATTGCTTCTCATCATGGAGATACTTCTGCTACTAGTGTTATTGCTAGCATTGTAGCAATTGCTGATGCGCTTTCAGCATCACGTCCTGGTGCTAGAAATGATTCATTGGAAAATTATATTAAACGACTTTCTCAACTTGAAGAAGTTGGTAATCATATTCCTGGAGTAGAAAAATCTTATGCGGTTCAAGCTGGTCGTGAATTAAGAGTTATTGTAAAACCAGAGGAAGTTGATGATTTAGAGGCTCACCGTATAGCTAGAGAAGTAAAAGAGCAAATTGAAGCTAATATGAAATATCCAGGAACTATAAAAATTACTGTTGTTCGAGAAACTAGAGCTCAAGAAGAAGCAAGATAATTGCTTCTTTTTTATAATAAAAAAATAGGCGAATGCCTATTTTTCTTTTTTGATATCTAAAATAATTGGTAAAATAATTGGTTTTCTACCAGTTAGATTATTAATAAATGGATATAATTCTTCTGTTATATCACTTTTTAATGATTGAAATGTTGTTTTAGGGTTTGTTAACTCGGATTTTATAATTGTTTCTGCTTTGTCTTCGATTTTATGAATTAATTCTTCGTTTTCATTTACTAAGACAAAACCTCTAGTTGTAATATTTGGCTTGATTAGTAGTTCTCGTTTTTTCATGTTAACATTTACAATTACTACTAAGATTCCATCATTAGCCATTATTTTTCTATCTTTTATTACAGCACTACCTATTTCTCCAATCCTATTTCCATCTACGTAGACGTCAGCTCCAGGCATACTTTCTCCTTTTGTTATAACATGATCTTTAAGGATTAAGCTATCTCCATTTTTTAAAATAAATGTATTTTCTTTTGGTATACCACAGTTAATTCCAATGTCTGCTTGGCGTTTTAACATTCGGTAGTCTCCGTGAAATGGCATTAAATATTTTGGTTTAAATAGTCTTATTGCTAGTTTTATTTCTTCTTCATTTGCATGACCTGAGGTATGTAAATCTGCAAGAGATGAGTTTGTATAAACTTTTACTCCTTTTAAACATAATTTATTAATTGTTTTAGTTATGCTTAATGCATTTCCTGGTATAGCACTTGATGAGAAGATAACTACATCATCTGGTCTCAACTTTATTTGTTTATGTGTACCATTGGAAATTCTTGATAGAGCTGCTAATGGCTCTCCTTGACTTCCTGTACAAAGAATTGCTACTTCTCCAGGTTTTAAATTGTTTGCTTCTTCAGGGGTTACTAGTAGTTCTTTGTGATTAATGTAACCTGCATTTAGCGAAATGTTTATATTGTTTTCCATACTTCTACCGAAGATACATATTTTTCTATTGTGTTTATAACAGGTCTCAAAAATATGTTTAATACGATATATATTAGAAGCGAATGTTGCGATAATGATACGATTTGTTTTACATTTATCAAACATTTCTCCAAGTGTTTCGTCAACAACAGATTCACTTGTTGAAAAACCTTCATTTAAGGCGTTTGTTGAGTCTCCTATAAATAAATCTACTCCATCTTCACCTAAACTGGCCATTTTATATAAATTTGCCATTGGTCCAATTGGTGTAAGATCAAACTTATAATCGCCTGTTGTTACAATTCTACCATCTGGTGTTTTTATACTAATTCCATGTGAATCAGGAATAGAATGCGTTACTCTAAAAAATTCTATTTCGATTTCTTTAAACTTTAATTTAGTGTCTTCTGTATATACAAATAGATTATCATATCTTATATTTTTATCTTGTAATTTTACTGCAATTAATTCTTTGGCATGATTTGGAGCATAAATGGCAGGAATATTTAAACTTTGTAATAAGAATGGAATTCCTCCAATATGATCTTCATGTCCGTGAGTAATTAATAGTGCTTTAATTTTATCCTCATTTTGTTTTAAAAATGTAAAATCAGGTAAAACATAATCTACTCCCATTAATTCGCTTTCTGGGAAGCTTACACCGGTATCAATAATTACGATAGCATCATTATGCATTACACAATACATATTTTTTCCGACTTCTCCGAGACCACCTAAAACAACAATTTTTGTTCCATTAGGTTTTTCCATAATAACTCCTTTCTTTTTGTTTCGTTAAGCTGACTATGAAATTATACTATATTTTTCAATTTTTGTCTATATATAGTTCACATTCTTGATTGTAAACATTATTCTTCTATGATAAAATAGGAGTGGTGATTATTATGGGATTTTTTAATAAATTAAAGAATATGTTTCAGTCTGATAAACAAGAAGAAAATATAAAAACTGAGAATGATGCGATTGAAGAAGTAAAGGTTTATGAAAAAGGTCTTAGTAAATCTAGAGAAGGCTTTGTTTCTAAATTAGCTAATTTAACTAATAAGTATCGTACTATTAATGATGATTATTTTGATGAGTTAGAAGAAATTTTAATTATGGCAGATATTGGTGTTAATACAGTTATGGATTTTATAGATCGATTAAAAGATAGGGTCGCAAAAGAAAAAATTACTGATCCTGAGCTTTTAAAGGAGATTATCGTTGATGAGTTGTTTATTATTTATGTAGGAGATGAAGTATTATCTAGTAAAATTACATATCAAGAAAATGGTCCTACAGTTATTTTGTTTGTTGGTGTTAATGGAGTTGGTAAAACAACGACTATTGCTAAAATTGCTTGGAGAATGAAGCAAGAAGGTAAAAAAGTATTACTTGTTGCCGCTGATACATTTAGAGCTGGTGCTGTAGAACAATTACGTTTATGGAGTGAACGTGTTGGTGCTTCTTTTTATGGCAAAGATGAAGGTAGTGATCCTGCTAGTGTTGTATTTGATGGTTGTCAGATGGCAAAAGATGAGAACTTTGATGTTGTTTTAGTTGATACTGCTGGTCGTCTACAAAACAAAGTTAATTTGATGAAGGAATTAGAAAAGATGAATAAAGTTATTGGGGGTATTATTTCTGGTGGCCCTCATGAAACCTTATTAGTCATTGATGCGACTACTGGTCAGAATGGAATTAGTCAGGCTAAAGCATTTCAAGAAATCACTGATATTACAGGTATTGTGTTAACTAAGCTTGATGGAACTGCTAAAGGTGGAATTGTTTTGGCTATTAAAGAACAGTTGGATTTACCTGTGAAATATATTGGATTAGGTGAAGCTAAGGAAGATTTACAAGTTTTTGATATTGAAAAATATATTTATGGATTATTTAAGGATATGATGTAATATGACTAAGAAGAAAAGTACTAAAAACATTATAGAAAATAATAGTAAAATAACTAGTGGAGAGTTAAATAACATTCCAAGAAAAGTAACAAAATTTAATATTGCTTTTATTAACATTCAACTTTTTCTTACTTTTTTTACTTTGGGATTGTTTATATGGTATATTATTGATTCTGATATGATTTACAGTTTTCAATTATTTTTGGGTCTCACTTTACTGGTTATGGCTTATAATAATCAATTTATTTATAGAAGTAAAAAGATGACTGCTGTATATGCTAGTGTTGGGTTTATTTTACTTATTTTAGATTTGATTATGTATATTGGGGTTCATTTTATAGGAGTGTAATATGGAAGATTTTGTTTATTATGGACAATTATATGATTTGTATCATGAGTTGCTTACAGAAAAGCAAAAAAAATATTTTAAAGATTATTATTTTGATAATCTTAGTTTGGGTGAGATGGCTGAAAATTATAATGTTAGTCGTAATGCTATTTTTAAGCAGATTCATATTACCGTAGCAAAACTTGAAGAATATGAACAAGCTTTGCATCTTTATTACAAAAAGAAAAAATTAGAAGAAGCGCTTGAGTTATCTTCTTTATCTGACATAAAAAAACAAATTGAAGATATTTTATAAGAACAAAGTTATTGTTCTTTTTCTTTTTATCTTGTAAAAGAATAAAAAAAAAGATATAATTTATAATATGATAGGGGAATATGAATAGAGGGGTATTATTATGTTTGATAGAATTGTTTATATTAGTGATCATTCTGCAAATATTCGTTTGAAAGATGCAGAGAATTTAGCTGTTAATTTAATGAATTTACATTTAGTTTTTGAAGATAAGGATAAAAAAGTATTAGGTGAAGTAGATGATTTAGATAAAGACATTGTTAAAGCACGTTTTTTAGGAGAAATAGTTAATGGTAAATTAATTGGTGGTACTATCCGAAAACCAGCATTAGATGCCTCTATTCGAGTTATTAATCAATCAGAGATTCCAATGATTGTTGGTGAAGATAAGGCTGGATATATGAAGTTTGGAGTTAGTCCATTTTATAATGATTTTCCTGTTTATTTAGATGTTAATAATTTCTTTAGTAATCATTTTGCTATTTTTGGTAATAGTGGTAGTGGTAAGTCTTGTGGAGTATCTCGTCTTTTTCAAAATATGTTTCATGATCAAAGATTATTTCCATATAAGGCTAATATCTTACTTTTTGATTCTTCTGGTGAATATTACAATGCTTTTAAAAACTTGAATTCTATAAATCCAAATTATCATTATCGTTTTTTCAGTACTAATGAGGTTGATGGTATTGGTGAAAAATTACGTTTGCCTATTTGGTTACTTAATGCTAGTGATTTAGCTTTATTATTGCAGGCTACTAATCATTCTCAATTGCCAATTATTGAAAGAATGCTAAAACTAGCTTTGATTTTCTCTCAAAATGATATGGATGCTAATAATTATAAGAATCATTTAATTGCTAAAGCTATTATGACAATTTTATATACAAATGAGACATCTCCTAATAAGAGAAATGAAATATTTTCTATTTTGGCTAGTTGTTCTACTCCTCAATTTAATTTAGAAGCACCAGTTCAAGGAATTGGGTATACTAGAAAATTTCGCGAATGTTTTTTGATTGATTCTCAAGGACAATTTTCAGAAAGCGTATTACTTACTGAGTATGTTTCTTCTTTTATTAAGAATGAATATGATAATTATGAACCTACTGGTGGTGTTTTTTATACCTTAGATACTTTGGAGAAAGCTCTTAACTTTACTTTAATTAGTGAAGGTTGGTTGAGAAATGAAAATACATATGGTGACGCAGTAACTCTTAAAGTTCGTTTACATGCTTTGATTGTTGGTGAATATGCTAAGTTTTTTGATGTTCCAGATTATATTTCTTTGGAGAGTTATTTATCTTCTTTATTGATTAGTGATGGTCGAAAATATCAAATGGTTAATTTTAATTTAGATGATGTAGATGATGATTTTGCTAAAGTAATTACTAAGATTTATTCAAGGCTTGTTTTTGAGTTTGCTAAAGGGTTGAAGGATAGAGCAAGTATTCCTTTCCATATTGTAGTTGAAGAAGCACATCGTTATATTCAAAATGATACAGATAGATTCTTAATTGGTTATAATATTTTTGAACGTATTGCTAAAGAAGGACGTAAATATGGTGTATTATTAGGGCTTATTTCTCAAAGACCAGTAGAACTTTCTGATACTGTTATTTCTCAGTGTTCTAATTTTCTTATTTTTAAAATGAATCATCCTACAGATGTTGATTATATACGTAAAATGGTTCCAAATATTAGTGATGAAATTGTTGAGAAACAAAAGACATTACAGGCTGGAACTTGTTTAGGTTTTGGTATGGCATTTAAAATACCATTAATATGTAAATTAGAAATGCCTAATCCAGCACCATGGAGTGGTAACTGTGATGTTGTTACTGTATGGAATGGTAATGGTGGTGTACAGGCGAACGTCAGATCTGTAGAAGCAGAGGTACCTTCTATTCCTAGTATTCCTAGTATTCCTAGTGTTCCTAGAGTTCCTAGTTCTTCTAGTGTTTCGTCAGAATCATCATTATCTATTCCAATGATTAATAACAAACCATTAGATTCGGGTTCTAATGATACTGTTAATTTTAGTACTGATTCTAATACGTCATTTGTTAGTGTTTCTGATGCTAATAGACCTAAAGCAATGCCAGATGCTACAATGGAAAATACTTCTAATTCTTCAGGGTTTCCAGATTTGGATAATTTAGATTTAAACGATCATACATTAGAAGATGATGACATTGATACTCCAGCTAGAGGAGTTATATCGGGTGTATCTACTTTTGATAATATGGCGAATACTTTTGAACCAACTAGTACAGTTTCTAATGTTCCGGATTTGGGTATTCCTGGTCTAAATATTACTCAAAGTGATAATTCTAATCAATCCAATTTTATATCTTTTGGTAACAATATTTCTGATAATAGTCAAAGTGCAAATCCTATTGATATAGTTACACCTAATGGAACACCTTTGATTTCTCTTACTCCAGAAGATAAGTAATAAGCAGGAATACCTGCTTTTTTATTTACTTGCTTTGAGTTTTTTTGTATAATAAATGCTAGGTGATTATATGTTTGAAAGTTTAGGAGATCGTTTACAAAATGCTATTCATAAAATAAAGGGATATGGCAAAATAACTGAAGAAAATATATCTGATATGATGCGTGAAATACGTTTAGCATTGTTAGAGGCTGATGTTAACTATAAAGTGGTTAAAGAATTTACTAATTCTGTTAAGGAGAAAGCTTTAGGGGAGGAAGTTGCTAGTAGTATTAATCCTGGAGATTTATTTGTTAAAATAGTTAAGGATGAATTAACTGAGTTGCTTGGTGGAGAGCAAGAAGATATTTGTCTTAAAGGTCATCCTACTGTTTTAATGTTGGTTGGATTACAAGGCTCTGGAAAGACTACAACTATTGGTAAACTTGCTAATTTTTTAAGAAAAAAACATTCTAAAAAACCTTTGCTTGTAGCTTGTGATGTTTATCGTCCTGCTGCAATTGAACAGTTGAAACAAATTGGTAAACAATTAAATATTGAAGTTTATGATGAAGGAAAGGGTAATCCTGTTGAGATCTCTAAAAATGCTATTAATTATGCTAATGATCATGGTTATGATTATGTTTTGATTGATACTGCTGGTCGTTTGCATATTGATGAGACTTTAATGGATGAATTAGAGAACATTAGAACTGAAGTTAGTCCTGATGAAATTTTGTTGGTTATTGATTCTATGATGGGGCAAGATGCTATTAATGTTATTACTGGATTTAATGAAAAATTACCTCTTACCGGTGTTATACTTACTAAGTTAGATGGTGATACTAGAGGCGGTGTTGCATTATCTGTTCGTCATTTGACACATGTACCAATTAAATTTATTGGTATATCTGAAAAACTTGATGGCCTTGATTCTTTTGATCCCGAACGTATGGCAGGCCGTATTTTGGGAATGGGTGATATTGTTTCTTTAGTTGAGAAAGCAACTGAAGCGATTGATGAAAAGGAAGCTGAAAAAACTGCTAAAAGAATGCAACAAGGAAAGTTTGATTTAGAAGATTTTTTATCAACTATGAAACAGATGAAAAAACTTGGACCCTTGGAGAATTTATTAAAACTTATTCCTGGTGCTAAAAAAATGGGACTTAATAATGTTAAAATAGATCCTAAACAATTAGCACATATAGAAGCTATAGTTTTATCCATGACTCCTCAAGAAAGACGACATCCAGAAATTATTAAGGCAAGTCGAAAGACAAGAATTGCTAGTGGTAGTGGAACTTCTGTTCAAGAAGTTAATAAATTATTACAACAGTTTGATCAGATGAAAAAAATGATGAAACAATTTTCTAATGGAAATTTTAAACTTCCTTTTTAAGTGCTAGTTTTAGCACTTTTATTTTTTTCTAGATGTATTTTTTGGGCATATGTCGTTTTCTTATCTTTTTTTCAACATAAGATAAAATATAGGAGGTAATTATAATGTTCGATCAAAATAATTTTGATTTTGATTCTACTATTAAAGGAAATAATAATGTAGTAGATAATGATATGAATGTTGATATTAATATGAATATGAATAATGAAGCAGTAGGTATGAATATGGGAATGAATGGAAATTCTAATATGGGTTGTCCAATTCAAGAAGGAGTTCAACAAAAATGTATTCATAAGACTATAGTTCATGAAGTTCCTCAAGTGTGATAATTTATGATAGATCAAAATATCTGAGAGAAAATAAGTACAAACTAAAGGCATTTTGATAAGAAATGTCTTTTTGTGTGGTATAATGAAATAGAGGTTGATACTTATGAACAAATATATTTGTACAAATAGAAATAAGAACTATCAAAATGAAGTAGAAAAAATATTAGTTTCTAGAAAACAAGAAATATTAGACTTTTTGGTGTAAAGGATAATGGACAATTTAATTTTAATATATACATTTATAATACTATTGATGATTTGGTAAATGGAATGAAAAATCGTGGTTTTGATAGTATGCCTGATTATATGTGTGCTTGTCATAAGGATGAAGATAATTCTTTGAACTTTTTTGAACCAAAAGATAATCCAAAAGAAAATGAATGGAGTAAAGAAGAATATAAAAAGGTTATTTTTCATGAAGAAATTCATGGGATTCAAAGTATAATATATGGCAATCAACCAGAATGGTTAACTGAGGGTGTTGCAAAATATTTAGATGGGACTTATAGTAAGGGTATTAAATATTTACTTGAAGAATATGTTAATAAAACTGATATTCCTTCAATGTATGAGTTAGAAAACGAATTTGGTATGCATGAATATGATAGTTATGATTATTCATATTTGATGGTTAGCTATTTAATAGAAACCTTAGGTAAAGATACTTTCTTAGTAGCAATTAAATCTGGAGAAACTTTTAAGAAATTAAGTAATAACTTAGTCATTACGGCAGTAGACTATTATAATAGAAAATTTATTGATACTGATGTTAAAAGGAGATAATCTATGGATATAAATAAAATTAAGAATGAATTAATTAAACAAAAAGAATCTAAATTTAAAGGTAATATATATCATTATTCACAAGTTAATTTTGCTTATAATTCAAATAAAATTGAAGGTAGTAGATTAACTAGTGAACAAACTGAAGCAATATTTGATACATCTTCTTTTATTCCTAAAAGTGATGATTTAATAAAGTTAGATGATTTAACTGAATCTAAAAATCATTTTAAATTATTTGATTATATGTTAGATAATGTTGATAAGTTATTAACTAAAGATATGATAGTCGAAATGAATAAAATCTTAAAGAGAAATACTAGTGATGAAGAAAATCCTAGATATAATGTTGGTGGATTTAAGGTTGTTCCTAATATAATAGGTGTAGTTAATGTTATTAATACTACTGCTCCAGAAGATGTAGAAAAAGAAATAGAAGCATTACTAAATGAATATAATTCAAAAACTAATATTACTTTAGAAGATATTGTAGATTTTCATTTTAGATTCGAGCGCATTCATCCTTTTGGAGATGGAAATGGTCGTGTAGGTAGAATAATAATGTTTAAAGAATGTTTAAGAAATAACATTATGCCTTTTATTGTATTAGATGATGATAAACCTTATTATATGAGAGGTTTAAAAGAATATGAAAATGATAAAATGTTCTTAATTGATACTATTGGACATGAACAAGATTTATATAAAAAAATGTGTGAAGAACTATTAGATTTTGAAATAGAAGAAAAAAATTAAAGAATTTAAACATCCTACAAAAATAATTTATTTATTAAATGTAGTATGTTTTTTATATGCTTTAATATCTTATAAAATAAGACTTTATCCTTTGTATCAACCTATGAAGTAGGATGAATTTTGCAAGTGCAAAATAAGAACGACACCATAACAAATCCTTATTGTATAAGGGTTCTTTTTATATTATGGGGTCATCATCTTATCCTGCTTTTGTAGAATTAATAAAAATTGTTTAGGTTTAGGATGATTAACTAAATTAACTAACAAAATATGATTTGACAAATATTAGTCAATGAGCTAGCATGCATCGTGAAAGGAGATGATGTATATGAAATTTAAAAGAATAATTTATAAAGAGGTGAATGCCTATAAGTAATACTAAATTAATGTGTAATATAATATTTACACGATTTAGTATTACTAAAACTAATAATTTATCCATAAGTTTAAGTGAGGTGTACAAAATTTATGGATAAGTATAAAATAAATTTTATTTTTAATAATGAAAAAGATATAAATGATATCTTAATAAACGTTTTAAATAAAGAATTAAAAAAATATATTCAGATGATTTGTAAAAATGATAAAAGAGAGGTACCATCATCATGTACGCGATTTTCTCTAGAAGGAGGTAAGAATTGTTAACGAGTAAAATCACGATATATAATGTTGGTATTTATATAAGATTATCTCGTGAAGATGATGATAAAGTAATGATGAGTGAGAGTATTACAAATCAAAAAAGTTTATTACTTCAATATGTTAAAGAAAATAATTTAAGAGTTTATGATATTTATATTGATGATGGATATAGTGGAACTAATTTTGATAGACCTGATTTTAATAGATTATTAAATGATATTGAATTAGGTAAGGTTAATATGGTTATTACTAAGGATATGTCAAGATTAGGAAGAGATTATATTGGCACTGGAAATTTAATTGAAAAATATTTTCCAGAACATAATGTTAGATATATAGCTGTTACTGATAATATAGATACATTCTTAGATAGTTCAAATAATGATATAGCACCATTCAAGGCAATCATGAATGATATGTATGCTAAAGATATTTCGAAAAAGATTAAATCAAGCTTAAGAGCAAAACAAAAAGAAGGCAAGTTTGTTGGTGGTAGAACTCCGTTTGGATATATCCAAGATCCAGAGGATAAAAATCATTTAGTTATTAATGAAGAACAAGCAAGTGTTGTTAAAAGAATTTTTGATATGTGTTTAGAGGGATTATCATTTTATAAAATAGCAAAACAATTAACTCATGAAGGTATAAAAACACCAGCACAATATTACAGTTTTGAATGGAAAAATAATTATAATTTAAAATATGGACAGTGGCATTCTAAAACAATAAGAGACATTTTAACTAATCAGATATATATAGGTGATATGGTACAAAATAGAAGAAGCAAGGTTAATTATAAGATTAAAAAAGTTATTAGAAATAATCCTAAAGACTATATAATAGTAGAAAATACTCATGAACCTATTATTAATAAAGAAAAATTTTATGAAGTACAAAAAAGAATACCTAAAAATGTAGGAAGAAACGAAAAAAAAGAAAATCATTTATTAGATGGACTTTTATATTGTGGTGATTGTGGTCATAGAATCTCAATACAAGCAAGAAGAAAAAAAGATAATAGATGTTATACAATTTGTAATTATTATAGAACTTATATGAAACAAAAACTATGTACAACTCATTCTAATAATTATGAGAAGCTCGAAAAAGTAATAATTAATTCATTAACTAATATGTGTTTAAGTTATGTTAATAAAGATAAAGTTAAAAATAATGTATTAAATAATCTAACTGAAGAAAATAAATTTAATAATAAAAAAGAGTTAGAAACACTAACTAATGATATTAAACAAATAAACGATAATTTAGATATTATTTATATTGATAAGTTAAATAAAAAGATAACTGAAGAACAATTTGAAAGAATAAAAGTAAAATTAGAGCTGGAACTAAATATAAAACAAAAAAGATATAATGAGTTAAATAACGATATTAAAGATACTATCAGTGAAGAATCTAAAAATAAATTGATAAATGAATATATTAATAAATTTATATCTATGAAAGAACCTAGTAGAGAATTAATAATTAATTTAATTGATAAAATTGAAATATTTGAAGATAAAACTATAAATATAAAAGTTAGTTTTGCAGACAATATTTAATTAAAATGATATAATATGTGTAATAGGATTAATTGAATAAAGAACTTTAATATAATTTGATGTACGGGAGATTAAAGATGAAAATATATATTATAGGGCCATCTGGTTCTGGAAAAACAACACTTTCTAAAAAAATGTCACTTAAATATAATATAAAATCATATGAGTTAGATTGTGTTGTGTATGATGATGAAAATGCTCATACAAAAAGAACTGATGAAGAAATAGAAAATATGTTTAATAATATAATAAACCAGGATTCTTGGATAATAGAAGATGTAGGGAGAGATAGATTTGACAAAGGCCTTGAATGTTGTGATAAAATTTATTATTTAAAAATCCCTAAATTTATAGTATATAAAAGAGTTATAAAAAGGTGGTTTAAACAAAAGTTAGGAAAAGAAAAATATAATTATCCACCAACATTCTATCAATTTTATGATATGTTAAGAATAGCTAAATTATATTTTAAACATGAAAAAGATAAATTAAAAAAAATAAGCAAATATGAATATAAATTAAAATATTTGAGTAATAAAGATTTAGATTCTATATAGTCTACCAAAAAAGGGCAGTGACATGTATGTCCAATTCATACTAGAATTATCAATCATCATATATTTAAACATACTTATCGTCCTCAATATACTTGTTCCGAAGAAAATGTGGTAAGTAATGTTCAATGTGGCTCTTGTTGTCAATTTAGATAATAATTATTTAAAACGAGCGTTGTAAAGCTCGTTTTTGTATTAATTTAGTATCTTATTAGTATAATTTATTATGGATATAGAGAATGATATTTCTAGGTTGCATTTTGAAAATTTTTTATGGATTTTATTTATTATTCTTGCTTGCTTAAATATTTTAGGTGATTATGATGATGAAAAATTTTTAAATACTAACTTTTTTTCTTATAAAGAAGAATCTAATTATATTTTTATTTTTACTATTTTTATTACTTTAGTTATTTATTTTTATTTTTTTATTAGAAATTATGAGTTATATAGATTAGCATCTGTTAATGAACAAAATCAATATTTCATTAAATTATTTGGCAGTTCTTTATTAATAGCTGGAACTTTGTGCCTTTTATATTTTCAAATTAATGAAAAAAACTTTATTGGGTCACCAGTAATTTAATTTATTTGTCAATTATTGTGTCTAATTTTGTCAGCTTGCTTGATTATTTTATCTTAGTGTTTTATTCTAATGATAGGGAGTGTGATACGAATGATTTATCCTTCAATTGACAAATTATTAAATATTGTTGACTCAAAATACGAATTAGTTCATATTGCGGCTCGTCGTAGTAAAGAAATTTCTAAGACAGGTTATTTACAAATGCCTGCTAATGAGTATAAGAGTGCAAAAAATATTGGTAAAGCTTTAGAAGAAGTTACGGAAGGACTTATAGAAGTTAAAAAAGGAGAGAAGTAATACTTTTCTTCTTTTTCTATGTTATACTATTATTGGTGATAAAATGAAAATATTGAAATATAAGAAAAAACGTAATGGTCAGTATGAAATTCAATTGGATTCCGGTAAAGATTTATGTTTGTATGAAGAAGTTATTTTAAACTTTTCGTTATTATTAAAAAAGAATATTGATGAAGAAGAGTTGGATGAAATACTACTTTCTAACCAGGAATATGATGTATACTATGTTGCATTAAAGTCATTAAAAAATAGGTTTAAATCAGTGAAAGAATTACGAATTTCTTTGTTAAAAAAAGAATATCCTGTAGAATCTGTTGAGAGTGCCATTCATAAATTATTATCTCAAGGTTATTTAGATGATAGAAGTTTTGCTAAAGCATATATTAATACACAAATGATTACTACTTCTAAGGGCCCTAAAAAAATAGAAAAAGAATTGTTGGAAAAGGGGGTTTCAAGGGATATTATTGTTGATGAACTAGCAATTTTTACCAAAGATGAACAAATAATAAAAATAGAAAAAATTGCTAATAGATTGGTTAGAAGTAATAGGAGTCGTGGCGGTATAGTATTGCGTAAAAAAATTATTCAAGATTTACATAATATGGGATATAGCGGTTCAATTGTTGAAGATGTATTATCATCAATCGATTTTGGTGATACTAAAGATATTGCAAAAAATGAAACAGAAAAGCTGTATCAGAGACTTAGTAGAAAATATTCTGGCAAAGAATTAGAATTTAAAATAAAGGAGAAATTATATCAAAAGGGTTTGTATTATGAAGATTAAAAATTTTATAAGACAATATAAATTGGAATTTTCATTCATTATTTTTTTAGTTTCCTTTGCTGTGTTTTTAATGCTGTTTTTACGAATGGATATTGATTATTTTTGGCATTATCGGGCAGGAGAATATATGGTTGAAAATTCTACTATTTTGACTCAAGATGTTTTTTCATGGAGTTTATTTCATGCTTCATGGATTTCTCATGAATGGTTGTTTGAAATTTTTATTTATGAGCTTAGTTGTTTATTCGGTAACTCTCATTTATTTGTTTATACCTTTAGTATTTCTTTATGTATTTTGTTGTTTTTGTTTTTTGTACAAAAAAAAGAGTATTTCAAAAACATACCTTTTTCTTTACTGTGGATTAGTTTTTTTG
Source organism: Mycoplasmatota bacterium (assembly GCA_022771205.1). GTDB lineage: Bacteria > Bacillota_I > Bacilli_A > RF39 > UBA660 > Faecimonas. Next base: position 70,043 of record JALFCF010000008.1, on the reverse strand, counting down.
CCTTAATTTTTACGTGTCTCAGTGGAAGGCCACAGCTACTTAGTTTTTTATTTTTAGCTATTAGTATTTGGATTATATTTTTTTATTTTTATCATCCGAACTCTAAATTGCTTTGGGTTTTACCAGTAATTAATTTGGTATGGGTTAATATTCATGGTGGATCTTCTAATTTACTATATTTGTTATGTTTTTTTACTGCTTTTTGTGGGTTGTTTCAATTTTCTTATAAAAAAATCGAATCAATAAGATTAAAGAAAAAACAAATAATTACTTATTTAATTGTTGGCATATTATGTATGTTGACTATTATAATTAACCCTCATGGTATTACTATGTTGTTTTATCCATATCAAAATATGGGAGATTCTTTAATGCTTTCTACTATTGCTGAATGGCAGCCTACTAATTTAAATCAATTATCTCATTATGTGTATTTTGCTTTTGTTTTTCTTGTTCTTATAATTATGATATTTAGTAGAGAAAAGATTCGTTTTCTGGATGCTATGTTTTATATTTTATTTTTATATCTTGGACTGAAAAGTATTCGATTTTGGTTTTTTAGCTATATTGCATTTAGTCTTTTCATCTTTTATTATATTCCAGAACGAAAAGTAGATAAATATTCTTGTACTTTGATTTTAATATTTTCATTTCTATTATTGTGTATTTTTTGCAAAAATTTTTCTTATTCAAAAATAATGTCTAATACGACTTTATCTGATAATGCTATTTCTGTGTTAAAAGAAGAAAAGCCTAAAAGGTTGTTTAATTATTATGATTATGGTGCTTATTTAATTTATCGTAATATCCCGGTTTTTATTGATGGAAGAGCGGATTTATATTCTAAAAGAATATATGAAGATTATCAGGATATTTCTAGACTTCAGTATAAGTTTATCGATTTGATTGATAAATATAAATTTGATTATTTTATTATTCCTAAAAAATCTGGTTTATTTAGTTATTTGAAATCTAATAGTAAATATTGTTTGATTTATTATGATAAAAAATGTGCCATTTTTAAAACAAAATAAAAGTACCTTTTGGTACTTTTTAATTTGTTGTAGAACTTGAAGCAGATTCTAATAATTGATCCATTAATTCATTGTATTGTTTTTCTAATTTATCATCTTGCCATTTTATATTATTTTTTTCTCTTATATCTATTAGTGTTTGATAATGTAAAGTTGAATTACCATCTAATTTAGCATTTGCTAAGGTTGTTTTGATATCGCCTTTTACTTCTTTTAATTTTGGTTTATCTTTTTGATCTACTTTTAAAATTATATGATAGCCATATTGAGTTTTTACTGGCTCTTTTGTATATTCATTATTATTTAATTTTTTTACAGCATCCATAAAATTTTCATCCATGTCATCTGTATTAAAATATCCTAGATTGCCACCATCTTTAGCAGTTGATGTATCATCAGAGTATTCTTTAGCAAGTTTAGCAAAATCTTCTCCATCTTTTAATTTCTTTATAATTTTTTCGGCTTCTTTTTTAGCTTTATTCTCAGCTTTTTGTTTTTCTTCATCTGTGGCGTCACTATCAACATCTGGCTTTATTAAAATGTGACTGGCTTTAATATCTCCTATGATGTTTTCATTATAGTAATTTTCAATTTCTTTGTCTGATAATGCATCTTTAATATAGTCTTCAACAGCTTCGTTTCTTTTATATTCTAAGCGAAGCATTTCTTCTAATTCATCTTCTGAACTTACTCCAAAGTATTGTTGTATTGCACTTAAGTACATTGTTTCATTTGATCCGTAAGTTTCTTTTATTTGATTTATTTGTTCTTTTACAGATTTATCTTCTTCGTCGTTACTAGGATATTTTTCGTCAAATAATTGATGATCAATTATATCAACTAGTTTAGAAATATTACTTGTTTTTATTTCATTATAGTAATCTGTTGCAGTAATTTTAGCACCTTTTAGTGAAACTGCTGTTGTATTATCATATAATTTTGCTTCTTTTCCACAACCTGTAGTGATTGTAGTAATAGCTAATAAAGAGCATAATCCTATTCCTACTTTTTTATTCATTTTATTCCTCCTAAACACTCATATCATAACAAAAAAAATAAATTCGTGCAATAAATATCCTAGATATAATCACACAATTTTTGGTTTTGCCATAGAATATCATGAAAGCATAAAAAAAGGAGGAAAAGATATGAGTAATTGTATTTCATCTTCAGCAATTTTATTAGTTTTGTTCATTCTTTTGGTTATTATCTTAGGTGCTTATATTTAAGGAGGTGTTTTAATGTCTTGTTCTGAAAATGTTGCTCCAAGAAGAAATAATAGTTTTATTATTATTATTGTTTTATACATTTTATTAGCTATTATTTTAGGTGGAACAATGTGTTATTAAAAAAGATAAGAGTTTTCTTATCTTTTTTTGTTTTTTAGGAATACTATTAATGGTGATTTTATGTGTTATTATTTTAACATGTTTTTTATTAATTCTTTTTTAGGTTTTTTATTAGAAACTAGTCTTAAGTATTTTGTTTTTCATGGTGTTAATAATGGAATTTTATTTGGACCTTGGATTCCTGTTTATGGGTTTGGGGCAGTTATTATTACTTTTTTTGGACAGTTTTTTTATCATAAACTTAAGTTGTCTAAATTATGGAAAACTATTTTTTTGTTTTTTGTGTTTTTTTTGTTATTGTCATTATTAGAGTGGGTTGGAGGTGTTTTGATAGAGTTTATTTTTCATAAAGAATTTTGGAACTATCGTAATCAAAAATATAATATTGGACCATATATTTCTTTAGCAATGTCGTTATTTTGGTCATTTCTGTCTATAATCTTTTTTTATTTTTTATTGCCATTAGAAGAACAGATTATAAAAAAAATACCTAGATGGTTTAGCATCTTGGTATTGCTTTTAATTGTTATTGATTGTATATTGACTTGTTTTGTAAATTTTTAAATATTTCTTCTAAATCTTTTAGTTGGTTTTTATTATAGTTAAAATCAATTTGATCATTTTGATATCTTGGTATTACATGTATGTGAAAATGTTTAATATCTTGTCCTAGGAAATTATTTTCACATATAGTAAATCCTTCACATTTTAAGTTTTCTTTTAATATTGGGTATATTTTTTCTCGTAAAATTTTCATAGAGTGCATTAATGTTTCTTCTGGTATATCTAAAATGTTTTCATAATGTTTTTTTGGCAATATTAGTAAATGACCATTACTAATTGGATTAATATTCATGATTATTTTTATTTCAGTGTCTTCATATACCGTTTTTGAAGGTAATTCATTATTAATAATTTTACAAAAAATGCAGTCGTTCATATTATTCATCTCCATATCGTTTATATTCATAACTAATATTATTTTCCTTTATGATGCTATTTTCGTTGGTGTTTTCATCTTCTATCATAATGTAGCTTATTATTTGTGTCAAGTTTTGTTGCTCTAGGGTTTTGTTAGTTAAATTTTTGATAGTTAAACTCTTATTATCGTTTTTACTATTTATGGTAATAGTATAGTGGTTAGGAGAAATGTTTAATGTGTTTATTTCTTTAATTTTGTTTGTTAATTCCATTACTAAATTATAAATGTTTTCTTGAGTTAATTCACTATTTATGGTGAAAGATATGTTATATATGTTTAACCCATCTATATTGTTATTTATAATATTTTCTCTAATCTTTTCTGTATATTTATCTAGTGTTAAAGGAAAAGTAATTTTTGTGTTTAAGTTTAGGTTGTTTTTTATTTCCTTTTCTAAATTTTTTTCCAATGTTGTTAATAAAGTATGTCCCTTTAAGTAGTCTTTTTTATAAGTGTCTTTTACTTTTTTATTTTGATATGATATTGTAAAATATAAATTCTTATTATTCTTATTTGTTACTTTGGCTATATATGTTTGAGCTTTATATGTAATTTTTCCTAGTTTAAAATCATTGATTTCTTTTTGATAGTTTTGTTCTAAATATTCATTCATTTTAATCTTTATTTTGTCTGTATAGTATGGAGCTAGTTTTTCTGTTACTACTATTGTTCCTAGTGATACAAATGTAATAAAAAAAAGTAGTGCCATACCTAAAATTAATTTTTTATCTTGTCTCATTTTATCACCATTTTTATTGTAACTTTTTTTTTAGTCTTTGGCAATTTTATTTATCAAAAATCTATGGAAAGGTAGTTGTTTTAACTTGGGTTTTGTGGTATCATATTTTATATGATTAGAGTATGGTAGAAGGTGGTGTCGTTGCTATGCAAGATGAAAAACAAGTAAAATTTGAAAAAGGTAAAGTTTCAGAATATAATGGGCAGCAAGATATTTATTGTGATTTTGTAACGGTTACTCAGGGTGCTCAACAAGATGTTTACTATCTTTTAAATGATAAGAAACTAGATAATGGTTTTTATATTGCTTCTACTGTATTAAAAGAAGCAATCGATTCTCAGATTCTTCGTACTCATCTTGGAGTTATTAATCAAAAGGGAGATATTATTATTCCTTTTGAAAATAAGTCTATTAAAACAATAGAGGATAAATATTTATTAGTTGTTAGAAGTGAAGCGAAAACGAAGAGTGTTTTAGATGCTATTGCTTCTAGAAATGATCCTGCTTCTGCTGAAAAAATGGTTAATGCTAACGCTAGTATTAAGGATAAGTTAAATAAAGTAATGAACAATCAAAGGGATGAACTTAATGGTAGGTTTATTCTAAATGATTTATTATCTGAAGGCACAGTTTATACGTTAGATGGAAAAAGTGTATTAGATAATCAATATTATAGTTTTATTGGAATGACAGGAGATTCTTTTTATTGCAGTATTAATGTTCCTGAATCTTCTATTGCTCAATTTCCACGTACAGATTTATTTGCAGTAAAACCAAATGGTATATTAGAAGAAGGAAAAGTTTCAGAAGAGGAAGTGCTTACTGATTCTGTTCTTCCAGAGGTTAAACCAGAAATCCAAGATAATCCTTTGGATGTTTCTGAAGTTTCTATTCCTGAAGATACAATTGATAAAGTATTGAGTGCTACTGTCCCTTCAAAAGCAGATAATGATACAGTTGAAGAAACTAGAGATATATTTACACCTGTTTCAATTGATAAGCCTGTAGAAGTGGTAGAATCTACTATTGATACTTTTACTAAACAAAAAGAAGAGCCAGAAAGTGATAATAAATTTAATATTGTTGATGTTGATAGTTCTAATGAGAACCAACAGGATAACTCTGTTATAGCATCTGAAAATGTTGGCTCTGACTCTCTTGAAGCAGATAATGGTGAGCAGAATGAAGTGATTGATGTTGTTCATGCTGTTGGTAACATCGTTCAGATAAATAAAGATTTGAAGAAACAAAACGATGATTTACGTGCTAGAGTTTCGGAATTAGAAGATATAAAGCGAGATTATGAAAATAGAATGATAGAAAGTTCTAAATTGGCAGATGAAAATTTTAAATTAAGAGAAGAAAATCAGGAACTTAGAGTAGTTAATAGCCAGTTACAAGGAGCTATGTCTCAGATAAGAGATGAATTGGGAATTTCTTCGATTCCTGTACAACCAGAAAGTCCTCAATATAGAATAGCAGCATAAAAGTATCGAATGATACTTTTTCTTTTTGGTTTAATATTATGAGTGGTTTTTTATTCTTTTCATAAAATATGGTGAATATGAGGTGATTTTATGAAAAGAGAAGACTTTCCTATTTTGGCTAATAAAAGTATAATTTATCTTGATAATGCAGCGACTACTTTAAAACCTCAATGTGTTATTGATGCTATGAATGAATATTATCAATATTATACGGCTAATATTCATCGTGGTCTTTATGATAGTTCTATTTTGTCTGATTATTTATATGAATCTACTAGGTTTGTTGTGAGAGATTTTATTCATTGCTCTAGTGCTAAGGAAGTAATTTTTACTAGTGGTACTACTTATTCTATTAATTTAATGGTATTTGGGTTTATGAGAGATTATTTACAAGCTGGGGATGAAGTTTTGTTATCTAAAGCTGAACATGCATCTAATATTTTACCTTGGATTCGTTTGGCAGAAGAAATTGGAATTGTGCTTAAATATATTCCTTTAGATATTGATTATTCAGTTACTTATGAAAATGTTTTATCTTCTATTACTGCTAAAACTAGAGTTGTTTCGTTAGCTCATGTTACTAATGTTATAGGTGATGTACGCAATATTCGAAAAATAGGTCAGTATTGTCGTCAATCTAATATTTTATTTCATGTTGATGGTGCACAAAGTGTTCCACATTTACCAATAGATTTTGTTCATGATAATATTGATTTCTTAAGTTTTTCTGCTCATAAAATGTGTGGACCAACTGGTGTTGGAGTACTAGTTGCTAGAGAAAGTTTGTTGAAAAAAATGAAACCTACATTTTATGGTGGTGGTATGAATGAATCATTTCAGAGTGATGGAGATTATCATCTTAAGGAAATTCCAACTAGATTTGAAGCTGGTACACCACCTATAGTTGAAGTAATCGGTTTACGAAGTGCAATTTTATATTTACAACAAATAGGATTGGATAAAATTCATAAATATGAAATATATTTAAAAAGATATTTAGTTTCATTGTTACAAGATATTCCTTTTATTAGTATTTATAATGCGAATAGTGATACGGGTATTTTGATTTTTAATGTTGAGGGTGTCTCGAGTATGGATGTTTCTAAGTATTTAAATACTTATCATATTTGTGTTAGATCTGGTAATCATTGTAGTAAGATGCTTAAAGAAGACTTGAAGGTTTTATCTACTGTTAGAGTTAGTTTGTATTTTTATAATACTATTCAAGAAATAGATTTTTTAGTTTCAGTATTAAAAAAATGTCAGAATGTTTTTAAAATTGTTGAATCTTAATTTTTGATATATTAATTATATATAGAAAAGAGAATTTCAAAAGGAAAATTCTCTTTTTTCATTTTCAATTTTGTTTAAATTTCATTTTTTGTCTATTTGCAATAGTTTATTTTAATCTATATGATGATTTTGAAAGGAGGTGAAAAATGTTAAATCAGGTGGTTTTGGTTGGCCGCATTGTTTATGATTTGGAATTAAAAAAGAGTGAAAATTTAAAAAAATATTTAGTTCTTACTTTAGCTATTCCTAGAAGTTTTAAAAATATGGAAGGAAATTATGATACGGATTTTATTAGATGTGTTGCTTGGGACAATATTGCAGAAAATACAAGCCTTTATTGCCATAAAGGGGATATAGTTGGAGTAAAAGGAAGATTGCAATCTAGAAATTTAGATAAAAATGACAAAAAGGAAACAGTTATGGAAGTCATTGCTGAAAAAATTACTTTTTTAACTTCTAAATCTACGGAGGAGAAATCTTAATTTATATATTTAATAAAATTATAAAAGCACTAGAATTGGTGCTTTTTTTTTGATATGATAATAGTATTAAGGTGGGGTGTTTTATGAATATAGTTCGTTATGATAGTCGATATTTGGACTCTTTAAATGAACTTTTGGATTTATGTTTTCAATTGAAAAAAGTTGGTCAAACAAGTGAACAAGATATAGAACTTCTTGCTGTTATTGATAATCAAGTAGTTGGGTATCTTGTATTAAACCTTCTTATTGATGGGGTACGAGATGTACGTTATTTTCACGTCAACTATGTTTGTACACATCCTGATTTTCGTAATCAGCATATTGCAACAAAAATGTTTGAAGAAGTATTTGTACTAAGTAAACAGATGGAAATTTCATATCTAGAATTAACATCTAATCCAAAAAGGATTGCTGCTCATCATTTGTATGATAAGTTGGGGTTTCAAATTCGAGAAACAGATGTATTTCGAAAGGAGTTTATATGATTACTGATATTATAAATAAAAAAAGATTAGGAAAAGAATTAAGTTATCATGAGTTGGATGTTTTTTTTAATGGATATTTAGAAGGTACAGTCAAAGATTATCAAATGTCTAGTTTACTTATGGCTATTTGTATTAATGGTATGACTGAAGAAGAAATCTTTGCTTTAACTAAAATCTTTATTGATAGTGGAGATACTTTAGATTTAAGTTTTATTCCAGGCGTTGTTGTTGATAAGCATTCTACTGGAGGAATTGGCGATAAAACCACATTAATTATTGCTCCTATTGTTGCAAGCCTTGGTGTTCCTATCTTAAAAATGAGTGGTCGTGGTCTTGGGTATACTGGTGGTACTATCGATAAGTTAGAAAGTATACCAGGATATAGAATAGACTTGTCTGATGAAGAAGTTATTAAACAAGTTCAAGATATAGGGGTTGTTATTACTGGTCAAACAACAAGTTTAGCTCCAATGGATAAGGAAATTTATGCATTACGTGATGTTACTGCTACAGTTTCGTCAGTTCCTCTTATTGCAGTTAGTATTATGAGTAAAAAAATTGCTGGTGGAGCTGATAAAATATTGATTGATATAAAAGTGGGAAATGGGGCTTTACTTAAAACAAAAAAAGAGGCTCAAGAACTTTCTATTTTAGTTAAAAAAATTGGTAAAGTTTATCAAAAAGAAGTACATACTATAATTAGTGATATGAATACTCCTTTAGGGTATTGTATTGGAAATAGTTTGGAAGTAATGGAAGCTCAACGTATTTTAAAAGGTGAAGAAATTGGAAATAATTTGACAAAACTGTGTATTGATTTATCTACTGAATTGGTGTGTATGGCTAAAGGAGTTCTACCACAAGATGCACAAGATATGGTGTTACAAGCTATTAAATCTGGTGATGCATATAGAAAATTTTTAGAGTTAGTGGAAGCACAACATGGTGATATTACAAGATTATCTATTAGTAAAAAGTGTAAGGAAATTAAAGCAAAAAAATCTGGGACTATAGAAAGTATATCAGCCATTAAGTTAGGAGAATTATCAGTTTCTTTGGGAGCCGGTCGTATTTCTAAAGAGGATTCTATTGATTATGGTGTAGGAATTGAGTTGACTAAACAAGTGGGTGATAATGTAAAGAAAGGTGAGGTTTTAGCAAAAGTATATTATAAAAAAATTCCTCATTTACAAGATTTTGAAGATATTTTTACAATAAGCTAAAAAAAAGATATTGAAAAATTGAAAACTATGTTATAATTGTTTTATAAAGGTGGTGTATTATGGAGAAGATATATATGGAAAATAATCAAAATAACAAAAAACAATCAACATTTCAACAAGTTTTTAAATCACAGTTGTCTAAAAAATTGTCAGTGATGATGGTATTAGTATCTTTCTTTTCTTTTTTACTAATTGGGGTTACTAATGTATCTTATGCTGCTGTTACACCAATTCCTCCTGATGAAGGATTGGGTGATAGTTTTACTACTCAGGCACCTACTGGTACTGGAATTATTGGACAAAATAGTGGGGCTGGCTTCCCTGTGTTTATGTATTCTACTACGGAAGGTATTCCAATTTTCTGTTTGGAACGTGATATTGATTATCGTGGTGGAGTTACAATGACTAAGAAAGAGAAAATTACAGACCAAGGATTATTGTATGTAATGGCTCATACTTTCCCACATTACAAGTTTAAAGATGCTAATGGTGAAGTTTTCCCAGATGAAGTTCAAACTTGGATTACACAAGTAGCTATTTGGCAATATTTATATGAAACTGGTGCTGCTAATAATGGTACTGGTTCTGGAAATGTTGCTGATATTGAAAGTATAAAAACTGTTTCATCTATTTATTGGCAGGATAGTGAATTAACTACATGTCGTGTAGATGGTTGTGCTGCAGGTGCTTCTAGCCAAGCTACTTTCTATGATACTTATATTGCCGATATCATAGCTAATGCAAAACAATCTAATGTTACTACTAATGGAACAATTTCTATGAGTCTTGCTAATCAAGAAATGTCAATTACAGAAGATGAAAAATATTATCAAACTTCTTTAGTTACTATAACTAAGAGTGATCCTGATAATTTTGTTGATGGTTCATTAGAAGTATCAATTAAATCTGCTCCAGATGGAACAATTTTAGTTGATGAAAATGGTCAAGAAATTAAAGATTATTCTAATCTTGAAAAATTTTATGTAAGAATCCCTGTTGAATCTGTAACTGAAGAGAACAAGGTTGTTCAACTTTATGCTACAGGAACTGTTAGAGGATATGATGGATATTATTATAGAGCAGACGGAGCTCAAACAGTAAGTACAGTATTTACTAATGATGTTCCAACTGACACTGGTTTAGAAATTCCTATTAACTATACTCCAGAAGTACCTGATACTAGTATGAGTATTGCTCAATCAGTTTACTTTATAGGTCTTGTTGTATTGTTATGTGGAGTAGGTATTATTTATGCAAATACTAAACCAAAAAAACAACAACAATAATAAAAAAGTTAGAGGTTTGAGAAAGAGTCAGTTATTATTAATGGGCTCTTTCCTTGTATTTATAGGAATTTTTGTTCTTTCTTATAATCATTTGGTATTTTTAAAAGATCAAGTTTTTGCTAATATGGAAATAGCAATTGCTGGTATGAATTTACCAGTTGAAGAAGAAAAAGAAGTAGATGTCCCTGTTGCTGATAATATATCAGATGGTACAGTTTATCAGCAGTCTGCTAAAGAGATTGATTATAGTAAGTATCTTGGGGTACTTGAAATCCCAAAGATTGGATTAAAAAGAGGTTTTTATAGTACTGATTCTAAGTACAATAGTATTGAATATAATGTGTCTGTATTACCTGGTTCTACTATGCCTAATGTTATTAATGGAAATTTGATGTTGATGGCTCATTCAGGTGATGCCTATATTTCCTTTTTTGCATATCTATATCGTTTGAATATAGGTGATTCTGCTTATATTACATATCAAGGTCAAAAGTATAGATATCGAATGGTAAATATATATACAGTTCCAAAGACTGGTAAAGTTGCAATTTATAGAAATTATAATAAAACAACTTTAACACTTATTACGTGTACTAAAAATGATGATACTACACAGACTATTTATATTGCAGAATTAGTATAGGAGGTGTTGATATGGAGCTAGGTTTATTTAGTAAGATGAAAATAATATTGCAAATGTTATTTTCATCTTTTATGTCTATTGAACTAGTTTTGTTTTTCCTCCTATTTCTTCTTTTATTAATATTTAATATAAAGATAAAAAATAAAATTGTTCCTATTGTTTTATCTGTTTTCTCAATTGTTGGTATTTTATCTTTTGTTTTGTATTTTCCATCTTATACACTTACTTGTATTGACTCTTTTATTATGAAAGTCATGGATTATTACTATTTTCCATCTACAGTTGTTTATTTCTTTATTGTTGTTTTTATGATTATTGTATGTATTTTTACGATGTTTAGTAGAAATATGGGTAATATAAAAAAAGGTTTTAATTATTGTTGTTCTACTTTTGTTTTCTTATTATTCTCGATGTTTATTAGTTTAATTATTCAAGGAAGTCTAGATATGGCTGATCCAGTTGCTTTATATCAAAATAAGCAGATTCTTTCTATTGTTCAATTAAGTAATTTAGTTGTGTTATTTTGGTTTATTGTTAGTTTCTTTTATAACTTATATTTGTTTTTTAGAAGGAAATTTGATAATAAAAAAGTTGAGATTATTTAATTCTCAACTTTTTTTATGTAGTATTCTTCTAAGGTTATGTTGTGATCATGAATATATTTTGCTGCCTTTTTTCCTACATAGCGATAATGCCATGCTTCGTATTGATATCCTGTAATATTTACTTTATCTTTTGGAAATCTTAATATAAAGCCATATTTATAAGCATTTTTTTGCATCCATTCAAATTCTTTTGTTTCTTCAAATGAAGTATAAGGTAATTCTTTATTATATATATCTACAGCTAATCCTGTTTGGTGTTCTGAAAATCCTGGTCTGGCAGAATAAGTATCGGCTGCATCTTTTCCATCACTTTTTACGTAATTGTTGTATAAATTAACTTGATAATCATAACTTCTATAACTAGACATAGCGATGATAGTCATTCCATCTTTTTTTGCTTCTTGTGATAGTGTTTCAAAAGCTTCTTTTGCTTCGCTAACTAATTGCATTCCACTTCTTGCATATTCTATACTGATCTCTTCTAGATTTTCTGGAATATAGTCCTCTGTTAAATAGTTATATTTATTTACTAATATCAAATTACTATTTAGTAGTTTTGATGGTTTTGTATTTGTATAATATGGTTTATCTATTCCTATATTTACATCAGTTACAATTTCTTCTGTTTTTTTATTTTTATGTTCTTGCTGATATTTTAGATAACGGTTTTTATTTTCTTTTTTGTAATATGGTATTTTTTTTAGATTTTGTAATATTTTTTCTTCTTGTGTAAGTTTTTGTTCTGAATTTGGTGTTTTATTATTTTGATTTATAGTTATTCCTACTATAATTAGAAAAATAATCAGTAATATTAAAATTATTTTAGGAGCTTTTTTTAGTTTCCTTCTTTTCATTTTATCACCTATTTTCATATTATCATTCTTTTTAATATTTATGTATATTTTTTTTAAATTTTACATAGAAAATAATGGAGGTATATATGAAATGTTTTGTGTTTATCTTTTCAATTTCTTTTGTTTTTTGTAGTTTGTTTATTATTCCTGTTTCGGCAGAAGAGAGTGTGGAAACTGAACTTATTCCTGGAGCGGTAAGTGGTATTTTAATGGAAGCTAATAGTGGTAAGGTTGTTTTTTCTAAAAATCCTGATAAAGAAGTACCTATTGCTTCTATGACTAAAATGGTAGCTCAGATATTAATTTTAGATGCTATACGTAATGGGAAAATTGCTTGGGATGATGTTGTTACAGTTAGTCAAAATGCTAGTGATATGGGTGGTTCTCAAATATATTTAAGTGTTGGAGAAAAGATTAGTATTCGAGATTTGTTTAAAGGAATTTCTATGGCTAGTGCTAATGATGCTACTATTCAAATGGCTGAAGTTTTAGCCGGGAGTGAATCGGCTTTTGTTAAACAAATGAATCAAAAAGTAAAGGAATTAGGACTTAAGCATACAGCTTTTAAAAATTGTACTGGGTTAGATGAAGAAGGTCATTATTCTAGTGCTTATGATATGGCGATGATTGCTAGAGAATTAGTTATTAATTATCCAGAAATTTTAGAATTTTCTTCTGTTTATGAGGATTATTTACGTGAAGATACAGCTAATAAGTTTTGGTTAGTTAATACTAATAAATTGGTTCGGTTTTATGAAGGAGCAGATGGTTTAAAGACTGGTCATACTGATGCTGCTAAGTATTGTTTAGCTGCTACAGCTAAGAAGAATAATTTACGATTTATAGCAGTTGTATTGGGAGAGGAAAATAGCTCTGTTAGAAATCAAGAAACAATGAATTTATTAGATTATGGGTTTAATCATTATCAAATGAATTTGATTAAGTCAAAAGGTGATGTTTTAAAAAAGATTTCTTTAGATAAAGCTACAGAAGAAAAGATTTCTTTGGTTCCTATTTCTGATATTGGGGTTATAACGGAAAAATCTAATAAAAAGCATAACTATACTTATGAAGTTAAGACTAAAGATTTTCAATTGCCTATTAAACAAGGTGATATTGTTGGGAAAGTAGTTGTAAAAGATGGAGAAAAGGAAATTATTAGTGTACCACTGACTGTTTCTGATTCTGTTTATCAGCTTTCTTTTTTACAGTTGTTTGGAAAAAGTATTAAAGACTTGGTTTCTGGAAACTTTGCGTTTTCTTTTGAATAGAAATTGACTATTTTTATTCTTCTGATGTATAATCTTTTTGTAACTTAAAAGGTATTAATTACCTTTTTCTTTGTAGTTAGGAGGAATTTTATGAATAGTGATAATCGCAATAATTCTAATAGTAATAGAAAACGTAGTGCTAGATATAATAATTATAAGGGATCTAAATCTAAAAAAGTTAACTCTCATTCTAAAAATTATAATAAAAAAATTAATAATTCTAATGATAAGAATTTTAATATTACTAAACAACAAGTTTTTGATTTTGATGAAATGAATTTTTCTGATGAGATTGATACAAGTTTTGTAGAAAATAAAAGAAAGAAGAAAGAAAAAATTATCGATGAATTGGCACAGTCTTATGAACGTCAAAAAAATAAGGAAAATAGTAAAAAGATTAAAGAACATTCTAAAATGAAAATTGGTAGATTATTTGCTGTTATTAGTGTATTGATTTTACTTTTAGCTATACTTATTGTGTGTATTTATATTGTAACTAGACCAGTTGAAACGAAGGTTGTTACTAAAGAAAAAGAAGTAGTTATTGTAGATGATAATTATTTGTTTTTAGGGGACTCTATTACTGAACAATATGATTTGGAGAAATACTTTCCAGATATGAATGTTGTTAATAGTGGAATTAGTGGTAATCTAACAAAGGATATATTAGCTGGTTTAAAAAATAGAGCTTATCAATATAATCCTTCTAAAGTATTTTTGCTTATTGGTACAAACGATATCCAAGCGGGAGTAAAAGAAGAAGATATTATTAAGAATATTGAGGAAATTCTATCTGAATTAAAAGAAAATAGACCTTATGCTGAACTTTATTTGGAGTCTATTTATCCAGTTGATGAAGAGAAAAAAGGTGCACAGTCTAGAACTAATGAAGAAATAACATCTATTAATGATACTTTGAAGGATTATTGTAAGAAAGAAAATATAACTTTTATTGATATGTATGATTTGTTATTGGATCCGGATGAGGAAGAAGATGTTATTCAATCTGATTATACTAAGGATGGACTACATATTACTGATGATGGATATGAAGTTATTACAAAGGAAATTATGAAATATATAAAATAGATATTATATCTATTTTTTCTTTTTTGATGGTATACTAATATTAGGAGGGATTGTATGCATAATAAAGTTGTAATTGTAGGATGTGGTAATGTTGGTATGAGCTATGCATATGCTTTGCTTAATCAACGTACCAGTGTTAATGAGTTAGTATTGGTAGATTTGAATAAAGAGCGTGCTGAAGGGGAAGCGATGGATTTGAATCATTGCCTTGCATTTGCTCCTTCTAAAATAGATATTCGTTGTGGTGATTATTCGGATTGCAATGATGCTAAAATAGTAGTCATTGCTGCTGGGGCTAATCAAAATAAAGGCGAAACTAGAATGGATTTAATTTATAAGAATAGTAAGATTTTTAAATCTATTGTTGGTGAAGTTGTGAAGAGTGGTTTTAAGGGTATTTTTTTAGTTGCAACGAATCCTTTAGATGTTATGACTTATCTTACTTGGAAATATTCTGGCTTTGATTCTCATAGAGTATTGGGGAGTGGTACAAGTTTAGACACTTCTAGACTTCGCTATTTGATTGGAGAAAAGCTTGGGATTGGTCCTAAAAATATTCATGCTTATGTGATTGGAGAGCATGGTGATAGTGAGTTTGTTCCATGGAGTAATGCTACGGTTGGTTTACAAAATATCGGAAAATTTTTAAGTATTGAAGAAAAAAAGCAAATAGCAGATGAAGTAAAGAATGCTGCATATAAAATAATAGAACGTAAAGGAGCTACGTATTATGGTATTGGTATGTGTTTAGTATCTATTACTAATGCTATTTTGGGGGATGAAAATAAAATTATTACAGTTTCTACTTATGATAAAGAAAATGATGTTTTTATTGGACTTCCTACTATTGTTAATAAACGTGGTTCTAAAGGACGAGTTTTTGTTGATTTGACTGAGGAAGAAACTTCTCAATTGCAACATAGTATTGATGTTATAAAAGAGGCTTTGAATAAAATAAAATAGTATCATATTTTTTTATCTCTTTCATATATTAGTGTATAGAAAGAGAGGAATTAATATATATGGAAACATTAAAAGTTAGTAGTAAATCTAATCCTAATAGTGTAGCAGGAGCTCTTGCTAATGTATTTCGTGAAAAAGGAGCTGCAGAAATTCAAGCAGTAGGTGCTGGTGCATTAAATCAGGCGATTAAAGCAATTGCAATTGCTAGAGGTTTTGTTGCACCGTCGGGTAAAAATTTAGTTTGTATTCCTGCTTTTCAAGATATAGCGATTGATGGGGAGGAACGGACTGCTATTAAATTAATTATTGAGACCAAATAGGTCTTTTTTTTTTATTGTTGACGTGGTACACTTAATAATGATAGGAGGCTTTATTATGGTGTGTCCTCGATGTGGTGCTGAATTAAATTCTAAACAAAGATATTGTATGAAATGTGGTGCTTTAAATTATGAGCATCCGGATAATCAAAAGCTGAAACAATATATTACGGAACAGGAATTAGAAGATGCTAATCAAGAATATCAAAAATCCGTTAATGATCTTACTAAAACAATTGAGATTGGTGGTAAAGTTTTTTCTGATACACCAGAAGGTAATAAGAAAACTACATATGTAGATACAAGAGCAATGTTAGTATTACTTTTTGTAATTACTCTTGGTTTGGCGGGGATTTATTATTTTGTGTTTCCATATTCTCTTACCATGACAATTTTTTTGTGTCTGTTATTTTTTGTTTTAGGTTTTATTATTTTAACTAATATTTCTCTTTATATGAAAGGGGGATATTCTGGTTTTACACCTTTTATTCCATTTTATGGGCAATATGCATATTTTGATATTGTTTTTGGTAATGGATGGTTATTTTTGATTTCATTAATTCCTGTAGTTGGGATAATTTATTTTCTTTATTCACTTTATAAATTGGGGAAAGTTTTTGGAAAAAGTGGAAAGCTGACTTTATTTCTTCCGTTTATTTTGTTACCAATTATAGCTTTTAGTGATCGGGCTGTATATACTGGTCCAAGCAAAAAATATAAATTATACTTAGAAAAAGGTAAAAAAAGAAATACTGTTGTTCCGGCGTTTGTTTGTTCTTTTTTGATTTTACTTTTATTTGTTGGATTTACACAGATTTCTTTTTCTAAAAATGTTGCCACTTTGTTTACTCAGAAGGATATTGATAGAATTACTAATTCTGTCAAACAAGATATAAGTGATGGTCTCTACTATTGTAATGATGAAGTGCTTTCTCAAGATGGTAAGTATTATATTGAAGTTGATAATATTTCTGATATTCAGGATTATCCTATTCCAATTCGTTCTGCTTTAAATGGTAAAAAACTTTCTGGATATTTTTATATTAAAAAATCTGATGAAAAATTAACTGTTTCTGCCTATATGACAGATGGAGAAAATGTTTTTTCAGATGATAATATTAATAATCCAGATGATATTTCTGTTCCTAAAGGTGTAACTGTTTGTACTAAACAGGGTTAGTGTAGGTGATATTATGATAGCGATGAATCTTTTAAACTTTAAAAATATAAGTGATGATTATGATCGTGCTTTTCAATTGGTTTCTTATTTATTTCATGATAAGAAGGATAAAGCTGGTATTCCTTATATCAATCATTTAGTTAGTGTTAGCAATATGTTAGATACTCGTACTACTAAAATTGCTGGATTGTTACATGATGTATTAGAAGATATTCCAAATTTTACTGTTAATGATTTGAAAAGGTTAGGCTTTTCTGATGAAGTTGTTGAGATTGTTAAAATTGTCACTAAAGATAAAACTAATAAAGAAAGCTATCATGATTGGATTACAAAAATTATCAAGACTAAAAATATAGATGCTTTAAAAGTTAAATATGCTGATATTAAAGACCATTTAAATGCCAAAAGACTGAGTTTATTGAATGAAGAGAAGAAACTTTATTTTATTAGTAAGTATAGTGAGGAAAAGTCACGTCTTGAAAAAGCATTAATTAGTGCTTAATATTTATAAAACAGTTGATAATTTAAAAAAAAAGTAATATACTATTAACAAATCGGTAATTAGAACTAATAATAAGAATCTTTGATTATAGAGAAGTCGTGGTTGGTGGAAACGATATTGAAGACTTATTTATCTACTCTATAGATGATGTATTTCCGGAGAAGTCCGTTACACTTTGAGTAAAAAAAAGGATGGTACCGTGCATATGCACTCCTTGTACTATTCTTTTTTTGTTTTTAGGGGATGATTTTATGATTGATTTACATTATGATTTATTGTCCATTTTATATTATTGTTATAAAATGAATGATTATCGTTATATAGAAACTATTCAAAAATATTATCAAGGAAATGGTGTCAAAGGAGTAGTTGCTAATCTTTACTTTATGAGTGAAGAAGAAATGAAAGAAGAATTAGGAAAGTTTTATGAGCCGATTGATGTAGTGAAAATGTTTAAAATTTCTACTGATTTGTTTAAAAAATATTTTCCAGCTTTAGATGTTGTTTATAGTATTGAAGGTTGTGATTATATTAAAAATGTTTCCCAGTTAGAAGAGCTTTACGAATTAGGATTACGTAACGTTTTGCTTGTTTGGAATAATAAGAATGAGTATGGATCCGGTAATCGCAGTAGTCAGGGTCTTACAAGTAGGGGGATAGAATTTTTACATAAAGCAGTAGAACTTGGTATTAGTATTGATTTGTCTCATATGAACAAAAATACTTTTGCTGATACTGTTGAAGTTTTAAAAAAAGAGCAAAGTCAAGGAAAAAATGTTAAAGTTATTGTGAGTCATTCAAATTGTTTTGATGTGTATTCTCATCCTAGAAATTTGACAGATGACCAATTGTTATCGATTAAGGATTTGAATCCAGTAGTTGGTTTAGTTTCTTATGGTTCATTTGTGTCCTCGAGTGAGAACTTAAATGAATTAAAAATGGATTATGTGAACCATATTATGCATGTTAAAAATTTGCTTGGAATAAATTCTATTGGAGTTTCTACTGATGATATGAATTTTGATTCTGTTTTATTTGGAGCTGAGGAGGATATTCAAGTTTTTAATTATTCTAATGTGTATAATGAAATAAAATGTTTATTGAGTGATGTTTTATCAGAAAATGAAGTAAATAAAATTTTATATGAAAATAGTTATAATCAATTATTTAGAAAAGAGGTATAGATATGATAGATATTAAATTAATTAGAGAAAATAAAGACTTAGTAAAGGAAAATATTAAGAAAAAATTTCAAGATGAAAAATTACCATTGGTTGATGAAGTTTATGAAATGGATAAAAGAGTTCGTGAAGTACAAGTTAAGGCAGATGGGTTAAAGGCTGATAAAAACCGTATGAGTGGTGAAATTGGGAAGTTAATGAAAGATGGTAAAAAAGAAGAAGCAGAAGAGATTAAAACTAAAATTTCAGCTATGGCTGATGATATTAAAGAATTGGAAAATGAACAAGAACATCTTTTTCAAGAGATTAAAAATCGTATGATGGTTATTCCACAAATTATGGATTCATCTGTTCCTATTGGTAAAGATGATAGTGAAAATGTAGAGGTTCAAAAATTTGGTGATCCTGTAGTTCCTGATTACGAAATACCATATCATGCTGATATTGTTGAAAGACTTCATGGTATGGATAAAGATGCTGCTGGTAGAACTAGTGGTCAAGGTTTCTATTATTTATTAGGTGATATTGCTAGACTTCATGAAGCTATGCTTGCTTATGCTAGAGATTTTATGATTGATGCAGGATTTACTTATGCTATCCCACCTTTTATGATTCATAGTGATGTTGTTACAGGTGTTATGTCTTTTCCTGAAATGGAAGCTATGATGTATAAAATTGAAGGAGAAGATTTATATTTAATTGGTACTAGTGAACATTCTATGATTGGTAAGTTTAAAGACCAAATTATTAAAGATAGTGAACTTCCTATTCATATGACAAGTTATTCTCCTTGTTTCCGTAAAGAAGGAGGAGCTCATGGCTTAGAAGAAAGAGGCCTTTATCGTGTTCACCAATTTGAAAAGCAAGAGATGATTGTAATCTGTGAACCAGAAGAGTCAATGGATTGGTATGAAAAAATGTGGAAATTAACAGTTGATTTCTTTAGAAGTTTAGATGTTCCAGTTAGACAACTTGAATGTTGTAGTGGTGATCTTGCTGACTTAAAAGTTAAGTCTTGTGATATTGAAGCATGGAGTCCTAGACAAAAGACTTATTTTGAAGTTGGAAGTTGTTCTAATTTGGGTGATGCTCAGGCTAGACGTTTAGGAATCCGTAAAAAGGGAGAGAAAGGAACTTATTTCTTACATACTTTAAATAATACGGTTGTTGCAACTCCTCGTGGTTTAATTGCTTTCTTGGAAAATAATTATCAAGAAGATGGAAGTATTAAAATTCCTAAAGTGTTACAACCATATATGGGTGGAAAAGAGTTAATTACAGTAGAAAAAGAAAAATAGGAATATGTGTATATTCCTATTTTTTTGTTTCATACTAATTACTGGTGATATTGTTATGGAAGAAGAAAAACGATGTGAAGTTATAGAACAAGAATCTGCTCTTAAAAATATTTATATAGATAGTAATTCTAAAGAGGGGAAATTACTTGTAGAAGTTGTAGATAAGGAATCTACATTGCAAAGATTGGAAGACAAATAGTCTTCTTTTTTTATAAAATTTAATAGTGATATAATTTTTGTGACAGTAATCAAATTTTATGGTACAATGTGATTGAATATAGAATAGCGGTGATTACATCGTTTAGATAATGAAAGAGAGGTATTTTTATGGGTTTAATTAAAGCGGCTGCAGCTGCAGTAGGAAGTACATTGCATGATCAATGGAAAGAGTATATTCGCTGTGATGATTTAGGACAAGATATTTTGATGAAAAGAGTATCTACTCCTAATGGTGTTATCTCTAAAGATAGTGCTATTCAAGTTGCTCCTGGTCAAATTGCGGTAGTGTTTCAAAACGGTCAGATTTTAGATGCTACTGCAGAAGAAGGTATTTTTACTTTCGATCAGTCTACATCACCATCTTTTTTTGCTGGTCAGTTTGGTGCAGTATTTAAAGAAATGTGGGGAAGATTTACTTATAATGGTGGAACTTTTAAAGAACAAGCAGTATTTTATATTAATGCTAAAGAAATTATGGATAATAAGTTTGGTACACCAGCACCTATCCCATTTCAAGATTGGTCACATCCAATTCCAAATCAAATGACTGGAGCTATTTCTCCACTTCGTGTAGAAGTAAAATGTTTTGGTAAGTATACTTTTAAGATTAGTGATCCAGCAGTGTTTATGTCTCGCGTAGCAGGTACAGCTGAAGAGTATCGTAAAGATGAATTATGTGAACAAATGCGTTCAGAGGTTATTGGAGCTTTCCAAAATGTCTTAAACGAATTAGGAAATTCTGAACATAAAACTCCAGTTTTAGAGTTGCCAAGTAGTACAGATGAAATCAAGCAAGTTATGGATGAAAAAGTTTTTGATCAGCCAATCCGTGATCGTGGATTAAATATTGTTGGATTTGTTGTTGAATCAGTTACTTTAGATGATGAGTCTAATCAAAAAATTGATAATTATGAATTATCATCTAATCAATTTATGCAACAAGGAACACTTACTGGAGCTTATGCAAATGCAGTTCAGGATGCTGCTAAGAATGAGGCTGGTGCTATGAATGGTTTCTTAGGTGTTGGCATGATGAATATGGCATCTGGTGGTATGATGGGTGGAGTTGCTGCTAATGCAGTTAATCCTCAAATTAATCCTGGAAATACACAAGCTTATGATCCTTATGCTAATCAAGCAGCAGAACAATTAAATCAAGCTAGAGCAGTAGCAGCGGCTAATGTTCAATCACAGGCATCAAATGTTCAAAATGCAAATTTTTGTCCTAATTGCGGAAATCCTACAAATGGTAGTAACTTTTGCCCTAATTGTGGTGCTAAATTAAAGTAAAAAAGAAAAGAAGTCTAATTTTGTTTATTTATTGACTTCTTTTTTTGTTGTGTTTCTGAATTAGTTAGTAGTTTTACTTCTGCTATTGCGGATAATAAATCATTATGGCTTTTTCGACTGGATTCTTTTGGAATTTTATTTATATACATTTCTATTTGTTCTTGCTTTTCTGGTGATGTTTGGGAGATTGATGCTTTTAATAATGCTAGATAAAATTTTTGACCACTTATATATTGTGGGAAATTTTCTATAAATTCGTCAGTATAGTTTAATATTGTACTGCAAGTAGTATTAATTGTATCTTCTATCATCACTTGATACACTTGGTTTACTGAAGATTCGTTTTGGTTGAATAATATACAACGTTCTTTACCACTTGTTTCTGTCTTGGTTGGAGGAGTATCTAAATATTCTTCAGCAACTTTTTGTTTGAAAATTGTTTCATAGTATAAATCAAGTAAATCTTTTTTTATTTTTTTATTCTTTTCTTTTATTATATCCTTATTTAGGTAATATAATGTGGATATTGTTATATCTCTATTAGCTTGGAATAGAATAGTACTATTATTTTCAGCTTGTTTTTTTAGGGGATTAGTCTGGGTTGATAGAAAGGGGTTTCTAATTAATAAGTAAGTAATAGAATTTTGAAATCTTACTGATATTGAAGTTTGTATCTGTGGTGGTAAATTACTTTTTCTTAATAAATAGTTAAAGCGATTAATTGGTAATGCTGATTTTTTTAATTCTTGTTTCCAATCTATACTGGCATATAATTTTTTCTCATATTCAGTAGCTATTTTTATATATTGTAAAATTTTTTCATATTCTTCTTTATTATTTTTATATCTGGCTTTGGAAAGTTGATGATATAAATCGTTGATATTTTTTGAAACTGTTATAATATCATTAAAGGTTTTATCTAAGGCTTGTTCCATATTATTCCTCTTTTCTTAATAAAATATTATAGCATTATTTTGGTATAAGAGCAGTCTTTTTTGTTCAAATTATAAATAAGCATAGGGGTTGATAATTTGACAAAAATAGATTCTTCTGGTAAAATATATAACTGTCACATAAACAGAGAGGTGTTATACATGTTTTATGATGAAAAACAAGCTTTACGTGCTTGTGAAGAGGAACCGTCCCTGATTTTTGAATTAATTAAGGAAGGGTACTATCATTTGGTTGATGAATTAATTTCTAAGAATAAAGTTGATATTAATACAGTTGATTTTGCTGGCAATGATGTTGTTGCTCGTTTATTAAAGGCAAAGCAATATGATTTAGTTTTGAAATTTATTCGTAAACGTAGTTGGAATTTAAATCACCAAAATTTAGATGGAAATACAATTGGACATTTGCTTGTTAAAGATACATCTGTCTCAGCTTTGAAAATTTTAGAGCATCTTACCAAAAGTAAAAGATATTTATTAAATATTAAAAATAAAAATGGTGAGACTGTTTTAGATAGGGCTATTCATAATCAGAGTGCTTTTTCAGCTTTAAAAATTTTAGAAGAAAGACGTTTTAATAATATTGATGTATTATCTTTTAAACAGTTATATCAATTATGTATTAAAAATAATTATTATGGTAAGTATTCTAAATTAACTAATTTAGAAAACATTGTTGATAGTTTAGAGAAAAAAGATGATTTGGTTCCAAGTATGAGTGAATTATTAGATAAAATAGTAGATAATATGGAAGTAATTAAACATGATTTAATGAAGGGAAAATTTTCTTTGTTAGATCAAATGATTAATACTTCTTTAAGAGAAAGTGTGATATAAGAGGAATATTCCTCTTTTTTGTTTTTTGTTTTTGTGTTATAATTTTTTGTGATTTGTGAGGTGTAATTATGCATTTACCTGATTTTAAAGAGGCTAGAACGAGAGATATTCGTCCTTATAAGAGAATAGAATTCAAAGAAGATAGTAAAGTAAAAAATAAATATCAAGGTAAAACTTTTTATTTAAAAACTTATGGATGTCAAATGAATGAGCATGATAGTGAAAATATTGAAGCATTACTTATTTTTTTAGGGTTTTCTAAAGTTGATGATTATAAACATGCAGATTTAGTTCTTTTAAATACTTGCTCTATTCGTGAAAATGCTCATAATAAAGCTTTTGGAATGCTTGGAAGACTTAAACATTTAAAGCAAGAGAAAAAAGATTTAATTGTTGGTTTATGTGGGTGTATGGCACAAGAAGCAAGTGTAGTTGATTCAATTCTTCGAGATTATAAGTGGGTTAATTTTGTTTTTGGTACACATAATATGTATCAATTACCAGAAATAATAGACAAAGCTATAGAAGAAAATAAACAACAAATTGAAGTGTTTTCTCGTGAAGGGGATTTAATAGAGGGCTTACCTGTACTTCGTGTGAATAATTATAAAGCATATGTTAATATTATTTATGGCTGCAATAAGTTTTGTACATATTGTATAGTTCCTTATACTAGAGGACGAGAGAGAAGTAGATTAAAAGAGGATGTTTTAGCAGAAGTACAAAAATTAGTAGATGATGGATATAAAGAAGTTACTTTACTTGGGCAAAATGTCAATGCTTATGGTAAAGATTTATATGATGATTATACGATGGCTAATTTGTTAGAGGATGTTGCGAAAATGGGAATTCCTAGAATTCGTTTTACTACTTCTCATCCTTGGGATTTTACTGATGAGATGATTGATGTTATTGCTAAATATGATAATATTATGCCTAGTGTTCATTTGCCTGTCCAGAGTGGTTCAAGTCGTATTCTAAAACTTATGGGCCGTAGATATACAAAGGAAAGTTATTTAGAATTATTTCATAAAATAAAGGATAAAGTTCCTGGTGTTACTATTTCTACAGATATTATTGTTGGTTTTCCAGGCGAAACAGAAGAAGATTTTTTAGAAACACTAGATTTGGTTCGTGAATGTCAATATGATAATGCTTTTACTTTTGTTTTTTCTAAGAGGGAAGGGACTCCTGCATGCAAGTTAGCAGATCCTGTTGCATTAAAAGAAAAAGAGGAACGTCTTCAAAGATTAAATGAAGTTGTTAATCATTATTTCTTAGAAAATAATAAAAAACTTGTCGGAAAAGAAGTGAAAGTTTTAGTAGAGGGCATTTCTGATAAAAAACACATGTATTATGGATATAGTGATACTAATAAATTAGTTAATTTTTCTAGTGAACAAGAACTTACTCCAGGAGACTTAGTTATGGTTAAAATAACTGATGCTAAAACTTGGAGTTTGGATGGTGAAATTGTTGAATAAGAAACTGGAAGAAGTTATTGCTGTTATTATGGATAGTAATGATTATAAAGAATGTGTTAGTTTAAAAGAAAAAATGCTGAAAAACAAGGAGTTAATGAGTTTAATTAATACTTTAAAGGAAAAACAGAAAGAATATATAAAAAGTGGTTGTTGTAATAAAGAAACATTAGAATATTTAGAAAATCAATTATATGATATTCCTCTTTATTCTATTTATATGGAACATTTGAAAAATGTAAATAAAATGATTTCTTATGTTCAAGATGATTTGAATGATTATTTTTATCATTTATTTAATTAAAAAGACTATGAATTTTGTTCATAGTCTTTTATTTCTTTTAAGATTCTTTCTTTACATGTCTCTATAAATTCTTTAATTAAGAAAATATCAAAGATATAGTTTTTTTCACTAGTTGAATTTTCTATAATGAGTCCCATTTTTTCTATTAGTATGTCTAATTTTTTTAATGGAATTTCATTAATTGTTGTGTTTGGCTTTTTAAATTCTTCGTAAAAAAGTGATAAGTCCATATCATATTCTTCGATTACTTGAATGTTTAAATTAGTATAGTCTGAATATATTAACTTTGGTAGTTCTTCTGGTGGTAATGTTATTACTGTACCATCTATTAAATGTATAGAGTTACTTTGAACTAAGTTATTTAAAAATTTATCAAACCATAGTTTGTCTGTAAATAAATGAATATAATATCCTAAATCAAAATCATTTTTATAAAAATATTGATATTTTGTTGTGAACATTTTTATATTTGGAACATCTTGTTTTTCACTATACAAAAAATGTGATCTTTGCTTCGTTCTTCCAATTTGTTTAGCAATGTCAGGAGCAATAGAACCTAAATAGTAATCTTTTTTATTTTTAATATTAAAGTATGGTTCTAATACCTTTGCTACTGCTAAATGAATTACTGCTGATGCCATATATTACCTCCTATAATAGTGTAACATAATTATTTAAAAAACAAAATAATAGTCAAACATATATTAGTTATTGCATACATTAAGTTAGGAGGGGTAGATATGTCTAACTATAAAGAAATCGTCACGAAGGCAGTTATTGGTAAAGGAAAAAAACTATTTACTACAGATCATGTTGTGGAATTGAAAGAAGACGCATCAACTATTTTGGGATGTTGGGTGATTAATCATAATTTTCATGGCGAGAAGCAGGGCAATCAGATAATTATTTCTGGTAATTATGATGTTAATATTTGGTATTCTTATGATAATGATACTAAAACTGATGTCCTTAAAGAATCACAAAGTTATCGAGAAGTTGTAAGGATGCGTAATCTTGATGATGATGTTACTGGTGAACAAATTATTGTTCGTAGCTTGAAACAGCCTACTTGTTCTGATATTTCTATTTCTAATCGGTCAATTCATTATACAATTGAAAAGGAGCTTGGTATAGAATTAGTTGGTGATGTTAAAGTAAAAATTGAAGCCAATGAAGAAGAAGATCCTTGGGATGAAATAATCGATGAAAATTCTGATGACAAGCTAGATGATGAGTTGACTGATGATTTTATTCAAGAAAATCCTATTTAGCACTTTTTAGTGCTATTTTTTTGTTTTGTGTTATATTATGGGCAAAGAGGTAGGAATATGAAACAATATAAAATTGTAATTATATCTATGGTTATTGGTTTAGGAATAATTTCCTTTATCTTTTGGTTTTTCTTTGCCATAATTTCTTATAGGAGACCTAATTATTCTTATGAAGTTATTGGAGGATATTGTAGTCGCGATAATTTTGAACTTTATTATAAGAATGATAATGTGCGTTATTATAGTGCTTGTTATAAAAAAATAAATCTTGTAGAAGAGAGATTTATATTTAATTTTAAAAGGGATTTAAAAGAGGTGATTAGAGAAGGGGAATTTTTGAATATTTTGCAAAAAGCGGATATTTATAAATGGGCATTTCCTGGTGGGATTCAAATGGACTATTATGTTGATGATTATAGTGATAGTACTAATTTGATTGTTTCTAAATGTAGTTTAAAAAATAGAACAGATTATTATATTTATAATGGTCAAGATAGTAATTTATGTCGTTATCTTTATCAAGGGTGGGAATATTATGAAGATTGAGTTTACTTAATCTTTTCCTTTTGGTACAATATTTAGCATGTTTTGGGGGAATATTATGCGTGATGTACAAAAAGATTTACAGTTGGCTAGAACTATTTTAGATGATTCTGATGATTGTTATGATAATTTTTTTCTAATCAAATTTATTTAAGAAGCAATGAGTCTTTATCTTTTATATTTTCTAATTTTTCATTTATATCTAAAGATGTGTTTTCTGTTTTAGCTTCGAGTGATCAAGTTTTTTCATTTTATTATTTGGGAGAAAATTCTGTTGATACTTTTGATATTCATCCTTTAACTAAATATTATTATTATCTTAGAAAATGGTTATTGGAAAATGGGATGAATCTTTGTCCTAGTGAATACGATGATTATTTTTTGAAGGATATGGTCAGAAAAATAGAACCTAGATTTAAAGAAGAAAAACTGTCTAAAATATTTTAGACTTTGCTTTTTGATGAATATTCTGATTTGATGCATAGAACAAATTTATTTATACTAGATACTAGCGTTATGTTGGCTCCTTTTTCAGGAAAGGAAGATAAGTTGATAGAACATTTTCCTGATTGCCCTTTGTCTTTTCGCACTCAAGATTTATTTAAACCATTTGCTGTTGATAGGACTTATGATATTGCTTTTGTTTCTAATATTTTGGAGTATGCAAAAGGAAATGATGAAAAGTTAGCTATTTGTAGAGATAATTTGAATTCGTTATTACGCTCGGATGGAGTTGTGATTGCTACTAGTTTTATGAATTCTTCTTTTGATGATTTTGCTAAGGAGAGAGAGATTTTTTCTTCTTCATTTGATTTTATAGAAGATAAAGCTAGAGTGAGTCCGATTTGGGAAAAACCGGTAGATACTTATTATGTTTATCAAAAAAAATAATATTAACTTTGTTGTTATCAAAAAAAGGTTGACAGTTATATACTTTTTTATTATACTATATTTGTATTTAAGAAACGGAGGGATATTATGGCAGTTAAAATTAGATTAACAAGAATGGGTGCTAAAAAGAAACCTACTTATAGAATAGTTGCTACTGACTCTAGACGTCCTAGAGATGGTCAATATATTGAATTAATTGGTACTTATGCACCTGTTGGAGAAGCTAAAGTTAACATTAATGAAGAAGTTGCTTTAAAATGGCTTAATAACGGAGCTGTTCCTACTGATACAGTTAAGAATTTATTTTCAAAAGTTGGTATCATGAAGAAATTTGCTGAATCTAAAGAAAAGAAGGATAACTAATTATGGATTTAGTTCAGTTGACTGAGGAAATTGTAAAATCATTAGTTATGGATACTGATGCAGTTAGTGTGAAAGAATTTCCTACAGAAGAAGAAAATGTTATGTTAATTCAGGTTATAGTTGCTGAAGATGATATGGGACGTGTTATTGGTAAAGGCGGAAGATGTGCTAATGCTATTCGTACTTTAGTTCAAGCAAGTAGTGCTTTGAAAGATAACAAATATATAAAAATTGATATTGATAAGTTTTAGAAAGCATTTTTGCTTTCTTTTTTTTTCTTCTTGTTATATAATAATTTTGAGGTAGAAGAGTAATGAATGAAAATTTATTTATTCCAACACATGTAGGAATTATTGTGGATGGGAATGGTAGATGGGCACAAGAGAGAGGCTTATCTAGAAGTAAAGGACATAAGGCTGGATTTTATCGTTTAAAAGAAGTTTGTATTTATGCCAAAGAATTAGGAATTAAATATTTATCCCTTTATGTTTTTTCTACGGAAAATTTTAAACGTGAAAAAAAAGAAGTTGATTATTTAATGAATTTATTTGTAAAACTCTATGAGGAAGAATTTCAAGAGCTTATGGATAATGGAATTAAAGTTATTTTTTCTGGTAGAAGGGAACCACTTCCAAAAAAAGTTTTAGATGCCATGGATAAAATTACTGAGGAATCTAAAAATAATAGTGAAGCTGTTGTAAATTTTTGCCTTAATTATGGTGGACAGACTGAGATGTTAGATATGACTAAGAAAATCGTACAACAGGTCATTGATGGAAATTTATCGGTTGATGATATTACTTTAGATGTTTTACAAGATAATTTATATCAAAAGATTCCTCCACTTGATTATGTTATTCGTACTAGTGGAGAGTTAAGACTTAGTAATTTTATGTTATATCAGGCAAGTTATGCGGAGTTTTATTTTCCTAAAACTTATTTTCCTGATTTTACAAAGAATGATTTTTACGATGCTATCGTAGAATTTAATAGAAGAAATCGTAGATTTGGAGGTAATGCGTCATGAAAAAAAGAGTACTTAGTGCAATATTAATGATTTTAATTTTTGTTCCACTTTTAATTATTGGTGGTAGAGTTTTTGCTATTTTTATGTCAATACTTGCTATTATGGGGTTATATGAATTGATACATATTCGTGAGAGTAAAAAAGAATTTCCTTTTTTAATGAAAGTTTTTGCTTATGTTATGGTTGTCTTCTTTGCTTTGTCACATTTTAATTCTATAGATTTTGTTTATACCATGGATTATAGAGTTGTAGCTTTTATGATTTTTGCATTTTTGTCTCCTATGGTATTTATTCATGATTTTAAGAGATATAACTTAAATGATGCTTTGTTTTTAATAGGATCTGTGTTGTTTATTGGTTTAAGTTTTAATTTACTTATTATTTGTAGAAATTATGATATTATGTATATTATTTACTTATTACTTATTACAACGATTACTGATACTTTTGCTTTATTTACAGGAATGTTAGTTGGAAAACATAAATTATGTCCTATCGTTTCTCCAAAGAAAACAATCGAAGGATTACTTGGTGGTGTTTTTGTTGGTACTTTTGTTGCTACAGCATTTTATGTTACTGTGATTAATTCATCTGCATCATTACCTTTTATAATTGTTTTAACAGTAATATTATCATTAGTTGGACAATTAGGTGATTTAGTATTTTCATCTATTAAGAGATATTATGATAAGAAAGATTTCTCTAATTTAATTCCTGAACATGGTGGTATTTTAGATAGATTTGATAGTTTGATTTTTGTTGTTTTAGCATTTATTATTTTTTCTAGTGTACTATAAGGAGGCACCCAATGAGTTTTATTGTTACTTTGATATTATTTATTTTAATTTTAGGTAGTATAGTTTTTGTTCACGAGTTTGGTCATTTTATGATGGCAAAGCTTAATGGTGTTTATGTTTATGAATTTGCAATAGGTATGGGGCCTAAAATTTGGAGTAAAAAGGGAAAAGAAACTGAGTATACTTTAAGGGCTATTCCTATTGGTGGGTTCTGTATGATGGCAGGGGAAGATTTAGAAGATGATGATTTAAAAAAAATTCCCAAAGAAAAAAGATTACAAGCTAAGAAACCATGGCAAAGATTTTTGATTATGTTCTTTGGTGCGGGCAATAATTTTATTTGTGCTGTTTTATTGCTTTTTTTGATAGGTCTTATTTGGGGCGGTTCTTCTATGGAACCTGTTGTTACTTCAGTAGTTAAGAATTCTGCTGCTGCAACTTCTGGTATAGAAGCAGGTGATAGAATTTTAGAAATCAATGGACATTCTATTGCTACTACTGATGATATCAGTTTATATTTAGCAATTGCTAATCCTGAAGAGGCTAGTGATATTAAGGTAAGAAAAGAAAATAAGAAGGTTGAAACTTATTCTGTACAACCGAAAAAGAAGAAGGTTGATGGGGAAACTACTTATCAGTATGGTATTGGTATGCAACAAGATGTTGAAAAGGGAATTTTACCTGCTTTAGAATTTACTGGTAAAAAAACTATTTCTATTTTTAAACAAATGACTGTTACAGTAGGTTATTTGTTTACTGGTGGTATTAGTATTTCACAACTTAGTGGTCCTGTTGGTATATTTTCTGTTGTTGGTGATCAAAGTTCTGCTGGAATTATGAATATTTTATATTTAGTAGCCTTTTTAAGTATTAATGTTGGTTTTATTAATTTGCTTCCAATTCCAGCTTTTGATGGTGGACATATTTTATTTATTATTATTGAAAAAATTAAGGGTTCACCTGTAAAGCCAGAAACTGAGAATATGATTCACACAGTAGGTTTGTTTTTATTAATGTTGTTAATGGTAGTTATTACATTTAATGATATTTTGAGGTTGTTTTAGTATAAGAGGGGATGTTATGAATCCAGTAATTATTGTTGTTTGTTTATTGGTTGTTGCTTTTGTAGCTTTTTTTATTGCTTATTCTGAAGAAAAGCGAAGTGCTAAGAAAGATAATAATCAAGTTCAAAGTTTTGTAGATGATCCTAGCGTTTTGTTTGAGGCTGATTCAAAGTCAAAAAAGGAAGATGAAGATATTGAAATTATTTAGGTCACATTGGTGACCTTTTCATTTGTGCTATAATATAAGTAAAGGAGGTATTTGTTGTGGTAGTTGGAGTTTTAGTACAACTTTCTAGTCAGAATGTGGATAGGGTTTTTGATTATCTTGTTCCCGAACATTTAATACCCTCTATTAAAGTAGGAGTTCGAGTTTTAGTACCTTTTGGTAAACAAAATTTAGAAGGATTTATTTTAGAGATAAAGACTAATAGTGATAGAGAATTAAAAGAGATTTATTCTATTTTAGATAAAGATGTTATTTTGAATGATGAATTATTACTTCTTGGAAAAGAAATTCAGAATACAACTTTATCTACTTTGATTAGTGCTTATCAAGTAATGCTTCCAAAAGCATTAAAAGCTAAAGCTGGAGTTACTATTTCGAAAAAGTATCAAACTTTTTATGAAATTAAAGATAAGGAATATATTCCTTCTTCTTTAGCACAAAGAAAAATTTTAGAATTGTTTTCTGAAACAAAAATAATTTCTCGAAAAGTTTTATTAGAAATATCTTCTTCTGCATTGTCTACGTTGTTAGAGAAGGGTGTTCTTTCAGAAATTAAAGAAGAAGATTATAGAATGAAATATGATATTAAACGTGATACTAAAAAGGTATTAACAAAAGCACAGCAGAATGTAGTTGATTCTGTATTAAATGATCAACGACATGTACCATTTTTACTTTTTGGAGTTACAGGCAGTGGGAAAACTGAAGTGTATATGCAAATTATTGAGAAAGTATTAAAGAAGGGAAAGACAGCGATTATTTTAGTTCCTGAGATTAGTTTGACTCCTCAAATGATTGAACATTTTTCTAATCGTTTTGGTAATCAAATAGCTGCTTTACATTCGGCACTTTCTGAAGGAGAAAAATATGATGAGTGGAGACGGATTGCTAGGGGAGAAGCTAATATTGTTATAGGTGCCAGAAGTGCAATTTTTGCTCCTTTGAAAAATATTGGTATTATTATTATGGATGAAGAACATAGTGATTCCTATAAACAAGGTGATAAGAATCCTAGATATCATGCTAGAGATATTGCTATTTGGAGAGGTAAATATCATTCTTGCCCTGTGTTATTAGGAAGTGCTACTCCTTCTTTAGAGTCTATGGCTAGAGCTCGAAAAGGGGTTTATGAGTTAGTTACATTGCAGGAAAGAGTAAATGGTAAGATGTTACCTGAGGTAGAAATTATAGATATGAATCAGGAGTCAAAGAGAAGTTCTTATCATATTACTAATACTTTATTAAAAAATCTTAATGATTGTATTAAACGGGGAGATCAAGCTATTTTATTTTTAAATCGTCGTGGTTTTTCTACATTTGTTACTTGCAAAAACTGTAGTGAAGTTATTAAGTGTCCCAATTGTGATATTACATTAACTTATCATAAGAGTAATAAAATGTTACGATGTCATTATTGTGGCTATGCTACTCCTCTTCCGAAAGAATGTCCTAAATGTCATGAAAATTCTTTGTCCGATTTGGGGGTTGGTACTGAGAAAATTGAAGAAGAATTACATATATTATTACCGTCTGTTAAAGTTCTTAGGATGGATGTGGATACCACTAGTAAAAAAGGCGCTCATAAAAAAATGATTGATGCTTTTAGAAATCATGAATATGATATTTTATTAGGTACGCAGATTGTAGCAAAAGGGTTAGATTTTAGCGATGTTACTTTGGTTGGTGTTATTAATGCTGATACCAGTTTGAATATTCCAGATTTTCGTAGTAGTGAAAATACTTATTCTTTACTTTCACAAGTTGCTGGTAGGAGTGGTAGAAGTAGTAAAACAGGTAAGGTGTTGATTCAAACTTTTAATCCGGATCATTATGCAATTTCTTTTGTTAAACATCACGATTATTTAGGTTTTTATAATGAAGAAATGAAAATTAGAAAACGATTAGGTTATCCACCATTTTACTTTCTTTGTTATTTAAAAATTAGTGGTAAAGAAGCGGATTATTTATTTCAAGAGTCTTTGAAAATAAAACGTTCTTTAGAACGAAATTTGCAATATACTACAATACTTGGACCAACAACTTTAGCGGTATTTAAGGTTAATAATATATATCGATATGGTATTATCTTAAAATATAAAAAAGAAGATATGTTATATGATATTTTATTAAAAATTCAAAATCATTATAAAAACAATCATAAAATTAAAGTGGATATTGATTTTAATCCTAGTCATTTTTAAAAGAAGTATCATTTATGTATGAACACTATATTAATAATATTTTCAAAAATCCTAAGTTTTTATTTCATGGTAGCCCTAAGAAATTGGACACAATAATTCCTAATCAAGCTTATGATTCTACTGGCAATACTGATAATGAAGATTTTGCAGTTTTTCTGACATCTTCTTTTATTGTTGCTTCTGCTTATGCATTTAAAAATACTATTAAAAGAATGAGTGATGGACTTAACTGGGAATTTAATATTGGGGGATGTAGTGATAATGGCGATGTAAATATTATTTTTAACAATGTTAGGATTTGTGATGATATTTATGGATATGTTTATGTGTTTCAATTCGATGATAACTATAAACATTGTTCTAATTCTGTACAATATAAGTCTTATCAAGAAATACATCCCATCGATATTCTTGAAATTAAGTTTTCTAATTTTAAGCAATTTTATACTATTAATTCAGAAGATATAAAGTGTGAAAAAACTAGTAAATCCTATTAAAATATGTTATTCTTATGTTAATGATAGAGGTGATTAATATGGCAGACAATCATTTTTTGCCTACAGATGAAGAAATGCAACAAGGAATTTCTGAAAATAGTGTTAATCAAAAAAATAGTCAAGAATTTCAAAATTTAATGGATCATAGTAAAAAAAATTATGATAATTATTGGGATATAAATAGTCCAGTTATTCGTATAATTTTAGTTATTTTATTTATTATTATTGTATTAGGAGCTGGTTATTATTTTATTATGTGGTTTCGTTAATTAGGGGTGTGATGTAGATGTTTTCTTCTGTTTTTTCTAAAAAAGAAGTTATTTCTTTATTTAAGAAAGTAGCTGAAAATCCTAGATATAATGATAAAAAGAAGAAAGATTCAATTAATTATGAAAAGTTTTCAGGGTTAGAGCAACCTTTCTTTTTACTTTTTGATGCTTTAGTTAAATATCAGATTATTATTGGGGATGATGAATATTTAGAAGATTTTGTTCACCATTTAGATTTGTTATGGTATAAAATAGATAATTTTCATGATATTAATTTGGGAGTTTGTAAAATATTAGTTAAATTTTGTTGTAAAAAATTAGGATATAAAAATAGAATAGAAGAACATCGCAAGGAAATCTTAAGCTATATTTATCAAAAATATATTTTAGATGGATATTTATATCATGGTATTTCTAGTGTTTATATGGATAACATTAGACAAAATGGTTTTGTACCACAGAGATATGATAATTTTTATTCTCGTTTTGAAAAATTACAAGAGAAATATTCTTCTCTTATAAAAGAAATGGATTTTAGACATAATTTTGTTTCTTTTACAGATGATTTTGTTATGGCATGTTATTATGCTACATACTGTCCTATTTATTTTTCTTCTTTACTTTGTTCTCCTACTTTTAAAAGGGCTGAAATTAATAGTTATGCGAAAAGAGATTATATAAGTTGTTTTAAAGAATTACATCATACTTTAAAAATGAGAGATATTAGTGACGAAGAAGGAAGAGAAATTGAAAATTTATGTAATGATGAATGGAAACTATTGAAGCAAAGCGAGTCTATTCCTACTATAATGATGGTTAAGAGATCGTATTTTTCTAAGACTAAAATTCAAGGTATTGAAGAAATATTAGAAGATGATGATGCAGATGTTAGCTTACTTGCTTCTCAAATTATGGATTATAAGTTAGATAATGTAGTATGGGATAAACCTATATCTAAAGAGGAAATTAATTTTATTCAAATCCCATATTCACAATTTATTGTAGAGAAAGATGCTGCAAAGGTTGAAATTGTTTTACCTAGTGTTGTTTCTGATCATGTTTCTGAAGATGGTAAAGTTTCTTTTTTATTACTTTTAGGTTCCATTCTTATTTTGTTGGGGGTATTAGTTAGTATTCTTATGTTATATGAATAGAGGTGCAGTTATGAAAAATATTAAAGCTGTTTTTATGGGAACGCCTGATTTTAGTGTTCCTGTATTAGAAGGATTAATTGAAAATTATCAAGTAGTTGGTGTTGTTACACAGCCGGATCGTAAGGTTGGTAGAAAACAAGAAATTTGTTTTTCACCTATTAAGAAATTAGCTCTTGAACATAATATTTTAGTTTTTCAGCCGGAAAAAATTAGAGTAGATTTTGATGATATTTTAAAGCTTAATCCTGATATTATAGTTACTTGTGCTTATGGTCAAATTATACCAAAAGACATATTAGATTATCCTAAGTATGGTTGTATTAATGTTCATGCTTCATTATTACCTAAATTACGTGGTGGAGCTCCTATTCATAAATCTATTATTGATGGTTATTTAAAAACAGGTATTACTATTATGTATATGGATGAAAAAATGGATAGTGGTGATATTATTTCACAGGCTGAAACAGAAATTTTAGATACTGATACTATGGAAAGCTTGCATGATAGATTAAAGCTTATTGGAAAAAAATTATTATTAGATACTTTACCAACTATTATTGATGGTAGTGCGAAAAGAATTTCACAGAATGAAGATGAAGTTACTTATGCTTATAACATAAAAAGAGAAGAGGAATATCTTGATTTTTCCAAAACCAGTAGAGAATTATTTAATCAAATTCGTGGTCTTAATCCTTTTCCTGGTAGTTCATGTGTTATTGGGGATAAAGAGTTTAAGGTTTATATGTCTAGGATTGAATCCATAGATACTACTAGATATAAGCCTGGTGAGGTGTTACATATTTATAAAGATGGCATTGGTATTGCTACAAAAGATTTTGAAATTGTATTTACTGATATTAAACCTATTGGTAAAAAAAGGATGTTGGCTAGTAATTTTGTGAATGGAATAAAAAAGAATGACTATATTGGGAAGGTAGCTTATGGATGGAAACAATCAAAATAATAAGATAAACAAAGAGCAAATCTTAGAGTTTATTCGAACTCCTAAAGGAAAAGCATTTTTGTTTTTTGGAATCTATTTTATATTCTTTATTGCTTTATCTATGATTGCACATATAGGTGGAAAAGGACCTGTCCTTGGTAGTACAGATTTAAAACTAGGGGAGTTTTCTTACGATTTGTCTTCTATTGAAGATGGTAATTATAATTTTAGTTATCAATTTTTAGTTGATCAAGTTGTTACAACTTATTCTGGTAAACATTATGAAGATAAAGCTTTATTTAGTGACGGTAATACTGATTTTTATCAAAGTGCAGATCTTTTTATGAAAAAGCAGGATGGAGTTTGGGTTAAATCTGAATCTCCATATGTATTAGCTTCTCTTACTGATGTTTCTGTTATTAATGATTTAATTGGTCTTTCTACTTATATTTCAAAAACAGAGCTTGCTACTGGTGAGCAGATTGTTAATTTAGAGATTTCTACTACTACTTTAGTAAAAATGTTAGAAGGAATAGAAGTAGATTTAGATGATCCTGTTAATTCGATTGAATTAAAGAAAAATGAAAATGGTGAAGTAGTACAGATTAAATATAATCTTGATAGTTATGCTAAATATAAAGGATTGGCAATTAATGAATTTAGACTCAATTTAGATTATTCTAATTTTGGTGATATTAAAGAATTTAAGGGACCAGTATAGGTTCTTTTTTTGATGTTTTTTTATATTATTTGTTGTATAATATAGATATTGGAGTGATACGATGAATATATATAATTTAACAAGAGAAGAATTAGAAGAATATTTTATTAGTCATGATTCTAAAAAATTTCATGCTAATCAGTTGTTTTCATGGTTATATGAAAAACGTATTTCTTCTATTTTTGAAGTTACAGATATTAAGAAAGAGATGTTAGAACAATTGTCTCTTGATTTTTCTTTTTCTAAATTAGATTTAGTTCAAGTTGAAAGAGATATCGATGTTTGCAAATATTTATTTGAATTGTCTGATGGTGAACATATAGAAGCTGTTTTGATGAAACATGATTATGGTAATAGTGTATGTATTTCTAGTCAAGTTGGTTGTAATATGGGATGTAAGTTTTGTGAATCTGGTAGAAGAAAAAAAGTACGTAATCTTGAAACTTGGGAAATGGTTACACAACTTTTGATGATAGAAGAGGATTTAAAGGCACGTGTTAGCCATGTTGTAGTAATGGGAATTGGTGAACCTTTTGATAATTATGATAATTTGTTACGATTTTTCCAGATTATTAATCATCCTAAAGGTTTAGCTATTGGTGCAAGACATATTACTGTTTCTACTTGTGGTATAGTACCTAAAATATTGGAATTTAGTCACTTTCCATTACAAATTAATTTGGCAATTAGTTTGCATGCTCCTAATGATAAATTGAGAAATCAAATTATGCCTATTAATAGGGCTTATCCTTTGAAAGAATTACTTCCTGCATTAGAAGAATATTTAAAGCGAACAAATCGTCGTATTACATTTGAATATATTATGCTTGCGGGCATTAATGATACAGATGAGTGTGCTAAGGAACTTGTAAAATTAGTTGGGCATCTTAATTGTTATATTAATTTGATTCCTTATAATGAGACAAATAATTTGGAATTTAAGAGAAGTAGTACTGTTCAAATTATGAGGTTTTATGATATACTTAAAAAGAATAGACTTAACGTCACTATCAGGAGGGAATTTGGTAGCAAAATTAGTGCTGCTTGTGGACAACTTAGAAGTAAGAAGGAGGAAATATGAAATCTTTTTATTTAACAGATGCAGGAAAAGTGCGTAGTCATAATGAAGATAGTGTTATTATTGTAAAAAATCAAGATGATGAATATTTGATGGCTATTGCTGATGGAATGGGTGGACATTCTGCTGGAGAAGTTGCTAGTTCTATTGCGATTGGTTATTTAGGTAAATATTTTAAAGAAACATTTTTAAATATGAGTAAAGTTGATGCTGTTAATTGGATTAGGGATGCTTTTAGTGAAATTAATACTTTGATTTTTCAACATGAAAAAACTCATCCTGAAAGTAAGGGGATGGGTACTACTTTAGTTCTTGCTATTCTTACTAAAGATTATTTATTGTTTGGTAATGTCGGTGATTCTAGTGGTTTTGTTATGAAGGATGATAAACTTCATAAGGTTACTTATGATCATACTTTAGTTAATTTATTAGTTAGTGCTGGGGAATTGACAAAAGAAGAAGCTAGTGTTCATCCTAAGAAAAATGTTCTTATGAAGGCACTTGGTGCGGCTACTACTGTAGAAGTTGATATCTTTGATTGCGATATGGATATTACTGAAATCCTTCTTTCTAGTGACGGTCTTACTAATATGTTGGATAAAGAGCAGATAGAGAAAGTTTTACTTACTGATTTAGATGTTGAAGATAAAGTGATACGTTTAATTCAAAAAGCAAATAATCGTGGAGGTACAGATAATATTTCTGTAGCCTATTTAATTCGCAGTGAAGAAGGTGACGAGTAATGATTACAAAGGGGCAAAAGATAAATGATCGTTATGAGATTATTCGTTCTATTGGTGAAGGTGGTATGGCTAATGTTTATCTTGGCTATGATACAATATTAGATCGTAATGTTGCTATTAAAATTTTACGTGGGGATTTGTCTAGTGATGAAAAGTTTGTTAGAAGGTTCCAACGTGAGGCATTGTCAGCATCTAGCCTTGCACATCCTAATATTGTAGAGATGTATGATGTTGGCGAAGATGATGGTATTTATTATATTGTTATGGAATATGTGGAAGGTAAAACGCTAAAACAGCTTTTGAAAAAACGCGGAAGTCTTACATTATCTGAAGCTATTGATATTATGTTACAATTGACTGATGGTATGGCACATGCACATGATTCTTATATTATTCATCGAGATTTAAAACCTCAAAATATTATGATTAAAGATGATGGACAGATTAAAATAACTGATTTTGGTATTGCTATGGCTTTAAATGCAACACAGTTAACACAAACTAATTCGGTTATGGGTTCAGTTCATTATTTGCCACCAGAGCAAGCTAGTGGAAAAGGTTCTACTATTAAAAGTGATATTTATTCTATGGGTATTATTTTTTATGAACTTTTAACTGGTAGTTTGCCATTTAAAGGTGATAATGCTGTTGAAATTGCTTTAAAACATATGAGAGATCCTCTTCCTAGTGTTAAAGAAGATAATCCATCTATTCCACAAAGTATTGAAAATATTATTTTAAAAGCAACAGCTAAAAATCCAAAAAATAGATATGATGATGCTAGAAGTATGCATGAAGATTTACTTACTGCACTTGATGATGATCGTATTAACGAACCTCCATATAAGTATCCTTATCCGGAACATGAGAATGACTCCACTAAGAATTTGAAGAAAATTGAAGATTTGGAAAAAGATTCGGATGATGAAGATAGTCCTATTGCTACTAAAATTGAGGATAATGATGATAAGAAACGTAAAAAAATTATTATTATTTTGTCTATTGTTTTTGCAGTTTTAGTACTTGGGATTATTACGGTGGCTTTTATTATTCCTGCTGTTACTAAACCAGAAAATGTTACTGTTCCTAATTGTCAAGGGTTAAAAGTTAGTCAGTGTGAAAAGAAACTTCAGGAGTTAGGGTTGGAAGTTAGAACAAATATCAAAAGTACTCCTTCGTCTAAAGTAGATAAAGGTAAAGTAGTTAAAACTGATCCAGAAAAAGGAAGAAGTGTAAAGCAGGGTACAAAAGTTACTATTTATAAGTCTAGTGGAGAAGAAACTTTTGAAATAGAGAATTATACTGGACAAAATTATATAGAAGTTCAAACTATTTTGGAAACGAAATATGGTTTGGATGTTAGCATTGAAAAAAGAGACGTAGATGCTAGTGATAGAGAATATGATGAACAAGAAATTATTGGTCAGTCTCTTGCTGCTGGAAGTAAAGTGAAAGAGGGAGATTCAATTATTTTGTATATTCCTAATATTGTTGATACTTTTCCTGATATGGCTGGTGAAGGTTGGAGTTTAGCTGATGCTGAAGCTTTTTGTGATAAATATGGATTGACTATTAAAGTAGAATATCAAGATACTACTGCTTATGAAGAAGGTAAGATTATTGATCAATCTAGAGCTGCTGGAAGTCCTATTGTTAAGGGGCAAACTTTTACAGTCACTATTGCTAGAAAGACAGCAGTGCAAACTAAACCAACTACTCCAACAAATCCAGATGATAATGATGATGATAGTACGGATACGCCGAGCACTACAGAATAGGGGGATTATATGCGAGGACAGATTGTAAAAATTCATAGTGATTTACATTTTGTACAATCAGAGGGAGAAACTTTCCCTTGTAAATGTAGAGGAGTTTTTAGAAAAGATAAAATATTACCACTAGTTGGTGATTTTGTGGAGTTTGATAAAGAAAAGAAAGTTATTGAAAAGATTCTTCCGCGAAGAAATGAGTTCACTCGTCCTAAAGTAAGTAATATTGATCAGGCTTTTCTTGTTACGAGTTTGGTTTCTCCAGATTTTTCCTTAAATTTACTTGATAAATTACTTGTTCTTATGGAATTACATTCTGTTCGTCCTATTATTTGTATTACGAAGCGTGATTTGGTTTCTGATGATGATTATGAAGTTATTAAGAAAGAATTATCTTATTACGAAAAAATTGGTTATATGGTAGTATTTAATACTGAAATTGATAAAATTATAAATTTATTAAATGGGAATACTAGTGTTTTTACAGGCCAGACTGGAGCGGGTAAAAGTACTTTGTTGAATAAATTAAAACCTGAT
Organism: Mycoplasmatota bacterium; assembly: GCA_022771205.1. GTDB lineage: Bacteria > Bacillota_I > Bacilli_A > RF39 > UBA660 > Faecimonas. Next base: position 28,599 of record JALFCF010000008.1, on the reverse strand, counting down.
TGGAATTTAGAGACAGGTGAAGTTTCACAGGCATTAGGACGAGGAAGGCATACTACTAGAGTTGTTACTTTATATGAATTGTTTGATGGTAAAGTTATGGATACTCCAGGCTTTTCTGCTTTGGATTTTCATGAATATTCTAAGGAACAAATTAGGGATTCCTTTGTTGAGTTTGATTTATTTCCTTGTCCATTTAAAGATTGTTTGCATACTAAAGAAAATGAATGTATGGTAAAAAAAGCAGTTAATGATAATAATATAATGAAAAGTCGTTATATTAATTATTTAAGTTTTATTGGAGGAGATATTCATTATGAAAATTAGTGCATCATTTTTAAGTAGTTCTAATATTCCTATGGATTTGAAAAGATTGAATCAAACTGATGTTGACTTTATTCATGTGGATATTATGGATGGAAAATTTGTTCCTAATAAAACTATGCCTTTTAGTGAAATGAAAAATATTTATAAGTATACAGATAAAAGATTGGATGTTCATTTAATGGTTGATAATCCTGAAAAATATATTCCGTTGTATGCAGAATTGAATACGGAGTATATTACTTTTCATGTGGAAGTTATGGATAAAGTTGAAGAGAATCTTGAACTTATTAAAAGTTATGGTATTAAGTGTGGTCTTTCTATTAAACCAGGTACACCTGTTAAAAGTTTAGTTCCATATTTGCCATTATTGGATTTGATTTTAGTTATGAGTGTTGAACCTGGTAGAGGTGGACAGTCATTTATTGATGGAACTGAGAAAAAAATTAGAGAAGTTAGAGAATTAATTAGTGTTTATCATTCTAAAGCTTTGATTAATGTAGATGGTGGAATTGATGATATTACTAAAAATAGCTGCCAAGAATGTGATATTCTTACTTCAGGTAGTTATATTATTCAATCTGATAATTTTCAAGAAAGAATAGATAGTTTACGATAAGAATATAGGGGTGATATTATGGATGATAAAAAACAAGCTGAAAATAATGTACCGGCTGTTGATACTGCTACTCCTCCGGAAAAAGATTTGATTTCTTCTGAAGATGTTTTAGCTGTTATTAGTGGTGACCAAGTAGCTTTAGTTGAACAAATGGAACGTGCAAAGGAAGCTGCTTTGCTTCAAAAGAGCAATGCTCAAGAGATTGCTGCTGAAAAGGCCAAAAAGAAATTAGAAGAAGAAGAAAAAAAGAAAAAAGCAATTATGGATGAAGTTAAAAGGCGAAAGGAAGAAGCTTTGAGGCGTGAACAACTTGCTAAGGAAGAAGCAGAACGTAAAAGGATTGCAGCAGAAGAAGAGCGTAAAAGGCAACTTGAAGAGAAGAAAAGACTAGAAGAGGAAGCTAAGGCTAAAGCTGAACAAGAACGCTTGGAGGCAGAAAAAAAGAAGCAAGAAAAAGAGGCGGCAATAAAGGCAAAAGAGGACGCTAAAAAAGCAAAAGAGCAAGCGCGTCTTGATGCTAAGAAGCAACAAGAGCAGGCTCGTCTTGATGCTCAAAAAGCTAGACAAGAAGCTAAGGAAGCTGCCATAAAAGCAAAAGAGGATGCCAAAAGAGCTAGACAAGAGGCAAAAGAAGCTGCAAAAAAAGCCAAAATAGAAGCACGTGAAAATGCTAAGAAAGCTAGACTGGAAGCTAAAAAAGCAAAAGAGCAGGCAAGAAAAGATGCTAAAAGTAAACAACCGGTTCAGTCTATTCCGTCTTCATCGCAGAAAATAAGTGCTCAACCGTCTGCTCCTCTTCCTGTTGTTTTACCAAAAAAAGAAGTATCTTCCCCTTCAGAAATTGTAAAAAAACCAGCTGAAGTTACTTCATCTCAAATGAATTTACAACCTAACCCTAGTAATACTTCTAGTAAGGATAAGAGTAAAAAAGATAGTAATTTAAAATATTATATGACTTTTATTTTCCTAGCTTTGTTAATATGGATGGTTGCATTTTTACCAGAAATTAGTTCTTTTGTATCTGAATTTTTCGATAATCGAAAACAGGAGGAGATACCACAAATTACTACAGGAACTCTTACTTGTACGATGAATACTAACGATGACAAGTATGATTATTATTATAAAGCTATATTTGATTTTGAGGATAGTAAAATGTATCGTTTAACTTATAGTGCAACTACTAAAGGAGATCAACATTTAGATGCTGTAGAACTTGCTGCTATGAAATCGTCTTGTGATTTATTGCAACAACAAACAGCTAATTCTAAAGGTATTGATGTTTCTTGTAGTTTGTCCAATGGTGTTTATGAAAATGTTCAAAAGTTAGATTATGGAACATTAGATGTTAAAGATGTTACTACTGCTTATTTAGAAGCTGGTGGAACTTATCCTAATTATAAATTTGAGCAAAATATTGATGAAATAGAAAAAGAAATGAAAGCTAGCAATTATACTTGTGAGAGACAGAGATGAGGTGTTGTTGTAATGAATAAAGATGATGACATTGAATTGTTAGAAACATCAACTGATTTGTCTACTGCTTCGTTATCTTCTAATTTAGAAGAACCACATATTCCTAGTGGTATGGAAGTCGATTCACAGAATAATTCTTCAAATTCTATTAATGTAGAAAAAACAAATATTTCTTCACAAATTTCTCCTCTAGTAAGCAAACCTAATGTAGTTGGTACGACGGCAAATTCTCCTAGAATTTCTCCTGATGCTACTTTTGCTTCTACTAATCATAGTATGAAACAACAGTTTATCTCTAAAGCTGCTATGAAACCTGAAGATACGGTTAAGGAGCTAGATGATAGTAAATCATCTAATGATGGTGCTTACCATGCTTTGGAAAATCAACAAGGTTCTGGTGCAAAGTCAGCTAAACCAATTTTATTGATTATTGCTTTTGTTCTTTTGTTAGCAACTATTATATTTTTACCATATTCACAGAAATTGTTTGATACATTCTTCTCTGAAGATAAAGAAGAAATTGTAGAAGATATTACTAATGGTAAGTTGGTTTGTAGCATGGAAAGTGATGATAATTCTATTAGCTTCCAATATACTGAAACGTATGTTTTTAGTGAAGGAGAAGTAAATAGTTTAGAGCATAAAGTTTTAATTCAAGGCAATGCAGATTACTTAAACCAAAGAAAAAATCAGTGTGATGTATTAAAACAGAATGCCGTTTCTATTTCTGGAGTTACTATTGATTGTGATTTATCTAATGATGAAATGATTGAGAATCAGTTTTTTAATTTATCTCGTTTTGATACTATGTCTGTTGATGCTTCTTTTACAGAAGCTGGTGGCGTGTTACCTAATGCTAAAAAGGGTGATAGTTACAAAGAGGTTAAAAGAGTAATGGAGATGAGTGGATACGAGTGTAAAATTAAATAATCTTGTTTACACTTTTTACAATTGGTAATTTTTGTCAAGCTATTGTCAATTCCTTGTAAATATGATATATTGATATTCACAAGGAGTTTTTTTATGAAAATTTGTAGTTATATTCTAAATACTATTTTAGTAGTAGGAATTATTGCTTATATTATAGGAATTGGAATTCATAGTATGGATTCTATCACAATTTCTACTGAGCTTGATGTTAAGAAACTTAAAAGTTCAGATCTTGTGAATTTTAAAGAAAATCAAGTTGTTGAAGAAAAACAGGATGATTTGATAAATATACAAGATGATGTAGAGAACAGTGTTGAAGAAGAAGTTTCAAAGTATAGTCAAGAAAAAGAGTGTATTACTGAAGAAGTTTCTTCTCCAGTTGAAGAAGAAGTTAGTGATGTATTAGAAACTCAGATAGGGAGTCTTAGTGGATATGGACCTGATTGTGTAGGATGTAGTGGTTTTCTTGCAAGTGGTTTGGATGTTCGTAGTGGAAATATTTATTATTCAGATTCTACTTATGGTTCTGTTCGTATTTTAGCAGGAGATAAATCTTATCCTTACGGTACGATTGTTAGAGTTAAAAATTCTAGATTGTCCGAATTTATTGGTATTGTTTTAGATCGTGGTGGGGCTGTTGGCTTTGGTAAAAGTCATTTGTTTGATTTACTTTATCAAACATCATCTGAAGCTTTAAAAAACGAAGTTTCTTATAATACTACTTTCGAAATATTAAGATATGGATATTAGGAATAGTTTTTATTCCTTTTTCTTTTTTTTCATGATAAAATAGTCTTGCTATGCTAGATGGAGGATGTTAGATGAATGAGTTTATAATTAATGAAATAGCAAATAATTTAAATATAACTGATAAACAGGTGTCAGTAGTTTTATCTATGCTTGCTGAAGGTAATACTGTTCCCTTTATTGCTCGTTATAGAAAGGAAGCAACTGGTGCTCTTGATGAGGAAACTATTCGTTCTATTAATGAGGTTTATGAATATCAAGTTAATTTGTTAAAACGTAAAGAAGATGTTATTCGCTTGATAGATGAAAAGGGTATGTTAACAGATGATTTGAAAAATTCTATTATGAATTGTACTAAGTTAGTAGAGGTTGAAGATTTATATCGTCCTTATAAAGAAAAGAAAAAAACAAAAGCAACAGAAGCAATTGCTATGGGACTTGAGCCTCTTGCTAAAATGATGATGAGTTTTCCTATTAATGGAAATTTAGATGATATGGCTAGTAAGTTTGTTAATGATAAGGTAAAATCTATCGAAGATGCTATTACTGGAGCTAAATATATTATTGCTGAATGGATTAGTGATAATGCTAGTTATCGTAAATGGATTCGTAGTTATTTCTATAAGAATGGTATCATTATTTCTAAGTTGAAAAAGAATGCAGAAGATGAGGGGAAAGTATATGAAATGTATTATGATTATAATGAACCCGTTAAAGGAATTAAACCGCATCGTATTTTAGCATTAAACCGTGGAGAAAAAGAAAAAGTATTAAATGTTTCCATTGATGTAGATAAAGACGGAGTTCTTGCTTATTTAGAGAAAAAATTAATTAAAAATGATAAATCTTTTGTTGTTGATAGTATAAAAGAAGCAATTGATGATTCTTATAAGAGATTAATTGCACCATCTATAGAAAGAGAAATTCGTACAGAGTTATCAGAAAAAGGTGAAGAAGCAGCAATTGATAATTTTGGTAAGAATTTAGAAGCTTTACTTTTGACACCACCAATGAAAGAGCAAGTAGTTCTTGCTTTTGATCCAGGGTTTGTGAATGGGTGTAAGTTGGCTATTGTTGATAAGAATGGTAAATATTTGGATTCTACTGTTATTAAACCATTTTTAAATAGTAATAGTGAAGATAGAATTCGTTTGTCAAAAGAAGTAGTTGTACAGCTTATTAAACGATATCATGTAGATATTATTGCAATTGGGAATGGTACTGCTTCACGTGAATCTGAAAAATTTTGTGCTGATATGATAAAAGAATATAATCTAGATTGCAAATATGTAATTGTATCAGAAGCAGGTGCATCGATTTATAGTGCATCTCCTATTGCAGCAGAAGAATTTCCAGATTTAGCAATTGAAAAACGTAGTGCAGTAAGTATTGGACGCAGACTTCAGGATCCACTTGCTGAACTTGTAAAGATTCCACCAGAAGGAATAGGAGTTGGATTATATCAACATGATGTTAGTCAGAAAAAACTTTCAAGTTCTTTGGATTTTGTTGTTGAAAAGTGTGTTAATAGTGTAGGTGTTAATGTTAATACTGCTTCAAGTTCATTGCTTAGCTATGTATCTGGGTTGACTAAGAAAGCATGTCAGAAAATTATTGATTATCGTGAAAAGGTTGGTAAAATTTTATCTCGTGAAGAGATTCATGATAAAAAATTACTTACTGACAAAGCTTATGAACAAGCAATTGGTTTTTTACGTATTCCTGACGGAGAAAATCCATTAGATAAAACAGCAATTCATCCTGAAAGTTATAATGTGGCAATTTCATTACTTCAAGATTTAGGGTTCACTATCAATGATATTGGTAGTAGTTACTTGATTGATAGATTGAATCAAATAGACGTGAATTGTTATCAAGAAAAATTAAAAACTGATCAATATACGTTGGAAGATGTTATTTTATCTTTAAAAAAGCCTAATTTAGATCCTAGAGATGAAATGCCTCAGCCATTACTTAGAAGTGATATTTTAGATATTAAAGATTTGACTATTGGAATGAAATTGCAGGGTACTGTTCGTAATGTAGTAGACTTTGGAGTATTTATTGATATTGGTCTTCATAATGATGGACTTGCTCATATATCTAAGCTCACTGATAAGTATATTAAACATCCAAGTGAAGTGGTTAGCGTTGGTGATATTGTAGATTGTTATGTTGATGATATTTCTTTGGAAAAAGGAAAGGTTAGTTTGAGTTTACTTCCTCGCTAATCTTTTTTTATTCATTATATTACTGCATGGAAGATATGAAAAATAAAAACGATTAACATTTTATTTTAATCGTTTTTTCTGTTTTTTCAATTAAATCTTTTTCTTCCATGCGTTTTAGTTCTCGCATCAAATTTGAACGGTCTACAAATAGATATTCAGCAATTGCTTTATAGGAGGTTGTAACTTTAAATATGTTTTTTTCATTCATTCTTTGTTTTAAGAAAAATAGTATTTTTTCTTCTACTGTACGTTTGGATAAAAGTTCTATTTTTTCATTTTGTTGTTTGTTATCTAGTATTAATAGGTCGAATAATGTTAATACTAGTTTATTATGAAAAGGACATTCTTTATTACAATTTTTTAGTATTGTATAGTAGTCAATAAAAATCACTTCTGTTTCTTCATTACTAATAATATAAATTTCATCTTCTGTTTCTTGAAAAAATAAGTTAGAAAATATATCATTTTCTTTTAAGTCACGCATGATTGTTGTATTACCATTACTATCTGTTTTTACTATATTTGCTTTTCCATAAGTAATAAATCCTATCTTTTTTTTGATAGGGGTATAGCTTAGAATTAAATCTTTATTATAGAATGTTTTTCTTTTTACATTGACACAGTTTGACAAATTTTTTTTAAATTGCAATATTCTTGTTTCATCGAGAGTTTTTGACATTTTTATCACTACTTTCTGTTTTATTTTAACAAATTTTTTTAATTGTTGCAAATGCAACATTAGTTTTTTTCTTTTATAGAGTAGAATGGAATTTGTAGGATAGGAGAGGTAAATATGGCAAAAGATATTATGGTAATTAAGAAAAATGGTAATCTAGAAAAGTTTGATCCTAATAGGGTTAAAAAAGCGGTTATTGCTAGTGCTGAACGAGTTATGGTAGATTTGACTGATGAAGCATTAGAAAAAATTGTTTCTAGAGTATTAGAGTTATTAAATACGCAGACTAGTAACCCTACAGTAGAGCAATTACATAGCTGCTGTGAAATAGCTTTGGAGGATATTAATCCTTTAGTTGCTAAAAGTTATAGAGAGTATCGTGATTATAAGAAAGAAATTGTTCATATTTTAGATAAAGTCTATAAGAGAGCGCAAACTATTATTTATATTGGGGATAAGGAATGTGCTAATATTGATAGTGCTTTGGTAACTACACAGAGATGTTTAATTTATAATAGTCTTAATAAAGAACTTTATAAAAAATTCTTTTTAACAGCTAATGAAATAGAAGCATGCAAAGATGGATATATTTATATTCATGATATGGCTTATCGAAGAGATTCGATGAACTGTTGTTTATTTGATATGGCTAATCTTTTAAAGAATGGTTTTGAAATGAGTAATATTTGGTATACGGAACCTAAAACTTTGCAGACTGCTTTTAATGTTATGGGTGATGTCATTAATAATACTACTGCTATGCAATATGGGGGATTTACTGTACCTGAGGTGGATACGGTTTTAAAAAAATATGCAAAGATGAGTTACGATATGTATTATCAAGAATATTTAAGTATCAAGGGAGAAAAGTATAAGGATGAAGCTTCCGAATATGCGTGGAAAAAAACAATACGTGAGTGTGAACAAGGATATCAGGGAATTGAATATAAATTAAATACGGTTAGTTCTAGTAGAGGAGATTATCCTTTTGTAACTTTTTCTTTTGGTATTGATCAGGATGAATTTGCAGTTATGATCACTAAAACAATTCTTAATGTTCATCGGGAAGGTCAAGGGAAAAAAGGATTCAAAAGACCAACTTTATTTCCAAAACTTGTATTTTTATATGATAAGAAAGTACATGGTGATGGTGGTGTTCTTCGTGATAGTTTCCTTACAGCTATTAAATGCAGTGAAAAAACTATGTATCCAGATTATTTATCTTTAAGTGGTGAAGGATATGTTCCTGAAATGTATAAAAAGTATGGACGTATTGTTTCTCCTATGGGATGTCGTGCCTTTTTATCTCCTTGGTATGAAAGAGGTGGCATTGATCCTGCTGATGCTGATGATAAACCAGTTTTTGTTGGAAGGTTTAACATTGGAGCTGTTTCTTTACATTTACCAATGATTTTAGCTAAAGCTCGTGAAGAACAGAAAGATTTTTATCAAGTATTAGATTACTATTTAGAAATGATTCGTAAAATTCATATTAGAACTTATCGTTATTTGGCTAAAAGAAAGGCTTCTACTAATCCACTTGCATATTGTCAGGGTGGCTTTTATGGAGGAAATTTAGATCCAGAAGAGTCAATTGAATCTATTATGAAATCATCTACTGCTTCTTTTGGTATTACTGCATTAAATGAATTACAAGTTTTGTATAATGGTAAGAGTATTGTAGAAGATGGACAATTTGCTCTTGAGGTTATGAAATATATTAATAAAAAGATAACAGAGTTTAAATATGAAGATAATATTTTATATGCTATTTATGGTACTCCAGCTGAAAATTTGTGTGGGTTACAAATTAAGCAGTTTAGAAAGAAATATGGTATTATTCCAGGGGTTAGTTCACGTGAGTATGTTTCTAATAGTTTTCATTGTGGTGTTTGGGAAGATATCACTGGAATAGAAAAACAGGATTTAGAAGATAGATTTTGGGATTTATTTAGAGGTGGAAGAATTCAATATGTACGTTATAATTTGAGCTATAATACTAAAGCTATGATTACTTATATTGAGAGAGCAATGGATAAAGGTTTTTATGAAGGTGTTAATTTATCATTATCTTATTGCAATCATTGTGGACATGAAGAAATAAATATGGACGTTTGTCCAAAATGTGGTAGTACCGATCTTACAAAAATAGAACGTATGAATGGTTATTTATCATATTCCAGAGTTCATGGAGATACTATGCTTAATAATGCAAAGATGGAAGAAATAGCTGAAAGGAAGTCTATGTAAATGAGATACCATAATATTACTAAAGCTGATATGCTTAATGGGGAAGGTCTTCGCGTTGTTCTATGGGTTAGTGGCTGTTCTCACAGATGCCCTGGATGTCAGAATGCAATTACATGGGATCCAGATGATGGCTTGGAGTTTGATGAAGCTGCTAAAAATGAAATTTTTGATGAATTAAAACATGATTGGTGTAGTGGTGTTACCTTATCAGGTGGTGATCCTCTATTTTTGAAAAATCGAGAAGCAATTGCTAAATTAGTTGATGAAATCAAATCTAAGTTTCCTGATAAAACGATATGGCTTTATACCGGCTATTGCTATGATGAATTATTACAACAAGCGATTAACGATAAAAATTTAGATATTATACTTCATCATATTGATGTATTATTAGACGGTAAATTTATTTTAAAATTGGCTGATGAAAAAATTCATTATGTAGGAAGTAGGAATCAATCTATTATTGATGTTCCTAAAAGTTTACAAAAAAATAAAAAAATATTATATATTGATAATAGTAAAATTATAGAAGGAGAAATTTAATTATGAGACAAAGAGGTTTTGAAATAGTAAAAGGTTATGAGGATAAAGGAATACATATTCCTGTTAGAAAGACAAAGCATTCTGCTGGTTATGATGTTGAAGCGGCTGAGGATATTATTATCCCAAAATATTATCCGGGAATTAAGCCTACATTAATTCCTACGGGATTAAAAGCTTATTGTGGTGAGGATGAATGCTATTTATTGTTGAATCGTAGTAGCGGACCTAAGAAGGGTTTTTTGATGGCCAATAGTGTTGGATTGATTGATTCTGACTATTATGGTAATCCTGATAATGATGGTCATTTTTACTTTGCTTATTTTAATTGTAGTGATCATGATATTGAGGTTAAAAAGGGTGACGTTATTGGTCAAGTTATTTTCCAAAAATTTTTAGTTACTGATGATGATAATGCTTCGGGAGAACGACTTGGAGGATTTGGTTCAACTGATTAAAAAATATTAAAAAAATAAAAAAAATAAAAAATTGTTTTTTAGAAAAACTATAAAAAAATTATTTTTTAATATTTGTTTTTATTGAAAAATAAGGAAATTGTTAGATTTTTGATACCAGAAAAATCAAAAATGTCAAAAATTGATTTTTAGTATTTTTTAAATTGTCTACCTTTTGTCAATTGTCGTAAATCGAACAAAAAAGTTTTTTTTATAAAATCTATATATATCAATAGTTTTGAAAAAAAGGGGTAAATTTTCTAATTTTTGTCTATTGATTTTTCGATTTTTGTTACTTACAATGGACTTATGAAAGAAAGATGTGGGAGGTAAAAAATGGCAGAGGTAAATGATGTTTTAGAGGAACTAACCGTAATTAAAAGAAATGGTAAAAAAGTTCCTTTTGATGGAGCTAAGATTGCTTTGGCTATAAAAAAAGGGTTTGATAGTGTTGAAGTAGATAATGAAGAAGATGAGAAGGAGAGAAAATATACTTCTCAAGATATTCAAAAAGTATATCAAGCTGTTTTAAAGAAGATTGAAAAAGCAGCAGAAGAAAAAAATAAAAAATTTAAAATCGAAGAAATTCAAGATTATATTGAAGGGGAACTTTCTAGTAAAGGTTATGATGATGTTTATAAATCATTTTCTGAGTATAGAGAAAGAAGAAATCAATCACGAGAAAGTTTCTTTGGAGACAATAAAACTCATAAATTCTTAAAATCATTAGAGAATTTAGGATTGAAATCAGCAAACGACGAAGATGCTAAGAGAGAAAATGCTAATATCGATGGAAATAGTCCAATGGGTACTATGTTACAGTATGGTGGGACAGTTTCTAAAGAATTTGCAAAAGCTTATTTAATGAAAAAAGAATATGCAGAAGCTCATGATAATGGTACTATTCATATTCATGATATGGATTTCTTAGCAATGGGAACTACTACTTGTTGTCAAATTGATTTATCAAAGTTATTTAAAAATGGATTTGATACTGGACATGGATATATTAGACCACCACAAGATATTTCAACTTATGCATCACTTGCTTGTATAGCGGTTCAAGCTAATCAGAATGATCAACATGGAGGACAAGCTATTCCAGCTCTTGATTATTATTTAGCACCTGGTGTACTTAAAACATTTAAAAAACAATTTAAACAGACAATTTATGATTTTCTTGATTTAGAAGGTTTTATTCCTATTATTAATATTGATAGAATTATTCGTGAAATAGATAAGGTTGAATCTATTGAACTAGATGTAAAAGATTTTAGTGATTATCAAAAAGGTTCAAGTAGAATTCATGAAATTTTTGAGAAGAGTTATGAAAAGGCTTTACAGAAAACTGACCGTGCTACACAACAAGCTATGGAAGCATTTATTCATAATTTAAATACTATGCATTCTAGAGCAGGAGCGCAAGTTCCATTTTCATCTGTTAACTTTGGAACTGATACTACTCCAGAAGGAAGAATGGTAATTAAAAACTTCTTATTATCAGAAGATTGTGGTTTAGGTAAAGGAGAAACTCCTATTTTCCCTGTTTCTATCTTTAAAGTAAAAGAGGGAGTAAATTATAATAAAGAAGATCCAAATTATGATTTATTTAAGTTAGCATGTAAGGTATCTGCAAAGAGACTTTTCCCTAACTTTGCATTTATTGATGCACCATTTAATAAGAAGTATTATAAAGAGGGAGATTTTAATACAGAGATTGCTTATATGGGATGTCGTACTAGAGTTATTGGTGATGTTACTTCTCCTGATAATGAAGTGGTTACTAGTCGTGGAAATCTATCATTTACTACAATTAATTTACCAAGACTTGGAATTAAATACGGTATAGCTTTAAAAGAAAGAGATAAAGCTGATATGAAAGGATTTTATCAAGAACTTGGTGAGATTATGGATATGGTTCGTGATCAGTTACTTGAACGTTTTGAAGTTCAATGTAGTAAACATAATTATAATTTCCCATTCTTACTTGGACAAGGTATTTGGGCTAATGGTGAAAAATTAAAACCAACTGATCGCCTTAGAAAAGTTTGGAAACATGGTACTTTATCTACTGGATTCATTGGTCTTGCTGAATGTTTGAAAGCTCTTACTGGTAAACATCAAGGGGAAAGTGAAGAAAGCCAAAAATTAGGTTTGGAAATTATTAAATTTATGCGTAATAGATGTGATGAAAATTCTAAGAAGTATAATTTAAACTTTACTTGTCTTGCTACTCCTGCTGAAGGTTTATCTGGTAGATTTACTTCTATTGATAGAGCAATTTATGGAAAAATTAAAGGTGTAACTGATAGAGAATATTATACAAATTCATTCCATGTTCCAGTTTACTATCATATTAGTATTCATGATAAATTAGCCAAAGAAGCTCCATATCATGAACTTACTAATGGAGGACACATTTCTTATGTAGAGTTAGATGGTGATACAGCTTCTAATGTTGAAGCATTTGAAAGCGTTGTACGCGCCATGAAGGAAGCTGGAATTGGATATGGTGCTGTTAATCATCCAGTAGACCGTGATCCAGTTTGCGGATATGTTGGAGTAATTAATGATGTATGTCCTAAATGTGGACGTCATGAGTTTGAAGGGGTTCCAATGGAAAAGATTACATCTATCGATACTGGTTGTTGTGAATAGTTTAATATATAAGAAAGAAAAGAGGATGTTATTATGGAAAAAATTATTGGTGAAGGACAAAAATTTGAAAGAATTAGACGTGTTACAGGGTATTTAGCTGGAGATGTTTCTAGATTTAATAATGGTAAGCGTGCTGAAGAAAGAGATCGCGTTAAACATACTGGATTAAAAGATGTTATGAAAGAGGCTAAATAAAAAATGAAAATTAGATTGGCTGCTTATTTGCAGCCTGATTCTATTGTTGATGGTGAAGGAGTAAGAACTGTTGTTTGGACACAAGGATGTCCACATCATTGTCCTGGATGTCATAATGCAAGTACTTGGGATTTTAATGATGGTGCGTTAATAGATGTAGAGGATGTTATTACAGAGCTTAAAAAAATAAAAAATCAAGATGGTATTACTCTTTCAGGTGGAGATCCAGTTTGTCAAGCTGAAGCTTGTTATGAAATCAGCAAAGCAGCTCATAGTATGGGGCTTAATGTATGGTGTTATACAGGATTTACTTATGAACAAATGCTACTTAATCCTAAGGCAAGAAAATTACTTGAACAAATCGATGTTTTAGTAGATGGTAAATTTGTTCAGGAAGAAAAGAGTTATGATATTTATTTTAGAGGATCTAGAAATCAAAGAATTATTGATGTTCCTAAAAGTTTAGAAACAGAACAGGTGGTTCTTGTAGAAAAGTATATGAAAGATAAAAGTTATAATGAAATTTATCAAAAACCTGATTATTTATTTATTTAAAAATTTAGGATAGTTTATCTATCCTTTTTTGTTTGTTTTGTGATATTATATAATAGAGGGAAGCATATGAAGAAGTTTAATGTTAAGAAAAATCCTAATTATCCAGTTCATGAAAAATGTTATGAGAAAAGATTGGTTTTTAAAACATTTATTTGTCTTATATATTTGATAGTTATTACAATTTTAGTTGTTTGTATATATCAACTTTATCATAAAAAAGAAGAAATACTTCCTCTTAGTAAGGTTGAAACAGTAGAGGATTATACATATATTACAGTTTCTAAAATGAGTGAAAAATTTGCATATTATGAAAAATCTAATAAAGAGATTCATTTTGTTATAGAAGAAGAAGATACTGGTCAATGGCATACTTATTTAATTGCAATTGATGCTGATGATTATGATAAATATAAAGAGATTATTGATTATACTTATGAGAGAACTACAGAAGTTCCTAAGCCTATAAAAGTTTATGGTTATCCTGTTGTTATTGATGATGAATTAAAACAGTTAGCTATTCAAAATATTACTAATTTTGTTCCTGTAGAAAATGAAGTAGTGATCACTAATGATAATTTTAATACATATTTAACAAATAGTTATTTAGATACTACAATGCCTAGACAAGAGAAATTTAGTTTTGTTTTATTTTTAGTTATCATTATTTTGATTCTTGTTATAGTAATGTTTATGCTTACTATTTTTGATCAAGATAAAATTGTTTATAGAAAAGTAGAAGATGTTTATTATGGTAGTCGGAAAAAATTATTTTCTGTTCGTAAGTAGTATATTTGATAATTAGGATATTTTCATATATACTAATAGAGAAGGTGATTATATGCAATTTATAGAAATTACAAAAGAAAAATATCATACTTTTTGGGAAAATCATCCTTTAAAAACGTTTTTATCAGCTCCAGAGATAGGAGATTTGAGAAAAAGCAATGGATGGGATGTTTACTTTGTTGGTGTAGAGAAGCATAAGCAATTAGTAGCAGCGGCAATGCTTGTGGCTCATAAACGGCATTTTGGAAAATATGAATTTTATTCTCCTAGAGGTGTTCTTGTTGATTTTTCTGATGAGGTATTACTAGAATATTTTTTGAATGAAATCAAGAAATTTGTAAAAAAACATAAAGGTTATATTTTTAGGATGGATCCATATGTACTTTATAAGGAAAGAGATATTGATGGTGAAATAGTAGATGGCGGAATAGATAATACTAATATTGTATCTAAGTTACTTTCTCTTGGTTTTAGAAAAGTTGCTATTTCTGATATGGAACAAGTAGGATGGATGTTTTCTTTACCTTTGGAAGGTAAAAATAAAGAACAGATTTTGAAGGAAATGAAACCAGGAACTCGAAATAAAATTCGTAAGACAGAAAAATTTGGTATTACAATAAAAGAACTTGGCTATGATGAATTAGAGCGTTTTCAAAATATTATGATTGAAACGGGAGAAAGAAAAAACTTTGCTGTTAGAAGTGTGGATTACTATCAAAAAATGTATAAATTATTTCATGATAAAGGGCAAGTAAAATATTTTGTTACAGAGCTTGATTTAGTTCAGTATCAAAAAAAATTAGAAGATGATAAAAAATTAGCAGAAGAAAAGTTAGCTGGTTTAAGTGATGCTAAATATAATGAAGGACAAAAGAAAAACTTAGAAAATGAAATTAATTCTTATGATAAGAGAATTAAAGAAGCAATAGATATTCGTAAGAATAAAGGTAAGGATATTATTACTTTATCCGGATCAATGTTTATGATTATACAACCAGAAATTGTTTATTTGTCCAGTGGTAATTATTTAGAATTTATTAAGTTTGATTCACAATATTTATTACAGTGGATGATGATACAGTATGGGATAGAAAAAGGATTTAAAAAGCATAATTTTTATGGTATTCCTGCAAATATTAATCTTCATCCAAAAGATTATGGTATTTATGAATTTAAGCGTGGATTTAATGGAATTGTAGAAGAGTTAATAGGAGAATTTGAACTTCCTATTACTTGGCATTATTATTTAATGCAGTTTATTCATAAAATAAGAAAGTAGAGTAGTGGGTGTATAATATGAGTGTTGAAAATGAATATGAAAGATAAAAAAAACTAGGTTATACAGAAGAAGAAATTGAAGTTGTTTTAGGACCAATTAGTAAATTGACATTAGGTGAAGCTCCTATGGGACCGGAAAGACAAGATAAAAGTGTTTATGTTACAGATTCTGATGGAAAATCTATGAGAACAAGTAATATTATGTTAGGTCGTAATCGAAAAGGTATTCCATTGACTAGTGGATAATATGTTAGTTTAGATGAACTTAAGATGGCAGTTTCTAAGTATGTAAGGGAACATCAAGAAGAAAGAAAAATAGTTTGTAAGAAAACTGGAAAAATAGTAGATGTTTCTTCTATGAGTGATGATATTGCAAACGATTTGATTGAAAGTGCTCAAATTCATTTAGGAGGACCAAATAGTTCAATTACTAATCAAGATACTATGACTTATACTCTTGGACAGGATCATAAACAATCAGGAGTATTTATGCTTGGAAATCGTGGCTTTAAGTTATCTACTGGGATTATGTTACTGTTACTGAATTTCAAAAAGCAATGATAGATTATGTATATATGTCAAAAGAAAAGGAAGAAACTTTTGTTCCAAATTATAGGTTTCCACCAGCATAACCGCTTCCTTCACCAGAAAATCCATATATATTTCCAATTCCTGGTGAGGAAAAACCTTCTGGTTCCCAAGTTATTTATCTTCCGGGTGATAAGAAACATGTAGTTCCAGAAGAAGTTAGAGTTCTAGCTGTTATTCCTGAACCCGTTGTAAGAGTTCCAGCACCAATTTTTTCAGAACCAAAACCAGTAGAAAAGTCAACTTTTGAAAAGAAGGATACTAAGAAAAAAGTAAAGAAGAAAAGATGGTTTAAATTTATTCCTCTTCTTGTGTCTGCAACTATTATTGCTGCTATGGGTATTGGTGGACATTTTACTAAAAATGATAAGCAAAATATGGCGGATTATGTAGTTCATCAAATGGGAGAACAGGTTACTTATAAATCGGTTGATGATATTGTCCAGGATACTTTGAGTGGTTTAAAAACTGGTGATATTATTTATATGGGTGAAGGGCAAGCTTTCTTTCATGAAAGTGATCGAGTCTCAGATATTTATGATACCTTTGGTAATCCAGAAGGATTACGACCAGCTGGTGATTATAAAGTAGAATATTTTTCTATTTTGCATAATGGAAAAATTGCAGGTTAGGTAAATGTTGAAGAAGCTGTTAGAAAAGGTGCTGAACAGCATCATCAGCAGGTTGTTGATGAAGTTCCTTTAGTAGAAGGTGAATTACTTTCTGGAACAGAACATAATTTTGATGGTAATGTTACAATGACTGATTCTCAAGGAAATAAAGTTTCTATTTCTTTAACAGACAATGCAGGTGATTTGCTTGATGGTGAAAGTAGAGTTGTTGGAAGTGATAATGAAACTTACCAAGTTGAATCTGGTGATATTAATACTGAATATGTAAAAAGTGATGATTTTAGTCCAATTAAAATGGCTGCTGCTGGCCTTGTAGGGGCTGTTGGAATTGGTGCAACTTACGCATTGAATCGTAAAAAAGAGGAAAAAGAAGAAGCTGAAAATGAGTCGGAACAAATGTTAAATGGTGAATTACAGTCGAATAATAATACACAACAAAAACAAAGATAGAAAAGGAGTTTAATATGAAAGTACAAGTAGGAGAAGTAGTTTTATTAGATGATAATAAAGAATATATTTGTTTTGCTAAAAAGGAATGGAATGGATCTACATATGATTATTTAGTTAGTAACTTTAAACCTCTTGAAGTATTTTTTGCAAAAGAAAGTTTTGTTCATAATGAAATTGAATTAGATATTGTTACAGATGGCTTTGAAAAAGAAACTCTATTAAAGTTATTTCAAAATATTGATAAATAAAAAGGATACCATAACGTATCCTTTTTATTTGTATTTTTTACATTCAATAATATAATTTTTATGTTTAGTTTGTTTTTTTATTCCAATATATTGAAATTTTCCATATCGTCTAATACTAAAAACATCATTTTCTTTTAGAAAATAAGAGTTATTTTTTAGAATGTCATAATTTAATATAATTTCTTTATTTTTAATTTTATCTGAAATATTCTGCCTACTAGTTTGTATTAATCTAGCAATTACTGTATCAATTCTATTACTTGAGGCAATTATTTCTATAGAATCAAATTCTTTTTTATAGTTTTCGAGAAATTCTAGTGGTTTTTCTATTAGTTCTATATGTGAATTTTTAATCATTAATAAATTGTTTTTTATATAGGGGGCTATACTTTGTAAAATATAAATATAGTAGTGATTGTTTGTGATTATTATATCACCAAATAACTCACTGGTAATGTTTAGTGAGAAAATAGTTCCCAATATTTCTCTATGTTCCAAAGGAATTTTTGTTTTTATTTCATACAGTATTATTTTTGGTTCTTCTTTTGTATAAAATATATTTTTTTCGCTATCTATATATGGTTTATAAATTTTGTATGTTTTATTTTTTAATTTTTTTCTTAGTTCTTGTTGTTCTTTTGGGTCAAGAAAAAAGGTTGGTTGATTATGATTTAATTTATTTAGATTTTTTTCTATAGTATACATTATAATGTTGCTCCTTTTTTTCTATTATAACAAAAAATATGTTATAATTTAAATACTTGTGGTGATAGTATGAATAGTGTAGTAGATGAACTTTTAATTTGGTATGAACAGCAAAAAAGAAATCTTCCTTGGAGGAATGATATAAATCCTTATCATGTTTGGATTTCAGAAATTATGCTTCAACAAACGCGTATTGAAGCGGTTATTCCTTATTATGAACGTTTTATGAAGGAGTTGCCAATTATTTCTTCTTTAGCAAGTGTGGATGAAGATTTTTTGATGAAATTATGGGAAGGTTTAGGCTACTATAATAGAGCACGTAATTTGAAAAAAGCAGCTATTAAAATTATGAATGAATATGATGGTATATTTCCAAATACTTATTCGGAAATTATTAAATTACCAGGTATTGGTGAATATACGGCTAGTGCTATTTCTTCTATTTGTTTTGGTGAAAAACAAGTTACAGTTGATGGTAATGTTATGAGAGTGTTTACAAGATTTTATAATGATTCTTCTAATATTTCTAAAAACAATACGAAGAAGAAAATTCATGATAAACTTTTATCTATATTACCTGTTGATGTGGGTAATTTTAATCAAGCGTTAATGGAATTGGGAGAAGTTGTTTGTATTCCTAATGGCATTCCAAAGTGTAATGATTGCCCTTTGAGAAGATCTTGTCAATCTTATAAAAATAGTAATTATTTTTTATATCCAGTAAAAGATGATAAAAAAGTTAAGGAAGAAATTGAGATGACTATTTTACTTCTTATTTGGAAGAATAAAGTGTTTGTTAGGAAAAGAAAACAGGCTGGACTTTTACATGGACTATATGAGTTTCCTAACATAGTAGGGTATAAGAGTATGTCTGAAATAGAAAAATTATCTAGTCAGTTTGGTGATGTTGGTAGTGTTAAGAAAAGTATTTGTTATACACATGTATTTACACATAAAAAATGGAATATGCAAGCCTATTTTGTTTTTTTAGAAAGTGTAAATTGTCGAAGTTTATTTTATAGTGTGTCTAATATTGAAAAGAATTTTGCTTTACCTACAGCATTTAGTCCATTTTTTTGTCAGTTAAAGGAGGAATTAAAGTGAAAATTATTTCTTGGAATGTCGCTGGTATTAGAGCTTGTTTAAAAAAAGGTCTAGTTTCTTTTTTTGAAAGTGTAGATGCCGATATATTTTGTATGCAAGAAGTAAAAGCTTTGGAAGAGCAGTTTGATTTTCGTCCAAACGGATATCATATGTATTTGTATCCAGCTAAGCGTAAAGGATATTCTGGTACTGTTATTTTTAGTAGAATAGAACCGATCTCTGTTATTTATGGGATAGGTGATGAAGAATACGATGACGAGGGGCGAAACATTACATTAGAATTTGATAGCTTTTATTTGGTTAATTGCTATGTTCCTAATGTAAAGCGTGATTTATCTAGGATGGCTTCACGTATGCGTTATGAAAATTTGTTTTTGCATTATATCAAAACTTTGGAGAAAAAAAAGCCTGTTGTTTTTTGTGGAGATATGAATGTTGCTCATGAGGAGATTGATATTAAAAATGTAAAGTCAAATATTGGTAATGCTGGCTTTACATATGAGGAGCGTGGAAAGTTTAGTGAATTATTGAATGCTGGTTTTATTGATACATTTCGTTATTTATATCCAGAAATGAGAGATGTTTATACTTGGTGGAGTTATATGAAAGGCGTTAGAGAGAGGAATATAGGATGGAGAATTGACTATTTTGTGGTTTCAAAATCTTTTATTTCTAGGGTAGAGGATAGTCTAGTTTATAAGGATATTTTAGGTAGTGATCATTGTCCGATTGGTTTAATTATTAAGGAGTAAGTATGAAGGAATTTTTTAAGAATATTAAATTTGTTTGGAAATATGCAAAAAGTGAAAAGTGGAAACTTATTAAATATATTTTATGCAATATAATAGCTATTGCTATTAGTATTATTGTTCCTATCCTTAGTGCTAAAATTATAGTTTCGTTAACAAACAATCTTTTTAGTCAATTATTATTCTTAGCAGTTATTTTGTGTTTAGTAGAATGGGGACGTAATTTTGTTAATCGCTTTGCTCAATATTATGCACAAGTAATTTATCGAGAAACATTTATAAAATTACAGACAGCACTTGGAGTAGAAATTATGAAGTTAGAGACTAGTGTGATTGACCAACATAGTTCTGGTGTTTTTATTCAAAGACTTACTAATGATACTAGTCGTCTTGCTAGTGTATTTAATGTTTTAAATCAATATTTATCTAATATTTTAACTTATATAGGTATTTTTGTTGCAATATTTATTATTAATATTTGGGCTTTTATATATATGATTTTAGTTATTTTGGTATTGTTTTTTATTGAGAGAACAAGAACTTCTACTTACAATGAATATGATAAGAAATTTAGAAAACAGAATGAAAAAGTTTCTGGATTTGTTGGAGAAGTAGTTAGAGGTATTCGTGATATTAAATTGTTGCATGCTGAAGATAGCTTTACAGATGAATTACATAAACAGGTAGAAGATGTTAATTTGTGCCGTTATGAGATGGATGCTGTTAATAGAAAGTATAATTTATTACGTGGTACTTTGAGAGATTTTTTTGATACAGGACTTATTTTTTTACTTGTTTATTTAATTGTAAAAGGTGATTTAGTTATTGCAAATGCACTAGTCATTCATAATTATGCAGGGAGAATACCTAATATTGTTTGGAGTGTAGGTATATTGTTAGATAATATTAAAGATTTTAATTTATCTAGTAGTCGTGTTTTTGATATTATGTATAGTAGTGAATTTAAAAAAGAAAAGTTTGGTAGTAAACATTTAAATAAGGTGCATGGTGATTTCGAATTTAAAAATGTATGTTTTAAATATCAATCAAATGATAAAGATGTATTGAATAATTTAAGTTTTAAAGTTAATGCTAATGAAACCGTTGCTTTTGTTGGTAAGAGTGGAGCAGGAAAAACTACAATTTTTAATCTTTTATGTAAGATGTATGATTCAGATAGTGGGCAAATTATGATTGATGGAGTTGATATTCAAGAGTTAGATCAGGATAGTATTCGTAGTAATATTACCGTAATTAGTCAGAGTCCATATATCTTTCATGTTAGCATTCGTGATAATTTACGATTGATGAAATCTGATGTAACAGAAGAGAAAATGATTAATGCTTGCAAACTTGCATGTATTCATGATTTTATTATGAGTCTTCCAGATGGATATAATACTGTTGTAGGAGAGGGTGGTGTAAATCTTTCTGGTGGACAACGTCAAAGATTGGCAATTGCTAGAGCTTTTTTACAAAAAACAGAAATTATCTTATTTGATGAAGCTACTTCTGCTTTAGATAACGAAACTCAAAAGGAAATCCAAAGTGCTATTAATAATTTGAAGAAAGACTATACGATTTTGATCGTTGCTCATCGATTAAGTACAATTATTGATAGTGATAGAATTTTATTTATTGAGAATGGTCAAATAATAGCTGAAGGTAGTCATAAACAATTATTAAAGACCTGTCATAGTTATCGTGAATTATATGAAGCCGAATTAAAAAACAATGTTTAAGTATAAAAATTAATGTTAAAAATATTAGCATTTTGATAAGGATTATTGGTAGTTTTTAAATGGTTGATAGTATATAATTTTTTAGAGGTGTTTTTATGAGTTTAGGAAAAAATTTGAGTAAATATCGAAAAATGAATAATTTTTCTCAAGAAGAGTTAGCTTTTCAGGTAGGAGTCTCTAGACAAACTATTTCAAAATGGGAGCAGGATGAAGTGGTGCCCAATGTTAATCAAGTTAAAAGGCTTTCTGAAATTTATCATTTTGATTTAGATGTTCTAGTTGATGATGATCAGGTTATGAAAGAGATAAAAAAAGTGATGAATAATACTAATTTTAAAAATGTTGATCATGTTAATTGGACTAATGTATGGAGCAAAAAATATCCAGTTCTCGGTACTTATCAAGAAGTAGTTAATGTAGAAAAATATGGAAAACAAATTCGACAAATGTTTGAAGAAATTGAACATACATATCATTATAGTAAATTAGATTCTATGTTGGTGTTAAAAGATATTTTGGCACAAGAGTGGAAAAAGTATAAATAATTTTAGATTTTGTGATATAGTTATTTTAGGTGATGTTATGAGAAAAGATAAAATAAATTATTATTTGGATATTGCAGAACAAGTTTTGGAAAGAGGTACTTGTTTAAGACGTAATTTTGGAGCTATTATCGTTAATAATGATGAAATTGTTTCTACTGGTTATGTAGGAGCTCCGCGTGGTAGAAAGAATTGTTGTGATTTAAAATACTGTACTAGGGAAAAATTAAATGTTCCTAGAGGAGAACGATATGAATTATGCCGTAGTGTTCATGCGGAACAAAACGCTATTATTAGTGCTAGAAGAAAAGATATGATTGGAGCAACATTATATTTAGTAGGAATTAATTATGATGATGGTAAATATGTAGAGAATGCTAAACCATGTGCTTTATGTAAACGTATGATTATTAATGCTGGTATTAAGCAAGTAATTGTTAGAAATACTAAAGATAAATATACTATTATTGATGTTTCTGAATTTATTGAAAATGATGAAACATTAGAAGGGATATTAGGGTATTAATTATTGTGTGTCTTATATGATATATATAAGATTGATTAAGAAAAAAATTAAAACAGAATTTGTTCTGTTTTTTTTATATAAATTGAATTTACCAGTGAGTAGTTTTTTGTTATTATAATGCTTAATTTAATTGGAGGTTGATTAATATGAGTAGTAATGTAAAGAAGTTAGAAGTTATGCCCATTTCACAAATTTTATTAGAAGACTATCGTGGTCATCTTTCATTGGAAGATAATGATGTTTCTAATATGTTAGTTAAACGTATGCAAAAAAAATATAGAATTAGTGATGAAACAATGCAAAAAATTGTTAGTCGTGATAGAGAAATTTTTGAAAGAAGAGGGAATGAAGATTCTTCATATGCTTTTGATTCAGAACATGGTCTATATGATACATTAGATATTTTATATAATTATATTCAACCAACTTAGGTTGAGCAATGGTTCTTTATAACTCAAAGATTTTTAGAGCTTACTTTTAGTGAACTTGCTGTTGCTAGTAGATTATTTTCAAATTTAGGAACTGTTCATACTTTAAATGGAATATATTTAGAAAAGAAGGGGAATGATTTGCAAAAGGCAAGCAATGAAAAAGCATTGGGAGAATATTATGAATATTTAAATAAGTCTACACGTGCTTATTTACGAGTTAATACGGGATGTCATTCTTCAATTGTAAGACCATCTTTTTCTGATTCTTTTAAAATCAGTAAGATTTCTGTTGGAGAATCTCAAAATCTTTTTTCTAAGAACGCTATGTTATATAATGAATTTCTTCATACTAAAAAAATACCGATGCTTATAATGAAGAGATGCAGTTAATAAAGAAGCATCCTAATATGGAACAAATATATCAAAAGAGGAGATAATATATTATCTTCTTTTTTATATTACTATATTTAGATATGTAATTTAGGTATGTAGAATTTTCAATCATCATATATTTTAATGGTGATATTATGAATAATGGTATTCAAGTGATTTATCCTAGAACTAAATATAGTACTTTGAATAAAGAAATATATTTGTTTATTCAGAAACAGATTTTAAATTTTATGAATGTTGCTAAAGAGGCTATTCAAGAAAATATAATCTATACTTTAGATATTTCTCATGATGAATATTTTTATCAAAATTATTTGTCTTTTGTTTTTTATAGTTCGTGTTATATAGGAGGAGCACATCCAGAACATAATGTTTCATGCTTTGTTTATGATATTAACCAGGATAAATTAGTTTATATATCTGATTTTATTCAAGAAATACCTAATTTGTTAGAAATACTCTCAAAAGAAAGTAGAAAAAAATTAGCTGCTAATGCTAATATTACAAATTTATCTATGATGTTAGAAGGAACAAAACCTATAATTTCCAATTTTTCACATTTTGTTTTGGCTCCTACTGGTATTATGATTTTTTTTCCTGAATATCAGGTGGCTCCATATTCTTCTGGTGCATTTAAAGTGGTTATTCCTTATTCTATTGTTTTTCATAAAGAAAAAGACTCTAATTAGAGTCTTTTGGATTATCTATTGTTGTTATTGTGTAATTAGAAAAGTCTAATGAGAAAATCATATTTTTGTATTCTTCAAAATTTAATTTTTGAATATCTTCTACTGTGTCTGGATATGGATAATTGAAATCCACTATATTTCCGATGAGAGGTCCTACTACTGATGATAGATTTTCTTCTCTTAATATAATATCTAAAATAGTATTTTTTTTATCTAATTCGAATATTTCTTTATCCATTATTATATTTTTCATAGCTTTTATTATTTCTTCTTTTAAAAACGTTTTTTTGCTTGTGTATGCACCTATGGATATTAATAAGTAATCACTCATTTTTCTATTGGAGCGATTAATTCCAGTGGTGATTATTTTTTCTTTTACTAGTTTTTTATAAAGAGGGGAAGTGACTCCCAAATTCATATCGAAAAAATAATGAATATAGAAATCTAATTTTAATTTTTCTATATTAGTTAAGTGACTAATAGGAACCTTATATGTTACTTCTAAATATGAAGTTGGTGTAGGAAAGGTGATTTTTCCATATTTCTTTTTTACCTCTTTTGGTTCATTAATATTTATTGTTTCTATCTTATGTTTTGGAATATTTAAATTTTTTGTTTTTTCTTCTATTATTTTTAGAATTTTATCTTTTTTAAAGTTACCAGCGACAATGATTAATTGATTATTAGGTTGATAAAAAGATTCAAAGCATAATTTTATATCTTCTATAGTTGTATTTTTTACTTCTTCTATTGTTCCACCAGTAGAATGAAAGTTTATTTTATGAAAAATATTTTTTGATACTTCAATAGTTTCATGAAAGAACCTATTATTTTCTTTTCCACGTATTTCTTGATAAATTGGTTCCTTTAACTTTTCTAGGTTTTCGTTTGTAAAAATTGGTGAGTATATACAGTCTAATAAGGTTTGAATACCAAATTCAACGTTTTCAACAGCTTCAAAAAAGTATCTTGTATAATTTTGGGATGTTATAGCATTTGCATTCATTTCTTTTTGTCCTAAAATGTTTAAGAAATTTCCATAACTATTACATTCTACTATGAAGTGTTCTAAAATATGAGCAATTCCATCTTGAAAATGTGTTTCTTTATTATCTATTATGAAATCTTTTGTTGCTCCACCAAATAGAGTTATTAGTTGGAAGATAGTTGTATGTTTTCTTTTATCTTCATATAAATAAATTGTTAATCCATTTGGTAACGTTAATGTTTCTATTTTATTCATTATTTTCTTTCTCCTTTAAAAAGTATATAGTATCTAGTAATAATTTATCCATAAACTCGATAATATCTTTAGTTGTCTTTGTTTTTAATAATTCATAACTTTCTTTTGCACTATAATCAATTTTCAATTTTTTAAAGATATAATCATTCATAACACTATATTTATTGTCTAAACTTTTTATCAAGTTGATTCTTCTTCTTTCTTTTATTTTTTCTAATAATGGTTTTATTGTTTTTTCGTCTTTTAAACTATTCATTACTTCTTTTATTTTTTCTTCAGCAATATTTTTATTTTTAGGATTAATATAAACGGTTATTTTAAATAATCCATAATTTGGATAAAAATTTACTTCAGAAGAATAAATTAAATTATATTCATCTCTTAATTTCTTGTTTAATAATCTAGATGATAATGAAGTTAATAAATTGTTAATTAAACTTAATAAAATTTTGTCTTCTTTTTTCATGTTTTTAACTTTATAGATAAGAGAAAGTGCTGAATCTTTAAAATCTTTTTCTTCTATTATTGTTTGCGGTTCTTTTCTATACGGTTGAAGATAATGAATATAGTCTGTTTTTAAGGATTGTTTTTCTTTATTTGTTTTTATAAAATAATTTTTTATTACAGACGTTATTTCTTGTTTATCAATATTTCCCATGATGAAGATAATAGGGGTATTGTTTACAATTTTTTCTTCCCAATAGTTATATAAGTTTTGCGCTGTTACTTCATCTATTTGAGATTGATGATCTATTAAACTTCTAGAAAAGATTCCATTATTATCTATTAATTTTGCTGTTTTATGATTTAGATAAGTTTTAAATGACTTTTCGCTATTTTTAATTTTTAACTTTAAATTGTCTTGTTCTCTTTTTAATTCAAAATTGTCGAATCCTAAATTTTCTGTTTTAGGATAATAGATTGTGTTATACAATAATTTTATTTGTTCTTCTAACATATCTTCTTTTAATGTTTTTTTATCAGGGATTTCTAAATGAAAATTAAAAGCAGAAGTTGTTCCTATTGTTATTTGTCTGGTGCTATATGATAAAATATAGTTTTCTTTTAATGCTTTTTGAAAAGCTTCTTCTGTTGGGTATTTTTCATTCATATAGGCTAGCATTGCTGGAAGTAGTGCTTGTTTTGCTAATTCTTTTTCGTTTTCTTGGTAAGGGTAGATTACGTTTATTAAAATTGTTTGAAAATTTTCGTTTTTTATAAATATTGGATTTGTTGATATGGTTAATGTTTTCATAGAGACCTTCTTTCTTGTTTTATTTTATCATATTTTTAATTTTTGTTATAATAGAGATAGGTGATTATATGAAAGTTATAACAATAAAACAGCCATTTGCTAGTTTGATAGCAGAGGGGTTGAAACGGTATGAATTTCGCACTTGGAAAACAAAATATAGAGGTGACATTTTGATTCATGCCGGTAAAAGTGTAGATAAAAAAGCAATGGATAAGTTTAAACATTTGGGACTAGATTATCCAACTGGTTGTATTATAGCAAAAGCAACTATAAGTGATTGTATTTATATTGATGATGTTATGAAAAGAAAACTTAATGAAGAAAATTCTCTTGTTTATTCTGGAGTGGTTAAAGATTCCAATTGGATTGGATATGGTTTTTTTCTTGAAAATGTAGAAAAGATTAAACCTATTTATGTTAATGGTAAATTAAGTTTATGGGATTATCCATATGAAAATAATTGAAATTAAGATAAATACTAAAAGATGGATATTATAGTAGTTAAGTAGTATAGTTTTAAGGGAGTATTAGAAAATTAAAAAGATGGAATTAGAAGTAAAAATATTAGATATTAATAAAGATGAATTTATACAAAAAATTAAATCTTTAGGGGCAATACTAAAGAAGGAAACTAAGCAGTTTTTGTACATTTATGATTTACCTACAATATATGGTAGATTTATTGATATTAAGACTCAATTAAAGGATAATGAAAGCAGAATTAAATATGATACTGCTCTGGAAAAATTAAAATTATTATTTTTGAGTTAGATAATCTTTTAACAGAAGATGATAAAAGAAAATTAAAGGAAATTATTGGTGATGATAATGTTTCTTGTTTATGTTTAAATGATAATTTATTGTCTTATTTGGATAATAATAAATTAATAGATTTTATAAGTAAGTTTCATGATAATTCAAAAAAGTGGATAATGGTAAGATAAACTGGAAATAAAGCTACAATAGCCATTAAACATATTTTAGCGGATAATGGGACTGATCTTCAGCAAATGTTAGAAACTGAACTTGAAGTTTCTAATGTTAAAGAAGCAAATAGTTTACTTGAAGCATTAGGGTATGTTTATAAAAGTTATCAAGAAAAAGAAAGAATTACATATTTTTTAGATGGCTATGAATTAGATATTGATACATGGCCTGGTATACCTTCTTATGTTGAGATTGAAGGTAAGTCTGAAGCGGATTTGGAAAAGATAATAAATAAATTAGGGTATTCCATGAAAGATACAGTTTCTTGTACTGCAGATGAAATATATATTAAATATGGATTATCAATGTTTGATAATCGTGAAATAAAGTTTGAAAATTATTAAGAATCCAAATGGTTTGGATTCTTTTTATATTGTAATAGATTTTTATAATATATAGAATATTAAATTATAAAATAAAAACTTACGAACTTTTATAGTCCGTAAGTTGATTTCAAATGGAGCGGGTGTCGTAGTTATCTACAACTCTTTTCCAATAACGAAAGAGTACATATAATCTTCCGTTGCTAGTAATAATATACCACGTTTTAAGTGTTTATGGAATAGATTTTTGTTAATTTTACAATCCTTCGCACAAA
>JALFCF010000002.1 GCA_022771205.1 Mycoplasmatota bacterium | reverse complement strand
TTGTAATTTGTATTATTTATTTGATAGAAAAATAACTTTTTTCTTTATCTAATTTAACATTTTTTAAAGTAGCCATTTCTTCAACAGTTACAAAAGCATACCCCTCATTTTGTAATTTTTCCATAGCCAGCAAAGCACCATCTACAGATGTTTCATATAAATCATGTAATAATACTATTGCACCATCATGGGCATTTTCTACTATATAATTTGCTATTCTATTTGCATCTTTATATTTCCAATCTTCTGTATCAAGATCCCATAGAATAGTGTACATATTAGATATTGTCTTTATATTTGAGTTGATATTTCCATAAGGTGGTCTTAAATAAAGTGTTTCACTATTAACTACATTTCTTATCGCATCATTAGTCTTCTTTATTTCATTTATAACTGCATAATCATCTAGCTTTAAAAGATTTGAATGACTATAAGTATGACTACCAATCAAATTACCCATATCATGAGCTCTTTTTAATGTATCCTTATAATCATTTACACGATCCCCTAAAACAAAAAATGTTACACGAGCATTATACTTATCTAAATTTTCCAGCAATTTATTTGTACCAATGTAGCTTGGACCATCATCAAATGTAAATGCGATTAACTTTTTATTGCTAAATTCTTTTAAATCTCTATTTCGAGTATTTGAGATATTTTCTGTTTTACTATATTTTAAATATTCATTCTTTATTATTCCATTTAATTCACTATATGGAATTAATATTCTGACTTCACCTGCTGAATAATACGCAACTTGATATGGTGGAAATATTATTTCTAATCCATCATCTATAAAATTGAAATGCTCAAAGTTATTTGAATTACTTTCTAACCCACTTTTGACCATATCTTCATCAAATTCTAAATTATTATCATTACTATATTTCATAACATAATAGTAAGAAAGAGTTGATAATCTTTCTAGAGATTTATCGTTTGCTAAAAAATCTGTAATTGACACTATCTTATCATCATTTTTATTGTAATAATAAGATTTATCACTTCTCATATAATGATTTCCTCCTGTATATTCATAAACTGTTAAATGAACTCCTAAAATATCTTCGTTTTCACTTATTTCATAATCAGTTTTAAAATCATATTTCATTGAATTCATATTTTCTAAATCACTTATATCATTTTTAAATTCTTCTTCTTTGTTTTTTATATATTCAGTTGAATAAGCTAATAAATTTTCATTTTTTACCTTAGGATAATTAATTTCAATCGAGTAATTATCTGTTTCTTGCTTTTCATATAAATTATTTTTAGAGTTACTAAAGCATAAGCTAAAAATTCCAATCATCAAGACTATAATCAAACTTAAAAATATTTTTCCAAATTTTGTTAATCTTCTTTTGTGAATTTTTTTATATTTCATACTACAACACCTCTTCAAACTTGCTAATATAAATCAAGTACTTTTTTGTTCTTCTTTACCAAATCCATCTTCAGTATAACTTGTAAATGTATCTGTATCAGAATCATAAGGTGGATCGAAATATACAAAATCACCCTTTTTAGCATCTTTTACAGCTTCTTCAAAATCAACACTTAGCATCTTAATATCGTTGAAATTAAAATACGAATGTATAATTCCCAAATTTTGTCCATCATAAGTATTAACTTTTAATTTTTTTCCAAAAGGAACATTAAATTCATTTTTACTATTAACTCTATATAATCCATTAAAACATGCCTTATTCAAATAAATTGTTCTAGCAGCTCTTTTATAATCTGCTGTTTTATTAAACTTATTTTTATCTCTATCTTTATTTCTTATATCATAATAAAATTCTTCTGAATGCTTTGTTTCATAACTATTTAATTCACTACACATTTTTTGGAATTTATTTTCATCTTTAACACATTCGTAAACATTTATTAATTCTTTATTATAATCATTAATTACTGCTGTTTTTGGTGAAAGTTCAAACAACAAAGCTCCTCCACCTACAAAAGGTTCATAATATGTATTAAATTCAATTGGAGCATATTCTTTCAATTTATCTATAATTTGTCTTTTACCTCCTGCCCATTTTACAAATGGTTTTCCTTTTAACATATTATCCACCTCCTGTTAGTTTTATAAATCACTAATACAATTATAACATGAAATCATTTAATTTTTTCACTAAATAAAAAGAAAAAACTTAATTTATTTTTTCAAAATTAAGTTCTTCATAATTTATAACATTTATTCCATGTTCTATATTTAAAAGTAAAATAGCATTTTTTATTATTTGTTCTTTTTCTTTTTTGGTATATTTAAATTTTTTTGCTAAAGAATTATATACATCTTCTGCTGTTGTTCCTAAATATTCGTTATTAGAATACTGATAATTTAACAACAATAATTCTGAAAGCAATTTTGTATCAAATAATTTTCTTATCTTCTTTTCTTCCTTTTTGAACATATCATCTATTGACATAAGCAATCCTCCAATTGTTCCCATGTTACCTCTCTTGTTTGTCCTTGTCAAATCATTTAGTATAGTATGAATCAGCTAGTCCATTCTTTAAGTCCATTGGATTAATTTTAGTTAGTTCAAAACTATTCTTTATATAATTAATATATTTATTTATATCTTCATTTGTTTTGATTTTAAATGATCTACATAATGGTTCATAATTTGTTCTACCTACTACGGATAATAAATTATCATTATCTTTTACTTCTAATATTCTTACATTAATTCCATATTTTCTTCTTTCTAAAATAGCAAAGTTTCTACTAGTTTTAAACATTAATCCTTTATTTACTTTTTTCTTCTTTATAGATTTATCAATATTTAATATATTAGTAGTTATATCAGAGAGTAAATTATCAATATATATTTCTTTACTATTATCTGTCTTACTATTATATAAATTTTCAAATAATTTAATAACATAATTAAGTTCACTTTGCTTACTAATACACATGCAATAAGATATATTTTGATTTTGATATCCAGCTCTTTCTTTTAATAAATTTTTAGTATCATACTCTTTAGCAGATTTATCAAAATTAATTATTAACTCATTTTGCTTAATAACAACTGTCATTAATCTAACATTAGTTTTATAAGCCACTTCTTTTATTAAATAATTTCTATGTATTTCTTTAAATTTCTTTAAAATTTTCTCATCTAATTTGTCAAATAATTGAATTATTTCAACTCTCTTGTTGGAAGTCAATTTTTTGTAATCACTGGTATTTATGTTAAATAATTTTGCACCTATTTTCTTACTTTTTTTCTTTACATTTTTTGTTACTACAGTTTCGGTACTTGGAATAGTAACAGGTGAATTATTAAAATACAATGCCCCGTCATATATCAAATCATAGTTAGTATTAACATCAATCTTGGTAATTTGTTTTATAGAGTTTAAAGGGTTCTCTATAAACTTAAATGTGTTCCTGTATTCACCAGAAGATTACAAGAATTCTGAAGTACTTGGAGAAAAGTTTGTTCTCCATGTCCTCCAGCTTTCCAACAACGTAGTGTAGACCCATCTATATTTACACTTCCAGAATCATAAAAATGGTCTTTTTCTAAATCTACAACACCTTCTTCTACTGCTGCTGACGTTGTTATAATTTTAAATGTTGATCCTGGCTCATATGATGCCCAAATTGGTAGATTTCTACTTAATACTTCTTGTGAATATTCTTGATAACTATTAGGGTCATAGTCTGGTCTGGATGACATTCCTAAAATTTCTCCATTATTTGGATCCATTACCACTGCTAAAGCCATGTCTGGTGAAAACATATCTACTATGTTATCTAATTCTCTTTCTAATGACTTTTGTATATTGATATCTACTGTTAGTGAAATATTCATTCCATCTTGTGGCTCTACATAAATATCTGATAGATTTAATTTATTTCCTTTGGCATCTGAAAAGTATTTTATAGCTCCACTTTTACCTGTTAGATACTTGTCATACTGTAATTCTAGCCCTGATAATCCTTGATTATCAATTCCAACATAGCCCAAACTATGTGATAACATATTTCCATACGGATAATACCTTTTTGCTTCTTTTACTAAATAAACACCATCTAAATTTAAGGCTGCTATCTGTTCTGCTATATCATAGGATAGTCTTCTTCCTTCTGGATGTACTCTCTCTATTGAAGTTTGTTTATAAACATGCTCTTTCATATCTTCATAACTAACGCCAAGTATTTCTGCTAATTGATTTGTTACTTTCTTTTTATTTTTTATTTGATTAGGTATCAATACTAAGGAGGTTGTAGTTAGGTTATCTGCTAAAACAACACCATTTCTATCTAATATTAATCCTCTATCAGCTTCAATTGGTAGGTCTCTGCTCCATAAATCTGAAGCGTAATTATTTAACTTTTTGTAGTCTATCATTTGAACATAAAATACTCTTAAAATAATAAAAATGAATAATATTAATAGAATTAAAAAAATTATCTTGATTCGTTCATCAATCTTTCTTAAAAACATAGTCCACCTCAATAGTTTTTATGTTTTAGCAAAAAAAAAAGAACGTTTTTAATTCGCCTTTTTTTATTTATTCATCCATCTTCTTATATTTTACACCATTTACTGTTATTATTTCCTCTGCTGTTTGATTAGTATTATTTGATATTAAATGATCAAAATTAGGTCTTACATTTAAAGGAATTGAATTATAATCTATTGTTTCTTTTATGTTAATATCACCATTATAATATTTTCCTTTTATGAAGGTGTTAGGTTGATATTTAAAGGCATTAAAACCAACACTCTCACTTACTTGCTCTATTGTATTTTTTGAAGAAACATAGACTAAAAAGTCAGCATTAAATTCTGGAGCTCCATTTACTCTGTTTCCATTTGGATAAATATTTTTTATCATCGCATAGCATTCTTCTCCTAGTTTTTCCGTATTATGGTTGGCTATTACTTTTTTTAAACCTTTTACTAATAAAAAAATACCAATTGCCCAAAATATTCCTACAAATAGTATCAAGAACAAGTCAATTCCGCCTGATGATGTAAAAACAGGAATTGTAAATAATAAAGTCAACAAACACCAAAATATTCCAAAAAATAACTCAAACATCTTTTCTCACTACCTTTATTTTATTTTATCATGAACTTTTAATCTATAAAAGTAGGAATAAAAATATAGACACTTATTTGTCTATATTTTTTATTCTGTTTGATTCAATACTTTTTCTAAGACTTTATAGGCCGCTTCTTTTGTTTTGCATGTCATTAAGAAGCGTCCAGAGTGACAGAAAGTAACGTCTTTAATTCCAGTTATTTTTTCTAATTCCTTATTTTCTAATCCTGCCCAATTTTCAGGAAAAGATAATCTATCTGTTTTATCTTCTGCTGATTTCTTTATAGTTTTAATGCCCCATCCTCCACGATTTGATGGATATAAAGCAAATAGAATGTGATTTCCTTCTTCGTTTTTTAAGATTGTTTCTTCATAAGGTATATATTCTTCTAGCTCTAAATAATCTTTTTCAGTCACTTTTAATTTTTGCAAAATAATTTTTTTAGCTTTAACTTTACCAACAATATTATGTATGATTTCTTGAAATATTATTTTGGCAATACCAACAGCTTTGATAAATTGTTCATTTTCGTCTTGATTACTTCCAAAACTCGGATTACATGCTTTGATAATATCATCTAGTGTTTTTACTTTAAAATTGGCATTTATTTCTGGAAACACTCCATTATCGACAGCATCTATTCCTTCAACTAATTCTTTATCAATTGTATTAAATACTTCTTCTATATCTTCTATTTTTAATTGTTTTAAATATTCTTTACCAAATTCTTGAAATAATAATCCAAATGATGAATATTTTATACCATTTTCTCTTGTTTTAGCATCATCTTGATGGTGATCATATTTTCCTCTACCAATATCATAGACTAAAACATCTTTTTCTATCTTATCTATTTCAACTTGTGGTACCCTGATTAGAGTGATATCTTTTTTTAATAAATCCAGGAACGCAGTTGCAAACACTTCATCTGTATGCATAGTACCACTATGCGTTATATATTTTGCTTCTTTTATATCTGTTACTAATTTCATAAGTACCTCTTTTCTGTTCTTATTATATCATAAAAAAAAGCAAAAAAAAGAACAGATTTCTGTTCTTTATGCTGATTTTTGTACTGTTTCTTCTTGGGTTTGTTGACTAGCTTGATATTCTGATACCATATCAATTATTTGTTGTTCCTGTTCTGATTTGGCACTACTTCTATTTTTACTAGTACTTTTAGCACAATTGTAGGCTAATGCAGCGCTACTTGCTGCTCCCATTAACGTTGTGAACATATCACTTGGTAAACTTTGAAGTGCTTCTACTTGTTCAATAGTTAATCCAGTTAAACTTTCACCCATATTTGTTACATCTACCATTCCTTGATACATGTCCGAAATAGCATTAGGGTTTTGAACTAAATAATCCATAGCTTTTCCTACTTCTGCTAATTCAAATTGTGGATGATTTTGCATGTAAGTTTGGAAATGTGGTAGTGAATTTTGAATTACCCCTTGTAATGTTTGATGTGATGTAGTTGCCATTTCAGCTAGCTTTTCAGTAACTTGAGCTTGACTTAATATACCTTGAGAGTATTGTGCTGCAATATCTTGAATTTGTTGTTGTGATGTTTCATATGCTTTCTTTGCAGTAGCATGTGCTATTTCATCTGCTTCTCTATATACACTTCCTGAACTCCAGCCGCCACCAGAATTAACAGATGCATCACTTGCCCCTCTTTCTCCTACATTTAATGTATTAATAGCATCACTATTAGCTTGTGCTTCCATTCCTTTATTGAAAGTATCTCTATGGTTTGCGATATCCTGGCCAGTTTGATGTACTTGATCTATTGTACTTTGATTTGTTCCATTAACTTGGTCTACTTTTGCTTGTTGTTCAGCAAGCACCTTATTGGTCTCAGTTACATGAGTATGAATAGAATTAGCTACACTTACTGCCGCTCCTACCATTGCTATTGTTGTAAATACATCTCGGATAAATGGGTCATCTCTATAATCTAACTGTCCTACTAATGGTGAGTAATACATTTTTCCTGTAGATCTGTCTCCACCACGTAAAATACTTCGATTTATTTCTGTTTCATCACTTTTTAACCCTTCATATTGAATGAAAGCTTCTAAAGCTTGCTCATTATCTCCATTTCTTACAGCATTAGCTTCAATCATTTCTAGTTTTGCTTTTCTTGCTTGTAGTTCGTCATCATAATCATGTTTAACAGCAAACCGTTTTCCTACTTTAGAAAGATTAGTTCCAGCTGCCTTCATGTCTTCACTAAATCCATGTGCTCCACCAGAATAATAATTATTTCCTTGGATATATAACTTTCTTAAGTTACCTATATCTTGTGCTTTAGTGTTTAATAAAGCTTGTTTTCTTGCTTCTAATTGTTTTCTTTGATCAGCACTTATTTCACTATTTTCTAATTGGTTGTTAATTACTTTAATTATTTGATAATCACCAAATATTTGATTATATCCTGCTGCGATTTTGGTGTTGATTTCAGAAACTTTTTTATTTGCAAATTGTTGAATTCTATCATTTAACATATTGTTTAAAGCGCTAGTAAATGAATCTTGATTAACTTGGCTTCCACGATATTCTTCCCAAATAACTTGTAAATCATTATCACTTAAATTGTCGATTCTTTCTTTTAAGACTTCCATAGTATGAGTTTGTTCTGTTCTCCATAAGTTAAATTTACCAGCTGATTTTTTTATGCCGGCAACAGCTGACTTAATTAATGTTGGTCCAAAATGTACTACATTATACCAAACATTACCAGATTTCAATTCATTCTTAAAGTTATTTCCCACTTTAATATTAGCTGCTTGATATCTTTTTCCACTTTTTGCTTTAATCTCTAAACCATTTTGTAACTCATACATAATTTTTTGTAGTGTTTTTCTTACTTCTTCTTTTTCTTGTTTGGGATTTGGGTTTGGATTTGGATTTGGGTTTGGATTTGGATTTGGATTTGGGTTTGGATTTGGTTTTTCTTTTTGTTTTTCTTCAATTAATCCTACTGGCTTTCTTTCTTCAATTCCTAATATTGGTTGTTTGTTTTTATTTTCAATTCTAGGAGTTTGTTCTTCTTTTCTTGAATTTTTATAGTAATTTTCAATTGCTGGACCATATTTTTTTGTTAAAAATTCTTCATAAGCTTTTGGATCTTCACCAATTTCTCTATCTCGAGGTCTTGGTATTTGCGTATTTTCATAACATATTATATTTCCATTTTCATCTTTTTGGAATAATTTTCTATCAGATTTGTATTTATTATGTATATTATTTAGTTTAATTTGATTTTCCTCATTATCTATAGACTCTCTTTGTGCTTGCCTAAATAATTTTTTATATTCATCCCAAGGAATTAAATGAGGTTTAAAATTTGGATCTAACATCTGTTCTGTTGCTGTTCTGTCATTTTGTTGACGTCTCTCCTGTTGCTGATTGTCTTGATGCTGATGAAGACTCTCTTGTTGAATAATATTTCTAACTTCTTCTTGATATTCTTCTGGAAGAACTCCTCTTGCTTTTTTTATTTCTTCTTCTCTTGCTTCCTTTTCATCTTGAAGTTGCTCTTCATCTTGTTTATCTCTTGGGATTATATCATCTAAAGCATTTAATTTTCTAATATTTGAAAGCATATTGTCGTAAGCATTTGAAATTTTTATTTTCTCGGCTAATTTGTTATTTTCTCTTTCTATATATCTAGTAATATTCTCTCTTTCGTGGTTATATTCTTCTTCACTTAAAATTCCGCGTGCTGCTGCTAATTGACTCATAACGTTATTTAGATGTGAAATTTCTTCTTGATGTCTTATAATTTCAGCATCTAATTGTTCTTTCCTTGTCTTACCATCAGTATCTTTTACTTGTGCCTGATTATTATTTTCTATTTCTGGATTTTCTTGTGTTGATTGTCTTTCACTTAGTAT
The DNA here is from genome assembly GCA_022771205.1 of Mycoplasmatota bacterium. Classification (GTDB taxonomy): domain Bacteria; phylum Bacillota_I; class Bacilli_A; order RF39; family UBA660; genus Faecimonas. The sequence continues at coordinate 34,306 of JALFCF010000002.1, read as the reverse complement.
TTCTTCTCTGACTGCTTGGCGCAACTGCTCTGGAAGAGAACTTGAGGCTTTTTGTACTTCACTTAAAAGTATTACTCTTCTATTTTCAATTTGAATTCTATCGTTATTGTCTTTTGGTACTGCATCATTTAAAGCATTTAGTTTTTTAAGATTTTCTAACATACTTTGATAGTTATTGTTTAATTCTACATTTTCCTGTAATTTTTTTTGTTCTGCTGTGATATAACTATTTATATTTTCTAATTCTCTATTATATTCTTCTTCGGTCATACTACTTCTGCTTGCATCAAGTTGATTTTTAGTTTCATTTAAGTGATCAATTTCCGCCTGATGTTGTTCAATTAACTTTCTAATTTCTTCAATGTTCATTTTTTATTTTCCCCCTATTCTTCTCCTGCAATCTGGTTTAATACATCTTTTACCATATCTAACTCTTCTTGCGTTGTTATATCCTCTAATTTATTAATCCCTAACAAAGGATTATAACTACTTACATAAATATTCTTTCGTCCATTTTTGCCAATACTGTGATCTGTATAACCAATATATTGTTTTTTTAATTCATCATTTTCAAATGTAAAAAGAACTTCACATTCTACTTCTTTTCCATCTTTGATAATTGTTATTGTTCCTAAATCATCTAATTGTTCCATTTTCTCATCCTCCTCATTCATTATTTGTCCTCTGTTATCTTTACATTTACATATTGTTTATCAATAGGAGCTTTTCTTTGTGTCAATTTTAGAGTATATGTAACTTTTTCCTTTTTGGTTTTACCTAAGCTTAATCCTTTTATTTTTTTATTTCCTTCTAATAATTCAAAGTTGTCTTTATTACTGTATAACTCTATATCTACTTTGTCTGTTTTATTAGAAGTTGATAACTTCATTTGATATTTTATTATTTGATTATTTACTTCATCTTCTAAATAATTTGTTAACTGTATACGATATTCTTTACTTTGATTTTTCGAAACATCATCCATGTTTATTTTAATATCAATTCCATCAGAAATTTCTTCTTTTGTAAGTGGTACTTGAATATCATATTTGTTATTTTTACTCTTAGCATTTTCTGTAATCATAATTGTTGCTAGAACAAAAACTACTACACATAATATCAAAAATATAATCAATAAAATTCTACTGCTTATATCTTTTTTAGCATTTTCATTGTTTCTTTTTTTGATTACTTTTTTTATTCTTTTTTTACCAGCCATTTTGTCACCTAATACCTTTCACCATCATAATTTATAAATAACTCTTTAGAAGATTTATCTTCTAGTTCAACTTCTTTTAATAAATTATTTTTTCCATTTAAGAAATCATATATATCTTCATCTTTAAAACCAGCAACTTTAGCATCCTTTCGGTTAGCTCCATAATATACAGTCTTGATATTTGACCAAATTATAGCTGATAAGCACATTGGGCAAGGCTCACAAGTACTATATAATGTATAATCTCTTAAATCTTTAGTATTTAAGTTTTTACAGGCCTGTCTAATAGCAACTATTTCTGCATGAGCAGTTGGATCATTAGTAGATAGGACTTGGTTATGTCCTCTAGAAATTATTTTTCCTGTTTTATCTACAATAACTGCTCCAAATGGTCCCCCTTCTCTATTAGCAGTCCCTATTTTAGCCTCCTCGATGGCTTCCTCCATATATTTCATTATAATCCCCCTTAACTCATCAAACTTAATATAATTAATGATAATTTTTGTTGTAATAATTCTGACTGTGTTCCAGTTAAACTACTTGCTAATACTGAACCAGATGTATCTTCATTAATTGTTACATCATTTGTAGTTTGACCTGTTATTGTAATATTTCCATCTAATATTGTCGTATCTTGAGCTGTTATTTTCATTGTCATCGTTGCACTACTATCATATGAAGTGCCTTTTTTCAGATTAGTAATTTGATAATTATATCCAAAGTCTAAACTTGTTTCTTCACTAATGATATTAGCAACAATATCATAATTAGTACTAGTTTTACTAATTGTTATAGTTCCCAAAGATGTATTGTTTCCATCTTTTATACTTATCTCTGTCTTTTCACCCTGACTCCTAATTTCCAAGGTTACTTTTTCATCTTCACTAATAATTTCTATTATTTCTTTTCCGTCTTCTTTGGAAGAAGTAATTTTATTATTATCTTTTAACTCTAACTCATAAATTTTTGCTTGAGATAATAACTTGTCTAAATAAATATTTACTTTTATCGTTCCTATTCCAGATATATCTTCTGCTGTTATTTTTGTTTTAGAAAAGTTTGCATTATATCCAGTCATAATTTTATTTGCTTTATCATCTTTTTTTAAATCATTTATTACTTTGTTTATATAAGTTACAATATCTTTTTCTGTTAAAGTTATAGTAATTATTTTATATTCATTGTTATATGATTCTGACAGATAATTGTCTTCTAGATTTTTAGCTAGTGACTCAGCTATTTTCTCTATAATATATTTAGTATTTTCATTTGTAGTAGTTGTTGAGTTTAGTGATTCAAAATAGTTGTTATTGCCATTATTTACATAAGTGCTAGTAATTCCATCGATTGAATAGTATGCCGTGGCATTTTCTACTAAATATTTGGTATTAAGTAGACTTTGGCCAGCTAACTTACTATCCAAGTTTAAAAATAGCTTTTTATTTTCTTTGTCTTGAATCATTGTAATATTATTTTCTGTGTTAGATAGATTGTTTAATAAATTAGATATCATAGCATATGATGGATCCATAGTAGCTAAAGCTTGAAAATAATCACTCTTTAAATTTATTTTTATGTTACTTGTAGTTTTATAATTATCTTCTAGTCCTGTTTCTACTCTATTTCCTATCAATTCTATTGCTTTTTGTGAAAACTCTTTAATTACTGTTTTAGAAACATAACTTGGTGATGATAAATATGCTAATACGCTTCCTACAGTTATTAACATTAGTCCCAAAATAAATAATAATATTATACTTTTCTTCCCTTTTTTCTTTTTAGCTTTCTCCATCTTCCTACTCACTCCTATTATTTTAATTATAACAAAGATATCATTTGTTGTCGACATAAATTAAGTTCATTTCCTATTATTTTACAAAAAAAAAGCTCTATAAGAGCTATTCTACATAAGAAGATAATATACTTATGGCATAAGGAACTGTTTTGTTCATTGTTTGTCCACTGTTTGAAAATTCTACTGTTATTGTTAATTTTATTTCTTCTCTTGGATTTAATTCTTGATTAGTAATGTCATTGTGGTTAATAATTACGGGTAAAATGGCATTAGCCTGGTTGTTATCATTTAAATAATCTGGGCTCTCTGCTAACCCATCGATTTTTGCTTTTAAGTTTCCATTGTTTTTAATTGTTATAATATAAGTTAAAGTATCTTTTGGACTAGTTAGATTAAAAGTAAAATTGGCAGTTTTTCCATTATCTTCTATTTTATAGGTTCCTGTCGGTAATACTGTTCCTCCTTTAATAGCCGTTCCTTCTTGAATATTTACAATTTCCACATCATAAATTTTTCCTTCTGCATCCTGCTCTTTCAATCTAATTGAAATTAAAGAAAATCCAATACAGAGTAGAATAATTGTAAAACATAGTATTAAGATTATTAAATTTTTATTTTTTACTAATTTTTTCATGAGCATATCCCCTCTTTCTTATTAGCACTGGATCCCATATAACAAAAAGTGTATGATGATTCTCCTTTTATTGTAATTTCTGCATATACTTTATAGTCTTTTATATAATACCAACTGGTACTGCTTGCATAAACAGAATTATCATTATTTCCTGGAATATATTGAATTGGCATTGTCATGTCGTTTTTTTCTTGATTTTGGACATTGGCATTCATCATATAGGTAACTAGTTTTTGATAAATTGTATCTGCATAAACACTGGCATTTTCTTTATTAATACTAACATGTGTAGTTGATGTTGTACTTTTTGGTAAGCCATCTATTATTTCTGTAGAATTTAAATATAAACGCCAAAGTATTTGACTATCTTCTTGTTCCTCCATATTCAATGATTTTGCTTTATCTTGTAGTGTAGAATTGCTTTCTATAATTTGAGCTGTTTTTGATTGCTTTTCTAAACTTTGTTGTACTAGAGAAATCACTTTGCGATAAACCGCTTGATCATTATAATTTACAATATTAATCACTTGGTTATCTATTAAATTAGCTTCTATTAATTTTTGAAATATTTCTGGAATTGCTTTATTTACTTTTTTTCCTTCTATCTCTTGATTAGCAATAGCTCCAGCCTTTTCATTTTCTATAAAAATGTTAGTTACTTCATTTTCACTATTGATTACCAGAAAGAAAGATGGGCCTGTTACTACATTTACTTCTATGCCTGTTTCATAATTTTTAGATTGAAAAAATCGTTCACTACTACCTGTTGAATTTTGATATTCCGGGATAACTTTTGTAACAGCAAGATAAATAGTTATTATTAAAATAATTAAAACTTCTAGTACATAGAACCATATTTTTCTTTTCATACTTATTTTCACCTATCCTGTTGTAGAAAATTTAGGATTTAAAGTTAATATTATTTCCATACCATCTGTAATAATTGTGTTTTCTGGGATGTTTTGTACTACTACATAACCTACACCATCTAATTTTACTTTTACTCCTAACAAACTCAATAAATTATTAGCTACCTTTGATGATAAGCCTACTACATTGGGAATTGTTAAATTAGAATCATTTGTTATTAAATACACTGTATCCTTATTTGTTATCTTATCATCTTGTTTTGGATATTGCTTGATAACTTTATCTCCATTTCCTATTACTTGATAATTAATTCCATTAGATGCTAATGTTGTTTTTGCAGATTCCAATTTTTGATTAATAAAACTTGGAACTTTATATTCTGTTATTTCTATTTGTTGATTACTACTATCATCATTCCCATAATATTTTGATGCATTATTTACTATTTCTTTAATCGCATTTGATAATGGTTTTTGGCTTCCTCCAGATGGTCTTTTTACAGATGCATAAATTATTAATTTAGGATTACTTTTAGGATAAATTCCGGAAAAAGATGAGATAATATCTTCCTTTCCATTTAGATATCCTCCACCATTTTCGGCTGCTATTTGGGCAGTTCCAGTCTTTCCTATTAATTCACCGTTTGGTATTCTAAATCCACTACCTGTATTACCTATTCCATTTACACAATCATCCATCAATTGAATCATTTTTTGTACTGTTTCAGTTGATGCTACTCTTTCAATTTCTGTTCGTTTATTCTTTAAGATTACATCGTTAGTGTCTGGATCTACAATTTTTTTCACTACATATGGTTCTAGTAACATTCCATCATTTGTTAATGCTGTCAGCGCTTTCACATTCTGAATTGGGGTTGTAGTAATACCTTGACCAAAACCAGCATTATAAATTTCTGTTTCATATTTGAAGTCTAGTTTTCCTGCTTCTTCATTTGGTAAACTGATACCAGTCTTTCTTCCAAATCCTAACTTTTTAAAATATTCTCTTAACATAGAACTAGTCATATGTCGATTAATTAAATTAATTACTCCAACATTACTACTCATCGCATATCCTTTGTCAAAAGTAATCGTTCCCCAACCATTACGGTCCCAATCACCGATTTGTGTACCATCTGTAGTGGTATAAACACCTGATAAATATGTTTCACTTCCCTCATATACACCATTTTCCATCGCAGCCATATAAGTAAATGTTTTCATAGTTGAACCTGGTTCATATGGTGATGAAACTGTTGGATCTAGATAGTTCGTAATATTTCTTATATTAGGATCAAATGACGGTGTTGTCGCTGTAGCAAGTAAAGCTCCTGTTTTGGCATCCATTATTGTAATGTTAAACCATTCCCAATCATAATCAATATCTGCATTATTTAACGCCTGTTCTACAAAAAATTGTATTTGACTATCAAGCGTTAAATAAATATCTTTCCCTTGTGATGCTTCTTTTCTTCTTTCAGGTGTATCAGCGATCTTATATCCTTGTAAATCCTTTTGATATTCTACATACCCATCTTCACCTTTTAAAATTTTATCATAATATTTTTCGATTCCCATTTCTCCTGAAATGTTTTCTTCTCCGGTTGTTTCATTAATTTCTGTCTTTGCATAACCAACTGTGTATGAAGCAAAATCTCCTTTTGGATAATATCTTTTAAAACTTTCTATAAAGTCTATTCCAGGTAGGTCTAACTCTTCTATTTTATTTTTTGTAAGTTCTGAAAGACCTTTTCCTTTAGCGCCAAATTCAGTTTGATATACCCCTTCTTTTGATAGGTATTTTAAGACTTCATCTTCTTCCATGCCTAAAATCGGTGCTAGTGCTTTTGCTGTTTTTTCTTTGTCTACTACATGCTGAGGATTTTTTTTGTTTGTTGTTCTTTTTTTATCTAAATAAGCAATTAATTTATAAGAGGAAACATTTTGGGCTAGTGCTTCACCATCCGATGTATAAATACTTCCACGCTCTGCAGATAATTTTTCTGTAGCAGTAGTTCTTTTACTTGCTAACTCTTTTAAATTGACTCCATCAACTTCAGTTGATAATCCCAACTGTATAACCCTTCCAATCATACACACAAACAAAAAAAGAGAAGTAAAAATTACTATCTTAGAATATCTGATATTATTTTTCTTTCTCTTTTTTGCTTTTGTCAACTTTTCTCACATCCTATTTATCTTCAGTTACAGTCTTAATATTATTATTATTATAACTTAATCCTTGTTCTTCTGCAACTTCTTGAATTTTCGTAAGGGATGCTAATTCGTTAATTGTCATTGCCAAACTTTCATTGGTTTTTTGTTGTTCTTCTATTTTCTGTTTTTGTTTTTCTACTTCATAATTGATATTCGCTAAAGTTGCTTTTGAAAAAACAATAGATACTGGAGAAATTACTAATAAAAATAAAGCTAAAGTATAAAGTAATTTTTCAAACTTTGACATTTTTAATCTTTTCTTTATTTTTCTCATATTTTCCCCTTCCTTCTTATTTTATTCTTTCTATTACTCGAAGTTTGGCGCTTCTTGCGCGGTTGTTATTAGCTAATTCTTCTTTGCTTGGAAGAATTGCCTTATTTACAACCAATTTAAAGTCTGGTAAATATTCATCAGGAATGTTTGGTAATCCCTTTACTTTATCATCAATCATACATTTTTCTTTAAATATTTGTTTTATTATTCTATCTTCTAACGAATGAAATGTAATTACTGCTACTCTTCCGCCTACTTTAACTAAAGATAAAGCTTGTTCTATAGCAGGTTCTAATACATCTAATTCATGGTTTACTTCAATTCTTATTGCTTGAAAGATCTGTCTAGCCGGATGTTTATCTTTTCTAAATTTCATAGGTACAGCACTTTTTATAATGTCTACTAATTCTAAGGTTGTTTCTATTGGCTTTTGTGCTCTATATTCAACAATCTTTTTAGCAATATTATTTGAAAATTTATCTTCTCCATACTTTTTAAAAATTCTTGCTAAGTCTTCTTTTGAATAATTATTTACAACTTCATAAGCGGATAATGGATTCTCTCTATTCATTCTCATATCAAGTTTTGCATCTTCATGATATGAGAATCCACGTGATGCATCATCTAATTGAGGAGAAGATACTCCCAAATCGAATAAAATTCCATCTACTTCTGTTACTTCTCTATTTTCTAATTCTTGTTTTAAATTTACAAAATTGCTTTTAATAATAGTGAAGTTAGTACCAATCGCATTTAAGCGATTAGTACTATGCCGAATTGCTTCACTATCTTGGTCAAAGGCGAATAAAAGCCCCTTTTTTATTCGTTGCAAGATGTAACTACTGTGTCCACCATAGCCTAAAGTACAGTCTACAATTATACTATTTTCTTTTAAGTTTAATGCAGAAATTGATTCTTCTAATAATACGCTAACGTGCTTTTCCATTATAAATCCACACTTTCATTAAATAAATTTTCGGCTATATCGGACATGTTGATGGAAGCAGAATTGAAAAAGTTTTCCCAAGCTTCTTTTGACCATATTTCTAATCTATCACCAGTACCGATTATAACGCAGTCTTTTTCAATACTGGCATAGTTAATTAGTGGGGAGGTAATATTAATACGGCCTTGCTTGTCAAATTCTGCTACAGTAGCACCTGATAAGAAGAAACGTGTAAAGTTTCTTGCATCTTTTTTGGTAAATGGTAAGGATTCTAGTTTATGGACAATTGTTTTCCATCTTTCCATGGGATAGGCAAATAGACAATTTTCTATACCTCTGGTAATTACAAATTTGTCACCTAGTTCTGTTCTAAATTTTGATGGAATTATTAATCTTCCTTTGTCATCAATCGAATGATGATATTCACCCATAAACATAAAAATCCCCCACTTTTTACCACCAGTTACCACTGATTAACTATATATTATCTAAAATAAGGTTGTTTGTAAATATGGGGCAAAAGTTTTTTTACATGGTTTACATGTTTTTGACAAAAAAAAGATACTTTTAATCAGTATCTTTTTCTTATTTATTTTCTTACCATTTTATTTTCTATTTCTTCTTTTAGCAGCTTAATAAACTCTTCTTGTTGTAATGTTGTAGTATCTTTTTCTCCGTGTAGTCTGTAACTAATTGTGTTGTTTTGCTTTTCGTTATCTCCTAAAATTAATGTATATGGAACTTTCTTTGTTTGTGCTTCTCTTAGACGATATCCAAGTTTTTCATTTCTGTCATCAAGTTCTGCACGAATTCCTTGTTGTTTTAATTTTTCTGTTACTTCTCTTGCATACTCTCCTTGGAATTCAGAAGATACTGGAATTACTTCTACTTGTGTTGGAGCAAGCCAAGTTGGGAATGCTCCTTTTGTTTCTTCAATTAAGAATGCTGTGAAGCGGTCAAAAGTTCCAAATATAGCTCTATGAATTACAACTGGAGTTTGTTTTTCACCATTAGAATCTACATAAGCTAGTTCAAATCTTCTTGGCAATAAGAAATCCAATTGACAAGTAGATAGAGTTACTTCTGGTCCTACTGCTGGTTTTACCTCTACATCTAGCTTTGGTCCATAGAATGCTGCTTCTCCTTCAGCTTCAAAATAATCTACACCCATTTCATTTAATACTTCGCGCAATTTATTTTCAGCATTTTCCCACATTTCATCATCATCAAAGTATTTTTCTTTATCATTTTTATCTCTTAAAGATAATCTAAATTTATAATCTTTGATACCAAAATCTTTATACACATCTAATATCAAACTAACTACTCGTTTAAATTCTTCTCCAATTTGATCTGGTCTTACAAATAAGTGTGCATCATTTTGACACATGCATCGTACTCTTTCTAATCCTTTTACTGCTCCACTAGCTTCATATCTGAAGTCTGTTGCAAATTCTCCGATTCTTATTGGCAAATCTCTATAAGAATGCATTTTATTCTTATAGACTAACATATGATGTGGACAATTCATTGGACGAAGTACAAACTCTTCATCATCAACCTTCATCATTGGGAACATATTTTCTTTATAGTGGTCCCAGTGACCTGATGTTTTATATAAATCGACAGTTCCGACACATGGTGTATACACGTGGTTATATCCCATAGCTTCTTCTTTTTGATATATATAATTTTCTAATTCATGACGGATAAGCGCACCATTTGGAAGCCATAAAGGCATACCAGAACCCACTAATTCATGTGTCATAAATAATTCTTGTTCCTTACCTATTTTTCTATGATCTCTTTCTTTTGCTTCCTCTAACTCTTGTAAATAGTTATTTAATTCTTCTTCTGTTTCAAAACAAACTCCATAGATTCGTTGAAGCATTTTATTTTTAGCATCACCTTTCCAGTAGGCTCCACTATGTTTAATCAACTTAAAATGCTTCAAAACTTTTACGGTATCTACGTGTGGTCCTCTGCAAAGATCTGTGAAGTCTCCTTGTGTATAGCAAGATATTGTAGTTTCATTTTCATCCATTCTAGAGATTAAGTCTAACTTATACGGATCATCTTTAAACATTTCTAAGGCTTCTTCTTTTGTTAATTCATGGCGAACTATTCTCTTTCCGTCCTTAGCTATTTTTTTCATTTCTTTTTCAATCTTAGGAAGATCTTCTGTTGTTAGTGTTTTATCTCCTAAGTCAATATCATAATAGAACCCTTCTTCTATTACTGGTCCTACCCAAAATTTTGCTTCTGGATATAAGTGTTTTACTGCTTGTGCTAACAAATGTGCACAAGAATGATTCATCATATTTAATTTTTCATTTTCTTTTATATTTATCATATTATCTCTCCTTATTATACTTTTTTTGTGTATGGTATTCCCATTTCTTCTGATAAGCGTTCTAGTGATGAACCGTATGGGTTCATATATGGTATAATTCTAGCCTGGTTGCTTTTATTCGTTTCATTTCTTACTAGTATGTATTTTCCGGTTGCTACTTGATCAAGGGATATGTTTTGTATTCTTCCTCTCCTAGGTAAGTTTAGACCTTCTTCATAAATAATTTGTTCCATTTCCTCATGTGACAGTCTTCCTGTTGATAAGCAGGAAAGGCCATAGAAATCTTGTAAAAACTTTCTAGTAGTAATACTTAGATCAAATTGACGTTTTTGCGAAATCCGTGGTTTTTGTCTCTGATGTTGTTCTTTCGTTTCAATATATTTTTCATCTTGCTCATATTTATCATAGTATGTAAAATCTAAGTCCAACTCTTCTTCTAATCTTATTTCTTTTTGTCGACATATTTTCTGTGCTTGAGATTTTACTTGCAAATTTTGAGCATGCTGAGTCAGTGGAATTAAATTATCAATTGGCATTTTTTCCATTAAATAGCAAGCACGGATGATTTGGTTATTATCTTTTTCTACTAGAAGTTTTGAACTAATAGCTTCCCATAGTATCTCTTTTTGAAAATCACTTTTCGATGACGTTACTTTTTTTGATAATTCTTGTAAATTCATATTTTCAGATAAATACCTTTCTAGTAAAATTGCTTTGACATATTTAGTAAACTTTTTGTCTTGTTTTTGATTTACTAAAATTATTAAGGCTTGGTCTGGAAAGTCTTTTAATTTTGACTTATGTACTTTCATATTATTCTCCTCACTTTATAAACAAAAAAAACACCCCAGAAAAGGAGTGCTTTGTACACGGTACCATCCTATGTTTTACTTACTTTTGATAACGGCATCACCGGAATTACTTTTATAATTCTACTCGAAAGGGAGTAATAAATTAGACTTTTCTTCGTTTACACCAACCACGAAGTCTCTTCTTAAAAGCTATTAATTTACCATGTCCTTTGTTGCTGTATTTCTCAAATACATTTTTAGCATAGCACTATTTTTTATTTTATTCAACACTTTTTTATCTACTATACCATGTTGTGGGTACATTTATTAAAGATTGTAGGCCCATAAATCCTTGATAATATCTTTCTCGCCCATAGCGGAAGAACCCATTTAATGAAGAACAATTACTGTCGTTATTGTCAAATATACTACAATCTACTACCGCTATGTGAAGATGAACTCCTGTTGCAATACCTGTTCTTCCCATAAATCCAAGATAATCATTGATAGTTACTGGTTTTCCAACGTATAAATCTGGTGCATAACTCGATAGATGAACATATTGCGAAGTATAATTTTGCCCATTAATATTATGATTAACTGTTATAATTTTAGCGCCAGCAGAATCTCTATATATTCCAGATATTATTCCATTAGCAATCGGATATATAGGTTCAGAAGTTCCTCTTGGACTTGTAATGTCTAGAGCAAAATGAGAAGCACTAGGATAACCTGTAATTGTGCCATACTCTGTTGGTAAATACCAGATTCTTTTTGGGCTTTCTAGTGTTGCAACTGTATTTTTTTTAGCTGGTAATGCTACTGGTGTTGGGGACTCTTTGGATACATAAGTTCCACTTTTCATTTCTTTATATATTTGAAAAACATCTTTCGTTTGAAGTTCTTTAGCTTCTTGTTTTTCTGACACTTCAACCATTGCCATATCTTTGGTATTTATTAATTCATATTCTAATTGAAATGCTTGTGTTGTTATATTGTTTTTATAGTATACCAAGGAAAAAGAAATAATTAACAATATGCAAGATATTTTTTTGATAAGATTTTTATTAGATAATAATTTTTGCATACTTCTTCCCCCTAAAAATTGTATCTATTTTACCATTTCTTTTTTCTATTGTAAAGAAAAAATAGAAGTTAGCTTCTTCTATTCTTTCCAATTAATTCCATAGGAATCGTTAATTGTTTTATTCTCTCGATTATTCTTCTAGCTTTTACTTTATCTACTCCTGATGAAGTTATTGATAAGGCAGTTTCTAGTTCTTCTAGTGTTAAATTTGATGTAAAAAATGTAGGTAAATGATTTTGCATCCTATATTGTAGTATTGGTCCTAACACTTCGTCCCTTGACCAATTACTTTCATTTTCTGCCCCTATATCGTCTAGTAATAATATAGGCGAAGTTTTTATAAAATTGAAACGTTCATTGTAGTCTGTTTGAAATGATGATTTTAAACTTCTTAAAAATTCAGGATAATACACTAAAGCACAACATACTTTTTTCCTGGCCATTTCATTTAAAAGTGCTGCTACCAAATAGGTTTTTCCACTTCCAAAAGAGCCGGTTAAATATAATCCTTTAGGTTCTTCTTTTTTATTATATTTATCTATAAATTCTTTAAAGTATCTAATAATTGGTACTCTTGATTTATCATCAGTATATACTTCTTTTAAAGATGCTTCTTTTATTTCTTTTGGCATATCAAACAATTCTAAATTTTCTTTATAAGCATTTTCTTTTAAGTCTTTTTCTTTCCATTTGCAAGCAACATATGAAAATTTAATAATGTTCTTTTCTTTTTCAGGGGTATAACAATAACCTGTTACACTATTTTTACAACATCCTATTCCTTTACAATTTTTACAGTTTTTATGTTCTATAAAGGCATCCTCTAAGCTAGATGTATATTTTATTAAAACTTTTTCTTCAATAGGTAAAGTTGTTATAAATTTATAAAATTCTTTATTACTACAAGCATCTTGAAAAGAATGAACTAATTCCATCTCATCTGAATTTTTTTCTAAAATATTATTTATATTTTTCATGTAATCACCTTTACTTCTTTTTTATTTTAACTTTTTTTCTACTAATTGTCTATCATTCTTTTTTATCTTCTCTAATTATTTTATTGTTAGGAAAAATAGTAATTGTTCCTGAATCTCTTGTTGTTAAATATGGTATTTCATTTTCTATTAATCTATTTAAAACTTCTCTGTTTGGATGATTGAACCTATTGTTTCTTCCTACAGAAATTAGTGCTAAATCTGGTGTTGTTGCTTGTAAAAATGAATTTCCAGTACTTGTTTTTGAACCATGATGTCCAATTTTTAGTATATCTATATTTAAATTATAGTTATTTAATAAATATTTCTCTGTTTCTATTGTAGCATCTCCCATTGATAAAATAGTTAGATTAGGATGAATGATATAGTAAACTGAACTACTATTATTTTCATCTTTCCAACTTTTATTTATCTGATAAATAGTAAAATTTGCTAATTTATATGAAGAGTCTTGTTTACTCTTTTTTATTTTTCTTGTTTTTAGAAGTTCTTTTTCTAAGAATGATGTTGTTCCTAGATTTATATATATCTTTTCTATTTTAAAATGATTCATTAAATAAATTGCTTCTCCCATATGATCCATATCCCCATGAGTAAGAAATAAAAAATTTATTTTTTTTATACCTAAGCTTTTTAAAAGTGGAATTGTAGTATACTTCGTGATTGTATTCGATTTAAGGTTATTAAAATTAATTTTTCCTCCTGTATCTATCAGAGCTGTTCTGCCTTTAGAAAATAATAGTATAGAGTCTCCTTGTCCTACATCTATTACTTTCATAAAATCTTGGTGAAAATAAACAGAAAAGTAATGTCCGAAAAAAAGTAAGATAACTAAGAAAATAACTTTCTTGTTTTTCTTCTTTAAAAGAACAATTAAGATTATAAATTCAAATAAATACATGAAAATACTAACCTTAGGAAAAACAAATATTCCTATTTTTATTTTAGCAAGAAACAGTGAGCTTTCTTCTAATATCATAATACTTAGCTGATATATTGGTCCTATTATAGGGATTAAAAAAGTTAGTATCGTTAATGGAAAAACTACAAAAGTTACATAAGGAATATAGAATATATTATAAAAAACACTTAAAATATTGATTTGATAAAAATAATATAAGCTAATTGGGATACTTAATAAAAATGATAGTATTGATGATGTCCATAAATTTTTCCAGTAAGAACCATTAGTTTCTAAAAAATATAATAGTCCTATACTTATTACAAAAGAATACCAAAAAGCTACATCTGTTAGGAAGTAAGGATTTATTAATATGGTAATGATTATCGTAAATAGTATGAGCGTTGGTTTTGTTAATTCTAAATTCCATACTCTATTTAATGAAAAGAGAAAAAAGAATAGCATTCCTCGTAGTATAGAAGCGTTAATATCTAAGAAAGAAGAATATACAAAAATAAGAACGAAAGCTATTAAATACTGTTTCTTGTTAGTAATTTTTGTCCTTCTTAAAATCTTTAAGATAATACTAGCTATTAAATAAAAATGCATACCACTAATTGCTAATAGATGACTGATTCCATTTTCTTGATAACTTATTTTTACTTCTTCTTTTATTTTTTCATCATTTCCCAATAAAAACGCTTGTATATATGGATGAGTAATTTTTTCATTTAAAATATTTCTTACCTTGTATGATATTTTCGAAGCATTTTCTATTTTATTAATTTTGGCTATTATTATCAAATGATAGATTCCTTGTTTTTTCAAATAGAAAGAATAGTCAAATTGATTAGCAGTTGTTGGAGTGGTCGGAGTAGTTAGTTCTCCTAATATTTTAACTTTATCTCCAATCTCTAAATTCGGTATTGTACTTGTTTTTTGGTTAGATAAATAATATATTCCTTGTAATTTTTCTTTTGCTTTTATTAACATAGTTATCTTTTTATTATCTCTTGTAATTTTTTCTATTACACCTATTACTTCTTTATCTTGTTCTGTATAGTATAACTTTGGTTTTATTGCTATCCTAAATACTGTTATTAGTGAAGTAATAATTATTAAAAAAACGCAAAACAATCTAGACTGTAATATTGTTTTTAATATCTTCATAGATGCTATCTCCTATACCAGAGACATTTTTAATATCTTCTATTTTAGTAAAAGCTGTTTTTTCTCGATAAGAAATAATAGCTTCTGCTTTTGACTCTCCTATTCCTGTTAAAGTCATCAGTTCTTCCTTAGTGGCAGTATTAATATTAATAATACTTGGAGTAGAATTTGTATTTTCTTCTGTGTCATCTATACAAGCATCATTTTTAGCTTGTTCTTCTTTTTGAGATATACATTGCTCTTGTAAATATTTTCCCTGTTCTTTAGTTTCTTTCCAGTGTTCTACTTGCCATTTACTATAAATAATAATTACCATCTCGTCTGATATTTTTTTGCTTAGATTAATTACTGTTGTATCTGCATTTTCTGTTAATCCACCTGCCTCATTTATTACATCTATTACTCTTGATGAACTTTCTAATTCATAAATTCCTGGTGTTTGTACTTCTCCCTTTATATCGACCATATATTTTTTATTTTCCTTTTGATTTAATGTATCTTCTTTTATAGGATTACTAGTTTTTTTTACCTTTAAAGAAGATATTTTCTTTTCTTTTTTTGGTTCATAAAAATATATTGTTGTAATTGTCAAAGAACTAACAATTAATACAACTATTATAGTAATTATAATTTGCTTTCTATAACGATAATGAAATGTCATATTACCTCCTCTCTTTTATTATTAGAAAAAAAGAAGATTTCTTTAGAAATCTTCACTTTATTATTTTTTTAACACTTTCACTTTTGCTTGCTTTTTAACTAATACAATTGGTTCTTCATTTTCTTGCTGAGATACTATTGTCTCTTCTTCTGGCGCCATTTCCTTCATTGCATTCATGAAAAATTCTTCTACTGAAAATATATCTGATGTAGTTACACTTCCTCCAGCATTTTGCTTATTACCACCACCAGTACACACAGGTGGTAATATTATCTGAAGTTGAGGAAAAACAGAAGGGTCTATTTTTTCTAGTTTTCCAAGTAGTCTTCCTACATCAACATCACATTTACTTCTGGCACTTATTCCTACCACATCTTCCTTCACATAACCAAAAACAAAAGCAATTTCTGCATAGTTTGATAAAATCTTATCAGCAGCTTTTGCCAACATATCTTGGCGATAAATTTCGTGGGGTTTCATTCTATTTATCACAAAGGATGCCTTTGGAGCACCTAGAATATTCGTATATACTTGAATGGAATTGTTATTTATTTTTATTTCTGTTGTTTCATTTTCACCAATTTCTCTTATTATATGAGATCCAAAGATTAAATCATTTAATTTTTGATCTTCTTCAAAATTTGCTACACGCCATTTACTTACTACTTCAAATCTCGCTCCTTTAGCATATAATTTTTCGGCGGTATCATGTGTAGTTGCCGTTGTATTTTTTCGGAAATTTTGAGTATCTAAAACGATTCCCGCATATAAATAATTAGCCATGTTTTTAGAATATTTTATTTGTAAACTGTTTAGTAATTGAGCAACGATTTCACAAGTACTTGAGGCGTGATAATCTATATATTTGTAAGTTGCCTCCATCGTTTGTTCTGTTTCCTGATGATGGTCTACGATTATAATATTTCCAACTTTATCTAGGTCATCTTGCAATGGTGTTAAATACTTTTTATTCACATCAACAGCAATCAGTAAAGAATCTAAATCTGCTAAGGATTTATATTCTTCTAAGTCAATAAATGTATAATCTTCTTTACTTTCTTCTATTACTTTTGCCACTCCTGGATCTAAGCTTTGTTGTGAATCATTAACAATAATATAAGCATCTTTATTTAGCTCTTGTGCTATTGTTACCATACCTAAAGCCGCACCAATAGCATCATAGTCTGGAGTATTATGTCCGATAATAAATACTTGAGAAGAATTTTTTATATTTTTAATTAACATTTCTTTTAGTAATCTTAATCTATTACTCATCTTCTTTTTCTCCTTAGTGAGCTATTTTATCTCATTTTATATAAAAAGTCAAAAGATATTACTCTTTTGACCCTTTTTCCTTACCAAGTCCATTTTCTACGCTAACTCGTTGAACAATTGTTAAAGCAGCTATTAAACAAATGGTAAAACTTCCTCCATAGCTCATAAATGGTAATGGTACTCCAGTCATAGGCATCATTCCAAATATTCCCATTAGATTGATTACAATATGTAAGAATATATATACTGCTACTCCATAGCATAGTAATGCTCCTCTATTTGTTGAACTATCTCTACCAATTTTTAATATTCTATATAATAAAAACATATACAATAATAAAATTCCTATTCCAGACATTACCCCTAATTCTTCAACTATAATTGCAAAGATGAAGTCAGTGTATGGTTCTGGTAAGTATAAATATTTCTGGGTAGAATTTCCTAGGCCTACTCCTGTTAGTCCACCATTATTAATTGCAATATAACAATTGCACACTTGGTTTCCAGTAGTTAGTAATTTGTCACATGGATTTCTAAAATCAAATCTTTCCAGTTGTCGTTCTTGTAATAATGATTTTCCTGCTCCTAAAAATACTACACCTGCAAATACTACTAATCCTAGTAATCCAAATATTGTCTTCATTTTAATTTCTTTTAAAATCGGAGCAGCTAGAAACATTACACCAACTATTACTACATAAATAATTGATGTACCTAAGTCCGGCTGAATAAAAATCAGCAATGTGATTATGGCACATACTCCTAGTGGAAATAAACTTTTTCCGTAGCTAGTTAGTTTTTTATTTTTTTCATAATATCTGGCTAGCCAAACAATCGTTATTACCTTTGCAAATTCACTAGGTTGAATACTAATAGGACCTAAATCATACCAAGAAATTGCACGGTTTTTTGCTTGACCTATAATTAATAAAGTTAACAAACTAATAATAATTATTATTAAAAGTCCCCAAGAAAACATGCCATATGCTTTAGTAGTAAATTTTATCATGACAATAGCCATAATTGTACCAGCCAATAAAAACAGTGCTTGTTTAATAAAATAATTATATGGGCTTACTGCGTGGGTCATATAGGCGGTAACATTAGAAGCAGAAAAAACCATAATCAATCCAATAATAAATAATATTACGGAAACAGCTAAAAGCGGTTTATCTATATACTTGATGATTTTCTTCGTTTCTATCACTTCCCATTCTATATTCTAATATATCATATTTTCTTTTGTTTTGAAAATGGAAGTCTTTTCTAGGTCCTTTTTATTAACAATTTTTGTCAATTTACATACTTTATAGTAGATTATGTAAAGGAGGCTGTTTTATGTATTATTATGGTAATGGGTCTACTGGTTGCAGTGGACAATATTATAATCAAATGCCATATTATCCTTATTACTATGGCAACAATAACTCTAATTATGCTATTGTTTTAGTGTTATTTATTTTGTTAGTCATTGTGATTGGATGTCGTTTTACAGTTTAATCATTATAAAAACGTATAATTTTTTATACGTTTTTATTTTTTTTCTTTTCTTTTCAAACTTTTTTTGATAAAATATACTTGCGTAAAGAGGTGGTACAGTGCTTAAAACAAAAGATATTTTAGATGAGAAAGACAAGCGTTTAAGAATGATTAGTAAGGAAGTTAGTTTTCCTCTTACTAAGAAAGATAAAGATTTAATTAATACAATGATTCAATATTTACATGACTCTCAGATAGAAGAATTATCAGAAAAATATGATTTAAGACCGGGTATGGGACTATCTGCAATCCAATTAGGAGTTCCTAAAAGATATTTTGTGGTTGTTAATGAAATTGATGAGGGAGAATTTGAAACCTACATTTTAATTAATCCTAAAATTATTAGTAATTCCGTTGAAAAAATCTATGTAGAAATGGGAGAAGGATGTTTATCAGTTAATCGTCCTGTTGATGGAATTGTTCCAAGATATGCTAGGGTTACTATGGAGGCATATGATATAGAAGGTAGAAAGATTCATGTTAGAGCACGTGAAGAGTTAGCCATCTGTTTTCAACATGAACTTGACCATTTAAATGGTATTTTATTTACTGATCATATCGATAAAAAAAATCCTTTCAAAGGAAAGGATGATTATAGAGCTATTTAAGCTCTTTTTATTTTGATATTTTTGTTGCTTTTTTCTCGAAATTCCAATTCTTCTTCTACTTCTTCTTTTTTCATTTTACAGATTCTTTCTGTAATATTGATCATTTTTTGAAGTGTTTCACTGCTATTTTGTAATTGAGATGCCATTATATCACTATACTTTTTGCCTATTATATAAGGATATGTTTCTATTATTAAATCTGGCATTAGTAATAAACTACTAATATCATCATCAATGTCTTCTATTATCCATTCATCTAATGACTCACCACATTCTTTATCAAGAGAAAATGTTGGATCTGATTTTCTATATTCATCTTCTAATATTTTTAAGTTAGATTTTTTAAGATTTAAGGTTATTTCTTGTCCTTGCATAATTACTCTTAAATCTCTTAAGTAACTTTCTATATCTAGTCCATATTCTATTATTTCTAATCTTCTATTATTTAAATATTTATTTACTTCTTCTTCTGGATATCCTTGTCTTTTTAAAAATTCACACATTTGTTCTTCAAAAAACAAACTTGGAAACTCACTTAATTGAAATACTGTATCGTCAGATGCAGTTTCATCTTTACAAGAAATATAATGACAAAACTCATGAAGAAGACTTATACTATCTTCCAAGGTATATCTCCATGGCGCATAGATACACCATTTTTTTTCTTGTGAATAAAATAAAGACCAAATTTTATTTTTTCTATTTCTAGTTTGTAATCTTTTGTCCTTAATATTTTCTATTATCCTATTAGATTTTTCTAATGTATAAAATTCACTCAACCATTTACAGGTAGGATCTATTTCTTCTAAAAACTGTTTTACTAGTAAAATTGATTGTTCCTTTGTAACTGGATATGTTATTTTTTGTTTTTGTGTTTCTTCTTCTTTAGATGCTGACAGAGAAAAATCAACCATCTCTTGTATTTGTTCTAACTCTGGTGCTCTTGATTTATTAAAGAAATATTTTCTTAATATTTGTAATTGATTTTGTTCTACATAATTTAATAATGGAAACCTGTATTGTTTTTGCAACCATTTAAATACTATATTTTGTTTGTGTGTGTTATTTCTTTGAAGGTATAAATAATATCCTTCATAGTCTTTTCTTTCAAAATAATAAATCTTAGTAGCGGCTTCTTCTACTAAACAGCTGTCTATTGTTGAATAATCATAGTCACCACCTATTCTTTCATTCCATAAATACATTAGTATCAATATTTTATCCTTTTCAGTAATAGAAGATTTCCCTTCTAACATTAATATTGCCTCTGATTCTGATATGTTTTTTAAATGTTTTAATAAAGAATCATTATAGTCTATATATATATTACTGTCTTTATCAGTAAAACTAATTTTATTTGCTGAAGGTAAAAATGCTTTAAAGAATTGAGGATTACTATCTAATAGGCGTTTTGTTTGTTGTGCTTTTATTATTGTTTTATAGTCAAACTCAATTGGTAATATACTTGTCTGCAATATCATAATATCCTCTTTCTTTTTTTATTGTACTAATTATTATTCATGGAGTCAAGAAAAGAGAGCTGCTGCTCTCTATAATGATTCTAATGCTTCATTTAGTTTTACACTAACTAACTTTGATACTCCCGACTCTTGCATTGTGATTCCATATAAGGTATTAGCGTATTCCATAGTTTTCTTCTTGTGAGTAATAATTAAAAATTGAGTTTTATTTTTATAATGATCTAAATATCTACCAAATTCAGCAACATTTGCTTCATCTAATGCCGCTTCTACTTCATCAAATAAGCAGAAAGGTACACTTCTTACATTTAATATTGCAAATAGTAAGGAAATAGCAGTTAAAGTTTTTTCTCCTCCAGAAAGTAATGAGATTGTAGTTAACTTTTTACCTGGTGGAGAAGCTACTATTTCTACTCCTGTTGTTAATATGTTTTCAGGATCTGTTAATTTTAAATCAGCATTACCACCACTAAATAGTTCTTTAAACACTTGTTTAAACTCTTTAGCAATTTGATCAAACGTAGTTTTGAATTCTTCCTTCATGACATCGTCCATCTCATTCATAATTTCTAATAATGTATCTTCTGCTTTCAATAAATCTTCACGTTGGTTTGTTAAGAATACATATCTAGTGTTTACTCTTTCGTATTCATCGATTGCCCCTAGATTAACCATTCCAATACGTTTAATATTAGCTCTAAATTGACTTACTTTTCTTCTTGCTTCTTCTGGCTCTATATCTAGATGATAGTTTTCTTTTGCTTTTTCAAAAGTCAATTCATATTCTGTATTTAATGTATCTAACATATTATCCATCTTTATTTCTATTCTATTTAACGCTACTTCTTTTTCATGAAGTACTTTTTCCAAATTTCTTAAATTAGAATTTTTTAATTTATCACTTGCTAGACGTTCTTCTGTTTCTCGTTTGATATCTTCTATCTCTTTTTTAGTCTGCTCTAATGTAACTTGGATGGTTGCTTTTTCTGCGTTTAATGTATGATATTGTTCTATTAATTCTTGTTCCTTGTCACTTAGTGTATTGTTAGAAATAGCATTTAGAGTTTGCCATTTTTGATTTAGTTCTCCAAGTTGTCTTTTTGCTTCTTTGATTTCTTGTTCTTTACTGGTATATTTTTCTTTAATAGTAACTTTTCGTTTAGAAACTGCAAACTCTTCTTCCTCTATTTTTCCTATTTCTTTTTCAACTTCTTCTAGTTCATTTTTTATTTCTTCTAATTCTTGTTTTACTAACAATTCTTGTTCTTCTAATCGCTTTAATTCTTGTTTTAAAACAACGATACTTCTTGTTTGATAAGCGATAGAACCTCCAGTTAAACTTCCACCAACATTTACTACGTCGCCTTCTAAAGTAACGATTTTATATTTTCTATTTACTTTGTTACTTATTCTTGTTGCAGAGTCTAGGTTTTTAGCGACAATTACAGTTCCTAATTGGTTTTCTACTATATTTTTATACATTTTATCATATTCTATTAAATCACTTAATACACCGATGAAATCTTCTTCGTTTTCTAGCATCTTTAAGGATTCTTTATCAACATATCTAGATTTTATGACAGTAAGTGGAAAAAATGTTCCTCTTCCTAAATGATTATCTTTTAGATAGTTAATCGCAAGTTTGGCAGATGTTTCATCACTTGTAATTACAAAGTTTTTATTTGATGATATGGCTATGTTCAAAGCTTTGATATATTCTTCTTTTGTATTTAAGATATTACCAATTGTATTATGAATTCCGGATAAAGAAGACGATTCTAATACTTTTCTAATACCATTAGGTAAATCTCCACCTTCTTCTATTTCTCTTCTCAAGTTAGTTATTTTATGTCCTAATGTAATAATAGTTCTTTCATGTTGAGAATAATCACTTGTTAACATATTCTTTTTTTGTTTTTCTTTTTCTAATTTTTTCCTTACATTATTGTCTAAATCTTCTTCCGATTTACTGTTTTCTATAATAATATCTAATTCTTTTTTTAACTTATCAATATTGGAAGAAAGGCGAGATTTTTCTTCTAAAATATTTCTTAATTCTTCTTCTATTTCCCCTTGTTCTTTATTTTGTTTATTTCTCTCTTGAAGTAACAATTTCTCCCCATTTACTTTTTCAACCATTTCTGTTACTTCTAATAGTCTTCTTTGAAGTTTATTTTCTTCTCGTTCTAACTTTTCTAATTTATGAGTTTGTTCTAAATCAAGAGCATCATTTTTTGTTGTTTCGTTAGATAATTCTACAATTTCTTTTTCTAATTTTTCTTTTTCACTTTTAATACAATCTAACTCGAATTTTTCATTTTCTAAGTCGTAGGCTAATAGTGCTACTTCATAATTATCTAATCCTTTTTTATTTTCTAAGTATTCTTTTGCTTTCTCACTCTGTTCTTTTAATGGTGCTACTTGAGTTTCCAATTCACTAATAATATCATTTACTCTATCAATATTATTGTGGGTTCTATCTAGTTTGCGTAGTGCTTCTTCTTTTCTTTTCTTATACTTTAAGATTCCTGCTGCTTCTTCAAAAATAACTCTTCTATCTGTTGGTGAATTACTAAGTATTTTTTCTACTTCTCCTTGAGAAATGATATTAAAAGATTCTTTGCCCATTCCTGTATCTAATAATAAATTATAAATATCTTTTAATCTACACTTTTCACCATTTAAATAATATTCGTTTTCTCCACTTCTATAAACTCTTCTTTTAATAGAAAGCTCTGTATAAGGAACACTTAAAAAATGATCAGAGTTATCAAATACTAATTCTACTGACGCTACATTTAGAGGATTTCTACTTTTACTTCCAGAAAATATTACATCACTCATTGATCCTTCACCACGAAGTGACTTGACTGATTGTTCTCCTAATACCCATCTTACAGCATCTACAACATTACTCTTTCCTGAACCATTTGGTCCAACAATACATGTTATTTTATTGTCTAATTTAATATCAATTTTATCAGCAAACGATTTAAATCCACTTGTTATAATTTCTTTTAAGTACATACTCTTCACCCTATAGTTAAGTATACTATAAATTTCTTTGTAAAACAATGGAAAGTCTTTTATTACAAAGAAAAAACCATTTCTAGTGAAATGATTTTTTAATACTTTTTATTTTTATCTATTTAATTTTTATTTTACTTTCAGCCTTTGATTCTGATATTTCTGCTTCTAAACAATCCTCACCAAAAATATCAAGCATATTACGGCTTTTTACTTGTACTCCAGCAAAGCAAGATTTCTTTATATAATTAATTCCATTTTCTATTAAATTTAATTTTTCATTAAAATCTGATTCTGATGAAGTATTTTGAATATTATATATGTTATCTATCAAACGTTGATATAAACTATTATAATTTACATTATAAACAATGTCTTCATCATCCGTTGTTACTTCAATTCTAATTTTTTCTCCTTCTTGTGTAGGACGCTCTCCTATGCTTACATTATTATAATCTTCTGGTTTCATTCCTGTTGCATCACAAGTAACAGCTTTCATAGTTTCTAGTAAAGCTCCTTCTACTATACCTAATCCTTCTGTATCAATTATCTTCTTGTCTTCTTTATTCATCCAATACATTAATTGTAACATTTTTACTCTTTCATTTTCGCTTAATGAATCTGTTTCTAATAGCTCCACCATTTCTTTTACATCTTCTAGTGAATAATTTTTTAATTTTTCTAATTCTTTGTCAGAATATTTTCTATAACCAGATTCACTGAATTCAATGTTTTCTAATATATGATATCGTCTAATACTATTTTCTAAATCTTCTAATTTTTCTAATGTTGTTATTTCTTCAAATTGATTATCTTGGATAGATAAAACATCGTCTATATATGTTTCGTTTTCTGTTTTTTCTAATGCCTCTGAAATAGATATTGTATTCATAATTTCTAAATCATTACTTTTACACCCTAATAATCCAGTAGCTAAAAAAGCTCCTATACCTAAAGCTACCATAGTTTTGATACCCTTTTTTACTTTTAAATTGCTTCCTTTTAACTTTTCCACACTATCTCCCCCTCATTGTGTGGCTAATTGTAGCACAAATCTAAATAAATGTCAAGTTTACATGTTGTTTAGATTTTATTTATCTAGATTTTCACTTAATAATTTTTTTAAAGTAACTAAATTATATCCTCTTGATTTTATATAATTAATAACTGTTTGTAGTTCTATTTCTGTTGTAGTGGTTATTGGTAAAGAAATAATTGATGCATTTTGAAGCTTTTCTTTAACTTCTTGATATGGTGCATTACTAACTTTTATTGTAGGTGTTATTGTATGAAGTGCTAATTTACTGCAGAGTTCTATTACTTCTTTGTTATCATAATCTGCATAGCAATATTGTCCTTTATTTCCAGTTACATTATTTAAGTATTGCAAAGCAGATGAAAAATAAATTTCCTCATAGCGATTATTATAATTTAAAATTTCTAGTTCATGTTTATTCATATTCTTTACTAAAGCTAAATTATTTTCTAACCATAGACCATCCATAAAAAATGTTGCTTTTGTATCCTCTTGATTTAGTATTTGAATTATCTTTTTGGGATCTGTACTATTATAGATAGGAAAAACTAATGCAATTTCTTTTTTTTCTTCATTCCCAGAAATAATAAACTTATCATATGTGTCTTCTATAGATATGGTTGGACTCGTTTCTTTAAATACAGTTAAACTTTCATTATAACTTCCATATTGTTTCATTCTTTTATAACTTTCTTCATAATCTACTTGTTCACCATTCAATCCAGGAATTATTTTATTTCCTTCTATTTTAGCATTCTTGGCAGTAGTTGTATGTTTTTCGCTTTCTTGCTTTATTTGTTTCATTAAAGGATCTGCTTCTCTAATAATTTCTACTGTTTTATTTGTGTAATAAAAACTAAAAAGCACTAATAATAAAACTAATGTTACTTGAATTAGTTTCTTCTTTAACATTAAAATCACCTAAAACAGTATATGAAAAAAAAGTTCATTTCTGAACTTTTCTACTCTTCATTTTTTTGTTTTGATTTTGATTCTTTTGATTTAGGTTTTGGTAGTGCATCTTTTCTTGAAAAGTTTTGTCTGCCTTTTTTATCTGGACCTAAAGCTTTAACAATGATTTCGTCTCCTACTTTTACAACATCTTCTACTTTATCAACACGTTCATGTGCAAGTTGTGAAATATGTACTAAACCTTCACATCCTGGCCATAATTGTACGAAACATCCAAAATCCTCAATTTTTACTACTTTTGCTTCATAGATTTTTCCAACTTCAACTTCACGAACTACTTCTTCAATCATAGCTTTTGTCTTGTTGATAATTTCTTGGTCACTATGATAAATAATTACACGACCATCATCTTCTAAATCTACTTTAACTGCATTAATATTATTTACGTCTTTGACATTAGAAGCATCACAAATGATTTTTGTAATCATTTCTCCACCTTTACCAATGACATCTTTTATCTTCATTGGATCAATCATGAATGTTTCCATTTTAGGAGCATATTTTGATACTTCTTTTCTAGGTTCTTTTATTTGTTTTTGCATAACATCTAATACTTGCATGCGAGCTTTACGTGCTTGTTCTAGGGCCTCTTTTAAGATTTCTTTTGTGATTCCTTTTATTTTAATATCCATTTGTAGTGCACAGATACCATTTTTCGTTCCTGCTACTTTAAAGTCCATATCTCCTAGATGATCTTCCATTCCTTGAATATCTGTTAATATTGTATAGTCATCATCATGAGTAATTAATCCCATGGCAATACCAGCAACTGGAGCTTTAATTGGCACACCAGCGGTCATTAATGACATACAACCAGCACAAATACTTGCTTGAGAAGAAGAACCGTTAGATTCTAATATTTCAGATACAACACGAATAGTATATGGGAAATCTTCTTCACTTGGTATTACTTGTAATAAAGCTTTTTCTCCTAAAGCTCCATGCCCAATTTCTCTTCTTCCTGGAGCACCATATCTACCAGTCTCACCTACTGAAAATTGTGGGAAGTTGTAATGTAACATAAATCTCTTTTGATCTTCTAGCTCTAGACCGTCTAGAATTTGGTGTTCACCAAGAGCACCTAATGTAGTAACAGAAAGAGCCTGAGTTTCTCCACGAGTAAATAGTGCTGAACCATGAGTTCTTGGAAGTAAATCAATATCTGTAGATAATGGCCTAATTTCATCCATTTTTCTACCATCAGATCTAATATGTTCTTTTACGACAATACTTCTAAATAAGTTATATTCAATATCAGATACTACCATATTAGCTTTTACTAATATCTCTTTTAATTCTTCATCTTTTACTTTATCTTCATATTTATTTTTATATAATTCTTCTACTTCTTCTTTGATTGCATCTATTGCGGCATATTTTTCTAATTTATCTTTAATACGAAGAGCTTTGTCCATTTTTTTAGAAATCAATTCGGTAATTTGTTGTTTCATCTCTTCTTCTACTACTAAAGTTTCATATTCCATTTTTTCTTCGCCAATTTCAGCGATAATTTCTTCTTCAAAAGCAATTAGTTTCTTTACTGCATCGTGGCCGAACATTAATGCCTCTAACATAATATCTTCAGGTACTTCTTTAGCACTTGATTCTACCATGTTTATTGCATCTTTAGTACCAGCTACAGTTAAATCTAATTCTGATTTTTCTAGTTCTTCTGGTGTTGGATTAATAATAAATTCTCCATTTACTCTACCTACTTTTACTCCAGCAATTGGTCCATTGAATGGAATTTTTGATATTGATACAGCTAAAGATGAAGCTAACATTGCTGTTAATTCTGGGGAACACTCTTGATCTACTGATAACACAGTTGATATAATTTGTACTTCATTCTTAAACCCTTCTGGAAATAATGGTCTCATAGGACGATCAATCATACGAGCTGCTAAAGTAGCATTTTCACTTGGGCGTCCTTCTCTTTTAATAAATCCTCCAGGTATTTTACCTACTGAATATAATTTTTCTTGATAATTTACTGTTAATGGAAAAAAATCAGATAGTAGGTTTACTGTTTTTGATACAACGGCAGCTGTTAATATTACAGTATCATTATAGCGAACTAACACAGCACCATCTGCTTGTTTTGCTAATTCTCCATGTTCTACTACAATTTTTCTTCCATAAAAGTCTAATTCAAATATTTTTTTCTTTGTTTTACTTTTCATACTTCCTCCATATAAATTTCATTACTAGAATATCAAAAAAAAAGAAAAATTTCTACTTTTTCTTTGATTTATTGTTTTATCTTATTGTTTTTTATTATTTTTTGTATTGGTTTTTTTTGAAATAAATTTTGATATAGTTTAATACCACTATCAGATGAGCTATATGTTTTATGATCTTCAAAATCAAAAGAATCTATTAATTCTATAGAATTTTCTTGACTGGTACTTGATATATTATACCAGATTAAACCCAATCCATTGTATTCAATTATACTGTTATTATAACCATATAATGTTGTTATACCTGTTATTTTATCTTCCGTTTTTGCTAGAGTTTTGAAAGGTAATTCATAGTTACGCATTATATTTTCTCTTTTTTGTTTTTCTATCCATGTAATTCTTAATTTTTCTGTCCCATCTGTTTCTCTTATTGCTGAAATCATGGTATTATCTTCAACTATTTCTTCAAAAACTATTTCTAACTTTTTTTCTTCTGCAATATTATTTTTCATCTGGTCACCTTTTTATGATAAAAAAACAGTGCTTTCGCACTATTTTCTTAAACCTAATTTTTTGATTACTTCACGATAACTTTGAATATCTTTTTTAGCTAAGTAGTTTAACATATTACGACGTTGTCCAACTTTCTTTAAAAGACCTCTTCTTGAATGATAATCGTGAATGTGTGTTTTTAAATGTTCTGTTAAATCGTTAATTTCTTTTGTTAAAATAGCAACTTGTACTTCTGCAGAACCTGTATCTTTTTCATTTTTTGCAAAATCTTTGATGATTGCACTTTTTTCTTCTTTTGTTAATGCCATAATTAACACTTCCTTTCTTATAAATTCACCAAAACTAAGTAAAAAGTCGGAAATTCTTTAGACTGAGTATTGGCAGCACATATAATATACTATATTTTTATTCTTTTTGCAAGTATTATCCTATGATTAAACAAATATAATATGCTATAAAAATTGCTACCATTAAGATTCCTTCTTTTTTTGAAACTTCTTTTTCACTTCTAGCAAATATATAAAGCAAGAATGAAGTTAAAAATACAGTTATTATATCTATTAGATTAAAATTTTCTAATACTAAATCTCCAAAAATTACAATTGGTAAACCTAAAACAATGCAAATATTAAAAATATTAGTTCCAATAATATTACCGATAGCCATATCAAATTCTTTTTTTCTGGCGCTTGTTATCGTCATAAACATTTCTGGTAAAGAAGTTCCTATAACTACTACAATCATTGTTATTACTTTTTCACTTACATTTAATTTTTTAGCAAGCGCTGTTGCACTATTTACTATTACGTCACTACTTAATGAAATACATAGGATAGAGCCAATTAATAAGAATAAAATTAAAAATATATTTTTATACTTTGGTTCTATTTTTTCAGTATCCATATTTTTCTTTTTTAATAATTGTACAATATAAGATACAAACATCAAAAATAATAAAATTAAAATAATTCCGTCTGCTCTAGAAAATGTATTAGGGGTTAACGGATTAAAAACGCTATCTAGCATTAATACAACAAAACCAGTTGTAATAATTAGTAAAATTGGTAGTTCCTTTTTTATTGTTGCATGTTTTACTCTAATTGGTCTTATGATAGCTGCCAATCCAATAATTAAAAATGTATTCACAATACAACTACCAATTACGTTTGCAAAAGCTATCGTTCCATTTCCTGCTGAGACACTTTGAAAAGAAATAGCCACTTCTGGGGCACAAGTACCGAAAGCAACTATTGTCAAAGCTATTAACATTTTAGGAATATTACAACGAATTGCTAATGATGATGCACAGTCCACAAGAATATCACTGGATTTAATTATAATAATAAAACCTAAAAGTAAAAATATTACTTCTAACATGTTATCTCCTACTTTCTAGTTTATTATACTATCTCTTTTATTTCTTTCCTAGTGGCAAGCTTTTATTTTACAGTAAACAAAAAGAACTTTTTTAAAAGTTCTTCCATACTCTTAACATATCTTTTTCTACTTTGTATATACCTAAAATTTTATTGTTTTTGTTTTTAAATATTACCTTGTTATTTATGTGATACTTATTTGGCATCTTTTGACCATTTTTTATTTTTCTTTCTTCTTCTTTGTCTACAATAATTATTGGAAGATCTAATATTTCATCTATTCCATGAAGTATTCCTTTACCCTTTATAAATTCTTCTAAAGTATTCGTTTGTTTAATGTCAATTGTTCCTTGTTTTGTCCTAGTTAAAGTTGTCATAGTGGCATAAGTATCAAGACTTCTTCCAATATCTCTAATTAAACTTCTTATATAGCAACCTTTTGTTACTAGAGCTTTTATTATAAATGTATCATTGTCACTTGATAACAATTTTATCTTTTTTACCGTCACTTCTTTTTTTGGTAATTCTACTTTCTCTCCTTTTCTTGCATACTCATATAATTTTTTTCCTTTCACCTTTATAGCAGAATAAATTGGAACTTCTTGCATATAAGTTTTTTGATAACTATTTACTATTTTTTCTATATCTTTAGATAAATCTACTGGTTTACTTTTAATAACTTTACCGGTAATATCTAATGTATCTGTTTCTACTCCTAATAAAACTCCTGCTTTGTATTCTTTATCTTCTGCTGTTATGAGTTCTGCAACCTTAGTAGCTTTCCCTATTGTAACTATTAAAACTCCTTCTGCTAGAGGATCTAATGTTCCAGTATGACCTACTTTTTTTATTCCGTAGATTTCACTTATTTGATTTACTACGTCAAAAGAAGTTATACCTGCTGGTTTATTTACATATAAAATAGCAGAAAAATCTCTTAAATATTCTTCTAATGTCCAGTTGTTTTCATACATTATTTGGGCTGGTATTTTACCAACATAACGGATATGCCAAGGTTCGTATGGATATCCTGTGATGTCTTCTTTTCCCTTGGGATATCTTAAAATAAATCCATATTGCGATAAATATGGAACTATTGCTTGATAGTTTTTTATATGCTTATTTATTTCATTATTGTTCTTATCATATTGTCCATCTATTTTGATTGATAGGTCTATAGCCAAACCTGTATGATGTTCACTTCTTCCTGGGGGAGCAACTATTTGGTTAGCATATTCTTCTCCATATTGTTGAACAAATCTTTCTTTCAATTTTTGCTGATAATCTATAGTTCTATAATATCCATATAACCCTATTTCAATTCCTTTTTTTCTTAAAAAGTCACGTAATTTTTTATATGATTTTGCAGTTTCTTCTTCTAGTAAAGTATCTTCTTTATCAATATCTTTTAAAGTAACTAGTTTTATATTTTTTAAATAATTTGGTTTTATTTTATTTTCTTTATTTACTATTGTTAAATACTTTCTCATGTTTATCCCTCTTTTTCATTATACAAAAAATAAAAGGGTATTGCTACCCTATTCTATTTTGTTTTGTTACTACTATAATCATACGAAGCGAATGTTGGTGTGATAATAGTATCTGAAGTTACTGCATAAGCACCATTTACTTCAATTATGGTATCTGGATTTAGTTTTTTTAATGACTTAGGATTAGTTTCGTGGCTTTCAGCAAAGTCATATAAGTTCTCTCCGTCATATAATTCTACAGTTGTATATTTTCCAATCTCATCTTCTGGAATATGATATGGAATTTTTATGACATCTTTGTAATATAAAATATCTGAATCCATGTCATTTAAATTTTTTATTTCTTGACGAGTACAATTTGCGTCTTCTGCCAATTCAGACAAGGTATCGCCAGCTCCTACTGTATATGTTCTTGTTATAGTAATAGTTGGTGAAACAGGTTCTGTTAAAAGATCTTCTGCTTCGCTTGTTATAGGATCGGCAATTGGTTTACTTTCTGAATTTCCAGAAAACATTCCTGTTGTACAGACCAATATTAATCCTGCTGCAACAAGAGCTTTTCCTCGATTTTTCATTATGTAATGTCCTGGTGTTTCTCTTCTTTCTAGCTTTAACTTGCCTAAAGAATATAAAAACTCATTTTCAAAAACTATAAATCCTTTTCTAAATATAGTCATATTTCTAGTTCTTCTAAATACTTCTTTATATTTTCTCCAACGTTCTCTAACTGAATATTCTTCATCTTTTACATCATAATAAGTATTTAAAACACTATATCTTATTTCTCTTAGAAAGTCACAAAAATCATAGTATAATGATTGAGCATCATACCATTCATCTTCTTGATAATATTGTTGTCTTGATCTCGTATCATGCCTTTCTTTTTGTTGACAAGATTGTTGTCTTGAGCGTGTATCATTCTTTTCTTTTTGTTGATAATCTTCATGTCTTGAGTATTCATTCTGACTTTCACTACTTCTCTGATGACCGCCCCAATTTGGCTTTTCCCAAAATGGAATATCTTCTTCCTCTTGACTTCTTTTTTGTTGTTCTTGGTACAATTTATATTTGATATCGTATGATGCTCTTTTTTCTTCATCAACTAAAATATCTTTTGCTTGAGTTGCGACTATAAATTTTCTTTTCCTTAATAATTGCTCATTTTCTGATAAATCTTTTGTCATATCAGGGTGACAAGTTTTAGCTATTTGTTGGTATGCCTTTTTTATTTCTTTTATTGTAGCACTTGGTGACACTCCCAATGCCTCATAGTAATCTATAAATTCTCTCATAAAATTCCTCTTATTCTAACGTGTTTTGCTAGTAGTATTTGCATTCACTTGACTCATATTAGTAGTAGTTAATTTTGCAATATAACGATAATCATTATATGCTATATAAATCGCATCTTGTGGTAAAGACTCATAATTATCTAGTGCAAAATTTTGTAATGATGTAGCTTCAAAATCTTTCCCAATGTAATTAGTCATATCTTGACCTAATAAATCTTCATAATTTCCATTTTTTACTTGCTGTTCATTATAATTTCTAACAATTGCATTTCTGCCAGTATAAGAGATAACAGTTAATTCATCTACTGGATAATAATTGGCTTCACCTGTTGTTTGATTATCAGAACCAGTGGTAATACTAACGTATGCTCTTTGCTCGTCACGAGCTTTGTTCAAATACTTGTCAGCCTTTCCTAAATCATACCCTGCATTAAATGATTCATTTTTTGCATATTCAGGATTATTCTTTCTAGCCTCACTTTTTGTATCGTTTTTCAAGGCTGCTTCATAACCGGCAGCTAGATAACTAGCTACATATAAAGTATCATCTTCTACATCTTTTAAGGCTATAATATCTTTTGAAATATCAGCAAGCTCTTCTGGTGTTTTTTCATCCCAATATAGTTCATGATTAATATCATCATATTCTGTCATATAAATAGTTGAATAGCTTGCTTCTGTTGGTTCATATTCTTTATGTTCTATTGAGCAGCCACTTGTAAAAATCATTGTACCTGCTAATGCTACAGCTGCTAAATTATTTTTTATTACTTTTAAATTTCTAATCATTTTTACCTTCCCCCTTTAAAGCATCCATATTATATCATAAATCCACTTTTTTTACAAGAGAAAAAGACTATCACTAGTCTTTTTCTCTTTTATTTTTTCTTAGTTGGGAAAGTAATTATTATTATAGCAACACCTATCGCTACTATAATAACTCCTATAATTGTGACAATTGTAGCTTTTTTCATAGTATCTGGTACTGATATCAATTGAATATTTTCTAAAGTAGCAATTGTATTACTGTTTTCTGTTATTTCTATTTTTTGTTCTACAACTCTTGCTTGGTAATTTGGAGGAGTTACAATTTGTTTTACAGTATAATTACCAATAGGTAGCGTAATATTTAATTCACTTCCTGTTGTTTGGTATCTGTATACTTCTCTTCCAGTTGCGTCATAGATAACTATTTCCGCATCTTTTAATTCCTCTTTACTTTCAGCATCAATTACTTTAATATTTAAGTTTCCTACTGCAACATCATAGTTCAATTCTAAAGGATAAAAGGCTTCATAAGTTTCCCATGTGCCACAGTTCATTAAAATACCATTAGGATTTACAGCTTGACGTTTAGTCATAGTTATTGGGTCATATTCTTCTGAATATACCCCCCATTGATCAAGTTTCATTTTCCCAATGATTTCAGCTTTAAAATTAATTTTATTTTCTTTTATTTCCGATACGGGAATTCGTAATCTAAATCCTTCTAATGAATCAAATGTTGTTTTTTCTTTTCCATTTTCATCTACAACAGTTATTGGAGAAGAAACATTTACTTCATATTCTCTAAACATTAGAGAATATGGATCTTCAGCTGTT
>JALFCF010000006.1 GCA_022771205.1 Mycoplasmatota bacterium | reverse complement strand
GGGGTCCTTTTCTAGATGAATCAGAAGATTCCTTCAACCGAGGAGAGCGGCAAGACGAACATGCCCCCGGGAATGTCCTTGAAAGATCCCGTTAAGGCGCGGATCCGTTCCTTGAGTTTCTCGAGGTCTTTCTCGTCGATGATGATGAAAAGCGTAAGGTTTCCTTGAGGATAATCGTCTACCATCGAGGCGAGACTGATGGCGGCCCCGTGCCCATGGACGTCCGGAAGAACGTGATGCATTCCGATCGTGTTCATGACGGTGCCGTTATATCCTTCTTGGGACAAGGTCCGAAGAAGCGTTTCCGCCTTTTGGTTGTTGTCGAGGATGCAGAAGAGGAGTTGTTTCATGGTGGATTCTCGCTTAAGCCAACGTACTATAACACCGGGAAAGAAAAAAGAAACGCCCAATCTTTCTCTTGGGAGGACTCCCGCCGCGTTTTCATTCTTGAAAAGGCGCCTCAATTCGTATATATTAACCGAGCCGTGGGGCATTAGCTCAGCTGGGAGAGCGCGTCCTTCGCAAGGACGAGGTCGGCGGTTCGATCCCGCTATGCTCCACCATATTGAAATTTAACATTGCAATTTGCAATGTTTTTTGTTACAAAAAAAAGCACAACTAGTGTGCTTTTTATCTGCAGCTATTTCCGTGGTTGCAACAGTTGTTATTTCCTCCCCAGATGAAGAAAATAATTATGATAACTATAATAATAGCCCAGATCCATCCTGAACCGAAACTATCATTATTTCCATAGTTGTATGGATAAGGATACATTCCGTACATATTACTTCATTCCTTTCATTATAATATAATCAATATATGAATAATTAGGTATAGTAAATGCCTATTTTTTTTATTTTCATTTAGTTTTAGCTATGATAAAATATTTTGTAAAGGTGATATCATGAAAAGCTTATCTAATTTAAATTTATTACAAAAAAAGTATATGATTTTTGATATGGATGGAACTTTGATTGATTCAATTGGAATCTGGAATGTGGCTGATTATAAAATTATTGATAAATATGCAGGGGTCCAAATTGATTTAGATTTACTTCAAACAGATAGAGAGAATTTTCTGGAACATCATTCTAATTCTGATATTTATATTGCTTATTGTGAATATTTGATTCAAAAATATGATATGAACATTTCTAAGGAACAATTAATTCAAGAAAGATGGGCAAGTGTTGACTATTTTTTAAGAAATGAATTAACTTATAAGTCAGGTGTTCCTGAATTGTTAAATTTATTAAAGTCTATGGGATTTACAATTGTTTTAGCGACAGCAACTACTCAGAGACAATTAGATATTTATGCTGAAGGTAATGTGTGTATGTCTAGGGATGTTCCTTTTTATGATATTTTTGATTACGTTGTTCGAAAAGAAGATGTAGTTCATAAAAAAACCACACCCAGAGGTTTATATGCGAGTTTTGGAACATTATCATAGTAGTCCTCAACAATGTTTAGTTTTTGAGGATTCGCTGCATGGTGTTATGGCAGCTAAAGCAGCTGGGATGGATGTTGTTAATGTGTATGATAAATATTCTGATAAAGATAGAGAGAGTATCAATTCTTTAACCGATTATAAAATAGATTTTTATTGTGAATTTATTGATTTTTTGAAAGGGATGAAGGCTTATGAATATAAGAAAAGGGACTATTAAAGATTACGATTCTTTGTTATATTTACATTTACAGTTAGAAAAAGCTGAAATTAAATTTGATTCTAATGTTCTTCCAAATTGTTTTGCAACTGATAGGGGGATGTTGAAGTTAAAGCAGAGAATTAGGAAAAGAAATTCTATATTGTTGGTTTATGAGAATGATGAAGGAAAAGTTGTTGGTTTTGTTGATGGAGAAGTAATAAATAAAGCTTGGTGGTATCGTGAAAAAGTTGCGATGCTTGATTATATTTGTGGTGATGAAAAATATCGAAGACAGGGCATTGCTCATATGCTGTTTACAGGGTTTGAAAATAAAGCATATAATCAGGGTGCTAAGTATATTAAATTACTTGCTTTTCCTAAAAATACTCCCGTGATTAATTTTTATAAAAAACATGGGCTTATGGAATATAGTGTTTATTATCAAAAAGAAATTTAGGTGATTTTATGGAAAAGACAAATGTGATGAGAATTTTAGATCAAAAGAAAATAAAGTATAATTCTTATTATTATGGTGATACAGGTGCTATTAGTGGTGTGGAAGTTGCAGAAGTGTTAAAACAAAATTTTGAACAGGTATTTAAAACATTGGTTACAGTTGGTCATTCTAAGAAATATTATGTTTTTATGATTCCAGTAGATAAAGAATTGGATTTAAAAAAAGCTAGTATTGTGGTTGGTGAAAAATCTGTTTCTATGTTACCATCTAAAGAATTATTAAATCTTACTGGCTATATTCATGGTGGGTGTTCTCCCATAGGAATGAAAAAACAGTTTCCTGTTATTATTGATATTAGTGCTCAACAATTTTCTACTATTATTTTTAGTGCTGGTAAGATTGGATATCAAGTCGAAGTCTCAGTTTTAGATTTAGAAGAGAAAATGCATTATTTTTTTGCATCTATTGTAGGGGAAAAGTAGAATGACTTTTTTAGAATATCAAAATATGGAAATAGATAAACTTTTTTTTAAACTTTCTAAATCTAAGTTTCGTAGCAGATTTCATCTTTCTGATAAGGATAAGCAATATGTATTATCTCACGGATTGGATACTATAAAAAAACATGCTTATGATTTTATTTCTACAAGACTTGCACCTTCAAATTTAGAAAATGACGGTAAACAGACACCGATGCGAGGCCATCCTGTTTTTATTGCTCAACATGCTACAGCTACTTGTTGTAGAGGTTGTCTTTATAAATGGCATCACATTTCAAAAGAAAAGGATTTAACTTTGGAACAAATTAATTATATTGTTTTAGTAATTATGAGGTGGATAGAAAAAGAGGTGAAATATGACATTACAAGATGAATTTAAATATTTGGTTGGTGGATATTATGGGATTATGGAAATGGATGAATATGATTTGAAAGTGTATGTACTTAAAGATATTGAAAATTATATTCGTGATTTTTTATCAGAGAATCTTATTTATAATTTTGATTATAAAAAAGAGGCTGAATATATTAAAGATACAATGTCGCTTAGAACAAAATTACAAGATAGCTTACTTGTTTTATATAAAATTAATGCTTCTATGGATTTGGTATTTATGGTAAAGAGAAGATTGAAGGAATTGGATTTAAATAAAAATAATTCTTGAATATAATTTTATTTTTTGCTACAATATGCAAGCAGGATAATCGGTTATTATTGGAAACGTACATTCTTTTGAATGAATAACGAACAACACAGGTTATATTGTGTTGTTTTTATTTTGGAAAGGAGTGTTAGTATGCCAAAAACTAAAATTCAAGATGCAGTTTATACTGTTATTATGGCAGCAGTTATGGTTTATGTAATGATTTGTTATAATATTTCATTAAATATTGGAGGATTAAAGAATTTTGTTTTTTTGGAAGCTTTTAAGGAGTTTCCATTAATGTGGTTAGTAGCAGGTTTATTGGAGTTTTTCTTTATTGGTAAAATTGCTCATAAATTAGTATTTAAAGCAATTGATCCTAAAAAACAGCCTCCAATCATTATTTCTTATGCTATTTCAATTGTAATTGTATGTTTTATGTGTCCAATTATGAGTTTAATAGCAACGTTATTTATTTCTAGACCAGAGTTAACTGAAATTTTTGTTACATGGCTTAAATGTTTAGTTTTAAATTTTCCAATGGCAATGTGTTTTCAATTATTTTATGCTGGTCCATTTGTTAGATTTATATTTTCGTTGATTTTTAAAGAAAAGACAAAATAACATTTGTCTTTTCTTTATTTTCGTAGTATAATAAGCGTGATTTTAGGGGGGATTAAGATGGAATTTTTAGTATTTATTAGTTATGTATTTTTTTCTTTTCTTTTATTTTTATTTCTTAATTTTTTTACTAAAAAATTTCATTTGACAAAAATAGAGTACGTTTTATTCACAAATATATTTTTAGTATTTTTGGCAGGAATAGCTAGTTATTTTAGATTTAGTATATTTTGTGATGATTTATTTATTATAGTTGTTTTTGAATTTTTAATACGGATGGTTTGTACTACGTACTTATTGGAAAAAGACTTCTTTGCTAAAGAAGAAGGAGTTTTGCAACTATATTTATGTAATGTTGTTGTTGCTTATTTACTAAATCAATTAATTATTAGACAAGTTGATATGGTTTTTTTAGATGCAGAACAATTAAAATTTTTACTATGGGTATTTATTATCTTGTTCTTTTATAATTTTTTCTATAAGAAAAAAGAGTTATCTTTGACTAAAGAAGCTATTTCAAAAAGGTTAGAATTAAGTGATAAGAAACAATATATTATTACACAATACGCTAAAATGAAGCAAAAATATGGGAAAAATATTCATGTAAAAGATGATATGCGTTTTCTAATTTATGCACTTATGATATATGAGAATTATAAACGTCCAAGTATTTTTAGGCAAATTGATTATTTTCGTTATCAATTTGATCATATTCCTAAGAAACAAGGTATTATGCAAGTAGATAGCAAAAAAATACTTAGTGATGTTGAAAGTATTGAATTTATTGAAAAGAA
The DNA here is from genome assembly GCA_022771205.1 of Mycoplasmatota bacterium. Lineage (GTDB taxonomy): Bacteria > Bacillota_I > Bacilli_A > RF39 > UBA660 > Faecimonas. The sequence continues at coordinate 213,445 of JALFCF010000006.1, read as the reverse complement.
GTTTGAAAAATCCCAAGAAAAAAAGAAAACTAAGAAAAACGTTATTAATTCTTCTAGTCTATTGAAAAACATTGGTAAAAACAAAGAAGAAATAGTACAAATTGAAAAGGTTTATCAGTATTTGAAAGAGTTTTCTGAATTATAGAAAACTTTTCTTTTTTTCTTTATGAAATGATGTGATTGTTTTGAAGTTTGTTATTAATAGAGAAGGTCCAAAGGTTTTGTTTCCTTGGAATTATATTGGTAAGGGCGGGGAAGCAAAAGTTTATAGAAAAGGAGATTTAGCTTATAAGTATTATCATCTTTTTAAATTAAATGAACGTTTATCTTTGGATGAAGTTCAAAAGCTAGAAAAGATTATGACTAAACGTATTTTATTGCCGCAAGATACTTTATATACAATACTTGGCAAGTTTAAAGGTTATACTACTCAGTACGTTAAAGATTTAGGATTACTTCATTTTATGATGTTACCTACTGATTTAGTTATAGATGAGTTCAATTTATTAAAAGAGGATAATTATATTTTAAGTCAGGAACAGATTGTTATTTCTGATTTGATGCCTCGAAGCTATCAGATTTGTAATCATTCTTTTAATTATGGTTTATATTTTATTGATCCTGGAAAATTTTATAGGGATACTCAATTAAGTTCGGATGAAGTGTTTTTAATGAATCAAAGTAAGATTGATGATTTTTTATATTTTCGAGTATTGAGTAGTTATGCTAATCAAGAAATCGGTAGATATTATTATGATTATGCTAAATTATATCAAATTAAACAAGAAGTTTGTTATAAAGGTGATTCTTTGATGGATTTTATTGCTTCTGATATTAAAGAAGATAATTTATCTGAGTATGTGAAGAGAAAAATTTTATAATCTTGTTTTTTTTAAATATTTATAGTAAAATTTAAGAAGTTTTGAGGTGATAAAATGATACAAGTAAATAACGTTAGTTTAAAATTTGGTAAACGTACTTTATTCGAGGATGTTAATATTAAATTTACTAGTGGCAATTGTTATGGATTAATAGGAGCTAATGGTTCTGGAAAAAGTACATTTTTAAAGGTTTTATCTGGAGAAGTAGAGACAACTACTGGTGAAGTAATTATTTCTAAGGGTGAAAGAATATCTTTTTTAAGACAAGATCATTATCAGTATGAGAATGATACGGTTCTTGAAGTAGTTATGATGGGAAATGAAAAGTTATATTCAATTATGACTGAAAAAAATAAAATGTATATGCAAACAGAGTTTAGTGAAGAAGATGGTATGAGGCTTGCTAATTTAGAGGCAGAATTTATGGAGTTAGATGGTTGGAATGCTGAAAGTGATGCTGCTACCTTGCTAAATAGTTTGGGTGTTGATATGGAATATCATTCTATGAAGATGAAAGAGATACCTGTAAAGCTAAGGGTTAAAGTGTTACTTGCTCAAGCTTTGTTTGGGGATCCTGATATTCTACTTTTAGATGAGCCTACAAATAGTTTGGATATTGAAGCGATTAAATGGTTAGAAGAGTTTTTAATCAATTTTAATAATACTGTTATTATTGTTTCTCATGATCGTCACTTTTTAAATAAAGTATGTACTCATATTGCAGATATTGATTATGGTAAGATTAAATTATATGTGGGTAACTATGATTTCTGGTATGAATCAAGTGAACTTTTACAAAAACAAATGAAAGAGTCTAATAAGAAGAAAGAAGAAAAAATAAAAGAATTACAAGCATTTATTGCCAGATTTAGTGCAAATGCTTCTAAATCAAAACAAGCAACTTCTCGTAAAAAATTATTAGATAAGATTCAATTAGATGAAATTGTTCCATCTTCTCGTAAATATCCATATATTGATTTTAAGATTGAAAAAGAGGCTGGAAAAGAAATATTAAAGGTTGAAAATTTAACTAAAGTTATTGATGGTAAAACCATTTTAGATCATGTGTCTTTTACTATATTAAAGGGTGATAAAATTACATTTTTAGCTCAAGATGATTTTGTTAAAACAACATTATTTAATATCCTAGTAGGAAAAGAAGAATATGATGAAGGAACTATTGAATGGGGAAAAACTATTAAATATGGTTATTTGCCACAGGATAATACTGAATACTTTGATACTGATAAAAATATTATGGAATGGATTGGTCAATATTATGATGTAAAAGACGAAACTGTTCTTCGTGGCTTTTTAGGTAGAATGTTATTTTCTGGAGAAGATGTTTTTAAGAAAGTTTCTGTTTTATCTGGAGGAGAGAAAGCTCGCTGTATGTTATCTAAAATGATGTTAGAAGAACCTAACTTTTTGATTTTAGATGAACCAACAAACCATTTAGATTTGGAAAGTATTACTTCTTTAAATAAAGGTATGACTAATTTTAAAGGGGAGATTTTATTTACTTCTCGTGACTATGAATTAAATAGTACTGTTAGTAATAGAGTTATTGAAATTTTGGATGATGGAAAAATTATAGATAGAGCTATTCCTTATGAAGAATATTTGGAGAGAAAATAATGATTGTTAAAAATATTGCTGTTAGTGATAGGAAATTTTTTACAGAATGGTTAGTTCGAGATTTGATACAACACCAAATTAGTTATGTTCAAATAGAAAATGAATTTCATTTTTTAGAGTATATTTTTCGTTTTTATGATATGAATGAAGATAAGGAACAAATTATAAAACTTAGTGGTATTGGAAACGTTTTTGACGAAATTACTGTTGTCCCTAGTCTATTTGAAATAGAAGAGAAAGATTCTTTTTTAGGAGTTACTGTTGCTGAAGGAAGAGGCGTTAGTGAATTTCCTGTAAAACAACATTCTAAGCCTAATATGAAAAAAATGATAAAAAGGCAGAATAGAATGGTAAATCAGAAATTATCCCAAATAAAAAGATAAGAATTCTTATCTTTTTATTTTGTTATTATATTGTTTCCTTTTTCACAACGATTTCCCCAAAAATCTAATAATTCTTTATCTTTTTTTACACAAATAATTTCACAATTATTAGGACACCCTGAACAAGTAATACTACTAGTTTCAAAATTATTTTCTATAATATTAAAATTAAATTTTATTTCTGGTTCTTTTTTAGAAAGTATTGCTACTCCTAGAGCTTCCATCAGATGGCCATTTTCATCGGTTAGTATTTTTTCGTTCAAAATATTTTCAAAAGCTTTTACAACACCAATATTTTTGGAAACTCCACCTTGAAAAATAATAGGAGGTAATATTTTTTTTCCTTTACCAACATTGTTCAAGTAGTTTGTAGCAACACTTTTACATAATCCAGCAATTATGTCTTCTTTTTTATATCCCATTTGTGCTTTATGAACTAGATTGCTTTCAGCAAAGACAGTACATCTGGCTGCGATTGAAGTAGGATTTTGACTAGTTAAAGCAATTTTTCCAAATTCTTCTACTGGGATATCTAATCTTTTTGCTTGACTAGATAGAAAGGCTCCTGTTCCTGCGGCACATAATGTATTCATTGCATAGTCAACTACAATCTTGTTTTTTATTAAAATTATTTTGGAGTCTTGTCCACCGATTTCGATAATAGTTCTTACTTCTGGATACTTTGATATAGTTCCTATAGCATGGGCAGTAATTTCATTTTTTATGATGTTTGCCCCTAGAATTGTTCCAATTAGTTTTCTGGCTGATCCTGTCGTTCCTATACCTACAATTTGATATTCAGAAGGTATCTTTGGCTTTAAGTTTTCTAGAACTTCTTTTACTGCCTTTAAAGGATTTCCTTTAGTCCATAAATATGAACTTGCTAAGATAGTATTGTTTTTATCTATTATTATCCCTTTAGTAGAAATTGATCCAATATCAATCCCTAAATATGCTTTTTTCATTATTTTCTCTCCTTATAGTTATTAAATCTTTAAATGCTTCTAGTCTTGTATTTATACCTTCTGTTCCTGATTCTTCATCATAGGAAAAAAAGATAATTGGAACTTCTTTTTTTTCACATATTTTTTGAATAATTGGTATGGCAGTAATTTCTGGTGTACAACCAAATGGTTTAATATGTATAATTCCATCATAATTTTTCTTTGTTAAATAAGTAGTACGATAAATATTGTCTGTAGTGTCTGCTCCGAACATATATTTACAATATTTTTTTGTTCACTTTTGTATAAATTTTAAAAGTATTTTTTTTGCCATAGTAAATAGGAAAGGTTTGTGAATCGTTTAATTTCTATTTTGTCTTTAGCTAGTTCTTTTTCTAAATTATAATTAGCGAAGGGCTCCATATTTGTATATAGTTCTCCAATAATACCTACTTTCAAACAATTTTTAGGTTTATTTATATTTATCTTTTTAAACTTTTTTTTAATTTTTTATATAAGATAGTTAATTTAATAATGGATTCTACGTTATTAAATTCTTTAAACATTTGTTTTTGTAATTTTTCATGAGTCCCATGAATTTTTTCAAAACCTATGTTTTTTCTTATTATTTTATCTATTTCGTCAATATAAAATATATAGATAATACTAAATAAGAAACTATGTATAAATTTTTTGATAGTTAAATTAGGATTTATTTCTTTGAATATTTTATAAATTTCTTTGACATTTATTTTATCTTTCTTTACTATTTTATATAGTTTAAAATTGTAGCCTAAATCTTTTAATATAGTTTCTGTAGCTTCGGCATAGTATCTATATCTACATCCACCACTTGCTGTAAATAAAATGTTTGCTCCATTGTTTAAACTTTCTATAAAGTTTCCTAAATTATATTTAAATGGTATACATACTGTGTCTGGAGCATGTTTTTTTCCAATTTCTAGAGTTTTTTTTGTAATGGGTGGAGCTAATATAACTTGTTCTTTAGTTACATCTTTTCATAATTTTGAAATAGGGTGATAATAATTTTCTAAATGAGGAAAACTAATTACTTTATTCATTTTTTTCCTCCTTCAAATTTTTTAAGATGTCAATGAAACTTTCCAATCTAGTAATCATTCCTGCTTCGTTATTTAAGTCTTCAAATATTAATGTTATAACAGGAACTTTTTTGATTTTGTGTATGATTTGTTCATTCATTAGAGAATCTGGCCCACAAGGAAAGGATGAAATTAAAATGATTCCGTCTACAAAATTTTCATAATAATTTACACTGGCTACTAATTCTTTATTATATGTCCAATGAATGTCAGGTGAAATTTTTTTGTATTCTTCTTCAATTTTTTCTTCTTCAATTTTGTTACTGAACAGGATAGTAATATTATTTTGTTCTAAAAAGTTTATGACATTATTTCCAATTAAATTATCATATAAATTGTAGGGATGTCCTGCTAGTAGTATTTTTATTTTTTCTGATGATAATAATTTTCTTTGCTCTTCTTCTTGTTTTTTTCTTTTCATTTTTTTTATTTTTTCGGCATATTTATAAGCATTGTATGTTTTGATGTATGAAAATCCTAATTTTTCACCTAACTTTAAAAAACCTAGCATCTGATAATTGTTAGTAGATATATCAACATTATAATTTAGTATTTTTATGTCAAATAAGTTATTGGCCAAATCATAAAGAGCATTGAAGTTTGTACATACTTGATTATGTTTTTCTAGAGAAAAAATACGTGGTATTAAAATATAATCACATTTATTTTTTAACTCTATCATGTGACCTAAATATATTTTTAGTGCTAAACAGGTTTCGTTTGGTGCTAATTTTTCACCATCTTTTATGGTTTGCTTTGTTGTTTTATTACTTATTATGATATGTACTCCTAGTTTTTTAAAAAACTCTATCCATAAATCTTTATCATAATAGTATAGAAGTGCTCGAGGTATTCCTATTGTAGTTTTTATGTTATCACATCCTTAATTTAATTTATGTTTGTTGTAAATAAAAAGTATTTTTTTAATGAAAAAGTGTTAGAAAAGCTATGATAATTTATGAAATATGTTATAATTGATTAATGAATGGAGGAATTACGAAATGAATGAAAAGAAGAAAAAAATAGTTTTTGGTATATTGATTGCTATTGTAGTTGTTTTATTGTGTGCTTTGTGTTATTTTGCTTCTAGTGCAACAACAAATAAAGCAGGTGACTCTTATCAAGAATCTAATTCTAATACAGAATCAACATCAGGTGCTAGTGATGCTAATGATATGACTGCTCGTGCACAAGAAGAGAGTGCTAATGTTTCTGATGATGAGAAAAAGGATTTTAAAGATATTGATATAGATACTTATTTAGATTTATATGAAGGTGAGGAGAAGTCTATTGTATTATTCTCTAGACCTACATGTGGATATTGTCAGATTGCTGAACCTATTTTACATAATATTGCATATAAGTATAATTTAACAATTAATCATGTAAATACAGATGAAATGAGTTCAGATGATTCTACTAAATTAGTTAATTCAGATGATTATTTTAGTGATGGATTTGGAACTCCATTATTAGTTGTTGTATCTAATGGAAAGATTGTAGATGTTGTTAGTGGATTAGTAGATACTGCTAGTTATGTAGATTTCTTTAGTGATAATGGTTTTATTAAAAAGTAGGAGGTTTTTATGAAGAGTGCATATGAATTTGCTTTAGAATTTAAAAAACGACACCCTATGACTATTGGTTGGAGGATTAAACAAAACGCTTCAGTTATTGATCGACATATTAATTCAGATGAACAAGTATTATATGCTTTTGTTGGTCAAAAAAATAATAATCCATTTAACTTTTGGAGTAGTGCTGTTGTGGCTATTACCAATAAAAGGATTCTCATTGGAAGAAAAAGGGTAGTTATTGGATATTTTTTAAATGCTATAACTCCTGATATGTTCAATGATTTAAAAGTTACTAGTGGAATTATTTGGGGAAAAATATATATTGATACCATTAAAGAGTTTGTAGTAATTTCACATTTGGCAAAAAGTGCATTAGATGAAATAGAAAGTGCTGTTTCTGGTTATATGATGGAAGAGAAGAAGAAATATAGTATTAATACGGGAAACTAAAAATAACTTTTTTTCTTTCTTTTTTTTTGTTATACTGTAATAGTAGGTGATAGGATGAAGAAGGTTTTGCCAATATTAATTTTACTGGCTTTTATTGCTTTTTGTTATCAATTTATTGTAACTTTTTTTGTTACAGAACATAAGGTTAAATACTCTTTGATTGCTAATGATCAGAATCATTATACAGTTTCTGAAAGTTATCATAAAAGCAATAATCATCATTATTATTCTTTTTTAGTAAAGACACAAAATAAAAAGAAAACTTATACTTTTTCTATTGAACAAGATTTTGATAAGCAAGAGAGAGTTATTACAGATATTAAATATTATCAAAAGAATGATTTAGAATGTATTTTTCCTATATATAAAAGAAATCATTCTTATGATGTTTCTTGTTTATTAGATGGTAAACAAGTTAGTTCTTCTTATTTAATGTTCCAAAAAAATGAAGACTTTTCTTTTATTGCTAGAAAGTTTGCAGAAGATGGTTATGATGAGATGTATTATAATATTGATGCTCCTAATACTAAAGAAGAGAATGTTTTTGTTGCATATGATTATATTCCTGAAGATTTTGTTTTTGCTATTTGGAATTATAAGGGAATTTATATTTTATCTTCTGAAGGTATGGAAAATAAAATGTATTTAAATAAAGATTATTATGAAAATACTTTGTCTATAGGAGCTGGTCGGTATTATGTTACTGTAAATACGGATAATGAAGAAGATAATTTAAATTATTATCAACTTATTGTTTATAATTTAGTTGATGGTGGAAAAACTATTGTTGATGTAAATATCTCTCAGGACTCTTATTTTAATGGGGTTTCTGATAACCTAGTGTATATTACTGATCCTAAAGAAAAAAAACAATATACTTTGGATCTTAATAAAAAAGAATTAAAAGAATTAAAATCTTGTTACGAAATTTCTAATTCTAAGGTGAAGAAAGCAGATAAAAGTTTTTTTAGTTCTCCAAAAGTTGATTCTTTACAAGTGACTAATAAAAAGATTACAAAACTTTATAATACCAAAGATATACGTAAGAATAGAGATGATTATTATTTTAAAACTAAAGATGGTTCTATATATAGAGTAATACAAGAGGATTATGAAAATCCTGTTTTGATATGTCAATTCGATAATATTAAAGAATGGCAAGTTCATGATGATGGTGTTAGTTTTATTGTTGATGATACTTTATATCTTTATACAGATGTTTATGGCTTGAAGCCAATTTTAAAGAATTCTGAATTTAAGTATAATTCTAAGAATATTTATTACTTTGTAAGAGGAGAATAAAATCCTCTTTTTTTTCATATATTGTAAAAAAAGGAAAAATATTGTTGAAATTTTATATTAGCTTTGATATAATCATAAGTGCAAGTGGGGCTTTAGCCAAGTGGTAAGGCGTGGGTCTGCAACACCCTGATCACCGGTTCAAATCCGGTAGGCCCCTCCATGCGGATGTAGTTTAGTGGTTAGAATACGGCCTTGCCAAGGCTGTGACGGGGATTCGATTTCCCTCATCCGCTCCATGAGATATGTTACTCGTATCTAGTAATAGATGCGAGTTTTTATTTTATTATTTATAATATTGGATTAAGATGTGGTTTGAAGATAGGAAAAATGTATGAGATTATGATAAAAAATTAATATTATTATATTGTTGAAATTAATAAAAAAGGAATCTTTTGATTCCTTTTATTTTTTGTTTAATACATTTTGCAATTCTTTTGTATCTTGATGTAATTTGAGTCCCTTTTCTTGTAATTTTAATTCTTGTTTTTCTATACAGTATAGAAGTGCTTTATTAATATCTTGATATGCTAATACTTTTACTGGTTTTAAAACATCGGGAATTTTGGGCCTTCCGATTTTATCTGCTATGAAGATAATTTTTGCTAGCATGTTCATATTTTTATTTCCTATTGTATGGTATTTAATAGCGTTGCACATATCATTATTTAAATGATATTTTTCTCTTGCAATAATAGCGCCAATATCTGCATGTTTTATGTTTTTGTATTCTTCTTTTTGTAGATTTTTTGATAAATTTCCTTTTTCTATCCAGTATTCATTGTCTATTTCAGGTAATTCTTTTGCTATATCGTGTAGTAAACCTGTTATATAAGCTTTTTGTGGATTTATATGATAATGTTTTGCTAATTTTTTAGCTTCTTCAGCAACCATTATGGAATGTTTATATCTATAAGGTGAAAGTTTTGCCTTTATTTCTTTTTTTATATTTTTAATTTTCATGTTTATCCTTCTTTCTAATTTTATTATAGTATAGTTTTTCTTTTCTTGAAATAAATTTTCATAATTAGCCACTTCTCTTATGCTGTTTTTTATGATACAATATCTCTATAATAGAAAGGGTAGGGCATATGACAAGAGAAGTTATAAAAAAGGCAAAGTCTAGTAGTAAAAAAATATTGAAAAAATATAATACTAAAACTAAAGATATTGAAGAAGTGATGGAAGTTGAAAGAGAAGGTTGGTGGGTTTATATCTTGTTGTTATCAACAGTTGTGATTCTTGCACAATCATTAAAAGATTATACTTTTTCTTTTGATAATGTGACTTTAACATATTCTATTTTTATATTGCCAGTTATCTATTTTATAACTAATTTTATTACAAAAAAATATGGTTATGGTAAATCAATTATTAGTATTTCTTTTTCTGGTGTTGCTATGGTTGTATTTAGCTTTATTATGAGTTTTGTAATAGGACAGAATTTTAGTTTTTATGATATTTGTGGTGGTTTCTGTGGTTATGTTATTAGTCAATTGGTGAACTTAACAATTTATCAATATATTTTAGTTAATACTAGTGGTTCATTTATTTTAATTTATTTAACTTATATATTTGCTTTTGTAGTTAATTATTTGTTCTATACTTTAATTTATATGAATTTGTTAGTATTTGATAATTATTGGCTTTCTTATTTTTCTACACTTATTATTCAAGGAGTCTTCTGCTTTTTATTAGTATTCCTTGATGTCAATATGAAACGAGGTATAGAAGTAGAATAAAAAAACTTCCAATTTGGAAGTTTTTTTATATTAGTATTGATAATAATACCAATACGGAATTATGAAACATGTGCATTGTAATTGATGTAAATATTGTATCAGTTTTTTGATACATATAAGCAAAGGCTCCGCCTAGAGCACCGTATGGAATGATATATAGCAATTCTATTGGTGAAGTCATACTTGTTATTACATGAAGAGATCCAAAAATTAAGGCTGACATTAATATAAATAACCATTTGTTCGGAAAAGCTTTTCGAAAACTTTTTCTAAATATTAATTCTTCTGTACATGGAGCAATCAATCCGGCGTTGATAAACATTAACCAAGGTAGAGCTGATATCATTTGTTGTACAGCTTGTTCATTAGCTGCTTGTCCTAAATTTAAAACGATGTTGATTATGATATTTGAAATCATCATAATAGCAAGACCAACTAACCAATATTTTATTCCTATATCTATATTTTCTAAAAATTTGTCCTTAAATTTTTGCCACTCTTTTTTTATTTCTTTTCTAAATATAAAGTATAGAATCAAAAGCAATACTGTATTAGAAAAAGCTGATAACATTACAGTTTGTGATTCTGTTATTTTTTGAATATCTATATTTAATAGAAGAATTGGTATTATTTGAAAATAAGAACTAAAATAAAATAATAAAAATACAACAATACCCAGTATAAGTCCTTTCAAATTTATAAATTTTTCAATTTTATTCATATCATCACCTTATTCAAGAATAGCATAATTTTTTTTAAAATTAAAGATATTTGTTTGTATTTTATAAAAAGTATGTTATACTATGTACAGAAAGGAGTGGGAAAGGAAAAGTTCCCACTCTTATTGTTTCTAGGAGGTGAAGTATGAAGGATAAGATTACTAATTTGGTAGGAGAAAAAATTGAAAAGTTAAATGTTTTTGTAGATGATGTATTTATATCTACAGAAGAAGGAAAAAAGATATTAAATATTGTCTTGGATAGTGAAGAAGTGATTGATTTAAATTTGATTACAGAGGCTTCTAGAATAATCAATAAACTTATTGATCAAAATCAAATGTTAGATGATGATATTTATGAGGTTGATATTTATTCTAAAGAGAAGGGAGAATAATAAAATGAATGGTAAAGAGTTTTTAAAAGCACTAGATAATATTGTAAAAGAAAAAAATATTGATCCAGATGTTGTGTATGATGCAATGGAGTTAGCACTTACTTCAGCATATAAAAAGAATTTTAATTCTAAAACAAATGTCAAAGTATTGTTTGATCGTACCACTGGAGAAATAAAAGTATATTCATATTTAACTGTTGTTCCAGATGATAAGATGACTAAAGAAGAATATGAAGATTATTTATTTGAACATTATACTGATGAGGATGAAGATGAAAACGAAGATGATGAAGAACAAGAAGAATATAGTTACTTTAACCCAGATATAGAAATTAAGTTAAGTGATGCTAAAAAATTAGATAAGACATTAGAAATTGGAGATACTATTGATAAAGAAGTTACTCCAAAAGATTTCGGTAGAGTTGCTACTTCTACAGCTAAACAAGTAGTTATTCAGAAAATTCGTGAAGCTGAAAGAAATAGTATTATGGAAGAATTTGGAGATAAACAGGATGAGCTTTTAATTGGTACTGTTGCTTTAGAGGATACAGATAATTATTTTATTGATTTGGGTCGTACTAATGGAATTTTACCTAAAAAGGATATTATTCCAGGTGAGAAGATTGAAATGGGGTCTCAAATTAAAGTTTATGTTACTAAAGTTGATAATACTGGTAAAAACCTACTTATTTTATTAAGTCGTAGTCATTATGGTTTTGTTAAAAGACTTTTTGAACTTGAAATTCCAGAATTAGCAGATGGAACTATTATGTTATACAGTGTTGCAAGAGATGCTGGAAATAGAAGTAAAGTTGCTGTTTATTCTGAATATTCTAATATTGATCCAATTGGGGCATGCATTGGAGAAAAAGGAAGCAGAATTGCTCGTATTATTGAAGAGTTACATGGAGAAAAATTGGATGTTGTAAAATATGATAAAGATCCAGCTGTATTTATTGAAAATGCTTTAAGTCCGGCTAAGGATTTAACAGTTGCTATAACAGATCCTAAGAAACAAGAAGCTATGGTTATTGCTGATGGTGATAATTTCTCATTAGCGATTGGTAAGAGAGGACAAAACGCTCGTCTTGCTAGTAAGCTTACTCATTATAAGATTGATATTAAGACTACAGATCAAGCAAGAGAAGCTGGAATTAATTTTAGATAATTATTGTTAAGGAGGAATTATGAAAGTAAAGAAAATACCTTTAAGAACTTGTGTTATTACAAGAGAAAAGTTACCTAAAAAAGATTTACTTCGCATTGTTCGTACTCCGGATGGTGAAGTGCTTGTTGATGAAACTGGAAAGATGAATGGTCGAGGAGCATATATTAAAAGAGATCTTCAGGTTTTAGAACAAGCACAAAAAAAGAAAATTTTGGAACGTCATTTAGAATGTAGTATAGAAGAGAGTGTATATGATGATATAAGAAAAAATATTGAAAAATAGTGGAGGTGAAGTAAAATGATGAATATCGAAGATTATGCATTAGATGTTGGTAAAACAGTAGAAGAAATTAAAAATTTATGTGATAAAATTGGCATAGATTATAAAGATGAAACGACACCTTTGGATGAAACAGATATTATTTTACTTGATAATGAATTACAAGATCAAGAGGATTATATTGAAGGAGATATTGAGGATTTAGAATCTAAATTGTATGATGAGGAAGTTATGGATAAAGCAGAGGAACTTGCTTTAAATACAAAAATAGATTTAGATAATTCTACTTCTTTTGAAAAGGTAAAACCTAGATCACAAAAAAAAGCGGATAATAAGAAAGCAGATTTCTTTAAAGAAAGAAAAAAAATATATAAACATCGTGAAAAGTTACAAAAAAATGAAGCTACTCAAGATGATAGTGTTGTTTTATATAAAGAAGGGATGTCTGTTGGAGAATTAGCTAATTTGTTAAATGTTCAAGCTGTTGAATTAGTGAAAAAATTAATGGGTCTTGGTGTTATGGCTAATATAAATCAATCTATTGATTTTGAAACTGCTGAAGTTTTAGTTGCTGATTATAACAAGACTTTGAAAAAAGAGGAAACTGCAGATATTTCTAATTTTGAAAGTTTTGAGATAGAAGATAAGGAAGAAGATTTAGTAGAACGTCCTCCTGTTGTAACTATTATGGGACATGTTGATCATGGTAAAACAACTTTGTTAGACATGATTCGTAAGAGTAATGTTGCTTTAGGAGAAGCTGGTGGAATTACTCAGGCAATTGGTGCTTATTCTGTAAAATGTAATGGTAAGAAAATTACATTTATTGATACCCCTGGACATGCAGCTTTTACTGAGATGAGAGCACGTGGGGCATCAATTACGGATATTGTTATTATTATTGTTGCAGCTGATGATGGCGTTATGCCTCAAACAAAAGAAGCAATTGATCATGCTAAGGCTGCAGGTGTACCAATTATTGTAGCAATCAACAAAATTGATAAACCTGAAGCTAATATTGAACGAGTTATGACTGGTCTTGTTGAAAATGGTCTTACTCCAGAAGAATGGGGTGGAGATGTTATTGTTAATAAAATTTCTGCTGCTACTGGCGAAGGAGTTCCTGAACTTCTTGAAAATATTTTATTGGTTGCAGAAATGCAAGAATATAAGGCAAATCCATCTCGTTATGCAAGTGGAGTGGTAGTTGAGTCTAAAAAGAATAGTAAAGTTGGATCAGTAGCAACTCTACTTATTCAAAATGGTACTTTACGTTTGGGTGATCCTATTGTTGTAGGTACTATTTATGGAAAAGTTCGTACGTTGAAAAATGATTTAGGGCAGAATATAGTTGAAGCGTTACCATCTACTCCAGTAGAAGTTACTGGTCTTAGTGATGTACCTAATGCGGGTGATAAATTTATGGCTTTCGAATCAGAAAAGCAAGCTAAACATATTGCAGAAGAAAGAAGTTTACGTGCGCGTGAAAAGGATACAAACTTTAGTGGTATGTCTTTAGAAGATTTATTTGGTCGCATTCAAGAAGGTGTTAAAGAAATTAATGTTGTTCTAAAAGCTGATGTAAATGGTAGTTTGGAAGCTGTTCGTGGTGCTTTAGAGAAGATTGATGTTGAGGGCGTAAGAATTAATATTATCCGTGGTGCTGTTGGTGGTATCACTGAAAGTGATATTGTTCTTGCTCGAGCTAGTGATGCTATTATTATTGGTTTTAATGTTCGTGCTAATGCTCAAGCTCAAGATGATGCTAAAGAATATGGTGTTGAAATTAGAACTTATGATATTATTTATAAAGTGGTAGAAGATATGGAAGATGCCATGAAAGGTATGCTAGATCCTGAATATGAGGAGAAAGTTACAGGAAAACTTGAAATTCGTCAGTTATTTAAGTTTTCTAAAGTTGGTTTGATTGCTGGTTGTCATGTTATTACTGGTGTTGTTAGAAATAATGAGAAAGCACGTATTATTCGTGATGATGTAGTTGTATATAATGGTTCTGTTAATACATTGCAACATGAAAAAGACCAAGTTAAAGAAGTGACTAAAGGAATGGATTGTGGTATTACTTTAGAAAATTGTCAAGATTATAAAGAGGGAGATATTATTGAGATTTACGATTTAGTAGAAATCAAACGATAATTATGAATACAAGAAGACAATATACGGCGTCTGCTTATACGATTGATTTTAAAAATCATGCAATATTACTTGTTTATAATACAAAATTAAGAAAATGGCTACAACCAGGTGGACATATTTTAGATTCAGAATTGGAGACGCCATGGGATGCTGCGATTAGAGAAACTAAGGAAGAAACAGGGGTTGATATTAAAGTTATTGGACCAGTTTTAAATAATCATTATCAACCTATTGCTGTTGAACATTATTCTAATTCAGTTGGTGATATGATTGATATTCAATATCTTGCAGAGCCGTGTTCTACTGATTTTTTTAGCTCTCCTTGTATCTGTTGGCAAGATATTTTTACAATTGATTTTAATCTTGAAATTGATAGTGAGATTAAAGAGAAATCGAAAAGTTTATATAAAGAATACCAAATAGGAGGTAACTGTTATGGCGAATATAAAAATAGAGAGACTTAATCATTTAATACAGCAAGAGATAAGTATTATTTTGATGGAAGAAGTTAGAGATGAGGATTTAAAATTTGTGACTATTACTGGTTGTGATACAAGCAGTGATTATAGTTATTGCAAAGTATATTTTACTGTATTAGAAGAAGAAAAAAAATCAGTTATTTTAGAAGCTTTAGACGGAGCAAGTTCTTTTATTCGTAGTAAACTTGCTGAACGTATTGATATTCGACATACTCCAGAATTGAAATTTATTTATGACACATCTATTGAGTATGGAGAACATATAGAAAAGATTATTGATAAAATTCATGAAGGAAAATAAAAGGAATTAAGTAATGCTTAATTCCTTTTTTTAATTAATTACGTATTTTTATATGTGTAATTCTGGCTATTTAGAATACTTTTTAGTATCACTAAAATTTGTCATTTTCTTTCCGTTTTTAATATTTTATTTAATTTTTAGGAAGGTTTTTCTATGTTTTATGCTATAATATTTTTAGTGGTGATGCTATGAAAATCAATATTAGAGGAGTTTCTGTTAATTATATACAGTATGGTGAGGGAAAAAAAGATATTTTGTTGTTACATGGTTGGGGACAGAATATTGAAATGATGAAGTTTATTGGTGATGCTTTTTCGGATCGTTTTCGAATTACGATTTTGGATTTTCCTGGGTTTGGTGAAAGTGAAGAGCCGTCAGTTCCATGGCAAATTCAGGACTATTCTTTACTTATTGAAGAATTAGTGAATCGTGTTAATATTAAGAAACCTATTATTATGGGGCATTCTTTTGGTGGAAGAGTAGCTATTCATTATTCTTCTCATCATCCTATTGAAAAACTGATTTTATTTGGAAGCCCTTGTGTTAGATTACAGAAGAGTTTACCTTTATCAACTAGAATATTAAAGAAATTGAAAAAACTTCCTGGAATGAATGAATTTGGAGAAAGAATGAAAAATTATATCGGTTCTAGAGATTATAAAGCAGCTAGTCCAATAATGAGACAAACTTTAGTCTATGTTGTTAATGAGGATTTATCGGAATTTGCTAAAAAGATTGAAGAGCCTACTTTACTTATTTGGGGAGAGCAAGATACAGAAGCACCGATAGAAGAAGCAAAGATTCTAGAAAATTTATTATATGACGGTGCGTTAATTGTTTTACCAGGAACGCATTATGCTTATATTGAAAATTTATCACGAGTAGTTACCATTATCAATAATTTTATATCTTAGGAGGATTTTATGATTATAGTGTATGCTTTTTTATTACTATGTATTTTTATTTGTTTGATATTTAAATCAAAACGTTATCTTCATATGTTACAACAAAACTTATATAATGAAAATAATCGATATTTAAAATGGGTGTTTCGTAATAGTAAACAATTTTTAGATTTGGATGTAGTTGCTTTTCTTATTACATTAATTGGATTATTTGTTGCATTTGATTTAGAAAGATTATCTATAGTGTTAATACTTGCTATAGGTGTTCTTTTACTTGCTCTTGCTTATTTATGGAAGTATCGTTTAGCTCATGATCAAAATAAAAAGCCTTTGGTTATAACTAAAAGAGTTAGACGTTTGATCGTGACAACTTCTATTTTATATTTAATTCCCACTGTATTATTATTAATTCGATATCAGGATTTAAAATTTGTTTGGATTATGATTACAGTTTTAGTTTTATTAGTTTGCTTAAATCCTTTTGTGGTTTTTTTAGCTAATATTATTAACTTTCCAATTGAAAGAGCTATTTATCATTATTATAAACATAAAGCACAAACTAAACTAAAGAGTATGTCTAATTTAAAGATTATTGGTATTACTGGTAGTTATGGTAAAACAAGTAGTAAAAATATATTAAGTGATATTTTGAATATTAAGTATAATGCTTTGCCAACACCAAGAAATTTGAATACATATAATGGTCTAATTATGACTGTTAATAATAATTTAACTAAATTTAATGATATTTTTATTGCTGAAATGGGAGCTTATGTTAAAGGAGAGATAAAGGGGCTTTGTAAGTTAGTAAAACCTCAATATGGTATATTGACTAGATTAGGTACAGCTCATTTGGAATCTTTTGGAAGTGAACAAAATATTATTGATGGAAAATTTGAGCTTATAGAATCTTTACCAAAAAATGGTTTTGCTGTATTAAATGGTGATGATCCTAAACAGGTTAATTATAAATTAAAAAACAAGGTTAAAGTAATTTGGATTGGTATAGATAATCCGGATGTTGATGTTAGAGCTACTAATATAAAATGTTCCAATAAGGGAACAGAGTTTGATGTTGTTTTTACTAATGATGAAAAAAAATATCATTTTGAGACTAGATTATTAGGAGATCATAATGTTTATAATATTTTAGCAGGTCTTGCCTTTGGACATGAATTTGATATTTCAGTTTCTGACTTACAGCAAGCTGTTAAAGGTGTTCGTCCAGTAGAGCATCGTTTAGAACTAAAAAAACTTAGTAATTTTTATCAAATAGACGATGCTTACAATTCTAATCCAGTTGGTGCTCATAATGCTGTTAAAGTTCTTGGGATGATGCCAGGTGTTAAGGTTGTTGTTACTCCTGGTATGATTGAATTGGGAGATAAAGAAGCAGAATATAATAAGAAGTTTGGAGAACAGATTGCTGAAGTTGCTGATTATGCAGTTTTAATTGGTGCAAATAGGACAAAACCAATTAAAGAGGGATTATTATCTAAAGGATTTGATAAAGAAAAAATAGTTGTATTTAATGATGTTCGAGATGCATATCCTTTTATTGGAGAATTAGCAAAGAAAAATGAAGTTTATGCATTATTTGAAAATGATTTACCAGATACTTATAATGAATAGGAGAGATGTGTTATGAAAATTAAAGTTGGTGTTATTTTTGGTGGAGAATCTGTAGAGCATGAAGTTAGTGTTATTTCAGCAATGCAGGCTATGAATAAATTAGATCAAGAAAAATATGAAATTATTCCAATTTATATTACAAAGGATAGAGAATGGTATACTGGTGAGATGTTAAAAGATATTGAGGTATATCAAGATTTATCATTGATTAAAAAATATGGTAAGAATGTAGTTTTATATTATAGAGATGGATCTTTTGTTCTACAAAAGAAAAGTTTTCCTAGAACTATTGTTGGTGAAGTTGATATTGTTTTACCTGTTGTTCACGGAACTAATGTTGAAGATGGTGGATTGCAGGGATATTTACAGACAATAGGTGTTCCTTTTGTAGGTAGTGATGTTTATGCTTCTGTTGTTGGACAAGATAAAGTATTTATGAAAGACATTTGGAAGAATGCTAAACTTCCTATGACTGATTATGTTTGGTTTTATGATATAGATTATAAGCAGGATAGGGATGAAGTTATTAAAAAAGTTGAAAAATTAAGTTATCCTGTTATTGTAAAACCTGCTACTACTGGTTCTAGTGTTGGTATTGCTGTATGCGGTAATCGTGAAGAGTTAGTTAGTGCTATTGATGATGCAATTCAATATGATAAAAAGATTTTAGTAGAAGAAGTTGTTCAAAATTTAAAAGAAGTCAATATTGCTGTTATGGGAAATTATGAACATCAAAAAGTTAGTGAAATTGAAGAAGTTCTTTCTGCTAATAAATTCTTGACATATGCTGATAAGTATATTGGCGATGGTAAAGGTAAGTTAAAAGGTGTTAAAGCTCCTGTAAAGGGTGCTTCTAAAGGTATGGCTTCTGCAAATAGAAAATTACCTGCAGAACTTTCTGAAAAAGTAAGAAAAGAAGTAGAAGACGTTGCACGCGAAGCATTTCGTGCATTAGGATCTTCTGGTAATAGTAGAATTGACTTTTTAGTTGATGAGAAAACCAATAAGGTATATATTAACGAGATTAATTCTATTCCTGGTAGTTTAGCATTTTATTTGTGGGAAGCTAAGGAAATTGATTTTTCTACAGTTCTAGATGAGATGATTAATATTGGTGTTAAAGACTATAAAAAAAGAGTTAGTAAAACTCACTCTTTTGAAACTAATATTTTACAAGGATTTGCAGCACATGGTGGTGTAAAGGGATTAAAAGGTATGAAAGGGAAGTTAAGATAAACTTCTTTTTTTATATAAAATAAAAAATCTAGTTGTTTAACTAGATTTTATTTTCATCATGGTGGACTGTTAGGGATTCGAACCCTAGACCCACTGATTAAGAGTCAGTTGCTCTACCAACTGAGCTAACAGTCCATCTCAAGTTACTTATTAAGTATACCATATAAATATAGAAATGTGAATACCTAAATTTTATTTTCTATTTATTTATCATAGATATTAATTGCTTTAAAAAGTTTGTTCTGAAAATTAGAGGGTATATTAAAAAAATATACATTTTTTTATAATTAATGCTTGACTTTCATCTGGTGTTTATAGTATTCTAATATTGCAACTGAAAAAATTAGTTTATATGTTAAAAATTTTTCTTGCATTTTTTTAAATAATAGTGTATATTTAATAAGTACTGTTAGTTATGGACCTGTAGCTCAGTTGGTTAGAGCACACGCTTGATAAGCGTGGGGTCACAGGTTCAAGTCCTGTCAGGTCCACCATTAATAGTGCCTCAATAGCTCAGTTGGTTAGAGCACTTGACTGTTAATCAAGGGGTCCTAGGTTCAAGTCCTAGTTGGGGCGCCAGTTGGCGAGTTGGTGAAGCGGCTTAACACACTGCCCTTTCACGGCAGCATTCACGGATTCGAATTCCGTACTCGTCACCATTTTGTTATTAACTCCGAAAGGAGTTTTTTTATTATTTGATGGTGTGGTTTTATGAGACTTAATTCTAATGATACATATCAATTATTAATAGACAATGTTATATGTAGTGAAGAAGATTTTTTCTAAACAGAAAATCGTTGGATTAAACGCTGAGTTAATGTTAGTGCAGCGGCTGGGAGGATTGCTATACAACGAGGACTCAATAGTGATTTTGCAATTGCCTATGGATATTTACATAATGTTGGTAGAAAAATAAGCCATCCTCGACATGTAGTGGAGGAATATTTTTATCTGCAAAATAGGGGATATGAAGAGATGGTTAGGTACTGTATTACTCATTCATTTATTGATAATAATATATATTTAACGGCCGGCGGTCCTTTAAGATATGATATAGAATTATTGGTTATAAAATCATCAGGTTATTATTTATGATAATATCATTCAACTTTGTGATTTGTTTTGTCTTGATTCTGGTTTTACGACTATTGAAAAGAAAATCCTTGATATTTCTATGCGTAAAGGCACTTATGATAATTCGTTGGAATATTTTAACAGTGTTATTGCTTTAAAGGATAGGTTAGAAGATAGAATGGGATGTTCTTTGTATTCTTTATTTCCTGAAATTTCCAATGATGATATTCTTTTTGTTTTTCAAGATCGTACTAAATTAACTTCATTATTTGAAAAACGTTAATAAAAAGAGATGGTTTTTATTGACTTTTTCTTTTTTGTACTGTAATATTATATGTGCGGATGTATTTTGATGTGGAGTAGTACTCAAGAGGCTGAAGAGGCGCCCCTGCTAAGGGTGTAGGTCGGGCAACTGGCGCGAGAGTTCAAATCTCTCCTACTCCGCCATTATAAATTTTAAAGAGTCTTTACGACTCTTTTTTTCTTGCTCTTTTTACTAGGCGCAGACTTGATTTTATGTTATAATTTGTTATAGGTAGGAGTGATAAGAATGGCAAACTTGGTTAAAAAATTTTTATGTGATTTTGAAGATATTAGTGAATATTACACATATCTTGTTGATAAAACTAAACAAAAGGAATATGTAGGAATTACTAATGAATGGTTGATTGATAACTTTTATTTGTTAGTAGAACATAAAACTAACATTGTTCATGATAAAAAAGAAATTACGAAGAGTTTGAAAAAATATGATCGTATTTTTTATTGCTTGAAAGAAATTGTAGTTCGTAATAATTATAATATTAGTTTTAATTTGCTAGTGTCTGAACTTAAAAATTATCAAAAACAAACTAAAGTTTTCTTTTCTTATTATGAACTTCTTGGTGTAAAAAATATTTTATTATTTTTATATACTAAAAGACTTGCTGATTTATGTCATGAGGGATATCAAAATTTAGTTAATAGAGAGAAAGTTGCTAAAATTATTGAGAGTAGAGAAGAAAAAGAGATAGAATTGTCTAATTTTTTAAGTGAAAATATTTCTATTCAGGATGAGGCTAATTATATTTTCGAAATTAACAATCAATTAAAAGAAGTTGGAGCTAAAAGTAATAGACTTTTTAAAGAGTTGAATGAACTACTTGAACAAAAAAGAATTAGTTTGAAAGAACTTATTAATAATGAATATCAAAAAAGCATTGATAATGATATTTTGATTTCTAATATTTTTGGTGATTTAAAAGAGTTTTTTGAGTTTACAGAAGAAGATTTATTTAAAAAAGTTAGTAAAACAGAAAAGCTATTATTGGAAGATGAAGTCTATGCTAAGATGACAGTAGAATCTAAACAATTATATCGTAATCAGTTATTAAAGCT
Organism: Mycoplasmatota bacterium; assembly: GCA_022771205.1. Taxonomy (GTDB): domain Bacteria; phylum Bacillota_I; class Bacilli_A; order RF39; family UBA660; genus Faecimonas. The sequence goes on along the minus strand of JALFCF010000006.1, from coordinate 191,688 downwards.
GTCTAAAAAATATCATAAGGATGAATTAACTTACTTGCAAGAATTACTTGATAAAGCGGATGGGCAAGAGTATCATGTTGGGTTTCAATTGTTTCCAAAGAAAAAAAATACTTTTAGAGTTAGTCTATATATTTTGACTATTGTTATTATCACAATAGGAATCAGTCTTTTATTATCTAAATATTTTATTTCATGGAGATGGTTAGGGTTTATTTTATTGGTTATTCCGGTTAGTCAATTGTTTGTGCAAATATTTAATCAAATTTTGATTCGGTTTGTTCCTACTTATCCACTTCCAAAACTTGATTATTCTAAAGGAATACCGGAAGAGTCTAAAACAATGGTAGTTATTCCTACTATCGTTGGAAGTCGTGAAAAGATTAAGAATATGTTTGATACATTAGAAACATTTTATCTAATCAATAAAACTGATAATTTATATTTTACTTTACTTGGTGATGTTACTGCTAGTAAGCAAGAGGTATTAGATTTGGACTCTGATTTGGCAAGTTATGGGGTAGAATGTGCAGAAAAATTGAATAAAAAATATAAAAAAGATCTATTTTATTTTTTATATCGTAAGCGTTTTTGGAATGAACATGAAAATAGTTATTTAGGATATGAGAGAAAACGTGGTGCATTACTTCAATTTAACCAACTTTTATTAAATAAAATGAATAAAAAAGAACAGGACTATTGGTATTTTGCTAATACATTGGGAGATTTTAAGGAAGAAATTCGTTATGTTATTACCTTAGATCAAGATAATAGATTGGTATTGAATACTGCTCTTAATTTAGTAGGTGCAATGGCACATCCTATGAATCATCCAGTTTTGAATAAAGAAGAAACTAAAGTTGTTAAAGGATATGCTTTGATGCAACCTAGGGTGAGTCTTGATATTGAAGCTACTAATAAGAGTTTATATAGCCAAATCTTTGCTGGTATTGGTGGATTTGATACTTATAGTGCAATTGTGCCTAATGTTTATCAGGATTCTTTTGGCGAGGGTAGTTTTATAGGAAAAGGTATTTATGATTTAAAAGTTTTTGATCAAGTATTGTCTAATGTATTTCCTGATAATTTGATTTTGAGTCATGATTTATTAGAGGGTAATTATTTACGATGCGGTTATGTTTGTGATATTGAGGTTGTTGATGATTTTCCTTCTAAATTTTTGACTGATACTACTAGACATCATAGATGGGCACGAGGAGATGTACAGATTGTTGGATGGTTGCTTCCTTTTGTTCGTAATAAGAGTGGTAAGAAAGTAAAAAATCCAATTAATTTATTAGGTAAATGGAAAATATTTGATAATATAGTAAGAATGTTTTTGTATCCAGCTTTATTGTTGGTATTACTATGTGCTATATTTTTTGGAAATACTCATCCTTTATGGTGGATTGCTATTGTTTTATTAGAAATAGCACTTCCGATTTTATTCTTTGTACAAAGTAAAGTTTATCAAAGGGAATCAAAAAAAGAAAAAGCAACAGTTTACTATAAACACTTGTTTTTTGGTGGTAAGAGTTTGATATTACGTTCTTACATCGTTTTAGCAACATTGCCATTTTACTCTAAATTATATTTAGATGCTTTCTTTAGAACTTGTTATCGGTTACTTATTAGTCATAATAATCTACTTAATTGGGTAACAGCAGAAGATGCTGCTAAAAATGAAGATAAAACATTTATTGGTTATTTAAAACATTTTACTTTTCATTTATTATTTAGTTTTATTTTGTTGATTATTGGATTAATATTCTTTAATGTTTATGCTTGTGTGTTAGCTATTGTATTTATAACTGCACCTTTTGTTTTGTACTATGTTAGTTTAGATATTAATCCACAAAAGGTTGAATTGAAAGATAAAGAGGTTGAAGATGTTCGTGATGTGGCTTATCGTACATGGTGCTATTTTAAAGATAATTTAAAGGAAGAGTATCATTATTTAATTCCTGATAACTATCAAGAAAATAGGGAGCCTAAGTTGGATTTACGTGCTTCTCCTACAGGAGTTGGTTTCTCTTTACTTAGTGTTGTTAGTGCTTGTGAGTTGGAATTTATTACTTATGATGAAGCTTTAGATTTAATTTCTAATATATTAGATACAGTTAATAGATTAGAAAAGTGGCATGGACATTTATATAATTGGTATGATATAAAAAGTCTAAAAATTATGCATCCTGGCTTTGTTTCTACTATCGATTCTGGTAACTTTGTTGCTAGTTTGGTCGTTATTCGTGAGTTTTTAAAGAAACATGATGAAAAAGAATATCGTAAGCTTTGTGATAAATTAATACGTAATACAAACTTTAAAAAATTATATACCAAAAGAGATGTATTTAGTATTGGTTATGATGAGTTAGAAGGTAAGTTATCTATATATAACTATAATAAATTTGCAAGTGAATCCCGTTTAACTAGTTATTTAACTATTTGTTTAGGGGATGCACCAAGTAAGCATTGGTTTTGTTTAGATAAATCGCTTACTACTTATAAAGGAAGAAAAGGACTTATTTCTTGGTCTGGAACTTCATTTGAATATTTTATGCCATTTTTATTTATGAAGAATTATCCAAATACTTTATTGGATGAAAGCTATCATTTTGCTAAGTTCTGTCAACAGGATTATATGGACAGTGTTTCTTCTAAATTACCTTGGGGTATTAGTGAATCAGCTTATAATGAATTAGATAATTCTTTGAATTATAAATATCATGCATTTTCTACTCCTTATTTGAAAGCAAAGGAAGATAAAGAAAATCGTATAGTTATTGCGCCATATGCTTCTTTGATGGCCATGGCATTATTTCCTAAAGATGTTTATGATAATTTTGATAAATTTAGAAAATTAGATATGTTAGGTGAGTATGGCTTTTATGAGTCTTATGATTACGATAATAAAGGAATAGTTAAAGCATTTTTTGCTCATCATCAGGGAATGAGTTTAGTTGGACTTGCTAACTATTTAAAACCAGGCGTTATTCAAAATTATTTCCATCAAAATGTTAATATTAAAACTTTTGATATGTTATTAAAAGAAAAAGTACAAGTTCGTACTAGTATTGATATGAAGATGGCTAAATATAAAAAGTACGATTATCATAAAGAAGTTATTGAAAATGATATTAGAACATTTAATTATATTTCTTATTTACCTGAAGTAAGTGTACTTTCAAATAAGAAATATTGTTTACTTATGAATGACAGAGGAGATAGTTTTTCTAGATATCGTACATTACAATTAAATCGTTATCGTAAAGTTACGGAACAAGATTATGGAGTTTTCTTGTATATTAAAGACTTAGATACTAACTATATTTGGTCTAATACTTATGCACCAATGAATAAAAAGCCTGATAAATATGAAGTTGTATTTGCTGCTGATAAGATTAAATATTTACGTACTGATGGAAAGATTACTACTAAGACAGAAATAGTTGTTACTAAAAATCATCATGCTGAAATTCGTAAGATTACTTTTAAGAATGAAAGTGATGAGATTAAGAGACTAGAACTTACTACTTATACTGAACCTATTTTGTCTGAAAATATGGACGATGTTAGTCATAGAGCATTTAATAGTATGTTTTTATCTAGTAAATATGAAAGTGAAAGTAATTCTTTGATTGTTCGCAGAAAAAGTAGAAATGATTCTAATATTAATAGTTATATGTTACATAGATTATTACTTGAAGAACCAATGGGGGAATATAGTTATGAGACTGAAAGAAAAAATTTCTTAGGACGTAATCAGACTATGCAAAACCCTAGGGGTATGCATGTTTCATTAAGTAATACAGATGGAACTAATTTAGATCCTATTTTAAGTATTCGAAATACAATTGAAATATTACCTAATAGTTCAGCTACTGCTTATATTATTAATGGATTTGGTCGTAGTATGGAGCAAATTCATGATATTATTGCTTCTTATAATGATGAAAGCTCTATTGAAAAAGCATTTAAGGTTTCTACTTTAATGAATGTTATTAATACTAAAAATATGAATATTACTGGTAAAGATATGAGAATCTTTAATATCATGCTTAACTATTTATATCAAACAACAAAGCTTTCCGTTACTGATGAGAGAATGGATCTTCTTCGACGTAATGCCTTAGGACAATCTGGACTTTGGAAGTTTGGTGTTAGTGGTGATCGTCCTATTATTTTAGTGGAAATTTTTGATATTGCTGATTTGACTTTTGTTTATGAAGTGTTGAAAGCCTTTGAATATTATAAAAATAATTCTATTTTTGTTGATGTTGTTATTATTAATAGTGAATCTAGTCAATATGCAAAAATTATTAAAAAGGAAATAGATGATGAACTTTATCGTATGTATACATTAAATAGTTTTTATCATATTCCTGGCTCTGTTACTGTAGTTAATGGAAATGAAATTTCTAGAGAAGAGAAGAGTTTACTTTATATGGTTGCTAGACTTGCATTTGCTATTAAAGAGCATCATTCTTTACAAGAAGAAGTAGAAGAATTACAGAAAAAAAATAAGGTCAGTAACTATGAGGTTGTTGAGGTGGAAACTCATACTGAACAAGTATCTAAGGATAAATTAACTTTTGATAATGGTTATGGTGGATTCAAAAATCACGGAAGTGAGTATGTCGTTTATAATCCTGATACACCAGCTCCATGGAGTAATATTATTGCTAATAAAAATTTTGGTACTATTGTTACTAATAATGGTTGTGGTTATACTTATGCTTATAATTCTGGAGAGTTTAAGATTACTTCTTGGTCTAATGATATGGTTGCTAATGATAAATCTGAAGGATTTAAATTTAATGGACGATTATTTGATCCAATTAAATGTACTCATGGTTTTGGGTATAGTATTTTAGAAAGTGAAAATGATGAATTAAAGAAAGAAATTACAGAATTTGTTGCAAAAGAGGATACTGTTAAATTTTATTTAGTTAAACTTACAAATAAATTAAAGAAAGCAGCAGATGTAGATATTGATTTTTGGATCAATCCAGTTTTTGGTAATTTTGAAGAAAAAACAGCAAGATATATTTTAACTGAGTTTATGGGTAATGATAATTATTTAAAACTTAGAAATGTTTATAGTGTTACTTATGCTGATGTTTGTGTATTTATGTCTACAGACTTAAAAATTGATTCTACTGTTAATGATAAGATTTTAGTTAAAAGTGTTCATACTAAATTACATTTAGATGCTGGGGCTTCCAACACTTGTGTATTTGTGCTTGGAAGTAGCATGGATAGCGAATCAATTCCTGATATTCTTTCTCGCTTTGCAAATGTTAAAGCAGCAAAAGCAGAACTAAAATCAGTTAAGGATTATTGGAAAAAAACATTGGGAGTTGTTCATGTTGAAAGTCCTGATGAGAGCTTTAATTATATGGTTAATGGGTGGTATTTGTATCAGGCACTGGCTTCTCGTATTTTAGCTAGAGCTGGTTTTTATCAAGTTAGTGGTGCTTTTGGTTATCGTGATCAATTACAAGATTCTATGAATATTGCTTTAGTTCGCCCAGATCAAGCTAAACATCAAATTTTGGTAAATGCTGCTCATCAATTTGAGCAAGGTGACGTTTTACACTGGTGGCATGAGAAAAATCGTTTTGGATTAAGAAGCCGTTATAAAGATGATTATTTGTGGCTTGTCTATGCAACTAGTAGATATATTGAAATTACTAATGATTATTCTATTTTAGATGAGATGGTTCCATATGTTGTTGGTCCTGAACTTAGTCATTATGAACATGAAAAAGGAATGGTGTTTACTTACTCTGAAAATAAAGAAACTTTATTTGAACATTGTTTGAAATCACTTCATTTAGCAATGGATTCTATGGGAAGTCATGGTTTACCATTAATGGGTGGTGGAGACTGGAATGATGGAATGAATAAAGTTGGTATTAAGGGTAAAGGAGAGAGTGTTTGGCTTGGCTTCTTCTTATATCAAGTGATTAATCAATTTATGGATTTCACAAAAGTTTATAATAAGAAATTTAAATTAAAAGAGTTTAAAGAATTTAATGAAAGATTAAAAGATAATTTAAATAAGAAAGCTTGGGATGGTAAATATTATTTAAGAGCTTACTTTGATAACGGAGATAAGTTAGGAAGTCATGAGAACAAAGAGTGTAAAATTGATTTAATTTCACAAAGTTTTTCAATATTAAGTGGTGTTGCTCCAAAAGATAGGATTCAAAAAGTGATTACTGCTGTTGAGGAAAATTTAGTAGATGATAAAAATAAAATTATTAAACTTCTTACACCAGCATTTGAAAAGTCATTGAATAATCCTGGATATATCATGAACTATCCTAAGGGACTTCGTGAGAATGGTGGTCAATACACTCATGCTACTTCTTGGTATATTATGGCTTTAATTCAGACAGGGTATTATGATAGAGCATATCGTTACTATCAAATGATTAATCCTGTAAATCGTAGTTTAGATTCTGAATGGGTAAATAAGTATGTTGTTGAACCATATGTTGTAGCAGCTGATATATATTCTGCTTTAAAATATCCTGGCAGAGGTGGATGGACCTGGTATACAGGTACTGCTGGTTGGTATTATTATGTTGGAATTCAAGAAATCTTGGGGTTAAAGAAATTAGGAGATACCTTAGTATTTAATCCTAATATACCAATTGCTTGGGATTCATTTAAGTTAGATTACACATATATGGATACTATTTATCATGTGGAAGTAATTAAATCTAAGAAAGAAGTAGTTACTTTAGATGGTAAGAAATGTACTGTTGGCATTATTCCACTTGTAAATGATAAAAAAGAACATGAAGTTATAGTGCATTTTATTGCTGGTTAAAAAACGACTAGACTTGGTTTAGTCGTTTTTTGCTGCTATTTTTATTAGTTTGTATTACAATGTCTTTGCTTTAAATATTTAATATTAATCACTAGATTTGGGATCTAGGAGGATAATATGAAAGATGAAATAAATAAATATTTAGAGCAAAATAAAACTTCAGAATTTAAAAGTTTATTATTTTCATTTATTGATGAAAAAAATTTAAATGATTCTGAAGTTTATAAAAGAGTCGGAATAGATAGAAAAATATTTTCTAAAATTAGATGTATTCCTCATTATATTCCTAAGAAAAATAATGTTATTAAATTATGTTTATCTTTATCTTTGGATATGGATGAGACTAATAAATTATTATCTAGTGCTGGATATTAGTTTATTAGAAATGATAATTTTGATTTAATAATTTGTTATTTTATTGAAAAGAAAATTTATGATATAGATTTAATTAATTCCTATTTAGACTCTTACACTGGTACTGTTTTAGATTAAACAGTATCTTTTTTTGTCTCTTTGCAAGAGACCATTTATATATTTTATTATGCTATATTTGGTGTGTAAGGAGGAGATAATATATGAAAATTAATATTTCTGGGTTAATGTCTATGATTAGTGAATATGATAAACAGATTAATGCTTTATCCTTTAAAATAAAAAACGAAGTCTATAGTGTTTCTATTCAGGAATTGAATGGAACTGTTAATGTTATAGATGAGAATAAAGAAAATTTTACAAGGGATATGACAGAGTTAGAAGATAAAATTTTCAAATTAACTCAGTTAAAGACAATTTTATATAAAAAGAATAATTCTTTTCATTTAAGTGATGGTAGAACTATTCAATCTGCTATTGTTGATAACAGTAATTTGAGCTTTTTAGAAAATAACTATGATTATATTCTAAATTTTCGTAGTACAAAGACTAGATGTACTGAAGTTAATAACTCTTATTTTGAATGTAAAAATATTAATTTTGATACAGAAGAAATAAGAAAAAAACTAGAAGATATTAAAGATAAAATTCAACAGACAGATTTAGAAATATCTAAATTAAATTCACAGATATTTGAAATTAATATTTAATACATGGGTCTTATTAAGTTATGTTATAAGTTAAATAACAATACAAATTGTTAGCCCATAATCACTTATCTATGTTTGTTTTTTTGGGGCATAGTATATCGGTCAGATTGCTTTCATAGCGCTATGTGGTGGTTTATAATTTATATTTGTATTTTCATTTATATTTTATTTTTAGTTTAATCTAGTTTGTTTTATTATTTTTTAACATAGATAAGTATGCAATACTGATGTATTGTAAAAGGGCAGAAAGGTGTTGTAACCAATCTGCTTTTTTGTTATAGTTGTTAGAGAGAGTATTGGATATTGGAGAATAATATAAAAAATGAGTTTGGGTTGTAGTCTTTATAATTTTAATAGTGGTAATTGTTTTGGGCTATTTTTCTTATAAGAGTTATTTTTTGTATCAATATGATACTTCTGATGCTAATTCTTTTTATCAAAAGTTTATGAAATTGATAGAAAATAAAGAGTCTTATTCTGTTCTTACTAAGTTACTTGATGCTAAAGAATATGGGCTTGCATTTATGACTAAGGATGCTAGAGTAGATAGAAAATATATATTAGAATTAATAGATACTATAGTTATTGAATAATATCTTAGAGAAGTCTAAGATGTTTTTTTATTTTTTATTTTATGTTATACTTTTAATAATTAGAAAGAAGGTATGTTATGAAGATAGATGTTAGTACATATATGGATAAGTTTTTAGATTCTAAATTAGTAGAAAAATATAGTAATCGCAAAGATGAAATTTTTCAAAAATTAAATCAAGCTAATATGAATGGATGGCTTAATCCTGATGTTTCTTTCGTTGATCAAATTTTAGAAGTACGTGATGAAGTTTTAAGTCATTCTAAATGTCTAGTTGTTGTAGGGATTGGTGGAAGTTTTTTAGGTGCAAAATCTTTCTATGAGTTATTTACTCCATATTTTAAGAAAAATGATTTTCCTATAATTTTTGCTGGTACTACCTTATCTAGTACTTATATGAAAGAATTGTTGGAGTATTTAGAAACTATTGATTTTACTGTTAATGTTATTAGTAAGAGTGGTACTACACGAGAAACGGCACTTACTTATTCTGCACTTAAAAAGTTATTAGAAAGAAAATACAGACCAGAAGAAGTAAAAAAACATATTATTGTAACTACAGATCCCGTAAAAGGAACTTTACGTGATGAAGTAAATAGAGAAGGGTATCGTTCTTTTATTATTCCAGATAATATTGGTGGTCGCTATTCTTTACTTACTGCAGCTCATTTATTTCCGCTTTCTTTTTGTATAGATGTTAAAGAACTTATTTTAGGATATAAAGAGGGTGTTTGTTTACAAGATGATGCTTTCTCTTATTCTGTTTGTCGTCGTAGTTTATTTGATTTAGGTAAAGTAGTAGAAAACTTTGTCACTTATGAGAATAATTGGTATTACTATTTAGAATGGCTAAAGCAATTGTTTGGTGAAACAGAAGGTAAGGATGGAAAAGGTATTTTACCTATTTCTATGATTCATACGAGAGATTTACATTCTTTAGGTCAATTTGTTCAAGAAGGTAATAAAATTATTTATGAAACATTTTTTAAAATTAACAACATGCCTATTTGTGATATTGATGGAAAAGATTTACACAAAGTTAATTTGATTGTTGAGGATTCTGTTATTTCTGCTCATGTTTCTGGTGGAGTACCTTGTATTGTTATTGAACTTGATGACATAAGCCCTAGAAGTATGGGAAGATTATCGGCGTTTTTCTTTTTAGTTGCAGCTTATAGTGGTTATTTGTTTGATATTAATCCATTTGATCAACCAGGAGTTGAAGTTTATAAAGCAGAAGTAAAAAGGCGATTAGGGTAATGTTGAAGAGTAAAAAAGTAAGATTATCTATTTTCTTTGGTATATTATTTTTCTTAGTTATGTTGTTGGTTATATTAGGTAAAACAAGTAATTTTGATCATCTAGTATATAATACAGTTATTTCTTTTAGGAATTCAGTACTTGATTGCTATTTTATTACCATTACTAAATTAGCTAATACATTAACTATTATTTTTGTAGTAATATTTTTTGCTCTTATTTTTCGAAATCGTCATTCTTTATTTTTGATTGTTAGTAGTATTGATTGTCTTTTACTTACTACAATTTTTAAATATTTGATTGGTAGAAATAGACCTAATGTATTAAAGTTGATCGAACAAGGTGGTTATTCTTTTCCTAGTGGTCATACTATGTTTTCTGTATGTATTTATGGATATTTATTTTATTTGGCAATTACTAAAATAAAAAATAAAATTTTACGATATAGTGTATCAAGTCTTTTGCTTTTGGTTATTTTAAGTATAGGAGTTAGTCGTATCTATGTAGGTGTTCATTTTGCTAGTGATGTTTTAGCTGGTTATTTATTGGGGTGTTGCTATTTATTGTTTTTGATTGAAGTAGAAGAAAAATTTTATTTGAAAAGAGGGTAAGGTATGTATAAATTGTTTGTGAGTGACTTCGATGGTACTTTGATTAATTCAGAAGAGGCGATTCCTCTTTCTACAATGGTAGAAATAGATCGTATTCGTAAACTTGGAGTAAAGTTTTGTATTGCAACTGGTAGAATTTTAAAGTCGATTTTGGATTATAATCGTGATTTTCCTTTTTTAGATTATATAATTGCTTGTGATGGTGCTTATGTTTATGATGTTGTCCATCATAAAGTATTATCTAAGAAAGCTTTGGGTGGTTCTATTATTAAAAAAATAAAAAAATTGTATCATGATAAAGATATTTATTTTTGTACAGTCCAGGAATTGAATTTATGCAGTAAGAATACTGTATATTGTGAACAAAATGATAAAAATATTACCTTTGATGAATTTTATCAAAAAAATAGAAATGATATTTATAAGATAGAAGTTCATTTTAAGACACAAAAAGAGCGAGATAGTGCTTATGATGAAATTCATGAATTAGGAATTAATGCTAATGTTGTTAAGATGAAAGAAGGAAAAAAGGATTTTTTGTTAGAAATTGTTGCGAGTGATGTAAATAAAGCTAAAGGTTTAGAGAGAGTTTGTAAAGCAATTCATATTTCTTTAGATGAAGTTGTTTGTGTAGGTGATAATGAAGATGATTTGCCAATTTTTTTGTCAACTGGTTTTAGTGCTGCAGTTGCTAATGGTTCTAAAAAGTTAAAACAAGTTGCTAGTATACAAACCAGTTCTAATGAAACAAAGGGTGTTGAAAAGGTTATGAAAAAATTATTTTAAATTTTCACAATAATTTCACATATACTAGATACACTTTCAGTAGGAGGATTTTATGAAAAGAAAAAAGAGATTAAATCACGATAAGAAAGATTGGGGGATGGTTAAGAAAATAGGGTTAGTAGTTCTATTTTTACTAGTTATTTGTGGTATTTCTTATGGTGTAGTGATTGCGGTTAAACATATTAATGAAAAAGTGATGGAAGCTCATTTGAATGATGAAGATTGGTTGACTGAAAATATTACTATTACTAAAAATAATCAGTTAGGTAATAATATTTATTCAGTTAATAATCCAGAAGGATATGAACCATATGATATGATTTATCAAGAAGTAATACAAGATAAGTTAGATGATTTATTGGAAAATGATTATACTTTTGACAAACCACTTATGATTTATAATCCTTATGGTACTAATATATTAGGATTGAATATTTATTTTACTACTGATGAAGTGGCAGAAATGCGTTATACAATTCATGTAGATGATAAAGATATTAATGATTTTTCTAGAACTTTATCAAATGGTGAAAAAGATAACCTTACGACTAATCATCAATATCAATTAATTGGTTTTATTGCTGGGGAAAAGAATGATGTAACATTAGAGCTTTTGGATAAGAATGGTAAAAAAATTGCTAGTAAAGAATTTACTTTGGATCTTAGTGATGTTAAGGCTAATGGGCAGCAGAAATTAGAGGTAAAAGATGGTGACAGTAAAGAAGAGCTTACTAATGGTCTTTACTCTATGCTTGGTAATGATTCTGATAATCAAGATTATTTAGCACTTTATGATAATGACGGTATTCTTCGTATGGAAACAGAAATTATTGGATATCGTGCACATAGAATTTTATTTAAAGATGAAAAAATGTATTATTCTGTATCACAAACTCGAATTGCAGAAGTGAATTCATTAGGGCAAGTAACTGAAATTTATCGTACAGGTCATTATCAATTACATCATGATTATACATTTGATGATGAAGGTAATTTGATAATCCTTGCTAATAATACAGAAAAAGAAACAGAAGAGGACTGTATTATTAAAATTGATTTAGATACAAAAGCTGTTACTGAAGTAATTGATTTTGAAGATATGTTTAAATCTTATGTTAAAACATGTAAGCTTGATGATTCTAACTTTAGAGATGAAGGAGAAGATGGTCTTGACTGGTTACATTTAAACTCCATTGTATGGTTAGAAGGCGGAGATGTTATACTAAGCAGTCGAGAGACTAGTTCTATTTTGAGAGTTAATAATATTGAAGAAGATCCAGAACTTGTATATTTACTTGCTGATAAGAAAATATGGGAAGGTACTGAATTTGAAAGTTATGTATATGATAAAAAGGGAGAATTTAAAATTCAGGCTGGTCAACATAGTTTAAATTATGAAGCAACTGATGAAGAGGGTATTTATTATTTTACATTCTTTGATAATAATTATGGTAAAGCAAATTCACAACCGGATTTTGATTATTCTAAATTAGGTATAGAGAATAATAACGCTTTTGATGGTACCAAATCTTATTATTATGTTTATAAAGTAGATGAAAATAAAAAGACATTTGAACTAGTTGATAGCTTTGATGTTACATATTCTGGTATTGTTTCTAGTGTACAACCTATGGAAAATGGTAATGTAATTGTAGATTCTGGTACTGCAGGAGTATTTGGAGAGTATGATGAAAATCATAAATTAATTAGGCAATTTACTGCAAAGCTAAATAAATATATGGTCTATCGTGTATTTAAATATACATTTGATGATTTTTGGTTTGAGGGCTAGTATTACTAGCCTTTTTTTTGTTTTTATATTATAATTAAGTGGGTGAAGAACTTATGAAGTTAATAGTTAATAAAAATAGTGAATTATTGGAATATTTGTATGAAAATTTGGATATGCCAAAAAAAAGAGTTAAACAATATTTAGTGCATGGTTCTGTGTATGTTGGTGAAGAAAGAGTTACTCAATATAATTATCCTCTCATTGCGGGAATGAAAATTACTATTGATACTAATAGTAAGAATATTAAGAAAATACCTTTTGAAGTATTATTCGAAGATGATCATTTAATAGTTGTTAATAAGCCTAGTGGTTTACTTACAATTGCTACTGAAAAAGAGAAAGAAAGAACTTTGTATCATATTGTTCGAGATTATGTGATTTCTAAAAATCCAAAAGGGCGTATTTTTATTGTTCATCGTTTAGATAAAGATACTAGTGGAATTGTTTTATTTGCTAAAGATGAAAAAACAAAAAATCAATTGCAAGAAAATTGGAATGAATATGTATCTTTACGTGAATATACTGCAATTGTTTCTGGTCATCCGAAAGAAGAATCTGGACAGCTTGTTCAGTATTTAAAAGAAACAAAGACGAATTTAGTTTATGTATCTCGTCATGAGGATGGAAAAAAAGCTATTACTAATTATTCAGTATTAAAATCTAGTAATAATTTTTCTATGTTAAAAGTTACTATTGAAACTGGTCGTAAAAATCAGATTCGTGTTGCTTTTTCTAGTAAAAAAATGCCTATTGTAGGAGATAAAAAGTATGGTGATAAAAATAAAGTAAATCGTTTGTTTTTACATGCTAATCGTTTGAAAATATATTATCCTGCTATTAAAAAAGATATTTTGTTTGAAACTTCTATTCCCAATGAATTTAAGAAGTTTATGGATCATGATGCATAAAAATTTGACAAATAAATATAAATATGGTAATATGTGTATATCAATTTTAAAATGTTGAAGAAAAGAAGTAGCTGTTCTCAACTTTTTGTAGAGAGTTCGTGATTGGTGAAAACGAATAAAAGCGAATGGTGAATAACATTTCTGAGTGCTTAAAGAATAAAGTAGACTAAGCCGGGAGCAGACCGTTATATTTGCTAGATTTGATAGAATCGAAAAAGTGATTATAGAGATATTAATAACCTTTATAATAAATTGGGTGGCACCGCGGAAGACTAGTTTCGTCCCATAGTACTAATAAGTATTATGGTACAGACTAGTCTTTTTCATTTATTATTTAAAGGAGTGATCATTATGTGTGGATTTACAGTCTATACAAAGACAGATGTAAGTAAAGAAGAATTTATGAAAGGGTTTTCTAAAATACAATATAGAGGACCTGATATGAGTCGTATCAAAGAATATGACTTTGGAATTTTTGGGTTTCATAGATTATCTATTATGGGACCAGAAGTTAGTGGAATGCAGCCTTTTGAAAGAGATGGTAGTGTTCTAGTATGCAACGGTGAGATTTTTGGATTTCATAAAATAAAGGAAGAATTGGAACAGGATGGAATAAAATTTAGTAGTGAGAGTGATTGTGAAGTTTTACTTCCGATGTATGAAAAGTATGGTTTAGATTTGTTTCATATGTTAGATGGTGAATTTGCTTTAGTATTTTATGATTCTAAAAGAAAAGATTTTATTGCTGCAAGAGATCCGATTGGAATAAGAGCAATGTTTTATGGATATTCTAAAGTTAGTCATTCTATTATGTTTGCGAGTGAAGCTAAAGCTTTAGTAGATTTATGTAGTGAAGTCTATCCATTTCCACCAGGATATTATTATGCTGATGGGGAGTTTCATTTATATAGGGATATGACAAAGGTTGATAAGTTTATTTCAGATGATTTAGAAAAAATTTATCCAGAAATTCATAAGAGATTAGTAGAAGGAGTTAAGAAAAGACTTGATTCTGATATGCCGGTTGGATTTTTGTTAAGTGGTGGGCTTGATTCTAGTTTGGTTTGTAGTATTGCTGCGAAGCTTTCTGATAAACCAATTCGAACATTTGCAATCGGTATGGATATTGATGCAATTGATTTAAAATATGCAAAGCAAGTAGCTGAGTATATCGGTAGTGATCATACTGAAGTTATTATTACTCGAGATGATGTAATTAATGCATTGCGTGATGTTATTTATCGATTAGAAACTTGGGATATTACAACAATTCGAGCATCTATAGGAATGTATTTACTTTCTAAATGGATAAGAGAACATACTGATATTCGAGTACTTTTAACTGGTGAAGTTAGTGATGAATTATTTGGATATAAATATACTGATTTTGCTCCTAGTGCAGAAGAATTTCAAAAAGAAAGCGAAAAGAGAATTCGTGAACTTTATATGTATGATGTGTTACGTGCTGATAGATGTATTTCTAGTTGTTCGTTAGAGGCACGTGTTCCGTTTGCAGATTTGGATTTTGTTTCTTATGTAATGAGTATTGATCCTGAACTAAAAATGAATAAATATGGTCAAGGAAAGTATTTACTTCGTAAATCTTTTGAGGAAGATTATTTGCCACATTCTATTTTGTATAGAGAGAAGGCAGCTTTTAGTGATGCGGTTGGTCATTCTTTGGTTGATGATTTAAAAGAGTATGCTGAAAGTTTGTATACTGATTTAGAATATGAAGAAAAAATAAAGAAATATCCTAAACATACACCATTTACTAAAGAGTCTTTATTATATCGAGAGATATTTGAAGAGTTTTATCCTGGCTATAGTGATTTTATAGTTGATTATTGGATGCCTAACAAAGAGTGGGATGGTTGTCAAGTGGATGATCCTAGTGCCAGAGTTTTATCAAACTATGGAGATAGTGGAAAATAAATGATATACTAATAGAGGAGGAATAATTATGATAATTGATGCGAAAGAATTATATGAAAAAATAGATGAATTTATGGATCAAGAAGTTACAATACAGGGGTGGATTCGTAATCATCGTAAACAAAAGGAATTTGGTTTTATTGATTTTTCTGATGGAACTTGTTTTAGTCATATTCAAGTTGTCTATGATGATAAATTAGATGATTTTTTAGAAATTCAAAAATATCATGTGGGTAGTGCTATTGAAGTTGTTGGAAAAGTAGTAGAATCTCCTAAAGAAGGTCAAGCTTTTGAGATTCAGGCGAAAGAAGTTAAATTGTTAGGGGATTGTCCAGAGGATTATCCAATTCAACCAAAGAAACATTCTAGAGAATTTTTAAGAGAACAAGCGTATTTGAGACCTAGAACTAACTTGTTTCAAGCTGTGTTCCGTGTAAGAAGTGTTGCTGCTTATGCGATTCATAAATATTTTCAAGATAGAGGATATGTATATTTTCATGCTCCATTAATTACTGCTAGTGATTGCGAAGGAGCAGGAGAAATGTTTCATGTTACTTGTATGGATTTAGAAGATATTCCTAAAGTAGATGGAGCTGTAGATTATAGTAAAGATATGTTTCAAAAACCTGCTTCCTTAACGGTATCAGGACAACTTGAAGCAGAAACATTTGCTTTAGCTTATAAAAAGACTTATACTTTTGGACCAACTTTTAGGGCAGAAAACTCAAATACAAAAGTACATGCTAACGAATTTTGGATGATTGAACCAGAAATTGCTTTTTGTGATTTAGATCAAGATATGGAAATCATGGAAGAAATGTTAAAATATGTTGTTGGTTATGTTTTAGAACATTGTAAAGATGAGATGACTTTCTTAGATAAATTTGTAGAGAAAGGTTTACTTGACAAACTTACTAAGTTAGTAAAATCTAAGTTTACTCGCGTTACTCATAAAGAAGTTATTGATATTTTACAAAAAGCAGATGTCAAATGGGAGTTTGAGCCAATTCAAGGAGAAGATATTGCGAAAGAACATGAGAAATACATTACAGAATATTTTGGAGGTCCAGTATTTATTACTGATTGGCCAAAAGATATAAAAGCTTTCTATATGAAACAAAACTCTGATGGTGAGACTGTCGCAGCTGTTGATCTTGAAGTTCCAGGAGCTGGTGAAATAATGGGTGGAAGCCAAAGAGAAGAAGATTATGATAAACTTGTTTCACGTATGAAAGAATTGAATATGGATATGAGTGAATTAGATTGGTATATTAACCTTCGTAAGTTTGGTGGATGCGTTCATTCTGGATTTGGTATGGGATTTGAACGTTTATTAATCTATTTAACAGGAGTTGAAAATATTCGTGATGTTATTCCATATCCTAGAACTCCAGGAAATTGTGATTTTTAAGTTTACAGAGTATACTGTAAACTTTTTTTGTTTTTCTTTTCTTTTTTTCTTGTTGTGATATACTAACTTTTGCAAAAGAGGGATTCCATGGAACGAATTTATGATTATATTTTACAGAAAGAATCACATATTGGTTTGCTTAGACCGAGTCAAGAAGATGCTGTTATGGTCTTAGTACATCCACAGGACGATAGAATTAAGTTACTTGCTGTTGCGGATGGTATGGGTGGTAAACATTATGGTGACATTGCTGCCAATTATGTTTTAGAGAAATTTGGTTATTGGTTTTTAGAACAGTCACTATCATCTTTTTCTGATGTTATAGAGTTAAAAGAAAGACTTACTAATCTTGTGATGGATTGTAATAATTATTTTATTTCAACTTATGGTAGTGAACAGGTAGGAACTACATTAACACTTGCTCTTGTATTAGAAGAAGATACTATTATTGTTCATTTGGGAGATTCTCGTTGTTATTTTTATAAGAAGGGAGAAATTCGACAAGTTACAGAAGATGACAGTGATGTTTGGTTATATTATAAATATCAGCATTTAAACAAAGAATGGTTACGTTATTTTTCTACTAGTAATATTATTAATAATTGTATAGGTATTTCTTTAAATCTTTGTAGACCACATATTTATATTTTTCCTAATGATAGTTATAAATCATTGTTGCTTACTACAGATGGTGTTACTGATTTAATAACTGATTCTAAATTACAAAAAATCTTACGTGATACTGATATAAACTTTGTTTCTCGTAAAATTATTGATGAAGCTATTTTTGTTGATCAACATCTTTTTATTCCAAGTGATTTAAAAAAATATTCATATGATCATTATTTAGTTCCTGTTCGTGGGAGAGATAATGCTAGTGTTGTTTTATTTTCAAAAATATAAATTTTGAATATTTTTTTCATTATTGTTCATTCTATTAATAGGAGGAATGGATAATGAATAAATTTGGAAAAGTTATTGTTTGTATTGGTTTTTTATTAATCTTTTTAGCTGGTTGTAGTACTTCTATGAATACTCCTACTAGTAAAGTGGAAGAATTTTTAGGTAAATATCAAAAGATGGATGATGATGTTTCTGTTCAGTTAGACGAAGTCCTTTCAAAAGATGATACGATGACTGCAGAACAAAAAGATAAGTATCGTTCGATTTTAGAAAAACAATATCAAAACTTATCTTATAAGATTGAAAATGAAGAAATTAATGGTGAGGAAGCAACTGTTGATGTAGAAATAGAAGTGTTGGATTATGCTACAACTATTCGGGATGCTAAAAAGTATTATGAGGAGCATAAAGAAGAGATAGAATCTTCTAATGAAAAGGAACAATCTGATAATGACAATCTTTTAGAGGATGCTGTTGAAGGTAGTGAAGAAGCTATTGAAAATAGTGCTGCATATATAGATTATAAGTTAAAAGAATTACAAAATGTCAGTGATACTACTACTTATAATATTACTTTCTATTTGACTAAGAAAAATGGTGAGTGGCAATTACAAAATATTACAGATTTAGATTTACAAAAAATTCATGGATTATATGAAGGGTAAAAGAGATTATTATGGTCTCTTTTTATTTTGGTCGTGTTGAGTTTGAATTTTTTTGTGTTATATTTGTTTTAAATAAGAATACTAGGATGGGATAATATATGAATTTAAAAATATCATTTGAAAAAAACTGGAAATTCTTAAAAGAATGTATTGTGATGAGAAGGATGAAAATATTCGTAAAATTATTTTAAAGGAAATTAAAGAAATAGAGGAATTGATAAATGTTAGAGATGAATTGAGAAGAATGAATAATTAATGGTTTACAGCGAATTAGAAAATTTTGTAATTGTACTTCTTGTAGTTCTAATGAGTTTAATAATGATTTTGAATGTTCTTATTGTAGGAATGCGAATGAGAGACTAAAAGAAGAAATAGGAACGTTTTCTCAAACTTTAAGTGAATATTCAGAAAATCAGTTGGATGATTCTTTTGTAGTTGTTTCTTTAAAAAAACTTGGTAATAATTTGCGATTTGTTTCATCTTTTACGCCTGAAGAAGTTGATGAAGCTTATCTAGCTTGGGCTGATAAAATTTTAGCCGAAGAAATTACTATAGAAGATTATGCGGCTATCTTTAATTTATTTGATGGTTCACAAATGTATCAAGATCAAGCAGCTATTTCTATTCAAAATAAGATATTAATTGAAACAGTTATGCAACAAAAACAATATCCTTATGAGGTGGTAGTTGGGGCTTTATATCAATTTTTTTATCAAAATTTGAAGCCATGGGTAAAAAATTGTGAAATAGATATTAAAGGTTTAGGTAAAAATATACATGGTGCTGCTGGTTATGAACAAGCTATTATTTCTGAGGATGATGTTCAAGATTTTGTTGCTAATGGAGGTTCTTCAATAATTAATACAATAGGGCATGAGGCTCGTCATATATATCAAAATTATAAAAGAATTCGAAATATTGTAGAAAATAAATATGATTTATTTATGACGTATGATCAAATTGTTAATTCAAGGCGAAGTGGAGTTTACGATGATAATTATTTTAGACAGTTTGCAGAAATAGATGTTAGAATGATAGGATATAGTGTTGAAGAATCCTTTTTAGGATTATTTGGATTAACTATGCCGTATGATTCTAGAATGCAGTACGGATTTGACTATTATTTAATGTTGGAGAACGATACTTCTCGTGTTATTGAAGGAAAAGAAGTAGAAGTGGAAGAAGAAGTCTTAACTATATTAAATGATGAATCTGATCTTTATGATCATTTTCCACAATTTCACTATGAATTTGTTAGAGATGGTGATGAAATTCGTTGGAAAACTAGTGAAGAATTAATTGATGAGCTTATATGTTTAAGTGATGATTCAAAAGATGATTTATATCTCGAATTGATTCAGCGAGCTAATGTTAGAGAACGGAGATTAGAGAAAGAGGCAAAAATAATTTAAAGTTTATATTTTGTCGCTCTTTTTCTTTTTTTTAATCTTGTAAATGGATATAAAAAAAGTTATAATTATTTTATGATAGAATAGAGGGTGTTAGCGTGATAGGAAAAATAGAGGAAATTATTGATAATAGTGTAACTATAAAATTAGCTATTAATATTAATGAACAACCTAATTTGGTTAATTTACATGTTGTGTTTGAGGATGGTAGTAGTAAAAAAGTTGTTGCTGAAATAGCAAATGTTAATCAAACTAGAATGTATGCCAATGTCGTTGGTGAAATTAATGATGGAAGGTTTACTCCTGGTTCTAGTTCTAAACCAACATTCAGATCAAATGTTCGTTTGATTACAATGGAAGAGTTGGAATTGTTATTTGGTAAACAGGAAACAGCTTTTGGTTTTACTAATTTTGGTACAAGTAATGTTTATGAAGGATATAGAATAAATGTTCCTATTAATGAGTTTTTTAATGCTCATTTTGCTATTCTTGGAAACTCTGGTGCTGGTAAGAGCTGTACAGTTGCATCTATTCTTCAGAAGTTATATACCAGTAGTCCAACAGCACCGGTAAATTCAGCTTTATTCTTTTTTGATGCTTATGGTGAATATACGCATGCTTTTAGTTCGTTACATGAAAAAAATCCATCTCTTAATTATAAGGCCTATACTACTAATGTAATTGATCCTGATTGCGAGATATTAAGGATTCCTACTTGGTTACTTGATGTAGATGATTTGGCGTTACTATTAGATGCTAATACTGCGGCTCAACTTCCAATTTTGGAAAAAACTTTAAAATTAGTTCCGATTTTAACTGGAAATTCTGCTGGTGTTATTAAGAGAAAGAATGATATTATTGCTAGAGCGTTACAAGATATTTTGCTTAGTGGTAATGATTCTACTAAAATCCGTGACCAAGTGATAGCAGTACTTACTAAGTTTAATACACCAGAACTTAATTTGGAAACTACAATTGCTCAACCTGGTTATGTAAGAACATTAAAGCAATGTTTATATGTTGATAAAACTGGAAAGATGCAAGAAATGGAGCTTGTTGTTGAATTTATTCGTGGATATATTAGTGAAGAACAAGAGGAAATAAAAGAAGAAGAAATGAATAAATTTTATAATCTTACAGATTTGGAACAAGCTATGGAGTTTGCTCTTATTAGTGAAGGTATTTTGAAAAGTGATAAAGTATTTGATACAGCTAATGTTATGAGTGTTCGTCTTCATACTTTAGCAACTGGTGATAATAGACATTATTTTGAATATCCTAGATATGTGACTAGAGATCAGTATATTGATTCTTTGATGATTGATTCTAAAACTAATTCAAGATGTCAAATTATTAACTTTAATATTAACTATATTGATGATCGTTTAGCTAAGGTTATTACTAAGATTTTATCAAGAATGCTTTTCCTTAGAGCTAGTACATTAAAACCTCGTGGTTCTATTGCTTATCATATTATTATTGAAGAAGCTCATCGTTATGTTCAACATGATAGTGACGTTAGTTTACTTGGTTATAATATTTTTGAAAGAATTTCTAAAGAAGGTCGTAAGTATGGTGCTTTTTTAGGCCTTATTACACAAAGACCTAGTGAGCTTTCAGATACTTGTGTTTCGCAGTGTATGAATTTCGTTATTTTGAGAACTCTTCATCCAACTGACTTACAATATATTAAGGAAATGGTACCTAATGTTTCTTCAGAAATTGTATTACAACTTAAAAACTTGAAGCCTGGTAACTGTATTGCTTTTGGTAGTGCTTTTCAAGTTCCTACTTCTATGTATATAGATCTTCCGAATCCACGTCCTCTTTCTAATAACGTTGATTTGAAAGTTGTTTGGTATCAAAATAATTCTAGTACTTTAATTAATCAGTCTGTTGCTTCTAGTAATGTTAGTGGTACACCATCTGTTCAAACTGCTAATTTTATGCCAGTACAAGGAACAGTTCAACCTCAGCAAGTTGCTGGAATTAGTGCTGGTTCATCTCAAACTATGAGTCCTGGTAGTGGCATGCCAACTGTAGCAGATCAAACTGTTTCAGAGCATAATAGATTTATACAGATGCAGCAAGCATCTACAAATGCTTAATTTATACTTTTCCTTTTGGAAAATCTGTGATAAAATGATATTTAGTTAAGATAAAAATGGAGGATACGAAAATGGCTTTAGATAAATTAAAAAATTTATTTGGTGGGGAAGAGGATGCAATTGAAGAGGGTACAGATGAAGAATTTTACTCTACTTCTCGTGAAGAATATCATGAAGAAAATGGTGTTGCCGGTAGTAAAATGATGCTATTGGAGCCACGTGCTTATTCTGAAAGTCAGCAGATTGCTGATTATTTAAAGAGCCGTTCTGCTGTTGTTGTTAATCTAAAGAGAGTAACACCTGATCAAGCAAAGCGAATTGTAGATTTTTTAAGCGGCACTATTTATGCAATTGGTGGTGATTTACAGAAATTAGGTGGCGGTATTTTCTTATGTACTCCTAATAATGTAAATGTTGAAGGCAAAATTAGTGATGATGCAAATTCTGCTAAATCCACTAAGAGTAATAAAAAAGAAAAAGATGATGATTTTGATTTTTAGTTAATGTGTTCTGAGGTGATTATATGGAAAAATTTAGTTATGAAGCTAATGGATATAATCGCCAGGAGGTAAATCAGTTTGTTAATGATGTCATTGCACAGACAGAAGGTATTATTAAAAAGTGTAGAGCTCAAGGAGAAGCTTTGGATAAATTAAAGGTAGAGCTTGAACATTATAAACGTATGGAAACTACATTGCAAACGGCAATTCTGAAAGCTGAAGAGACTGGTGATAATATTAAGAGAATGGCTAGGGAAGAACATGAGATGATTGTTCGTGATGCAAAAAATAATGCTAGTCGTATTGTTAATGAAGCTTTGCTTAAAGCTGAAAGAATTGAAAATCATGCTGATACATTAGAAAAGAATATGAAAATATTTAAACGTAAACTAAAAGTTATTATGGAGCAACAAATGGCTGTTGTTGATGAAATTGAATTGTTGGAATTAGATCCTAGGTAGGATCTTTTTTATTATGATGTACTTTAGGTAATATAAAAGAAAAAACGTTAAATATAGAACATAAAATGTTTGCAGATATTTAAAAAGTGTGTTATATTTAGTTGGAAAGCATGTGCGAAAGACGGAATGTTTTGGAGTAAATAGAGAGCTTGTGGTTGGTGGAAACAAGTTATAAAGAAACATTTAGATCACTTTCAAGTTGCGATTTATGGATAAGATAAATACGGTAACGCGTTATAGTATTAGAGATAGATTTTCTATGAACTAAGGTGGTACCACGAACAATTCGTCCTTTGGGTGAATTGTTTTTTTGTTTTAGAGAGGGGAATATTATGTTATTACAAATTATCTTATTGATTGTGGGCTTTATAGTTTTAATTAAGGGGGCAGATTTCTTTGTAGATGGTGCTAGTTCTACTGCACAGAATTTTAAAGTTTCTAAAATGTTGATAGGTCTTACTATTGTGGCATTTGGTACTAGTGCACCTGAATTTGCGGTTAGTATTAAAGCACTTCTTAGTGGTAGTGGTGATATGGTTTTAGGGAATGTTATTGGTAGTAATATTTTAAATATTTTATTAATTTTGGGTGTAGCTGCTACAATTCATTCTTTAACTGTTAAAAACAATACAGTAAAGAAAGAACTACCAATTACTTTATTAATTACTTCATTATTTGCTGTACTTTTGTCAGATCATTTTTTTGACACTAGTTTACCTAATAGTTTTACTAGAAGTGATGGAGTTGTTTTGTTGTTATTCTTTTTAGTTTTTATTTATTATTTAATTGCTATGATGAGAAGAAAAATTGATGTGGATGAAGAAGCTCCAAAAATGTCTTTATTAAAATCAATAGTATTTACTATTCTTGGTTTAGTGGCTATTGTTGTTGGAAGTAATTTTGTTGTAGATAGTGCTTCTTTTATTGCAGAAGAACTAGGTGTTAGTGAGAGAATGATTTCATTAACTATTATTGCACTTGGAACATCTCTTCCTGAACTTGTAACTTCAGTTATGGCTACTAGAAAAGGTGAATATGATATTGCTATTGGAAATGCTGTTGGAAGTAACATATTTAATATAGGTATTGTTATTGGACTTCCTGTTGCTATGTTTGGTGGTATTAGTCGAATTGCTTTTAGTTATATTGACTTGATTGTAATGTTTGTTGCAGCACTACTGTTATTCTTGTTTTCATTTAGAGATTATAAGATTAGTAGAAAAGAAGGAATTGTCTTTTTGATATTATTTGTAGTGTATTATTCATATGTAATTATAGGATAGGAGATGATTTTATGAATAAATTGATGTTTTATCTTAATGATTTTATTATTTCTGTATCTAGAGGGGTGCATTATGTTACACATCCTTTTCAAGATAAAATTAAACGAGGAGCTATTTTAGACTCAAGGTTACAAAGTAATAATAGTAAATTTTATAAAGCTAAAAGAAAGTAGGGATGGTTATGGAATTTAAAAAATTAGAAAGTGGTTCTATTCATGAAGTAGAATCAAAGTATGTGAAAGAATGGAAAGAAAAGGCTATTTTAACTAAAACTATCGAGAATCGTAAGGATAGTGAAGATTTCGTTTTTTATGATGGACCAATTTATGCTAATGCAAAACCTGGAATTCATCATGTTTTTGCTAAAACGATTAAGGATGCTTTTTGTAAGTATAAGACTATGTCAGGTTATCGAGTTTTAAGAAAGATTGGTCTTGATACACATGGCCTTCCAATTGAGGTTAATGTTGAGAAAAAACTTGGTTTTAAAAATAAAAATGATATTGAAAAACTTGGAATTGAAAAGTTCTGTGAGGAATGTAAAGTTGAAACTGATAGTAATATAGATGAAGTAAAGAAAGTTACTGATATGATGGGACAATTTATTGATTGTGATCACCCATATGTTACTTGTAGTAATGATTATATTGAGTCTGAATGGTGGATTGTTAATGAACTTAATAAAAAGGGTTTAATTTATCATGGAAATAAAGTTTTACCTTATTGTCCTCGATGTGGTACAGAGCTTGCTTCTCATGAAGTTTCTCAAGGTTATAAGGAAGTAAGTGTTAATACTGTTATTGTTCCATTTAAAGTAGTAGATAAAGATGAATACTTCTTAGTATGGACAACAACACCATGGACTTTAATTGCTAATGTTGCTTTATGTGTTAATCCAGATTTAGAATATTTAAAAGTTAACTCTCGTGGTTATACATTTTATGTAGGAAAGAGCTTAGCTGATGCTGTATTAGGGGAAGATTATGAAGTTATTGACACTTATAAGGGAACTGATTTAGTTGGAATTAAATATGAGCAATTAATGCCTTTTGTAGATGTAGAAGGAAAAGCATTTGAAGTTCTTGCTGATAACTATGTTACAGATAGTGATGGTACTGGAATTGTTCATATTGCTCCTGCATTTGGTGAAGATGATAGTCGTGTTTGTCGTGAAAATGGTGTTGGTTTTGTTAATCCAGTTGGTAAAGATGGGTGTTATACAGTTGGTCCATGGGAAGGAACTTTAGTTACAGATTCTGATCTTGAAATTACTATTATTAAGTGGCTAAAAGAAAATGATAAGTTATTTAAGAAACAAAAGATGGTTCATGATTATCCACATTGTTGGAGATGTAAACAACCTTTAATTTACTATGCAAAACCTGCTTGGTATGTAAAAACTACCGCTTATAAAGATGAAATAATTGAAGCTAATAAGAAAGTTAATTGGTATCCTGATTATGTTGGTGAAAAGAGATTTCATAATTGGCTTGAAAATATGATTGATTGGGGAATTTCTAGAAATCGTTATTGGGGATGTCCACTTCCAATTTGGACTTGTGATTGTGGCCATTTTGAAAGTATTGGCTCTCGTCAAGAATTAAAAGAAAAGTCTATGGAAGATATTGATGTTGATAATTTAGAACTTCATCGTCCATATGTTGACCGTATTCATATTAAATGTCCTAAATGTGGCAAAGAAATGAGTCGTGTTAGTGATGTATTAGATGTTTGGTTTGACTCTGGTGCGATGCCATATGCTCAATTTCATTATCCTTTTGAAAATAAAGAATTGTTTGAATCACAATTTCCAGCAGATTTTATTGCTGAAGGAGTTGATCAAACTCGTGGATGGTTTTATGTATTAATTGTTTTATCTACTTTAATTAGTGGAAAGAGTAGTTTTAAAAATGTTGTTGTTAATGATATGATGCTTGATGCTTATGGTAAAAAGATGAGTAAGTCAATAGGTAATATTATTGATCCAATTAAGATTATGACGCAGTATGGTGCAGATACTATTCGTTTTTATATGATGTATGCATCTCCTGTTTGGACACCATTAAAGTTTGATGAAGAAGGAGTAAAAGAAGTTTATTCTAAATATATTTCTACATTTAGAAATGCTTATTCATTCTTTGAAATGTATGCAAATGCTGATCATATAGATCCAAGAGAATATGATATTCCAGTAGAAAAACGTGAGTTAATTGATCGTTGGATTTTATCTAAACTAAATCGTCTTGTACAAGGGGTACAAAAGGCTTATCAAGAATATGATTTAAATAAAGTTACAAAGTTAATTGTTCCATTCTTAAATGATGATTTATCTAATTGGTATATTAGAAGTAATCGTAGAAGATTCTGGGATAGTGAATTAACAGAATCTAAAAAAGCAGTTTATTTAACTACTTATGAAGTGCTAGTTATATTATGTAAGTTATGTGCTCCGATCACACCATTTATTACAGAAGAAATCTATCAAAGATTAACTGGTGAAGATTCTGTACATCTTGCAGATATGCCAGTTGAAAATACAGATTTAATTAATGATGGAGTAGAAGAGAGAATGGATTTAGTAAGAGATGTTTGCTCTTTAGGTAGATTTGCTAGAGAAGAAGCAAATATCAAAGTTCGTCAACCAATTTCACAATTAATCTTGCCTAAGAGTGATGAAGTAATTATTGGAGATTTACTTTCTGTTATTACAGAAGAGTTAAATGTTAAAGATGTTGAATTTAGAGAAGATATGAGTGAATATCTTGAATATATTGTAAAACCTAATTTTAAAGTATTAGGTAAGGTACTTGGTCCAAAAGTAAAATTACTTAGTGAAATTTTGAATAATTTAACTACAGAACAAATTGAAAAACTTCAAAATAAAGAATTGGTTGTTAACTTAGATGGTGAAGAATTTACATTAACTAATGAAATGGTTTTAATTTCTTTAAAACAAAAGGATGGTTATGCATCAAGTAGTAATAATCGTACTTGTGTTGTTTTAGATACTGAACTTACAGAGGATTTAATTTTAGAAGGTCTTGCTCGTGAATTTGTTCGTAAAGTACAAAGTCTACGAAAAGAAGCTGATTTTGTAATTACTGATCATATTATTGTTACATATCATGGTAGTGAGAAAATTCAAGCTATGCTTGATAAATATTATGATTATGTTATGGGAGAAGTTCTTGGAGATAAATTAATTGTTGATGATAGTTTGGTTTTTGATGACAAATTAAATGATGAAGAAGTGGCTATTAAAGTTGAAAGAATCTAATCTATGGAAGAAAAAGTTAAGATAGTAGATTTTCAACCCTCTCCTTATCAATATAGTTATGTTGATTTGCCTACAGTTATTGAAAATCCTAATGAGTATATTATTCCAGGGTGTTTACCTGCTTGCCAGGAACTTTGGAGTAAAAATATTGAAACTTTTATGTGTAGTAATTTGGATGATAATTATTTTTATGTTTTGCTTATGGATTTATCTTCTGATAACATGAAAAGATTTCAGGATTTAATGAATGTTGATACTAGATATTTTTATTCTTTTGATCGTGATGCTTATGGTATTAGAGTTTCTGGCACAAGTGTTCGAGATAAACTGATGTTAACTCAACTTGCTAGTGTTTTTCAAATTCAAGATGTTTTACCTATTCGATATCAAAGTGAAGAAGAGTTTTTAATGGAATATAAGACTATTGGTGGAGGATATGATATTGACCCAGTTACTTATAGCTTAATTCCAAAAGTAAATTCCGAACGTATAAATACTACATTTGAAGAAGCTTTAATAAGAAGTGAAAAAGAGCATTTATATGACTCTGACGATCATAGAGTATATAAAAATCCTTTATTTTTATCTTGGCATCAAAGGTATATTGATAGTCAAAAAAATTCTAAGTATAATCGATAGAGACAAATTTGTCTCTTTTCTTTTGTTCTTTTTTGTTTTTTGATATAATAGGAATAGAAAAGGGGAATAGCCATGTATAAGAATGAAGAGGTAGAAGAATTAAAACAAAAAATAATATTGTGTGTTATTGTATTTGTTTTTGTTGTTGCAATAGGGGTTTTACTTATTTTTAATCGATTTGGTAGTGATGTAGATGCGGTAACAAAAGCATTACGTAATAAGGAGACTTTTGTTGTTTTGTTTACTGATGACAGTAAAAAGGGGACTTTAGTACAGCAAGAACTTAATGATTTAGGAGTGACTTATTATAATTTTAATGTAAAATCTTCTAGTTATCAAAGTGTATTAAATAAGATGAAAGTAGATTATGAAGTAAAGTTACCAGCCATTTATGTACTTACTAACGGTGAAGTTTCTTTTAATATTACAGATATAAAAGATGAAAAAACAGTAAGTGATTTTATTCAAAACAATAATATTCTTTCTCTTATAAATGAAGAAGGTTAGGTGATTTTATGGCTAATGTTGTTGCTTTAATAACTGGAGCAAGTCGTGGTATTGGTGAAAGTATTGCTATGGAATTTGCTAGAGCTGGTGTCAATGTTATCTTAAATTATAATAGACATTGTTTGATGGCTGAAAAAATAGCAGATAAGATTAGAGAAAAATATGATGTTGATGTTTTATGTATTAAAGCAGATGTTTCCAATGAGGAAGAAGTTGAAGCAATGGTAAATCAGGCGGTGGATACTTTTGGCAAAATTGACATTTTAGTTAATAATGCAGGAATTTGTAATGATAGTTTACTACTTGATAAATCAGTTCCTAATTTTCGTAGAATTTTGGATGTCAACTTAATTGGTACTTTTTTGTGTAGTAAGTATGTTGCTAAGGTTATGCTTGATCGTGGTGGAGGGAAAATTATCAATATTGCTTCTACTAACGCTATTGATACTTATTATCCAGAATCTTGTGATTATGATGCATCTAAAGCTGGGGTTATTTCTCTTACTCATAATTTAGCTCGTGAGTTTTCACCAGATATTTCTGTTAATTGTGTATGTCCTGGATGGGTAAAAACAGATATGAATGAGGAACTTTCCATTGAACAAATTCGCGAAGAAGAAAATAAGATTTTGTTACATCGTTTTGCTGAACCAGAAGAAATAGCAAAGGTTGTAGTTTTTTTAGCTAGTTCTAAGGCTAGTTATATTAATGATTCTATTATTCGTGTAGATGGTGGCAAATTTAATGGTTAATAAATTTAAGAAAGAGGAGTGAGAATGATTATGTATAAGACATTGGGAATTAGTGATGAAGTTGTAAAACTTGTAGAGGAAGCAGAAAAAGATTGTCGTGAGGAGTTTTTAAAAATAGATAATAATGGTTATATTAATAGTTTAAAAGTGTTGTCTAGTTTTCATAAAAATGAAATTACAGAATCACATTTTAATTCTACTACAGGATATGGTTATAATGATTTAGGAAGAGATGGAATAGAAAAAGTTTTTAGTGATGTTTTAGGAGCAGAAAGTGCTCTAGTTCGAAGTCAGCTTATTTCAGGATCACATGCATTAAATGTTTGCTTTTTTGCTTTACTTCGTCCTGGTGATTTACTTTTGAGTATTAGTGGAAAGCCGTATGATACTTTAGATGAAGTTATTGGTATTGTAGATAATCCTAGTTCTTTAAAAAGTTTTGGTGTAAAATATGATCAAATTGATTTAGTTGATGATGATTTTAATTATGGTGCTATAGAAGAATATTTAAAAACTCATAAAGTTAAAGTAATAGAAATTCAAAGAAGTAAGGGATATTCTACTAGAAAAAGTATTTCTATTGAAAAGGTAGAAAAAGTAATTTCTTTAATTAAAAAGATAGATAGTAATATTATTGTGATGGTTGATAATTGTTATTGTGAAATGGTTGGTACCAAAGAACCTACTGAAGTTGGGGCTGATGTTATGGTAGGATCTTTAATTAAAAATTTGGGTGGAGGTATTGCTCCTAATGGTGCCTATATTGTTGGACGACATGATTTAATTGAATTATGTGCTGAACGTTTAACATTGCCTGGGGAAGGTGCTGAAGTCGGACCTACTCTTGGCATTAATAAGCAACTTTTACAAGGTATTTTTATGGCTCCTAGTGTTGTATCATCTGCTTTAAAGACAGCGGTTCTTACTAGCCGAGTGTTAGAAAAACTAGGATATGATGTTGAACCAAAATATCAAGATGAACGTGTTGATATTGTTCAAAATATTATTTTTCGTGATCCTGAGAAATTGATTCGTTTTACTCGTGGTATTCAGCAAGGGTCTCCTATTGATTCTAATGCGGTTGTGGAAGCTTGGGATATGCCAGGATATACTGACAAAGTTATTATGGCTAGTGGTTCTTTTACTCAAGGGTCTTCTATTGAACTTTCTTGTGATGGACCTGTTAGACCTCCTTATATCGCTTATATGCAAGGAAGCTTAACTTATGATTATGGTAAATTAGGACTTATGAAAGCAATAGAACTTTTATTAAATAAGTAGGTGATTATTGTGTTGTTAACGTTGTTTTTTAGTTTTCTACTAATATTTTTAGGGATAATATTAATTACATATATTTTGTCGGTTATCGGATTATGGGGGATGTTTCAAAAAACAGATAGACCTGGATGGCATGCTTTAATACCCATTTATAATACATATATATTATGTATAATTACTGGTGTTAGTCCATGGTGGTTAGCATTATCTATTATTTCAGGTTTAGTTGCTGGTTTAGTACCTATTTTAAGTATTTTAGCTTCTGTCATTAGTATTTATTTTGGTGTTTTATTGGCAGTTAGCGTAGCACGTAGTTTTGGTAAAGAAGATATATATGCTATTGGAATTTATTTTTTACCTTTTATTTTTTATATGATTATTGGGCTAGGGGATAGTAAGTATTTGGGAGCTAGGCCTATGGACGATATAGTGTTTCATCACTTTTCTAGTGAAAATATGTATTGTTCTAGCTGTGGTGCAAAAGTAGATTTACAAGCAAAGTATTGTCCTAAGTGTGGTAAAGAATTATGATTTGTTCATAATTCTTTTTTTTCTTCATATATTTTATTAGGACTAAGGAGGAGTCGTATGATAAATAAACAAAACATGTGGTTTTTAACATTATTTAGTTTGATTTTAGTACTTAGCGTTTACTATATTACCATGCCTAATGATTTATTTAGCCAAGTGGCATCTACAGAAGAAAAGAGTAATAAGAATGAGAAAGTAAAAGAAACAGTAGAAGAAATTTCTTCTCTTACTGCAATGAGAGTTAGTCTAGAAGAAGAACGTCAGGGAATGATGGATGATTTACAGGAGCAGTTGACGAGTGATACTATTAGTAGTGAAGAAAAAAATAATGCTTATGAGCAGTTGAAATATTTGAATACGTTGCAGAGTAAGGAAGAGGAGTTAGAAAAGCAGATAAAGAAAGAATTAAAATTAGATTCTTTTGTAAAAATTGATAATACTAATATTTCAGTTGTTTGCGTTTCCTCTAAACATGATAATAGTCTTGCTAATAGTGTTATGAGACTTATTCAATCGGGATATGAAGATAAGATGTATATTACTGTTAAGTTTCAAAAAGCTTAGGTAAATGCATACAACAAAGTATTCTTCTTACATAGAATACTTTAGGTGGTGCTGATATGGCGAATGGAATACTAACTGCTAGAGAAAGAGAAATTTTTGAGTTGTTGATTCAAAATATGACTACAAAGGAAATAGCTGAAAAATTAAAAATTAGTGAGAAAACAATTCGTAATCATATTTCTAATACAATGCAAAAATTAGGGGTTAATGGTAGAGCAGCTGCGGTTGTAGAATTGTTAAAATTAAATGAGTTATCTTTATAAACCGTACTAAAATAGTACGGTTTTTCATATATTGTTTTAGGTGATATGATGCTTAAATCTAAAGCTATACGTAAAATATTTATTACTACATTGTCATTGTTTATTTTTTTATTTGTGTATTCTTTACCAACATTAGATGACTCTTATGTTTTAAGAACTAATTTAGAAATTGAGAGTACAACTGGTCTTGCAACTGATAATATTTATTTATTAAACGAAGATGGGTATTTGGTTAAGAGTCGAGTGTTATTAGAAGGTACAACATTAGAAGATAAGATAAAAGAAATTTTAGAGCAATTGATAATTTCGGATGATAATCATTTTCCTAAAGGACTTTTTGCCTATATCCCTAAAAATACAAAAGTTTTAAATGTATTGTGTGGTGAAGGGAAAGTAACGGTTGATTTTTCTTCGCAATTTTTAGATATGGATGTTCATGAGGAAAAACAGATTATCTCTGGTATTGTTTTTAGTATTTTAGATTTGGATGATATAGAAGAAGTTATTATATTGGTTGAAGGTACGATTTTGAGTGAGTATCCTAATACTAAAGAAAAATTGTCTAGTCCATTGAATAAAAATATAGGAATTAATCAGGAATATGAACTTACTTCTCGAGAAGATGTTTCCAAAGTGGTAATTTATTATTTATCTAGAATTAATGATGAGATGTATTATGTTCCTGTTACAAAATATTTAAATGATTCTAGAGATAAGATAAAAATTATTATAGATGAGCTTTCTACTAGTTATATTTATGAACCTAATTTAATGAGTTTTTTACATAGTAAAGTTGAATTATTGGATTATTATGAGCAAGAAAACGTGTTGTTTTTAAATTTTAATAAGTTTTTGTTTGACAGTGAAGATAAAGTGTTAGAAGAAGTTTTATATAGTATTTCCTATTCGGTATTTGATAATTATGATGTCTCTATGGTTATGTTTGAAGTTGATAATCAATATGTAGGTCAAGTTTCTAGAAATGGTATTATTGAAGAGAAATAAATATTTCTCTTTTTTTTCTTCAAAAAAACACTTGCAACAAAAGAAAAATTATTGTATAATCATTGTTGTCAGTTGGTTATGTCTGCGTAGCTCAGCTGGATAGAGCAATCGCCTTCTAAGCGATCGGTCAGGCGTTCGAGTCGCCTCGCGGACACCATTATAAAAATAAAGACCTAGGTATTAGGTCTTTTTTTTGTTATAATAAGAGTGAGGTGAAATATATGAAAGAAAAGATTGAATATAGTGATTTTAGTAAAATTGAGTTTAAAATAGGAGTTATTTTGGAGTGTGAAAAGCATCCTAATGCTGATCGTTTATTAGTGTTTCGTATTGATGTTGGTGAAGAAAAACCTCGTCAAATTATTTCTAGTATAGCAGAGTTTTATTCCCCAGAAGAAGTTATTGGCAAAAGAGTAGTAGTAGTTACAAATTTAAAGAAAGCTAAATTTAGAGGAATGGATTCTGATGGTATGCTTGTATGTGCATCTTTAGATAATGATGAAGATGTTGAATTATTAACAATTACTAAAGATTTTCCTGGTGGGACTAGAGTGAATTAAAAAAAGACAATTTAATATTTATTTGTCTTTTTTTTGTAATTTTGAATTATGTCCAGTAATACAGGCTAATAGTGCATGGAAAGATTTTAATTCTTTTCCAATTGCAACTTTTTTATCGGCTTTACTTACTATTCTTCCTTCTTTATATCTGCTTCTAGAAAAGGCTACTGCTTTTATTCTTTTTCTTTTACTAGAGTTTATAATATTTTTCTTTATATGTGTTGGTAATTTTTCGAATTTTTCTTGATTATGTAGCTCAGCATCTTTTTCATTTAAAGCACGTACGGGGAAAGGAAACATGTGATGAATAATTCCATCTAATATAATTTCTCTTTCTACTTCTTCTTTAAATAATTCTGGGTACCATGTAGCTGCATTGATTGCAGCTTCTATTGGGTGGGTGAAACCATGTTTATTAAAAAAATTTTTCTTATAGTCGTTATTTTGCCAAGGAAGTTCGTATAAATCATGAAATAAGGCTATTCTTATGGCTCTTTCTCGATTTTCTTTTTTCCATTTCTTTTTTTTTGCTAATTTATAGGTTAGAATAGCATCACTAAGTATATGCTCTCCAAGACTTACTTTTGCATGATGAGGAAAGATATCTGAATTCATTCTTTTTTGAAATTCTTCGTGTTTCACAATGGGAATAGCAATTTCTAAAAATTCTTTTTTTTCCTCTTCACTTAATTTAAATTTATTTAATATGTTGTTTAACAGTTGTTGATTTTCACTTTTAATTTTCAATTTATTCAATCCTTTCATTCTTTTTTTTGCTTGATAAAGGAAAATATTTTTCTTTTTTGTGTAGTTTTTCCTTTATTTTGTTTTTCATATTGTATTTTTTTGCCTAGTAGTGTATCAAATTGACTTTGTAAAATTTCTACTTTTTCTATTAGGTAGTTATTTGCGTGTTTTTTGTTTATTTCATCTTGTATTGTTGTATATAGTTGTTGAAAACCTGGATAATGAGCAGTGATAGATGCAAATTCGGCTGGCATTTCAGTAACTTGTACTTCCTTTTTTGCTTCTAACATTTCTCGTTGGGTAGTAATAATCATACCAATTTCCTTTTTTATTTCTTTGTTGGCAGTTATGCTATTTAAGAATTGTTTAATTACTAAATTGAGTTTTGCATCAATCTCGTGATTATTTCTAGTTAAATTAATTAGTAATTCTTCAAAATTCCCTGCAAGTGGAAAATGTGCTTTATATTTTTGAACTTTTACTGCTAATTTTAAGCTTTCTTTTATTGCTTCTATTTCATTTAGACGCCTTAGTATTTCTTGATATTCTTCTTCTGTAATTTGTTTTTTTTCTTCTTTCATCATTGGTCATCCTTTCTTTCAGTATAAAAAAAATTTATTTTTTTGTCAATTTTACCAAGAATGTCTGCTAGTTCTCTAATAATAAAAGTGGAGGTGGAAGAATTATTGAAGGTAGCATTACAAGATGGTAATAAAGATTGTGGTGTTTGTTGTTTACTTTCTATCATTCGATATTACGGGGGAGATGTATCGAAAGAATATTTACGTGAGTTAACAGGCACTACTAAAACAGGAGTTTCTTTTTATCAATTATTAGAAGCCGCCACTTTTTTGGGTTTTTCTTGTGAAGGTGTAAAAGGAGAAATCTCTTTTTTAGATCATTCTCGACTTCCGTGTATTGCACATATCATTTATCAGAAAAAGTATCAGCATTTTGTTGTAATATATGAATTGGATGTAAATAAAAGAGAAATTGTATTGATGGATCCTGCTAAAGGAAAAGTGATTTTGCCTTTTTCTGAATTTATTATGTTGTCTAGTGGTTATTTTCTATATTTAACTCCAATAAAAACGTTACCTGTTTTTTATGAAAAGAAGACCTTGTCTTTATTTATTAGACATTTTTGTAAATGTTATAAATTATACTTTTTTCTAGTTTTAGTTAGTTCAATTATTTGTTTATGGTGTGAATTAATTATCGCTTTTCATTTTCAATATTTATTTGATTATGCAATTACTTATTCAGTTTTTTCATTTGCATTGAAATTTAGTTTTTTTCTTTCTTTATTTTACTTAAATTTATTATGCTTTAATTATTTAAAAAACTTTCTTTTGACTAAAATTAGTTTAATTTTTGATAAAGAATTAATTTTTTATGTTTATAAGCAAATTCTTCTACTTCCGTATTTATTTTTTAAGAATAGAACTTTAGGAGAAGTACTAGAACGTTTACAAGATGTTATAAAAGTCAAAAATTTTATTTTACGATTATTTTCTTCATTTATTATTAAATTTTTCTTTTTCGTTGTATTTTTATGGCTACTTTTTAAAGTCCATTGGTTGTTTGTAGTTTTACTCTTTTGTTATATTTTTCTTTCTTTATGTTTTAGTTTTTCTTTATTTAAAATAAAAAAGAAACGTCAAAAAAAGATTTTATCTAAATGGGATTTTATTCAGTCTTTATTAGTGGAAACTTTTCAGAATGTTGATACTGTAAAAGGGCTACATTTGGAATATTTATTTTTAGAGCAGTTTCATAATGAGTATGATAACTTTTTAGTTAAAAATTATAATTTAGAAAAAGTCTTATTATTAGAAAATCATGTTAAACAAATTCTATTTTATGTTATCTTAATTACTTTTTATATTATTGGTTCATATATGTTAATTTATAATCATTTAACTATTGGGGAGTTCTTTGTTTGTCAGTATATTTTTAATTATTTAACAAAATATTGTGATGAATTTTTTTCTTTTTTATTTGAGAGCTATCAGATACCTCTATTGATTTCTAGAGTTCAAGATTTATTTTCTTTATCTAGAGAAAACTTTGATGGTGGTAGTTATTATCAATTTATGCAATTATCTGGTAATATTGTATTTTCACATCTTTCTTTTTCTTATTCTAGCAGAAATTTGTTTTCAGATTTTTCTTTTGTTATATATTCTGGACAGAAAGTTCTTTTGACTGGTAAGTCTGGTAGCGGAAAAAGCAGTTTGGTTAAAATACTTATGAGGTATTTAGATGTACCATATGGTATGGTAAAAATTGGTGATTTTGACATTAATCATATACATTTAGATGTTTTACGTCAAAGAATATCCTATGTTACTGGAGAAGAATTGCTGTTTTCTAATACTCTCTTATATAATATAATTTTAAATCGAGATGTGGATAAAGAAAAAGTTAAGGAGATTTGTAGATTAATATTATTAGATGATTTAATTGAAAAACTTCCTTTGGGGTATCATAGTATAGTTGAGGAGAATGGGTTTAATTTTAGTAGTGGTGAGAGACAAAAAATATTACTTGCTAGAGCCTTGATTAAAAATAGTGATATTTATATTTTTGATGAAGCCTTTCATCAGATTGATATGGAACAGGAAAAAATTATTCTCAAAAATATTTTTTCTTATTTAGATGGGAAAACTATAATAGTTATTAGCCACAGACTACAACATTTGGAATTGTATGATAAGAAATATCGTTTAGAGAAAGGATTGCTCAATGAATTCTAAAAGTTATGAATCTTTTTGTTCTATTTGGATTTTATTCTTTCTTTTTGCTTTTTTGTTTGTTGGAATATTTATTTATAGTTTTTCTACTTCTAATATCCGAAAATATCAAATGATAACAGGATTAGTGTCATCTAGAAATCAAGTAATGGTGTTTGTGTCTAATGAGCAATTAAAATGGCTTTATCATAATCAGATTCTTTTGATTAATGGTAAAAAAGTCAAATTTTCTGTGGATCGTAAACTCATTATTGATAAAAAGAAATATCAAGTGTTTTTATCAATTTCTACTAAAGGATATTCTATCAATAGTTCTATTTCTATTGGTTTGTTACATGAGAAAGTGTCTTTTTTGTCTGTTTTTTTTGATATGTGGGGAGGAGATTGAATGCAAAGTGTTAATTATTTGGAATTGGATAAAGTGAGAGGAGGTGTATCTGGGTGGGTTATAGTAGGAATTGCGGCAGTAGTAGTTTTTCTTGCTGGAGTTTTTGATGGTATTACTAGCCCTAACCCTTGTCATAAATGAAAAAAGTTGATAACTGTGAATTAGATTTTGTTGTTGGAGGAGATAGTATTTCTGGTACTGTAATCAATGCTTTTACTAATATTATTAAATTATTAATGGATGCTGGTAGGAGTCTTGGAAGTTCTATTAGAAGAGTAAGTGAGGATAATTTGTGCCCATTAAAGTAATAATTTTTCTGCTTTATTTGTAGCAAATAAGTATTTTTAGGGCTAATTTATTACAATATTTAGACCTTATTGTAAAAAAGTTTACAAAAAATGTTGAAATATAAGGAAAGGTTTGATATAATTCATTGTAGTTAAAGCGAAGGGAGGGATAATTGATGGCAACACAAGTAACTGTAAAAAATGGTAATTTGGATTTAGCACTAAGAAAATTCAAACAAAAAGTAGCTAGAGACGGTGTCCCTTCAGAGTGCAAAAAACGTGAATCTTATATTAAACCAGGAGTAGCTAGAAGAGCAGCTAAAAAAGAAGGAATTAAAAATTCAAAGAAAAGAAATCGTAAAGACAATAGAGACTAAGGTTTCTTTTTTTTTGCTTTTTTTAATTATTTGGTTTATAATATGCCTACTAAGGAGGGGAGATTAGATGTTTCAAAGTGAAGAAATGGTTAATCAAGTGTTGGATTATAGTAAAATATTAGTTGATCAAGTAGAAAGAGAAAAAGGAGTGCATTATGGTTTAAAGGAAAAAAGCAAACAATATTTAATATTTGCTGGTATGCTTTCTTATTATGGACTTGATAATGTTACTGTTATTTATGAAGCTTTTAAATTGATGAATTTTCATATTTCTAATTTATCAGTAGAAGAAATTATAGAGAAAAATTATCATGATGTTTCAAATAAGGATTTGGAAGCTATCAAAAAAGTTGCTAAAGCTTTTGTTACACCACAAGTACTGGTTGATTCTAATGGTAATTATAAAAGAATGTATGATTTGTTTGTTAGTACGTCCGATCATCCGTTATCATTAGACACATTGGTAATAACTTGTCATGAAGTAAATCATATAGTTAATTCTGTTAAGAATGCTTTTTTAGAAATGAATGGAAAAAATTATTTGAGAACTGGATTATATCTTCTTGGTTTGAATGGAAATAAAAAGAATTGTATAATTGAAGAATCTATTAATGTTTTACAGACTAATGAAATTGTGAAAGAAATTATAAATTTTAGTAGATTTAAAATTTATGATCCAGTGATATCATCAGCACTAGAAAATGTATCTTATGCAGTAAAATTTCCAATGCGTCCTAAAGGTTATCCAGATTTTGTTCCAATCATTCTTCCAATATATGAAGATGATAGGTTACATCATGTATTTAAACAAGGAAGATTAAATGGTGAAGTTTCTTTTATTAGAGAAGAAGTAGATAGGAAGTCTTCCCAAGGAACATTTGATGAATTGTCTAACACTTTGGATCAGATGTTTTTTTCACCGAGTAATAATTTTTATGCTAATAGGGATAAAGCCCGTGGTTTAGTGAAGAGAATTTTAATGTAATATTTGGCAAAATTTTTATAATTGATTATAATAAGATTAAGGAGATGAAAATATGGTAGAAAAATTAAAACAAG
Source organism: Mycoplasmatota bacterium (assembly GCA_022771205.1). Classification (GTDB taxonomy): domain Bacteria; phylum Bacillota_I; class Bacilli_A; order RF39; family UBA660; genus Faecimonas. The sequence goes on along the minus strand of JALFCF010000006.1, from coordinate 152,154 downwards.
ATATGATTGCTGCCATGAAGGCAAAAGATAAGGATCGTTTAACTACAATTCGTATGATTAAAGGTGATTTGGATAAAGAACATATTGATAAAAAACGTGAAATTAATGATGATTTGTTGATTGAGGTTGTGAATCGTGGAATTAAACAAAGAAAAGATTCTATTGTTGAGTTTGAAAAAGGTGGCAGAGATGATTTAATTCAAAAAACACAGGCTGAACTTGAAATTTTACAAAGCTATTTACCTGCTCAATTATCAGAAGAAGAAATTGTTTCTATTATAGATGAAGCTTTTCAAATAGTAAATCCAGAAGGTCCACGTGATATGGGTAAAATAATGAAAGAAGTACAACCAAAGTTGAAAGGCCGTGCTGATATGAAAGAAGTTAGTGAAATTATTAAGGCTAAATTACAATAATAATAAAAGACTAAAAAGTCTTTTTTTTTCATATCTTTTATTAGGTGATAGTATGTTATCCAGAGTAAAAGATTATATTTTAGATCAAGAATTTCGTCTTACGTTGTTGGAACATCGTTTTTTTGCAGTTAATTTCTCTAAGATTTTATCTTTGGAAGAAACTCGTATCTCTTTTTTGACTTCTTATGGAAGGTTGGTTGTTAAGGGAAAAAAATTTGTATTGCAACGGCTATTAGAAGATGAGGTTTTAATTGGTGGTGAAGTAGAAGGGATAGAGGTGTTTTATGAATAACCATTATCGTATTCTGATTAAAGGAAAAAATCCTTCTTATTTTCTTTCATTGTTGATTAGTATGCATATTTCTATTTATCACAAGGAAGAATCACCAACTGGTCTAATTTTAGAGATTAACGAAAAAGATTATCAAAAAATTACAGCTATAAAAACCAGTTATAAAATTATAGTTTTAAATCGTTATGGATTTTTGAAGTTGCAATATTTATTTTCTAAATATTTTGTTTTTTTGTTTGGATTAATTTTCTTTTTTATGATTTTATTTTTTCTTAGTCATTTAATATTTAGTGTGGAAGTTATTCATTCTAATTATGAAATTCGTTCAATTATTTATCAGGATTTAAAAAAATTTGGAATTGAAAAATTTAATTTTAAAGTAAGTTATGAGGAAAAAGAGGAAATAGTACAAAAAATATTAAAAAAGGAAACTGAGAAAATTGAATGGCTTGAAATTGAGGAAGTTGGTACTAAATATGTTGTACATGTAGAAGAAAGAAAGAAGAATAAAGAAAAAGAGGAATGTTCTCCAAGAAATATTGTAGCAAAAAAAGATGCTATGATTTTGGATATTCAGGCAGAAGAAGGGGAAGTTATAAAAAAAAGGCTAGATTATGTGAAAAAAGGAGATATTATTATTAGTGGTCTTATTTATAATAAAGAAGATATTGTCGCTAAAAGGTGTGCTATAGGTAAAGTTTTTGGAGAAGTTTGGTATCAAGTTAATTTATCTATTCCTAAACGTTATCATGAAGAAAAAGTTACTGGTGATAAAAAGAGCCAGTTAGAAATAGAATTTTTAGATTCTACTTATCATTTGTTTTCTCATTATAAAAGTTATCGGAAACAAAGTATAGCTATTCTTGCTTCCAGAATTTTACCAATCAGGTTTTTATTTTCTACTTATTTAGAAACAGATGTTGTTGATAAGAAATACAATTTAGAAAATATTGACTCAATGGCTTATGAATTAGCAACTAATAAACTTCTTGATAAACTTTCCGAAGAAGATGAGATTATTTCTAAAAAAATTTTGAAAAAGTATGAAAAAGATAGTAAAATAGAGGTAGAAGTGTTCTTTAGAGTAAAAGAGGATATTACAGATTTTGTTGATATTTCTAATATTGATATTACGAAGGAGAACCAACAAGAGGAGGAGTAGACATGTTTGAACCGCTTTCGTCTACAATTCAAGGGGTTGTTAACTTTACCTGGCCTATGGTACTTATTTCAACAATTATTATTGTTTCTTTTCGTGTGGCTTATGTTTTGAAAAATCATTCTAAATTTGTTTTATATCAAGATTTATTAATGCTATGTTTTATTATTTATGTCCTTTGTTTGTTCCAAGTTGTTACTTTTCAAGATACAGTAAGTTGGTCGAGTAATAATTTTATTCCATTTAAGGAGATTTTTCGATATGATTTTGGAAGCCGATTATTTGTGAAAAATGTTCTTGGTAATATGATTTTATTTTTACCGTTTGGTTTTTTTATTAGTTATTATTTAAAATGTGAAAAGGCTTGGCTTCCTGTAATTCTTACTTTGATTGCTTCTTGTTCTATTGAAACTGTTCAAATGATTATTGGGAGAGTATTTGATATTGATGATATTATTTTAAATTTGTGTGGTGGTATGTTAGGCTTTTTTTGCTATTACCTATTATCTAAATTTGCGAAAAAACTTCCAGATGTGTTGAAAAGTGAAATGTTTTTAAATATAATAGCGATTATCTTACTAATTGGGTTAATTACATTGATATAGAGGTGGTAGAATGAGTGAATTAGAAATTTTTAATCAAACAGATGAAGAAATTGATGAATTAGAAACTGTGAAAAGCGTTTTAAATTATGCAATCAAAAAAGAAAAATTAGAAAATGTTATTTTTAATGTTATTATTGTTGATAATAATTATATTCATGTACTTAATAGAGATTATCGTCATATTGATAGAGAAACTGATGTTATTACTTTTGCTTTGGAAGATGAGAAAGATATGGTTGTTCCTGATGGTGAACGAGTGTTAGGAGATATTTATATTTCTATTGATAAGGCTAAAAGTCAGGCAAAAGAGTATGGTCATTCATTACTTAGAGAACTTACTTTCTTAGCTGTACATGGTTTTTATCATTTGCTAGGATATGATCATATGACCAAAGAAGAGGAAGAAATTATGTTTTCTAAGCAAGAGGAGGTATTACATGAGTGCAACATCGAAAGATAAGAAGAAAAAACTTCTGGATGAAAAAAGATTAGTTGATAGTTTTCGCTATGCATCTTGTGGTATTGTTGAGGCATATAAAGGAGAACAAAATTTAAAGATTCATACTGTTATTGCTATTTTGGTTGTTATTTTTGGTTTTGTTTTTCAAATCAGTTATACTGAGTGGTTAGTTTGCTTAGTTTTAATAGGTTTGGTTTTGATGGCTGAATTTTTTAATACGGCAATTGAATTTGTTGTAGATTTAGCTTCTCCTGATATACATCCTTTAGCAAAATTAGCTAAAGATACAGCAAGTGCAGGAGTTCTTATGATGGCTATTATCTCTGCTATTATAGGTCTTATTATTTTTGTTCCTGAAATTATAGAATTTATGAGAGGTATATTATGAAAGAAAAGTTGTTAGAATTACATAAAAATAGTTATGTTCCAATTTCAAACTTTCCTGTTTCTGCTTGCGTAGTTACAAGCGATGGGAGGGAGTTTTTTGGAGTTAATGTAGAAGATGCTAGTACGAGAGCAGGCACTTGTGCAGAGAGAACTGCAATATTTAATGCTATTACGGCTGGTGTAAAAAAAGGTGAGTTTAAAGAACTTCATGTTATGGTCTCTAGTGGAAAAATTGGAATGCCATGTTTTGTTTGCAGACAGATGATTTCTGAAGTGTTTGGTGAAGATTGTTTTGTTTATTGTTATTCTACAGATGGGGATGTAGTAAAACATACAGTTCATGAGTTGTGTCCATATCCCTTTGGAGAGGATGATTTAGTATGAAGTGTGGATTTGTTAGTTTAGTTGGCCGCCCTAATGTTGGTAAGAGTACATTACTTAACAGTTTACTTGGAATGAAGCTTGCAATCACATCTAATGTTAGTGGGACTACTCGTAATGTTATTCAAGGAATTTACAATGATAAAGATTCTCAAATTATTTTTATTGATACACCTGGGATTCATAAACCAACTCATAAATTAGGAAGTTTAATGAATAAAAAAGCTTATAATAATACTGAAGGTGTAGATGTTATTTTATTTTTAGTTGATATTTATAAAGGCTTTGGTAAGGGTGATGAATTTATTTTAGAAAAAATAAAGAATCATGGTGTTCCAGTGTTTTTACTCTTAAATAAAGTTGATCAATTTAAAGATAAAACAGTTTTATTAGAGAAAATTAATCATTTAAAAGAAAAATATGATTTTGCAGAAATTATTCCTATTTCTGCTAAGAAAAAAAGTAATTTGGATAGTTTAATTTCTTGTTTAAAAAACTATTTGCCAAATATGGATAAAATTTATTCAGATGAAGACCTTACTAATGTTTCTACAAGATTTATTATGGCTGAGTTTGTTCGGGAAAAAGTTTTAGAACTTACAAGGCAAGAAATCCCTCATAGTGTTACTTGCTATGTGGAAAATTATGAAGAGGATGAAAATGTTGTCCATATTCAAGTATTAGTTGTAGTGGATCGTGACAATATAAAAAAGATTGTTATTGGTAAAGGTGGAGCTATGCTAAAAGAAATTGGAAGTAGAGCTCGACACGATATGGAAGAGTTTTTAGGGAAAAAGGTTTATTTAGAAACTTATGTTAAAACTTTAAAAAATTGGCGAGATGAAGAGAGATATTTCTTGGAGCTTGGACTGAAAGATGAAGATGAATAAAATTTTGAATAAAAAATAAAAAAAATCATCACTATAAAAATATAGAGGTGATTTTTAATGGAAAATATTTTATGGGAATTATTTAAAAAAACTGGAGAAATTAAATATTATCGTTTGTATCAAGCAGTTATGAAGAAGAAGTGATGGTTTTGAAGTTAGAATGTGTTGAAGGTATTGTTTTAAGTGAGACAAATTATAGTGAATCTAGCAAAATTTTGAATGTTTTTACTAAAGAACATGGCCTTATTGGTATTATGTCTAAAGGATGCCGTAATTTAAAATGTAAATTACGAGGTGTTAGTCGTAAATTGTTGTATGGTAAATTTCATATTTATTATAAAAAAGATGGTGTTTCTACTTTAAAGGCAGTAGATGTTATAGAGTCTTATTCTAAACTACTTACAGACTTAGAAAAAGTAAGTTATGCATCTTTTTTATTGGAACTTACATCACAGGTATTAAGAGAAAATGATGATTCTATGATTTTGGAATTATTAACAGATACTTTAAAAAAAATGGAAGATGGTTTCTCTCCAATGGTGCTTACTGAGATTTTAGAACTTAAACTTTTGAATTTTTTAGGTGTTAGTCCTAATATTGATTCTTGTAGTATATGTGGTAGTGATAAAGGTATTGTTACTATTGATTCTAATGCTGGTGGTTATTTATGTCGTAATTGTTATCATAATGAACCAATCGTTTCGGATAAGACTATTAAATTATTACGTTTATTTTATTATGTTGATATTAAGAATATTTCTAAATTAGAAGTTAGTGATATGGTAGTATTAGAAATAAACCGTTTTTTAGATGATTATTATGATAGATACACTGGTGTGTATTTGAAAAGTAAGGAATTTATTAGGCAAATAAATAAATTGACGCAAAGTTAATTTTATGGTATAATATCCACTAATTTTAGGGGGTATTATTTATGCTTAGAAGAAAAGAAATGCTATTAAAAATTTTAGATACTTTAGGATTTTTTATTTCTTTGGTTGCTGTTTGTATTTTAATGTTAGTATTAGTACAGGTTGATATTTATTTTTTAGTGGTATTTGGTTTACTTTTTATTTATACTGTATTTCAAATGGTAGAGTTTTTAGAAAATTTAATTTCTTATTCTAAAAAACAAAGAGTTATTAAATATTCTATTAGAACTATTCACGTTTAGGTTCATAGTGCAATTGACTTTTTTCTTCTTATGTGTTATAATATGTGCACATTTTAGGGGATGGTTGTATGTTGATTAAAATCAAGAGCTTTTTGGGAAGAAAGAAAGTAAAAAAATATTCTTCTTCACCAGTTTCTATTATGAAATATCAATATTTGATTTGGTAAAATAGAATTATAAAAATTCTTGACATAATTTTTTTAGTTTTGTATATTATATGTAATAAGTGTGATGACCGGTGTGGAAAGCCGTGAGCAGTATAAGTTAAAGCTGATTCGTCTAGAATAAGTAAGGTGGAACCGCGGGGAGACTCGTCCTTACATATTCTAGATTTTTTTATTTACAAAGAGGTGAATAATTATGGATTATCGTATGTTAATTTTTATTCTATCTATTACTTATTCGGGAGATTACCGAGGGATTTAATTTGTAGTTTTAGAATAATTATTATATAGAAAAGGAGAAATATTATGGAAAAATTAACAATGGAAAAATTAACTAATTATTGTAAACAATATGGATTTATCTTTCAGGGAAGTGAAATTTATGGAGGACTTGCCAATACATGGGATTATGGTCCTTTAGGTGTTGAGCTAAAAGAAAATATTCGTAGAGCTTGGTGGAAGAAATTCATTCAGGAAAGTCCATATAATTATGGTATTCAGTCAGCTATTTTGATGAATCCTAAAACATGGGAGGTATCAGGACATGTGAAAATGGCTACTGATCCACTTATGGATTGTAAAGATTGTAAAGAAAGATTTCGTGCTGATAAAATTGTTAATCAGTATTTGAAAGATCATGAGAGTGATGAGCATGCAGATGGTTGGTCTCATGAACAATTAGAAAATTTTATTAAAGAAAAGCATATTAAGTGTCCTAATTGTGGAAGTGAAAACTTTACTGATATTCGTGATTTTAATATTATGTTTAAGACTTTCCAAGGTGTTACTGAAGATAAAAAAAGTACAATTTATCTTAGACCTGAAACTGCTCAAGGTATGTTTGTAAACTTTTTGAATGTTCAAAGAAGTATGAGAGCTAAACTTCCTTTTGGTATTGGACAAACTGGTAAAAGTTTCCGTAACGAAATTACACCTGGTAATTTTACTTTCCGTACTCGTGAGTTTGAACAAATGGAGTTAGAATTTTTCTGTAAGCCAGGAGAAGATGAAGAATGGTTCCTTTATTGGAAAAATTACTGTATGAATTTTTTAACTTCTTTAGGTATGAAAAATGAACATTTACATTTTTATGATCAAAAGAAAGAAGAACTTGCTCATTACAGTAAAGCCACTACTGATATTGAATATTTATATCCATTTGGTTTTGATGAATTATGGGGAATTGCTAATAGAACAGATCATGATTTAAAGAATCATATGGAAGGTAGTGGTGAGGATTTTAAATGTGTTGATCCTGAAACTAATGAAGAGTTTATTCCATATTGTATTGAACCAGCACTTGGTTTAGATCGTGTGATTTTAGCATTTCTATGTGAAGCTTATGATGAAGAAGTATTGGAAAGTGGAGATAGTCGTGAGGTTATGAGATTTCATCCTGCGCTTGCTCCATATAAAGTAGCAGTTTTACCATTAAATAAAAAATATCATGGTGAAAAGGCTAGAGAGGTTTATAGTACGTTAGCTAGTCATTTTGTAACTAGTTATGATGAGACTGCATCTATTGGTAAGAGATATAGAAGATGTGATGCCATCGGTACACCATTTGCTGTTACTGTTGATGATGATACTTTAAATAATGGTACTGTTACTTTGAGAGATAGAGATACTATGGAACAAATAGTATTACCTTTAGAAGAAGTGGTTAATTACGTAGAAGAAAGAATTAAATTTTAATTCTTTCTTTTTGTGTTTCTGGTAAATTTTCTTTCTTTTTGTTATATTTGTTTTAATTAATGATTGGAGGATGATGTTTATGAGACCAGTAATAGGAGTTCCTTTGAGATATACTCATATGAATGATGAAAGGCCAATTTTATATATTGGTGAGAAAGTTAGAAGAACTTTTCAGAAAGCAGGCGGATTTGTGTTTTCTATTACCCCTGTACAAGATGTAGATTATATTAATACAAAAGGGAATGAATTTCCTCAATTGACAGAAGAAGAGAAAAAGTTGATTCATAGAAACTTAGAATGTTGTGATGGTTTGTTTTTTCCGGGAGGAGTTAAAATAACACCATATGATAGATATCTTTTAGAAGTTGCAATAGAGATGAAGATACCGGTCTTAGCTGTTTGTCTTGGTATGCAAATGATGAGTTGCTATGATGAAGAAGTAAAATTAGAAAGTAATACAAGTAATATTTTGCATAATCAAGAGGATGATGATTTTTCTTTAGTTCATGAGGTTACAATATTAAAAGATAGTAAATTGTATGAAATTGTAGGTGAAGAAAAAATAAAAGTTAATAGTTTTCATAATTATCATGCGACGAGCAATCATGTTTATCGAACTGTTGCAACTAGTCCTGATGGTCAAATAGAGGCACTTGAATATCCTGGTGATGCATTTAATTTAGGTGTTCAGTGGCATCCGGAAATTAGTTATGATTTTGATGATAATTCTAGAAAGATAATAGATACTTTTATTTATTATGCTAAAGTTAAGCAAATGTCAAAGAAAGCTTTGGAAGCGGTTGATATTTAATTTTTTTAATATTTGTGATATACTAAATTGCACTATTTAATTTTGGAGGTTGCTTTATGAAAATAGTTAGAAATTTTATAGTTTTTCTAACTGTTGGTATTTTAATGACTTCTTTAGTTGCTTGTTCTAAAGATGATTCTTTGAATGTTGTTAGTGCTAATCTTTCAAAGATAGAAAATATGTTTATATCCAATACTCAGTCTGTTAGTACAGCTTTAGAAGAAAACATGGACATTTCGATTAGTGAGGAAGCAAGTGAGTTTTTAGATAGTGATTGTGTTGCAAAGGTTATAAATGAGGATTTAAGTACAGATTATCAAGAATTAGTAGATACTTCTTATATGTATTTTTCGCAGAGATTAAAAGAAGATAATCCGGAAGATCAGGTTAAAAATTTATATGTATCTTATAAAAATTCTTCTGCTGTTGTTGAACTTGATGAGCAAGAGTATACTCCTGATTCTGGTGTTGGAGGGTATTTAGATGATGTTAAATCTTTACAACAAGGAATGACTTCTGATAATGATTTGACGGATGAAGCTAAAAGGGTTGTACAAGATATGATGTTACTTTCCACTGTGGATATTGAAACAAATTCGGCTTTTGTAGGAAAGGGTCAAGTGTTTGTAAAGGCAAAAAAGTAAGTTTAATTTGACTTTTTTGTTTAATTATGGTATAATATGCACATAAAATGAGGGGGAGAAGTTTATGGAAAAAGTGAGATTAAAAATTGTTGATTCTAAAAATATTTATGGTACTATGAATGGTGGTACTATTAGACTAACTAATATTACAGAAAGTGATAAGAAGATGTTAGCTGATGAAAATGGGTTAACGAGTGAAGAATTACAGAATTATGCTTTTACACCAGCTGATAAGAAGAAAATATTTACAATTCATCGTAAAATGTTTGCTGAAGAAGAACAATTTGATTGGCATAAAATGTTTATGGCTGATCAAGTAGATAAAAATGGTAGTTATTTTGAAATTACTGAAGAGTATACTAAGCAAAATCCTAATGGATGGACTGATATTAATGAAGATATATTAGTTATTACAGATAAGAATCCTGGTGTGGTTGTTGGTCATCCGGTTGCTGATTGTCCAGTTGTTATTATGGAAGATAAAACAAAAGGTGTAACTGCAGTTGGTCATTGTAGTGCTGAACTTATTGATAAGAAGATGCCTATGAAGATTGCTGATGTTTTAGTTAATGGATATGGTAGTAAAGAAGAAGATATTTCAGCTTATGTTAGTGCTTGTGCAGGAAACAGCTGGACTTACGATACTTGGCCTAAGTGGGCTACTGATAGTACAGTTTGGGAAGATGGTATTGTTGTGGATGATAATGGTCTTTTCCACATTGATTTAAGAACTGTTATTTCAAAACAGTTAGAAGAAAGAAATATATCTCATGTCTTTTTTGATCCAACAGATACAATTACTGATCCTAATTATTATTCTAATAGTGCTGCTAGTGCTTCTGGCTTAAATGATGCTTCAAAATTTGGTCGTCAATTTATTGGTGCTGTTTATCAAAAAGAAAGAAAAGCAAAGTCTAGATAATTATGATGCAATTGTTGTATGAGCAATTAGTTATTCTTTATAGTTTTATTGAATTCAAATTGAGATTAAAGGGAATCTAGATAGGTTCCTTTTGTTTTAGGGGGATATATGAGTTATTATAAAAAAATAGAAGGAGATACTATATATTTAGCATCTATTAATTTAGATGATGCTAAAGAATATATGCAATGGGTAAATGCACCTAATGTAGTTTTTGAAGGATATAAACGAGAAAATCAACTAACTGAAGAAGAAGCACGTGAAGAGTTAAATAATATGGCTATAGAAAATGTATTTGCTATTATTGATAAAGATACTGAACAGTTTATTGGATTAACTGGATTTACTAATACACAGGCAATGAATCAAAGGAGTCATATGTGGATTAAAATGTGCACGGATATTGCTTACGATTCTCAGATTTTTAATGGTGTACAAGCTACAGATTTAATGTTAGAGTATGCTTTTGATATTATGAATTTACATAGTGTTGTGGTAGATGTTCCTATATTTAATCAACAAGCTTTGGATATTTGTACTAATTCGCAGTTGTTTTTTATGGGAGAGAGAAAATATTCGTCTCGATTAGGTGAAAATTTGTATAGTACTGTTTCATTTCAGTGTACTAAACCATTATATGGAACGAAAAACCAAGCTACTAAATTGAATTTTTCCAATCGTTGTTGCTCTATCAATGGGTTAGCTGTTGATGAAGCTAATTTGCAAAAGGTGTTGAATGGTGAACATATTCGACTTTGTAAATATGATGGACAGAAGGATTATATTGCACGTATGGCATCATTTTTAAATGATCCTAGGGTATCTATTCCTCTTGGAGAATATAAGACGAACTGGAATGACTATCGAGCTAAAAAACATTTAGAATCTGTTGATTATGTGATAGAAAAAGACTCTGATATTATTGGATATATTAATTTGTTTAGAAAAGATTTATATAATAAAACAGCGGATTTAGAAGTTATGATTGGTGATGTTAGTGAACAAAATAAGGGATATGGAACTGAAGCTGTACAATTGTTTTTGGATGAGCAATTTAAAAATGGACCGTTTAATTCTTTAGTTAGCAGTGTTTTTGAATTTAATTTGCCATCTCAAAAATTACATGAATCTATTGGGTATCAAGAAATAGGAATTCGTCCGGAAGCATATTATGCATATGGTAAACTGAATAATATGCATATTTATGAGATAAATCGAGATATATATGAAAAAAGAAAGGGAAAAAGTAAAAAAGTGTTGACAAATAATAGTTGTTAGCATAAAATATTACTAGTCGAGAAAAAAGGAAAGAGATTTATATCCACCTGATTGCAACTAGCGATGGGTCAAAAGCCTAGCAACAAAATTTGTTTTGTTACGTTTTGGTTTGGAGTGGATATAATTTTATATCCACTTTTCTTTTTCTTGTAATATATGGAGGTGTTAATTATAGCAAATAATAAGGGAAATCAACCTATTAACGATCAGATTAAGGCTCGAGAAGTATTAGTTATTGGTCCTAATGGGGAACAAGTTGGAGTTAAATCTATTCAAGATGCACTTACTTTGGCTAGTTATGCAAATTTAGATTTAGTTTTAATGAGTCCTAATGCTAATCCACCAGTATGTAAAGTGATGGATTATAATAAGTATCGTTATGAAAAACGAAAAAAAGAAAAAGAAGCATTAAAGAAACAAAAAGCTAATATGTCTGAGTTGAAAGAATATCGTTTATCACCTGTTATCGATGTTGGGGATTTCGAGACTAAACTTAGAAATGCTGTTAAATATTTAGAAAAAGGTGATCGTATTAAGCTTACTGTTCGTTTTAAAGGACGTCAGATGGCTCATACAGAATTAGGTCGAGAAGTTTTAGAAAAATTTGCATCTCGCGTTACAGAAATTGCGGATATAGAACAAAGTCCCAAATTAGACGGCAGAACCATGACTATGTTATTGGTTCCAAAGAAAAATAAATAATAGGAGGAAGAGTTATGCCAAAAATTAAAACACATAAAGGAACTGCAAAAGTTGTAAAAGCACGTAAAAATGATTATAAAATCGGACGTCCAGGAAGTCGTCATAACACTGGAGCTAAATCTACAAGTGTTAATAGAAAAAATAGAAAAGGATCTAATTTAAGTAAAGCAGATCAAAACAGATTAAAAAATATAATATAATTTTGTAATAATTTGAAGGAGGAAGAAACATGGCAAGAGTAAAGAATGGAGCAGTTACAAAAGCTCGTCATAAAAAAGTATTAAAACAAGCTAAAGGTTACTTTGGTAGTAAACATAGACTTTATAAGTCAGCAAAAGAACAATTAATGCATTCTGGACAATATGCATTTAGAGACAGAAAGCAAAGAAAGAGAGAATTCAGAAAATTATGGATTACTAGAATTAATGCTGCATGTCGTCAAAACGATATTAGTTATTCTAGATTTATCGAAGGTTTAACTAAAGCTGGTGTTGAAGTTAACCGTAAGATGTTATCTGAAATCGCTATTAATGATCCAAAAATGTTTAGTGAATTTGTAAAAATCGCTCGTGATGGAAAAGCAGGAAAGGTTACTCGTCAAGAAGAAGTTATTGGACATGAAGTTACTGTAACTGCTGGTAAGAGTGAAGTTAAAGAAACTAAAAAAGAAGAAAAAAAAGCTGAAAAGAAAGAAGAAGTAAAAGAAGCTGTTGATTATTCTAAAATGACAGTTGCTGAATTAAAAGAAGCAGCAAAAAATGCTAAAGTAGAAGGATATTCTACAATGAAGAAAGCAGAATTAGTTGCAGCTTTAACTAAATAAAATAAACATATTAGCGAATTTATTTGTCTAGTGCCTTAGGGTGACAAATATTAGAAACTAATAGAAGATAAAACGAAAAGGAGAATTATATTTATGGCTATAGTATCAATGAATTATTTATTAGAAGCTGGTGTTCATTTTGGACATCAAAGAAGAAGATGGAATCCAAAGATGAAGCAATTCATCTATACTACAAGAGATGATATTTATATTATCGATTTACAAAAAACTGTTAAAAAGTTAGAAGAAGCATATGAAGCAATGAAAGGAATTGCTGAAGCTGGTGGAAAAGTTTTATTTGTAGGAACTAAGAAACAAGCTCAAGAAGCAGCAGAAGAATGTGCTACTAGAACTAACATGTATTTCGTTAATGAAAGATGGTTAGGTGGTACTTTAACTAACTTTAAGACTATTCGTTCAAGAATTAAGAGAATGGACGATATTGATAAAATGGAAGCTGATGGTACATTTGATTTATTACCTAAAAAAGAAGTTATCCAAATCAAGAAAGAATATGCTAAGTTAGATAAAAACTTAAGAGGTATTCGTGAAATGAAGAGATTACCTCAAGCATTAGTAATTGTTGATCCTCGTAAAGAAGAAAACGCAATTAAAGAAGCTCGTATTTTAGGTATCCCAGTATTTGGTGTTGTAGATACTAACTGTGATCCTGATTTAGTTGATTATGTTATTCCTGGTAATGATGATGCAGTTCGTGCAGTTAAATTATTACTTGGTGTATTAACTAATGCTATTGCTGAAGTTAATGGTAATGATGTAATTGATTATGTTAATGATGATGATAAAGCTAAATCTGAAAAGAAGGCTAAAAAAGAAGTTGCTAAAGAAGAAATAGCAGAAGTAAAAGAAGTTGTTAAAGAAGAAAAAGAAGCTGTTGATTATTCTTCTATGACATTAGCTGATTTAAAAACTATGGCAAAAGATGCTGGTGTTAAAGGTTATTCTGCTATGAAAAAAGCTGAATTAATTGAAGTATTATCTAAATAATTATGATAAACTAGTATTGGGAGGGTGGATGGTATTCACCCTTTTATTGTACACAAAAGAGGAGGATTAAAATGATTAAAGCAAGTGATGTTAAAGAATTAAGAGAAAGAACTGGAGCTGGTATGCTTGATTGTAAAAAGGCATTAGAAGCTACAGATGGAAATATGGAAAATGCCATTGATTGGTTAAGAGAAAAGGGAATTAGTAAAGCTGCTAAAAAAGAAAGTAGAATTGCAGCTGAAGGATTAACAGAAGCTCAAGTAGAAGGAAATGTTGCTGTATTATTAGAAGTTAATTGTGAAACTGATTTCGTTGCTCAAAATGAAGATTTTAAAGCTTTAGTTTCATCTTTAATTAAAACATTATTACATAATAATGTAACAACTATGGAAGAAGCAAATCAATTAACTATTGATGGTGGTAGTGAGACTGTAGAAGAGACTATTGTTAATTTTGTTGCTAAAATTGGTGAAAAAATTAGTTTTAGAAGATTTGAAAGAATTGAAAAAAATGATAATCAAGTTTTTGGAATTTATTCTCATATGGGAGGAAAAATTACTGCTGTTGTTGTGTTAGATAACACTACTGAAGAAGTTGCTAGAGATGTGGCTATGCATGTTGCTGCTATGAATCCAACAGCTGTAAGAAGAGATGAAGTTCCAGCTGATTTAGTTGAAAGAGAATCTCACGTTATTAAAGAGCAAGTTATGGCTGAAGGAAAACCTGCTGATATTGCTGAAAAAATGGTGGTTGGTAGACTTAATAAATTCTATAAAGAAGTTTGCTTAGAAGAACAAGCTTTTATTAAGGATTCTAACACTAACGTATTAGATTATGTTAAATCTAATGGAGGAACAATTGCTTCTATGGTACGTTATGCAGTTGGTGAAGGTATTGAAAAGAAACAAGAAAACTTCGCTGATGAAGTTATGAGTCAAATTCAAGGAGCATAATTTCCTTAAGGAGTAGGCATGAAAAAAGTAGTAATTTTAATTGTTATTTGTAGTATGTTATTTTTGATAAGTGGATGTTCTATAAAGAAAACAGATGAATTAAGCGATGCAGAAAAATTTGCTAATGAGTATTCTATTAGTAAGAAAAATCCATTTCATTATGTTGATACTTCTGATGTTTTAGAATTATTTAAAAATGGTTCTGCTATATTGTTTTTGGGGAATTCTGATTGTGAATGGTCTACTTATGGTGCTAAAGTATTGAATAAAGTAGCAAAAGCTGAAAAGATTGATAGGGTGTATTATTTTAATCCAGAAGATAGCAAATATAAAAATGATAAGGATTATAAAAAAGTATCAAAATTATTAGAATTAGATCATGATATTTCATTACCTATTGTTTATGTTATTAAGAATGGAAAAGTTGTAGATCAAGTAGATTATTCTATTCATGATGATTCTACTATTAATAAAGAAACTACAAAACAATTAGAAAATGAATATTTAAATTTGATTTCACAATATATTTAAGATGTCGATGAGACATCTTTTTATTATTGATAGTGTCTATTAAAAGTAGATTAATTTCTACTTTTTTCTTTCTTTTCAATTAACTTTATATTATAATTATAGCAAGGAGAGATGAATTAGATGGATAATGATATTATCAAATTAACCAAAGAAAGTATGGAAAATACTATACAGAATTTAGAAAAGCGTTTTTCTGCTGTTAGAGCTGGACGTGCTAATCCTGCAAGTTTAGATGGTGTTATGGCAGAATATTATGGTAGTATGACTCCATTAAAACAATTAGCTACTATTTCTGTTCCAGAAGCTACTCAACTTCTAATTAAACCTTTTGATAGAAGTTGTTTAGGTGCTATAGAAAAGGCCATTCTTGCAGCTAATTTGGGTTATACACCAAGTAATGATGGAGAAACGATTCGTATTGTGATTCCTGCACTTACTGAAGAAAGACGACGTGAACTTACTAAGCAAGTGAAGGCAATTGCAGAAGATGCTAAAGTGTCTGTGCGTAATAATCGTCATGAGGCTTTGGAAATGGTGGAAGCAGAAGAACTTCCTGAGGATATTGAAAAAGGAATGGAAAAGGATGTTCAAGATTTAGTACAAACTTATAATAAAAAAATTGATGAAATGTTAAAAGAAAAAGAGCAGGAATTAATGACAATTTAGTTTTTCTTCTCTTTTTTTATTGTACATAAAATTTTATTTTTTTGTCGAATTTTGTCAAAATATAGTTTACAATTCTGTTGTTTCATGATATCTTTTAAATAAGATAGGAGGAATTTTTTAATGCAAAAGAATAAGAAGAGAGTTATTATTGCTTTGGCTGTTATAGTTTGTTTTATGGCTGTAGGTTATGCTTTATTAAGTCAAGAATTAACTATTAATGGTAATAGTAAAATTACTGCAGATTGGAATGTTCAAATTACTGGTATTGAAGCATCACCAATTAGTGGTGGTCAAAATATGGATGCAACTTTTACATCTCCTGAAGAACCAACATTTAATGCAACTTCTGCAACATTTAATGCAGCATTACCAATGCCTGGATCTGGTGTAGGTTATCTTATTACTATTGAAAACAAAGGTAGTATTGATGCAGTATTAACTGAAGAACCAGTACTTGATACAATTAATTCTCAAGAACCAACTGATGTAATTTATAGTTTAACTTATAATGCTGAAGGCAGTACTGCTGCAGAAAAAGGTTATTTAGCTGCAGGTGAGAAAGCTCAATATGCAGTTATGGTTCAATGGAGTAAAGATGCAACTTCTATTCCAGAAACAAAAGAAAAAACAGCTACTATAACTTTTGATTATGTACAAGATGCTGCACAAGACGGTAAGAATTAATTAAAAGGGGGATGATGCTCCCTTCTTTTACTTTTTATTGGTGATTATTATGCATATAAATTTTACAAAAAAACAAATAGGTTATTTTTCTTTATTAATTTTTTTGTGTGTTTGGTTTTTTTGCTTTTTATTAAAAGTGAATCTTCCTATTTTAGATTTTATTCTTTACGGTTTTCTATGCTTTTTCTCAATTCTATTTTTTCAGGGAAAAAAGTTAGCTCGTAATTACCATAGAGAATTGACACAAACAATTTTAGTTATTGTAGGTAGCTATTTTATATTATATTATTTGTTTGGTGTCGTTATAGGTTTTTCTTATAATACTTACGATACTGGTTTTGGTGGAATTTTGTATAATAGTTTGATATTTATTTTACCATTATTGTTTCGTGAAGAGGTTCGTTTAAAGTTTGTTAATTTTTATAAACATAAACAAGCTCATATTTTTATTACTGTAATATTTATTCTTTGTGAATTATTTAGTTCTTCTTTTTTTTATTTTCAAACAAATAAAGAACTATTTACACAATTTACTTCTGTTTTTTTACCTATTGCTATAGAAAATATTTTACTTACATATTTAGCTTTTGCAGGAACTAGAAGTACAGTATATGCTTATTTTTTACCTACTTTAATATCACGATATTATATTCCTATAGTGGTAGACTTAGATTGGTTTTATTCTTTACTATTACAATTATTGATTAGTGGAGTTATTTATACATTCGTACAAAATGAATACTTAAGTAAAGCTAAAAGAATTTATATTAGGAAGATAGATAAAAAGATTTCTTATTCTTATAGTGTTCTTTGTTGTTTGATTTTATTTGTTAGTTTGTTTATTGCTGGTGTTTTTAAGTATCAGCCTTTGGCAATTCTTACATATAGTATGGAACCAATATTTACTAGAGGTGATATTGTTGTTATAGAGAAATTAGAAACAAAAAGTGAAAAGAATAAGTTGAAAAAAGGGGATATTATACAGTATCAGTATAATGGTATTGTTGTAGTGCATCGAATTATAGATTTTTATAAACAAGATGGTGAAAAGTTTTTTATTCTGAAGGGTGATAACAATAATAGTAAGGATGTAAATGCTGTGTCCTATGATCAAATTGTTGGCAAAGTTTTATTCTCTGTTCCTAAAATTGGTTATCCAAGCGTATGGCTTAGTGAGTTTTTTAATTCAGATCAGAATGTAGATGTAGAAGTAGGTAGGTGATATTGATGATAGATAAGATGGTAAGAAAAATACCGATAGTTTATTTGGTTTTCTCTGTAATTATCATTATGAGTATTTTTTTACTTGTTTTATTTTCTTCTAATATTTTAAATCCTACTTCTATTGAGAAGAGAGTTACTTCAACTTATCAAAACAGTATTAATTATAAAGTTTATTTAGCAACTAATAATTTTGTTACTGATACTTCTCTTGGGATGAATCAACAATATATTGCATCAATGACGAATTCAATAGTTATAGATTTTATGCAGTCTGCTAATTTTTTATCTCAATCTACAGTTGTTTATAATTATGCAATGTATGCTAAAATTTCTGCTATGTATCATAACGAAGATGGTACAAATTCTGAAATTTGGAGTCAATTATATCCTATAAAGTTTGTAAATAATCAAACTAAAGTAGGCACTTCTTTAGTTCTTCAAGATCAAGTTAGTATATCTTATTGGCAATATAGAAATATTTTAGATAATTTCAAAAATACCTATCATTTAAAAGTGGATGGTAAATTAGAGGTTGTTATGGATATTAATTATCAAGATTTAGATGGCAATACTAAAAATAGTAAATTAACAACTTCTATTCCTTTAGATGATGATGTATTTAGAATTTCTACTGATTATAAAAAGAAGGATTCTGTTGTAGAGAAAAAGACCGTAAACAATATGTTGGTTTCTTCTAATGTCATTCTTATTGTATTAGTTTTATTAGGAATTGTAGGAATTTTGTTGATTGGTTTACTTGTTGTAAAATTATTGAAAATTTATTCTACTAATGAATATGAACGAATTAAAAGAAAAATAAAAAAAGATTATGGTTCTATTATTGTTGATATAGATAATGCTATTGATTTTAATACATTTACTATATTTGAAATAAAAAGTATTACTGAGTTAGTTGACTTAGAAGAAGAACTTAGAATACCAATATTATTCTATGAAAAGACAAAGGCGAAAATTTGCTATTTTGTGATTATTAAGGATCACTATATGTATCGATTTACATTGAGGGATGTTTCTCAGGAAATTATATAATGGGGTGTTGTGTTATGAGAAGAAAAAGACAAAAGAAAAAGAACTTTATAATTTTTTCTGTTATTTGTTTTTTTCTTCTTTTTTTTATTTCTTCTGCATATTCTCTTTTAAAGCAAGATGTTGTAGTATCTGGTAAAGCTAGGATTATGAGTGAACAAATTAGTGGGGGAGACTTTATTGAGAATGTTGTTGATCAAGATGATGGTTTGATAGTTGATGATGATGGATCTTCTCATTTTGTTGGAAACTCCGATTCTGTTGTTAATAATTTTATTAGAATTCCTGGTGATAGTTATCTTTGGAGAATCTTATCAATAGACGCTTTAGGTAATATAAAAATTATACGTAATCGAGATGATAGTTTAGAATCTATGTTTATGGAAAATAAAAATTCTCCTTATGACTGGGCTGGTTCTTTAGTATTAGCGAATTTAAAAACTTGGTATCAAAATAATTTGAGTAATTTAAATGATATTATTGTTCAAAATCCGGAGTGGCTTTTGACAGAAGCTTCAAAAAATGGAG
The DNA here is from genome assembly GCA_022771205.1 of Mycoplasmatota bacterium. Taxonomy (GTDB): domain Bacteria; phylum Bacillota_I; class Bacilli_A; order RF39; family UBA660; genus Faecimonas. The sequence continues at coordinate 132,710 of JALFCF010000006.1, read as the reverse complement.
GACCAACTAATGTTACGATACTATCGACATTTACTAACAGTCCTATTGGACTTATTCGAAATGATGAAGTTTTAGATAGTTCTGGTGGAACGTCTAGTGGAAATAGTGTTTCTTCTTGGCTTAATGATGGTTATCAATGGACTATGACAGCGGTTGCTAGGAAAAACTCGCAAGCTTGGAGAATGAATGGTGATAAGTTCATGAATTCTGGAGTTAGTACTAGTTCAGTATATAGGCCAGTTATTATTTTAAAGTCTAGTACAACATTTTCTGGAGGGACAGGTACAGAGGATGATCCATTTAATGTTTCTTGAAAAAATATTTGTATTTTAATTTTATTGTGCTATAATAAGCATATCGATGTTGATTAAGAAGTAGTAGTAAATGAAGTCTTTGAAGAGAGCTTGTGGTTGGTGAAAACAAGTAAGAATAGTTTATGAATTCGTCTTAGGAGTCCCTATAACAAAATTATAGGCGTTAATCGCGTTAAGATAATGAGGTAGTTAAATAACTATAAATTAAGGTGGTACCGTGTTAAAATACGCCCTTAAGTTATAGTTATTTTTTTATTTTGAAAGGGTGATTGAATGAAAGTTTTAGAAGTTAAAGAGATGATTCTTGAAGATTTAAAAGAAGTTAATGATTTAAAAACTTTAAATGATTTAAGAGTAAAATATTTAGGAAAAAAAGGTTTTATTACTGAACTTAATAGTGAAATTAGAAATGTTCCTAATGAGGAGAAGAAAGCCTTTGGACAGAGTGTAAATGAAGTTCGTACTTTATTTCAATCTACTTATGATGAAATTAAGAATCGATTAGAAACAGAAGAGTTAAATAAGAAACTTGCTAGTGAAGCTATTGATATTAGTTTACCTAGTACTAAAGTTAATATTGGTTCTCCTAATATTTTAGAAAAGTTGATTGAAGAAGTAGAAGAAGTATTTATGTCTATGGGATATGATGTAGTTGATGGACCAGAAATCGAAGAGGATAAGTATAACTTTGAAATGTTAAATATTCCAAAAGGGCATCCTGCTCGTGATGCCCAAGATACATTTTATCTTGAAGGTGAAGAAATTTTACTTCGTAGTCAAACTTCTCCTGTTCAAGTACGTACTATGTTAAAAGGAAAAGGTGAGGTGCCAGTTCGTGTTATTTGTCCTGGAAAGACATATCGTCGTGATGATGATGATGCTACACACTCTCATCAATTTATGCAAATTGAAGGATTACTTGTTGATAAAGATATCTCACTATCAGATTTAAAAGGTACTATTGATGTTATTGTTAAAAAATTGTTTGGAGAAGATGTAGAAACCCGTTTTCGACCAAGTTATTATCAATTTACAGAACCTTCTGTTGAAGTGGATATTAGCTGTTTTAATTGTAAAGGAAAAGGATGTAATATTTGTAAACGTACTGGTTGGATTACTATTGCTGGAGCTGGAGTAGTTCATCCTAATGTACTTCGTATGAGTGGATATGATCCAGAAGTTTGGAGTGGTTTTGCGTTTGGCTTTGGTGCTGAGCGTATGGCTATGCTTAAGTATGATATTAATGACTTAAGAGTATTTTATAATACAGATTTGAGAGAAGCAAAAAATTTTGATAGAGGGGAGTTAGAGAATAATGATTAGTTTGGAATGGGTAAAAGATTATATTGATATTAGTGATCAAGATTTAGAACAATTAGCTGTTAAAATTACAGAAGCTGGTATTAATGTAGAAAAAGTTATTACTAATCATATTGATCATTTGGTTATTGGTAAAGTAGTAACTTGTGTTGATCATCCTGATAGTGATCATTTACATTTGTGTCAAGTAGATGTTGGTAACGATGAGTTGCAACAAATTGTTTGTGGTGCGCCTAATGTTCGTGCAGGGTTAAAAGTTATTGTTGCTTTGCCAGGAGCTGTGTTACCAGGAAATTTTGAAATTAAGGCTAGTAAGATTCGTGGTGTAGAGTCTAATGGTATGATTTGTGCTTTATATGAGCTTGGTCTTGAAGAAAAAACAGATGAAGCTTATCAACGTGGTATTGAAGAATTATCTGAGGATGCACCTGTTGGTAAAGATCCACTTGTTTATTTAGGACTTGAATCTACTTTATATGAGCTTGATATTCATAAACATCGTAACAATGATTGCTATTATCATATTGGATTTGCTTATGAAATTGCTGCTATTTTAAATCGTAAAGTTACCTTACCTGATTGTAGTTATCAGGAGGAAAGTGATTCAGTTGAAAACCATTTTTCTTTAGAAGTTAATACTAAAAAATGTCCTTATTATTTAGCTAAAATGGTTACTGATGTAAAGATAGGAGAGTCTCCTGAGTTTATTCAAAGACGCCTTATTGCAGCTGGTATGAGACCAATTAACAATGTAGTTGATATTTCTAATTATGTTATGTTAGAGTTTGGACAACCCCTTCATTTCTTTGATAAGGATACTTTAGGTGATCATATTCTAGTAAGAGATGCTAGTGAAGGAGAAGAAGTTGTTACTCTTGATGGTAAGAATCGTATTTTACGCAGTAGTGATATAGTTATTACTGATGGTAAAAAGCCTGTATGTATCGCTGGTGTTATGGGTGGAGAAAATACAGAGGTTACTGATAATACTAAAAACATTTTAATTGAAGCTGCTATTTTTGATGCGGTTAGTATTCGTTATACTGCAGCTCATCTTGATCTTCGTAGCGAAGCTAGTATTCGTTATGGCAAAGGCTTAAATTATGAATATACTTTGATGGCAATGAATCGTGCTTGTCATTTACTTGAGAAATATGCTGGTGCTAAAGTACTTTCTGGAATGGTTTCTCATGATGTTGTTGATAAAACAGAAAAAGTAGTAGAGTTTAGACCTGAGCAAGTTGATAAAATGTTAGGTATTCGTATTACTGAAGAAGATATGAAATATGAACTTGAAAAGCTTGATTTCCCATATACTATCAATGATGGAGTTTTTAGGGTTGTAATTCCTAAGAGAAGATTGGATATAGATCCTAATGTTAATGATATTGCTGAAGAAATTGGAAGACTTTATGGATATCAAAAATTAGTTTCTACTTTGCCACGAGTTGGTATTCGTCGTGGACAGTATATTGGTGATGTTAAATATCGTAAAGCTGCGTCAAAAAGACTTCGTAGTTTAGGATTTAACGAAGTAAAAACTTATACTTTGGTATCGCCTGATATGAGTAAAAAGTTTGACTATGAGGGAAAAGAAAAAGCAGTTCTTCCAAATCCAATGAGTATTGATAAGAGTGTAGTTCGTACTACGTTAATTCCATCTTTATTAAATGTATATAAATATAATGTTGATCGTAAAGTAGATGATATTGCTATTTATGAAATTGCAAAAACATATGATAAAGCTTATCAAGAAGAAAGTAAAATTTCTTTCTTAATGAAAGGAAATTACTCTAGTAATTCATGGCAGGGTAATATGAAAGTAGACTTTTATTTAATGAAGGGTTTTGTTGAAGATATACTTTGTTATTTTGGTTTTCAAAATCGTTATAGTTTTGAAGTTAATACTATTCCTGATATGCATCCAGGAAAATCATGTGTAATTTTACTTGATAGAAAACCTATTGGTATTTTAGGTCAAGTTCATCCTAATATTTCAAAAGATGAAGTTTATGTTTGTGAAATTTCTTTACAAGCTTTAATGCAAAAAGTTAAACCACTTAAATTTAAGGAAGCAAGTAAATATCCAGCTATAGCAAAAGATGTTGCTTTTATTATACCTAGAGAAGTTCCTTCTAAGGATATTGAAATGACTATTAAAAAGGCTGGAGGTAGATTGTTACGTTCTATTTGTGCATTTGATGTTTATGAAGGGGAACATGTAAAAGAAGGTATGAAATCTATTGCTTATAATTTATTATTTATGGCAGATGATCGTACTTTGACTGACGATGAAGTAATGCAAGTATTTAATCATATTATTGAAAAAGTGGTAGAAACACATTCTGTAGAAGTACGTGATAAATAAGAAAGATGATGGCTATGCTATCATCTTTTTGTATATTTAATCTTTTGTTTACTTTCAAACTTTTTTTTTATTATACTTTTTATAGTAGTGGGAGTGATTAAATGAATCGAAAAGGTGGATATCGTCGTCATAAATATCATTTTTTAGGATTAGTCTTGTTAGGGTCTTTATTCTTTTTATTTCTGATATTTCTTTTGGCTTGTGAAGGAGAATATAAGAGTGAGGCTATTTATTATTTTTTATTGGCTTTACCTGCTTATATTGTGGTGATTTATTGTGCCACTTCTTTCTTTCTTCCTGTTAAGGATAAAAATTATCTTCTTTATTCTTCACAAAGTACAGTTGAGGGTCTTTTTGATCAAAATACTAGTGAATTGATTGATAAGGATAATGATGGTAAGATTTTGATTTCTGAATATTATCCATTAACTGAGGAAGAAGTATTAAAAAAAGTTTTGGCAGTTGACTCCAATTTTTCGAAGACTGATTTTTATGCATGGGTTAAACATCTATATTTTATTATATTGGATTCTTTGGATAAGAAAAATTATAATATGTTGCGACGATTTGAAAGTGATTATTTATATAATAGACATGTTTCTTTATTTGAAGATATTAAGGCTTCTGGTGCAAAGATTTCTAATTATGCTGTTAAGGGAGTTTTGTTGAAGGATTTTAAAATAGAAGGAGATAAAGACATATTAATAGTTGCTTTAAGCGCTTCAATTAATAAAGAAAATATTTATGATGATAGTTATCAATCTTATATTTTAACTTTTGCTAGAAAACATGGAGTCAAAACTATTGGTACGTTATTAGAAAAAGAAACTAATTGTCCTAATTGTGGTGCTGTTTTAGATTTGAATTCTGAAGGTGTTTGTTCTTATTGTCATACTTTAATTTCTAATGGTGATTTTGGTTGGATATTGATTGATATGAAAAGTATTAAATTAGTTGATTATTAATAAAAGGATTATTATTTTTCATCCTTTTTTTTATTATTTTCTGGTTTATCTTTTTTTGTTAGTACAACTTTAAGTTTTGTATTTTTTGTTAAGTTTTTTACAGTATTTAGTGGTAAGAAATATACATTATAAACTTTGCGTTTTGGAAAAATATATTTTTCTGTTTTCATATTTTCATACATATATAGAATATTGTCTTCTTTATCAGTTAAGACAATATCTATTTTTTGACACAGAAAATTTGTAGTTACAAATTTTTTCTTGGGAAATCTTATTGCATAATTAAGTGGTTCAAAAACAAATTTTAGGCCTTTGAATCTATCCCAGAATTTTGTTAACTCTATTAATTTAATTTTTTTTCTTTTTACTTGTAAATACATATTTTTCCTTCTTTCACATATATTTTAACATGTTTTTGTTCATTTACAAAGTATATTAAGTGTGATATTATATATTAGGAAAAGGAGGTAATAGTATGAGTGGACATTCTAAGTGGGCAACAATTCATCGTAAAAAAGGATTAATTGATGCTGCTCGTGGTAAAGTGTTTCAAAAATTAGCAAAAGAGATTATGGTAGCAGCTAAGGGTGGTAGTCCTGATCCAGATCAGAATGCAGCTTTGCGTTTAGCTGTTGATAAAGCAAAAGCACAAAATATGCCAAAAGAAAATATTAATAAAGCAATTGAGAAGGCTACTGGTGCTGGAGATGCCGAGAATTATGAAAGTGTTAGATATGAAGGATATGGACACGGTGGTGTTGCGTTTATGGTAGATTGTTTAACTGATAACCGTAATAGAACAGCCTCACAAGTTCGTAGTGCTTTTACTAAAGCTGGTGGAAATTTAGGAACAGATGGCTCTGTTAGTTATATGTTTTCACGTCGTGGTTCTATTGTAATTCCTGCAGATTATGATGAAGATACTATGATGATGGTAGCGCTTGATGCTGGAGCAGAAGATTTCCAAAAGATAGAAGATAATTATTTAATTACTACTGATACTGATAATTTTACGAGTGTACGAAATGCTTTAGAAGAAAATGGTGTAAAAGAATTTTTAGAGTGTGAACTTACTTATATACCAAATATGGAAGTAACACTTGATGAAGAAGGCACAGAAAAAGTACATAAGTTAGTTGATACTTTAGAAGATTTAGATGATGTACAAGATGTATATTATAATTTAAAAGAGGATTAATAGGAGAATATTATGAATAAAGAAGTGGAATTACAAAAAATTAATACAGAAATAAAAGTGTATATTAATGAAGCTTCTTTTGTTTCTAATAGTTGTCGTAACAAGTTAATAAAAATACTTGGAAGAACTTATGATATTGATTTACCTGTAGAAGATTTTGCTAGAATTGATGTAGAAATATTGGAAAATGGTAATATTAGTATGCGAGGTGATGAGTATTCACGTGATACAGAATTATCATTTGATGATGTGTTATTAAGATATGCAGAGTTTAAAAAGCAAGCAGAAGAGTTATTGAGAAGAAGAGGAAAAAAATCTTTTCCTAATAGTGAAAAGAATAATATTATTAATTTATTTATTGTATTTGGATTAGGAATATTTTTTATTCTTTTAGCGATTTTTGGAATTAAGTCTTTTTTTGAAGGTAGATATACAGATTGTATTTGGTTATTGTTCATTGTTTTTTCTTGGCTTATTCCTAGTGTAAGGGAAAGATTCCAACAAGCTTTTCAATATATTAAAAGAAAATTAAAATAGCAACAAGCATGTTGCTTTTATTTTGGTGTTCGATTGCTAGATTTTTTGTTTTGTTATATAATTAGTTTTGGAGTTGAAGAATAATGTATGATTATATAAAAGGAACTGTAGTTGAATTAAAGTATAATTCTATTGTAGTTGATAATAATGGAATTGGGTATTTGATTTATGTACCTAATCCTTATGCTTTTGAAGTTAGTAAAGATTATAAAGTTTTTGTTTATCAACAAGTTAAGGAAGATGAAGAAGCTTTATTTGGATTTAAGACAAGAGAAGAAAAAGAGTTGTTTTTAAAACTTATTAGTGTTAAGGGATTGGGATGTCGTATGGCTCTTCCTATTTTAGCTGTTGGATCAATTGAAGGAATTATGGATGCTATTGAAAGAGAAAATATTTTATATCTAAAAAAATTCCCTAAAATTGGAGAAAAATTGGCTAGACAGATTATTTTGGATTTGAAGGGTAAACTAGAGTTTATTGGTACTGGTATTACTGATGATGTTGTTGAAACGCAAGAAGAATTACAAGAAGCTTTAATTGCTTTAGGATATAAGGATAAAGAAATTAAGAAGGTTATTGGTCATATAGATGATAGTAAATCTATCGAAGAACAAATTAAAGAGGCTTTAAAATTATTATTACGATAAAAGGGAAGGAGAGTTGAAGTATGACAGAAGAAAGTGTTATTACTAATTATCATTTGGAAGATGATCAATTGATGGATAATACTATTCGTCCAGAAAGTATTGATGAGTATATTGGGCAAGAAGATGTTAAAGAGAATATTAGAGTCTTTGTTGAAGCTGCTAAGATGAGAAATGAACCTTTAGATCATGTACTTTTATATGGCCCTCCTGGTCTAGGTAAGACTACTCTCGCTTTTATTATTGCTCATGAACTTGGCACTAATATTAAAACTGCGAGTGGTCCTAGTATTGAGAAAAGTGGTGATTTAGCTGCAATTCTTTCTTCTTTGGAGCCTGGAGATGTATTGTTTGTTGATGAAATTCATCGTATGCCTAGATATATTGAAGAAATATTATATCCAGCGATGGAAGATTTTTCGTTAGATATTATTGTTGGAAGTGAAGGAAATAGTCGTAATATTAAAATTGATTTACCTCCATTTACATTAGTTGGTGCGACAACTAGAGCTGGTGATTTATCAGCTCCTCTTCGTGATCGTTTTGGTATTACTTCTAAATTACAGTTTTATACTGTTCAAGAGCTTACGGATATTATTAAAAGGACTGCTAGAGTACTTGGGGTAGAGATAGATGATGGTGCAGCAGTAGAACTTGCTAAAAGAAGCAGAGGTACACCTAGAATTGCTAATAGATTATTTAAAAGGGTAAGAGATTTTGCTTTAGTTAAAGGAAATGGTGTTGTAGATTTGTCTATTACAGAAGATGCTTTAGAACGATTAAAAGTTGATAAAATGGGACTTGATAATACTGACCATGAATTATTGCTTGCCATTATTGAAAAGTTTGGTGGTGGCCCTGTTGGAATTGAAGCTCTCAGTAGTTCTATAGGTGAAGAAGTTACTACTATTGAAGATGTTTATGAACCATATTTATTGCAGACTGGTTTATTGAAAAGAACTAGTCGTGGAAGAATTGCTACTGATAAGGCTTATGAAGTATTAGGCATTGATAAAAATTAGTAGGTGAAATTTTATGAGAGGACTTATTTTTCATAAAGCGAACAATGTTTTAGATGTTTATAATATTATTTTTGAAAATATTGATAGACTATCTTTTTCCCAGCATGAAACTTTACACCAACATTTTCAAGGTTTATCTGGTTTAGATGAGGAAAAGCAGAAACCATTTATGCAATTTGTGCATTATGTAGACAGAGAATATTCTCCTTATGGAAGTAATCGCTTTTTAAGACATAAGATGTCTATTATACTGTCTGCTGCTACATACTATTGTTCTTTTTATGATAGAATTTTAAATTATACTAATGGAGAACTGTCTCTTTTAGCAAAATATTCTTCTATTGAACCTATTGATAGTTATTCAGAAATGTTAGTACGTTTTCCTCAGAATGTATTGTCTTTGATTAACAGTAAAACAAGTGATATCCTTAGTAAGGATGATGTGCTTTTCTGGTATGATTATTATTTATCTAGTGAAGATGATAGGGAATATTTAGAAAATAAGTTAAGAATGGAAGATGTTGATAAGTTGATTTTAGAGTCTTCTCAAATTCAGAAAAAAATAATAAAGGAGATGGAGTCGGATGACAGTAGAAGAATTTAATTATGATTTACCGGAAGAATTGATTGCTCAAACGCCATTAAAAAAACGAGATGAGTCAAGATTGATGGTTTTGAATAAAAATACAGGTGAAATTGAGCATAAGCATTTTAAAGATATTATTTCTTATTTAGAACCTGGTGATACTTTAGTTTTAAATGATACAAAAGTTCTTCCAGCTAGACTTTATGGCGAAAAAGAAGATACCAAAGCAGCTATTGAGGTATTATTATTAAAAAATACTGATGGTGATACATGGGAGTGTTTGGTAAAACCTGCTCGTCGTATTAAAGAAGGTACCGTTGTAGTTTTTGGTGATGGAAAATTAAAAGCTACATGTGTTTATGTAGGGGAAGAAGGAATTCGTCATTTTGACTTTTCATATGAAGGTATTTTTTTAGAAGTATTAGAAGATTTGGGTACAATGCCACTTCCTCCTTATATTCATGAACAGTTGGAAGATCAGTCTAGATATCAAACTGTTTATGCTAGAGAAGTTGGTAGTGCAGCTGCACCTACAGCTGGACTTCATTTTACTAAGGAGTTGTTAAAAGAAATAGAAGATAAAGGTGTTAATATTGCTTATATTACGCTTCATGTTGGTTTAGGTACTTTTCGACCAGTTAGTGTTGATACAGTGGAAGAACATGAAATGCACAGTGAATTTTATCAAATGACAAGAGAAGTTGCTGAACTTTTAAATGAAACTAGAAAACAAGGTAAGCGAATTATTAGTGTTGGTACTACTAGTACTAGAACATTAGAGACTATTATGAATTTATATCCAGAGTTTCGTGAATGTAGTGGTTGGACTAATATTTTTATATATCCAGGATATAAATTTAAAGCTATTGATTGTTTAATTACTAACTTCCATTTACCTAAATCTACTTTGGTTATGTTAGTATCTGCTCTTGCGGGAAGAGAAAATATTTTACATGCTTATAAAACAGCAGTAGAAGAAAAATATCGCTTTTTCTCTTTTGGAGATGCAATGTTTATTAAATAGAAAAAATAATAAATAATATTTGCTATTTTAGATTTGTTATGTTATAATTGTAAACGTCTAAGCGATGATCCGCTGTTTAACTTGAATATGATCATTTGTGAAATATATATTTAGAGAGGAGAACTTATATGAACGTTATTGACAAAATTAACCAAAAACAACTTAATCCTAACGTTCCAGAATTCCGTGTTGGAGATACTGTAAGAGTTGACGTTAAGATTATTGAAGGTAAGAGAGAACGTATTCAAGCATTCGAAGGAACTGTAGTAGCTCGTCGTGGAGGAAGTGTTTCTGAAACATTTACAGTTCGTAAAATGAGTAGTGGAGTTGGAGTTGAAAGAACTTTCCCAATTCATTCACCAAAGATTGCTGGAATTACAGTAGTACGTAAAGGTAAGGTAAGACGTGCTAAACTTACATTCTTGAGAGGTATGGTTGGTGGATACCGTATCAAAGAAAGAGGACAACAATAAAAATAAGGGGTTTCCCCTTATTTTTCTTTTAAGAATAAAAAAATAGTGATAGAATAATATAGAAGGTAAGGTGTTAATTATGAATGAGAAAAATGAGTTATTAAAAAAAAGTTATGTAAAAGAATTTTTGCCTTATTTTATTATTATATTAGTAGTTGTGTTCGTTAAGATGTTTGTAGTTTCTCCAATTCGAGTAAATGGAGCGTCTATGAATCCAACGTTAAATGATAAAGACATCATGATACTTAATGAAATTAGTTATGGATTTAGTGATATTGTAAGATTTGATATTGTTGTTGTTAAAGAAGAAAATGAATATTTGATAAAAAGAATTATTGGTCTTCCTGGAGAGAAGATTGAATATAAAGACAATAAACTTTATATTGATGGTAAATATGTAAAAGAAGATTTTAAACATATGGAAACTATGGATTTTTCTACAACTTTAGGTGAAGATGAATATTTTATTATGGGTGATAATAGAACTAATTCTACTGATAGTCGTATTTTTGGACCTATTTCTCGTGATGAGATTATAGGAAAAACATCACTTACAATTCTACCTATTTCTAGATTTGGTAATAAGCGTTAATATTATTAAGCGTATTTTGTAATACGCTTTTTGTTGTTTCTTTTTTTATTTTATGATATAAAGTAGATAGTTTTGAAGGTGATGTGAATGATAGTTGAATATGATTCTATGTATGATGAAAAAATTAAAGATTTATTAGTTGAGTTACAGCGTCATATTAGTGATATTGATAGAGAAGGTTATAATATTTTAACTGATGATTATCGTAATTTATATTTTAAGAAGACCTTAGAAGAAGTTAATGCTTGGAAAGGTAAGATTTTTCTATATAAAGAAGATGAAAGAATTGTGGGTTTAATTGCTGGAGTTATTAATAATTATGCTATTAATAATTATGATTTTAAGGCTCCTATGAGAGGAAGAATCACAGAACTTGTGGTTTCTAGTTCTGTTCGTTCTAAGGGGATAGGGAAAGCATTACTTTTAAAAATGGAAGAATATTTAAAGTTTATTGGGTGTCATGATGTTTTATTAGGTGTATTTTCCTATAATACAAGAGCTATTTCTTTTTATGAAGCGAATGGCTATCATAGTCGTACGATGGATATGATTAAGGATTTAGGTGAGTGATATGCAGTATTCATGTATTGATGAACAATTGAAAAAATTGATTTCTATTTTAAAAGAGAATCATTCATTAATGGAGATGTTAGAGTATATTGCTGAACTTCATCTTCCTAATTTTTATATTGCGGCTGGTAGTATTTTTCAGACTGTTTGGAATTATCAAGATGGTCGCGATTTGAATTATGAAATTAAGGATTTAGATATTATTTATTATAATGCAGATGATTTAAGTGTTGATGCTGATATGAAATATTATAAAATGATTCAAGATTATGCAAGAAGTCGTGGTATTACTTATGCAATTGATGTTTCTAATGAAGCTAGGATGCATTTATGGAAAGAAGATAAAGAGGGAGGAAAGATTCGTCCTTATAAAAATTCAGAAGATGCGATAAGCAGATGGATTGCAACTGTTCATGCGATAGGTATTACTCTAGAAGAAGGTAATATAAAAGTATATGCTCCTTATGGTATTTCAGATATTTTTAGTAGAACTATTCGTCCTATTAAACATGATAGTAATTCTAAAGAGTTATATGATAAAAAAGCATTGGGATGGAAAAAAAGATTTTCTAAGTTAACAGTGATAGAGTGGTAGGGGATAGTATGAAAAGTTTAGTAGAAAAATATCAAAACATTACTACTCCGAAGGAATTATTAAAATTTATGAATCAATATTTTTCTTATGGATATTTAAGTAAGGATGGTAGAGTATTTGTTCCAACTGATACAGATTTTAATGGTTCTTGGTATTTAAATTATCAATTACAAAGTGTTAATGATATTTTACAGACAAGAGTAGGTAATTGCTTTGATATGGTTGAATTTGAAAGAGAATGGTTTTCTAATCATGGGTATCAAATTAAAACATTTTTTGAAATGGTTTTGTTAGATTATAATAATTCGTATTCAATGCATTCTTTTTTGATTTATGAAGAGGATGATACTTGGTTTTTGTTTGAATTTTCTGATTTTATGCATAAAGGCATTTTTAAATTTCCTACAATAGAAAAATTATTAGAATATCAAAAAAGTAATTATATTTCTATTTTGCAAGATCAAGATATTAAAAATACAGAGTTAGAAAAATTAATTTTAAAAGAATTTAAGCAACCTAAGACGGGAATTACTGCAAGTGAATATTTGGACTATATTTTAAGTGAGAGTTTTGTATGAGGAGAAAGAGGTAAGATAATTATTTAATAAGTGTTATTGAAAGAGAGGAAGGCTATGTTAAAGGCTATTAAAAAAGTCCCTATTATTAAAAAAGCACAACCTTTTGAAATTCAATTAAAGGATAATATTAAAGATAGTGTTAATAAATATTGGGAGGAATTTATTTGTGAAAAAGAAGGGTATTGGGATGGAAAGATTTTATCTGTAGCTAGATTTGATGTAAACAACTTTGTTATTGAAGTTGGTGAGGCTCAGTACTCTTGGCTTATTTATTCAAAAAATCATAATGATTTAGATGTTCGTAGTTTTTTTGTATCAATTTTATTAAAAACTTTAGATGATAAATATGTTCTTATTAAAAATAATCATAATAAGTTTAATATTATAGGTGGAATGGCTGATTCTAAAGATTTGAATGGTGATTATTTTTCTCCGGAATTATGTCTAAAAAGAGAGTTGTTTGAAGAATTACATTTGGATTTGAAAAATAAGAATCATGTTTTGAATTATCAGATGAAATATTTAAAAACTCCAGAACCAGGGAGAAATTATGGGGTTGTTTATATTGGAAATTTGAATTTTTACTCTAAAGATTTGTTAGATTATTTTAGTCGGGTTAAAGATATAGTGGATAGTGAAGTGAATCATGTATTGTTGCTTAATTCGGAAGAAGTTTTGCAACTTGATTTGACAGATAATGATATTTCTTATTTAAAAGATTTAATTAGCTATGAGGTTAAAGAATAGGTAATGATGATTTATCATAATGACTATTGTTTGACACATCTTATTTCTAATGATATACTACTGTTAGTTGTAGGAGGATGATTAATACTTATGAAAAGAATTATTACATTAACTACTCGTGATTTGAAAGCTAGTAAGAAAAATGGTGGTTGTGGAGAATGTCAAACTTCATGTCAATCAGCTTGTAAAACTTCTTGCGGTATAGCAAATCAAAAATGTGAAAAAGTTAATAAATAGTGATGGTTACCGGCATTTTAATGTCGGTATTTTTTTTAGGAGGTTTAGAAATGATACATCAATATAAACTAAATGGATTTAATATTGTACTTGATACTTATAGTGGAGGTGTACACTGTGTAGATGATTTAAGTTATGATATTATTGAGTTATATAATGATAAAAAAAGTAAAGATGAAATAACAATGCGCATGTTAGACAAATATAAAAATTTAGGTATTACGAAAAGAGATATTGAAGATACTTTTCTTGAAGTTGATTCTTTAATTGATAGTGGAGAGCTTTTTACAGAAGATGTTTTTAAAGATGCTAATCTTGATTTAAAGAAACGAGATTCTGTAATTAAAGCAATGTGTTTACATGTTGCACATACATGTAATTTAAACTGCGAGTACTGTTTTGCTGGTCAAGGAAAGTATCATGGTGATGATGCTATTATGAGTTTTGAAGTTGGTAAAAAAGCTTTAGATTTTTTAGTAGAACATTCTGGTTCTAGACATAATTTGGAAGTTGACTTTTTTGGTGGAGAACCTTTAGTTAATTTTGACGTTGTTAAGGAGTTAGTACATTATGCTAGAAGTATTGAAAAAGAAAAGGATAAACATTTTCGCTTTACTTTAACAACAAATGGTGTTTTATTAAATGATGAAGTTATTGATTTTTTAAATAAAGAGATGGATAATGTTGTACTTAGTTTAGATGGTAGAAAAGAAGTTAATGATTTAAAAAGAAAAAGATTGGATGGTAAGGGTAGTTATGATATTATTGTTCCACATTTTCAAAATTTTGTTAAAAAACGTGGAGATAAAGAGTATTATATGAGAGGTACTTTTACTAGAAATAATTTAGATTTTACTAATGATATTTTTCATATGTTGGATTTAGGTTTTAAAGAATTATCTATGGAACCTGTAGTTTCTAAACCTGATACTGATTATGCATTAAGAGAAGAAGATTTAGATACTATTTATGAACAATATGAAATTTTAGCTAAAGAGATGATTAAAAGACGTAGAGAAGGGAATCCCTTTACTTTTTATCACTATATGATAAATTTAACAGGTGGTCCTTGTATTTATAAAAGAATTACTGGTTGTGGTTCTGGTACTGAATATTTAGCTGTCACACCTAATGGAGATTTTTATCCTTGTCATCAATTTGTTGGTGATACTAAATTCTTAATGGGAAATGTTTATGAAGGAATTACTAATACTAAATTAAGAGATGAGTTTAAATTATGTAATGTATATTCTAGAAAAGAATGTGAAAATTGTTGGGCTAAACTTTATTGTAGTGGTGGTTGTAGTGCTAATAGTTATCATACTACTGGAAGTATTAATGGAGTCTATGATTTTGGTTGTAAATTGTTTAGAAAAAGAATAGAATGTGCTGTTATGGTTAAAATTTCTGAGGCACTAGATCAAGAGGATATCTAATATGAAATTAGAAGAAAAATTAGTTAAGTATAGTCAATCTGGATATTTACCGATGCATATGCCTGGTCACAAGAGAAATGTCGAACTTTTAGGCAGTTCTTTGCCCTATGAAAAAGATATTACTGAAATAGATGGCTTTGATGATTTACATCATCCAGAAACTATATTAAAAGATATAGAGGATAAAGCAAAAAAGCTTTATGGTAGTGATAGAAGTTTTTTATTAGTAAATGGTAGTACTTGTGGAATATTAACTGGAATTTATAGTGCTACTTCTTTTGGGGATTCAGTGTTGGTTGCTAGAGGGTGTCATAAATCGGTTTATCATGCTATTGAGATTAGAAATTTAAATCCAATTTATTTGATGCCTAGAGTTGATCAATATGGTATTGATCAAGGGGTTTTTGTAGAAGATGTGGTGGATGCACTGAATAAACATCAGGATATTAAACTAATTGTTTTAACATCTCCTACTTATGAAGGTATTATTAGCAATATTTATGATGTAGTCAAAGTGGCTCATGAATGTAATATACCAGTTCTTGTTGATGAAGCACATGGTGCGCATTTAAACTTTGATTCTCAATTAGCAAAATATTCAGCATTAGAAAGTGGTGCTGATATAGTAATTCAAAGTTTACATAAGACTTTACCTTCTTTAACCCAAACGGCACTTTTACATATTCAAGGAAAATTAGTAGAAGAAGCTGAAGTATCGCGTGCACTTTCTATTTTTGAAACTAGTAGTCCATCTTATGTCCTTATGAGTTCTATTGATAATTGCTTAAGTCTAATTGAAGATAAAGGGCATGATTTATTTCGACAATATGAGTCTAATTTACAATGGTTTTATAATCAAACAAAAGAATTGAAAAAACTAGTTATATTAGGTAATAGATTACATTCTTTTTATGATTATGGTAAAATTGTTATTCTTGTAAAAGATACTAATATTAGTGGTTTAGAACTGGCTAATATTTTAAGAAAACAATATAAAATTGAGGTTGAAATGAGTTCTATTTATTATGTTATTGCGATGAGTAGCGTATGTGATTCAAGACAAAATTTTGAACGTTTATTTGATGCTTTAAAAGAGATTGATTTCACTCTTAGTTTTTGTTCTCGTAGATCATTAGAATTTATGTCTATTATTCCTCAAAAGAAAATGAATGTTTTTAAGGCTATAGATAATTTGGAAAGTGATTTTTGCAGTATTTTTGATGCTGCTGGAAAAACTAGTCAAGAGTATTTATGGGTTTATCCTCCGGGTGTTCCATTTATTGTTCCGGGAGAAATTATTGATATAGAAATTATAAAAAAGATAGATGAATATCAGAGTGTTGGTATTGAGATTAGGAGTACTTATAATAAGTTTCCGAAAATTAAATGCTTTTAATATTGTAGTTTCGTTATGATATAATTTTATTAGTTATATATTACTAAAGAGGTTTTGTTATATGAGAGATTTTAACTATTTAAGAGATAGAGTAGAAACAAGTGATTTAATTAGACTTGTTAGAGAATATCATAATATTTTAAGTGCGTATCATAATAATCAAATGTTATCAGAGGAGCAAATAAAGATGTTTTCTAGTAAAGTAGCTTCTTTTTTACATGATTATGATGTAGCTTTTCCTAATGATTTATCTAGTCGTATTAATAATGAATTATTAGATCCTACCGTTGTTAATAATTTACAGCCACCACATTATCAATATCCGCATGATGCTTCTTTACTTGGGTGTGAAGTAGAGACGAGAGCTAGAGAGTTATTTTCTTTAGAGGATAGTATTGCAGAAATGGTTGCTAAAGTATGGAATGATTCAATAAAAGGTTTTTCTTCATTTGAGAATGGCCAGGATTTTTCTTTTGTTGCAACAGTTACAAGTAATCCTGAGCAATTTCCTGGAGGAAGATATTATAGAAAGAATGGTCATCCTTATACTTGTGCTACTTTATTTACTAATAATATGTTAGATAGTTTTCAGGATGGTAAGTTATTATTGGTTACAGATGTTAATACTGATAATTTTTTAGGTGCAAGTGAAGTTGATATTGCTACACGGGAGGAGTCTTATCCTAGTATTAAAACGTTAGGAAAAGTTGACAATCAATATATTGGTGCAGGATATTCTGGTTCTGGAAGTGTTTGTACTAAATTATTAACACCTGATTTATTAGAAAAAAGAAGACTGCAGCTTAATAAATCTTTTGGTAATTCGATTAATGAAGTTATTTTAGATAAAGAAAAAACAAATTATACTGGTATTATTTTATTTAGTGATGGTTGTGATTGTTTAATAGGGGAGTATTTAACTGCTTTAGAAGCACGGGAGACTATGAATCTTGATTTTAAATGTCTTAATAAGATGTTGTATCAACCTTCTATTGTTATGCCAGAACAATTACAAATGTTAAACGATAATCTTGATTATTATATTTCTTTTTGTGAATATAATTATGGTTTAGACACTACTAAAAATATTTTGTCTGGTTATATTGAAGATGTAGTTAAGCCTATGAAATATTCTGATGAAGTAGAAAATGTTTATTTGTCAAAGGTTAGTAGGTATGAAAGTGAAATGAGTGGTTCACAAAAATAATTGTATTAATGGAAGGTGAAGTTGATGGATAAATATTATCATTTTACTAGTTATGGTAATTTGAATAGTATTGGAAAAGAGGGATTAGTTCCTCAAATTGGTAGTAGAACTAGGTCTATAGGAGATAACAGATGTGCTGTTTTTTTATCTAAAGGAATTATCAATTCAATATTGATGTATGGTTCGTTATTAAACCATTATAATAATTATGCGGGTAATCGTGGTGAAAAGGCTATTCATCGTTATAGTGAAAGAATTAAATATTATTTAACTCGTGAAAAAGAAGTCGGTTTGGATTCAGAAGATATTTTGGAGTTAAAAGCTTTACAGAATGCAATTATTTGGATTCAACAGATTATAGAGTATAAAAATTTTTCTGAATATATTGGTGATGGTGTTTATTTAACAGTTTTAGATATTCGTAACGTTAATTCAAATGACCCAAAAGATTGTTATACACAGGAAACTGTTCCCCCAGAGAAAATAAGTGTTCTTGAATTAGTAAATTTGGATACTGGTCAGGAAACAGATTCAAGAGAAGCAGTTTTATCGTATTTTATGAGTATTACACCAGTAGAAAGAATTACAGAAGATTTACATAATGTGGTTGCTATTCATGATGTTGTTGATTTATATCATAGTAGAGCTGATATGATTAGTTATTATAGTGCTAATAATTTTGAATTAGTAGAAACTCCGATTGACTTGTATCTTAAAAAAAAGAAAAATAAATGCTTATAGAATTTTTATTAGGAGGTTAAATATGACTGAAAGAGAAAAAATGTTGTCTGGAGAATTATATGATTGTGGTGATAAAGAATTACTAGATCAATGGTATTTAGCTAAAAATTTAATTCGAGAATATAATAATACGGTATCTGAAGATTTAGATAAAAAAATAAAATTTTAAAACAATTGTTGGGAAACGTAGAAGAAAAGGTTTGGATGACGCCTCCTTTTTATGTTGATTATGGTAATAATATATATATTGGTAGCAATACAGAAATTAATATGAATTGTACTTTTTTGGATGATAATAAGATTATTATAGGAAAAAATGGATTAATTGCACCTAATGTTCAAATATATACTGCTTTTCATCCTACTAATGCTCTTGAAAGATTTGGTTTAAAAAATAGAGATGGTTCTTTTGATTTTTGTAAGACTCAAACTAAACCAGTTATTATTGGGGATAATGTTTGGATTGGTGGTGGAGTAATTATACTTCCTGGTGTTACTATCGGAAACAATGTTGTTATAGGTGCTGGTAGTGTAGTTACGAAAGATATACCAGATAATAAAATAGCTTATGGTAATCTGTGTAAAGTTGTTAGAGATAATGAATAGGTTTGGAGTGTTTATATGAAAAAAATATATAAATATTTATACATTTTTTCAATTGTTTTGGTTTTGTTTTTTATAGTTATGGTTGGTGTTGATTATTTTAGTTATGATTTAGTAAATAATTCTGCACCATTTTATACTTTTGTATTATTGCGATTTATTGAATTTATTGTACCTAGTATTATAATTTTTATTATTGCAGAGATTATCAAAAAGAAATATTTACATTAATTATTATTAAATTAAAGTTGAAAAAGATTTTAATGCTAAGATGAATAATAGTAAAGATATGCCAAAAATAATTGAACTAGATTATAATGCTAGTAATAAATGGAAAGCAAAGACAATGGTTGCTGCTCCACCTATTGAATATGATAGGCTTATGAGAAAAGTTCCTTATGGTAAGTTAGTTACTACAGATATTTTACGAAAGACTATTAGTAAAAAATATTCTGTTGATATTGCATGTCCTCTTACTTGTGGGATATTTATAAATATTGTTGCTTGGGCTAGTTATCAAAGAAAAGATGATATTATCCCTTATTGGAGAACATTAAAGACTGATGGTGAGTTAAATATAAAATATCCTGAAGCAATAAAATTACAAAAAAAGTTATTGGAACAAGAAGGACATATAATTATTAGTAAAGGTAGAAAAAACATAAAATATTATGTTAAAGATTTTGAAAAAAGTTTAATAGAACTTTAGAAAATTATTGAGGTGGTAGTGTGATAGAAAAGATTATTGATAGTTGTCAGTATGTAGTAAACAATTCGAAACATGTGAGTATTGATTATCATAAGATAGATGAAATTATCAAAAATATTGATTGTAGTAATTTAAAGTTTTGGCTTGCTGATAATCCATATGATTTATTTAGTTTGGGTATTTCTAATGTAGTTAATTTTTTACTTATCTTTGAATCTATAGACTATTCCTTTTGGGGAAATCCAAAATGGACTATAGCGACTGATGATGGAAAAAAGGATGGTTCAGATGCACTTTTATATGCATTGTTAAAATATGTTAAAGAAAAAAATAGTACAGATTTTAGTAATGTTCCATTTGATGAGTTTTGTGAAATCTTAAAAGGAAATACAGATATTCCATTATTGAAGGAAAGATATAATACTGTAGTAGAAGTTAGTAACATTGTTAATGATCAGATGGATGGTAATTTTTATCAACATATTAAAAATATTACAACTGATACTGATTTATTGCACCTTATAATTACTAAATTTCCATCATTTCAAGATATAAGAGAATATGATGGTAAAACAATTTATTTTTATAAATTAGCACAGTTGTTAGTGTCTGATATTTTACATATGAGAGAATTTTTAGAAAATATTTCAGTTGATTATACTAATTTATTAGGGTGTGCAGATTATAAAATCCCACAAACTTTAAGGGCATTAGAAATAGTAAAATATGATGTAGAATTATCTGAAATTGTAGACAATAAAAATGAAATAGCAATTTCATCTGTATATGAAGTTGAAATTAGAGCTAGTATGTTAATAGTTATTAATTATATCCAAAATAAGATGAAAAATGTTAATGCTATAGATATTAATGATTATTTATTTTTATTGGCAAAAAAGATAAAGCTGGATACGAAGCCTTATCATTTGTGTAGAAATACAAATTATTAATGAGGTGGTAAAACTATGAATTATTATCATATGACATCTTTAGATAGATTAAAATCTATTGGTAAAATAGGTTTACTTCCAAGAAATGAAGAAAATAGCAAGTTGATTAATGATACTAAAAAGAAAGTGTTTTTTTCTGAGGGTTTTGAGGGGACTATTGCTTTATTTGTAGATTTTGAATTAGTTTATGATCAAATAAAACTTGGTAAAACAGATATTTTAGATAAAAATTTAGAAAAGAAAGTAAAAGATTCTGAAAGTCTTTCTGAATATTTGACTGAAGGAGTATATTTACAGTTTTTAGGTGATCATATTAAAAATGAACGAAATTTTGAGAATGGTTGTACTAGTCAAGTGATTTTACCAAAGCAATTAAATGTTTGTGTTTTACGTAGAAAGGATTCTAATTCTATTATATTTTCTCGTTTTGAAATTATTAAATATATGATGGCAAAAACAAATCCAGAACAAATTAAATATTATGGAGTTAAGTATGATGGTTCTCCTGATTTTGAAGTGGCAACAATTAGAATACAAAACAAGATAAAAAAGTATTATTATAAATATGATAAAGATATTGAAAAATATCGTGATGATATGTATGTGTTGGAATATGTACCGCTTAATGAATTTTTAAATACTAATGAAATTATATTATGAGTTATTGAGATAATAAAATGAGGAAAATGAAATAGTGAATTGAATATGATAGATGTTCGAAACAAGCTTATACTATAAATTTCAGTTATAATAAATAGAAAGTTAAAGATAAAAAATAAGTCTAGAAAGTTTTATAAATATTATAAAAGAAAATGAAGGTGAGTATATATGTTTTATTTAGCACAGATTCTTGGAGTTATTGCTTTAGTTTTTTTATTAGTAAGTTTTCAAATAAACAAAAAGGAGACGCTATTAAAATATCAAATTTTTTCAAGTTTCTTTTTTTCAGTTCAATATTTGTGTTTAAATGCAATAACGGGATGCTTAATGAATTTAATGACTTTAGTAAGAAATATAATATATAAAAAATATAAAAATAATATACCTATTATGTACTTATTATTAATAATATTTGCTATGATAATAATTTCAATATTTTCTTATAATGGACTAGTTAGTTTATTACCAACAGTAGCAGTCATTTTATATAGTATTGCATTATGGCAGAAAAATTTAACTATAACAAGATTAGTAGAAATTTTTTCTTGTTTGTTATTTATTTTATATAATATAAAAGTATTAGCTATATCCGGTTTTATATCAACTGTTATAGAACTTATTTTAGCAATTATGGCAGTATATAGATTTGACTTAAAAAATAAATTTATATCAATGAAAAAAACCAAAGAATATAATTTTCAGTCTAAATAATAGAAAGTTTTATATGACTAGATATTTGTATTTACTTTAGTTTTTTGATGAAATAGAAAAGACGGAGTATTAATTGAATGAAAAAAGTTTCTTAGTTTTAATGACTAATATTCTAAAAGTTAATTTTTGTAAAAGGAGTTTAATTTATTCGATTTTTTTTATGATATAATAAAAAAATGAAAGAGGAAGTGAAAAAAATGGCAAATGAAGAAAAGGGCTTTCAGAAGCATAATATTAACTGGTTGATTTCAATTTAATTAAGAACACTCCTAAAACATTATAAAATAAAGGAAAAGTAAAAAATACATCTTGAATATTTTTAATAAAAATAGCTAAAAAATGATAAATATTATTAAAAATAGGTAAAAATCAGTGATTTTTTATTAAGAAGTTGCAAGGTGATTACAGAAGTTAAGAACATAAAAAAAGAGGTGATAAAATGTCTTTAAAGCCAGAAATATTAGATAGTATTTCAAGAACAATTGAAAATGAAATAGGAATGACATATAAAGAATTTGAAAAATTAAATTTTGATGAACAGCAAAGAATTATAGAACAACATAGACAACAAAAGAGAAAACAATCAAATAATAAAAAAGTAAGAGTTATGATTGGCAGTGGGGAAAATGCAATATTTATAAAAAAGAATCGTGGAGAAAGATATATGCTTGATGATGGAACTTTTGTTAGAGCAGGTGATACTCCAGAGGAGTCAAGAGCAAGATTAGAAGATAGATTAGATGATATTGCATATAGTAAACCTGTTGCTTTTGTAAAAAAACTTCAAAGAAAAATAAAAAAATAAAAGCGTTCTTAATATTTTGATATTGCGAATAGCCATATGTCCAAGTAATTATTTTAAAAATACTGATTACATAATATTTAAGAACATATAATTGTAATAAATTTAGACAGATTGTTATAAAATCTGCCTTTTTTATGCTATAATTTTAATGATTTTATAAAAGGAGTTGATCCAAATGAATGAAAATAAAACTAATATTAACTGGTATAAACCGAATTATGGAAAACTTCCTATGAAGTCTTATAAATAAAGACTTTTAGTCTTATTCCTTTTTACATTTTATAACTGGAAAATGATAGTTATTTTAAATAAAATAGAGGTAATAACGACTTATGGAAAACTTTTATATGAAGCAGTAAATAAGGAGGTAGTAATGAAGAAAATTGGAAATAGATATACTAATAATATTTTTGAAAATATTAAACATATAGATGAATATGGAAATGAATATTGGTATGCTAGAGAACTTTCAAAAATTTTAGAATATAAAGACTGGAGAAACTTTTTAAAGGTTTTAAATAAAGCAAAAGATGCTTGTAAAAATTCTGGGTTTAATATAGATGAACAACTTGTTGAGGTCAACAGGTTGTCAAAAAGAAATAATAATGCCACTGCTAATATACAAGATTATAAACTTTCAAGATATATATGTTATTTAATAGTACAAAATGCAGATCCAAGCAAAGAAGTTGTTGCTTTAGGACAAACCTATTTTGCTATCCAAACAAGAAAACAAGAAATAACAGAGCAAGAATATGATTCATTATCAGATGACGAAAAAAGATTTTATCAAAGGAAATTAACGAGACAAGGTAATTATACTTTGCAAAGAGTTGCTTCTGCAGCAGGTGTTAAAAATATGGCTGAATTTCATAATGCAGGGTATAAAGGTTTATATAATGGTGAAACAGCTGATGATATATTTAAAAGAAAAAAATTACGATATAGAGAAGATATTTTAGATAATATGAATGAAGATGAATTAGTTGCTAATTTATTTAGAATAAATCAAACGAAGCAAAAGATGTACATTATGAGGTAGGAAAAAAAGTTAGAAAGGCAATTGCTGATATTGGTGGAATGATGCCAGAAGAAATGCCAACACCTAAAAAGAGTTTAAAAGAACTTGAAAGAGAAAGGAAAAAATTAGAAATAAAAGAGCAAAAGAAACTTGAGAAAATAAAATAGTAATTTGAAAGTGAGATGTAATTATGGGATTATTTGATAAATTAAAAAAAAGTGATAAAAACAATAATGTTAATGTAAATGGTTGGGATGCTATAACTAATTTGTGTGATAAGATATATCCTAATCAGAAAAATCCAAAACATTACGGAACATTAATTAGTTGGGAACTTGGAGGTAATGATCCACTCAAGGGTATAAGTATTTATGATGGTGGCGATTATTGGCATTTTATAACTTATGGACTATCAGAGTTATACGAAAAAAAGTCTGATGTAAAAGATGTAAGTGGTTATGGAATGGAGTTCACCTTTAAATTGAAAAAAGATAATTATGAAAATGAAGAAAATGAAATAAAATGTATTTGTGGCATTTTACAATCTATTGCTAGAATCACTTTTACAAAAGGAGAAAAATTTAATTCGTATGAGTATTTATATACAGGTCAAACTGAGGGAATTGATTATAATAGAAAATCTAATATAACTGGATTTATTACTGTGCCTGATGATAAATTTCACGAAATAAATACTCAAAACGGCAAAGTCAATTTTGTTGAGTTTATAGGAGTAACTGATAACGAATTAAAAGCAATCCAAAAGAAACAGATTACTGTCAAGGAACTATATAAGAAAATTGGTAGTGATGTAACAAGTTATAACAGAAATTCAGTAATATAAATTACAAGTTGTAAAAAGGAAGTGATTAAAATGAATATGTATCAAAAAAGAAAAATTAGAGCAGAAAAGAAAAATAATGATAGTCAAAAAAGTTTTCCATCAGTCGGAATCAACTGATTGATTCCGATTTAATAAACCCCTTTAAGAAATCCTTTATTTACAAGGCTTTGCGGAATTTAACATCTTGCATGTTTTATGTAATAATATGTTAAAATAGACAAAAATTAGTAAAAATGACTATTTTTATTGAAAAATAATGGAGGAATTAGTAAGGTGATTACACCTTTTAACCCCCAGAGAAAATGAGGTGAATTCGTATGAGTAAAATAGCAATTGATATTGATAATACAATTTGTGATACAAGTGATTTTTTTTGGCCTATAGCTGAAAACTATGATAGAAATGTATTACATAAAAACAATATTATTAATTATGATAAGATAGTTCCTAGAAGTGATAATTGGTCAAAAGAAGAACTAGCATACTTTATAGAAAATTATTTTAATAAAGAATCTATAAATATTCCAATTAAGGAAGATGCTGTTACTTATATAAATAAATTTAAAGAATTAGGATACGAAATAATATTTATTACTAATAGGGGAATTAAAGATGATGATCATACTGACTTAATAGTTCCAGAATATTTAGAAAAGAATAATATACCTTATGACAGTATAATTACTAAATCAAATGATAAATACATGTATCTTGATGATGTTGACTATTTTATAGATGATGCAATTCGTAATTGTGAAGATGCTTTAGAAAAAACAAATACTAAAGTAATAATGATGGAAACAGGCAAAACAAAAGATTATGAAAATAATAAAATATTTAAAACAAGTAGTTGGAAAGAAATATTTAATTATATAACTAGATAAAAGGAGGTAATCCAAATGAATGAAAATAAAACTAATATAAATTGGCTGATTACGATTTAATAAACCTCTTTGAAAAATTATTATTTTATAAGGTTTTGTGAGAATATAGATCTTTCCTATTTTAGTTTAAAAAATGAAAAAAACAATAAAAAAGTACCAATTTTGATAAAAATATAGGTATTTTAGTGTAGGCAAATGAAAGGTGATTACGACGGTTAACCTCTATTAATATTTATGGAAAGGAGAGTGAATTATGAACAACAAATTAGAAACAATTTCAAATTTATTTGAAGGAAATGAAATAAGAAGTATTTGGGATAGTGAAAAGTGCGATTATTATTTTAGTGTTGTAGATGTAATTAGCGTTTTAACAAATAGTAACAATCCAAGAAATTATTGGAATATGCTTAAGGCGAGAATGACAGAAGAAGAGCAAAGTGAACTGTCCACAAAATGTGTACAATTGAAATTACAAGCTAAAGATGGAAAATTAAGATTGACAGATACTTTAGATACTAAAGGAATACTTAGATTGATTGAATCTATTCCAAGCCCAAAGGCAGAACCTTTTAAATTGTGGCTTGCTAATTTAGGAAGTGAAAGAATAGATGAAGTATTTGATCCAGAATTAGCTGTAAATAGAGCAATAACTTATTATCGCAATAAAGGTTATTCTGATGAATGGATAAAGAGAAGACTTTCAGGAATAGTAGATAGATTTAAACTTACAGATGTTTGGAAAGAAGGTGGCATAACTAAACCAATTGAATATGCTATGCTTACAAATGAAATATATAAAGGCTGGTCTGGAATGAAGACAAGTGAATATAAAGATTATAAAGGAATTAGAAAAGAATCACTCAGGGATAATATGACCGATATTGAAGTGGCATTAACTAACATTGGTGAAATAGCAGCTAGAGATATTGCAAGAGAAGAAAAGCCACAAGGATTAAAGGAAAATATGAAAGTTGCTAAACGAGGTGGCGGAGTAGCAAAAGGTGCAAGAGATTTATATGAAAAGGAAACTAAAAAGTCTGCTATATCAAAAGAAAATTCATTAAATTATCAATATGTAGGTGAAAAACTATTGGAAGATAAAAAATAGCGGAATTTCATTTAATTTAATTACGTCGAATTCGACGGGTTAAAAAGAGTATTGTATTGCTGAATTAATAAAAGAAGGAAAAAGTAAAGAAGAAAGATTTGAAATATTAAGTGGATTGTAAAATATCAACTTGATATACTTAATAATGCAGAAGAGATAAAACTATTAGGAGACAAGAAAGATAATGAGGAATTTTGATACCGATAAGAATGCGTAAGATTGTTTTAATGAACTTATATAGATAAGAAGGAGAAAAAATATTATGCGATTAACCAGAAGATTTATTATTCAATCACTGAACAATGTGAATGTTAGTAGCCCTATTAGATATGAAAGATATTATATAAATAATAATTTAAGAATCCAAAGTAAGGATAATATATTTGAAAAGGAAATTTTAAATAAAGAAAATGCCATTATAGAGAAGACAAATATTTCGGAAGATGAATTTAATCAATTAAAAAAAGATGCATATTCAAAAATAATAAGAGATAGTTATTTATACTTAGATGATAATAGAATTTCTATAAAAAAGTATTTAGGTCAATATAAAGGATTAATTAGAGTTGAAGTGAAATTTAATTCGATTGATGAAATGCACAGTTATAAGAAAGAAAGTTGGATGGGAACTGAAATTACTAATTCCACTTTAGCTTTTGATAAACATTTGAGTAAGTTATCAGAGCAAGAATTTTTACTAGAATTAAATAAGTATATAAAGGAGTGATATAAATGGAAAATCGACAAAATTCGACAAACATCAACTGGTATCCTGGGCATATGGCTAAGACTAAGCGGGAGATTACTGAAAAGCTTGATTTAATTGATATTGTTTATGAAGTTATTGATGCTCGAATGCCGAAGTCATCTAAAATAGTAGATATTGATGATTTAATAAAAAATAAACCAAGAATTTTAATTATGACTAAGTATGATTTGTGTGATAAGAGTGAGACAGATAAGTTTATTTCTTATTATGAAAGTTTGGGATATCAGGTTATTCCTGTTGATTTGATGAGTGGAGTTAATGTTAAAAAGATAATCAGTGCTAGTGAGGAAGTTTTAAAAGAAGAAAATGAAAAGAGAAAATTAAAGGGATTAAAGCCTAGAAATATTAGAGCTCTAATTTTAGGTGTTCCTAATGTTGGTAAAAGTACATTAATTAATCGCTTAGTTGGGAGAAAATCTGCTGGTGTTGGTAACAAGCCTGGATTTACTAAGAGTTTAAGTTGGATTCGTATTCATAAAAATATTGATTTGTTAGATACGCCAGGAATATTATGGCCAAAAATTGAAGACCAAGAGGCTGCTCATATACTTGCTTGTTTTTCTTCTATTAAGGAAGAAATATTAAATGATGATCAAATTGCTTCTTTTATTTTGAAAAAAATGTATCAATTGTATCCACATGCTCTAGAAGAGAGATATGGAATTACAGAGATTGATGATGATTTAATTGAATCTTATGATATTATTGCTGGACGTAGAGGGGCGTTAGGTAAAGGCGGCGTAGCTGATTATGAAAAAGTTTCCCGTATTATTTTACAAGATTTTAAAAATGGATATTTTGGACCAGTTACTTTTGACAGGTTAAATATTAAAGAATAATTATTTATTCTTTTTTATTATGATACAATAGTTATGGAAGTGAATTTATGAAAAAAGAAGAAATATTAGAAAAGTTAAATAGTTTAGAATTAGATAAAAGTAAATATATTATTATTAGTGGTGCCAGTTTGGTGTGTCAAAATCTTTTAGATGAAACAAGTGATATTGATTTAGCTTGTTCTTTAGACTATTATAATTCTATTTCTTGGAATACTAAGGAGGGATATTTTGGAAGTGAAATTAAATATTTTGATTCTTTTGAGATTGGTACTAATTTTTATGATGAGGCAAAAATTGTTGAAATTGATGGTTATAGATTTGCTGATGTAGAAGCTACATATGAGTTGAAAAAATTGGAGAATAAACCCAGGGATAAGAAACTTATTCAAAAATTGGAACTTTTGGTTTGTAGTCAGGATAATTATTATTTTGAGCGTAAATTAAGAAAAACTGGAGTTACTTTGATTGCTGGAGTAGATGAAGTTGGTAGGGGGCCTTTAGTTGGTCCTGTTGTTGCGGCTTGTGTGATTTTGCCAGAACATTTTTCTCTAGAAGGTCTTACAGATTCTAAAAAGTTAAGTGAGAAAAAGAGAGACTTTTATTACGATGAGATTATGAGGCAAGCTATATCAGTTGGAATTGGAATAATTTCTGAAAAGAAGATAGATGAAGTTAATATATATGAGGCCACTAAGTTAGCTATGAAAGAAGCTATTGACAAATGCGGTGTAAAACCCGAGCATGTCTTAATTGATGCTATGCCACTTTCGGTAGATATTCCAACTACATCGATTATTAAGGGTGATTTTAAAAGTATTACTATTAGTGCTGCTAGTGTTATTGCTAAAGTTACTAGAGATAGAATGCTAGATGAGTTGGATAAAAAGTACCCTATGTATGATTTTAAAGATAATAAAGGTTATCCTACTAAGAAACATTTGGCGGCGATTGAAGAGTACGGTATTATTCCAGAACATAGGAAAAGTTATGGTCCAGTTCGAGATTATTTAGAAAAGCAACTTTCACTTTTTTAAGAATAAGTTTTCTTTTTTTATAATAATATAGATGAAGAAAATATTTGTTGACAAAATTATAAAATGTTAGTATAAGTATATAGAGTTAAGGAGGCATTTCATGTCAAAGAATCTAGTTATTGTCGAAAGTCCTAGTAAAAGTAAAACAATTGAAAAGTATTTAGGAAAAGACTATAAAGTTGTTTCCTCTAAAGGGCATATTCGTGATTTAGCAACAACTGGTCAATATGGACTTGGTGTCGATATTGAAAATGGGTTTAAACCTAATTATATTCCTATTAAAGGAAAAGGTAAGATTATTAAGGAATTAAAAAAAGATGTAAAAAATAGTGATATGGTATATCTTGCAAGCGACCCTGATCGTGAAGGGGAGGCCATTGCTTGGCATTTAAAAGATGCTTTAGGTATTAAAGATAATCAATACAAACGTATTTTATTTCATGAAATAACGCATGATAAGGTATTGGATGCTATTAAAAATCCAACAGTGATCGATGATAATTTGGTAAAAAGTCAAGAAACACGTAGAATTTTAGATCGTATTATTGGTTTTCGACTTTCTAAATTATTACAAAGTAAAATTGGTGCTAAAAGTGCTGGGCGTGTACAAAGTGTTGCTTTAAAACTAATTGTTGATCGAGAAAGAGAAATTAATGCATTTAATCCAGAAGAATATTGGACAATTACAGCAATATTTCCGGATTATGAAGCGGTCTTATTTAAATATAAAACAGATGATATAGAATTGAAGTCTGAGGATGAAGCTAATAAAGTGTTAGAAGCTTTAGGTGATATTTACATTGTAGAGTCTGTTGATACGAAGGAAAAGGCTAAAAAGAGTAAATTTCCATTTATTACTTCTACTTTGCAACAAGAGGCTTCTACTAAATTAGGATTTCCAGCTAAAAAGACTATGAGTATTGCTCAAAAGTTATATGAAGGTATAGATTTAGAGAATGAAACTGTTGGTTTGATTACTTATATGAGAACGGATTCTACTCGTTTATCTGATGATTTTGTTATACCTGCTAGAAAATATATTGAAGAAGTTTATGGAAAAAATTATGTAGGTTTTGTTAAACAGAGTAAAAAGAAAGAAAATGTTCAAGATGCTCATGAAGCAATTCGACCTACTAGTGTAATGAGAACTCCAGAAAAAGTTAAACCATTTTTAAAACCTGATGAATTTAAATTATATTCTTTAATTTATAAACGTACTCTTGCATCTCTTATGGCTGATGCTAAAGTAAATCAGACAACTATTGTTTTTGATAATAATGATTATAAGTTTAAAACTACAGGACAAGTTTTACTTTTTGAAGGATATTTAAAAATATATGAAGATTATGAATCTAGTGAAGAAAAGATTCTTCCAGAGGTTAATGATAAACAAGAATGTGTTGCTACTGATGTTACTAGTGAACAACACTTTACAAAGCCTCCAGCTAGATATACTGAAGCTAAACTTATTAAGGAATTGGAAGAGTTGGGAATTGGTCGCCCTTCAACTTATGCCAAAATTATTGATACTATCAAAGAACGTAATTATGTAGAGATGGTAGATAAGAAATTTAAACCTACTGACATGGGAGTTGAAACTACAGATAAATTACAAGAGTTTTTTAGTGATTTGATTAATGTAGAATATACTCGTGATATGGAAGAAGATTTGGATAAGGTTGCTGAAGGAAAAGAAGTTTGGAATGAGTTGTTGGCAAAATTTTATCAATTATTCGAGCCACGGGTAAAAAGCGCTTTTTCAGATATGGAGAAAAAAGCTCCTGAAGAAACGGGAGAACAATGTCCAGAATGTGGTAGTCCGTTGGTTGTGCGTAACGGACGTTATGGTGAATTTGTCGCTTGTTCTAATTATCCAACTTGTAAGTACATTAAGAAGGAAAAAGTAGAAGAAGTGGTTATTATGGATTGTCCAGAATGTGATGGAAAAATACTTGAAAAAAAGACACGCAAGGGTAAACTTTTTTATGGATGTAGTAACTATCCTAAATGTAAATTTGCTTCATGGGATAAACCTGTTTCTGATAAATGTCCGGAATGTGGTCATTATATGGTAGAAAAAAATGGTAAAATTAAATGTAGTAATTGTTCTTATGAAGAAAGTCAATCCTAGTTGGATTGATTTTTTTTGTTATTTATAGTATAATATTATCAAATTAGGGGGGATATTATGGCCGGTGGAAATATTCAATATTTTTTAATAGCTCAGGAGAATGAACATCAAGATTTTTCTATTGTTCCTATTGGCTTGAGTGATTATTCTGATAAACATGGCTATGAACCATTAAAATCTGGTAAGTTAGAGAAAATAGATTTATTTACCACTCGTTTTAGTAGTGAAGAACAATTAATTGATTTTTTGTATAATGATAATAGAATTTATTCAAAAGATGTTAAATTGTATATTGCTTTTCAACCTAAGAAAAATGGTAATTTAAAATTTTATGAAGTTTTATATAATTATAATAATAATTCTGATATTACAGATTTAAGAAATATTGCATCTTCTAATTTAGGTATTGGTGGAGATAAAGCTTATCAAAGAGCAGAAAGCATTCTACGTAGATTTTATAGTTTAGCCAATCGTTCAGATCAGTTTTATAATATGTTAATAGCTAATATGACAAATATTTATGGTAAATTTTTAGAATATTTTAAAACTAAAAATCGTTATGATGGAGTAGAAAAACTTAGAAATTTTGAAGGTGGTTGGGCTTTTCGTTCATATACGTTACTTAGAAATATTGTAGAGGCACAAGAGAAGTATAAAAACTTAATGACGATGCGAGGAAATATATTTGAAAATGCTAGTGATATTTTTAGAGCAAATGAGAGAAGAAGATTAAAAATCAAAGCAGAACTTTTAGCACATTTAAATTCTGGTTATGATCCTAATCAATTAACTTTGTTTGATTATGCTAAGATGCTTGACCAAGAGGAAAAAAAGGAAGCTGAAAGTAAAGAACAAAAACCATTACAAGAGAATAATCCTTTACCAAAGCCTAAGAAGCCAGTGTTTAGAATTAAAGATATTCCTACTTATAGTGAAGTTCCGATGGCTGAAAAGAGAAAATTTACCATGGGAATTTTATCGAATTTGCCAAGAGATACTTTTAAAGAAGTTGATGGAGGAAAGAAAATAGAGTTTAATACCGAAATGTTTTTTGTTCCTATTGATGATTATCATCAAATGTGCTTTAATCAATATTTGACTAAAAGTATGAAACGAAGAGTTCTATTTATTAATCGTACGAATGCACTTATTACTGAAGAACATAGCAAGGGGAATTATTATACTGCTCAATCAGAAGAAGAACTTTATTTAGAACAGAGATCTTTAAATCGTTATTTCTACAACCATGATGATGAGTTGAATCGAGCTTATGCTTGGTGTCGATTATATGATGAATATCGTGACTTAGAATTGCAATATTGTAGTCGCAACCAAGAAAATGGTGAGAAAAGTGGAAGTGGTGCTTATGTCAAGAAAAGAGATGGAGAAAACTATTCATAGTTATTTGGATTATTTAAAATATCAAAAGAATTATTCTGATTATACAATAGATAACTATAATAGGGACATATTAGAGTTTTTTGAGTATTTAAACAGGGAAGAAATAGATTATAAAAGCGTAGTTTATAGTGATTTACGCTTTTTTCTAATGTACTTGAAAGACGAAAAAAAAGATAAAAATTCTTCTATAGATAGAAAACTGAGTTCTTTAAGAGGATTTTATCAATACTTAGCTAATGAAGGTATTGTTTCTAATAATGTTTTTTCTTTATTGAATGGTCCTAAAAAAGAAAAAAAGTTGCCTCGTTATTTTGAATACAATGAGTTAGAGTCATTATTCGAAGCTTGTGATTTGTCTACGGCTTTAGGGCAAAGAGATCGTTTGGTTTTGGAAATGCTTTATGCTACTGGAGTTCGTGTAGGAGAGTTAGTGTCTATTAAAGTGTCTGATATTAATTTTAATAATAGAAGTATTTTAGTTTTAGGTAAAGGGAATAAAGAGAGATTAGTTCCTTATGGCGATTATTGTGAAGAAATATTGAAATTATATTTGCATGATGCATATTTATCTTTAAATATTAGTAAAAGTCCTTATTTATTTTTAAATGCACGAGGAAGTAAATTAACAGAACGAGGAGTAAGATATTTGCTTGAAGAAATTATAAAAAAGACAAGTATACAGAAAAATATATCTCCTCATATGATTAGACATAGTTTTGCAACGCACTTATTGAATCAAGGATGTGATTTGATGACTGTACAAAAATTATTGGGGCATGAAAGTATCAAGGCAACTCAAATTTATACGCATATTACTACTGATAGATTAAAAAATGTATATGAACATAGCTTTCCTAGAGCTAGAATTGATTCTGGTGATAAGAAGTAGTTATTGTAAGAGGGTGTGAATATATGAAAGATGTAAATGAAGAAATATTACAAATTTTTAATAATTTAACGGCGATTCGTGATGATAGTTTTTTAGAAGGAGTAATGGGTGAGGAAAGAGTTCGTTTATTAGAAAGGCATGTTATGGATGTTTTTCGTGGCATTTATACTGAATGAGAATCTATTTCTCAACCGGATTTATATGAATTTCCTATGAAGATTCAGAAAGCTATAGAATTGTATGCTGGGTCTGGTTTTACTAAAATTAATGGATTTTTACGACAGCATCATGGGTATGTCAGAGATACTGGTGAAAAGGTAACTGATTTGGATTTAGCTACTTTTGAGTCTTTCGAATATAATTTGGATGGTGTAATTGATTCTTTAGATTTTGCGATTGACAATTGTAAGAGTGATACTGATTCGTTTCTTTTTCGTGGTTGTAATTTGGCACAGTTTCAAGATTTAGGTATTTCTTCTTTAGAAGATTTACAATCTTTTGTTGGAAAATCTTTTACTGAACATGCCTTTTTATCTACTACTACTTCTTTAGGAGGAGAATTTACTATGTCTTCTCCAGTTGTTTTAGCTATTCATGTTCCATTAGAAAGTAAGTTTCTTCCTATGGATTCACAACTAGCCTTAAAAGGGGAGAAAGAAGTGTTATTGGAAAGAGAAACAATGCTTTCTATAGGTGGCGTTGAAAAAATTGGTGATCAATATTTTGTGTATATGTGTTCTACTCCTTTAGATAAGGAAATCGTAGGTGATATTGATAGTATTCATTTGACAGACAATGATGAACATCTTCATCTTTCTAATTCTTATGGAGATACTTATGATAGTGATCTTTCTATTATGTTTGATGATGTTGGTGATGTTGATGATTTTTCGGATTCTCCTTCTTTTAAAAAGTGAGTGCAATAAAAATATAAGATAATATCATTAGATATTGTCTTTTTTCTTTGTTTTTCTTTTCAAATATGTTATATTTGCGATATAATGTTATTAGTTTGGTAGGTGATGTTATGGAGTTAGAGTTTTCTTCTCAAGAAGAATTGTATAAAAGAGTACAACCTGCTTTAAAAGCAAAACTTGCTGAATTACATCGTTTGGGGTATCCTTATATTCAATTGATTGACATTTGGAATTATTTGATTTTTTCTAAATGGAAAAAAGCTAAAAATCTTACTTTATCAGATATTGTAAATGATATTTTACATGTTGATAATTATAAGTTAGATGAGTATTTGAAAGGAAAGCTAGCCAGGACGAGAAGAAGTCAAGATGATTTAGAAACGATTTAGAGAGGTGGATAGGTATGAAAAATAATAATAAAGGCAAAGGAAAAGTTATACGTACCACTATATTTTTAGTTTTATTAGTTGTTGTATTATGTTTTCTTTGTATTCCTTTGTTTAAAAATTTAAAATTTGGATTGGATTTACAAGGAGGTTTTGAAATCCTTTATAAAGTAGAATCTATTGATGGATCTAAGATGACTCATGATAAAATTATGGCTACTTATAAGACTTTAAGTAAACGTATTGATAGTCTTGGAGTTACGGAACCGGAAATTACTATAGAAGGGAATGATAAAATTCGTGTAAAGCTTGCTGGTGTTACTAATCCAGAAGAAGCAAGAAAGCAATTATCAACGGTTGCAACTTTATCTTTTAGAGATAGTGAAGATAATTTGTTGATGACAAGTGATGTTTTGGTGTCTGGAGGGGCTAAAGTTAGTCAGGATTCTTCTGGAAATCCAGCGGTTTCTTTGTCAGTTAAAGATAAAGAAGAATTTTATAAAGTAACCAATAAAGTTAAGGATTATGATCAAAATTTGATTGTTATTTGGTTAGATTATAATGAGAATGAAGATAGTTATGCTAGTGAAGGAAGTTTGTGTGGTACTGAAGAGTCTAATTGTTTGAGTGCGGCAACTGTTTCACAAGGATTTGCTAGTGATGTTATTATTCAAGGTAACTTTACGGAAGAACAAGTAGAGAATTTAGTTGATTTAATTAATAGTGGATCTTTACCAAGTAAATTAACAGAAATATCTTCTCAAACTGTTGGGGCATCTTTTGGTGATAATACATTACAAACTACTTTTATAGCAGGTGTTATTGGTATAGTATTAATTATTTTATTTTTAATTGCTGTTTATCATTTTGCAGGCTTTATTTCAGCTGTTTCTATGATGATATATGCCTTTTTAGTATTCTTAGTATTTTGGGTAGTAGGTGGTGTGTTAACACTTCCTGGTATTGCAGCTTTGATATTAGGAATTGGTACAGCAGTAGATTCTAGCATTATTACTTTTGCAAGAATTAAAGATGAGTTATATAAAGGAAAAAGTTTACCAATGGCTTTTAGAGAAGGTTCTAAGGAAAGTTTTAGTGCTATTTTAGATGCTAACGTTACTACTTTATTAGTTGCAATTATTATGTTTGTACTTGGTGAGTCTAGTATTAAAGGATTTGCTACAATGCAAATTATTACAGTTGCTGTTATTATGGTAACTATGGTTGGGCTTAATCGTTTATTATTAAAATTGTTTGTTAAAACTAATTATTTTAATGATAAAACAAAATTATTTATTAATGTTAAAACAGAAGATATTCCAGATGTTTCTAAAAATGAAGAAACAAAAGTAGTTCCTTTTAAAAATTTCAATTTCTTTAAATATACTAAGCAGTTTGTAGGATTATCTATCATTATTTTAGTATTTGGTGTTGTAATGTTTTTTGTACAGGGACTTAATTTAAGTGTTGAATATCAATCTGGTAGTGATATTGCTATTGTTACCAAAGAAGATTTAACTGAGAAAAAACTTAATGAAGATTTGAAAAAATTGGATTTAGAAAAACGTGATATTGAAATTACAAAAGATGAAACTAATATTTTGGTTAATAATGTTTTAGAGGGCGATGAGGTAGATAAAGTTACTAATTATTTTGAGGAGAAATATGATGCTCAAACAAACATTGGTGCTGTTTCTAATATTGTTCAACAAGAATTAGTTAAGAATGCTATTATTTCGGTATTACTTTCATTATTAGGTATTATTCTTTATATTTCTGTTCGCTTTAAATTTAGCTATGCTGTTGGTGGAGTTGTTTCTTTGTTCCATGATGTATTGTTTATTTTTGCATTATTCATTATATTCCGTCTACAAATTTCTACTATGTTTATTGCCGCTATTCTTGCAATTATTGGATATTCTATTAATGATACAATTGTTACATTCGATAGAATTCGTGAAGAACTAGCTAATGTTTCAGAAAAGAAGATGACAAAAGAGACTGTATGGAAAGTAACTAATAGAGCTGTTTGTGAAACCTTTATAAGAACACTTCATACTTTCTTGTCTACATTAATACCAATTGTAATTTTAATTTTCTTAGGTTCTAAAGAAATTTTAACGTTTAATTTAGCAATGTTATTTGGATTTATTGCTGGAGCTTATTCATCTATTTATATTGCTGCTGTTATTTTTGCTGCGATTGAAGCAAAAAATATTGGAAAGCCAAAAAAAACAAAAGTTATTTATACTGATGAATATGAAGAAAAGCAAATAAAAGGAATTAATTGCTAACTGATTGGAGGTGTTACTTTGTCTCATACAAAAGAAGGGCTTGTAGTCCAGGATGTTTTAGAGCATGCTAAAACGTATATTAAGAATGATGACGAGTTACAATTTATAGAGCAAGCTTATCTTTTTGCAAAAGAAAAGCACGCTGGTCAGTATCGTAAAACGGGTGAAGATTATATTATTCACCCTTTAAACGTTGCGATGATTTTGACTACTATTTATGCTGATTATCAAACAATTGCTGCCGGTTTTTTACATGATGTATTAGAGGACTGTGATTGTACTTCAGAAGAAATGCAAGAAAAGTTTGGTCCAGAAGTTACTAAACTTGTTCAAGGGGTTACTAAACTTAGTAAAATTCATTTTTCTACGGAAAATGAATATTTGATTGACTATTATAAGAAGATTATAGTTGGTATGAGTGAAGATGTTCGAGTTATTATTATTAAACTCGCAGATCGTTTGCATAATATGCGAACATTATGGGCCACTCCGCCTGATAGGCAAAAAGTTAAAGCAAAAGAAGCTTTAGAGATTTTAGCTCCGATTGCTCATCATTTAGGAATTCATAAGATTAAAAGTGAGCTTGAAGACTTGGCTCTTAGATATTTAAAACCGGATGTATTTTATGATATTGCTGAAAAGTTAAATAAGACTAAACTTGAAAGAGATAGAACTGTTGTAGATATGCAGAAAGAGGTTTCAGACTTATTAACTGAACATCATATTAACCATGAAATCAAGGGTAGAGCTAAGTGTATTTATAGTATTTATAATAAGTTAAATAAAGGTAAAAAATTTAGTGATATTTATGATTTGCTTGCTTTACGTATTTTAGTTCATACAGAGCAAGAATGTTATTTAGCTCTTGGAATTATTCATTCTAAGTTTAGACCTTTGCCTAAACGTTTTAAAGATTATATTGCAATGCCTAAACCTAATATGTATCAATCTTTACATACTACAGTTTTTGGTATTGATGGGTATTTGTTTGAAATTCAAATTCGAACTTATGATATGGATGAAGTTGCAGAAAATGGTATTGCTTCTCATTGGGCATATAAAGAAAATAAAGGATCTAATAAAACTGCTAATTTACAGTCTACGACTGAGCAAAAACTTCAATTTTTTAAATCTATTATTGATTTAAGTAAAGATAAAATGAGTAGTGAAGAGTTTGTTAATAGTGTTAAAGATGAGGTTTTAAATAATAATATTTATTGTTTCACTCCAAAAGGTGATGTTATTGAGTTGCCTAGGGGAGCAACACCAATTGATTTTGCATATAAGATTCATACTAAAGTAGGTGAAACGACTACAGGTGCTATTGTTAATAATGCCATTGTTCCATTGAATTATGAATTGAAGGATAATGATATTGTTCGAATTATAACAAATAAAAATGCTACTCCTTCTATGGAATGGATTAACATTGTTAAAGCTACTACTACGAGAAATAAAATTAAAAACTTTTTTAGTAAAAATGAAAAAGAAGTATATATTGAACGCGGTAAATATTCTTTAGAAAAGGAATTACGTAAGAAAAAATTATCTATTTCTGAATTCTTAAGTGATACTAATTTAAAGGAAATTTATGAAGAGTTTAAAATGGATAGTTTAGAAGATATTTATTTATCTATTGGTAATGGTAAAGTTTCTGCATTATCTATTATCAACTTTATTTGTAAAGAGCAGGATACTCCACAACCAAAAGTTGTTAAAGTAACAGCAAAAAATATGGATGCTGATATTATCGTTAGTGGAATTGATAAAGTTAAGGTTAATCTAGCAAATTGTTGTTGTCCAGTTTATGGAGATGATATTATAGGTTATATTACTAAAGGTAATGGAATTACGGTTCATAGGACTCACTGTCATAACCTTGATATGTTAGAAACTAGAACTTTGGAGGTTCATTGGAATACTAATGTTAATAAAAGGTATCTTACCAATTTATTAATTTATTCTAATACACATGAGAATCATATGCTTGAATTAATTCAAACTATATCTAATATGAATGTTAGTGTAGATGGTATTAATATGATGAGTAAAGTAGGAACGATTCTTTACAGTGCTAGTGTTTATGTTACTGGACTTGATCAGTTGACGAAGCTTCTTTCTACTTTAGAGAAACAACCTTATTTTGATCATGCTGAAAGGATGATGCGATGAGAGTTTTGGTGCAAAGGAGTGGAAATGCTTCTGTTACTGTAGATAATAAAGTTATTGGCTCAATTGATTCTGGACTTGTTGTTTTTGTGGGATTTACAGATGGTGATACTATTGATAATATTCAGTATTTAGTAAAGAAAGTAGTTAATCTTCGTATTTTTCCAGATGAAAATGGAGTTATGAATAAAAGTATTTTAGATTTTGGTGGTAAGATTCTTTCCGTTTCTCAATTTACGCTATATGCAGATTGTAAAAAGGGTAATAGACCTAGTTATATTGCTGCTATGAATAATCATGAAGCTATTCATTTTTATGAATTATTTAATGAAGAGTTGCGTAAATATGTAGAAGTAGAGACTGGAGAATTTGGTGCTGATATGAATGTTGCTATTACTAATATTGGTCCTACAACAATCTGGTTGGAAAGGTAGATGCCTTTGTTTAAAAAAGAATTTAATTACCCATTAATTAATTTCACAGTATTTTTATGTTTACTATTTTTAGGAATTAGTAATATAGAATATATTGTGAATTTTTTTTTAAATCTTTTGTCGATTTTATTTCCATTTTTATTAGGATTTGTTGTTTCTTATGCAATAAATCCTTTTGTTGTGTTTTTAGAAAAGAAATTATCTAGAAAGTTTGCTGTTATTATTGTTATTGGTATACTTACTTGTATTATAACTTTTCTTTTTATATCTATTTTACCTTTGTTATATCATCAAATAGCTGGTTTTAGCATTCAATTAATACAAATATTTGGAAATTTAGAGGAAAAGTTTTCTTTTCCTTTGGCATTACAAGAAGTTGCTATTAAGTTTTCTTCTTTTTTGATACAAAGTGTTGGTAAGGTTACATTTGCTACTACAGTAGATATTTTCTTTTCTCTTATTCATTTTGCTAGTCAGTTTGTTTTAGTATTGATAAGTGTTATTTATTTTTTGTTTTATATGGATGAGATTAGAAAAAAAGTAAAAAATGTATTGATAATAAAACATTTTAAATTTTATTCTTTTTTACAGCAACTTGATCAAAATATGTTGTGTTATGTTAAAAGTTTAGGACTTTTTATGTTTATTCAATTTATTGAATATTCTTTATTGTTTTTTATTATTGGTCATCCTTACTGGTTAGTTCTTGGAATTTTAATAGGTGTTTTTACAGTGTTTCCTTATATTGGAGGATTACTTTCTAATTTAATTGCGATTACTTCGGCATTTATGATTTCTAAAGAGCTATTTTATTTTACATTATTTGTTTCTTTTTTCTTTCCTATTATTGATGAATATATTATTTCTCCAAAAGTTTATGGGAAAAGGAATGATATTCATCCGGTTATTACTGTTTTTTTACTTAGTTTAGGTGGAACTATTGGGGGTGTTTTGGGAATTATTTTTGCTATTCCAATTTATTTGTTTCTTCGGACACTTATTTTGTTTTTTTGGAATGATATGAAAAGTGGTGCAAAAAATATTAAAGATATATTATAATAACATTGGTGGTTAGGTTATGATTACATTGAATACAAACTATGATGAATTGTATCGGCAAATTAAAAATATAGAAGATCATTTTTTGGATTGTAATAGTTTAAATAGTGCGGCGGTTTATTACGCTACTTATCAGAGTTTGGTTGATTTTTATTTTAGAGCTACTTTACAAAATCCATGTAATAAAAAAGTTAATCATAATAAATTTGTTAAGTATTCTGGGATACAACGGTTGAACACTTTATCTAAAAAAAGAATAAATCATTTTATCGAAAGTCGAAAAAAACATTTATCTTATATTAGTTCTGTCTTTTTTGAATTTTCTGACATTTTAAATGAATTTATAGATTCTGATTATTATGAATATCTTTATTCCAAAGGAATGCCTAATATTTCAGTGGATGAAGGTTTTAATATTTTATATTCTTTTTTTGATGAATGTTGTCCAAAAGTAGGGGAGTTATTTGATGAATTTTTGGAAGAAGATAAATTTTTTATGCTTCCAGAAGTTAGCTTATATTCTAATAGAGATGGTTGTACTATTTATAATTCAGTTGATAATGTTTGCGATGTATTTTTAAAACCTAATATACAGTCTTTGGAATTATTATCGCTTGTTATTCATGAATTGTCTCATGTTGAAGACATGCAGTCTTATGCTTCTCAATCTTCTTCAATTAATACTAGTCTTTATCAAATGAGATCTCCTTTTTGTGAAGTACCGGCATTTTATAATCAATTTAGATTTTATGAGTATTTACTTAAAAATGACATTTATAAAGATGCTGCTATTGCAGATTGGGTTAATAATTTAGTTATGTCTATTGAGTCGATGGATAATTTATTATTATTTTCTATGTATCCTTCTAAAAAATTACAAAAGCAAAGTGTTTGTATTCCTAAGTGTGATGTTTTAAATGCCATTTTGGAAGAAAGAGCAGAGGATATTCCTATTGAATTTGATAGTACAGATATTATTGATGAAAATATTTCTTTAGATGATTCTGTTCAGTATAGTTATGGTCCATTGTTTGCTATGACAATGATGGATGATGAGCAACTTTATAATAAATTTTTAATGATTAGAGATGGATATTTTGATAGTGATAAGTTATCTTATATCGGATTATCTTCAGATGAAGTACAACAAAAAGTTATAAAAAAATCTCAAGATTTTTTTGGCAAATATTAATATATACTTTTTTATTTATTGCAAAAATAAAAAAAGTACTATATAATAAGTATAACTTCTTTGGAAAGAGTATATTTTATGGATTATTTAGAGAGAGTATGGTTGGTGTAAATACTTTATGAAGTAAAATAGAAGACATCCAAATTACTGGAAGCGGTTAACCTCGTTATTGGTTGCAATAAGTATAAATTAAGGTGGCACCACGGGAGATTCTCGTCCTTAGAGGGGAGCCATCTTTTTATTTTAGGAGGAGATTTTATGATACAAAAACCAAAAGGATGTAATGATATTTATGGAAGAGAGGCTAAAATTTGGAAGTATGTAGAAAGTATAATTGACGCTACTATGGAAAAATATAACTATAATTATATTCGTACACCAATTTTTGAGTCTACTGAATTATTTCATCGTGGTATTGGTGAAAGCACTGATATTGTAACAAAAGAAACTTATGATTTTGTTGATCGTGGTGGAAGAAATATGACACTTCGTCCAGAAGGGACTGCTGGAGTATGTCGTAGTTATGTTGAAAATAAAATGTATGGAGACCCTAATCAACCTGTAAAGGTTTATTATAATGGTACAATGTATCGTTATGAAAGACCACAATCAGGAAGAGATCGCGAACTTACTCAATTTGGAGTAGAAATTTTGGGAAGTGATGATCCTATGGCAGATGCGGAAGTTATTTCTTTAGCAGTTAATATTTATAAAATGCTTGGTTTGAAGGAAATTAAGGTTAATATTAATTCATTAGGAGATAAAGAATCTCGTGATATGTATCGTACGGCTTTATTGGACTATTTTAAACCTCATATTGAAGAACTTTGTGAAGATTGCCAAACTAGACTTGAAAAAAATCCACTTCGTATTCTTGATTGTAAAGTTGATGCTGATAATGAATTATTAAAGAATGCTCCAAAGACAATTGATTATTTGAATGATGAAAGCCGTGA
Source organism: Mycoplasmatota bacterium (assembly GCA_022771205.1). Taxonomy (GTDB): domain Bacteria; phylum Bacillota_I; class Bacilli_A; order RF39; family UBA660; genus Faecimonas. Next base: position 89,395 of record JALFCF010000006.1, on the reverse strand, counting down.
AAGATTTGAGGCTGTTAAAGATTATCTTGATATTATGCAAGTTAGTTATGAAGTAAATCCTAACATTGTTCGTGGACTTGATTATTATAATCATACAGTATTTGAAATAGAAGCAAAGGTTGCAGGGTTTGGTTCTAATAATGTTATTGGAGCGGGTGGTCGTTATAATCATTTGTGTAGTGAAATTGGAGGACCTGAAACACCATGTATTGGTTTTGCCTCAGGAATTGGTAGATTAGTTATGGCTTTAGAACTTGAAAAAGTTAAATTACCAATTGTCGAAGATATTGATTTATTCTTAATGTATGTAAATGAAGATGAGAAGAAGTATGCTGCTTATTTAGCTCAAGAGTTACGTATGGCTGGATTTATTGTTGATACAGAATATACTGGTCGTGGTTTAAAAGGACAGTTTAAACAGGCAGATCGATTAAATGCTAAATATATTGCTATTTTAAATAGTGAAGATTTAAATAACAATGAAATTAAAATTAAAAATAATAAGACAAAAGAAGAGGAAATTATTAGTTTAGATGTTTTAATTTATTATTTAGATGAACAGTTAAATACTGGAGTAGAAGAAGACTATCATGAATGTCATTGCGGTGAAGATGAATGCCATTGTGATGGAGACTGTGGCGATGATTGTCATTGCCATCATCATGAATAATTAGTGAGGGATGTATATGAAAGAAATAAAAAATAATAGTTTACGTCTTAGTGATGTTTCTAGTAATGTTACTTTATATGGTTGGGTACAAAAGAAACGTGATTTAGGTGGAGTTTGTTTTATTGATTTAAGAGATAGAAGTGGTATTGTTCAATTAGTTGCTCGTGAAGGAGAAGTATATGACATTGCGAGCGGTTTAAAGAGTGAATCTGTTTTAAAAGTAAATGGAATAGTTATGGAGAGGGAAAGTAAAAACCCTAATATGGAAACAGGTGATATTGAAGTAGAACTTTCTTCTATTGAAGTTTTGAATTCTTCAAATGATTTGCCATTTGAAATTACTGATGATACAACAGCTTTAGAGGATACTAGATTAAAATATCGTTATTTAGATATTCGTCGAAATCCTATCAAAAATAAATTAATTACACGTCATAAGATTATGATGGCTGTGCGTAAGTTTTTAGATAGAGAAGATTTTGTTGAAGTGGAGACACCAGTTTTATGTAAATCCACTCCAGAAGGTGCTAGAGATTATTTGGTGCCTAGTCGTGTTAATAAAGGAAAGTTCTATGCTCTTCCTCAATCTCCACAGTTATTTAAACAACTTTTAATGGTTGGAGGAATGGAGAGATATTTTCAGATTGCAAAATGTTTTCGTGATGAAGACTTAAGAAGTGATCGTCAACCAGAATTTACACAAGTGGATTTAGAGATGAGTTTTGTTGATGAGGAAGACGTTATGAGTCTTACTGAGAAACTTATTGCATCTATTTTTAAAGAAGTAAAGGGTATTGATATTGCTTTACCACTTCGTCGTATGAAGTATGATGATGCAATTCGTTATTATGGATCTGATAAACCGGATTTACGTTTTGATATGAAGATTCATGATGTCCATGATATTTTTCAAACTACTGATTTTGGAGTTTTTCAAAATGCTTTAAATGAAGAGAGTAGTATTGTTTGTATTAAAGTTGATGGTAAGAGTGAAGAATTTTCTAGAAAGAAGATTGATGCATTAACTGAATATGTTAAAACTTATAAAGTTAAAGGCCTTCCTTATGTAAAATATGAAAATGGAGAATTTATTTCTGGTATTAGTAAGTTTTTATCTGATGATGAGAAAAAGGCATTGATTGAAGAATTAGCACTTAAAGATAAAGATATATTGTTTTTTGGTGCTGATAAAAAGAATATTGTTTATACAGCAATTGGTGCATTACGTTTGAAGTTAGGTAAAGATTTAGAATTAATAAATAAAGATGATTATCAATTGTTATGGGTAGTAGAATTTCCATCTTTTGAGTGGAGTGACGAAGAAGGACGTTATCTTGCTTGTCACCATCCATTTACCGCACCTCTTGATAGTGATATTGATAAGCTTCTTACAGATAAAGCTCATTGTTATTCTAAAGCATATGATATTGTTATCAATGGATATGAAGCAGGTGGTGGGTCTATTCGTATTCATGATAAGAATGTTCAAGAAAAGATGTTTCAAGCTTTGGAATTATCACAGGAAGATATTGAAGAAAAATTTGGTTTCTTTGTAGAAGCATTAAAATACGGAACTCCACCTCATGGAGGTCTTGCGTTAGGACTTGATCGCCTAACTATGTTGCTTAGTGGTACTGATAATATTCGTGATGTTATTGCTTTTCCTAAGACTACTAGTGCAAGTGATTTGATGAGTGAATGCCCTAATGCTGTTTCTAGTAAACAATTAGAAGAACTTTCTATTTCTGTCAAAGAGTAAGAATTATCGGCTGATAATTCTTTTTTTCTTTCTTGTTTTTAAATTATAGTTTTGATATACTGTTTTTATAAAGGATATGATAGTCATGAAAGAGAAGAAAATAAAAAAGGTAAAACAAGCAACTAATGTAAAAGTTCGTGCTTTAATTGAAGAGCGAAAAAAAAGAGCTAAGAAGAAGCAAGAGAGTAAAAGATTGAAAATTTCGGATATTAAACATGGGGAAGGAGCACAAGTTAATCATTTATTATCTCGTATTAAAGCAAAAGAATCTCAGTTGACTTTTATTTTTGTAACAATTCTTTTTTTTGTTATTCTGACTAGTTTATATTTTGTTTTTTCTTCGGTTAGAGAGCCTATTCGTTATAGTACTATTAAAATAGGAAATTTTGAAGTTACTTTTAATGATCGAGAGGAAAATTTAGGTAATATTGTGAATTTGACTCCACTTATTCCTATGAGTGTGGAGGAGGGTGAGAAAACAGAATCTTATAAATTAAAAATTGTAAATACTTCAGCTAGAAAGCAATCATTTCAGCTGAAATTAATGAATGATGTTGCTATGATACAAGAGGATGGATGTAGTGATATACAGTTGCCAGGTCAATATATTTATTATCAAATAGATGCTTATTCTCCTCAATTGTTGGATGGTAGTAAGCGTTCTCCAATTTTTTATACAGGAACACTTGAGAGTGGTGAGATTAGATTTATTGAAGTACGGATTTGGGTAAGTGAAAATTTGCCAAAAGAGTATATGAATTATCATTATCATGGAAAGATTTCTGTAAAAACAATAGAGACTACTAATAGTTAGTAGTCTCTATTTGTTAGTATAAAACTTTCTATAATTTTATAAGTTAAGTTTGGTTGTTCAAGATAAGAATAATGAGTTGCTTTTGGATAAATAATTAATGCAGAATCTTTAATTTTTTTCTGTATTAACTTTCCATCTTTTAATGGGGTGTCATTATCTTTTTCTCCCCATAATATTAATGTTTCTACGTCTATATATGGTAAATAATACTTTAAATCTTCTTTGATAATATTTTGAAATGTTTTATTCATGTTGTTTGGAAGTGCTGTATAATCTCTAGAGCCAAAGATTTGTAATAATTTTTTATGATATTTTTCCTTTTGACTTGGTGGCAATATTTTTTTGAATTTTTTTAACAATTTATATGTTAGTTCTTTTATCCAAACTTTGAATTTTTTTCGTCTTTTTATTCCTGCTGTGTCAATGAGAATTAGTTTATCTATTTTTTCTTTGTAATATCCTGCTAATAATGTTGCTATTCTTCCTCCAAAGGAGTGAGCTATGATGATGGGATTTGTAATTTCTTTTTCATACATAAAACTTCTAATTATATTAGTATAATCATAGATAGTTAAATCTTTTTCTGGAAAAGGACTATTTCCGAATCCTGGATAATCAATGATATAAATTGTAAAGTTTTCTTGCAGTTTACTAATTAAATAGGCAAATGTCTTTCTAGTATCTCCCCAACCAGGAAGAATTAGTATTGTTTTTTCTTTTTGTCCATATTTTTCATAATATATAGAATAATCATCTTGATTGTAATACATATAATCACCTGTTATAATGTATTCTATTTTTTTTGATTTGTTAGCTAATCCTTTTTATTAAAATACTTGTATATTTTATTTCAATTATGATATAATATAAGTGTCAAGGAGATGCGACATCTGTTCTCATATAAAACCGACTAAAGTGACGATACGGGAGTTCCGAACAGCTATCGGTGTTGAAGACCTTCCATTAGTATGGGTAGGGATCCTAATGATAGCGTACGAACACCCACCTGTGGAAATGCAGGTTTTATCGTTAGGCAGAACGCTCTTTCTTGACTTTTTTTGTTTGAATTTTATTTGACTTTATGATATAATAACCGCACAAGGGGGAATAGCCTATGTTAGTGCTTCCAATTGTTAATCATGGTAGAATTATGCATGTTAAGATTAGTTTGAAGGATGCAGAAAAAATTTATAATAGTGTTATTCTTGAGGGAACGAAAGAAAGCGATGTTATTGTTAATCAGCAACTATTTTCTGAATCTAGTTATTTAGATGATAAAGAAAATAATAGTGTTGTTAAATTTATTCGTAACACCTCGTTAGTTAGTCGTAATGATTTTTTAGTTACTACAAGGGAAGAAGCTGAATCTAATCGTTATGATGTATATCGAGTAAAACAACCACCAAAATTTATCAATTTAGCATTAGATAATTTATATGCTAGTGTAATTACTGATATGAGAAAAGAAATTCCTAACAATAATGTTAAACCACATTATGTTTCTTTTGAAAAGTTAGGTTTCAATGAAGCTTTGACTGATGAAAAAATTGCACGTTTACAGCAAATAGTACAGGAAGAGAAGGATCGTAGTCGTTGGCCTCGATTATTTGAACAAGCTGGTATTGCTGATATTCCTTATATGTTAGAGTTCTTGAATCATTTTGATTGTACTGTTATTAGTAATACTACACTTCCGGAGGCAACTTTGCAGTCTATTTTAGCTTTGTTAGAACCGACTCAAATTTCAGTCTATAAAGAGGCATCTAAGTATTATAAAATAGCTAAAAGTAATGAGAAAATATATGATAAATTGAAAGTTGCTTATCATTCAATCTATCAGGGACCTTATCGTTTGATTATGTCTGAAAAACAGAAAAAGCAGGAAGTATCTAGTTTGGAAAAAGGTTGGCAGAAAGTTAAGCTTCCAAATGAGGTTGGAGAGGTACATGATTATGTTACAGTATCATAATTTTCTAAACCGTTTAGAATTATTAGTTGGAGAAGATGGTATACAGGCTTTAAAAAGTAAGTCTGTTTTCATTTTAGGTATTGGTGGTGTTGGTGGCTATGTTTGTGAAGCTCTTGCTAGAAGTGGAGTGGGTAGATTAGTTTTAGTTGATTCTGATATCATTGATGTTACTAATATTAATAGACAAATTATTGCAACTCATTCTACGGTTGGTAGAAAAAAAGTCGAAGTAATGAAAGAGAGAATTTTTGATATTAATCCAGAATGCATTGTAGAAATTTATGATTTATTTTTGGAAGATGATTTATCGATTTTGGATAGAATTGGTGTTGATTTTGTAATTGATTGTTGTGATACTGTTTCTACTAAGAAGAATATTATATCTTATTGTACTCGCAAAAATGTTCCGTTTATTACTTGTTTGGGTACGGCAAAAAAATTTGATCCTAGTCTTTTAGAAATTACTGAGCTATCTAAGACTTATAATGATCCGCTTGCTAGGATTTTAAGAAAATATGTTAAGGATAATCATATTTTTTCTAAAGTCCCTGTCTGCTTTTCTAGAGAGCTTCCTGCTAATGTTGAACGGTTAGGATCTACAGCCTTTGTACCGAGTAGTGCGGGTCTCTTAATTGCTAGTTATGTTGTTGATAAATTTATTTGTAATATGAAAAAATAGCTAATTCGTTTAGCTATTTTTTGTTATTACATTTGTTAATATTGTATTACAGTAAGGACAATTTGTTATATTAGGTGTTTCAATTTTTGCACCACAATTTGGACAATTCGTAAAAGCTTCTTTATGAATTTCATTTGATGTATTGGTAATTTCTTCTGATACTTTTTCTCCATTTTTATATATAATTTTTTTTGTGATTTTGTGAGTAGTAATTTTACTAGATTTAGTTGGCCCTGTAAATTTTTCTAAATCTAGATTATTTAATATTTCACTAGCATGATGTTCTATTTTAAATTCTTGATTATTATTAGATTTCGGCGTTATAATTATATTTTTTTTGTTTCTCACATGTATGATTACAATTATTAATATAACAATCAGTCCTACCATTATAAATGTACTATCCATATTTATCACCAATATCATTATAAAGTATTTTAAATAATTTAGATACATATAAATAAAATTCTGTGTCAAATTATTGTTTTAAAATAAAAATACTGAAATATTCAGTATTTAAAATTTTCTATATAATCCTATAGCTTTTCCTAAAATAGTTACATTTTTTAAGATTATTGGCTCCATTGTATCATTTTCTGGTTGTAGTCTGAAGTAACCATTTTCTTTATAAAATGTTTTTACTGTAACTTCATTGTTATCGTTCATTGCGACAACTGTGTCACCATTTAATGCGGTGTTCTTTCTTTCTACAATTAGGATATCACCATCGTAAATTCCTACATTAATCATAGATTCACCACTGACTTTTAAAGTGAAAATTTCATTTCTAGTGGTAAATAAATTAGTTGGAAGAGAAAAATACTCATCCGGCATTTCAATAGCTTCAATAGGACTACCAGCAGTAACTTTACCAAGTAGAGGTACTTCTACCACATTTTCATCTTTTTCTATATATTCATTTGGTACTAATACTTCTATTGTTCTATTTTTTCCATTTCCTTTAGAAATATATCCTTTTTCTTCTAATTTTGTTAAATGAAAATGAATGGTTGCAGGGGAGTTTAAATGTGCTTCTTCTCCGATTTCTCGAACTGTTGGGGGATAACCATATTTCGCAATCCATTTTTTTATGATTTGTAAAATCATTTCTTGCTTTGTTGTCAACTTTTCCAATGCATTTCCCTCCTTTATATATACAGTTTAGCATTGGTAATGTAAAATGTCAAACAAATGTTTTAAAAAAACTATTGACACGAACAATCGTACGATATATACTTGGAGTGTAATGAAGGGAGAGATGTGTATGAATATTAATGTTAATATGAAAAAAATAGTGAAAGAGGGGTTATGGATATTTCTTCTTTATACTTTTATTACTTTATGCTTACTTCTAGCAACTGACAGAATTGAGCGTTTGGATCAATTAGAAAGTAATTTTCGAAATACGAATAGTAGTGTTTCTATTAATTTAGGTAAGTAATCGATAACCTTTTATGTTATACTACTATTAGGTGATTTTATGAATAAAATAATTTTAGTTGATGGTAACAACTTGTTGTTTCGTAGTTTTTATGCAACTGCTTATCAGGGTGTTATTATGAAAAATTCTAAGGGGTTTCCAACAAATGCATTATATGGTTTTATTAATATGATGCATAAAATTATAGAAGAAGAAGCCCCTTCTTATATTATGGTTGCTTTTGATAAAGGAAAAACTTTTAGACATGATAAATATGTTGATTATAAAGCAGGTAGAAGTGAGATGCCTGATGAATTACGATTACAATTTCCTAAGGCTAAAGAGGTTTTAGAAGCTTTAGGAATTAAGTATTTTGAAATTGATAATTATGAAGCGGATGATATTATTGGTACTTTGTCTTTAGAAGTAGAGAATAGAGATGATTTTATTGCGACTATTATTAGTAGTGATAAGGATTTATTACAGTTGGTTAGTGATAAGGTTGTAATGAAATTATTAAAACAAAGTGGTCATATTATGATGACGAAAGAAGAATTTGAAAAAACATACCAAGTTCCACCAATTCGTATGATTGATTTAAAATCTTTGATGGGTGATCCTAGTGATCATATTCCAGGTGTAAAAGGAATTGGTGAAAAGACTGCTATTAATTTACTTTCTAAATTTAATAGTTTGGATAATTTATATAATCGTATTGATGAGGTTACAGGAAAGACTAAAGAAAAGCTTGAAAATGATAAAGAAAATGCTTATATGAGCTATGACTTAGCAACTATTTATCGTGAGGTTCCACTAGGATTTACTTTAGATGATTGTAAGTATACAAGAAAAAATACAAAAGAATTTAAATCATTATTAGAAGAATTTGAATTTCATTCATTATTAAAAAAGTTTCATTTAGAAGGAGAAAGTAATGATACTTTAGTTGAAGTGAAAAAAGAAAGTGAAACAATTAAAATTTTACCAATAGATGAGTTGAAGTCTAATACATTTTCTTTTTATGTTGAGACTAGGGGGAGTGTTTATAGTAAGAGTGAAGTTTTAGGTGTTGGTTTTTATGATGGTATTTCTGGATATTTCTTATCTAAAGAAGAATTAGAAAATTACAAGAGTTTATTTTCTGGAAAAAGTTTTAAATATACATATGATTTGAAGAAAAGTATTGTAGTTTTGAGTTCTTTAGGTATTGATGTTAATCAAGTTACTTTTGATACAATGATTGCTACATATTTATTAGATTATGTTGTAAAGGATGATATTAGTTTTGTTGCACAGGCTTTTGATGTAAAAATTCCTTTATATGATGATTTGTTTGGAAGTGAGAAGAGACCTAAAGAAGTGAGCTTGGATGTATTACGGGATGTTTGTTGTCAGAAAGCAAAGTTTATTTACGATACTCGTAATGAGTTGCTAGAAAAATTAGAAAAAAATGAAGAATTAGAGTTATTTCAAAATATCGAAATGCCACTTTCTAGAGTACTTGCTGATATGGAATTGACAGGTATAAAAGTTGACGTTGATTATTTAGATAAAGTTGCATCAGAATTAAAAAGTCAGATGGATATTATCGAAAAAGAGATATATGAGCTTGCTGGTGTTACTTTTAATATTATGTCTCCTGCACAACTTTCAAAAGTTTTATTTGAAACTTTAGAAATTCCATATCCAAAGCGTACAAAAGATGGTAAGTATTCTACGAGTAAAGATATTTTAGATAAGATTCGTTTCGTTCATCCTATAGTTGATAAGATATTGGAATATCGTACTTTGGCTAAACTTTATACTAATTATGCTGTAGGCCTTAAATCAGAAGTTCGTGAGGATGGTAGAATTCATACTATTTTTACTCAAACATTAACGCGAACTGGTAGACTTTCTAGCATTAGTCCAAATTTACAAAATATTCCTGCTCGGGCGGAGTATTCAAAATTAATTCGTAAGGCGTTTATTCCTGATGATAATTCAAAATTATTATCCAGTGATTATTCACAAGTAGAACTTAGAATTTTTGCTCATATGTCTAAGGCAGAAAATTTGATTCAAGCGTTTGTAGATGGAAAAGATATTCATACTAAAACTGCATCTGATATTTTTCATGTTCCAATGTGTGAAGTTACAAAAGATATGAGACGTACTGCTAAGGCAGTTAATTTTGGAATCTTGTATGGTATTAGTAGTTTTGGACTTAGTGAGGATTTAGGAATTGATATTGCTACTGCTAAAAAGTTTATTGATAATTATTTAGAGACCTATCCAGGAATTTCAGAATATATGGAAGAAGAAAAGAAAAAGGCTTATGAGTTTGGATATGTTACAACACTTATGAATCGACGCAGAGTTATAGAGGAGTTAAAAAATAAAAATTATATGATACGTAGTAGTGGTGAGAGAATGGCTCTTAATACTCCAATCCAAGGAACTGCTGCTGATATTTTAAAAAAGGCAATGGTTGAAATATATGAAGAATTCAATAAAAGGGGATTAAAAAGTAAAATGTTGATTCAAGTTCACGACGAACTTGTATTTAATGTTTTAAATGATGAGTTAGATGAAGTTAGTTCAATTGTTAAAAATATTATGGAAAATACTATGGCTCTTAGTGTTCCATTAAAAGTTGATATTGAATATGGTGACAATTGGTATGAAGCTAAATAGAAAGTAGGGAGGATGTATGCCGGAAAAACCAGAAGTGGTTACAGTAGCAAACACATTAAAAAAACAAGTTCTTGGAAAAACTATTACTGATTGTATTGTATACTGGGATAATATTATTGCTTATCCTACAGCCAATCAGTTTAAAGAACAGATTGTTGGTCAGAAGATACGAGATATTAATACTAGAGGTAAATGGTTGGTTTTTGAATTGGATAAAGATTTATTACTTATTCATTTAAGGATGGAAGGAAAGTTTTTCTTTCGGAATGTAGATGATATTAAAAACAAACATGAACACGTGTTTTTTACATTAGATAAAACTATAAGTTTTCGCTTTCATGATGTTAGAAAATTTGGAAAAATGTATTTATTAGATAAAAAAGACGCCTATTCTAAAAAGCCATTATGTGATTTAGGGTTGGAATATAATGATTTGAAATTAACTGGAGATTATTTATATCAGAAGATTCATACTAAGAAATTGCCGATTAAAACACTATTGTTAGATCAAAGTATTATTACAGGAATAGGAAATATTTATGATGATGAGATTTTGTTTTTGAGTCATATATCTCCATTGCGTAGGGGAGAAAAAATTACTAAGAGAGAATGCGATAATATTATTTTTAATACTAGAAAAGTTTTAGATGAAGCAATAGAAATGGGTGGAACTACAATTAAAAGTTTTACTTCTAGTGAAGGTGTTCATGGACTTTTTCAAAACAAATTATCAATTCATGGAAAAACTGGTCAATGTCCTGTTTGTGGTAAGATAATTGAAAAAATCAAAGTTGGTGGTAGAGGTACTTATTATTGTCGTTATTGTCAAAAATAAACATTTTAGAATGTTTATTTTTTTGTTTATAAAATAAGAAAAAAAGTAAAAAAATATGTTTACAAATTTTTACTTTTTTTGTATAATGATAACTGTTCGGAAGGAGTAGTTAAGTATGAAAAAAACAAAAATAATTTGTAGTATCGGTCCTTCTTCAAATCAACCTGATGTTATGGAACAGATGGTGTTGGCTGGTATGAATGTTGCAAGAATTAATTTTACACATGCAACAATTGAAGAAAGAGATTTAGCTTGTTCTTCTGTTCGTGAAGTAAGAAAACGTACAGGTAAGAATGTTGCTATATTATGGGATACAAAGGGCCCTGAATTCCGTAGTGGAATGTTAGAAAACGATTCAATTCAATTGGTTAATGGTAAAACTATTCGCATTGTTAAAGAAACTGTTCTTGGTAATGAGGAAAGATTTAGTGTTAATCATCCTGAAGCATTAGATAGTTTAGATATTGGTTCAGTTATTTTACTAGAGAATGCTAAGATGAAACTTGAAGTTATTAGTAAAGAAGAAGATGGCGTTACTTGTAAAATTGTTGCTGGAGGAGTTCTTGGAAATCGTAAGAGTATGAGTGTTCCTGGAATTAAATTAAATATTCCATATGTTAGTGATTTAGATCGTGCTGATTTAGAATATGCTTGTACTCATGGTGGAGAATTTTTAGCAATATCTTTTGTTTCTTGTAAAGAAGATGTTTTAGAAATTAAAGAAATTTTAAAAGCTCATGATCGTTTGGACTTAAAGATCATTTGTAAGATTGAAAGTGAATTAGGAATTAAGAACTTAGAAGAAATCTTAGAAGTATCAGATGGTGTTATGGTTGCTAGAGGTGACTTAGGTACTGAAGTTGCTAGTGAACGTTTACCAATCATCCAAAAAGATATGATCAGAACTTGCCGTCGTATGGGTAAAATCTGTGTTGTTGCAACTGAAATGCTTGAAACAATGATGGAAAATACTCGTCCAAAGAGAGCAGAGACTAGCGATATTGCTAATGCTGTTTTAGATGGTACAGATGCTGTAATGTTAAGTGGTGAAACTACAGTTGGAAAACATCCAATTGAAACAGTTGCTGCTATGGCTAAAATTTGTGAAGTTACAGAGCAATATGCTAAGTTCAATTATATTGATGAAAATAAACAAACTAGTTCTGTACCTTATGCAATCGCTCAAAGCGTTGTTGAAGCTGCAAGTTGGTTGAATGCTAAATTAATTTGTGCTGCAACTATTAGTGGAGATACAGCTAGAATGATTAGTAATTTGAAACCAAGTGCTCCAATTTTAGCACTTTGCCCAGATGAAAAGGCTGGTCGTAGATTAGCATTGAATTGGGGAGTTGAACCAGTACAATTACCAATTTGTAATTCTACAGATGAGGTATTAACTGAAAGTGTTAAAAAGGCTCGTGAGGCTATGCCACTTGAAAAGGGAGATATTGTATTAATTACTGGAAGTTTCCCTAACACTGGTGTTTCTCGTCCTACAAATTTGATGAAGATTGAAGAAATTGATTAAAAGATATCATTTAGATATCTTTTTTTGTTAAATAAAAATAATACTCTTCATGAGTATTATTTTTTTAATAATTTATCATATTGACTGTACATTTTTTGTACATTATTTTCTAGTAAATAATAATGTAAAATATAAGGAATGAATAAACATAGTAATGCTATGAAAGCAATTAATAATCCGATATTTTCCATTAGCAGTCCAAATAATAGAAACAAGATTGCTAAAATTCCAACTAATGCAGTTACAATTAAATGAATTAGTCGTTCATGTTGAAATTGTTCAATTTGTATTAGATGATATTCTAATCTTTCTTTTGGGATTTTTTGATTTTCATTTATTAGTTTGTCTGTTTCTTGTACATAATTTAATATTCTTTCTTTCATATTTCACCTTTGTAATTTAATCAATTTTTTCAGCAATATTTTCATTTTCAAATTCTTTATCATCTTCCATTAACAATTCATGGACTTCTTCTTCTTTGGTATCTACGAACACTTCTTCAATTCTATCTACACGGCATTTTTCTGCTTTAATAATTGCATCTACTTTATCTATAGCATCTTCTAAAATATCATTTACTACGACGTAGTTGTATTTTGTTACTTCATTAATTTCTTTATAAGCTGTATGGAATCGTTCCATTATTTTTTCTTTGCTGTCAGTTCCACGTTTCTTTAATCTTTTTACCATTGTTTTTAAAGATGGTGGAAGAATAAAAATAAATATGGCTTCTGGTACTAGTTTTTTAATATTAGAGGCACCTTCGATTTCGATTTCTAGTATTACATCTATTCCTTCGTTTAGTTTTTCTCTTATACTTCCTTTTGGGGTTCCATAATAGTTCCCTACATAATTAGTATATTCTAAGAAAAAGTCTTCTTTTATTAATTTTTCAAATTCTTCTTTTGTTACAAAATTATAGGTAACTCCTGGTATATCATTTTGTCTTATTTTTCGACTGGTTGTTGAAACAGAAAGCCACATATTTTTATTTTTTTTCAATAGTCCATTTATTACACTACCTTTTCCGCAACCGCTCGGTGCTGATATTACAATTAATTGTCCACTTTTTTTCTCTTTAATCATTTTAATTTTCCTTTCTGTATAAATTACATTGATATTCTTTTTTATATTCTTGTTCACTATTGTTATATGGTAAAGTATAAATCTTTGTTGTATTTAATTCAAGTTCTAACATTTTATTCTTGTTTTTTGATATTTTGCTGATAATTGGTAAGGTTATTTCTTTTTTGTATCTGTTTAGATATTCTTTTCCTTTTGTATTAAAAGCTAATAATCGTATGTATGCTAATTGTTGATTTTTTTGAGCATCTTCTTTTTTATAATTACATAATATTTGAAGTAGTGCACGTGATATTTTACTATATGTTTGATGTTTTGATTTTACTTTTTGTATTAATTCTTCATATGATGATACACATAATATTTCTTTTTTTAACTTTACGGCGAGATCTTTTTCTACTAAATGATATTGTTCTAAATGTTGTTCTGTAATAATTTTATATTTTAAAAATTTAAAATAATCCTCTTTTTTATGCAAGGTTTCTTTTGTTAATTGTTTTAGGGTAGTATTTGGTATTGTTTCTTTTATTTTATCTAAATTATCTATATTTTCTCTAATAGCAGTAGCACTACTTAGCTTACCAGTTAATTCTTTATTGTTATAGTTGTTTATTCTTTTTATTGATTCTGGTTTTATTTTGTATTTATATTTTAATATGGTTTTAATATATGTGATTCCTAAAATGTCATTTGGAGTATCTATAATTTTACCAGTTAAATCTTTTAGAGCTAGAGATAGGGCAGTAGGGTAGTTGTATCCAAATTTTGAATATATTTTTACTAATTTGTCAAAATTGTCATCTTTTAATTCTGCTTTTGCAATTTCTGTAATGCTATCTAAATTGTTTGATTCACTTCCAAAAATTAATTTTTCTACCTTTAGTTGTTCTAGTAGAGTAATTCCAGCATAACTGAAGTAGTCTGCACTTTGTGTTGCAAAATGGTAAGGAATTTCTACTACTAAATCAGCACCAGCTTCGATTGCAAGTTGTGCTCGTGACCATTTATTTATTATCGCTGGTTCTCCACGTTGAGTAAAGTTACCACTCATTGCTATAATAATGGTATCATTGGGATAACGTTTTTTAATTTCTTGTATTTGATAGATGTGCCCATTATGTAATGGATTATATTCAGCAATAATTCCAACACTTGCCATAGATATCCCTCTTTTCTTATTGCTGATAGTTTAGCATATATTTTTTAGAATAACAATGTTTATTTTACTTTTCTATATTTATAAAAATTGTCAACTGTATTCAAATATATCCATCAAAATATAGATAACTTTATTTACTTATTGAAGGTTATGCGATATAATTTTGTTATGATTTAGAGATATATTTTTATTATTTTGAATAAAATTTAATAACTAGGATGTGAAGAGGATGAGAGTAATTGTAGCAGCAGGAGGTACTGGAGGTCATATCTATCCTGCATTATCAATTATAGAGAGAATTAAGGAAAAGGATAAGCATAGTAAAATTTTATATATTGGTACTACAGATCGTATGGAAAAAGATATTGTACCAGCTCGCGGTATTGATTTTATTGGATTAGAAATTAAGGGATTGAATAGAAAAAACATTTTTTCTAATTTTTCTGTCTTACAAAAATTTTTCAAAGCAATTCAAAAGTCAAAAAAGATTATTAAAGATTTTGAACCGGATATTGTTATTGGTGTTGGTGGGTATATTACTGCTCCAGTGTTATATGCTGCACATCAATTGGGCGTAAAAACTATGATTCATGAACAGAATTCTATTCCGGGTCTTTCTAATAAATTTTTGGCTCACTTTGTTGATACTATTTGTGTATCATTGCCTGGTAGTATTGAATATTTTCCGAAGAAAAAAACTGTTTATACAGGAAATCCTAGAAGTGAGGAAATTTTAACTATTAAAAAAGTTTCTAAAGTGAAGTTTGGGTTTTCTGCTTCTAAAAAATTAATTCTTGTTGTTATGGGGTCTTTGGGATCTACTACTATGACTAAGAAATTGAAGGATACTATAAAATATTTTGGTGATAAAAATTATCAGGTTCTTGTTATTACTGGTAAGGCTTATTTTGATGATTATAAGGAAATTAATCTTCCTAAAAATGTTATTTTACTTCCGTTTACAGAAGAATTAATTCAAATTATGAAAGATGCTGATTTAATGGTATCTCGTGCTGGTGCTTCTACTATTTCAGAAATTACAGGAATTGGTCTTCCTTCTATTTTGGTTCCATCTCCTTATGTTACTCATAATCATCAGTATATGAATGCTAAAGAATTAGAAGATGCTGGTGCTTGTCAGATTTTAGAAGAAAAAGATTTTTCTCCAGAAACTTTATGTCAAAAAATAGATACTATTTTGTCTGATGACAAATTATATATTTCTATGCAAAAAGCCAGTCAGTCTTTTGGAATAAAAGATTCTCTTACAAAAATTTATGAAGAGATTTTAAAGTTAGTTGGTGAATAAAATGAAACAAATTATTGAAGAATTAGAAAAAATGAATATAGGAAAGGTAGAAAGTGAAGTTTCGCTTGATAAGTATACTACTTATCGTGTTGGTGGTATTGCTGCTGCTATGGTTTACCCTAAAAATATTGAGTGTTTGAAAAAAGTATTGCAATTATTAAAGGAAAATCAGATTGCATTTAAAGTTGTTGGTTTTGGTTCTAACTTATTATTTAGTAGTAAACGTTATGATGGGATTATCATACGATTAGATGAGTTCAATGATTTAGAATTTCTTACTTCAAATAAATTGAGAGTTGGTGCAGGATATTCTTTGGTTAGACTTTCTATGCAAGTAGCTAAAAAGGGACTTGCTGGTTTAGAATTTGCAAGTGGAATTCCAGGAACTGTTGGTGGTGCAGTTTTTATGAATGCTGGCGCTTATAAAAGTGATATGGGTTATGTTGTTCAAGATGCTACTGTTTTAACTCCTGATCTTCGAGTTATTAAACTTGAAAATAAAGAAATGAATTTTCATTATAGAACTTCTTTTTTAAAAACTCATCCTGGTTATATTTGTTTAGAGGTTGTTATACGATTAGATAAGGGTAATCGGGCAGCTATTGAAGAAGTTATTAAAGATCGTAGAAAAAGAAGAATGGATTCCCAACCATTGAATTATCCATCTGCTGGTAGTGTATTTCGTAATCCTGAAGGAATGTCTGCATGGAAGTTGATTGATGATGCTGGATTGAAAGGTTTTTCTATAGGTGGTGCTAAAGTTAGTGAAAAACATGCTAATTTTATTATTAACTATAATCATGCGACTGGAGAAGATATTAAAAGTTTAATTGAATATGTACAACAAAAGGTTAAAGAGGATTGTAAGGTTGAATTAAAATTAGAGCAAGAATTTGTAAATTGGGAGTAATGTACGTGACAAAAAAATTGGTAAAAAAGAAAAAATTAAAATTATTACCTTGTTTTATAGTGCTTTTATTATTTGGAGGACTATCTTTTCTTGTGTATTTTTTCTTAAATTTGCCAATTAAAAATTTAATCGTAAAAAATACTGTATATTTAAATGATGATTATGTTTTAGAATTAGCTGGAGTCAAAGATTATCCTAGTTTTTGGTTATTATCTACTAATGAAATAGAAAAAAAATTAGAAACATCTCCTTATATTCTGGAAGCAGATGTTGAACGTAATTTTTTTCATGTTTTGGTAATTTCTGTCACTGAAAATAAACCATTATTTATTAATAATACTAATCATACAGTTGTTTTCGCTGATAAAGAGGAAGTAAAAATTGATGAAGAAATAGATTTGTTTCGTGTTCCGAGACTTATTAATTATGTTCCTGACAACAAATACAAAACTTTTGTTAAAGGAATGGCTAATATAAAGAAAGATATTTTGGGAAAAATTTCTGATATAGAATATCAACCAAATGACTATGATAAGGATCGTTTTCTATTATATATGGATGATGGTAACATGGTTTATTTAACTTTAACTAAGTTTGATATGATTAATTATTACAATGATGTTTTGAGTCAGTTAGAAAATAAAAAAGGTATTCTCTATTTAGATAATGGAAATCATTTTCAAATTATGGAGTAGAGTATGCAATTGTTTTTAAAAAAATATGGTCAATTTATTTTTCTTTTCTTTTTTATTTTGTATGGTTTTTTAGTTGCTTATAATTTATATTTTGGAGATACTATTGTTAATTATGGGTTTAGTTATGCAATTACTAGGGGAGAGATTCCTTATGTTGACTATAATTTAATTATTCCCTTGTTTTCTCCATTTTTATATTCTATTTTTTTATTTGTTTGTAAATCTTTTCTTTTTTATTATATTGTGCAATCTATCTTTGTTGTATTGTTTTTTGTAGTTGTTTCTAAGTTACTGGATAATAAATGGTATTTGTTATTACCAATTGTATTTTTAGGATTTCCTATTCCTATTGTAACAATACTTTTTCCAGGATATAATTTTGTTTTATTATTTTTATTGATTTTAGCTATTTATTGTGAGATTAGAGGAAAAAATGATTATTTGATTGGCTTTATATTGGGACTTATGATTTTGACTAAGCATTCTTTAGGAATTTTATTTTTTTTACCTAGTTTTTTATATTTTAAAAATCTAAAAAAAATAGGGAAAAGGTTTGTTGGTGCTATTATTCCTATTAGTATATTTCTTTTATATTTATTTTTTAGTAATAGTTTTAGTGAGTTTGTTAATTTGTGTATTTTAGGACTATTTGATTTTGCAGGTGAGAATAGTACTGTTATGGAATATTGGTTGTGGCTACCATTTTTAGTTTGTTTCGGATATGTTTTCTTTTGCATTTTAAAAAGAAAGAAAGATATTTTTGGATATTATGTACTAATTTCTAGTTTTTTTGTTTATCCTTTGTTTGATGATTATCATTTGTCTTTCTTTCTATTCCTTACAATGTGTTTATTCCTGTATTATAGTAAGTTTACTTGTAAGCGTATTGCTTTTCATATTTTTGTATTCTTAGTTTTTTTGGCTTCCTTGTGGACTTTTATTACTTTACATTTTCAAGATGGACTTTATTATTTTCAAAATTATCCTCATTATCCTTTACGTTATTTAAAGCATAGTGATAGAAAAAGTTATCAAGAAATACAAGGTTTTATGCGAAAATGGGAAAAACCAGTTATTTTATTTGGTTTAGGTACTGAAAATTACTTTTATAAAATTACAAATGATTTAGATATTACTTATTTTGATTTACCTAATTATGGAAATTATGGTTTTGATGGTACAAAAATGATGATTGAAAAATTTGAAAAGCTTCCTAATTATAGTGCTATTTTAATTGATGAAAATGTTTTAGAAGATGATAGTTATTATCAACAATATTATAAAGAGTTGGCTTATTATGTTATAGAGAACTATCATAAGTTAAAGAAAGTTGGGCGGTATACTGCTTATATAAAAGAATAGGGGGATTATATGGTCAAGAAAGTTATAAAATTTAGTGTTGTTTTTTTAATCATATTAGTTTTTAATCTGTTATGTTCACCACTTAATTTAGATGAGGTTTGGAATTATGGTTTTGCAAATAATTTATATTGTGGGCTAATTCCGTATTTAGATTTTAATATGGTTATTACACCATTTTATCCATTTTTTATGTCTTTATTTTTTTATGCTTTTGGATCTAGTATGATTGTTTTTCATATAGTTAATGCTATTATTTTAACCGCTGGGTTAATATTGTTGGAGAAGATGTATGATAATAAAATGTGGATATTCTTTTTCTTCCTTTTCTTTCCGGTTAATATTTCAGCTCCTAATTATAGCCTTTTTTTATTAATTATATTAATTGTTTTGATTTATTTAGAAAAAAATTATGTTAAAGAGAAAAGTAACTTTATTCATTATCTAATAGGTATTCTTTTGGGAGTTTCATTTTTAACAAAGCAGACTGTTGGAATATTTTTGTTTTTTCCTACTATTATCATTTTTTGGAAGAATAAAAAAATTTTTTTAAGACGTTTATTAGGTTTTTTATTTCCGATTTTTATCTTTATTATTTATCTATTGTTTAGTAAAAGCTTTTTAAAGTTTGTTAATTTATGTATTTTAGGATTATTAGATTTTACTGGTAATCAAAAAATATTTAACATTTTTGGAATATTATTTATTATTATATTGATAGTTACTGTATATTTTATAAAAAAAGATAAATCTAATATATTAAATTATTATATTTTATGTTTTTATAGTATTGTTATTCCTATTATAGATTTATATCATTTTTCTGTAGCGTTTTTTGCATTTTTATTTTTTGTGGTGTCTAAAATTCGAAAAACATATTTACACTATGGTGCTTTTAGTCTTATTTCTGTTTTGCTTTTAGGAGGCTTGATGGCAAAGTTTAATCAATTTGATATAAAAAATTATCCTAATGACTTAAATCATTTTGAATATCGTTATATAAAACCTAGTAGTTATCGGTTTACTCAAAAAGTATTGAATTATGTTTTAAAACATCAGGATAAAAATATTATGTATGTGGTACCAGATGCTTATTATTTTAAAATTATTCAGGATGAAAATTGTGGTTATTTTGATTTGATTAATCATGGAAACTTGGGGTATCATGGAAGTGATTGGTTGCTGAAACAAGTTAAAGACATGAAAAACACTTTATTTATTGTTGATGTTAGTGAGTATAATTTTGGTAATCAAACTGATCAACAACTATTAAAATATATTATAGAAAAAGGTACTAAAGTGGATAGTATTGATTTTTATGATGTGTATATTTTTGATGAGGAGTAAAATTATGAAAAGAATCTTACGTTATATTTTTATTTTTTTATTTATGTTTTGTATTGTAGAGTTTTTTAGTTTTGCTAATATTTATGGTGATTCTATTAATAATTATATGTTTAGTCATGCTATTGCAATGGGAGAGATACCTTATCTTGATTTTAATATGGTTTCTACACCACTTTATCCTTTTTTTATGTCGTTAGGGTTACTGTTTTGGGATAATTATTTAGTGTTTGCAATAGAACAGAGTATACTTTTAACAATTGTTTTTTGTTTGTTGTATGAAATTTATGGCAAAAAAAGTTATATTGCTTTGTTGATAGGATGTTTATTTGCTTTTTTTGCTTTTAATGCAACTTATAACTTTTTTGCTTTGTTTTGGCTAGTTTTATTAATCTATTTGGAGGAAAAGTTTTCTACAAAAGATTATCTTATTGGCTTTGTTATAGGATGTGCTATTTTAAGTAAACAAACAGTAGGGATAATGCTTTTTTTACCGACAGTTCTTTTTTATTATAGAGATATTCGTAAGGTTTTTAAAAGAGTAATTGGTGTTTTCTTTCCTTGTATTATTTTTTTGATTTATTTATTGTTACAGCATGCTTTATATCCTTTTTTTGATTTGTGTTTTTTCGGTTTGTTTGATTTTTCTTCAAAGAATGGATTTAATTTTTCTTTTTATTTAGTTTTTAGTATAGTTTTATTTTGTATCCAATTTTATATTCTTTGTAAAAGAAAAAAAGATATTAAAAATTATTATCTATTGATGGGAATTAGTTTTGTTATTCCTTTATTTGATTTTCATCATTTTTCTCTTTATGTTTTTTGTTTTGTACTTCAATCGTTGCCGTTAATTACAAAACATGAAGATTATTTTGGTCGACTAGCACTTACTTTGGCGATTGTGGTTAGTATTTTTCTTTTTTGTTATTTAAGTTATTTATTAAAACCAGTTTTTTCTACTAGAATTCCAAAATTTCAGTATACGTTAAGTTCTAATTATGATTATCAAAAGTCATTAGCAACTTTTAACTTCTTTGATAAGTATCCGAAAAAATTAATATTATCTTATGGCTCAATACAATATGATATTAGTCGTGATAATCCTATTACTTATTTTAATATTTTAATGTATGGTAATTATGGGTATCGTGGAAGTTATGAAATGATTGAGAAGATTAAAAATATGAAAGATATTTATATTTTGGTGGATATGACTTCTTATCATGATTTATCTTCATATAATCAATTCGATAAGATTATTGTGAATTATGTTATCCAGCATTATACAAAAGTGGATTCTTGGCGAGAGTTTGATGTTTATTATAAAAATTAATTCTATTAAAACTCTTGGAGTTTTTTTTCTTTTATAGTATAATTATTTCTAGGATAGGAGATGCTTACATGAGTCAAGTATATACGGGTATTGAATTAGGTACTGATAGTATTAAGATTGTTGTATTAGAAAAACTTCACGATAAGTTTCATGTTTTAGCGTCTGTACATAGTCCGAGTGATGGTATTTCTAAAGGACAAGTTTTAGATATAAAAAAATGTGTATCTAGTGTTAGATTGGCACTAAAAAAAGCTAATGATATGTTAGGAATAAAAATTGTAAAAGTAATTGCAGTTGTGCCTCCTAACGGATGCTCTTTTGATATTGCAGTGGGATCTGTTGAAATACTTGATAGAGTTACTGGCGAAGATGTTAATAGAGTAGTTAAAGATGCTTTGGTTGGGAAAATTAGAGAAGAAGAGGAGTTAGTTACTGCTATTCCTATTAATTTTACTGTAGATGGAGAGGAGAATATTAAAGATCCTAAAGATAAAAATGGTAGTCTTTTAGAAACTAAGTTAGTAGTTTCTACACTTCCTAAAGAACCGTTATATAGAATTTTAGAGGTCTTAAGACTTAGTGGGTTAGAAGCTATTGATGTAGCGTTTACTTCAACAGGAGATTATTACACTGTTAGAAATAATCGTTTACAAAATGAAGTTGGTGCTATTATCAATATAGGCGAAGATTCAACTAATGTTTCAGTCTTTAATAAGGGAATTCAAATAAAAAATGCTATGATTCCTATTGGTAGTCATAATGTTGATCGGGATATTACTTATATTTTTAAGATTAAAGAAGAGGATTCTAGACGGTTGAAAGAACAATTCGCTGTTAGTATGCAGGTTTATGCCGATAGTAATGATACTGTTACTATTCCTATTGGCGAAGAAAAAAAAGAGATTTCTCAAGTAGGAATTTCTAAGGTTGTAGAAGCTAGGTTAGAAGAAATTTTAAATTTGGCTAAAAAAGAGATAAAAAACTTAACAAATAGAGAAATACGTTATATAATAGTAACAGGTGGCCTTAGTGAGTTAGCAGGGTTTCAGTATTTAGTAGAGTCTTGTTTTGGTGCTTCTGCTAAGGTATGTAATATTAGTACAATGGGTCTAAGGCATAATCGATATAGTAGTGTTATTGGCGCGGTACAGTATTTTGATGATAAGATGTCTTTACGGGGGAAGAATGTCAGTATGATATCAGAAAGTGATGTCCAAGTGTTGATGTCTCCTGACGATAAGACGATAAATAATGATAATATTATTAGTAAAGTATTTGGACATTTTTTTGATAACTAAGGAGGACTAGGTATGATAGGTGGATTAGAATTAGATCAATTAGCTAAAATCAAGGTTATTGGTTTAGGTGGTGGCGGTGGAAACGCTGTAAATAGAATGGTAGAGTCAGGAGTAAAAGGTGTTGAGTTTATCGCTGCTAATACAGATTTACAAGTATTAAATTCTTCTAAAGCTGATGTTAAAATCCAAATTGGAGCATCTTTAACAGACGGACTTGGTGCTGGTGCTAAGCCGGAAGTTGGTAAGGAAGCAGCTTTAGAATCTAAAAAAGAAATAGAAGATGCGTTAGCTGGAGCTGATATGGTATTTATCACTTGTGGAATGGGTGGAGGTACTGGTACTGGTGCTGCTCCTATTGTTGCAGAAATTGCACAAGGATTAGGAGCTTTAACTGTTGCTATTGTTACTAAACCATTCTCATTCGAGGGTAAAAGAAGAATGGATAATGCATTGAAAGGAATAGATGAATTAAAGAAACACGTAGATACTTTAATTGTTATTCCGAATGATAGATTAAGAGAAATTATTGATAAAACGACTCCAATGTTGGAAGCATTTAAAGAAGTTGATAATGTACTTCGTCGAGGAGTTCAATCTATTTCAGATTTAATTGCAGTTGTTGGACTTGTTAACTTGGATTTTGCTGATGTTAAAGCAGTAATGGAAAAGAGTGGTCATGCTATTATCGGTATTGGTATTGGTATGGGTGAAGATAGAGCAATTGAAGCTGCTAAACAAGCTGTTTCTTCTCCACTTCTTGAAACTCCAATTACTGGAGCTACTGATGCTATTATCAATATTACAGGTGGAGTTAACTTAACGTTGTTTGAAGCAGAACAAGCTGCGGAAGTTGTTCGTAATGCTGCTAATACTGACATTAATACTATTTTTGGTTCAGTTATTAATGAAAATTTATCTGATGAAGTAATAGTTACTGTTATTGCTACTGGATTTGACAAGAAGGTTTCTCAACCTGAAGTAAAAGAACCAGTATTTAGTAATGCAGCTCCTACAAGAAGAAGTGCAACTATTGAAAAGGCACCAGAGATGTTAGATTCTAATGATTCATCTGGTGATGATGGGGATTTTGATTTACCTCCATTCTTAAGAGATAGAAATTATTAATAAAAGCTCACAAATTTTGTGAACTTTTTATTTTGATAAAAAAAGAAGTGTAGTTGATTCTTACACTTCTTTTAGTATTTTTTATTGTTAAATTTTCCTTTGTTTTCTGCAGCTCTAATGATTTGAGCTAATAGATTGATAGCGATTTGTTCGGTTTTTCTATTCTCGTCTCTTAAAGGATTAAATTCTACTAAATCATATGATACTACTTGATCTAAATGTTTCATAACAATTTCATTTATTTTCATAGCTTCTTCTTCAGAAATACCATCAAATTCTGGAACTGATACACCAGGTGCAATTTCTGGATCAATTAGGTCTAAGTCATAACTTATGTGTATACCTTTAGTTCTATCTCCTGCAATTCTAAAAGCTTCTTCAACAACTGCTTCTATACCTTTTTCTTTAATATCTTCTGTTGTAAATACTGTGATTCCAGAATATTTAATATTGTCTTTTTCCCGGTCATCAATACTTCTAGCACCAACTACTACTGCTTTAGAAGTTTGGATGATGTTGCCATCATGAAAGTATCTTAATTCTCCATTTTTATATCCTGTAATAGCTGCTAGTGGTAGCCCATGAATGTTTCCGGTTACTGTAGTATCAAAAGTATTATAATCAGTATGAGCATCAAACCATATAATACCAATATTTTCATGCACTTTTGCACTTGCTAGTGCGCTTGCTACAGCTACAGAGTGATCTCCACCAATAGTAATTGGAAAGTATCCATCTTTTGCTTTTTCTAGAATTTTTTGATATAGTTTGGTGTTAAATTTATCAATTTCATAATCATTTTTTCTTAAATCTGATAGATTTCTACTTTTTATAATATTTTCATCTTGAATTAAAGAAAAACTTTCTCCTTTATAAAATCCTTTTAAATCGTTCATTAGTTGAACTGGTCCTAGGTGTGCTCCGTCAATGTGAACACCTAAATCGCTTCCAGCTCCTGCAATAAATGTTTTCATAAATTTCACCCTCTTACATTTTAGAATAAATACTATAATATAGCAAGTAAAAGTCTTTTTTTTTCTACTTCTTTACTGTATAATATCTTTTGGGTGATGATATGAAAAAACTTAGTGAATTATATCCTGGTGTTTCTGAGGATGTAGTAATAAAAGCAATTAAAATTAATTCTAAAGAATGTGAAGAAGGAGATTTATTTGTATGTACTATGGGTGTTACTGCAGATCGTCATGAGTTTATAGGTGATGCAGTAAAGCATGGTGCTAGTGCGGTTATTGTTTCTCGTGATGTTGGAAATGTTGGAGTGCCTGTTGTAAAAGTGCCAGATACTAATCGTGAACTTCCATATTTGTGTCAAAAGTTTTATGATTATCCTGATCAAAAATTAAAAGTTTTAGGGATTACTGGTACAGATGGTAAAACTTCTACTGCAACTATTATGCAAACTTTAATTGGTAACGATTTATGTGGTTATATTGGTACTAATGGTAGAAGCTGTGCTAAATTTACTGGTGATAATCCAAATACAACTCCGGATGTTCATTTGCTTTATTCTTATTTTAAAGAGTTTTTAGATTGTGGTTGTAAGTATGTTGCTATGGAGGCTAGCAGTGAAGCTTTTTTCAGAAATAGACTTCAAACTATTTCATTTGATTTAAGTGTTTATACTAATATTACTTCGGAACATTTGAATATTCATGGAACTTTTGAGAATTATGTAGAATGTAAATTACAATTATTTAAACAAACTAAAAAGGATGGATATTGTATTTTAAATATGGATGATCCATATTATGAACGTGTTAAAGAAGCTTCTAATGGTAAAGTTGTTACTTATGGAGTTAATAGTGAGGCTGATTTACAAATTGTGGATTTTCATGTTTATCCAACTCATACTTTAATTCATTTCAAATATAGGGATGAAGTTATTGAAATTGATAGTCCTTTATTAGGCGATTTTAATGTTTATAATTTAGCAGCTGGATTTTTAGCAGCACTTTGTGTTGGGGTTCCAATGCATAAAGCAATAGAGCGTATTAAAAATATTAAAATTAGTGGTAGACTTGATTTATTAAATACAGATACTCCATATTATGTTATGGTTGATTATGCTCATACACCTAATGGTATTACTAAGCTTTTAAATTTTGTACATACCTTAGATATTAACCGTAGTATTGTTGTGATTGGTCAAGCAGGAGAGAGAGATTATCTCAAGAGGCCTCAAGTGGGTGAAGTGGTAGTAAAAAATGCTACACACGCTATATTTACTTATGAAGATCCTAGAAGTGAAGATCCTAAAGATATTTGTAATGATATTGTTAAAACAGTAAAGGCCACATATCATAATTATGAAATTGTAATTGATAGGCGGGAAGCTATTCAAAAAGCAATCGATATGGCTGATGAAAAGGATATGGTATTGATTCTTGGAAAAGGGAATGAGACTTATCAAAAGTTAAAGGATGAAACTATTTATTTTAATGATGAAGAAGAAGCCTATCAAGCCGTTGCTAATAGAAAGATTAGAGAGGGAGTTACTAATTAGTACTCCTTTTCATTTACTTTTCAGTTTGTTTTTGCTATACTTTGTATAATGAAGAGTATGAGTGGTTAGTATGAAAGAAAAAAAGAAAATAGGGTATTGGTTGACAAAAAGAGAAGTTATTATATTATTGCTTTTAGTTTTTTTGATTGTGGTCGTTTTTGGCCTTTTTTTGTATCGTTATGTCGTGGCACGTCCTTATTATTCAAAAGTTTTGCCTAATACTTATTTAGGTGAATATTTAATTTCTGATGTATCTTTTGACTCTTTGGATACTATTATTGATAAATATTCTGATGAAATATTGAATGAAAATGTTACTTTATTATGTAATAATCATGAATATAGTTATAGTTACCAAGATTTAGGTTTGATGATTGATAAGAATATTATTATTCAACAAATTGTTCAGTATCAAAAGTCGTTAGGCTTTTTAGAATTATATGATGATTTAATAGATCAAGAGAAAAATGATTTTCAATACTCATTTTCTTATGATGAAAATAAATTAAGAAAATTTTTAGTATTTTTGAAGAAACAGGTAGACGTAGAAAAAAAAGATGGTTATTTTTCTGTAGATGATAATAGAAATTTACATTATATTGATGGTATGGATGGCTTTTCTTTAGATGTTGATGCGTCTTTACGTATTCTTTCTCAAGCGCTTGAAAGTAGGAATTTTTCTTCATCTATCTCTTTAGTTGGAAATACTTATAAGGCTTCTAATGATGATAAATATAGGAGTGTTGATACAAAAGTTTCTTCTTTTAAAACGGATTTTAATCCATATATTTCTCGTGCTACTAATTTGAAAGTAGCTTTAAATTATATTGATGGGGCTATTATTATGCCTGGTGAAGTTTTTTCATTTTATAAATATGCTGGTCCTTATAATAAGAAAGGTTATGTTTTTTATTATGAGTATGTTGGGAATGGTGTTTGTCAAATTGCTACTACTTTTTATAATGCTGCTTTATTAGGTGGTCTTGAAATTGTTAAAAGATATCCTCATGCTGCTAAATCTCCATATGTTGCAGGCGGACTAGATGCAACTGTTGCTAGTTATTCAAGTGGTTGGAATGTTGATTTTCAATTTAAAAATACTTATTCTTATCCTATTTATATTTCAGCATATGCAGTTGGAGGAGAAGCTCATATTGATTTTTGGTCGAATAAAGATGCGATGCGTGGTAAAACTTATTCTACAGAGTCTGTTCAAATAGGGAAACGTGGTTATACTACATATTTACATACTTATCAAGATGGTGTTTGGGTTAGTCGAGAAAAAATTGCTACAACTTGGTATTCTGAAGACTAATCATTGTTGTATTAAAGCAAATAGATTTTATTTGCTTTTTGTGTTATTATTATGTTTAGGTGATTATGTGATAAAAAAAATTATTAAGGGATTTTTTGTTATATTGTGCATGATTATTATTTTTTCTTTTTCAACGGATAATTCTATTGAATCTACGAAAAAGAGTGAAGGCGTTATTATTCAAGTTAGCTCTATTTTAGGGTTGGATTTTAATGAGAAACAGCAACAACATTTTATAGAGTTCTTTTTTGTTCCTGTTAGAAAAGCTGCACATTTTTTTATTTATTTTGTATTAGGAATTACTCTAATTAGTTTTTTGAGAGAATTTTCAATTCCTATTCGTAGACTAATATTACTGTCTATTGTTTTGGCATTTCTATATGCATGTAGTGATGAATTTCATCAATTGTTTGTTTCAGGAAGAAGTGGACAATTTAGTGATGTTTTATTAGATACATTTGGTGCTAGTGTAGGAATTGGAATTTATTATTTACTATTTAGAAAAAAGTTAAAGGAGATATCTTATGAACAAAAAAAAAGAATTAGCTAAAAATACCATTATTATTTTTGCAGGAAAAGTATGTACACAGTTAATCTCGTTTTTATTATTACCTTTATATACTAGTTATTTATTAACAGATGAGTATGGTTTTGTTGATTTAATTACTACATATGTTACATTGATTGTTCCTATTATTACTATGGAACTTGAAATGAGTGTTTTTCGTTATTTGGTTGATTGTCGTAAAGATAAAAAAGAGACAAAGAGGGTTTTTAGTAATAATTTTATTATTTTACTTTTTTCTTTATTAATCTTTATTATTGGATATTTAATTGTTACTTGTTTTTGGAAGTTTGATTATCGTTTTCTTATTTTGTTTGATATTGTTATTTGTACTTTTTCTGGCAACTTTTTACAAATTGCAAGAGGTGTTGGTAGAACACTGGACTATGCAATCAGTTGTATTATTACTGGTGTTAGTACAATTCTTTTAAATATTTTGCTTATTGTAGTATTTAGACTTGGAGCTTTTGGAATGATTACGTCAATGGCTGTTGCTAATGGATTAGGAGCTTTGTATTTATTTATTAGAATTAAAATGTGGGAATATGTTGATTTTAAGAAGAAAGATAAAAGCTTAATTAAAGAGATGTATAAGTATTCTATTCCACTTGTTCCTAATGGTATTAGCTGGTGGATTGTAAATGTATCAGATCGTACAATTATTACAGCAGTTATGGGTGCTGCTGCTAATGGTATTTATGCTGTTAGTAATAAGTTCCCAACTATATTATCTAGTTTATTGGGAATATTTAATTTATCTTGGAGTGAATCTGCTGCTCTTCATATTAATAGTCCTGATCGTGATCAGTTTTTTTCGGATATATCAAATACAATTACTAAATTATTCTCTTGTTTAGGTGTAGGTATGATTGCTTGTATGCCTTTTGTATTTCCTTTGTTAGTTAATAAGAGTTATGATGAAGCTTATTATTACATTCCTATTTTAGTTTTAGGGTCTGTTTTTAATGTAGTTATTTGTTTATATAGTGCAGTTTATATTGCAAAAAAGATGACAAAACAAGTAGCTATGATATCTATCATTGGAGCGGTTATTAATATTGTTATAAATGTTGGTTTAATTCATTTTATTGGTCTTTTTGCTGCATCTTTATCTACAGCGGTCTCTTATTTGGTTATGATGATTTATCGTCATTTTGATTTGAAGAAATATATTAATATTACTTATGAAAAGGGATTACTTATTAAAACTATTTTGATTTTTACTTTTGCTATCATTATTTATTATCAACGTAATCTTTATTTAGATGTTTTGAGTTTAATTGTTGTCATTATTTATTCAATTTGTATGAATAAAGATTTTTTACTTGCTAGTAAAAATACTATTATGCAAAGGATATTTCATAAAGTGGTATAATCTAATGGGAGGGGATTTTGTTGAATCAATTAGAAATTTTAAAAGCAAAAAAGGTATTAATAGAAGCTTTAGAAAATAATTATAAAATACAGGAAAAATACCATGAAGCAGATGAAGAAGTATGGAGAGAGTATGAGCAATTAGATTCTCAAAAAGTTTGATTAGAATCTTATGAAAAAGATAGAAGTTATTTTATAGGTGATGTTTGTTTTTTTACTTTATCTTCTTTAGTAGCACTGGGAATTAGTTCTACAAAATTGTTTGGAAATATTAATTTGTCTTTTTTACTATCTTGTTATTTTGGTATTGATAGTGGATTTGTCTTTTTTAGAAATCAGTCTTTTTTAGGATTTAAGAAAATGGAAAATTTGGGTGATTTATCTGAATTCGATATTCAATTATATGATAATAATGAGCGCAGAAAAGGTCTAATGAATGGATATGCTATGTTACAGAAAAATGCTAATAATTTATCTGATAGTATTGCTAAAATAGATAGGCAATCTTATAGTTATCAAAAAACTTTATAATTTGACAAATAAGAACATATAATTACTTAGGTGATTATATGTTTTTTCATTTATTTTCTGCATTGAAAGATTTATTATGTTTTACTGGTTCTTATTCTAATGAGGTTTTTCCTGAACCACTTACTCCTAAAGAAGAAGAGGAGTATATCTTAAAGAAGGAGAAGGGAGATAAAAATGCTAGAAATCAATTAATTGAACATAATTTGAGATTAGTTGCTCATATTGTAAAAAAGTTTGACCCTAAAAATGGAGATGCTGATGATTTAATTAGTATTGGTACGATTGGTCTTATTAAAGGGGTTGATAGTTTTTCTAGAAATAAAGGAGTCAAAATCACTACATATTGTGCTAGATGTATTGAGAATGAAATACTTATGTATTTTCGTAGTAATAATAAATATAGTAAAGATATTTCTATTAATGAGGCTGTTGGATTTGATAAAGATGGAAATGAAATTGCAATACAAGATGTTTTAAAAAGTCCTAATCCGGATTTTGTAGAAGATATTAATACAAAAGATCATATTATGTTGTTAGAAAAATATATGAATATTTTACTTCCAAGGGAAAAAGAAATATTAATTAGGAGGTATGGATTGTATAACCGTGATGAGGAGACTCAAAAAGAAATAGCAAAAAAATTGCATATTTCTCGAAGTTATGTTTCTAGAATAGAAAAGAGAGCCCTTACTAAAATTTTAAGAGAATTTATTAAAGATAAACAATATGATACATAATAGAAATGTGGACATAAATAGTTAATTTTAGTATAATTATGGTAGCGGGAGTGATATTATGGAAAAGAAAAAAAAGCTGTATTATCGTTATAATGTACCAAGTAATAAAGAAAAAAAATTAAATGCATTACAAAAAAAGAGATTAGCTTCTGTTTGGATTCCTAAAATGATTGTATGTTTTTTATTTCTTGTTATTGGAATATGTTCTATATCTGTATATAAAATGATGTTTTTTCCCCGGATTCAATTAGAGGGGTCTAGTGTTATTACTATTCCGTATGAGAGCAAGTATGAAGAACTTGGATATTTGTCTAGTTATCAGGGAAAAGATCTTACTAATCAAGTTAAAGTTCATGGGAAAGTAAATTTTAAAAAGTTAGGAGAGTATCCTATTACTTATACGGTCACTTATCATGGAAGAACTGTTTCAAAGACACGGGTCGTCAAAGTGGTAGATAATAAAAAACCTAAAATAGAATTTACTACGGATAAAAGTAATTTGTATATCTGTCCTAATACCAAGTATTTATATGATGACTATCAAGCTATTGATAATTATGATGGTAATATTACTGATCTGGTTGAGGTTAAAGAAACTGGAAATGTTATGCGGTATCAAGTTCAAGATACTTTTGGTAATCGCACTGTTGTTGAGAGAAAAATTCTTTATAAGGATGTAGAAAAACCTAAGTTAATTTTAGATGCGTCAAATACAATAATGTTAATGGTAGGAGATAAGTTTACTGATTCTACTTATAAAGTTAGTGATAATTGTTCTACTGATGTTAAAGTAAAGGTTACAGGTGAAGTTGATACTAGGAAACCTGGAGAGTATTTGCGAGTTTATAAGGCTGTAGACGATGCCGGTAATGTTAGTAAAGTAGAACAAAAAATCATTGTTATGGAGCCCGTTAAGAAGGGAGTCATCTATCTTACTTTTGATGATGGACCTAGGAGTGGAACTACAGATATTATTTTAAATGTATTAAAAGAAAAGGGAATCAAAGCTACGTTCTTTGTGACTAGTGGGGGACCTGATGATTTAATTAAAAGGGCTTATGATGAAGGGCATTCTATTGGACTTCATACTTCTAGTCATGATTATTCAGTAGTTTATTCTTCTGTTGATTCTTATTTTAAAGATTTGAAAGTTGTTTCTGATAGAGTTGAAAGAATTACAGGTGAAAAATCAACTTTAATTAGATTTCCAGGCGGTTCTAGTAATACTATTAGTAGACGTTATTCATCTGGAATTATGAGTTGTTTGACTCAGGAAGTTGTTAAACGTGGATATCGTTATTATGATTGGAATATTGATTCACGTGATGCAGAAGGGGGAAGGTTTGATTCTTCACAAATAGCTAATTTTGTTACTAGTAGTCTTTCTCATGATAAAGTTAATATGGTTTTAATGCATGATATTAAAGTTACTACGAAAGATGCTATTGGTCAAATTATTGATTATGGTAAAGCTAATGGATATACCTTTGAAGCAATTACTCCTTTTACAGATATGGTCACTCAACGTGTAAATAATTAGACGAAATGTAAAAATTAGTGTATAATGATTCATAGGTGATATTATGGGGATTTTTAAACCTACGATGTATCGAAAGAATATTTTCGAAATAGATTATCAAAAATTAAAGGATAAAGGCATTCGTTGCCTTGTTTTCGACTTAGATAATACGCTGGGGTTGATTGAACATGAAAAGTGTCCTAGAAATACTAAGAAATTAATTAAAAGTTTGCAAAATGATTTCTTAATATTTATTGCATCAAATAATAATACTCGTCGTATTAAGCCATATATGGAAGATTTAGGCGTTGGAGGAGTTAGTTGGTGTATGAAGCCATCTACTAGGGGATTAAAAAAAATTAAGAAAGAATACAACCTCAAGAAAAAAGAGATGGTAATGATAGGTGACCAAATAGTTACAGATGTTTTAGCAGGTAAAAGATTTCATATTATGACTATTTTAGTTGATCCTTTGGGAAAGAAAGATTTAAAAATTACAGGTCTTAATAGATACTGGGAAGATAAAATTGTTCGCAGGTATGAAAAAAAGGGAGAGTTTAAGAGAGGTAATTACTATGACTAGTGAAAAAAAGTGTATGGGTTGCGGTGTGATATTACAAGATGAAAATGTTTTACAGGAAGGTTACACTACTAGTTTAGAAAATGATATTTGTCAAAGATGCTTTAGAATGAAACATTATGGTGAATATCAGATGATTGCTAAGTCTAATGAAGAATATTTATCTATTCTTAAGAGTGTTGGAGAAACAAAAGATTTAGTACTTTATATTACAGATTTATTAAATGTTGATAAAGATATAGAAAAGATTCGTCAATTAGTACCTAATAAGATGATTTTGGTATTAAATAAAAAAGACGCTTTACCTAAATCTGTTAAAGAAGAAAAGTTAATTCAATATTTTAAGAACATGAACTTGAATTTTGAGGAAATAATAGTTGTTAGTGTTAATAAAAATTATAATATTGATTATTTATTGAAACGTATTAAATATTATCAAACAAGTAAAAATGTATATGCAATCGGTCATACAAATGCTGGTAAAAGTAGTTTAATTAATAAGCTTATTAAAAATTATTCAGATAAGACACAAGAGATTACAATGTCTCCTCTTCCAAGTACTACATTAAATACTATTAAGATAGAGATTAATGATTATTTGACGTTGATTGATACTCCTGGACTTATTGATAGTGGTTCTATTTTGAATATTGTTGATACCAAGATGGTGAAAAAGATATCTCCAGTAAAAGAAATAAAACCTAAAACTTATCAGATTCGTAAAAATCAATCTATTATTATTGAAGATTTTTTAAGAATAGATTATGTTGATGGAGTAAGAAATAGTTTTACTTTATATGTTTCTAATGATTTAAAGGTAAAAAGACTTCTTAACTCTAATAATAAAGATGATTTGAAAGACTTAAATAAAACAAATTATCAAGTGAAGTATGGTGAAGATTTAGTGGTTTCGGGACTTGGCTTTATTAAGATGGTAGATAAGTGTGAAATTGATGTTTATATTGATCAGAATGTTGATACTTTTTTAAGAAAGAACTTGATTTAATTAAGTTCTTTTTTTGTTGATTTTTGGTTTTATTGTATTTAGAATATATGTCAGGTGATGTTATGGAATATTTTGATAAGATTTTAGAAGTCGAAGAAAAGTATGATAACTATATAAATGTTGATAGAGTACAAACTTTTGAAGATGCTAAATTATGGTTACAATCTTATATTTGTGAGATGGAAGAATTTTCTGATACTGGTTTTCGTGAAATAAGAAAAGATCAAATAGAATATGTAAAGGCTTGTATGTTGAGTATTTTTCAAAATTTTATTTATGGTATTACTAATCCACTTGCAATTAAGGATGATATAGAAGTAATTAAGGAACAAATTCATGTAGCTAATTCTTTTTGTGAGTGTGAAAAGCAACTCTTTGATAGTGTTACAGAAAATAATTATTTAGAGATTTCTAGATTAGGAAGTTTTTGTTATGCTACATATGTTGATCTAGAAAGGCAAATGATTGCTAGTCAAAATGCTATTTATTATAATATTGATTCTGGTATGGAAAAAGAATATCAGCTTTCTAGTTCAAGAGAGTCTTTTGGTGTATTTCAATATTTTTTTAATCAGAAAATGAAATCTATAAAATGTGCAGAAGTAGTGGAAAAAACTAAGAAAATGTGATATAATTGGTAATGTTTTATAGGAGTGGTGTCAATGAATAATGAACTTGCGAACGAAATACGTAGTAAGTGTGATATTGTTGATATCGTTGGTGAGAGAATACCTTTAGTTGCTAGAGGAAAAAACTTTTTTGGAGTTTGTCCTTTTCATGATGATTCAAATCCATCTTTATGTGTTTCTCGTGAAAAACAAATTTATACTTGTTTTTCCTGTCATGCAACGGGTAATGTTTTTACTTTTTTGATGAATTATGAACATATGGATTTTAGAGAGACCTTACACTATTTGGGGGAAAAAGTAGGTGTAGATGTTTCTGGTGTTCATATAACTAAAAAAAATACAAAATTTGATCCATTTTATGATGCTTATCAATTTTCTTTAAAATATTTTCAGAATAATTTACAATCAAAAATTGGAAAAGATGCTAGAAATTATTTGGCAACTAGAAAAATTGATGATAGTGTTAT
This sequence comes from Mycoplasmatota bacterium, assembly GCA_022771205.1. Lineage (GTDB taxonomy): Bacteria > Bacillota_I > Bacilli_A > RF39 > UBA660 > Faecimonas. The sequence continues at coordinate 54,183 of JALFCF010000006.1, read as the reverse complement.
TAAAGAATTTGAAATCGGTTTATCTTTGAATAATAGTGATGATTTAACAAGATTACTTGTTAATAAAAAATATAATTTAGGCGATTTAAATAAAATTGGTTTATCTAGTGATGCAAGAGATGTATATATCGATCGTATTATGTTTCCTTTATATGATTTAACAGGAAAAGTAGTTGGTTTTAGTGGAAGAATTTATCGAGATAATGGTCAAAATAAGTATTTAAATACTAAGGAAACTCCTATTTTTAAAAAAGGACAACTTTTATATCATTATCATATTGCTAGAGAAGAGTGCAGACAAAAAAAATCTGTTATTGTTATGGAAGGTTTTATGGATGTTATTCGGGCTAGTACGATAGGTATTCGTAATACGGTTGCTTTGATGGGAACAGCACTTACTCATGAACAGTTAGAACTAATTAAAAGGCTTTCTACTAATATTATTTTATGTTTAGATGGTGATGACCCTGGAGTTCATGCAACACTTTCTATTGGTGATATGCTTTTAGAAGAAGGGATAGAGTCGAAAGTAGTGATGTTACCTAATCCTGATGATCCTGATAGTTTTATTTTAAATCGTGGTCAGGATAGTTTTCTTAATTTACTTGATAGTGCTGTTACATTTAACGATTTTAAACTACGAAAATTAAAAGAAAAAGTTGATTTTCGTAGTGATGAAGAGACTGCACAATATATTAATCAAGTATTATTAGAAACAGTTAAAGTTCAAGACCCTATTAGGGTAGAAATAATACTTAAAAAACTTGCAAAAGAATTTGATTTGAGTTATAATACACTGGAAATGCGTTTTCGTGAATTAGATAAACCGAAACAAACGGAAAGACCAGTAGTAGTTACATATCAAAAAGCGAAGAAAAAAACAAAGTATGAAAAAGCAATGGAACAGATTCTCTATTTTATGCTTAACAATGACTGGGTAATTAGTCAATTTGAAAAGGAAAAAGTTATTTTTCCTAATGAAGCAAGTCGGTTGTTAGCTAGTGAGATTATTTATTATTATACAACTTATGGTCATATTAATATTCCAGATTTTTATACTTATGTTCAAGATAAAGAGGAAGTTGTAAATTTTCTTAATGATATATTAGCTGGGAATTATTTAGAGTCTACTACGAAAGATGATTTGTTTGAATATTTTGGAGTAATTCGAGAATATAGTCGAACTCAAGAAATTAAAAGATTAACAAATTCATTATCTAAGGAAGTAGATCCTATTGTACAGGCTAGTATTGCTGAGAAAATTCGGAAGTTACGGATAGGAGATAATAAGAATGGTTGGAGAAATTAAGACAATTGAAGAAAGAAAACAAAAATTACTAGCGTTAGGTAAGAAACAGGGGTATATAACTTATGAACAGTTAGCTGATGAATTAAAAGGTTTAGATATTGATAGTGATACTTTGGATGAACTTTATAATGCTTTGATGGAAGAAGAAATTGATATTGTTTCAGAAGATGGGACAGATGATGCAACAGGGGAAGAAATAACTGAAGAGATTCCTGTAGAAAATCTAACTTTATCTAAAGATGTTAAAATTAATGATCCTGTTCGCATGTATTTAAAAGAAATTGGACGTATAAATTTACTTACTAGTGATGAAGAGTTTGAATATGCTAAGCGTGCTGAAGAAGGTGATGAGGAAGCAAAGAGAATGCTTGCTGAATCTAATTTACGTTTAGTTGTAAGTATTGCTAAAAGGTATGTAGGACGTGGTATGTTATTTTTGGATTTGATTCAAGAAGGAAATATTGGTCTTATGAAAGCTGTTGATAAATTTGATCCAACCAAGGGATATAAATTTTCTACTTATGCTACTTGGTGGATTCGTCAAGCAATTACTCGTGCTATTGCTGATCAAGCTAGAACCATTCGTGTCCCAGTTCATATGGTAGAGACTATTAATAAACTTGCTCGTGTACAACGTCAATTAACGCAAGATTTAAATAGAGAACCAACTGATGAAGAAATCGCTAAAAAATTAGGAATTTCTATTGAGAAGGTTCGAGAAGTCTATAAAATTTCGCAAGATCCAGTTTCTTTAGAAACACCAATTGGTGAAGAAGATGATTCTCATTTAGGAGATTTTATTAAAGATGAGAGAACTATGGGACCAGAAGAATATGCTACAATTGAAATGTTAAAAGAAGAGCTTCAAGGAGTTTTAGGAACGCTTACAGACCGTGAAGAAAAAGTATTACGCTTAAGATTTGGTCTTGATGATGGACAGTGTCGTACTCTTGAAGAAGTTGGACAAATTTTTGGTGTTACTCGTGAAAGAATTCGTCAGATTGAAGCAAAAGCGTTACGTAAATTAAGACATCCATCACGTTCTAGAAAATTAAAGGATTTTTTAACTGATTAATGAAAATTAATGATAGATTAAAAAAAATAGGGGATTTAGTGGAAGCTAATTCCTTTTGTTTAGATGTTGGATGTGACCATGCTTTTTTAGATATTTATTTAGTACAAAAAAATAAAAATATTACAACTGTAGCGAGTGATGTGGCAGAAGGACCACTCAGTCATGCCAGAGAAAATATCAAGAAATACCATATGGAAGATAAAATAGAGTGTCGTTTAGGTAATGGGTTGGATACTTATAGTGATGGTATTAATACAATTATGATTTCTGGAATGGGCGGGAGAAATATGATTGGTATTTTTAAGAGTCATATGGAAGTATTAAAGAAAGTAGATACTATTATTCTTAGTCCAAATAATTATCAAGAGGATATAAAACGTTTTCTTTGTAAACATCATTTTTATATTTCTAATGAAGAATTAATAAAAACAGGAAAATATATATATCAAATATTAGTATTTTCTAAAGGTCATAAAAAGTATTCTAAAAAAGATTATTTTTTTGGTCCTGTATTGTTAGAGAAAAAAGATAAATTATTTTATGAGTATTATAAGCGTGAACTTGTATCTCGCGAAATATTAATTAAAGTATTACCTAAAAATTATCGATGGAAGAAATTTTTAGTAAAAAGAGAAATTAAGTTATTAAAAGAAGAGATAAAGTAATATTACTTTTCTTTTTTTATGTTATACTTCTTTTTCAGAGGTGTTTACGGCGAAAGAAAAGTTTTTAGAGTTGAAGGAGATAAATCCTGATTATTCTTTAGATCAATTACTTTATTATACTTATCAATCTGTGGCTTTAAATTTACCTTTTGAACAGGTTAAAAGTGATATTTTAAGTGAGTTACAAATTGATGAAATGAAATATTATTTAAAAGATGTTGATTTAAAACTTCGTGATTATGTAGAAAAGAAAGTTTTTCCATTATGGGAGTTAAATGATAAAGGACACGGACCAATTCATAGAACAGAAGTTATTAGAAGAATATTTGCTTTAAATGAAACTTTTCAATTGAATCTTAATCCTAATATGCTTTTTGTGATTGCTAGTTATCATGATGTTGGAAAATATATTGATCATAAGAAACATCATTTAATAGCTGCAGAAAAATTTATGGAAGATGAGCAAATAAAACAGTTTTTTACTGATAATCAAAGAATTATAATTAAAGAAGCTATAGAGGATCATCGCTTTTCTAAGGAAGATGATCCTAGGAGTGTTTATGGAAAATTAATTTCTTCTGCTGATAGAAATACTACGATAGAAATGGTTTTTATTCGTAGTTTCTTTGTTGCTAAGGATAGAATGCCAGATATGAATATTAATGAATATTTAGATTATACGGTTAATCGTTTAATCAATAAATATAGTGAAGAAAATCCAGAAAATATGTTTTTTGAAGATGATATCTATAAAGTGTTTTTAAAAGATATGCGAGATTTATTAACTAGGCCAGATGATTTTAAGAATCTATATTGTGATGTTAACCATATTACTGATCGTGATAAAAATGTAGATTTTTATTCTGGTGTTGTGAATTATGGTAAAGTTTATCAAAAACTCTAATTCTTATTAGAGTTTTTTTATTTTTATGATATAATTTTGTTAGAATAGGAGTGTATAATATGACTAGAGAATTAAAAGCTTTAGTTTTTAGTATGATTTATAATTTTATCATTTCTATTATTAAACTTTTTGGAGGGCTCTTTTTTCATTTAGGAAGTTTATTTGCTGATGGTATACATACTCTGAGTGATTTTATTACTGATTTGGTTTCTTTTTTGGGGGTTCATCTTTCAAAAAAAAGTCCTACTAAAAGTCATCCATTTGGTTTTGGAAGAGTAGAGTATATTACTAATTTATTTGTTGGTATGTTACTTGTTATTTTAGGTATTTATGTTATTGTTCAAGGTTTTTTGAGTCAAGCTTTTTTTCCAGATAATAGTATTTTTTTATTGCTTTTGACTGTGTTTTTATTAAAACTGGTTGTTTTAATTTTTTTAAGATTTGCTAATAAAAAAATTCGAAGTCAAGTATTAATTACTTCATTAAGAGAGACTAAAATAGATTTATATTCTACTATTATGGTGTTTGGAGTTGTATTGTCTTTAAAATACTCTTATCTTTTTCCTATACTTAAATATGCTGATGTGGTGGGTTCTAGTATTATTGGACTTATGATTTTATCTCTGGCTTTTAAGACTATTTCCGAAAATGTATTGTCTTTGCTTGGAGAAGCAGAAGTAGATTCTAAATTGATTTCTGATATACGTCAGTTTATTCTTGGTTTTCGCGGTGTTAAGGATACTCAGTTTACACTTATTAAATATGGTGGTTATTATCAGATTCATATTATATTAGAAGTGAATGATAGTTTGAGTGTTAGACGAGTTGCTAATTTGGAACATAAGTTGAAGAAAGAATTGGTTCGGCATAGATCTTTTCACGTTAAATATCCAACAATTTATGTTACAAATGATTTAGAAAAGGAGTAGGGATATATGGATAAAGAAGCTAGTGTTTTAATATTTAGTATGATTTCTAATTTAGTTGTTTCTATTTTTAAAATTGTTGGTGGTGTTCTTTTTCAGTTTAGTTCTTTGTTAGCTGATGGTCTTCAAACCTTTAGTGATTTTGTTACAGATATTGTTTCTTTTTTAGGGGCTAAGTTTTCAATGAAACAACCAACGAAAAGTCATCCGTTTGGTTTTGGAAAAGTAGAATATCTTACAAATTTATTTGTAGGAGTTTTATTACTCTTGCTTTCTATTTTTATTATTGTTAATGGAATTTTTAGTACTTGGCATATTCCAGATATTTTAGTTCTTTGGCTTTTACTTATTTGTTTTGGTATTAAATTGGTCGTTATTTTTTATCTTTATTATGTGGGTAAGAAGATTAATAGTCAGTTACTTATTACTTCTTTTTCAGAATCTAAGATGGATTTATATTCTTCTTTAGGAGTAATTGTTGCAACTATATTATTGCAATTTTCTAGAGACATTTATGTTTTACGTTATATTGATGTAATTGTAGGTGTTATCATTGGGATTTTAGTTTTAAAGACTTCTTTAGAAATTTTAATAGAAAATTCTATGAATTTAATTGGTAAAGTAGAAGTGGATTCTAAGCTTAGTAAAGAAATAGAAGAATTTATTTTAAATATTCCTGGGGTGAAGAAGGTTAAATTATTTTTAATTCGTTATGGGAAATATTATAAATTACAAATGATAGTGGAAATGGATTCTAGACTTACTTTACGACAAGTAACTAATTTAGAGGAAAAGATTAAGAAATCAGTAGTTAAACATAGAAATTTTCATGTTAAATATCCTACTATTTATGTTACTAGTCATTTAGACTAAAAAAACTTCAGAAGTTTTTCTGAAGTTTTTTAATCATAAAGTCTATCTTTATCATAATTTAGAATTTCACCTGATTTAGATATATCAAAATCATATTCATAAGTGTTATCTTTATATTCAATTTCATAGATTGCTATTCCATCATCAATTTCTTCTCTGGCTTTTACTAGAGTAGTATTACTTTCATCAAGATTAGCATGTTTTAAAGCTAGTTCTTTTGCTTTTTCTAAAGTTATTTCTGGGGTGTTTTGATTTTCTGGACTATTTGTTGTAATAGAAGTAAAATCAGTGTAAATTATTTTTCCTTCTTTTGCATCAATTTTTGCTTCGTACTCATGATTATTATAGTAAAAGTCTACTTCATATTGATTTTTTTCCATTTCTAAATCAATACTATCAAAATATATGTCATTTTTTGAAACATTCAGATGTTTTGCAAGATTTTCTTTGACATCGTCTTTACTGATAAAAGCAGTATTTACATAGATTAGAAATCCTACTACAATTAGGATAACAATTGTAATTAGTCCTATTAAAATTTTGGCCCATTTTGGCATATTTTTCACCTCGATATTATTGTAATATAGATTTTTTAGTTTGTCTAATTATTTCTTATTAATACCAATCATCCCTCCAAGTATTGCCGTAGTTAAAATAATTAAATCATATAGTAGTAGTTTTAATTGTAATTTTTGTTCAATCAAAATAGTTAATAAAGAAAACAATACAATTATAAATGCTCCTAGTTTTATTCCTTCTAAATAACCTTTTTTTGTTGCTTTTTTTCCTAATATTAATCCACTAATTAAAATATTGAATAATAATGTAATTAGTTTTAAAACGTGATAAGTATTTGATGATATTATATTAAAATTATATAATATGGTAATTAATAGAATTGAAAGTAATATTCCTAGTATGGTATATAAAAAGCGAAATGAATATTTTTTTATTATTTCCATAGTACACCTCATTTAACTTTATGTTTTTGTATAAAAATTATGAATTAGTTTAAACTATTATTGGGTGATATTATGGCTTATTTTACTGTATTATGGAAAACTTTATTTTTTTATTTTTTAATTATGATAATTTATCGTATTATGGGAAAAAGAGAAGTTGGGGAACTTTCTATTATGGATTTGATTGTGTCAATTTTTATTGCTGAACTTGCTGCAATTTCTATTGATAATTATCAAGAAAATGTTTTTATTTCGATTGTTCCTATTATTGCTTTAGTTATCATTCAGTTAGTCATTTCTAGAATTTCTTTAAAAAATTCTAAAATTCGTAGTGTTTTAGATGGGAATCCTTCTATAATTATAGAAAGGGGTAAAGTCAATTTTAAGGAAATGTTAAAACAGAGATATAATTTAGATGATTTGTTAGTACACCTTCGCAGTCGTGGGATTAAATCTATTGGAGAAGTAGATTATGCCATTTTGGAAACTAGTGGTAAGCTTTCTGTTTTTAAAAAAGATGATGATAAAAATAGAGTTTATCCATTACCTATTATTGTGGATGGTAAAATACAGAAAAACACTTTATATCAGATTGGAAAAGATTCTACTTGGTTACATAAGGTTTTACGAGAGGAAAATTATCAATTAGAAGATGTTTTTTATGGCTTTTATCAGAAAAATAAGTTATTTTTAATAAAAAAAGAAGCTCTTAAGTGACAAATTTCTTTCATTTGTAATGTTACTTTGTTTTTGGTGATTGTATGAAAAAAACAATTTTTATTACAATAGTATTACTACTTTTTAGCTTTATTATTTCTTCTTTTATAGAAAAAAAAGAAACTGAAGTTGATTCTAAAGAAGAAAGAGGAATTTTTATTAGTTATATTGAGCTTTCTAATTATTTAAAGTCGAAGGATAAAGAAAGTGGTACGAAAGCTATTGAAGAAATGGTGTCAAACGTATCTCAATTGGGTTTTAATTTGATAATCTTACAGGTTAGGGCGTTTAGTGATGCTATTTATTCATCTTCTATGTATCCTTGGAGTAGTGTGGTTACTGATTATGAAGGTAATGCGTTAGATTATGATATTTTAGATACATTTTTAAAATTCTCACATAAAACGGGGATAAAGTTATTTGCTTGGGTTAACCCTTATAGAATTCGTGGTGATGAAGATATTAGCGATTTGTCTTCTATAAACCCTGCATTTTCTTATTTGAATACTGATACTATATATGTTTCTGATGGGGTTTACTACAATCCAGCAAAAGAACAAACAAAAGAGTTAATTGTTTCAGGAATAGATGAGATTGTAAAGAAATATGATGTTGATGGTATTTTGTTTGATGATTATTTTTATCCTACTGTTGATGAGAAAATAGATTTAACAGACTTTACAGAATATCAGAAAAAAAATCCTTCTGTTACATTGACTGATTTTCGGTTGATGCAAGTTACTGATTTGATAAAAAGAGTATACAAGGTTTGTCACAAAAATGATGTTTTATTTGCTGTATCACCTGATGGAAATATGGAAAATAATTATCAAAAACATTATGCAGATGTAAAACTATGGGGAAATACTAAGGGTTATGTTGATTATTTGATGCCACAAATTTATTATGGCTTTTATAATGAGATTAAACCATTTATATCCACTTTAGAAGAATGGGAGAATATTTCTACTGAAACATTGTTAATGCCAGTTTTAGCATTTTATAAGGTAGGTCTTGAAGATAGTTTTGCTAAATCTGGTAAATATGAATGGATTGAAAATAATGATATTATTATGAGGGAAATATTGCTTAGCAGGAACTCAAAAAAATATAGTGGATTTTCATTATTTAGATACGATTATCTATTTAATACAAATTTACAAACGAAGACTACTATGTTGGAAATAAAAAATATGAAAAAAGTAGTAAAATAACTTTTTATTGTCTTTATTTATGCTATAATTAAATTAGGGTAGGTGATAAATATGAATCTTAATAATAAAGGATTTACTTTAATTGAATTGTTGGCTGCGATGGTTATTTTAGCGGCTATTATGGCAATAGCTGTTCCTAATATTATTGGAATCTTAAATAATAGTAAAGCAGATGCCTATGTTGAAGATGCAAAAAAAATGATTTCTTTGGCTGAATATAAAGTTCGAGCAAATCCGAATTTAAGGCCTGTATCAACAGAAAGTTGTAGAATACCATTAAGAGAATTGGATAATTCAGAATTTAAGAATGCTCCTAATAATGGAAAATATAATTTAGATAATTCTTTTGTTGTAGTTACACGAAGTGGTTCTGTTGATAAGAAAATCTATGCATATTCTGTAACTATTGTAGAAGATTTAGGAGAAGGTAAGGGAACCCGTGGAATTTCTAACGCATCATATACAATGCTGTATCAAGATAAACCAACTTCATTAGTTAAAAATAATCCATCTACTAGTGGTCCAACAAAAATATGTGGGTCCTAAAATAAAAGTATGATGTAAATCAACTTGTCAAATTTTTAACATTTCTAAAAACTATATTGCTTTTTTAAAAATTCTTTAGTATGATTAATTTGTAAAATAGAAGGAGAGGAAATGAAATTATGAAAAAGATGAATTCTAAAGGTTTTACTTTAATAGAATTATTAGCAGTTATCGTTATCATGGGTATCTTAATGATGGTAGCAATTCCTGCTATGACACGTTATATTGAAAATTCAAGAAAGGATACATTCTTAGATACAGCTAAGCAATATGCAAATGCAGTTAAGAATATGTGGGTATCAGATAGTTTAATTTGTGGTACTGTTCCATCTTCTGCAAATGATGCTGGAACTTATTATGTAGAAATTGATTCTTCAACTAATAAAAATAACTTATTAGAATCTGGTGGTACATCTTCATGGGGAAATAGAGATGTAAAAGGATATGTTAGAGTTGTAGTTTCTGAAGGAGCTAAGAATGTTGAAACTGATTATTATGTAGCTCTTAGTGATGATATTCACGGAATTAAGGATGTTACTGGTGCTGGAGCAGTTACTTCTGATAAGTTAAGTAGAGGTAAAGTAGAAACAAAAAATGTTAGATTTACTGATGTTGCTATTCCAGCTGGCACTACTAAATGTGTAGAACAATAATTTGATTTAAGACTTCCTTGGAAGTCTTTTTCTTTTTGTTTATTTTTGATATACTGAATATGGAGGTTATTATATGTTATATATTGGAAGTCATGTTGGATTTAAAAAAGATAGCCAGTTATTAGGAAGTGTTAGAGAAGCATTAAGTTATGGTGCTAATACTTTTATGTTTTATACTGGTGCACCTCAAAATACTAATCGTTATCCTATCTTAGATAGTTTAACGTTGGAAGCTATGAATTTAATGAAGGAGAATGGTATTGATTATTCTAAAGTAGTAGTTCATGCTCCTTATATTATTAATCTTGCTAATGATAAGGATCCTGATAAATTTATTTTTTCTGTTCGGTTTTTACAGGAAGAATTGGAACGTTGTGAATTATTAGGAATTAAATCACTTGTTCTTCATCCTGGAAGTCATGTTGGGTTAGGCCTTGATACTGCTATTTCTAATATTGCTAAAGGTCTTAACATGATTTTAGGTACACATGATGTCAAGATTCTTTTAGAAACTATGGCTGGCAAAGGTACTGAGGTAGGTTCTTCTTTAGAAGAAATTAAGAGAATTATAGATTTAGTTGATGATAAAAGTCATATTGGAGTTTGTCTTGATACTTGTCATTTGAATGATGCGGGATATGATGTTAAAACTTTCGATTCTTTTTTAGATAGATTCGATTCTTTAATAGGCATTGATAAAATAGGGTGTATCCATATTAATGATAGTAAAAATACTCTTGGGGCTCATAAGGATCGCCATGAAAACTTTGGGTTTGGGACAATTGGTTTTGATACTTTGGTTTCAGTTGTTTATAATGAAAGACTTAGTCAAGTTCCTAAAATATTGGAAACCCCATATGTGGATAGGGAATATCCTCCTTATAAATATGAGATAGAGATGATAAAAAATAAAACTTTTGATACTCAGCTGATAGAGAAAATAAAAGAACAAATTTAGTATTTGTTCTTTTTTTATAAAAATTTTCTTTTGTTCTCATTATATATCTTTAATAATTGATTATAGAGTGTAGGAGATATTTGTTTTTGTAGTTCACTAAAGCTTTTTTCATTTCCGTCCAAAATTTCGCTATAATTTTTCATAATAAATTGATATAATATATTTGTTTCAGAATTTGTTAAAAAAAAACCTAATTTCTTTCCATATTCTTGTATTATTTTAGGAGTTAGTTTGGGAATCCAATTTTTTATTAATTCTTTGTACATAATTCACCTCATTAAAATATATGAAATAAATTTTATAAAAATGTGGTAGAATATATATTAGTGAAAAGAGGGATACTATGAAAAAACTTAACTTAAATAAACCTGAAAAAAAGATTAATTATAATCAAATTATTTCTAAACGTTTCTTAGTTTTTTTTGTAGTTCTTCTTTTATTATTTGGGGTTTTGAGTATAAAATTATATACTGTCATGATTGTTGATGCTAAGGACTACAAAAAATCTTTAAAAGAATTATCTTATACTAAAGTAGAAGGTACTAGTGCTCCTAGAGGAAGAATTTATGATAGAAATCATAAAATAATAGTTGATAATAAAGCTATTAAGAGCATTACTTATAAGAAAGATAAAAATATTTCTGTTAGTCAAATGATTGAACTTGCTTATACTGTTTCACCTCATTTGGATCTTTCTTATTCTAGTCTTACTAATAGATCTAAGAGGGAGTTCTATTTGGCTAAGTATCCAGATGTTTGTGATAAAAAAATTACTCAAAAAGAGCGAGAAAAAGTTAAAATAGGAGAACTTAGTACTACTGATTTAGAAGAATTAAAAATTAGTCGTATTACGGATTCAGAATTAGCAACATTTACTGATGTTGATTTGAAAGCAGCTTATCTTTATTATTTGATGAATAAAGGGTATACCTACGATGAAAAAACAATTAAAGAAGAAGCAACAGATCAAGAATATGCATATATTGCTGAACATAATAGTGAGTTAGATGGATTTAATACAGTTTTAGATTGGGAACGTGTTTATCCTTATGGTGATACTTTTCGTAGTATTTTAGGTACAGTGTCTACTACTACACAAGGATTACCTGCAGAAGAAAAAGATGAGTATTTGGCTAAAGGTTATGCATTAAATGATCGTGTTGGTCTTAGTTATATTGAAAAAGAATATGAGGATTATTTGCGTGGTGAGAAGGCGGAATATCAAGTCGTTAATTCTCATGAATTAAAATTAATTAAAGAAGGTAAACGTGGTAATGATATTGTTTTATCGATTGATATAGAATTACAACAAGAAGTTGAAAGAATTTTAACTGAGCAGATATTAAAGACAAAGTCTGAACCTAATACTGAATATTATGATCATTCTAGCGTTATTATCCAGGATCCTGATACAGGAGAAATTTTGGCTATGGCTTCTAAAAAGTTAGTTGGAGATAAGGTTGTAGATAATACTACCAGTGTGTTTACACTTCCTATTACTCCTGGTTCTGTGGTAAAAGGTGCTTCTATGTTGGTTGCTTATAATACTGGAGCCGTTAAAATCGGAGAATATATGGTTGATGAGTGTGTTAAGGTTGCTGGTGCTCCTGAAAAATGTTCTTCTGTTAATAATTTAGGAAGAATTAATGATATTACAGCTTTAGCTAAAAGTAGTAACGTTTATCAGTTTAAAGCTGCTATTAGAGTTAATGGTCAAGAATATTCAAGGGGAATGAAATTGAATTTTAATCAAAAAGCTTTTGATACTTATCGTAATATGTATCATGCTTTTGGTTTAGGAGTTGAAACTGGTATAGATTTACCATCAGAGAGTATTGGTTATGGTGCTAAAGAAGATACTAATTCTGGTAATTTACTTGATTTTGTTATGGGACAGTATGAATCTTATACGCCTTTACAGTTGTCTCAATATATTACTACTATTGCTAATGATGGTAGTAAACTAGTTCCACATTTATTAAAGGAAGTACATCAATCTACTGAAGATGCTAGTTTAGGAGAGACTATTTTAACAGTCAAAAAGAAAGTTTTGAATACAATTGATACTAAGCCTGAATATATGGCACGTGTCAAAGAGGGATTTTATGCTGTTATGCATTCTGCTGGTGGATATGGAAGAGGTTATATTGATGATAAGTGGGATGCTGCTGGTAAGACGGGTACTTCTCAAAGTTTTATTGATACAGATGGTAATGGTATTATTGATACGGAGACTATTACATCTTCTTTTGTAGGATATGCACCTGCAAATGATCCTGTTATGACAATTATGGTTACTTCTCCAAATTCTTCACATCCCAATTCTAGTACTGATTATGCTAGTTTGGTAACTTTGCATATTACTAAAGAGGTTACTAATGAGTTTTTCGAATTGTATTATAACTAGTAAATAAAAGAAAATGTTTGATTTTCTTTTATTTTTTTGATATAATATGACAGAACTCGAGGTGGAAATGTGGAAAATAAGTCATATCAAGAATTATTAATAGAATTATTTACAACATGTTTAAATGTACATCCTGATTTAAGCAAAGAAGAAGCTATGAAGGAGTATATTTATTTGATGCGTATGTCATCTGATATTTGTGCTGATCTTGCAGGCGATTTAAATTCAGTTTTATCTATGATGATTTTATCTTTAGAATTAAGACCAGATTTTTCTTTTAAGGAAAGAAGTGGTTTTGTTTATGGAATGAGTGCTGCTTATCGTGATGTGAAAGCGGTTGATTTATCTCAAAAAGAAAAATTTGAGAGAGCTATTTCTGAATTTAGATGTGTTGATGAACATTTTGATGTATATGATATTGATAAGGCAACTAAAGGATATCGTGCATATGTTGCAAATGAATTGCATCCAAAATTTTTAGAAAAGAAGTAAAAAATATATAATTATTAAAAAAAACTTTTGCAATTTAATCTTTTTTTGATATAATACCTATAGACGTGTAAGGAGGGATAGAAATGGCTAAAGAAGGAAAAAGACAAATGAAGACTCTTGTTTGTACTGAATGTAAAGAAGAGAACTATAGAAAACCTAGAAATGTACAAAATACTACAGACCGTCTTGAAATTAGTAAGTATTGTCCTAAATGTAGAAAACATACAACACATAAGGAAAAGAAATAAAATAAGTTAACCACTTATTTTTAATTTTATATAGGGAGTGAGTTTTATGATTAGTACAAATGATTTAAAAAATGGTATTACAATTGAAGTTGAAGGTGCAATTTATGTTGTTATGGATACACAACATGTAAAGCCTGGTAAAGGTGCTGCTATTGTAAAGGCCAAATTGAAAAATTTAAGAACTGGTGCTATTTTTGAAAAAACTTTTAATGCCGGTGTAAAGGTTGCTACTGCTCATATTGATAAACAGTTAATGCAATATTTATATACAATGAGTGATGTTTATTATTTTATGAATATGGATACTTATGAGCAGCTAGAATTATCTAAAGAAGTTATTGGGGATAATGCTAAATATTTAAAAGAAAACCTAGAAGTTTACATTACTATGTTTGAAGGTGAAGTATTAGGTATTGATTTACCAGATAAAGTAGAATTAACTATTACTCATACTGAAGCAGCTGTTAAAGGTAATACTACAAATAATGCACTTAAAGATGCTGAAGTTGAAACTGGTTATATTGTACGTGTTCCTTTATTTATTGAAGAAGGAGAAAAAATTATTGTATCTACTAGTGATGGTAAATATGTTTCAAGAGCGTAAGCTCTTTTTATTTTGTCTAATTGGTGTCTACTTTTTCTTTCTTCTATTTTATTTTTTCGTTTTGTAGTATAATTAGATTGTAATAGATAGGAGTATAGATAAATATGGCAAAAAAGAAAAGAAAGAAACAAACAAAGAAGAGTTTTGAATATAAATATGAGTTGATAGGGCTTGTTTTCCTTGTTTTATCAGTTTTGGGAATTGGCAAGTTAGGTGTAGCTGGAGAGTTAGTTGCTTCTTTTTCTTTATTTTTAGTTGGATCTATTTATATGATTTTATTGGCTGTATTTTTTATTGTTGGAGGATATTTACTTATTAAACGAGAGTGGCCTGATTTTTTCTCTACAAAACTTATAGGTCTTTATATTCTTACTATAGGTTTTTTGGTTATTATGCATCAGGATTTTGTATTGGAACATGATGGAAATATGATGCTTATTTTTAAGACAACTATGGATCAATTAGTTGCGTCTTTTAATGGAGTTATGAATACAGGTGTTCTAGAAAATTGGTATTCAGTAGGTGGCGGAATTATTGGTTGTATTTTTGCTATTATATTTGATAAACTGTTTTCTTATGCTGGTATGCAAATTGTTTCTTGGGTTTTTGTTGTAGTAGGTTTTTGCTTGTTTACGGGATTTTCTATTGTTGATTTTGTACGTGATAAAGTTTCAAGTCAGAAAGAAAAGTTTGCTCAAGCTAAAGAGAAAAAAGCGCTTAGAGGTGAAAAAGAGGAAAAGAAAGCAGTTATTATTAGTAATGGTGAAGAGGAAGAGGATTCTGTTGAGAAGGATAAACATATTAAAATTACAAGTATTGAAGATTTGAAGAAGGTTCCTGTTAAAGAAGAAATGGTAAGTGATAATGATAATTCTACTACTAATAATAATACTGAAAAAACAGTTACTAACCATGAGTATCAGTTGCCGCCGATTAGTTTGTTAGATCAACCAAAGAAAAAGCAGAAGGAGACTGATGAAGCATCTATTGAAAAAAACATTGAAATTTTAGAGCGTGTATTAAAAGATTTTAAAATTGTTGGTAAAGTAGTCGAAGTTCATATAGGGCCTACGGTTGCTCAATATGAGTTAGAGATTGCTAGTGGTACTAGAGTTAATAAGATTACTAGCATTAATCGTGAGATTGCTTTGGCACTTGCTAAAAAAGATGTTAGAATTGAAGCACCCATACCTGGTAAAAATACAGTTGGAATTGAGTTTGCTAATGATGTAGCAACTCCAGTTAGTTTTTATGAGATTATCAGTAGTAAACAAATGATGAATGCTATGGATAAGAAACTCATGGTTCCTCTTGGTAAGAGTATTATGGGAGATATTGGTGTTTGTGAAATTAATAAGATGCCACATATGTTAATTGCTGGTACTACTGGTAGTGGTAAGTCTGTTTGTGTCAATGGTATTATTTGCTCTATATTAATGCGTGCGAGACCAGATGAAGTAAAACTTGTAATGGTCGACCCTAAGGTAGTTGAATTGTCAGTTTATAATGGGGTTCCACATTTAATGTGTCCTGTTGTTTCTGATCCTAAAAAAGCTGCAGTTGCTTTAGCTAAAATGGTGGCGGAAATGGAAAGACGTTATGAAACCTTTAGTGAAACCAAAACTAAGAATATAGAGAGTTATAATGCTTATATTGATAAATGGAATGAAGAACATAAGGCGGATGGAGTTACAAAGGCTAAACTTCCATATATTGTTGTTATTATTGATGAGCTTGCTGATTTAATGATGGTTGCTGCAAAAGAAGTTGAAGATTCTATTCTTAGAATTACACAAAAAGCTCGTGCTGCTGGAATTCATTTGATTGTTGCAACACAAAGACCGTCTACGGATGTTATTACAGGATTGATTAAAGCAAATATTCCTTCTCGTATATCATTTGCTGTAGGTTCTGGAATTGATTCTCGTACGATTTTAGATCAAACAGGTGCTGAAAAGTTACTTGGTAAAGGAGATATGTTATTTTTACCAATTGGTGTTAATTCACCAACTCGTATTCAAGGTTCTTTTATTACTGATGATGAAATTAAGAGAATTATTGATTTCACTGTAGAACAACAAAAAGCTCAATATGATGAAGCTTTGATGAATTTGGAAGCAACAGATCATAATGTAAGTAATGTTAGTGGTCAAGAGTTTGGGGATGCTGCTAATGATGAGGATCCTTTATATAATGATATTGTTCAATTTGTTATAGAAAATCAAAAAGCTAGTGCATCGTTACTACAAAGACGTTTTAAGCTAGGTTATAATCGAGCAGCTAGACTTATTGACTTATTAGAAGAGCGAGGTATTATTGGTCCTACTAATGGCTCTAAACCTAGAGAAGTTCTTGTGCAATTAGATAATAGTGGAGAAGAAGAGACAGAATAGTCTTTTCTTTTTTTAAATTTATTATTATAATATTTTTACGAGGTATTTATGAAAAAAATGAAGATTAATAAGAAAGTTTTAGCTATTTTACTTAGTACAGGAATTGTATTTTCTCTTGCTGGGTGTAACACTAATAATAAAGATGACTCTAGTATGCAGCAAGATATTGTTTTAGATTCTGAAAATGATGGAAAAAATGAAGCTGATTCCAATGATACTTTATCATCAGAAGAATTTGATTATTTTTCTTCAGATTTAGCTGAGGTTGAAGATTTGATTGAAATAAATAACTTTGATCAAGTAAAAAGTAAAGCTAAAGATGTTTTTGTTACTGGTGTTGATTTTGTTTTTTATGATGGTGTAATTTCAGGTGTTACTTTTGATGAATTAACTGAAGAAGGAAAAGAGATTACTATGAATAATTTAGAGAGTTTAGGTAATATGGTTGATCAAGTTGCACCTGGTTGGAGAAATGAACTTTCTGATAAATATTTGGTTGCCAGTGAATTTGTTGGGGATATGTATTTATCTACGCTTGATAAAATACGAGAGTATTTAGGTGATGAAAACTATGAAGCTCTTGGTAATATAAAAGATAAAATTTTTGGGGATGTACATAACGCTTATGATGATATGCATGAT
Source organism: Mycoplasmatota bacterium (assembly GCA_022771205.1). Taxonomy (GTDB): domain Bacteria; phylum Bacillota_I; class Bacilli_A; order RF39; family UBA660; genus Faecimonas. Next base: position 36,595 of record JALFCF010000006.1, on the reverse strand, counting down.
ACTTATGATGATGCTAAAGAGCATGTCAAGTTATGGTATGCAGAGTTTAGAAGTAGGAAATAATCTTACTTCTTTTGTTTTCAATTTTATGTATTCTTGATATAATAAATAATGTAGAAAGAAGGTATGTTATGGCAACGCCACATATAGAAAGTAAATTAGAAGATATAGCAGAAGTAGTTTTAATGCCTGGAGATCCTCTTCGCGCTAAATATATTGCAGAAAATTTTTTAGAAAATGCAAAATTAGTTAATACAGTTAGAAATATGTTTGGATATACTGGTTATTATAAAGGAAAGAGAGTAACAGTTTTTGCATCTGGTATGGGAGTACCAAGTATTGGAATATATTCTTATGAACTTTATAAGTTTTATAATGTTAAAAAAATTATTCGTATTGGAACAAGTGGATCTTTTCATCCTGATATTAAGATATTGGATGTAGTTTTATCTACTGGTAGTTATTGTAAAAGCTATTTTGATCAATTGTTAGATAATCAAGATATTAATTTTGTTGAAGCTAGTCATTTATTAAATCAAAATATTGAAAAAGTTGCTAGTAGTACACATATTCCTCTTAAAGTTGGAAAGACTATTACTAGTGATGTATTTGATTTGTATGCTGACAGTGAAGATGTATTTAAAGCGAATTTCCCTGGAGATGACTATTTATCTGTAGAGATGGAAGCGTTTGGATTATTTTATATAGCAAGAAAGTTAGGTAGAGAAGCTAGTTGTTTGATGACAGTAGTTGATTCTTTATATGATAAGAGAAGCCTTTCTAGTGAAGAAAGAGAAAAATCTTTAGATCAAATGATACAATTGGCACTTGATGCTGTTATATTATAATGTTGAAATGGGGTGAAGTATGGAATACGTAAAAAAAGATTTAGGTTCTTATAATTTACATTTAATTAAGACAAATCAGTTTAAGACTATTACAGTTCGTATTGCTTTTCGTAGTCCTGTAGTAAAAGAAGAAATTACTTTGCGTAATGTTTTATGTGATATGTTTTTACAATCTAGTAGTAAATATCCAAGTAAAAGAGAGTTAACTATTGAGGCACAGGAATTATATGCAGCAGATATTCAAACTAATAATTCTAGATTCGGTAATTATAATAATTTAGATATATATTTATCTGTTTTACATGATAAGTATACGGAAGAGGGAAATTTTAAGAAAGCATTAAAATTTTTAAATGAAATAGTTTTTCATCCGGATGTTTATGCAAAAAAGTTTTCTTCTGAAAAATTAGAGATTGTTAAAAGTACAATGAGAAGTATTCTTTCTTCTTTAAAAGAAGATGGAGCGAGTTATAGTTTACTTCGATTGTTTGAAGTTATGGATAAAGATAGGGTATCATCTTATCGAATGGTTGGGTATTTAGAGGATTTGGATAAAGTTACTCCCGAGTCATTATATCAATATTATCAAAAAGTAATATGTAGTGATATAGTTGATGTTTTTGTGATTGGCGATATTGATTTTAAGGAAATTACGAAAATGATTCGAGAAGTTGTTCCTATTAAAACGGTTAAGAGAAAGAGAATTCCTTATTTACTTGCTGATATAAAGCCACGTGCAAGAAAGATGGTTGTAAAGGAAAAAATTGATACTGCACAGTCTAAGTTAGCTATAGGGTGTAGGTGCTATGGACTTTCTTCCTATGAAAGAAATTATGCTCTTACTTTATATAATGTTATTTTAGGTGGTAGTGGAGATTCTAAATTGTTTAAGGAAGTAAGAGAAAAAAATTCTTTATGTTATGTAATTAATTCTGTTCCTAATAAACTTGATCATTTGGTTTTAATTCGAGCTGGTATTGATAAGGAAAATTATTCTAGGGCATTAGAACTTATTGAAAAAGAATTACAAGATATGCGTAAGGGCATATTTAGTGATGAAGATATAAAGATTGCAAAAGAATATTTTTGTACTGCCTTAGATGAAGTGTTAGATAGTCCTAATAGAATTTTAGATAATTATTATATGATGGAACTACTTGGTACTGATGATTTAGAAGAAAAGCGTCGTAAGATTATGGAAGTCAGTAAGACGGATATTATTAAAGTGGCTAAGAAGATTAAGATGGATACAGTTTTTTTATTAGAAGGTGATAGTCATGAAGAAAATTAATTTAAAAGGACTAGATTTAGTTGCTTATACTGAAACTCTTTCTAATGGATTAGATGTTATTTTTGTTCCATTTGAAAAAAAATCAAATTATTTTATTAGTTATGCAACAAGATTTGGTAGTGAAATTACTAATTTTATACCAAGTGGAGATAAAAAAGCTCATAAAGTGCCAGATGGTATTGCTCATTTTTTAGAACACAAAATGTTTGAACAGGAGTCTGGTGAAGATCCTTTTGCTTATTTTTCTAAAAGTGGTACTGGTGCTAATGCATCAACGTCTTATGATAATACTCAATATATTTGTTATGGTACTAAAAATTTTGAAGATAATTTGAGATATTTATTGCAATATGTTAATGCTCCTTATTATACTGATGAGAATGTTGAAAAAGAAAAGGGTATTATTGCGGAAGAGTTAAAAATGTATGCAGATTTGCCTGATGTTCAGTTAGAAACAAGGTTACGCGAAAATATTTATCATGTTCATCCTAGAAGAATAGATATTGGTGGTAGCGTAGATGAAATTTACAAAATAACTAAAGAAGATTTATATTTGTGCTATAACAATTTCTATAGTCCAAACAATATGTTTGTACTTGTAGTTGGTAATTTTCCTATGGAAGAAGCTATGAGTATTATTCATCAAGAATTGGATAGTAAGGAAAATTTAGGAAAGGCTGAAGTTCCTATAGTTAAAGAAAAGAAAAGTGTTTGTAAGAAAGAAGATAGTTTTGTTGGAAATATTCAAGTTCCTAAGATTGGTGTAGGGCTAAAGATAGCTATTTCTGATTTGGGTCAGTATGATGACTTAGAGCTTGATTTATATTTAACCATGTTTACTACTATGCTTTTTGGATCTTCTTCTATATTTAGAGAGCATGCTCGTAGTGAAAAATTGTTAAATAATTTTTATAGTAATTGGGATAATACGGAAGAGTATAAAACATTTTTGATATTATCTTCTACTAACCATCCAGAAAGTTTGATTGAAGCAATAAAAGAGGAATTTTCTAAGCATGAGTTAGATGAAGCGATGTTTAATCGTATGAAAAAAGTATGGATTGCTAATGAAGTTAAGATGGCGGATTATATTGATTCAACTGTAAATAATATTTTTGATGATATGATTCGTTATCATAAAGTTATTCCTAATAAAGTGGATATGATTCGTAAAATGAATATCAAGTCATTAGAGAAAATCGTATCTAAAATTGATTTTAATAACTTGAGTGTTGTTATTATGAAGGCTCAAGAAGAAGTATTATAGACTTGCTTTGTAGCAAGTTTTATTTTTTTGTCAATTTGACATTTCCTTTATAATATGGTATAATTTGCACAATATTATTGAGGGGGATTTTATGAAAGGAAAGGTAAGACTTAGTAAAAAAGGTAAAGTTACAGCTTTTTTACTAGCAGGAACAGTTTTGGCAGGTAGTGTTGCCGGTGTTGTTCATCATTTTAATGAAGAATCAGAGGAAGTTCGTATTGAAAATGGAGTTGGTCATGATGATTTAATTCCGTTACCATATCTTTCTGTAGATAGTAGTGAATTTGTAGTTTTAGATGCTGGTAATCATGAGCATGATGGAGTTCTTTTTCAAGATTATAAATTAAAGTATTGTGATGAAAATGATATTTCTTGTGGAGTTGTTATTCGTCCTGATACTGATAGTTTGGCAAGTATTTATGAAGACGTTGAATATGTAAAAAATTTTATTTCTAAATATAATATTTCTTTTCCTGTATATTTGAATGTAGATACTATTATGAATGATACTAGTTTGGATAGTACTACTATGACTAAATATGCAGATGCTTTTTTAAAGAAGTGTAGCGACAACGGTGTTTATGTTGGTGTTTATGGTACTGATAGTAATTTATGTCGTTTTAAGGAGTTTACGGCAATCAGTTCTTATGATGCTTTTGTAGTTCAAGATAAAGAGAAAATTAAGTACGATGGTTCTTATAATGTTTTAAAAGATTTGAATGGTAATATTAAATCTTTTAATGATTTAGCAACAGTTATTAATCAGAATGGTAATAATACTATTGATGGTTTTCAATATGATAAAGTACATACTATGTCTGATGATGAAGATATTTTGGATGTAGCCTTTCAATATAATTTAAGTGTTGATGATATTTTGGATTTTAATAATCTTTCTGATGATGATTTGACTTCTGGTTGTGAAATCCGTATTCCAAGTGCTTTTTGTGATGATGTTGCTCTTGACTTTCAAAAAGTAGATACTCCTTTGCGAGGAGCTGATTTATCGTATGCACAGGGTAGTAATGTTGATTGGAATAAGATGGCTGATAATTTTGAGTTTTTAATCTTTAAGTGTTCAGAAGGAACTGAAATTGATTCTTGTTTTGAGACTAATATGGCTCAAGCTAGTGCTTTTAGTATTCCTGCTGGAGTATATTGTTATAATGCTTATGATATGACTAATACTACTTCTATGGATGATTTTTTAGCTAAACAGAAAGAACAAACGAATACGGTTATTCGAGCCTTAGAAAACAAAAATGTAGAGTATCCTGTGTATTTAGATGTTGAATTACCAAGTGGAGCTAATTGGGAGGAAAGATTTAATACAGAGTATGTTAGTGCTATGTTGAATTTATGGGTAGAAAGAATTACCCAAGCTGGTTATACTCCAGGTCTTTATTGTAATCAGTCTGGACTTAAAAATTTACAAGCTATGGTTAACTATCCTTTAGAAGAACATTTTGAATTATGGGTAGCAGGAGGAGATCAATATACCTCTGGAAAAGAGGATGTTCCGTTAGAAGAAGTTAATCCATCTTATATTTTAGAAGAAAATCCAGCTATGTCTATGGCACAATCTACTGATAGTGCAGTTAATTCTGGTGCTGGTAATGGCAGAGGACATCTAGATGTAAATTTCTCTGTTAAAAATTATTCTGATCCTTTATTTGACGATAGGGATGGTTTATTAGCAACTCATGAATTTGAGCATCTTCCAATTCGAGAAGTTGGAATTGGTATTGGTTCTGTTGCAGGTATAGTTGGTTTGGGTGTAATTTCTGGTAAATTAAAAAGAAATAAAACCAAAAGTAAACAACGTTAAATTGATTGTTGACAGAATACTTATATCTTTATATACTGTTTTATATATTGTTAAACTATAAAAAGAAAAAGTAATTTATCCGCTTATTTTAGTGATGTTACCGGTTGGTGAAAGGTAATAATAATGATAGATGAAGCGTGTCTTGGAGTTTAAATCGCGACAAAGCGTTATATTTTTAAGTGCATAGAGAGTCTATGAAATAAGGTGGTACCGCGAGAAATCGTCCTTATTCATGGACTCTTTTTATTTTTAGGAGAGTGATATTATGAATATTAAAAATTATATTAAAGGAAAAGTTAAAGAAATTTTGCATGTAGAAAAAGAAATAATTGTAGAAATACCACCTAGAGAGAATATGGGAAATTATAGTATTCAATGTGCTAACTATAGAACAGAAAATCTAAAAACTCCTATGGATGTAGCTAAGTATATTCAAGAACATTTTGTGGATGATAAAGGCTATTTTAGGGAGATAAAACTTATAGGACCTTATGTTAATTTTTATATTAATTATGATGTGTTGGCTAATTATGTTATTCCAATGATAGAAGAAAATAATAGTTATTATGGTTCATCTTATGAAGGAAAAGATGAGTTTCTTTTGGTAGAGCATACATCTATTAATCCTAATGCAGAACCTCATATTGGTAGATGTAGAAATAGTTTGATTGGCGATTTTTTATCTAATTTATATCAGTTTTTGGGTTATTCTGTAGAACGTCATTATTATATTAATGATTTGGGTAAAAAGATTGCTTTACTTATTATAGGGATAGAAACTTATGGGCTTAGTGATGATAGCTTTTCTTCTATTTTAGATGTTTATGTAAAAATTAGTAAAGCTGCTAAAGAAGATAGTTCTATTGATGAAAAGGCATTTCTTTATTTAGAAAAAGTAGAATCTGGAGATAAAGAAATGATACAAAAATTTAAAGATATTACTGATAAGTGTGTTCAAGGTCAATTAAAGATTTTTGGAGAATTGAATATTCATTTTGATGTATTTACTCATGAATCTGATTATGTTTATGATAGAAGTGGAATTGATTTTGTTTTAAATCAATTAAAAGATAAAGGTAGATTGAAAGAGGATGAGTTGGGAAGGTATTATGTTGATTTAACTGGATATGATATTCCTACTAAAGAGCCTGTTTTAGTATTAACAAGATCTAATAAGACTGCGTTATATCCAATGAAAGATATTTTATATACAATTTATAAAATGAAGAGAAATCCGGAACATAATTTTATTGTATTGGGTGAAGATCAAGCAGTTTATATGCAACAAATTAGTGCTGTTTTAGATATTTTAGGATATGATTCACCTAAATTAGTTAGTTATTCTTATGTATTATTAGATGGTGATAAGATGAGTACTTCTGGTGGTACTGTTGTTTTGGTTACGGAGTTTATGAAGGTTGTTAAAGAAAAATTGAAAGAAAATTTATTTTCTAGAGGTGAAAACATTAGTTCTAAAGAGTTACAGAAGTTATGTAATGCTAGTATTAAATTTACTATGTTGAATGTTTCTAAAAATAAGATTGTTAATTTTAATTTAGAAAAGTCTACTAGTTTTACTGGGGAATCTGGTATTTATATTTTATATAGTATTGTTAGAATTAATTCGATACTTAAGAATGTTGGAGATGTTTCGTCTGATATTATTAAATTAGTAGATCCAATTGAATATAAGATAGTTCATGAGTTATATAGATTTCCAGAAGTTATTCAAGAATTATTACAATCTTATGAGCCTGCTCATTTAACAAAGTATTTATTTAATTTGACACAACAATTTTCTAAGTTTTATGAACAAATTAATATTTTATATGAGGATGATTTGGTATTAAAAGCTTCTAGAATAAGGCTTATATGTGCTATTAAGACAGTACTTGAAAATGGTCTTAAAATATTAGGTATTGATACAATTGAACATATGTAGTAGAAAAGATTGATGTATGCAATCTTTTTCTTATGTTATAATGTAATAAGAGGTGATACTTAGTGAGAAAAGTTGCGGTTGTTGGCGCTGGCCCTGCTGGTGTTATGTGTGCAATTCATGCAGTTAGTGATGATGTTCAAGTTGTGTTGTTTGATAAGAATTTAAAACTTGGTAAGAAGCTTTTGGCAACTGGTAATGGACGTTGCAATTATTGGAATAGTGATCAAAGTTTAGAACATTATCATAGTAATGATTCACAATTGTTATCTGATATTATTACAACTGAAATACAAGGAAAAGTTTTAAAGTTTTTTGATAGTTTAGGAATTGTTCCTCATGTTAGAGATGGATATTATTATCCTTATTCGAATCAAGCTAGTAGTATTAGGGATTTATTAGAAAGTTATGCTAAAAAAGTGGGGGTTGAGTTTTCTTTTGATACTACGGTTTTAGATGTTTATAAACATGATAAAAAATTTGTTGTTGTTACGAAGGATGGGAGTGAATACTTTGATGATTTAGTAATTGCAACTGGTTCTAAAGCTAGTCCTAAAACTGGTTCTACTGGAGATGGATATTTGTTTGCTAAGAAATTTGGTCATAGTATTGTTCCTATATATCCAGCGTTAGTACAAGTTATTACTGATGGTAATTTTTTGAAGGATTGGGCAGGTGTCCGTTCTTTTTGCAGCGTTTCTTTGTATCAAGATGGAAAATTTATAAAAAAAGAAGTTGGAGAGATTCAGTTAACTGATTATGGGGTTAGTGGTATCTGTATTTTTAATTTGAGTCGAGCTATTTCAAAGGGTATTCATGAAAATAAGAAATGTCAATTATTACTTAATTTTTTACCGTTTTTAGATGGCAAAAATAAAGAGAAAATTGATTCTTGGTTTTCTTTGAGAGGACAAGTACTAGGTGATAGTTCTTTAATAGAATTTTTAGAAGGAGTTCTTCCATATAAGTTATTATTAGTTATTTTGAAAAGGTGTGGGTTGTCATTTAAAGGAACCTGGAATCAGTTGACTGATGATGAAAAGAATATTCTTATTAATATGATTTTAAAGTTTTCTCTTTCTGCAATGGGAACTAAAGATTTTAACTTTTCTCAAGTTTGTAGCGGCGGAGTACCACTTAGTGAAGTAAGTTCCGTTTTAGAATCTAAAAAAGTAGACCATTTATACTTTGTTGGTGAGCTTTTAGATGTTGATGGCGATTGTGGTGGATATAATTTAGGTTTTAGTTTTATGTCTGGAATGATTGTTGGTGAAGTATTACGAGGTGAAGTAAAATGATTCGTGTGCGACAAGTAAAAGTAAAATTTGGTGAAGAAAATCTTTTAAAGAAAGAAGTTTCTCATAAGTTACATATAAATAGTAGTCAGATATTAGATCTTGTTATTATAAGAAAATCATTAGATGCTAGACGAAAGGATAATATTCATTATGTTTATGAAGTAGATGTTTCAGTGCCTTCTGAATCTAAAGTTCTAAATAAAGTTCATTCTAAGGACATCTTTTTGGCTCCTCAAGAAGATTATGAACTTCCAGAGAAAGGTAATGAAAAACTTTCCAATCGTCCAATTATAGTAGGGAGTGGTCCTTGTGGTTTGTTTTGTGCTTATATGTTAGCTAAAGAAGGGTATCAACCTATTGTTATTGAACGTGGTGATAGGGTAGAAAAGCGTGTTGAGGAAGTAACTAAATTTTGGAACACGGGAGTATTGAATCCTAATTCTAATGTTCAATTTGGTGAAGGTGGAGCAGGAACTTTTTCTGATGGTAAATTAAATACTATGGTAAAAGATAAATTTTTTCGGGGCAAAAAGGTTTTTTCTATTTTTGTAGAGCATGGAGCTCCATCTGATATCATGTATTTACAAAAGCCACATATTGGTACAGATTTATTACAAAATGTAGTTAAAAACATAAGAAATTCTATTATTCGTATGGGAGGAGAATTCCGTTATTCTGCATGCGTTACTGATTTATTTATAGAAAATGGTAAAGTTGTTGGAATTGAGATTAATGGGAAAGAACAGATTAGTTGTTCCGTTTTAGTGCTTGCTGTTGGACATAGTGCTCGTGACACTTTTGATATGCTTTATAGAAGAGGTGTTGAAATGAAGGCTAAGCCTTTTGCTGTTGGAGTACGTGTTCAGCATCCTCAATCCATGATTCAGATGAGTCAGTATGGAACACTTGATTCTAGATTTCCGGTGGCAGACTATAAATTGACTTATACGACTAAAAAAGGCCGTAGTGTTTATTCTTTTTGTATGTGTCCAGGTGGTTTTGTGGTTAATGCTTCTAGTGAGGAAGGAAGACTTGCTATTAATGGTATGAGTTATCATGCTAGAGATAGTAAAAATGCTAATAGTGCTTTAGTAGTTAATGTTACTCCAGATGATTTTGGAAATCATCCTCTTGATGGAATTTCTTTTCAACGTAAGTTGGAAGAAAAAGCTTTTTTATATGGTGCAGGTAAAATTCCAATTCAGTTATATGATGATTTTCGTAGTGGGACTTTTTCTACACAATTTGGTGATTTTCTACCTGTTATGAAAGGAAACTATACTTTTGGTGACTTGAATGATATTTTACCATCTTTTGTAGCAGATTCAATATGTGAAGCAATGCCTGTATTTGGTAAAAGAATTATAGGGTTTGACCGTGGAGATGCCATTTTTGCAGGTGTTGAAAGTAGAACATCTTCTCCAATTAGAATTATTCGAGATGAGATGGGAGAATCTAATGTTAAAGGGTTATATCCAAGTGGTGAAGGAAGCGGTTATGCTGGTGGTATTACTACAGCAGCTATGGATGGTATTAAAGTTGCAGAGTGGATTATCAAAAGATATGATAGTTTACAGTAAATTTTGTAGTTTTGTATGAAACTACTTTTTTTTGTATGTTTTTTTGGTAAAATGATAATATAGGAGTTGAGTTTATGTACGTTCCAGATGATGATAATTATATTGTAGATGGTGAAAATTATGCTCCACCAAGACCTCCTCAGGAGAATAATCAAAAGTTTAAACTTTCTCAAAATATGAAAATTATTATATTAATTATTGTAGTTGTTGTGTTGGGATTAAGTGTTTACTTTATTAGTAACTTATTTTTTAATGGTAGTAATAAGAAACAACAAGTTACATCTGGCTTATCTTCGACATTGAGTATTGATGATTCTGAGGTTCAGAAAATATATAATCTAGTTACATATGGCAGAGATAGCAATACGTTAAATAAGTATTTGAAAGAACAGTTTGTTACTTTAAAAGATTTCAGTAATTATGAAAAATATTATTATGCACTTTCTTTATTACAAGAGAAGAATTTGAAAGAAATAAAAAGTACTGGTGATTCACAGAAACAATATTTTATATCTGATAATGTTATGGATGGGTTGATGAAGTCTTATTTTGGACCTAAGGTTCAATATTTAAAGCAGGGAACTATACCGATTGTATTACAATTGGATTTTGATATTGGAAATACTTTATCTATTAAATATAATTTTGGAAAAGAAAGGTACGAAACTACTGTTACTAAAACAGAGCAAACCAATAATCAGGTGATTCCGGTAGCTTTATATACTTTAGAAAGTGCTAGTCGAACTGATTCTGGTGATATTACTTTAGTTGAGAGAGTTATTTATGTTACAGGTAGTGTCAATAATAATCTTGTTAATTATCAAGTTTATCGTGACTATAATCATACGATGTTAATTGATTCACAAAGTAATATTTCTTTAGAGGATTATCAAAAAGATCCTCTTACAATTGATGAATATATGGAAAATGGTAATATTATTACTTATAAATTTAAAGAAAATAAGGGTGAGTATTACTTTTATCAAAGCAAAATAGAAGAGTAGCTACTAGTTTAGTGGCTTTTTTATTTCTAGAACATGGAAAAAATAAAAGATATTTGTTATAATAAAAGAACTGGAGGCAAGTTTATGAAACAGGAAAATATTAGAAATTTTTGTATTATTGCACATATTGATCATGGTAAAAGTACGCTTGCCGATCGTATTTTAGAAAAAACAGGAGCAATAACAGAAAGAGAACTTAAGAGTCAAATGTTAGATTCTATGGATATTGAAAGAGAACGTGGAATCACAATAAAGCTTAATGCAGTTCAGCTTACTTATAAACATCAGGATGAAGAATATTATTTTCATTTAATTGATACACCTGGTCATGTTGATTTTTCTTATGAGGTATCACGTAGTTTAGCAGCATGTGAAGGTGCATTGTTAGTTGTTGATGCAGCTCAAGGAGTAGAAGCGCAAACACTTGCTAATCTTTATTTGGCGATTGATAATAATTTGACTGTTATTCCAGTTGTTAATAAGATTGATTTACCTAATGCTGATATTGATAAAGTGGTGACAGAACTTGAGAATATAGGATTTTCACGGGATGAAATTATTTTAACTAGTGCCAAGACTGGTGTAGGAATTGATGAGTTGTTAGAAGCTATTATCAACAAAATTCCAGCACCAACAGGTAATAGTTTTTCTCCATTGAAAGCATTAATATTTGATAGTCTATTTGATGCATATCGTGGTGTTATTATTAGTATTCGAGTTGCTGAAGGTGAAGTAAAAGTAGGAAATATGATTAGGATGATGGAGACGGGGGCTGTTTATGATGTTGTTGGTCTTTCTATTAATACACCAAAAGAAAAACAAGTTAAGTCTTTGAAGGCTGGAGAAGTTGGATATTTATATGCTTCTATCAAAAGTATCAGTGATGTTTTAGTTGGAGATACTATTACTTTAGATAATAATCCAGCTAATCAACCGTTGCCTGGATATAAGCCTATGAAACCAATGGTTTATTGTGGTTTATATCCTATTGAATCTAGTAAATTTGAAGATTTAAGAGAAGCTTTAGAAAAACTAAAATTAAATGATGCATCCTTAACTTTTGAACCTGAAACATCTAAGGCATTAGGATTTGGATTTCGTTGTGGCTTTTTAGGTCTTTTACATATGGAAATTATTGAAGAAAGAATTGAAAGAGAGTTTGGAATAGATTTGATTGCTACTTCTCCTTCAGTTGTTTATGAAGTTTTACTTACTGATGGTTCTAAAATTATGGTTGATTCTCCTACGAAAATGCCAAAAAGGGAAGTTATATCTAAAACTTTGGAACCTTATGTAAAAACTAGTATTTTTACACCTAGTGATTATATAGGACCTATTATGGAACTTTGCCAAGATAAACGAGGTACATTTATTAATATGGAATATTTGGATCAAAGTCGAGTTACTATTCATTATGAATTGCCACTTTCTGAAATTGTTTATGACTTTTTTGATAAGTTAAAGTCTTATACTAAGGGTTATGCTTCTTTTGATTATGAACTTATTGGTTATAAAGAAAGTAACTTAGTAAAAATGGATATTTTACTTAATGGTGAAGTTGTTGATGCTTTATCTGTTATTGTGCATAAAGATTTTGCCTATAATAGGGGAAAAGTTGTAGTAGAAAAATTAAAAGAGATTATTCCAAGACAGATGTTTGAAGTTCCTATTCAAGCGGCAATTGGAACACATGTTATTGCGCGTACTGATATTAAAGCATTACGTAAGAATGTTTTAGCAAAGTGTTATGGTGGAGATGTTACACGTAAGAAAAAATTATTAGAGAAGCAAAAAGAAGGTAAAAAGAGAATGAAACAAATAGGTAGTGTTGAAGTTCCACAAGAAGCCTTTTTATCTATTTTAGCTACTAAAGAGTAGGAGAGATGTTATGATTGATATTCAAAATGAAAAAGAAAAATTAGTCGTTTCTTATTTTGTTAATCATCCAGAATCGTTTATTAGCGAAGTGTCATTACAAACTGGAGTGTCTAAATCTTCTGTACAAAGATATTTAAAAAAACATGGAAATATTTTAATTTCTGAAGGTAAAACGATTAATGATCAGCTTACTAAAAACAGGAAAAGAGGACAGTATCAAGGTGGAATTCAGTCTTTTAAAAATAATGATTGTTTAAAAGATAAAAATGGTCGTTTTATCGGAAGTACACCTACAGTTTCTACTGATGATAAGGAAGTTAAGAAAAGAGAGGATATTAAGATAATATGTACATATTATTTAAATCATAAGTCATTTACTTTGGATGAGGTTGCTTCAGCTTTTCATGAACTTTTTGGTTATACTTCGGATTATGTGTATGATTGTTTATTGGATTCTAGAGTAGTGTCTGTTATGGGCGAAGAAAAGGCGAAAGAGATTGATGAGAATTTAGAACATAATCGTAATTCTTTTTGTAAGAAGATTAGTGATATTGGGGTAGAATTATCGCAGATTACTTTTGCTTCTAATCTTACTGCTTTAGAAGAGAATATCTTTTTACAGCGTTTAAATAATCCTAATCTTTCTCTTGATGAGGTGGCAAGTTTCTATCATTTATCTAGAGCAGCTGTTTTAAAACATGAGAATAAAGCAATTTCAAAGATTCAAAAAGCAGTGGGACATCAAAAATAATGGTAAAGAATTGTTATGTTCATATTCCTTTTTGTAAAAGGATTTGTAGTTATTGCGATTTTTGTAAGCTGTTTTATAATACTGGGTATGTTTCTTCTTATTTAGAAGCTTTAAATAATGAAATAAAAAGAAATTATAATGGAGAGAAATTAGAAACACTTTATATTGGGGGTGGAACTCCTAGCAGTTTATCTATAGTTGAGTTAGAAGAGTTGTTTTCTATTTTATCTATTTTTAAAAAAACTTCTTCTTGTGAATTGACAATAGAAGCTAATTTTGATAGCATTACTGAAGAAAAGATAGATTTATTTAAAAAGTATGGAGTTAATCGTATTAGCTTTGGGATAGAAACTACCCATGATTGGATTTTACAGAAGATGAATCGTACTTTAGATAAAAAGTATGTTCGTCAGATTATTTCTTATTGTAAAAAAATTGGTATTACTAATATTAATGTTGATTTGATGTATGCATTTCCAGGGGAAACTTTAGATGAAGTAGAAGATGATATAGATTTTATTTTATCTTTAGATGTACCTCATGTTTCTACTTATTCTTTAATTTTGGAGGAACATACTAAATTGTTTTTAGAAAATATGAAAAATATTTCTGAAGAATTGGATGCTAAGATGTATGAATTAATCTGTTCTAAATTATCTAATTTTAGCCATTACGAAATTAGCAATTTTGCTAAAGATAATTTATATTCTAAACATAATCTATGTTATTGGAATAATGATAATTATTATGGCTTTGGGCTTGGTGCGAGTGGCTATTTAGATAATATACGTTATACTAATACAAAAAGTATTACCTATTATCTGCAAGAAAAATATTGCTATGGTAAGGAAGAAATAGGGTATTATGATATGATGGAATATCAAATAATTTTAAATTTAAGAACAAAATGGGGAATTTCAAAACAGAAATTTTTTACTAAGTATCATAAACAATTAAATGAGGTGTTTCCTTATTCTATGTTAGTTTATGATGGTTATTTAGTAGATAATGATGATTTTGTATTTATTCCTGAAAAATATTGGTATTTGAGTAATGAAATTATGGTTAAGTTATTGGAGGAATGTAATTATGAATAAAGTTGAGCAATTTACAGTAGAATTGGAATATATAAAAGATGAAACAATTCAAGAGGATTGTCGTACTATGATAGAATTATTGCCTGATTATTTTTTTGAGGTGGCAGCAAGTTCTACTGGAAAATATCATCCTAGTTATTCTTTAGGTCAAGGTGGGCTTCTTAGACATACAAAAGCTGCTGTTCGTATAGGATATGAATTGTTACAAGATCCTTCTATAGGTAATAAATATACTGATATTGAAAAAGATATTATGTTGATGGGACTTTTACTTCATGATGGAATTAAACATGGTATTCCTAAGGAACAATATGTTAGATTTGATCATCCTATTTTAATGTCTAATTATATTTTAGAACATAAAGCAGAATTACTTATGAGTGATGAAGAGATTGATCTTCTTTGTTCTGTTATTAAAACACATATGGGACCATGGACTACTGATTATAAAGGAGAAGAAGTTTTAGAGGCTCCAAAAACTAAGTATCAAAATTTTGTTCATATGTGTGATTATTTAGCTAGTCGCAAATTTTTATTAGTACCTTTTGATGATAAAAACGTAATAAGTGTCTAAAAGTACACTTATTTTTTGTTGATAGATTTTTATTTTTTTGATATGATAGAAGAGATGGATGATAGAAAAGAGGATGGATATGAAAGGTAAAATTATAGTTATTGAAGGAACTGATTGTTCTGGTAAAGAAACACAATCTATTTTGTTAGAAAAAAAATTAAATTCTTTAGGAAAAAAGTGCATTCATTTTGCTTTTCCAATGTATGATACTCCTACTGGTAGAATTGTAGGAGGAGCATATTTAGGAAATTCTGATATTGGTGAGGGCTTGTTTCCAGAAGGAGCTGATCATGTGGATCCTCATATTGCTTCTTTATATTATGCTGCTGATCGTAAATATAATATGAGTAAGATTCTTCCTTATTTAGATCAAGGTTATTATGTTATTTTAGATCGATACACAACATCTAATTTAGCACACCAAGGTAGTAAGATTCATAATAAGGAAGATAGATTTTTAATGTATCAGTGGATTGATAAATTGGAGTATTGGCTTTTACAATTGCCAAAACCAGATCAGACTATATTTTTACATATGCCATACCAATATTCTTTGGAATTAAAGAAAAATCGTAAGGTTTTAGATGAGCATGAGAGATCAGCAGAACATTTGAAGAATGCTGAAGAAGCGTATATAGAATTATCAGAATTATATAATTGGAAAAGAATAGAATGCGTTAAAGATGGACGCATTCGAGATGTAGAAGACATCAACCAAGAAATTTTGGAGTATTTGGAGGACTAATAGAAAAAGTTCTAGTTATTAAACTAGAACTTTTTTATTGTGATAAAGTTGGGATTACTGGATTGTTTAGTTGTGTCTGGTTTGTATTTGGTAAAGGGGTAGTGGGCTGTTGCGCTATGATTTGTGATTGTGGTGTGGCTATTGGTATTGTAGATGCTTTTTGTTGATTTATTGTGGGAATTGTAATTGTGGGTGTAGAATTTATTGCTGTTGGTTGATCAATTACAGTTTCTTTTTTTTCTACAATAGTAGGTATAGCATTGGGTACTGTTTGTGTTGTATTTGTAATAGAAGTAATGTTTGGTTTTGTAAATGGAGTAGGGACTGTTGCGTCAGTTTTTAGCGGAGTTGTAATTCCTTGTGTTGTTTTTTGCTTATCAATAGTTTCTATTTTTTCTAGTGTGTTAATAGATTTATTGTTACTTGTTGTTTTTGCGATAGAATCCTTTGGAACTTCTTCTATATTTGTAGGTATTGTTCTAAGTGTTGCTTTTATTTCCGGAGTTGTATTTTCTTTTTTAATATTTAGAGATACTTCTTCTAGGTTAGTTTCATGTATATTTTTTGCTTGTTCTTGCTTTTTTTCTTGTTCCTCTAGTTCTTTTTGTATCTCTTTATCTTTTTCTTTTTGATGCTCTTTCACTTTTTCTTCTGTATCTTTTTCAAAGAAATCTTCAGCATCTTCTATTTCTATTACACGTAACACTTCTTCAAAACTAGTTGTTCCATCTACAACTTTTCCTAAAGCATCTTGTAACATAGTAATAATTTTATCATTATAAACTAATTTAGATAATTCTTCTTTTGATATGTTTTCATTATTTAAGTCGCTACGTAATTCGTCATTAAGTTCCAATACTTCTTGAATAGCAATACGACCTTTATAACCTTTACGGCAGGCATCACAGCCTTCATGATTTGCGTCCCATATTTTGTCGATATCTTTATGTAAATATTTTTTAAATATCATTTTTTCAAAATCGGTTGTATCTCTTTCAATTCTACATTTTGTACAGATTTTTTTCGCAAGTCTTTGTGAAATAATACCGGTTAAAGCTGTAGAAAGTAGGTAACGCTCTACATTCATGTCTAGTAGACGTTCAACAGTTGCTAGTGTATTGTTTGTATGGATTGTTGATAGAACTAAGTGTCCAGTAATAGCGGAACGTACCGCGATTTGAGCAGTTTCACTGTCACGAATTTCTCCGATTAGGATGACATTTGGATCTTGACGAAGAATAGAACGAAGCGCTGCTGCAAATGTCATACCAATTTCAGCGTTTACTTGTACTTGATTTAGTCCTTCAATATTCATTTCTATTGGGTCTTCAACAGTAATTATATTTGTTTCTTCACGATTTAGGGTTTCTAGAATAGAGTAAACAGTTGTTGATTTACCAGAACCGGTTTCTCCAGTAATTAAAATAATACCATTTGGTACCCGAATCATTCGTTTTAGTCTTGCTAAGTTTTGTTCGTTAAATCCAAGAGAGTCTAGCCCTTGTAAACTTCTTGTATAGTCTAAGATACGAATAACGATTTTTTCACCCTCGTTTAGTGGAAGACAAGATACACGCATGTCCAAATAAGTACCACCAAAATTTCCTTTGATGGCACCGTCTTGTGGAAGACGGGATTCTGTAATATTCATGTTAGCTAATAATTTTAATCTTGTAGTTAGATTTCTTTCGTAGGTTTTTGGTATAAAAGTAAAGTTTTGCAAGTCACCATCTACACGAGTTCTTACCATCATTCCATCTTCTCTAGGATCAAAATGTATATCAGATGCATTTAGTCTAGCAGAAGATATTATTATATAATCGGCTATTTGAGTAATAGGCGTTTTATTAAAATCAAATTTAATCATAGTGTCAACCCCTTTTGTTTTTACTATGGTATTTTATCTTATTTTATTATATAATATTTTTAGTATAATAGCAAGAAAGCAGATGGTAAAAATGAAAAAAAATAATAAAGGGTTTGTATTAGTGGAAACACTTGTAGTTACAGTGTTTGTTGCTGCTGTATTTTCTGTTATCTATATAAATTTTTATCCACTGATAGGAGAATATGAGCGGAGAGATTTTTATGATGATTTAGATAGCAAATATGGTGCTTATTGGGTTAAAGTTTTTTTACAGCGCAGTAATTTTAGTTTTGCTTCTTCTAACACTGGTATAACTAGTAGAGGATATTATTATTGGGATAGTGCTAATAATTTCTGTGAGGAGTTTCCTGATGGAAGTAGTGATCGAAGTTTTTGCTTCACGATGACAGATCGTTTACATGTTAAAAGTATTATTGTTACACGTTACCGATTAGATGGTAAAGAAACTGCTACTGAAGCTCCTACAATAAATTTTAAACAACAAGTAATGACTAATACTACTATTCACGAAGAATTTCAAAGTTATATAGAATTTTTACCAAACTATGTAGTTCCCTCTTTGAATAGGGCAAAGTATCGTGTACTTGTTGAATTTGAACGTGTAGCTGATAGTTCTGAAGATGCAAAAACATATTATACATATGCTAATATGGAGGTGGTTAGATGATTCGAAAGTTGAATAATAAGGGAATGACGGCTATCGAGATTTTGGTTACCTTCTTAATTGTTGCTGTTATTGTTGTGTCTTTGTATGATGGAATTATTACTTTGAAAGAGAAAGAAACTATTTCTTCTTATAAATTAAGTTTAGTTACCTATCGTGATTTACTTACTAAAGATATTCAGGATGATTTGATAAAAATTGGTTTAGCAGGTGCTGAAGTTAGTCCTCTAGGTGATAATAGTGGGTATCGAGTTACTATGACACTTCGGGATGGTAGTAAACGAATTTTGGAAGTGAAACAGCAGTTTGGATGTAATGCTGCAGATGTAATTGAAGAGGATGAAGTATGTACTAAAGCAGGAATAGGAAGAGATACTAGTGATCATTTTTCGATTAGTTATGGTCCTATTGGTGACGTTGTAGAATATCCATTGCCAGATTTAGGAAGTGAGGAACTACCAAATTTACATAGTAGTGGTAGTCATACAATTTTTTCACTTCGTATCAATGAAGTTGATATATCTACAGCTAATCAAGTTTTTTCTTTACGAGTTACATTATATCATTCAGATTTGGGATCTAAATATTCAATTGATATAGTTTCACCAATTAATTATCCATAGGAATATAGTAATGGACAATATTACTTGTAATAGACGTCCTATTAAAAAATTTTTATATTTTATTTTAGTATCAGCAATGATACTTTTTGTTTGCATATGAACCGATATTCCACCAAAGGCAAAGAAGAAAATGATTATTATTCCTTTTATATTTTCGTTTGAAATTAAACTGGTTAGAAAAACTCCGTTGGTTAAGTCAAATATTCCGTTTAATAGTATATAAATTATTAAGGGCATTTTTAGATAATGATTTATTATAGTTATTATTAAATATAAGAAAATAGATGTTCCATAAATTAATATTATAGTTTTTAATGATGATAGTATTGCTTTTGTTAGTATTTGAGGAAAATTTTGTTTATTTTTGTGAATTAACTTGATTTCTTCTGTTTGTTTTGGATTTGTAAATAAAGCAATTATAAGGTTTGCTAAAATAATACTGATTAATATTTTGTATGTATATTCTTTGTTAGAAAATAATAATGATACTGGTCCTAAAATAAATATGGGATTGGGGAAGTGAGTAAATTTAATTAAATAATTGGCTGTGTTTTCTGTAATCTGTTTTTGTTGTAATAATTTTGCTGTATAAATACTACCACTCGGGAATCCACTTATCATACTCATTATAGTCACATATATGCTAGCACCACTTTTATTTAGTATTTTCGTTAGTAATTCTACTGCATTATATTCAATTAATAAAAAAGAAAGTGTAAAAAATATAAAACTAGCAGGAAATAATTTTTCTAAAAATAGTTTTGTGTAAACTAATATTTGTTTAGTTATTAATACGGAATTAAGTAAATATAGAATAGTTAGACATGTTAAGATAAGTAAAATTATATCGGATATTTTAATTTTTTTCATATTTCCTCGTTTCTTTGTTATAATGTATCATGGAGGTAGATTCATGCTTAAAAAATTTTATGATAAAATAAAAGACTTTATTAAAGAAGAATATAAATTCATTTTATTTTTAATTGTTTTTGTTGTTATATGTACTTGGCCTGTAAATTATTATATTGTCATAGGTGGAGGAATTAGTGATATTTCTGATAGAGTTGTAGTAGAAGATGGATATTCTAGTGATGGTAGTTTTAATTTGTCATATGTTTCAGAATTAAAAGGGACAACTTTGAGTTATTTACTTAGTTATGTTATGCCTCATTGGAAGAAAGTTAGTGTGGACGATTATAAATATACAACAGATGAAGATTATCAGGATATTGAATTTAGAAGTGAATTAGATTTATTGTATTCTAATAGTAATGCTATTTATTATGCATATCAGTTAGCTAATCAACCGTGTAAAGTTGTAAAGACAGATGTTTATGTAATTGTTAAATTTTCAGAATATGACAATCCAATAGAAGTAGGCGATAAACTTTTAAAAGTAAATAATATAGAGTGTTCAACTTTGGAAGAGTTTCAAAAAGAAATTCAAAAAGTAGATGGTAATAAAGTTAATGTTACAGTGTTAAGAAATGGTAAAGAAAGAAATTTAGATTGTAAATTGTATGAAGAAAAAGGAATAAAGATTTTGGGAGTTGGATTGCAATCTGTAACTACGTATGATGTAGATCCAGAGGTGAAATTTCAATTTGAAAAAAATGAGTCTGGACCTTCAGCAGGGTTAATTACTACACTTTCTATTTATGATCAACTTACTAAAGGAGATTTGACTAATGGTAAATTAATTGCTGGTACTGGTACTATTGAAGTGGATGGTTCTATTGGTCAGATTGGCGAAGTTGAGTATAAATTGTTAGGAGCTGCCCGTGGAGGAGCGGAAGTGTTTTTAGTTCCTGCTGGTGAAAATTATCAAGATTGTAAGAAAATGAAGAAAGAAGAAAACTTAGATATTAAGTTAATTCCAGTAAAGAATATAGAAGATGCTGTTGAAAGATTGAAACAGTTATAGGAGGTTATTATGAATATGAGTAATGAAGAATTATTAGCTTATGGTAAAAAATATATGGATGGCGTAGGGGGATTTATTAAAAATAATCGTTATTCATTGGTTGATTTGAAACAAAATTATTGTGTTATGGAAGCAGAAGTGACAGAAGATAGTTTAAATCCATATGGAATGGTTCATGGAGGCTTTTTGTTTGGTCTTGCTGATACTGCTGCAGGTGTTGCTGCTAGGTCTAGTGGTAAAAAAGCAGTTACTTTAAGTTCGCATATTGAGTATTTGCATGCTTGTCATGGTAGCAAAATAAAAGCTGTAGTAGAAGCTGTTAAAATCGGTAAAAATGTTTCTGTTTATGAAGTTTCTATTTATGATGAAAAGGAAGTTATGGTAGCAAAAGCTACAGTTGACTATTTTTATATTGATTAATTTACGTGTATTTATATTAGAAGCTGTTTTTTAACAGTTTTTTTGTTTGATATGATAAAAATGATGTGCTGTATAGTATTTCTTTTCAGAATAGCAAACAGATGGTATATATCTATTGATAATGTAAAAAATTCTTAGTACTATTGATTTTCAGGACTAGTTATAGTCTTTTTTTTGCCCATAATTTTCCATTTTTTTATCAAATAGTTTTCATAATATTTTTATATACTGATATCAAGAAAGGAGGACTGATAGATAAACATCTGAGTGGGAATAGTGTTTCCCATAATTTCCCATAATTATTTAATAATTCTTACACATTTATGCGATATAGTTAAATTGTCGAAGGGAGGAAGATAGATAGAATAAATAATTATACTACAAAAAAGAAATTATACTAGTTGTTTTATATAGATGAAAGGAGGATGATGCTTATACTAGAAGCAATAAAATCCTTATTAAAGGAGGGGATGCCCATAAGGTTATAGAAGATTTCAGGAAATAGTGTTATACTATTGGTAGGTGGTAGAAATGTATACAATTTGTTTTGTTGAAGATGAAATTGACTTATCAAATCTTATTCAAACCTATTTAGAACGGTCTGGTTATGAGGTTGTTACTTTTACAAAGGGTCAAGATGCCATAGATTATATTGGAAATAAAGTAGATCTTTGGATACTGGATATTATGTTAGGAGATGATGTTAATGGCTATGATATAATCAAAGCTATCCGGAAGCAAGATGAAAATGTACCCGTTATTTTTACTTCCGCAAGAGATCAAGATTTAGATAAGATATTAGGTCTTGAACTTGGTAGTGATGATTATATTACGAAACCATATTCTAGTAAGGAATTAGTCTTACGTGTAGATAAAATATTAAAAAGAGTATATAAAGATACTCAATCACAAGTTATTAATTATGAATGTTATAAAATAGATACCGATAAACGTGTTGTATTCGGTGACAAAGAAAAAGAACTTAAACTTACAACTTTAGAATTCGACTTGTTGTTACTTCTTATACAAAATAGAAACAAATGTTTTTCGAGGGAAGAAATTTTAAATGCTGTTTGGGGAAATGATTATTTCGGAACAGATAGAGTCGTAGATGATTTGATTCGTAGACTTAGAAAAAAGATGCCTAAACTTAATGTTAATGCAGTTTATGGATATGGGTATCGGTTATCATGAAGTTTCGTAAAACAAAATTAAGTCATCAATTAATTGCTTTAATTGGTCTGGCTTTCGTTATTTTATTCATTTCCTTAGGTGTTATTCTTCCTAAAATGTTGATTCCAGTAGCTGAAAAAAACATTTATACTTATTTGAGTGAACCCTTAAAATTTGTTGGTAACAATCGCATTGACAAATCATTACTTAATACAGAAGTTGCTTATATTTATATTGTTGATGAAGATGTCGCAACCAGTGAAAATATTCAACAAGTAATAAACATCAAAGATATTAAAAAATTATTATCCTATATAAAAAAGGATTATGGTAAATTTAACTATAATCATGATACTTACTACTACTATACAATTACTAAAGATGAAATTACAAAAGTTGCTATCTCTAATGATAGTTATATCAACGAAACAAAAGAAGCTATTTTAAGTACTATCTTTCCAATAGTTTTATCTACGTGTTTATTAATTGGTTTACTTCTTGTCATGTGGTCTTCATTTATTGTTAAGAAGATAGAAAAATTAAAAGATAAGATAGATCATATTGATAATGCAGATTATAATCATAATATTAATTTTGAAATTGATGATGAAATCAAGTCACTTGCTTTAGCAATCGAAGATATGCGAATTTCTTTAATTAATCAAGAAGAATATCGTAATCAAATGTATCAAAATATATCACATGATTTTAAGACACCTCTCACCGTTATAAAATCATATATTGAAGCTGTTGAAGATAATGTTGAAGATTCTAATACCGCACTTCAAGTTATAAAACAGCAGACTGAAAAGTTAGAAAACAAAGTACACTCACTTCTTTACTTAAATAAGCTTGATTATCTAAAAAATTCAAAAAATATCACAAATGAGCTAGTTGATATGGAGCAAATTATTCGTGATGAAGTTGATAAATTTAAATTTCATAAAAAAGAGATAAATTTTATAGTTGATGTTGATCCTAAATCTAAGTACTATGGTACTATGGAACATTGGGAAACGATTTTTGATAATTTGCTTTCGAATTTTATGAGATATACTACTACTACTATTAAAATTACTGCAAAACAAAATAAACTCACCCTATATAATGATGGTGAACATATCGCTGATGATTTTCTTGAAGGAATCTTTACTCCGTTCCGAAAGGGAATTAAGGGAGAGTTTGGTTTAGGACTTTCGATTGTTAAGAAAACTTTAAATATTATGAATTATGATATTACAATAAAAAATGAAAAGAAAGGTGTATCCTTTATTATAAAAAGAAATTCTTAATTATAGAATTTCTTTTTTTGGCTATAGTAGTATTAGGTGAATAATATGCGAGTTTTGATTACTGGTTCTAGTTCTGGTATTGGTTATGAAGTAGGTGTAAGACTTGCTAAAGCGGGACATTTGGTTTATATGACTGGTCGTACAGTAAAAGAAGTTTATTATTTAAGGCAAAAATTACAAAGAGAGGGTGTTAATGCAGTTTGTTTAAAATTAGATCTGCTTACTGATGATATTTATTTAGCTAATTCTTTGGATATAGATTGTCTTTTTAATCATGCTGGGGTTGGAGTTTCTGGTAGTATGTTAACTACGGATGATAAAGCTTTACGTGATGTTTACGAAGTTAATTTCTTTCGTTCTTTTTTGTTTTTGAAACTAGTAAGTCAACATATGATTAAAAGACATCTTAATGGTAAAATATTTGTTACATCTTCTTTGCTTGCTCTTTATCCTTTGCCATTTTTGGGAATATATAGTTCTAGTAAAGCTGCTATTTCTTCTCTTGTTAAAGCCATGCAAATCGAGAGCAGGGTGCTTGATTTATCTCTTTCTTTCTGCTTAATTGAGATGGGAGCTTATTCTACAGGTTTTAATCAGTTTATGGTTGATGGTATAGAAAAATATCAAGCTTTGAATGGTAAATTTTTATCTATTTATAATTATCAAAAGAAGCTGTTTTCTATTTTAGAGTCTCAAAATATAGATAATCTAGCTAATAATATTGTTAAAGAAATGACTAAAAACAAGCCAAGGAAGATTCTTCGTCTTCCTTGGTTACAAGCTATTTTATTAAAGGTTTATTTTGTGTTTTTTGGATGAAATGTAAATTTTCTTTTAATATTTAGGGGTTTAATTTCTTCTGAACTTAGTGGCTTTAATGTACTCATATCTATATATGGTACAATTTCTTCACCTAGGCAAGCTAAACTTTGTTGTTTTTGTGCCATACTTATTAGCCAATCTTGAGCTTCTTCTAATGTATTAGTTGGATTTTTATCTTCTACTGTTAAAAATCTTCCTAACATTCCTGTTTGATAGAAAGCTACATTTTTTTCATTACTATATGTTCAAATTTAAGTGGATTTAAGTCTTGAATTTGTAAACCATTGATATTCATCCTATAATATGTTCTTTTCATTTTATATCTCCTTAGTAGTAGTTTTTTCATTATAATTTTATTTTTTCTTTTTCTTTAGTTTTAATATTTCTAAATGTGGAAATGCATGAATTAGACGTTTATCTAATAGTTTCATTGATTTTTCAATTTGCTTTTGCACTAGTTTTGTAATTCTTTCTGTATCGTCTTTCTTTATTATTTGTTTGAATTGAATTTCTTTACTTAATTTTTGAATATTGTAAATAATTTTACAAGAAATAATATTATCTATAATATATGTGATTAGAAAAATGATACTTAATATATAAAGTAAGGAAGTAGGCAATAGAGAAAAAATATTCAAAAATATGGGATTTATATATTTCATAATAAGTAGTCCTAGGATACCAAATGGTATCATTGTTTCTAGGCAAATACGGCCGTTAATATTAAATCTTTTTGTTGAATAGTCCCACCAACGTGTGTGGTATATTTTTTCTAAAAAGTAACTGGTGAAGTATTCCAATATTGAACAACTAACTATAATCAAGATAAATAATGTAATAGGATCATTTAAATATTTCTTTAGTAATAATGTTGTGATTAATACTCCATAGCCATAGATAGGGCATATTGGTCCAATTAATAATCCTCTATTAATGAATTTTTTATCTGAAATTAGTTTACATGTAACTTCTAGACACCATCCTAAAAATGAATATGTGAAAAATAATAATAAATATATGCAAATTGTTTCTATCATAATATTATACCTCTTGTTAATTTTAACATTAGAATAAAAAAAATAAAAGTAATAAATAAAAAAATAAAAAATAGTGTTGCCAAATTTAATTGAATATGTTACTATTATATTGTTCTTCATTTATGGCGATGTAGCTCAGATGGCTAGAGCGACTGGTTCATACCCAGTAGGTCGGGGGTTCGACTCCCTCCGTCGCTACCATTATGTTATTTAAGAATGCTTTATAGCATTCTTTTTTTATATATAAAAGATTGGTGAATTACTTTGATTACTATTTTCTATTGGAGTAATGTCTGTTTTTATTATTTCTGATGTTTCGGTTACTGTATTATTTGGTTCTTCTTGCATTGAACCTGCAATTTTAAAAATTGTTTTAGCATTATTAATAATTGGTTTTATTTGATATACTATTGGGATAGCTTGGTTAATTACACCTAGAGTCTTCTGCGTTCCTTCTAATAAACTGCCCCAGTTTACAGTTTTAAGAGAACTTAAACCTTTAGAAAGTAATCCTGCTTTTGTGGCTGAGGTCATCATATAAGGATTAGGATACATATTATCACCTCTTATTCTAATATATGTCAAAAAAGCTGAAAAGTTCATTTAATTATTTTCAAAAAAAATTTGTTATGTTATACTTATGTAAGAATAGGGAGTGATGCAGTGTGGATATATTACTTAAGCCATTTATTGCAATTTATCATGGTATTCAAGCTCTTGCCCGTATACCTCAGAAGTTAGTTCATAAGACAGAAGAAGCTGTAGAACAAGTTCAAGTTAATACTATAAAAAAAGAAAATACAGTAGTCGATGAAAAGGTGAAGAAAAAGAAGAAAGGATTATTTTCTAAAAAAGAAGAGCCTAAAGATGAAATAGAAAAAGTTGATATTCCTAATTTAGAAAAGAAACAAGAACCAATTGCGGATAGTGGTATTCGTAAAAGAGATGAACACGCTCCAGAAAAACCTTTAATTAAATATCGTTATGTTGTTATTAATGCGATAGGTAAAAAGGAAAATGGTACTTTTGAAGCCGAAAGTGAAAATGAAGTACGTAGTTTTTTAGCTTCTCAAGATTATGAGGTTGTTTCTGTTACAGTTCGTCCACCTTATGATATTGATATTAATGATCATGCGAAAATGAAAGTAGCAGATTTGTCTTTTTCTTTGACTCAATTGTCTACATATATTAAATCGGGTATTCCACTTGTTGATGCTGTTAAAATTTTGGCTAAACAATCTACCAAAGCAGCGCCAAAGAAGGCTTTCCAAAGATTAGTTTATGAATTGTTGAAGGGTGAAAGTTTGTCTAATGCAATGTTAAAACAAGAACAAGTCTTTCCTAAGCTTTTGATTAATATGGTTAAAACTGCTGAAATGACTGGAGATTTGCCTTCTATTTTGGATGATATGGCTGACTATTATACGTCTATGGAAAGAACAAGAAAACAAATGGTTAGTGCTATGACTTATCCTGTTGTTGTTTTGACTATTGCTTTTGGTGTACTTATTTTTATGCTTACTTATTTAGTACCACAGTTTGCTTCTATGTTTGAAAGCAATGATGCAGAACTTCCAGCTATTACTTTGGCTGTTTTAGGTGCTAGTAATTTTATTAAAGCTCATTGGATATTATTGATTGTTGCTATTTTGGGGATTGTTATTGGATTTATGATAGCCTATAAAAAAATTGTTAGTTTTCGTACTGGGGTTCAAGTGTTTTTGATGCATGTCCCTGTCGTAAAAAGTATTATTATTTATAGTGAAGTTGCTAATTTTACTAAGACATTTGCGTCTTTACTTAATCATGGCGTTTTTATTACTGATAGTATGGAAATTTTGTCAAAAATTACTAATAATGAAGTATATAAGAAGATTATAGATAAGACTTTACATAATTTAGGTAAAGGAGACTCTATTTCTGCATCTTTTAGAGGAGAGTGGGCTTTTCCAGTGGTTGCGTATGAAATGTTAGTTACTGGTGAATCGACTGGGCAATTGGGACTTATGATGGAAAAAGTTGCTGATCATTTTCAAGCGTTACATAAGTCTGTGATTGATCAGCTAAAAAGTTTAATGGAGCCACTAATGATTTGTGCTTTAGCCGTTGTTGTTGGAATTATCTTATTGTCTATTGTTCAACCAATGTTTTCAATTTACGGACAAATCGAGTAAGGAGGATAATTATGGATAGTTTATATTTAATTATCTTTTTTATTTTAGGAACTATTTTAGGTGGGTTCTATACTGTTTTGGGGAATCATCTAGCACAAGAAGATTATCATTTTCTTCCTTATCAATGTGATTCGTGCAAACATAATCTTTCTATCTTGGATGTTATTCCCTTTTTTTCCTATTTATTTTTAAAAGGTAAATGTAAATATTGTCATGAAAAAATTGATGTCATGGAGCCTTTGATGGAAGTATTTACTGGAATTTTATTTGCTGTTGCTTATTATAGTTTTGGTTTTTCTTATGATTTTTTGATTGCTTTAGGTATTGTTTCATTGCTTATTATTGTTACTGTTAGTGATCTTAATTATTTAATTATTCCCGATGAGGTTCTTGTGTTTTTTATTTTGTATTTTGTAATTGTTCAGTTTTTTTCAGTTGGTGTTATTGGGGTTGTTGAACATTTATTAACTGGAATGTTTCTGTTTGTTTTGATGTATATTATTATGTGGTTAGGTGAAAAACTGTTAAATAAAGAAAGCCTTGGTGGCGGGGATGTTAAAATGATGTTTTTATTTGGACTTGTTTTAGATCCTCTTTTAGGTACTGTTGCTATATTTTTAGGTAGTCTTTTTGCTTTACCTATGTCTTTATTTCTATTGTATAAAAATAATGAAAAGATGATTCCATTTGGTCCATTTTTATTAATAGCATTTACATTTTTATATTTTACTAAAATTACGCCTGAAATTTTAGTAAGATGGTTTGGTTTTTAAGAAAGAATTTTCTTTCTTTTTTTTTTAAAATATTGTACGATAGTTAAGTAGGTGATGGATGAAGTGAAAAACAAAACGATTTTACCAGCAGATACGTATACTGTAATTAACAAAACTGTAATTAATGATAGTGATCGTAGGCTTGTTAGTATGCTATATCAACCAATTATTGGTTATGCAGCGGTGTCTTTATATTTTACTTTACTTGATGATTTAGATAAGTCTGAACTTATGAGTTATGATTTGACACATCATCATTTAATGGCCACAATGCAACTAAAGTTAGAAGATATTGTGGTTGCGAGACAAAAGTTAGAGGCTAGTGGTCTTTTAAAAACTTATTTTAAGTCTGGCAATATTAATCA
The DNA here is from genome assembly GCA_022771205.1 of Mycoplasmatota bacterium. Lineage (GTDB taxonomy): Bacteria > Bacillota_I > Bacilli_A > RF39 > UBA660 > Faecimonas. The sequence goes on along the minus strand of JALFCF010000006.1, from coordinate 7,340 downwards.
ATATGTTTATCTTATTTATTCTCCAATGTCTGCTCATGAGTTTTTAACTCATCCTATTTTAAATGTGGTTTTATATAATAATCTTGGGAAAAAAGAATATGAACGAATAGTTAACTATTTTAAAGTTCCTTATATTAATTTGCGTGATTATGAAGATATTACTTCTAGTTTTGATCAAGTTTTTACATCGGCAAGGGGAAGTGTTCTTGAAGCAACTAATGAAGTCAGAAAAAGAGAAATTGGTCGTCCTTTATTAGAGCGAGAAATAGATTTTAATATGCTTATTTCTAGTATTCCAAATAGTATGGTTCATGAAAGATGTTTTTCTAAAGAGGCTAAAGAACTAATTAATGCTCTTAGCTTTACATATCAGTTAGATACACTAGCTATGCAGGGGTTAGTTCGCGATTCTTTAAATGAAAAAGGATTTATCGATAAAAATTTACTTCGTAAAAATTGTAGAGAATATTATCAGTTTGAACATGCTGGTGATTTACCAACAGTAATTTATAATAAACAACCGGAATTTTTAAAGAAGCCAGAAGGGGATCATTCTAAGTGGGCTAAAATGGTTTATGCTTTTGAAAATTTGACGCCATATCAATTTTTGAAAGCCAAATATAAAGGTGCAGAACCAACAGATAGAGATAAGCGATTGATTGAAAATTTATTAATTGATCAAAAGTTGAATCCTGGTGTTGTTAATGTACTTATTTCTTATGTTTTAAAAATTAATCATGAACAATTGAAGAAAAGTTATGTAGAAACAATAGCTGGCCAATGGAAAAGACTTAATATTGAAACTGTAGAAGAAGCAATGAAGGTAGCAGAGAAGGAACATAAAAAACTTAAGAAAATTGCAAATAAGTCTCAAGTAAAATCGGTATCTAAAACTAAAAAGGAAACTAGTCTTCCAGCGTGGTTTGATAAAAATCTTGAAAATGAGGAAACTACTCCAGAAGAGGAAGAGGAGTTAAATAAAATTTTGCAAGAATTAGTTTAAGTTGACATATTTTATGATATAATTTGCCATAATTTGAAGGGGGATGTAGAATGGAAGATTTGAAAGAACATACTTTTTCCAATAATATGTCATTAAAAGATGGTATGGGAAATATATATCAAAAAGACGTTATTATCAACTATGTAAAGAAAAGGAAAAATTGGATTCTGTAATCAATATAGATACTATTACTAGTGAAGCTAGTAAATGGTGCCTGACATCACAGCTTTTATTGTATGCTTATTTAAGATTTGGCGAACCAGGGATGGATGTACCAACTTTAGTTAGTATGGCATTCACTTTGGGTACTACTGGGGCATTGGGTTATCAATTTTTTAAAAATATGGAAGACAGATTGGGGGATCTATCCGCATTTGAGATGCAATTATATGATAGTGCTGAAAAATTCTATGGTTATTTAGATAATTGTGGTGAAAATATTGATTAGAATACTGGTGCTAAAATAAAAAAATTATAATTCTTTATCTATAATTGAAACATATAGTTAAATTGCTTACTATTGTGGCTCGGTTGCAATTTTTGAGGCAATGTGTTATAATGTATGGGTCGCTATGTTGATTAGTGTAAATTGACAATCATAAATTTTATGTTTCTTGCAGACTTAATAGATTTATGTTATCATGTTAGGGTAAGAATTATCATAAAATGTGATGATATGGGTAAAGGATGTTTATATGAACAGTTATGAAGATTTGGAATTCGAACGTATTGTCAGTCCGATTCTTGAAATAGAAGAATTTAATCAATTGAAGTTTATTACACACCATGGAATTACTAGATATGATCATTCTATGCGTGTTGCATATTTATCTTATAAGGTGTGTAAAGCATTGCATTTAGATTATAAGGAAGTCACTATTGCAGCTCTTCTTCATGATTTCTTTTTAGATGAAGTAAAGTATGAAAATGAAGCTAATAAATTAAGACTTCATCCTGGTTATGCAGTTAAAAATGCATCTAAATATATTGATTTGACTGAAAAACAGATAGATATTATTAGTACTCATATGTTTCCAGTAACTTTTACGCCACCAAAGTATATTGAAAGTTGGATTGTTGATTTGTTGGATGATGTTGCTGCATTATATGAGAAGGGTTATGGGATTCATAGGGAGTTGCGTACTTCTATTTATTTATTAATGCTTTTAGTAGTTAATTTTGTAAAAATAAGATAATCTTCTTGGTTATCTCTTTTTTTTGTTGCTAATTTATGGTATACTTTTGCAAGAAAGAAGTGATAGTATGGAAAAAACATTTATTTTTGGACATAAAAAACCTGATTCAGATTCTGTTATGTCTGCTATAGGTCTTTCTTATTTGAAAAATAAATTAGGAGATAATACAGAAGCAAGAATTTTAGGAAATGTCAACAAAGAGACTAAATATGCTCTTGAATATTTTGGGTTAAAAGAGCCTGAATATTTAAATGATGTAAAATTGCAAATTAAAGATGTTAATTATCATAAAGGTTTTTTTATTAAAGATACTGGTTCTATTTATGATGGTTATCAAGAAATGTTAAAAGAAGGATTAACAGGTATTCCTGTTGTTCAACAGAAAAATTCTTTTTTAGGCTTAATTACTATTAAAGATTTATCACATATGGTGGTTAATGCTAATTTTGAAGAATTATTTACTTCATATGATAATATTATGAAAGTATTAAAGGGTGAAGAAATTTTAAAATTTGATGATGAAATTATTGGTAAGATTATGGTTGCAGCTTATAGAAGTACAACTTTTATCAATCAAGTTCCTCTTTCTTCAAGTGATGTGTTAATTGTTGGTGATCGTCATAGTGTTATTGAATATGCTGTTGAGTCTGGTGTTAAATTAGTTATTTTATCTGGGGATTCTGAAATAAAAGAAAAGCATATTGAAATAGCTAGAAAGAATAAAGTTAATATCATTCGTACTCCTTATGATTCATATCATATTACGAGACTTTTACCATTAACAAATTATATTAAAACTATGATACGTAGTTATAATCCAACAAAATTTGAAGAGAGTGAATATGTTGATACAGTTTTAGATATTAATAATAAGTTGAAACATACTAATTATCCTGTGGTTGATCGAAAAAATAGATGCTTAGGATTATTAAAGATTATTGATTTAAATGAAAAACATCCTAAAAATGTTATTTTAGTTGATCATAATGAAAAATTACAGAGTGTTGAAGGAATTGATGAAGCAAACATTTTAGAAATTTTTGATCATCATAATTTAGGAAGTATAACAACATCAGCGCCAATTAATTTCCGCAATATGGCTGTTGGTTCTACTTGTACAATTGTTTATACATTATATAAAGAAAGAGGAGTGGAAATTCCTAAAGAAATAGCTGGAGCATTACTTTCTGGAATTTTATCTGATACTTTAATATTAAAAAGTCCTACTGCTACACCTAGAGATAGACAAGCAGTAGAAGAGCTTTCAAATATTGCTGATGTTGATTATCAAGAATATGGTATGAATATGTTAAAAGCAGGAACTTCTTTAGAAGGAATGACTAAAGAAGATGTATTATATAACGACTTTAAGTTATATACTGTAAATGAAAAGACTTTTGCTATAGGACAATTTTTTACTATGAATTTTGATGAAATGAAGAAGGAACTTGATGAATATATTCATACATTAGATGAAGTGGCTGAAGCTAATAACTATGATTTTGTTGCTTTATATGTTACTGACATTATTCAAAATGGTAGTTATGTTATCTTTAATACTAAGGGACAAAATGTTGTAGATGTAGTATACGACAAAGAAAATCTTCCTGAGGGATATTTTGTCGATAATTGCGTTTCTCGTAAAAAACATGTTGTTCCACTTATTATGGAAGTATTTGAAAATTAAATAAGGAGATATTTATGAAGGATAAAATTATTTTAGCTGTAAAAGGGGCCTTATTCGGTGTTGCTAATATTATTCCAGGGGTAAGTGGTGGAACTCTTGCTTTGACTATGGGGGTTTATGAAGATTTAATTAATGCTATTAGTCATTTCTCTAAAGATATAAAGAAAAGTCTAAAGTTTTTATTGGTTTTTGGATTAGGAGCTGTATTGTCTATCTTATTAATGAGTAAAGTCATTAGTTTGTGTTTAGATAAATTTCCTTTTCCAACCACTTTGTTTTTTATAGGTCTTATTATGGGGGGAGTACCTCTTCTTACTCGAAAAGTTAGAAAAAGTAAAGTAAAACCATTCAATTTATTACTATTTTTTATTACTTTTGGAATTGTTATAGGTATGGCATTTATGCAAGAAGGGAATAATGCTGTTTCTCTTGCTAATGTGACACCTTGGATGATGATACTTTTATTTTTAGTAGGTATGATAGCAGCAGCTACCATGGTTATTCCTGGTGTTAGTGGGTCATTTGTTTTGATGCTTTTAGGTTTTTATAAGCCTATAGTTAATGTTGTAAGTCAACTTACAGATTTCTCAAAAGTTGGACATAATTTAATGGTTTTAATTCCATTTGGAATAGGAGTGCTTTTAGGAATTATTTTAATTGCTAAACTGATAGAATTTTTATTTAATAAATATGAACTTTCTACATATTATGCTATTTTAGGGTTCTTGATTGCTAGTATTGTTACTCTTTGTGCAACTTTGTTCCAAGTTTCTTTTTCTAATATTGAAGTATTTGTAGGAATTGTATTGTTTGCTGTTTCTACTATTATAGGTTATAAGTTAGGTGATGCATAATGGATATAATTGAAATTTTAGTTTTAGGGTTTATTCAAGGAATTGCGGAATTTTTACCAATTTCTTCTTCTGCCCATTTAATTATTTTTAGAGATATTTTTGGTATAGGTGCAGGTATTAGTGCTAATATGGAACTTACATTTGATATTGCACTTCATTTTGGAACTTTACTTGCTATTGGTGTGTTTTTCTTTTCTGACTTTATTCAGATGATAAAAAAGGGATTTACTAAAGGGGTTAAGGATGATGATGGTAAGATACTATGGTATTTAGTTGCAGCTACTATTCCAGCTGCGATTGTAGGTGTTTTATTTGAGGATGCTATTGAAAACGTAGTACGTTCTAATTATATTGTCATTGCTTTGGCTCTTGCTATTATGGGTATTATTATTTATTTAGCTGATAAATTTAGTAAAGAAACTAAAGATGTAAAAAAAATGACTTTAAAAGATGCTATTGTTATTGGTTGTAGTCAAGTTTTTGCTTTGATTCCTGGTTTTTCTCGTAGTGGAACAACTATTGCTGCTGGAAGAGTTTTAGGTTTAGATCGTGAGAGTGCTGCTAAGTTTTCTTTCTTTTTAAGTGCTCCGGTTGTTTTAGGTGCTGTCGTATTACAGTTATTTAAAGGATCAGCTATCAGTGTTATTGCTGCTAATTTAGGAACTTTTATTTTAGGTATTTTAGTATCCTTTGTTGTTGGATTGTTATGTATTAAATATTTGCTTAAATATTTACAAAAACATAATTTTAAAATTTTTATGGTATATAGAGTAGTTTTAGCAATAGTAGTTTTGATTTATATTTTTGTAAGATAGGTGAGGAATATGAGAATAGAAATTATTGGGTTGGTAATTACTCTATTATTAGGAATATTTGTTTTGATAGGTGCACTTGCTGCTTTTTTAGCTAGTAAGAAAGGGCAAATTACTGATTTTTCTTTGGGGCTTGCATTTAGCGTTATTATTATGTTAATTATTTTAGATTTAGTTCCTGATATTATTGAACATTTAGGTTTGAAATATATTTGGTTATTTTTAATATTTACTTTTTTAGGTTATGCAATACTTAGAGTACTTGATCATTTTATTCCTGATCATCATGAACATCATAAAATGTCTAAAAAAGAATCTAATAATAATTTGGCACATATTGGAGTTATTTCTTCTGTTGCTCTTATTATTCATAACATTGTAGAAGGTATGGCAGTTTATTCAACTGTTCTTAGTGATGTTAGTACTGGGCTTATGTTAGCTATTGGAATTGGTTTTCATAATTTACCTTTAGGTATGGTAATTGCTACCACATTTTATCAGGGAAATCAAAAATCTATGAAAATTTGGCTATCTATTGGTGGAGTTGCTTTATCTACTTTATTAGGTGGAATATTGTCATTATTCTTGAATAGTCGAATGGTACCTGAATGGGTGTTAGGTAGTCTATTATCTCTTACTTTGGGAATGTTGGTATTTATTTTACTTTCTGAATTATGGCCAAGACTTTCTCAAAGTAAATTTAAAAAGGAACGTAATTTGGGTATTGGTCTAGGTGTTATTATTATGCTAATATCCTTAATTATTTAGGAGGAAGTATGTTATATAATTTTTGTTTTTGGTTTATTATGTTTATACTTTATTCTATAATAGGATATGTTGCTGAAATTATTAATCTGACGATTATGACTAGAAAACCAGTCTGGAACCGTGGATTTTTGATAGGACCTTATTTACCTATTTATGGTGTAGGTTGCATATTTATGGTTTTTGGTTTGAATAAATATGGACATGATTTATTTGCTATATTTATTATTGCTGCATTTTTTTGTACATTACTAGAATATTTTACTAGTTTGATAATGGAAAAAATATTTAAACTTCGTTGGTGGGATTATACTGATTATAAGTTTAATTTGAATGGTAGAGTTTGTTTACTTAATGCTGTGTTGTTTGGCATTGGTGGAATTGTAGTTATTAAGTTATTAAATCCTTTTTTATCATGGCTAGTATATTTGATGCCTAGTAGTGTAACTGTTGTGCTTGGTATTATTTTATTTCTTGTTTTTGTTATAGATTTTATAGTTTCTTGCTATATTACAAATAACTTAAAAATTAATTTTAGTAAATATTTGCATGTGGATGCAACAGCTAAAATTAAGAAAGAAGTAACACAAGCTTTAAAAAAGAATGTTTTGTTAACATCTCGTTTACTTAAAGCGTTTCCTGGAGTTTCTAGTGCTAATAAGAAATTTAAAGACTTTTTAAAATTATTTCAGTCTACAGAAAAAGAATTTTTTTTGTTAAAAATGGCTAAAAAGAAGAATCGAGATGATAATAGTACCTGTCAAGTACTCACTAAATAAAAAGATTAATCTTATGAATATTTAAGTCTGTATTGTACAGGTGATAAATATCCAAGTCTCTTTTGTATACGTTCGTTGTTATACCAATGAACGTATTTTTTTATGGTTCTTTGTCAAATAGTGTTGGTAAAGGACTTTGATAAAAATGTAAGAGGATGACGAAAGTCATTCTTTTATTCTGCCTTTAATTAAGAATATTCTTGAAACAAAGTGTTCATATTTTCTATAACCAAATGCAATTCTT
>JALFCF010000004.1 GCA_022771205.1 Mycoplasmatota bacterium | reverse complement strand
CTCTTGTGTAGTAAACTTTATCATAAAAATCACATCCTTTCCTTATTAATTCTTTTGTAAACACAAAAAAATCAACCCGAACGGATTGATATGTATCTCAAGTTCAAACTATAAAAGTTCGAACAGAAACGTCACTGGAGCGGATGAGGAGAATCGAACTCCCGTAGTCAGCTTGGAAGGCTGAGGTTCTACCATTAAACTACATCCGCATAAATTGTTTGCTACGAATCAAGTAGACATTTACAATTATATCAGATATTATTACATTGTCAATACTTTTTTTATTTTTTTATGTTTTATATAATGTTTATAGGATGTGATGGTATGAAAATGCTTGCCAGTGACTTTGATTTAACTTTATATGTTGATGATGATAATATTGTTCAAAGGAACATTGATGCTATTCGAAGTTTTATAAAGAATGGCAATTTGTTTGGAATTGTTACCGGTAGAAATTATTCTAATATTAAACAATTACTTAATCAATATAATATTCCCTATCATTATTTAATATGTCAAGATGGTGCTAAAATATTCGATTCTATGGATTATTGTTTTTTTACCAAGGGATTATTAAGAGAAGATATTATTAGAATTATTCCAATATTCGAAAAATATCAATTTAATTATTATTTAGATGATGGATATAATCAGACAAAAAATATGGATGATTGTGTTAAGGTTGTTGGTGTTATTGGTAGGGAAAATAAAAATGCTCAAAAAGTAGTGAATGAATTGTTAGAACTTGGGTTTTATGCTTATCTTAGTGTAGAACACATTAATGTTATTAGTGGTTCCATTAATAAGAAAACAGCACTTGAAAATGTTTTGGTCCATGCTAATTGTGATAAGGATAATTTATATGTAATAGGTGATAATATTAATGATTTAGAGATGCTTTCGTCCTTTCAAGGTGCTATAATGAAAAGTCATAGTAGAGAATTAGATGTTTTGGATAAGAAAAGTTATACTACTTTATATGAGTTTATTGAAGAATTAGAAAAAAACTAATTCTTTTTTCATATATTTTATTAGGTGATTTTGTGGAAAACTTTGTTTTTTCTTTAATAGAAAATTTTGGATATTTAGGAATGTTTTTAGGAATGGTACTAGAAGCAGTAATTATTATTATTCCAAGTGAAGCAATTTTAGCAACTGGTGGTATTTTAGCTAGTCGAGGTATTTTTTCGTTTTGGGGAACTTTTTTGATTGGTTTATTTGGAAGTGTTTTTTGTGCTATCGTGATATATTTTATGGGATATTTTGGTGGAAAGCCGTTCGTTCGTAAATTTGGTAAATATTTTTTTATGAAGGAAGAAGAGTTAGACAGGAGTGATTCTTGGTTTTCTAAATATGGAATGTTTGGGGCACTTATTGGTAGAAATCTTCCTATTATACGAACACTTATTTCCCTTCCTATTGGTATTATGAGATTATCCTTTTTGAAGTTTTTAATATACACAATTATTGGCTCTATTCCTTGGACTTTTTTATTTGTTTATTTGGGATATACTTTGGGTAATGGTTGGATTTATATTAATGCTAAAATATCTTGGTTAAAATTGCCGATTAAGATTTTCTTAATTATAATTATTTTTATATATTTTCTTAAATTGTTTAGAAAAAAAATATGAAATCATATTTTAGTTTACTTTATTTTAAATTCATGATACACTCTAGGTAAGATAGGGTAGAGTTTATGAAGAAGTTAGTGATATTATTTTTTTTAATTATTTTTTTTGTTAGTGGATGTTCATTTAAAAACAGTGATGAGCTTGTTTTAGCGACGGAAGCTGGATTTGCTCCATATGAATTTTATCAAGATGGCGAAATTGTTGGAGTTGATATTGAAATAGCACAGGAGATTGCTAAAGAATTAGATAAAAAATTAGTTGTAAAAGATGTTTCTTTTGATTTTTTAATTAATGAGGTAAAAAGTGGTAAAGCTGATTTTGCAGCAGCCGGTATTAGTATTACAGAAGAGAGGAAGAAACAAGTTGATTTTACTGATGAATATACAGTTTCTAATCAAGTTGTTGTTTTGAAAAATGATAGTACTATTACCAATTTTTCTGAACTTGAAAATAAAAAAATTGCAGTTCAACTTGGTACTGTTGCTGATTTGTATGTTAGTGATAATTATCCTAAGGCAACTTTAGTACAACATAAAAAATATTTGTCAGCGGTTGAAGATGTAAAAGCTAATAAAGTTGCTTGTTTGATTATGGATGAATTGCCTGCTAAAGAAATTGTAAAAGAAAATCCGGAATTGAAAATAATGGATGGTATTTTATTTCAAGATCGGTATGGCATGATAGTTCAAAAAGGAAATGATGAATTGAAAAAACAAATTAATAAGGTTTTAAAGAGGTTAATTGAAGAAGGAAAAATAGATGAATTAATATTAAAATATTCAAAATAAAGAGGTTGGCAGTATGAGTGGTTTGTGGGATTCTTTTTATCAGACATTTATATTTGAAAATAGATATTTGTATTTTTTGGAAGGAATAAAGTTTACTTTAATTATTTCTTTCTTTTCTATTGTGTTGGGACTGATATTAGGAATCATTATTTCTATTATTAGAGATTATCATAAACAAACAGGTAAATTATTTTTACTAAGTAAATTATGTGACATTTATGTTTATGTAATTAGGGGTACTCCTACATTATTACAGTTAATGATTTTATATTATGTTATTTTTAAAACTTCTACATTATCTCCAATTATTGTTGGAATTCTAACTTTTGGAATTAATTCTGGTGCTTATGTAGCTGAGATTTTTAGAGCTGGTTATGAAGGTATTGATAAAGGTCAGCGAGAGGCGGCTAAAACATTGGGACTTGATTATTTAAAAACTATGGTACATATTATTTTTCCACAGTCTCTTGCTAAGATTTTTCCAGCATTAGGTAATGAGATTATTACTTTAGTAAAAGAAACTTCTATTGCTGGATATGTTGGAATTATTGAACTTATTAAAGCAGCTGATATTATTTCTTCAAGAACTTATGATTACTTTTTTCCACTAGTTGTTGCGGCACTTGTTTATTTATTTTTAACTTTTATTTTATCTAAGGTTATGAAATTTGGAGAAAGGAAGTTAAATCATGTTGTATCAAGTTAATAAATTAGTTAAAAAATTTGGAAATATATCTGTTTTAAAAAATATTAATCTAGAAATAGAGGAAAATGAAAAAATTGTTATTATTGGTCCTTCTGGTAGTGGTAAGTCTACTTTGCTTAGATGTTTAAATATGTTAGAAAAACCTACTAGTGGACGTATTTATTATCATGGAAAAGTTCTCAATGATAAGTTATATAAAAGTATTCAAGGAAAAATTGGAATGGTGTTTCAAAATTATCAGTTATTTGATAATTTGACTGTTATTGATAATCTTACACTAGCTCCAGTTTTGAATAAATTAATGTCTAAAGATGAGGCTATCAATAAGGCAAGAAAGTATTTAAGACAAATTCACTTAGAAGATAAGGAAACAAGCTATCCTAGTGATTTGTCTGGTGGGCAAAAGCAAAGGGTTGCTATTATTAGAAGCTTAATGATGAATCCTGAAGTTATTTTGTTTGATGAGCCTACTAGTGCTTTAGATCCAGAAATGATAGGTGAAGTTTTGTCGTTAATAATGGAGGTGAGTCGTGAGAATATTACAATGATTGTAGTAACACATGAGTTGAATTTTGCTCAGGAATTTGCAACAAGGGTTATTTTCATGGATAAGGGGAAAATCGTGGAAGAAGGCACAAAAGAGCAAATGTTTAAGCATCCCAAAACAAATCGATTACAGCGATTTTTAAATAATATTCAGTAATGGAGGTAAAAATGAATAAGATTAATGTAACAAGTGAAATTAGACCTTTAAAAAAAGTTTTGTTGCATCGTCCTGGTAATGAGTTATTAAATTTAACACCTGATACTTTAGGTGATTTATTATTTGATGATATTCCTTATTTACCAGTTGCACAAAGAGAACATGATGAATTTGCTAGAGTTTTAAAGGAAAATGGGGTAGAAGTTGTATATTTAGAAAAATTGATGGCTGAAGTATTAGCTTTGAGTGATGAAATTCGTGAAGAATTTTTAAATCAATTTATTTATGAAGCTGGTATTAGGACACCAAAATATCGTGATTTGGTATTTCATTATTTAAATAGTTTTAAAGATGAGTATGAACTTGTATTAAAAACGATGGAAGGTATTCAAATTTATGAAATTAATAGATCTAAGAGAAAAGATGAAAAGTCTTTAGTTGATTTGGTAACTGAAGAGACAGATTTTCTTGCTGATCCTATGCCTAACCTTTATTTTACTAGAGATAACTTTGCTAGTATTGGTAGGGGTATTTCATTAAATAAGATGTATTCTGTTACTAGAAATCGTGAAACTATTTATGCTGAGTATATCTTTAAATATCATCCTGATTTTAAAGGTCAAGTTGATAAGTATTATGATCGTGACTTACCTTATCATATTGAGGGTGGAGATATTTTAAATTTAAATGATCATATTTTGGCAGTTGGTATTTCTCAAAGGACTACTCCAGAGGCTATTGATCAATTAGCTAAAAACTTGTTTAAAGATGATAAATGTAAAATAGATACGGTTTTAGCTTTTAATATTCCAAATAGTCGTGCTTTTATGCATTTAGATACTGTATTTACACAAGTTGATCGTAATAAATTTACTTATCATCCTGGAATTGTAGATACACTACAAGTTTTTGAGATTACTGAAGGAAATATTGAAGATAGTGATGAAGATTTAAATGTAGTAGAAATTAATGATTCTTTAGAAAATATTTTATCTTCATATTTAAAAATACCTGTAACTTTAATTCCTTGTGCTGGTGGAGATAAAGTTGCATCTGAAAGAGAACAATGGAATGATGGATCTAATACTTTATGTATTGCTCCTGGTGTTGTTGTAGTTTATGACAGAAATGTTATTACTAATGAAGTTCTTAGAGAAAACGGTCTTAAAGTTATTGAGATTCCTGGTGCTGAACTTTCTCGTGGACGTGGCGGCCCAAGATGTATGAGTATGCCATTAATAAGGGAGGATTAAAATGAATCTTTATGGTAGAGATTTCTTAAAATTACTTGATTATAGTGAACAAGAGATTTTGTTTTTAATTCAGTTGGCTATGGATTTTAAGAAGAAAAAGAGAAATGGAAAAAAACATGAATATTTAAAAGGAAAAAATGTAGTTTTATTATTTGAAAAGGATTCTACTAGAACTCGTTGTGCTTTTGAAGTTGGTGCTATGGACTTAGGTATGGGAGTTACTTATTTAGGACCAACTGGTTCACAAATGGGAAAAAAAGAAAGTATTGCTGATACTGCTAGAGTTTTATCAAGAATGTATGATGGAATAGAATATCGTGGTTTTGATCAAGCTATTGTTGAAGAATTGGCTAAATATTCTTCTGTTCCTGTATGGAATGGTCTTACTAATGAGTTTCATCCAACTCAAATGCTTGCAGATATTATGACAATGTATGAGAACTTCGGTAGTGTTAGAGGAAGAAAACTTGTATTTTTAGGAGATGCTAGAAATAATGTTGGAAATTCTTTAATGGTTATTTGTTCTAAGTTGGGAATTGATTTTTGTTGTTGTGCTCCTGAAACTTTATATCCTAATTCTGAATTAGTTGGTCAATGTCGTAAATTCGCAGAAGCAAATGGTTCTAAAATTTTGTTAACTGAAGATGTTAATGAGGCTTTGAGAGGGGCATCTGTTGTTTATACTGATGTTTGGGTTTCTATGGGAGAAGATGACAAATTATGGAAAGAAAGAATAAAGTTATTAACTCCTTATAGAGTTACTTCTGAACTTATGAGTCTTGCAAATCCTGATGCTATTTTCTTACATTGTTTACCATCTTTCCATGATATTAATACAAAAATTGGAAAGGAAATACATGATAAGTTTGGTATTACTGAAATGGAAGTTACTGATGAAGTTTTTGAGTCAGAGCAATCTAAAGTATTTGATCAAGCTGAGAATAGACTTCATACAATTAAAGCTGTCATGTATGCAACGATGAAAAAATGAAAAAGAGAATAGTAATAGCATTAGGTGGTAATGCTTTAGGAAATAGTCCAGAAGAACAATTAAAACTAGTTCAAAAAACTGCCAAGTATATTGTTGATTTGGCTGATACTTATGATATTGTTGTTACTCATGGTAATGGTCCTCAAGTTGGTATGATTAATATGGCGATGGAAGTTTCTCATGATGAAGTTCATACTCCAAGTGTGCCATTTGCAGAGTGTGGAGCTATGAGTCAAGGGTATATTGGTTATCATTTACAACAATCTATTCAAGAAGAATTAGTTCGAAGAAATATGAGAAAGCATTGTACTACGGTACTTACTCAAGTTGTTGTTGATAAAACTGATCCTGCATTTACTCATCCAACTAAGCCGATTGGAAGTTTTTATACAAAAGAAGAAGCTGATAAATTATATATAGAACGAGGATATATATTTAAAGAAGATGCTGGTCGTGGATATCGAAGAGTTGTCCCTTCTCCAGAACCACAAAAAATTGTTGAGGCTAAGACTATTAATATGCTTTTAAAGAATCGCAATATAGTAATTGCTGGCGGTGGTGGTGGAATACCTGTTGTTTATCATTATAATAAACTAAAGGGTGTAGATGCTGTTATTGATAAAGATAAGACCAGTGCTAGAATAGCTATTGATATTAAGGCTGATATCTTCTTGATTTTAACAGCAGTTGAAAAGGTTTGCATAAATTATAATACAGCGAATGAGAAAAAACTAGATTTCTTAACGCCTTCTCTTGCTAGACATTATATGCAAACAGGGGAATTTAAAGAAGGTAGTATGTTACCGAAAATTGAAGCTTGCCTTGATTTTGTTCAGTATAATCGTAGAGATGCTCAAGCTTTAATTACTTCTTTGGATAAAGCAAAGCAAGCTTTGGAAGGAAAAACCGGTACAGTAATTAGTAGAAAGGAATTTTAATTATGGCTACGAAAAAGAAAAGAAAAGGATTTATTACAGCCTTTTCAATAATATTTATTTTAATATTTTTATTGGGCTTTTTAACATATTTTTTACCACAAGCTCAATTTAGTGGGGGAGAGATTGTTAATGGTACTGGGGTAGTTAGTGCTACTTTACCAGAAGTTTTAATGTCACCTATATTAGGATTTGAAAATGCTATTGATGTATGTATTTTCGTGCTTATTTTAGGAGGTTTTTTAGCTGTAGTTGCTAAAACAAAGGCTTTAGAAACTGGAATTCAAGTTTTAGTAAAAAAATTAAAAGGTAATGAACTTGCTTTAATTCCAATCTTAATGTTTATTTTCTCTATCGCTGGAACAACTTATGGTATGTTGGAAGAAACTGTTGGTTTTTACGCTTTGCTTGCTGCTGCTATGGTTATGGCAGGAATGGACACTGTTGTGTCTTCCGCAATTGTATTGTTAGGAGCAGGTTCTGGTGTTTTAGGGTCTACAATTAATCCATTTGCTGTAGGTGCAGCTGTCAGTGCTTTGCCTGATAATATTCAAGTTAATCAAGGATTAATCATTGCAATAGGAGCTATCTTATGGCTTACTACATTATTAATTTCAATTTTATTTGTTATGAATTATGCTAAGAAAGTTATTAAGAAAAAAGGTTCTACTATTCTTTCTATTAGAGAAAGAAAAAATATGGAAATGGAATATGGTGTACACGCAACTAAAAAAGATGAAAAAGTTAAATTAACTCGTAAACAAGTTATTACTTTATGTTTATTTGCTTTAACTTTTGCTGTTATGATTATTGGATTTATTCCATGGGAAGATTTTGGTGTTACAATATTCAAAAATACAACTGGATGGTTAACTGGTACACCTTTAGGTAGTTGGTATTTCTATGAAGCTGCATTGTGGTTCTTAATTATGTCTGTTGTTATTGGTTTTATCAATCGTACTGGTGAAAAAGAGTTCGTTGATACATTTATTGATGGTGCTGATGACATGGTTGGTGTTATTTTGATTATTGCTATTGCCAGAGGAGCATCTGTATTGATGCAAAGCACTTATTTAGATAATTATATTATTTATAATGCTGCTAATATTTTACAGCTTGTACCTGAATTTGTTTTTGCTCCTTTGAATTATTTATTACATGTTATATTATCTGTTTTAGTTCCATCTAGTTCTGGTTTAGCAACTTTATCTGCTCCAATTATTGGGCCTCTTGCTAGTCAAGTTGGTTATAGTGTTGAAGTAACAATTATGACAATGGTTGCTGCAAATGGTTTAGTAAATCTTATTACTCCAACTTGTGGTGCTATTATGGGTGGTCTTGCTCTTGCTAAGGTAGAATATACTACTTGGGTAAAATGGGCAGGAAAAGTTGTTCTTACTATTGCAGTTGTTAATATCTTAATTTTAACATTCTTAATGGTAGTTCTTTAAAAAAGGTGTATATATGATTAGATGTAAGCAATTTTGCTTACATCTTTTTATTTGTTTTATTATGAAAATAAAATATTATAAAACTCTAGTATTTTTTTTTGTTGTGTGGTATAATTGGGAGCGACGTAAAGAGGTGTAATATATGAAAAAAAGAAATATAGCAATTATAGCGCATGTTGATCATGGTAAAACTACATTGGTTGACGGTATTTTAAAACATTCTGGAATGTTTCGTGATAATGAAGATGTTTCTAATGTATCTATGGATTCTAATGCGTTAGAAAGAGAACGTGGTATTACTATTTTAGCTAAGACTACGGCGTTGGATTATAAAGGGGTACGTATTAATATTTTAGATACTCCTGGACATGCTGATTTTGGTGGAGAAGTAGAACGTATCATGAATATGGTTGATGGAGTTATTTTGGTAGTAGATGCTTATGAAGGTGCTATGCCACAAACTCGATTTGTATTAAAGAAGGCATTTGAAGCTCATGTTAAGCCAATTGTTGTTGTTAATAAAGTGGATAAACCTAGTGCTAGATGTAGTCAAGTTGTTGATGAAGTATTAGATTTATTTATTGAACTTGGTGCAGATGATAGTCAACTTGATTTTAAAGTTATTTATGCTTCAGCATTAAATGGTACTTGCTCTTATAGTGATGATTTAAGTACACAAACTGAAGGATTTGGAGAAATTCTTGATACTATTTTGGAAGAAATTCCTGAACCTATTGGAGATAATTCTAAACCTTTACAATTCCAACCAGCATTGCTTGACTATAATGAGTTTGTTGGTAGAATTGGTATTGGACGTGTTCATAATGGTACTATCAAGACTGGTGAAATGGTAACTTGTTGCCGTTTAGATGGAACAACAAAACAGTTTAGAATTCAAAAATTATTTGGTTTTTATGGTTATAAACGTATAGAGATAGAAGAAGCAGAGGCAGGAGATATTGTAGCTGTTGCTGGACTTGCTGATATTTCAGTAGGTGAAACTTTATGTAATACTTCTGATATTTTACCTTTACCTTTGTTACATATTGATGAGCCAACTTTACAAATGACTTTTGGAGCTAATTCTTCTCCTTTTGTTGGTAGAGATGGAAAAATTGTTACTGCTCGTAAGATTGAAGAGCGTTTAATGAGAGAGACACAAAGAGATGTTAGCCTAAAAGTTGAACCATTCACTAATGATAGTTTTGTTGTTAGTGGTCGTGGTGAATTACATTTAAGTATTTTGATTGAAAACATGCGTCGTGAAGGTTTTGAACTTGAAGTTTCTAAACCAAAAGTTATTATTAAAGAAAAAGAGGGTATTAAGTACGAGCCATATGAGGAATTACAAATTGATGTACCAGATGATTCTGTTGGTGCTGTTATTGAACAATTAGGACTTCGTGGTGCCAAAATGGAAAATATGGCTAATATTAACGGACAAACACGTCTTTTATATACTATTCCTTCACGTGGTTTAATTGGTTTTTCTACTGACTTTATGACATTAACTAAGGGTTATGGTATCATGTCTCATAGTTTTAAAGAATATATGCCATACGAAAATGTTGATGTAGGTGAGAGAAAACTTGGTGTTTTAGTTTCTATGGAAAATGGATCTTCTACAGCTTATTCTATTGGTAACTTAGAAGATCGTGGAGTTATGTTTATTGAACCTGGTACAGAAGTATATGAAGGTATGATTGTTGGTGAATGTAATCGTGATAATGATTTAGCAGTTAATGTTGTTAAAGGTAAACAATTAACAAATACTCGTGCTGCTGGTAGTGATCATACGGTAGTATTAAAACGTCCTCGTCCAATTACATTAGAATATGCACTTGATTATATTAATTCTGATGAATTAGTAGAAGTTACTCCAAACTTTATTCGTTTGAGAAAAAGAATATTAAATACTGAAGAACGTAAGAAGTTTGATGCTAAAAATAAAAAAAGTAATTAAAAAATAGCTAGAAATAGCTATTTTTATTTGCTATTTTTTCTAGTTTCTACTATAATGAGAATAGTAGAGGGTGATAAACATGAGACATAGAAAATCAAAAGAAGAACTAGAAGAATTAACAAGAACTCAAGTGCTTAATTTACAAGAGTTAGAGAAGGCTGCAAAATATGAAAAAAGAACAAGTAAAAAACCAGCTGCTGTTTTAGCAGTCATTGGTGTTTTTTCTATTTCTCTTGGTTTATGTTATCCTAGTGTTAATAATATGTTAAGTAGTCGTAGTGTAGAAGATAAGCCTGTTGTTTCAGAAAAAAGACAAGAAGATGTGGATGCAGCAAGTACAGTTAATCCACTTAGTTTATCTTGTACTTTAAGTCAAACTAATCCTACTGATGTTACTTTGGTGAATACTACTTATAATTTTCAATTTTTAGATACTGGTACTTTAAAATATTATGAAAAAGTAATGGATATTTCTGTTAGTACTCCAGTTGCACAAACACCAGCTAGTATTATTACTTTAGATAGTTCGCTTGCTAATTTGGTTCAAACTCCAATCACTGGTTATTTGTTGGAAAAAACGCCTAGAGCAAGTACTTCTCCTAATGTTGTTGATGGTTATACAGCTAAGTTAGCTGTTGATTTTACACAATTTAATCCTACAACATTAACTACACTTCATACTACTAATAATTTTGCTAATGTTGAATTTAATTCTCAAGATACAAAGGATACTATTAGTGCTAGACTTATTGGTGGTGGATATACTTGTGAATAAAACATCTCTTATGAGATGCTTTTTTTTTGCAAAAAAAAACTGCTATTAAGCAGCTTTAGCATTTTTTAATAATTCTCTTATTTCTTTAGTAGACTTTCTAACTTTTTTTCCGTTTTCAAGTCTTACAACTTGTAAGTTTAATTTTTGTCTCTTTTTAGTAGCTCTTAAAGAGTGAGATCTTAAATTTTTAACATTTCCTGTTCTATTTGATACGTTAGTTGCCATGATAATCCTCCTTTGCTCTTTTTCTTTCTGCTTAATAACTTTAACACAAAAAGTGATATAAGTCAAATAAAATCGTTTCTTTGATGTTTTTTCTATTACTTATTTATTTTCGATTTTTATCTTTTATATTTTATGATAGAATAAATACGAGGAGGTTTTATATGTATATACCATTATATAATAAAAGTAATTATTCATTACTTTCTAGTATGTTAACTATTGATGATTTAGTTTCTTTTGCGGTAAATCATAAAATCTCTAGTATGGCACTTAGTGATGATTCTATGTATGGGGTAATGGAATTTGTTAAAAAGTGTCAAAAGGAAAATATTAAACCAATTATTGGTCTTACTATTACTTTAGAAGAATTTATTATAGTTTTATATTGCAAAAACTATAAGGGATATCAAAATTTAATTAAGCTTTCTACTATTCAAAATGAAAGATTGGTAACTGTTGATGATTTAAAGAGTTTTTCTTCGGAGGTTATTAGTGTATTACCTTTTGAGAGCCGAAGTAAGTATTCTTTAGCTAAAGAAATTTATTCTGATTTGTATTTAGGATATTCTAGTAAGCTCGAAGAAAAAGAAGTTTTATTAGATACTAAAAATGTAGTGTTTTTTCCTCTTTCTTTATATTTACATAAAGAGGATAGTGATTATCTTACTTATTTATATAAAATACGTGATGGGAAAACCGTTAGTGATGAAGTGGGGTACGATATTTTAAATCATGAATTAGAAATTCCTAATTTATTAGAACGTACTGATAATATTGGTCTTTTAAATACTATGAGAATTAGTGATGCCTGTAATTTGGAATTTCCAAAACCTGAACTTTTACTTCCTATTTATGAATGTGATAATGCTAGTAAATATTTATTTGAACTTGCGAAGGTAGGGTTAAATCGTAGACTTAATGGTGAAGTTAATGATACGTATCGTAATCGTCTTAGTTATGAATTAAAGATTATAGATGAAATGGGATTTTCTAATTATTTTTTAGTGGTATATGACTTTATTAAATATGCTAAACAGCACGATATATTAGTTGGTCCCGGAAGAGGTAGTGCTGCTGGATCTTTAGTATCTTATTGTTTAGGTATTACTGAAATTGATCCTTTGAAATATGATTTGTTGTTTGAACGTTTTTTAAATCCAGAACGTAAAACTATGCCTGATATAGATACAGATTTTCCTGATGATAAAAGAGACGAAGTTATAGATTATGTTGTTTCTAAGTATGGTAAAAAGAGAGTCGCTGGTATTGTTACTTTTGGTACTATGGGAGCAAAACAAGTAATTCGTGATGTTAGCCGAGTTTTAAATATTCCAACTTATAAAGTTGATGGCTTGAATAAATTTATTCCGGCTTTTACTAAAGAAAAATTAAGTGATTTTTATAATAATAATCCAGCTTTTAAAGCTAGGATAGATAGTGATTTATTACTTAGTAAAATGTTTAAAGTAGCTTTAAGATTGGAAGGCTTTCCAAGGCATACTTCATCTCATGCTGCTGGTATTGTTATGTGTCAAAGAGATTTAGATGAGGTTTTACCATTAACAGTTAGTGAAGGTATGTATTTAACAAGTTATTCTATGGAGTACTTGGAAGATTTAGGACTTCTAAAGATGGACTTTTTAGGTCTTAAAAATTTAACGATTATTCATAATATTTTAAAAGATATTGAGAATATTTTAGGAGAAAAAATTAACTTTAATCAAATTCCTCTAGATGATAAAGAAGCTCTTCATATTTTTGAAATTGCTAATACTAGTGGAATATTTCAATTTGAGTCAGTTGGTATGCGTAATTTTTTACGTAATCTAAGACCTAATCAGTTTGAGGATATTTTTGCGGCTATAGCTTTATTTAGACCTGGTCCAGCTATTAATATTGATTCTTATATTAGAAGAAAGCATGGTGAAGAAGAAATTACTTATTTAGATCCTTGCTTGGAACCGATTTTAAAAAATACCTATGGTATTATTATTTACCAAGAACAAATTATGCAGGTTGCTAGCAGTTTTGCAGGATATAGTTTGGGAGAAGCAGATATTTTACGTCGTGCTATGAGTAAAAAGAAAGTTGATTTGTTAAAGAATGAAGAAGAAAAATTTATTCATAAGAGTTTAGAACGTGGTCATAGTTATGAGGTGTCTAAAAAAATATTTGATTTAATACTTAATTTTGCAGGATATGGGTTCAACCGTTCTCATTCTGTTGCTTATTCTTTGATTGCTTATAAAATGGCTTATTTAAAAAGTCATTATAAAACTATCTTTTTTGCTAATCTTTTAAGCAATGTGATAGGAAGTGAAGCTAAAACACATGAATATATTATGGAGGCTCGTGCTAATAAATTGGAAATTTTGAAGCCTTCTATTAATTTTAGTGGAATTAGATATATTGTTAAAGATAATAAGATAGTTTATCCTATTTCAAATATTAAGTCTATTGGTCTTGTTGTTGCTAATAATATTATGAAGGCACGGGAAGATGGAATATTTGTTAGTATATATGATGCTTTTAGTCGACTTTATATTGCAGGTGTAGGTAAGAAAAATTTGGAAACTTTGATTTATGCTGGTGTTTTTCATGAATTCTCGTATAACGTTGCTACATTGATTTATAATTTAGATAGTTTATTTAATTATGCAGAACTTACAAAAGATATAGATCCATCTTTGGTAATGCAACCTGATATTGAAGAACAAAAAGAGTATGAGGATAGTTATTTATTAGATAAAGAGAAATCTGTTTTTGGTTTTTATTTGTCTAGTCATCCTACCTTAATGTATAAGAAAGATAATCCATATACTATATCTTTAAATGAAATATCTAATCATTTTTCTAAGAGTATCGATTGTTTGATTTTAGTAGATAAAATTAAGGTTATTAATACTAAAAAAGGTGATAAGATGTCTTTCATTACTGGTAGTGATGAAACTGGTACGATGGATTTTACTTTGTTCCCTAAAGTGTATCGTATGTATGAAATGATTGAAAAAGGTGATTTATTAAAAATCAGAGGAAATGTTGAAAAAAGACTTGATCAATATCAAGTTATTGTTCAAAAGATTAAATATTTAAAAGAAAGAGATGAAGATGATGAACAAAAAAAGTAAACTAAGTCAAGAACTGATTAAAAATAGAGAAAAAGTATATAGCGTTGCTTGTATTTTATTGATTGTTGATCAATTAGTTAAATTACTTATTCGTTCTAAAATGTCTTTGATGGATGAAATTGTTATTATTCCTCATTTCTTTTCTTTATATTATGTTGAGAACACAGGTGCTGCTTTTAGTTTATTTAGTGGGGCTACTGTTGTATTAGTTGTACTTGGAATTGGTGTTCTTGCATTTTTGCATTTATTTGTACTTTCTGATGAAGTGATGCATAAATGGAAAAAAATAGGACTTGGAATGGTTATAGGAGGAATAGTTGGTAATTTAGTTGATCGTATTTTATATGGTGCGGTTATTGATTATTTATCCTTTGACTTTTTTGGTTATAGTTTTCCAATTTTTAATATTGCGGACATTGGCATTACAATTGGATTTTTAATTTTAGTAATTGATATTTTTAGAGGTGATGATAATGAATTTCGAAATAGAAGTAACGGAAAACGAAAAAAGAATTGATTCTTATTTAGCAGAAGAATTAGATTTATCTAGAAGTAAAGTACAAAAGCTTGTAAAGCAGGGGCTTGTTACAGTAAATGGTAAAGTTGTTAGTAATAATTATAATGTTAAGTTAGGAGATGTTATCATAGTTGATGATGATTTAAATTATGATATTTCTATAGAAGCAGAAGATATACCTCTTAATATTATTTATGAAGATGACGATTTACTTGTTATTAATAAAGCCAGTGGAATGGTTGTTCATCCAGCTCCTGGTCATTATACAGGAACTTTAGTTAATGCTTTATTATATAGATTTCATTTGTCTAGTGGTGAAAAAGAAAGGCCTGGGATTGTTCATCGATTAGATAAGGACACCAGTGGTTTAATGCTTGTTGCTAAAAATGAAAAAACTCATGAGGCTCTATCTAAGATGATTGCTAATAAGGAAGTTGAACGTCATTATTTGGCTATTGTAGATGGTGTTATTAAACATGACACTGGAACTATTGATGCTCCTATTGGAAGAGATCCTAATAATCGTCAAAAAATGGCAGTGACTGATATTCATGGTAAGGAAGCTGTTACTCATTTTAGAGTAATAGAGACATTTCCTAATCACACTTTGGTTGAGTGTATTTTGGAGACAGGTAGAACTCATCAAATACGTGTGCATATGGCTTATATTGGTTATCCTGTTTCTAATGATCCTATGTATGGTAGAGGTAAGTCTACTGATTTTGGTCAAATGCTACATTCTAAGAGTATTAGATTTAAACACCCAACTACAGAGAAAGAATTGTTTTTTGAGGTTGATCCTCCAAAAGAGTTTATGGATAAGTTAGAAGAGTTGAGAAGTTAACTATATTAGAATTTTAACTAGTGCTTGCAATTTTTATGTAAGTTGTGTAAACTAAAATTATTGAAGGAGTGAGTTCTTATGATAGGAGCTTCTTTAAATAATTATGATAACAAAGCAGTACTTTGTGGGGATTTTTGCCCCAAAAAGTGCTGCTTTTTATTATTGAAAAACAAAACAGAATGTGTTATAATAAGCGACAATTAAGGGGGATAGCTATGAGAGTTGGAATAGATATTGATGGCACTATTACTGATATTTTTGATTTTGAAGTTAGAGAAGGAAGAAAGTTTTTTAATAAAGAACCAGTAAACAATCATACTCTTTCTGTAAAGGAGATGTTTGGTTGTACTGAAGAAGAAGAACAAAAATTTTGGAACCATAATTTTTTAAAGTATTGCATTATGGAATCACCCCGCAAAGGGACTTCTGAATTTATCAAGCACTTACATGATGGTAATCATGAAGCTTTTATTATAACTTCTAGAAAATTTGCAGATGATGATTCTAAAGTTGGTCAATTGATGAGATTTATTGTTAAAGAATGGTGTAAATGCCATAAAATAGATGTTGATGAAATTTTGTTTTGCTCAGATGACAAAACAGAAACTATCAAAAATAATGATATAGATATTATGATTGAAGATGACGTCAATAATATTGAAAATTTTAGTGAATTTGTAAAAGTTATTTGTATGGATAATCCATATAATGACATTGAATTTACTAATACTTCTAATATTAAAAGAATTAATTCTATGAGTGAAGCATATCCTATGGTTCAAGAAATAGAATTAGAATTAATGAAACAAAAAGCTGATGAAAGAGCTAGCAAAGAGGTTACTGTAAAATCCGGTAAAGGTTCTATTGATAGACCTTGGATGAAATATTATCCTTTTGAATGTAGAAATGTACCTTTGCCTGATTGTAGTGTTTATGATTATTTGAAGGATAATACTATTAAATTTTCTAATATGATTGCTTTAAATTATTTTGGAAGAAAGATTACTTATAAGGAAATGTTTGATGAAATTGATAAGTACGCTCAAGCATTTTCTAATAAAGGAATAAATGAAGGTGATATTGTTACTTTATGTTTACCTAATATTCCTGAAGCTATTTATATGTTTTATGGGTTGAATAAAATTGGCGCTATTGCTAATATGGTTCATCCTTTGAAAAGTGCCAATGAAATAAAAAAGACAGTAAAAGAGACAGATTCTAAGTTATTAGTGACAGTTGATAGTACTGCTTCAAATATTGCAGATATTGATGTTAGCACTATTGTAGTGTCTGCTAGTCATTCTATGCCATTAAGTTTAAAACTTATTTATGATTCTATGAATCGTAATCAGAATGTTTATGGTAATAATTTTATATCTGTAAAAGACTTTTTGACAGAAGTTAATTTAAATTCACATGTTAATTCTCCTATAGTTAAGGGGGATGATGTTTGCGTAATTATGCATACTGGTGGAACATCAGGAGAACCTAAGGGAGTGCAATTAACAAATAACAATTTTAATAGAATGGTATTTCAACAGAAATTGACGGCTAAAAATTTTGAACCTGGTGATAAGATGTTGACTATAATGCCTGTATTCCATGGATTTGGCTTATGTAGTTCAGTTCATATGCCGTTATCATATGGAATCACGACCATTTTAGTCCCAAAATTTGAAGCTGATAAATTTCATAATCTTATTAGAAGATATAAGCCTAATCATATTTTTGGTGTTCCCAAATTATTAAATTTACTTAAAAATGATGAAAATATTGATAGTATGGATTTATCATTCTTGAGATATTTAGTTGCTGGTGGAGAAAAATTAGATTCTTCAACAGAAGATGATATCAATCGGTTTTTACAAAGACATAATTGTTATTATAAGGTTAAAAAAGGATATGGTTCTACTGAATGCGTCGCTGGTACCACTTTGTCTGATGATAATTGTAATGAGTTAGGTAGTTTGGGAATTCCATTGCTTTTCAATAATTTTAAAATTGTTAAGCCAACGACATGTGAAGAAGTGGATTATAATCAAGAAGGAGAAATGTGTATTAGTGGACCAACTGTCATGAAAGGTTATTTTAATGATGTTGAGGCTACTTTAAATGCTTTAAAACGTCATCCGGATGGAAAGATTTGGTATCATACTGGAGATTTGGGTTATATGACAGAAGATGGGTTGATTTATTATACAGGTAGAATGAATAGAATGTATATATCTGGAGGGTTCAATATTTATCCTCAAAGGATAGAAGATGTAATTAGTGGATATAATCATGTTAGGCAATGTGCTGTTGTACCTATCCAACATCCTATTAAAGATATAAAAGTGCCAAAAGTGTTTGTTACTATGGATGATGGTGTTGATTTAGATAGTGGAATGATTGAAGAAATGAGAGAATTATGTCAAGAAAATTTAGATTTATATCACCAACCTTTTGAATTTACTCAATTAGATGAGATGCCTGTTACAAAGGTTGGAAAAGTAGATTATCAAGAATTATCTAAGATTCCTTCTGAAGGAAAATCTTATGTGAAAGGAAAGTAGAATATGAAAAAAGAGTTTGCATATCAGGTAGCTAGAATCATTGGAACTCCATTGTTTAAAAATTATTATAATCTTTCAATATATGGAAAAGAAAATATACCAGAACAGGGTCCAATAATTTTTTGTGGAAACCATTTACATGTTTTAGATCAGTTTCCTGTTATTGCTGCGACTGATAAGACTATTCATTGGATGGCAAAAAAAGAATATTTTGATGGAAAACTTGGACCACTATTTGAAATGACTGGAGCTATTTGCGTTGATCGTCAAGGAGATAGTAAAAAAGCAGAGCAAGAAGCTTTAAAATATTTAGAATCTGGTAGTGCTATTGGTTTATTTCCAGAAGGTACTAGAAATGGTTTAAAAAGTGGTAGAATAAGAGAACTTTATAAATTATATGCAGATGAAATGGATTTTGAATCATTTTCTCATAAATTGCCAGAGGATATTTTGTATTCTCAAGTTTTACTATTAGATGAACTTTATCAAGAAGGTAAGATTTCATTAGAGGATTATAAAAATTATATTTTAAATTCAAGTGATTTACTGAATGGCTTGAAAAAAGGATATAATACTGAAATTGTTGAGGATTCTATTTTGTTGCCGTTTAAATATGGAGCGGTATCTATGGCTCAAAAAACAGGAGCTTCTATAGTTCCATTTGCAGTTACTGGAGAATATAAAAAGAATAGCGATGATTTATGTGTTAGATTTGGAGAGCCTTTTCAGATTGATACATATGAGCCACTTACTGAGGCTAATGTGAGATTGCGTGAAAAAGTTAAAACTTTGGTTTACGAAAATAAAAAGACTAATTAATTTTATTAATTAGTTTTTTTTATGTTATAATAATTACAATAGAGGTGTTGGTGATGGAGTTAAATAATCTTTTTTTTCAAATTTCTAGTTTGTTGTATATTATTATGCTTTCTTGTATTTATTTTTCTAAAAAAAGGTATAATTCTTTTGAAAACAAAATATATGCGTATATGTTAATTTCAAATTTTATTGGATTGATTTTAGATGTAGCTAGTATTTTTACTATTATTCATATGCAAGAGTTTCCATTGTTGAATTTTTTTATTACTCGTTTTTATTTATTATATTTATTGGCATGGGTATCTTTATTTACTATTTATTCTATTTCTATTTGCTATATAGGTGATAGAGATAAACAGAATAAAATATTTAAAGTATTTTTATGGCTTTTTGTTATATTCGGTTTAGTAATCTTTTTCTCACCTTTGAAATATTTTAATCAAAATAATCAGATATATTCATATGGTGTTGGAGCAAATGTTTCTTATATAATAGGTGGTATTTATATAGCTTTATGTATTGTTTATACTCTTAAAAATATAAAAAAGATTAAACGTATTAAATGTTTACCGCTTATTATATATTTGTTTATGTTTCCATTAATTTTGTCTATACAGGCCTTTAATCCGGAAATATTGTTGGTTACTTCTACAGAATCATTTATTACAGTTCTTATGTATTTTACTATAGAAAATCCCGATGTTAAAATGATCGAACAATTAGAGTTAGCTAAAGAGCAAGCAGACAAGGCTAATCAAGCTAAGACTGATTTTTTATCCAGCATGTCTCATGAAATACGTACACCATTAAATGCAATTGTTGGTTTTAGTGATTGTATTAAACATACTAATTCGTTAGGTGAAGCTAAAGATAATGCAAAAGATATTGTAAATGCTTCTAATACGTTATTAGAAATTGTTAATGGTATTTTGGATATTTCTAAGATTGAGGCAGGTAAATTAGAAATTACTAATTCTCCATATGATGCACATGAGTTGTTTTCTAGTCTTGCTAAACTTATTAAACCTAGAATGGATGAAAAAGGACTTGATTTTCAAGTTTATATAGCACCAGATCTTCCTAAGGTGTTATATGGTGATCATACAAATGTAAAGAAAGTTGTTACTAATATTTTGAGTAATGCTAGTAAGTATACAGATAAAGGTTTTGTACGTTACGAGGTTAATTGTGTTAATAATGAAAAACGTTGCCGTTTAATTGTTTCTGTTGAAGATTCTGGTCGTGGTATTAAAAAAGAAAATATTGATAAATTGTTTACTAAATTTCAACGATTAGATGAAGATCGTAATACTACTATTGAGGGTACTGGTCTTGGATTGGCAATTACAAAGCAACTTGTTGAATTGATGGGTGGAAAGGTTATTGTTCATACTGTATATGGAGAAGGTTCTAAATTTACTATTATTTTAGATCAGCCTATTGAAGATGAAAATTCTTTACAAAAAGAAGTAGGACCTAATTTAACTCATCTAAATTTATCTGATTATCGCATATTAGTAGTTGATGATAATACTTTAAATTTAAAAGTTGCTGATAAATTGTTAACTCGTTATCATGCAAATGTTGAATGTGTTGATAGTGGATATCATTGCTTAGAAAAAATTATGTCAGGTGAAGTTTATGATATTATTTTACTTGATGATATGATGCCTAAGATGAGTGGTACAGAGACTTTACATCGATTAAAGTCTTTACCTAATTTTTCAATTCCGGTTGTTGCTCTTACTGCTAATGCTATTACTGGAATGAGGGAAAAATATATGAGTGAAGGTTTTGATGATTATTTGGCAAAGCCTATTGAAAAGGAAGAATTGATTCGTGTTTTTGCTAAACTTCTTCATCTAAAGGATTCTGATACTAGAAAGTTATTTGATGCAACAGAAATTTTAGATATAGAAGAAAATATTAATACAGATACTTCTTCATCAGATAGTCAAGTTTATAATGAAGATTATTTGAGAAGTCAAGGTGTTGATATTGATCATGCTTTGGAACTTTTAGGTGATATGGAAATGTATCATATGACTCTTCATGATTATTTAGAAGAAATAGATAATAAAATTTCTAATTTAAAAGAGTATTTAGAAGCTAAGGATATGCAAAATTATTCTATTTTAGTTCATTCAATGAAAAGTGATGCTAAATATCTAGGTTTTATGAGTTTTGCGGATATTGCTTATCAGCATGAGTTGAAAAGTAAAGAAAAAGATTTTATTTATTGTAAAGATCATTTTGATGAATTAGAAAAGGAATTAAATAGATTCCTGAATATTGCTAGAGAATATAGTAAACATATTAATGAGTAATATTTAGTAAATAAATTGATAGGGATAGAATAGTAGCATATAAAGTGAATATAATATAAGGAATTAGGAACTTAGCAGAACTGTTATTTACATCTTTTGTCTCTTTATATAAAAATAAAGAAGTAATAAAAGTTATAATACATAAAATGAATCCTAAAAAGTTGTTTTTTAAATAAAAAAATAGTGGTTGAAAGCTTTGGTTTGCTATATAGTTTAATATTAGGGTATACTTATATGAATTTGGTATATCCTTTTTATTATCATTATTTATTATTTTATAGATACTAATAGCAATGCTAATATATAAAATAGTCCATATTATACCAAATGCAATGGATGGTGGAGCAAACCATGGGAGATTTAAATTTTTATAATAGTTTTTATCTATAGGAGTCAAAGATGATAAAAACCATGGTAATAATATTAATATAAATTTTACAAATTTCTTCATAAAAACACCTCTTTCTTTATTTTATGTTTTAGTATATAATATTATTAGTATTTTGGAGGGATTAGATGGAAAATGAAATTTTAATGGATGACAAGAATATTCTTGTGATGAAATTACTTCATTATTTTATTATAGACAAAAATTATAATCCTATCATTTTGCAAGGGGTTGAAAATGAAATTTGGTTAGAAAATCTTGAGGAAGATTATAAAGTTGTTCGAATTGTGTCAAATTATATCCATAATGATGAACAATTTAACTTTGATGTTTTTAAAACAAAACGAATTGTAAAAAAGATTAAAAAGAAAACATTATCTTTTCATATGAATACATTAAGTATTTTTTTAGATATGGGAGAAAATGTAAGTCAAGATATTCATGCTATTCCTAATGTAGAATGTGTTAAGATTAATACAGAAGCAGATTTTAAGAATAGTGATGTTATAAAACGAGAATTTCCAGATTTAACTAAAAAATTAAAGTTTAATGAAAAAGGGATTGCTTTGTTTGCTAAAATCACTAGTGATATTAATGAACATAATAAAAAGGATGCAAAAAAGATTAACGCGGTTTTTAAAAATAATTTTCCAATGATTACTTATTGGTTAATTGCGGTGAATGTTATTTTGTATGTCATACCTGTTTTATTTGGTTTATATGATGATTTGATTGCGAATTTTTCTGTTTGGGGGCCTGCTATTCGAGAAGGACAGACATATCGTTTACTTACTGGAATATTTTTACATGGTGGTTTTGTACATTTATTGTTTAACTGTTATGCTTTGTATGTTATTGGTTCACAAGTAGAAAACTTTTTGGGTAGAATTAAATTTTTAATTATTTATTTGGTTGCTGGTGTTAGTGGTGCTTTATTTTCTATGATTTTTGGAAATTATGCATCTGTTGGAGCTAGTGGTGCTATATTTGGTCTTATGGGAGCGCTTGTTTATTTTGGATACCATTATCGTGTATATTTAGGTAATGTTGTTAAGAGTCAAATTATACCATTGATTCTTTTGAATTTGTTCTTAGGGTTCATGATGTCTGGAGTAGATAATTTTGCTCATATTGGTGGCCTTATTGGTGGTTCTTTGATGGCAATTGCATTGGGAGTGAAAGATAAAAGTAGTTGGTTTGAACGAATTAATGGTTGGATTATTACTGGTATTTTTTTGGCGTTCTCAATTTATATGGCTTTTATTTATATAGCTTAGGTGAATATTCTATTAGGAATATTCTTTTTTTTAGTTGTAATAGTTTTTAATCGATGCTAAAATAGAATTATATTATAGTGAGGTGATATTATGCCACAAGATAAGACTAGTCTATTTAATGTAAAAGATATTGATAATCGTTTTATCAGTGATATTCTTGAGGAAGTATGGGGTTCTTTAGAAGAACGAGGATATAATCCTAGTAACCAGATTGTTGGATATTTAATTAGTGGTGATCCTGGTTATATTTCTAGCTATCAAGATGCTCGTAATAAAATACAACAGATAGATAGAGCTAAAATTATAGAAGTTTTATTGCAGGAGTTTTATAAAAATCATCAATGAGATATTTAGGTCTTGATTTAGGAAGCCGTACGTTAGGAATTGCTACCAGTGATATTACTGGAGTGATTGCGTCTAGTTATGGAGTTATTCGACATCAAGAAGAATATAGTAGGTTAATTAAAGAAGTAATTTCTTTGGTTGATCAATTAAAGATAGATGCAATTGTTTTAGGATTTCCTAAAAATATGAATAATTCAATTGGTCCTAAGGGTGAACTTAGTTTAAAGTTTAAAAAAGATTTAGAGAAGGTTTTATCTATTCCTGTATATTTACAAGATGAGAGATTGTCTACAATGAGTGCTACTAATATGCTTATTCAAGCTGATGTTTCTAGAAAAAATAGAAAAAAAGTAGTAGATAGTGTAGCGGCAACTATAATATTACAAACATTTTTAGATAAGGAGAAGAATAAATGAAAAAAAATAGTTTTACAATGATTGATGAAGCTGGTAATGAAATAGTATATGATGTTTTATTTACTTTTGAAAGTGAAGAAACTCATAAAAACTATATTGTATATACAGATAATACAAAGGATGCAGAAGGGAATGTTGAAGTTTATGCTTCTATTTATGATCCTAATGATCCTAATAGTAAATTAGAAGCTATAGAAACAGAAAAAGAATGGAAAGTTATTGAAACTATTCTTGAAACATTACAAGAAGAAGTTAGAAAACAAGCAAATAATCAAGATAATGAGCAATAGTTCTTTATTTTTCTGGAGGGGTATTTATGGTAGTGAGAAGAAGGCCAAAACCATTATTAATTTTTTTGGTTATGATGGGGTCTCTTTTAATTTTACTGGCGGCAGTTTATTTGTTTTTGGCAAGTCCTGTAGATAAAAATAGTCATGAGAAAATTGAAATTGTTGTTCCAAGTGGAACTGGTGTTACGGGAATTGCAAAAATATTAAAAGAAAATAATTTAATACGTAGTGAAGTGTTGTTTACTATTACCGTCAAAAGTAAGGGGAATTTGTATTTACAGGCATCTACATATTTATTTAGGCAAGATATGTCTATGGAGGATATTATTTCTGAGTTGATTTCTGGTAGTAAGTATAATCCTGATGTTATTACTATTACTTTTAAAGAAGGAATGCGTATTACGGATTATGCTAAAGATATTGCTAAGGCTACCAATCATTCAGAAACTGAGGTTTTAAATACATTAAATGATAGAAATTTTTTGGATAATTTAAGACAAAAATATTGGTTTTTGACTGATTCTATTTTTCAGGATGGAATTTATTATCCTTTAGAAGGATATTTAGCTCCTGATACTTATCAGTTTGATGATAGAGATGTTAGTATTTCTACTATTGTTGAAACCATGTTAAATGAAATGGAAAAAGAATTGGAGCCATATAGAAGTCAAATTCAAGATAATGTACATTATTATATGACTATGGCATCTTTAGTTGAACTTGAAGGAACTAATACAGATAACCGTAAGATGATAGCTGGTATTTTTGAAAATAGGATAGCGGCTAATATGAATTTAGGCAGTGATGTTACAACCTATTATGCTTTACAGTATCCAATGACTAGTGATTTAACGACAGCTCAATTTGCTACAATTAATCCTTATAATACAAGGGCTTCTAATATGCGAGGTCAGATGCCTATTGGTCCTATTTGTAATCCTAGTTTATCTAGTCTAAAAGCAAGTATTGAACCTACGGATAGTAATTATTTATATTTTGTAGCTGATAAGAATGGAAATATATTTTATACTAGTACATTGTCAGAGCATGAAGCTATGGTACAAGAAATTAAAGATAAAGGTGATTGGATATGGTAGATAAGTATGCTGTGATTCGTGAGATAAAACAGTATGCAGAAACAAATAACGTTCCTATTATGATGGATGATGGTATAAATTTTTTGACTACATACATTTTGAAGAATCATGTGAAATCAATTTTAGAAATAGGTACTGCGATTGGTTATTCTGCAATTATGATGGCACTTGTAGATGTTAATGTAAAAATTACTACTATTGAGCGAGATGAAGTTAGATATTTAGAAGCTTTAAAAAATGTAAAATTATTAGGTTTGGAAGATAGAATTACTTTAATTTACAATGATGCTTTTAATGTTAAATTGGATGATAAGTTTGATTTAATTTTTATTGATGCTGCTAAGGCTCAAAGTATTAAGTTTTTTGAAATGTTTGAACGTAATTTGAATTGTAATGGAGCTATTATCACAGATAATTTAAAGTTTCATGGATTAGTTGATAAAAATGATTCTGAAATTAAAAGTAGAAATTTAAGAGCATTGGTTCGAAAAATTAAAGATTATATAAAATTTTTGGAGACAAATGAAAAATATAATACTGAATTTTTTGACATAGGAGATGGAATTTCGGTTAGTATAAAAAAGTAGTGGGGTGGTATTATGAGTGATTTTGTACAGATCCTTAATTGCAGTGAGGCTCTGGGCACTTGTTGTACAGACTATGGGTTGTTAACACTTTTGGATATATTAAGACAAATTTTAGATTTGATACAATTGGTTGTTCCTATTATTTTAATGGTGGGTTTAGCTATCCAATTTACTCAGTTGTTAATTAATCCAGATGATAATAAAAAGAAGAAAAGTTTGTTAAATAAGTTCTTTGCAGCTCTATTGTGCTTTTTTGTTCCTTTTTTAGTTAATTTGGCTATCAGCTTAGTTCCAGCAGACATTGGTTCTTTTCAGTTGGGAGCATGTTGGGATACTGCTCGTATTTCTAGGGAAGTATTAAAAAAGGAAAATAGTACTTATGTTTCTACTACTGATAAGAAGCCTAAAAGTTTTATTTTACAACCTGAAGATTATGATGATGCAGAAGTTACTGGTGGCGATGGAGCTGTTGGTGATGGTAGTGCTACAGGAAAGGCAATTGTTGAGTATGCAAAATCATTTGTAGGTGGTAGATATTGTTGGGGTGGTAAGGATCCTAATGTCTGTGCTGATTGTTCTGGGTTTGTTTCTTATGTTTTTGCTCATTTTGGTATTAATTTAATTTCACAGACTGATGCTATGTGGAATCAAACTAATATGTATACTTTGGTTACAGATGGAAAAATAAAAGCTGGAGATGTTGTAATGTATAATGGGCATGTAGGAATTCTTACTGGTAATGGTGAGGAAATGGTTCATGCTGCTAGTACTAGGTCTGGTATAAAGATATCACCTTCATATAAGTATAGAACAGTACGTGGAATTATGCGAATAAAAGGTGTTAATTAGGAGGAACTATGTTTGATGTTGTTCAAAAAGAGTCAGTTCAAAAAAGGAAAAAAATTAGATTTAGAAAAAACAACTCTTCTTTTGACGGTAGAAAGTTTCTAATTTGGTTTGGTGTTTTACTATTAGCAGCTTTTTTAATATGGTATTTTTTCTATAAAAATTATTATAGTAATTATAATTATATTAAAGAAGATTCTTCACAATATTTAGTTTATACAGCAGATACTTTTACTAATAGACATAATATGCATAATGAAATACCTTATATTAATATTGATAGTAAAGATGCTAAATTGGTTAATCAGACAATTCAGACATATGCTGATTCTTTTTTAGAAAATAAAAATAATTTGATGGTTTATGATTCTCAGCTTAATGGGAAAGTTCTATCTGTTTTACTTAGAATGTCTGATTATAGTGCTGGCTTTTCTTTTCCTGATGTTACTTTTTATACATATAATTTTAATTTAAATACACAAACTTTAATGAGTGATGATGAATTATTATCTTTATTTGGTGTGACAAAAGAAGATGTTAGAAAAAAAATAGAGACACAATTTAAAAAGTATTATCAACAGGAAGTTAATGAAGGTTATTTTGCAGCTCAAGAATGTAATTATGATTGCTTTTTATCTTGGAGAGGTATAGAAAATTATGATTATTTAGATTCTGTTCATTATTATGTTAAAAATGGTGCATTAGTGGCTTATCGCTCTTTTTCTATATATTCAGTTTATGGAGAAGAAGAGTTTTACGATAATGAAAGTTATTTGTTTAGTATTACTAAATAGAATAACTTTTTATCTTGTATTTCTATTATTTTTCATTTATTATATTATTGTAGAATTATGATAGGATGTGATGATAATGAGTATGAATAAAAAAGGTTTTACTTTAGTTGAAATATTGGCTGCTATTGTGATTTTAGGTATTTTGATGAGTATTGCTATCATTTCGATTTCTCGTATTTTAGATAATTCAAAACAAGGCTTTTATGAAAATGTTGAGGATCAATTGATATTGGCAGCAAAAAGTTATTATAATGATCATAGAACTTTATTGTCACAAAGTGTAGGTCAAACAAGGAAAGTAACAATAGAAACGTTAATTAAAAATAATTATTTAAAACGTGGTGATGTTGTCGATTATGGAAAGTCAGAATGTGATACTAATGC
The DNA here is from genome assembly GCA_022771205.1 of Mycoplasmatota bacterium. Classification (GTDB taxonomy): domain Bacteria; phylum Bacillota_I; class Bacilli_A; order RF39; family UBA660; genus Faecimonas. Next base: position 79,484 of record JALFCF010000004.1, on the reverse strand, counting down.
TAGTTATGTACAAGTGATTAAATCTTCTAAGAAAAATTTTATTTATACTGTATATTTAAAATGTCCAGCTCATACTATTGATCATCACGAGGATATAGAATCTGAGTTGACTGTAAAGGTAACTTTAACTGAGGCTAGTCCTATTGAAAACTCTAAAGCTAATATTGTAGTTTCTGTTAATAGTCTTAGTGCAATTGGAAGTTACCAATACTCAATTTATAAAAATGGTCAAATTATTTATACTTCTGATAGTATTTCTGGTTCAGGTGTAGAAGGTGAAGGAATTAATAAATCTATTAGTTTAAAGAAATATGTTCCTGGCGCTATTAAGGTAGTTGCTACGGCTTATGATATTTACGGAAATGTTAAGTCTGATTCAGCATCTTTATCTATTTATGATAAAGGTTTACCAAGTTGTGGAAATCAAAGTCCATCTTTGGATTTAAAAGATAATGGGGATTGGCTTAATGCTGCTAATTCTACAACGAGTAGAAAGATTAGTATTAGATGTGTTGACAGTAAAACAAAGTGTTTGTCACCTAGCTTTTCACGAACTTTTACTAGTGATGTAGATGAATCTTATGTTACTATTTTGGGAAAGAATAATGAAGAGATTAATTGTCCAGTTACTGTTATGATAGATAAGACTAAACCAGTATGTGGTACTAAAAGTGAGAGTACTACATGGACAAATGGTACAAGAAATGTTTCTGTTAAGTGTGGAGATGCAACTAGTGGTTGTGTGCAAGCCTCTTATTCTGAAACATTTAATGATACTAATTCAAAAGGTAAAGAAATAAAAACAAAAGATATTACAATAAAAGATAAGGCAGGAAATAGTAATTCTTGTGCTGTTAATGTTTATGTTGATAAAAAACCACCAACTTGTGGTACTCATAATGGTTCTAGCACTTCATGGACAGCTAGTGATCGTACTATCACCACTGGATGTAATGATAGTGGTAGTGGTTGTGTGACTCAAAATCCAGTGACTTATAATAATACTACTAAAACTAAAGATGTTGTTATTAGAGATAATGCTGGTAATAGTACAACATGTTCTGTTAATGTTTATGTTGATAAAACAAATCCTACTTGTACTATTTCGAAGAGTACGAATAGTAAAGTACCTAGTCTTACTTTAACGGTTAATGGTAGTGATTCTGGGTCTGGAGTTAATAGTTATTCTTGGTCTAGTTCTAGTAGTGGTTTTTCTTCAACAACAACAAAAACAATTACTGCAAATGGAACTTATACAGCATATGTTAAAGACAATGTAGGGCGTGTTGGCAGTTGTTCAATTAAAGTAGATAATATCCAAGCTACATATAAGATTATTTATCATTTAAATGGTGGTACTAATAATCCTTCTAATCCAAGTGAATATAAAGTTGGACAGACTACTACTTTATATAATCCATCTCGTTCTAATTATTCTTTTGCTGGATGGTATACTAATAGTTCTTTAACTAATGAGATTACAAGTATTTCTAGTTCACAAGAAGGTGATATTGATGTATATGCTAAATGGCAAGCTCTTGCACCTACTTGTAATGGGGTATCAGGTAATAATGGTGGCTGGACTACATCTCGTACTGTAACTGTTGGTTGTAAAAATCCAGACGGCACTGCTTGTAGATCAGCAACGGGTACTTATACTACTGGTGGTAACAAGACTTTAACTATTACTGGTTCTAATGGTGCTACTGCCCAGTGTTCTTTTACTGTTTATAATATTGATTCTGCTACTCCTTCTTTAGGTGCTAGTGGATATTGGAGTACTCCTAATCAAGCTCCTGATGGTCGTTGGTATGGTGGCTATTGGTATCAGCAAATTTCTATGACTGCTTCTGGATATCGTCATTCTGGTTCATATATTAAAGTTCAAGGTAAGCAGTTTAATTCTGGTGCTAGTCAACGTACTGGTTATGGATGTGCTGAATTCCCTATTGCAGAATTTAGACATTGGCGTAGTTCTTCTCGGGTTAGTCAAGTTGCACGCGTATGTAATAATGTAGGACGTTGTTCTGGTGAGAAAGCATTCTAGGATTGAGGTGATACTGTGAAAAAAATGATATTAATAATAATTATTATAGTTGGTTTATCTCTTATGTTAGGAGGGGTTTGGTTAACATTTTTTGGAAATGGAAAAAAGCCCTCTGAACCCAAAGTATCTTTAGAAGAGAAAACTAGGCAAACTTCAAAAGAAGCCATTGCTAGTTTGATGGATTCTTCTATGACGCCTAAGAAATTGAAAGATAAGTACGGAGTTAGTATGGGAAACGAAGCTATTTTGGTTGGAAAGAGTTCTATTTTAAGAGAAAAATCTGATTTAGAAAAAAAACTTACTGATTATTCAAAGGCTCAAGATTATTATGCAAGTAGAGTAGAAAAGAAAATTCAAGATACTTTTTCTTACCGCTTGGGTGATTATTTAGTTGCTGATGATGGACAGAATGTTATTCAAAAATTATATTTTAAATCATATTATTTAGAACTATATTTAATGGATCTAAATGTTTTGCAGGATATGCTATTGAATAAGCTTAATTTTTCTATTTATAATGTTGAAGGTGATTTGACAGAAAAAGATTTAAAATTAATGTATAAGGCTAAAATTAAGGCTATGGAAATTATGGATAATCATTTGGATAATTATATTAATACACAAGAAGAAATAGAATATGATATGATATATACTGTTAAAGATAAAGAAAATCTTGGCCCATTGGATTATTATTCTTTGGTTTGTAATGTTAGTGGTATTATGTATGATGTATTAACTGATATTACTGTTCAGGGAAGTACAAATTATATGGCCCAACAAGCAAGATTGGAAGGATATCTTTCAGAAGTTGATGGTTCCACAGAACAAGAAATTTTGGGATTAAGTTATCAAGGGAAGTAATGCATATTACTTCTTTTTCTTTACCTTTTATTACCATTACGATATAATGTTTATAGAGGTGTATAAATGAAAGTATTAGTGGAGGTTATGAACAAAAAAATTTCTAATTATGTTAATTCTTGTGATGCTTTATTGTTAGGATTAGAGAATTTTTCTGTTTTAAATTCTGTTAATTTTTCTTTAGATGAAATTAAAAAAATTATAGATGATTATCCAAATATTCAAATATTTGTTAAAATGGATAAAAATATATTTAATGATGAAATTGATGAACTCAGACGTGTGCTTTTAGAGCTAGAGCAGATGTCTATTTTTGGTGTATTCTTTTATGATTTATCAATATTAGAGTTAAAACAAGAGTTATCTTTATCTTTTGATTTAGTGTGGGCTCAGACTCATATGGTTACAAATTTTCGGACATGTGATTATTACTATAGTCAGGGTGTCAATTATGCATTATTGTCTAAAGAAATTACATTGGATGAAATTGTAGATATAGCTAAGAAATCTTCTATTCATACTATAGTGGAGGTTGTTAGCTTGCCTAGTGTTGGTTATAGTAGAAGAAGGTTAGTTCATAATTATTATGATGATTTAGGTGAAAAAGGTAGTTCTATCCTTTCAGTTTTGGAAAAAATCACAAAAAAAAATTATATAGTGAAAGAAGAAAAAGAAGGTACTGGATTTTTATTTGATGAAGTATTAAATGGAACTTCTGTTATTTCTAGCTTATATCATGCTGATGTAGATTATGTATTATTTAGAGAAGAAGGTGTTTCTTCTTTCTTAGAATTGATAGGAGATACTAAGAAGTATATTGCTGGAGGCTGTGAGGATTCTTCTTATGTTGAAAAATATAAAAAGTTAGGGGATAGTACAGGATTCTTTTTTAAGAAAACTATCTATAGGGTGAAAAAATGAAAAGAATAGAATTACTTTCTCCGGCTGGGGATATTGAGCGTTTAAAAGTTACATTATTATATGGTGCGGATGCTGTTTATATTGGTGGAGAAAAATATGGATTGCGTGCTAATGCTACTAATTTTACATTAGAACAAATAAAAGAGGGGTGTGATTTTGCTCATAAACTTGGAAAAAAGGTTTATCTTACGTTAAATATTGTTTTCCATAATGAGGATATGGATGGTGTAGAAGAATATATTAGTGCTGTTGTTGATGCTGGAATTGATGCTTTTATTGTTAGTGATCCTTTTATTATTTCTTATATTAAGAAAAATTTTCCGCAAGTAGAAGTACATTTATCTACACAAGATTCTACAACAAATTATAAAAGTGTAGAATATTTTCAGAAACAAGGTATAGATAGAGTGGTGCTTGCTCGCGAAGTTTCCCTTGATGAGATGAAAGAGATTATAGATAAAACAGGAATTGATATAGAGGTATTTATTCACGGTGCTATGTGTACTTGTTATAGTGGAAGATGCGCATTATCCAATTATGTTACTAATCGTGATGCTAATCGTGGGGGATGTGCGCAAGTATGTAGATTTGCTTTTGCAGTTGATGGAAAAAAAGATTTTACTTTTGCTACTAAGGATAATAATTTGGCTAAATATATTGGTAATCTTATAGATATTGGTGTTGCTAGTTTAAAAGTAGAAGGAAGAATGCGTTCATTGTATTATCTAGCAACTGTTATTGGTACTTATCGTGAAATTATTGATAGGTATTATGATAATACTTTGACTGAAGATATTTTAGAGGTTTTAGAAGAAAGACTTTCTAGAGTTGCTAATAGGGCTGTTTCTACTCATTATTTACTTAAGGAAGCAGATGCTACTGATCAATACTATACTGGTAGAAATGAAGCTAGTAATCAGGATTATTTAGGACAAGTTATCTCATATGACAAAAATAAAAAATTGATTAAGATTTATGAGAGAAATTATTTTGAAGTTGGTGATACAGTAGAGTTATTTACTCCTCAAGGAGAAAGAATTTCTTTTGTAATAGAAAAGTTGTATGATGAAGATATGAATAAGGTAGATGTAGCGAGACATCCTGATAATATCTATTATATATATTTAGATACGAATATTGAAATAGTTACATATTCTATGATTCGATTACTTCATCATTGATAGGAGGGAACTATGGAAAAAATTTTATAGAAGAAATGGAAAGGGAAATAGTTAGAGTTAAAGAATATATACCACCTATTGTGATTTTAATTACTGCAGATGCTGGGGTAAATTTGAACTTGCTAGAACAATGTCTAGGAAATTATCTATTTATTTGCTTAGTAATGATTATGTACGTAATTATTATTATCAACTTGCTGAAGATACTAGTGAAGAAACTCGATTAGATATTCAAGATAAAGTAAGTGAAGTAAATAATGAGCGTTTAAAATTTTTGATTTCTCATAGGATTTCATTTGTTTATGATTATAATGTTAATAATATAGATTGTTATGAGGAGATTCATAAAAAACTTCATAATAATTCTGTCAAACAGATTAAAATTCGTATTCATTCAGATGATAATTATAATATAAAATCGATTCATGATAGAAAGACGGATTATCAAAATAAAGATAAGGAGATAATGCTTTTTATGTTAGTAACTTTAGTGAAGAAGTTTATTGGCAAATTAAACAAAGAAAAGAAATTACTTTAGATGATAGTTGGTTTGATTATGTCATTTATAGAACTGATGATGAGAAAAAGTTTAAAAAGGATATGGAAGAGGTTGTTTTTAAAATTAAAAATTTAATGGAGAGTTAATATGGAACAATTAGAAATAATTAAACAGAACTTTTTAAAAATAGAAAATACTTATTCTCCTTATGCTACTAAGAGTAGTGAGGCAGTTCGTTTTCATCTGATAGATGATGATATACGAGCTCCTTTTTTTAGGGATGTTGATCGTATTATTCATGCTCTTAGTTATACTAGGTATGCTGATAAAACACAAGTGTATTCATTTAAACAGAATGATCATATTAGTGAAAGAATGTTACATGTGCAGCTTGTTAGTAAAGTTGCTAGAACTATTGGTAGAGCTCTTAATTTAAATTGTGATTTGATTGAAGCTATTGCGTTAGGTCATGATGTTGGACATACTCCTTTAGGTCATACTGGTGAAGCTTTACTAAATGAAATTTCATTACGCGAATTGGGTGAATATTTTGCTCATAATATTCAGGGTGTTCATCATTATATGGAAGTAGAAAATCATGGTGAGGGGCTTAATCTTTCAGTTCAAGTATTAGATGGTATTATGTGTCATAATGGAGAAATGTTATCTAATGTTTATATTCCGGTTGTTAAGACTAAGGAAGAGTTTTTAAAAGAATATAGAGATTCTTATCATGATTTAAAGGCCTCTAATCATAATCATCCTATGACTTTAGAAGGTTGTGTTGTTCGTATTAGTGATATTATTGGCTATATTGGACGGGATATTGAAGATGCTATAGAACTTGGACTTTTTGAAAGAAGTGAATTGCCAGATGAAATTACTAATGTTTTAGGAAATACGAATAGTGATATTATGAATACTATTATTTTAGATATTATAGAAAATAGTTTAGATAAACCATATATTGCTTTAAGTAATGATGTTTATCAAGCTTTGTTTGCTTTAAAAAAGTTTAATGGTGATAATATTTATAGTAAGAGTATGACTAAAGAGGATGTAGAATATTATCGAGATGGAATGAATAAATTGTATTGTAAATATCTGGATGATATTCAAAATAATAATGCTGGCAGTATTATTTATTCCATTTTTTTAAATTATCAAAGTCCTAGGTATTTAGAATCTACTAATGATAAAAGAAAAGTGATAGATTTTATTTCTGGTATGACTGATGATATGTTTGTTAGAGAGATTAAGCAAGTTATATAATACTTGCTTTTTTTTAAATTTTATGGTATAATTTGTCTACTTTATTGAAAAGAGGGAAATTTATGAAGTATTATTTTGATTCAAAAAGAGAAGATGTAAAAAATCTTTATATTACAGAGGTAACAATAAACGAGTCAGAAGATAATAAAACATACACTATTACTTATGCTAATGGTGAAGTAGAAGATAATGTGGAATATACAGATAGTAATGCTGAGAAAATAGACAAACGTCTTAATAAACAATTTTCTAAAGGAAATGAAAATTCCTATAAACTTAGTAAAAAGCAAAAGCTTGGAAGTATAGGTTCTATTACTGCAGGTGTAGTTCTTGGATCTGCTAGCATTTATGCAATGACGACAACTGCCGTAACTGATAACCCAAGTGTTATAGTTGGTATTGCAGGAGCTATTGTTTTAGGTGGGGTTATTTTAGGAATTAAGAATTATAAACATTATCAGTCTATTTTAACAGAAATGGATGAAATAGGTAGTCGTCTAGAAAATACAGAAGTAGCAAGACAATATTTACAAACATCTCCTAATTCTTATAGAGCATTGGATGGTGATAGTGAAGATGAAAAAATTGCACGAGCTGGCGAAATATTTGATATGTTTTTAGAAAATCATGATCCATTTTCTTTGCTTTCATTAGAAACAGGAACAGGACTTACTAATGAAGAAGTTAGTCGTTTGGTACTACGAGAAAAAAGAGAAAAAAATTTAGGGCTTACTTATATGGGCGGATATTCATTTGATGATGTTGCTAAACAATATACAAAATAATAAATTATAATTTTTTTATTGGTCTTGCATATATTTTTTAAATGTGATATACTATCGCAAGTTGAGTTTAAAAATAAACATAATGAGGTGATATTGTTATGAAGAATAAAAATACAGTTTATTTAACACAAGAGGGTTTGGATAATTTAAAGAAAGAATTAGACGATTTAATTAATGTTAGACGTCCAGAAAATGTTCAAGCAATTAAAGAAGCTCGTGCGTTAGGTGATTTATCAGAAAATGCAGAATATGATGCAGCTCGTAATGAACAAGCAGTTATTGAGGCTAGAATTAAGCAATTAGAAAAGATGCTTGAAAATGTTTCTATTATTTCTGATGTTTCTACAGATTCTGTTAGTATTGGAAATACAGTTACAATTAAATATGTAGATGATGAAGAAGAAGATGAGTATAAGATTGTTGGTAGTCAAGAAGCTGACCCATTTGAAAGTCGTATTTCTAATGAAAGTCCTATTGCTCAGGCTTTATTCGATCACAAGGTAGGAGATATAGTAACTGTTGAAAGTCCTAATGGATCTTATCAAGTAGAAATTACTGCTATACAATAAAACGGAGAATTTATTCTTCGTTTTTTTTTATTTAAAACTATTTAAAAAACAATTAAAATAAGTTATACTGATATAGAGTAGAAGAATAGGGGTGCTCATATGATTATTAGAAAACCATATGCTTTTTTAATTAAAAATTTTAGAAAGATTCATATATTTTTGCTTATTTTATGTGGGTTTATTTATTATAAGTGTATGCAAACAAGGTCTTTTGTTACTGAGTTTTTACAACTTGAAACTTATGATGCTTATTATGAACCAATTACGAAGTATGCTAGTGTATTATCTCTTTTGATACTTCTTGTTATTGTTGGTTTGTCTGTTGTTTTAGTTGTATTGTTACGTCATAAGAAAAAGCCATGGAAACTATATATGGTTCCTTTGGTTACTTATTTGTTTTTGTTTTTTACCTTTGTTTTAACTATTTCTCTTTTTTCTGGTTATGATTCTTCTTCTGGTACTACGGGAATTCGTGCTATTGGCGATTTGTTATTTATGGGAACGCTTCCTCAATATGTTGTTATTATTATTTTATTAATACGTATATTTGGAGTTGATTTAAATAAATTTGATTTTAAATCTGATCAAGAATATTTGGAATTAAGTAATGAAGATCGAGAAGAAATCGAAATTAGTGTCAATATTGATAGAGATAGTTTTAAAAGAGCTTTTAAGAGACTGAAAAGAAATATTGGTTATTTTTATCAAGAACATCGTTTTATTGTTAATATATTTGCAACTGTTTTAGTTGTTGTTTGTGTAATATCAATTTATAGGTTTGTTTTTATTGTTCATAAATCGTATAAGCAGGGTGATGCAATTGAAACAAATGGATATACAATTAATATTAACCATAGTTACTTTACTAATAAAGATTATCGTGGTGATGTTATTTCGAAGTCTAGTGATTTTGTTGTATTAGATGTTACTATAAAAAATAATTATAATGAACGTGATGTTAATTTAAATAGGTTTCATATTATGAATGGTACTGGAAATTATACTCAGACTTATGAAACTTATGCTACTGATTTTCAGGACTTAGGTGATACAGTTGATAAGTTAACTCTTTCTAATCAAGAATCTAAGAGACTTCTATTGGTATTTAAAGTGGATAAGGGGTTAGATCCTAACAAGTTTGTTCTTTATTACCAAGAGATTGATAATAACAAGTCTTATTTGAGAAAAATCAAATTAGATATGGCTGATTATAGTCAGATTGAGAAACAGAAGACGAAAGTTTTACGCGAAGAAGAAACTATACAAATAGGGGAAGAGGAAATGACTTTTTCTATTGAAGATGCTGTTTTATTAAGTCAGACTACATATAATAATTGGGTATGTTCTAGTAGAAATAATTGCTCTGCTCAGCCTAACGAATTAGTTGCAAAATCAGGTAAATTAATATTGCAAATATTCTTTACTTCTTCAGGGTTTTCGGGTAAAGATTTCGTTGACTTTTCTATGGAATATGGTAAAATTGATTATATAGATAATAAAGGTAAGAAACAGGGAATTCCAGTAGTAGATGCTTTAGGACGAAAGTATAATGGTAATTATATGTATTTAGAAGTTCCTGATGACTTACAGACGACAAATGAAATTCGGTTGATATATACTGTGAGAAACAAGAAATATGTATATAGGATAAAATAGGAGAAGAAAAATGGAAAGTCAGAAAGTTATTAATGAGAAGTTTATTAAATATCTTAAGATTGCTGTTGTAGTTGTTATAGTTGTTTTGTTTTTATGGTTTTTGGTTATTCATCCTTTGATTACTTTTCATAGTTATGAGACAGAAATAGAAAATGCTGCGAAAAGGTATTATGAAATTAATGAAAGAGAATTGCCAACTGGTACTCGAGTGAAAACGTTGAGTGTACAAGAGTTATTTGATCAGTCTTATTTGAAAAATGATTTTTATGTTCCTTTTTCTAAAAAACCATGCTCTATTAAAGATAGTTGGGTTAAAGTCAGACAAGAGGATGGGGAATATAAATATTATACTTATTTAAAATGTGGTGTTATTTCTTCTAATGTTGATCATAAAGGACCTGAAATCACTCTAAAAGGTGATGAGAAAGTAACTATTGATTTAGGTTCTAAATATAAAGAAGAGGGCGTTCAAAGTGTTGTAGATAATACTGATGGCAAGATGGATATTAAAGATGTAGAAATTGATGCTAGTGCAGTTAATACTAATAAAGCTGGTACTTATCAAGTTGTTTATACTGCTACTGATAGTCTTAATAATACGAATGAAGTTACTCGAACTGTTAAAGTTGTTGCTAGATTAAAGAATACAGTTAATAAAGCTACTAATAAAACAGGAATTTATACTGGAAGTAATCCTAATAATTATATTTATTTTTCTAATATTTTATTTAGAATTATTGATGTTGATGGTGATGATGTAAGAATAGTTGCTGCTCAAGATATTAGTAGTGTTAATTATTCTAGCATTGATAATTGGTTAGAATATTTTTATGATAATTTAACTGATAACTCTAAAAAATATATTGTTAAAAATAAATATTGCAACCAAAAATTAGATGATGGTAATGTTACTAATGTTAAAAAATGTAATTCTTATACAGATGAAGTTAAAGCTTCTATCCTTTCGTTTACTGATATTAATTCGTCTATAGATGAAAATGGTAATTCTTATCTATATCCTGGAAATATTATTTGGACAAATAATAGTAAAAATGGTGATGAAGCTTATACTGCTAATATTTGGTTTTTTACTTCGTTTACTAAATATAAAGCGTTTAATAAAGATTATAATTTTGGTGTTCGTCCAGTGCTTACGATAAAGGGAGATACATTAATAATTGATGGAGATGGTACTCTTGAACATCCATATTCTATTGGTGATGTAGAATCTGCTAAAGCTGGTGACAAAACTAATACAAGGTATGTCGGTGAATATGTTTCTATGAATGGCCGTTTATATAGAATTATTGGAGAAGATGGTAAGAATACAAAAGTTATTTCTATCGGTTCTATATATGATACTGAAGGTAATGCTGTAGTAACTTATTATGATACTGATACTAATGCTAAAATTTATAATCCTAAGGAAAAAGGAAATATTGGATATTTTATTAACAATAATACATCACAATATATTAATGATGAATATTTTGTTAATAAAACTATAGAAGTTCCTATTTATAAAAATCAGATTAAGTATGGTAAGGAAGTTGATACGAAGGAATATAAAGTTAAATTTTCCGCTCCTAATCTTTATGAAATGTTTAGTGCTAGTGATGCATATGAAACTATTGGTCAATCTTATTGGTATTTAAATTCTTCTAGAACCGCTAATGTAAAAGCTGCTATGTCAAATATTGGTACAATGTTCTATGATCCAATATATGACTCAGCAACGTACGGTGTTAGAATAGTTGGATTTTTAGATGAAGATTGTTCTATTGTACGTGGAGATGGAACATATAGCAATCCATATGTTATTACAAAATAAGTAGGTGATTGATGTGAAAAAAAGGAGTAAAATATTGATAGCGCACAAAAAGAAGATTTTTCTACTTGTAGGAATTCTCTCTTTTTTGTGTTTAATAGGAGCAATAATTTTCATTATAAATTATGATTACTATCCGATTGATAGTAGGATTGATGAAATGGAGAAATATTCTAAAGAAAATGATAATGAGCATTATGAAACAAATGGTTGGATTAGAGTTCAAGGTACAAATATAGATTATCCGGTGTTGTATGCTCCTAGATATAAGTTGGATAGTAAAACGGATGATTTTTCTTGGAATGAGGTAAATCCAGATCATTTATTAAATAAAATGACAATTAATGGACATAATATTTTGAATTTATCTATTCGTCCTTTAGTAGCTGATCCTACTCATAGTAGATTTGAACAATTGTTGAGCTTTGTTTATTTACAATTTGTAGAGGAAAACAAATATATTCAGTTTACTTATGAAGGTGAGGATTATCTTTATAAGATATTTTCAGTTTCTATTCCTGTACATGGTAAGACAAATGCATTTTTAGAAGATGATTTATCTAAGGATGAATTAAATAATTATATAGAGCAATCCCTTGAAGATAGTATCTTTAAGTTTAATATAGATGTAAATGAAAATGATAAGATTCTTTCTTTACTTACTTGTACTAGAATGTATGATACAATTAGTACAGATAGATATGATTTTAGAGTAGATGCTAGATTAGTTAGAAAAGGTGAGTTAACAACTAATTATGGTGTAAAAAAATCAGATAAGTATAAAAAGATTGATGAAATCATGAAAGGCGGGGAAGAAGATGACGAAGCGTAAGAAAAGTGTAAAAGGGGCTTTGCTAGCGATTTTTGTTGTTGTGGTAGCTTTTGGAGCTATATTTACTATACGTTCCTTTAACACCGCAGGCGTTTCTAAGAGTGAAAAAAGTGAAAATTCTAAAACTAATTCGTGTAAGAATATTGCAGAATTACAACAATACTTTAAGCCATCAAGTGATTTTGATTTAGCTAATCATAAGTTAACTATTTTTATTACTAATGGTAAATTTAAGGTAACTGATGTTACGGTAGAAATGGAAAATCCTGATGGTTCTACTTATAAAGCGCCAGTTACTGCACTATTCCAAAGTGATCCTACTGGTACTGCTATTCTTTCTGATGATAGTCCTTTGGTAATTAGTACAGTTCCTGATGTTAATGCAAGGGTTACTATTCATTTTGTATTGATTGAAGATGAACATGGTTGCCTTAACTATGATCAAGCTGATAGTGATGAACAAGGAAATAAGTTAGGTACTTATGAATTTGATGCTATTTCAGAAATTAATTCTAAAACTACTAGTAGTATTTATAATGAAAATTATAATGGTGTATGTGCAGTATTTAGAACTGGAAACGGATATAATAAATATTCTACTGTATTTAATGATGCAGGGGTAACAGCAGAGGAAATTCAAAAGTATAATGCTAGTGCTGTTGGAGAAGAAGGATATAATAAGTATTATAGTGTTCTTCCATATTGTTTTAATGAGTATGTTGGTTATAATTACGATGAAGATTTTACTGCTCAAATGATTAAGACAGCTATCACTATTTGGAAGAGAGAATCAACACAAACAGATTTAAATAATAATACAGATTTTATGAAAGAGTTTAATAGAGTTAAAGAAGAAGCTATTAAACGTGGCAATGATTATTCTAATTTAGTAAAAAATGGAAGTCTTGATGATACTCGTTTTGGTGAGACTTGTAAATGGGATTTAAAGACTGAAAAAGATGAAAATGGTAAGGTAGTTGATTATTACGTAAATAAGAATTATTACTATGCATCTGAAACCACAACTACTCCTGTTAAAGAAAATTATAAATATGAATGGAGTTCAGGAGAAGTTACTACTGTTAGTCCTGGTAAATGTGTTCGTACTTGTGAAGAGTCAACTTTAGTTGAGTATGGGCCTCCAGTTGCTTCTAAAGCAGGTTTATGTTTTGAATATAAGATTCGTGTAACTAGTCGAGTTGTATGTAATGCAGAAGCAGATGTTACTCCACCAGATCAACCACCTGTTCATACTCCTGTACCATATTGTAATGATTTCCCATCTTATACTAATGATGCTGGACCTAGTGAAGATTATGACGCTTGTATTTTAGCTTGTGACGGTGGTAAATATAGTAAGAGCTGTAGTAATAAGTGTTATAAAGAAGTATATGGTGAAGAAGATGATAATTCTAATTCAACTTCTTTGGCATTATCTTATGAAAATGCTATTGTTCAACCTATGGCTAATAATAATGTGTGTGGACCAATTAGTTATTCTGGTAAATATGTATGGAGTGAACAAGCTGGCCGTGTATTGTGGAAAAGTAATGGTAATTCACCATGGGGTACTTATGGTCGTTGGTATGGAGAAAATAAACCATCCGTTGTAGAAGCTACTCATGGTATTACATATTGTGTTTTTGCTAATGTAAATGTTCATTGGCAAGAAGGATTTAGACGTTCATTCAAAGGAAATGGTTGGGGTATTTGTCAACAAGATTGTAGATGGCTATACAATAGTAAGAAAGAGTACTGGAATGCAGAAGATGCTCAAGAAGATGCTAAGCGAAATATGCAAATTTATAATCAAGCTCAAGCTTCTTGCGAAGGTGCTGCTAGTTGTACTACTAAGACAGCTAAATTTACAATTAGTGTAGATTATACTGATACTGAAAATAAAGAACATACTATTGAATTCCCATATAGTAGTTCAAAAGTTGATCAGGCTACATTGCCTAGTCATGGAAGTAACGATACTAAATCTCCTTCTGGTACAGAAATTTTCATTCCAGAACTTACTATCAATCCTGACAGTCCAGAAGCAGAAGATGGTTATGCTGGATGTTATGATAGTTCTGAAGCTAGAAACTGGTATCAGGTAGCATGGAGTTTCCCTGGTACATGGATTAATAATAAAACTGGTGAGATATCTTATGTTGATAAAGGTAATGATACAGCATGGCATAAGCAAGAAGGTAAATTCTGTGTTCCATTGAATGCTAAGAGTGTTAATACTGGTTGGTGGGAATGGAGCCAATTAGGTAGTCAATGCTATACTGGAAATGGTAAAGATATTGATTATAATATTCATGGTGCAGCAACAGATTTTGGATATTTTGGATGGAATTTTGATTTTGAATGTTTCTATGCATTAAGAAATGAAGTTTGTACACCTGATGGAAATGGTTGTTGTAAAGAAACGGTAGATGAACCTTGTACTGGTGATGATTGTGATACTACATTGTCAACAGAAGATTATACTTTCAGAATTGTTGATTTAGTTGATTTGTTCCCTAAAGGTGAGAAAAAGACAGAAAACAATAGTAGTTCTATTAGTTATACTGGTCGTCAACCTGGTTATAACTGGACATTAGGATACTCTGACAATGGAACTGATATGGGTGGTTATGTAGATCTTGAAGAATTGAATAATAAGGCTAACGGTTATAAAATTTCTAATCCATTAGAATATATTAAACAAGTACAAGATCTTGGTAAGTCTGTTTATTCAGATGAATATCTTGATTATCAAATTACTTTAGAGAGTGAAGATCTTAGAAATATTAGAGATTATAATAAAAAATATGGATATACTGATTATCAAGGTAAGACTGAAGTTAAGAATGGTGTTACTTCTTACTGGAGTAATATATTAACAGACCTTCAACAGAAGGGTAATTTTACAAATGGTACTTCTAAAAAGAGAAATGATGGTTATGGTGTTAACCGTAGAAAGGGGGCATAATCATTTATGAATAAAGCAATGTTAACTGTTGGTATTATCATTTTGAGTTTAGCAACTCTATTAATGATTAATATAATTTCCAATTATTCATCAGGTAGTGAGTTAGATTACTACCTGGTGAAGGAAACTTCAGAAGCTGCTATGGTTGATGCGATAGATGTAAAATATTATCGTGAAAATGGTTTGCTTCGTATTGATAAAGAAAAGTTTGTTGAAAGTTTTGTTAGAAGATTTGCAGATTCTGTAGATACTACTAGAAATTATCAGCTTTCTTTCTATGATTTAAATGAAGTTCCACCTAAAGTAAGTGTAAAAGTAGATTCTTCTACAGTTTTGAGTTTTAAAGGCTCTAATTTGGAGATGTCTACTCAACTTGATGCTATTTTGGAAAATACTTATAAGACAGATCCTTTAGTTACTAATGAATTAAGTGATCCTAATAGTGATCTTGGAAAAGGTATTGAAGAAAAATAAGAATAAAAAGGAAGGAGAGGATAAAATGGGAAATCTTGGTATTGGAATAAAAAAGTTTTTATCTAACAAAAATACCGTTACTGTTGTTGGTGTAGTTGTGGCAGTTTTGGTATTATATATTGCATATAATATGCGTGTTCAAGCAGCTGTTAATCCAATTAGTGTACCTTATGCTACTGAACAGATTGAACCGGGTACACAAATTACAGAAGATATGGTTGGGACGATGGAAGTCCCTCCTTCAATGCTTGAAGGTGATGTTATTAGAAATCAAGCAGATGTTATTGATAAATATTCTAATGCAGATACCTTAATACCAAAAGGAAGTTTATTTTATACTAGGCAAGTAGTAGAAAAAGAACAATTACCTGCTAACATTATATTAGATTATCCAAAGGGATATGTTTTATATAATATGCCAGTTAATACAGAAACTACTTATGGTAATTCTATTTATCCAGGTAATTATATAGATATTTATTTACGTATTACTAGAAAAGATACTGGTGATGGTCAAGCTGCTACTAATAATAATGAAAAAGAGTTGATGCAGTATGGTAAATTTATTCAAAATGTTAAAGTTTTGGCTGTAAAAGATTCTGCAGGTCAACCGGTATTCTCTAATTTAGATGAGCAGAGAACACCAGCTATGATAGTATTTGCTTTACCTGAAGAGTATTATGTTTTACTTAAAAAAGCAAGTTATTTGACATTATATGATTCTGAATTGGTTCCAGTTCCAACTAATGAAAGTTTACAAGATAAACCAGATGATTTGGAAATGAGCAGTGAAAGTCTTCGTGATTGGATTGAAACTGTTACTTACTGGGACGAAAGTATGGGGTAGAATTTGAAGAATAAAGAGGAGTTGATCATATGAATGAAAATATTTTTGATAAGTTAGATTTTGGTCCATTACGTCCATTGCTTGATAATGATGATATTACTGATATTTCTTTTGATAACAATGGTCAGACTTGGGTACGTTCTCTAACTCAAGGTTCACTTAGAGTTGAGGTTCAAGGATTGACTCCTGAATTTATTGAAAAATTAGCTTTTCAATGCTCTAATGTTATGGGTACAACCTTTAATAATGCTAAGCCTTTTTTGGATGCTGAATCTGCGGAATTACGTTTGAACTTTGTTCATCCTTCTATTGCTACTAATGGTATTGCAATGGTTATTCGTAAAACTCCTGCTAAGATTCGATTAGAAAAGGATAAATTGCTTAAGGATGATTATTTTACCCAGGATATTCATGATATATTAATAAAATGTGTAGAAGGTCATTGTAATATTATTGTTTGTGGAGAGACTGGTTCTGGTAAAACTGAGTTTGTAAAATATTTAGCTAGTCATACCCGAACAGATGAAAAGCTTATTACTATTGAGGATACTTTGGAACTTCATTTGGATAAGATTTTTCCTCAGAGAGATATTGTTGCTATGAAAACTAATAATGTTGCTAGTTATACCGATGTTTTGGTTACCTGTATGCGACAAAATCCTAAATGGATTTTACTTTCCGAGGTTCGTAGTGCTGAAGCTGTTTCTGCTGTTCGTAACTCAATTTCTTCTGGACATAATATTTTGTCTACCATTCATGCAGATAAAGCTTCTGCCATTCCTTATCGTATGTATAGTTTGATGGAGACGGATTTAGATGTTAATCAGTTTTTAAATACTATTTATCGATATATTCAAATTGGAGTTCACATTAAAGCTTATTATAGTAAGGAACTTGGTAAATTTCATCGTGAAGTTGATGAGGTTTGCGAGTTTTATGTTGATGAAAATAATGAACCACAAAGTAGAATTATTTATCAAAAATTATTTGGACAAGAACCTGTTATGCGTAAGCCTAGTCCACATTTGATAGAGTATCTTGAAAATCAAAATATTGATATTAATTCTATTACAAAAAATATGAGTGATGATTTACCATTTAATGATGATTTAGAAAGAGAAAAATTTATGGAACAGCAGGATTCTCAAGAGTCTGTTGAACTTGCTTCTGCAGAAGAAAGTGGGTCTGATAATGATTCTTCAGCTTCTACTGTTCAGGTTCCTCAGGTTGCAAATATCACACCTGTAGTTCAGCCAATTAATTCTCCTGCTACAGTTTCTACTACTCCTGATGTTGTAGTACCTGTAACACCGGCAGTACAAATTCCTGCATCTCCTAATGTTTCACAAATTCCTGTGCAGCCTACTGTAGAAAATGTTGTACCAACTAATCAAGTTGTTTCTGTTCCTAATGTACAGGTGGGATCATCAACTCCAGTTGATTTTTCTGCTTTAGGTAATTTAGAATAGAGAGGGGCGTTAGTTTATGTATTTAGAAGAGTTAATTTTCTTAATTGTTTTAGTTGTTGTAATAGCTCTTTATCGTAATTATAAAGGGCAAAATGTTGGAAAATTTATTACTACACAAGTACAAGGACTCTATGATAGATTTGCCCCTTATTCTTTTAAGGAAGTTCGTGAAAAAACAAAAGAGTTAGGACAAGAATATACAGCAAAGCAATATATGGTTCAAGTTGTTATTATGGGGGCTTTTGCTGCTGTTGTTAGTTACTTATATTTTTATAATTTATTTGTTTCCTTAATATATATGATTGTTGTGATTATGTTCATTCCTTATTTATCGTATTTACGTTGTAAGCGTGTTTATAGTGAATTTATTTTTGAACAAATTCAGGTTTATACATCTAATACTATTATGGAGTTTGCGACTACTCAATCATTTGTAAAAGCTTTGGAAGGGGTTCGTAATTCTGGTATTTTAGAAGATCCTGTAAAAAGTGATGTTGATCATATGATTGAGTTAGCTTATCAAAATGGTAGTATTGAAGAATCACTTACATACATGAGTCAATTATATCCTTATTATATTGTAAAAAATATGCATCAATTATTCTTGCAAATTACTAAAGAAGGAGCAAGAAATTCAATGGATTCTTTGGATAATATGCAGTTGGATATTGATATGCTTGTAGAAAGTGTTTATCGTGATAGAATTGAACGTGCTTCTTTTCATAAGTCCTTTTTGCAATTCGGCGTTATGCTTTATTTATTAGTTATGTTGACTCAGTATTTACTTGGACGTGAGACTTATTTAATCATGTTAGAACGCTGGTACGTTAAAGTGTTATTACATGGCGTTTTAATTATTAATACATACTTCTTGTTAAAAGGTGAAAAATATTATAATGAGAATGTAGGTGCTGAATAATGGTAGAGGTTGTTATAGTAGGGGCTATTATTATATTTGTTTTGATATATAATAATACAATTGATAAAAATAAATTTATTGCTGATAATGAAAGGTATTTTGATATTTTACGAGAGGAAGATTATAACTTTCTAGTTTATGCAAAATATGGGGAAGATGTTGATCCTAATATTCTTTTTAGAAAGAGAATATATTATGCTTTAATGGTTGCTATAGTATTCTTATTTATCTTTTTGAATCAATTATCTTTTCTTAATGTTGTATTCTGCATTGTTGTAGCAGCACTTGTATTTAAAATGCCTTATACACAATTAAAACAATTTTATAAGGCACATTTGCATGATATTGATGTTATGTTACCATATTACTTAAAGAGTTTGGAAATTTTGATTCAACATTATACTGTTCCTGTTGCTTTAGGCAAGTCTATAGATGATGCTCCTGATATTTTTAAGCCTGGGCTTAGACGGTTAATTGAGCGTATTAATTCTGGAGATTCAACAATTGATCCATATATGGAGTTTGCTAATACATATCCAGTAAGGGATTCTATGCGTATGATGCGTTTATTATATCGTTTGGGGCTTGGTTCCCAAGAGAGAAAGCAAGAACGATTAATGATGTTTTCTAGAACGGTTTCTAATTTGCAGAATAAAGCGCGTGAAACTAAATATAAAGAACGTTTAAATCATATGGAAAGTCAAACTATGATAATGCTTGTTGTTACAGGTATGGGAACAATGGTTGTTATTTTGATTTCTATGATGATGATGTTTAATATGTAAACTATTTAAAATTTATTGTAAAAGTAAAATTATCTTGATATAATATATAATGTATACAGAATAGGAAAGGATGTGTATGTTTTAATGAAAGCAGCAACAGGTGAATTAAACTTAACAGTGATCACTCTTATTGCTATTGCAGCAGTAATTGGATTCTTCTGGATTATGTGGCCTAATATTCAAGATTCTATTAATAGTCAATGGGAAAACATTTCTAGTGATTATGACAAATCGGGTTATATTGTTATTGAACATAATAGATAAAAGGTGGTGTAGATAATGCGGGATGCTTTAGGTGGAGTTGTCAATTTAGCAATGATTGTTGTATTCCTTGTTTTAGTATGTGGATATTTAGCTTTTAATGTTAACTATACTAAAGCATTTCGTGTTAAAAACTATATTATTACTTCATTAGAACAATACGAAGGAAATTGTAATACCGGAACAGCTTGTTCTAATAAGATACAATCTTATATTAAGCAGGTAGGGTATAGTGCTCCTGAATTTAAGATAGAAGATTATACTTGTAATTATGGTTATTGCTATAAAGAATTCAAAGCTTCTAATGAGGTTGATGGCTCTGTTTCTGAGTCTAAAGATCAAGTTTACTATCGTGTTGTTACTCAGATTAATATTGATATACCTATTATCAACAGAATTATGCCTGGGTTAAAGATTTTTCAAATTTCTGGTAATACAAAGTTGATAACACCATTTAAATAGAAGAGGTGGCTCTTATGAATGTTATTGTTAGTAATGAACAACGCAACGTTTTATCAGGATTAGATATTGATGTTATTAAAAGTATTTCTGGTGAGTATGATGCTGGTGAAATAGTAGAAATGTTTAAAAACTTTTTTTATAACAAGATGATTTTAGATGTTACAGCCATACGGGATTATCATTCTATTAAAAGTTTTCAAACGATTGCTATGGGGTTAGATGTAGAAAAAATTGTTTTCTTTTTACCAGAGGGAAGTGATGTATGTACTTCTAATTTTTTGGCCAAGTTAGTTTCTATGGGTATTTATAATTTTACTACAAATGTTGAAGGTGTTAAATATCTATTAGAACATCCTAATACTTATAAACAAGTAGCTCATATTCAACAATTTAGTGATACACCTGATAATGCTGGAACAGACGCCGAAAGTGGTTCTGGTTTTGGTGCTACTTCTAATAGGAGAGTGGGAACTAGGATAATTGGTTTTCGTAATGTTACTGAACATGCAGGTTCGACTACTTTTATTTATATTTTAAAAAAAGAATTAAAAACTTATTTTGGAGATACGGTTATCGCTTTAGAAATTAATAAAAATGATTTTCAGTTTTTTGGTGATAAAAATATGATATCTGTTACTCCTGATCAGGTACGTGCTGCATTAAATCGTTATGCTGGTGCTTCTGTGTTGTTGGTTGATTTAAATGATTGCAATGATGATTCTTTTTGCGGGGAAGTTTTATACTTATTAGAACCATCAACTATTAAACTCAATAAATTAATGAGGCGAAATAGAAATATTTTTACTAAACTTCAACATCAAAAAATTGTATTAAATAAAAGTTTACTTTCCAATAAAGATATTGCAGATTTTGAGTATGAAGCAAAAGTCAAAATATTTTATAATATGCCATCACTTGATGAGAGAAAGAAAAATTCTATATTAGAAGATTTTTTATATCGTTTAGGTATTGTTACTAAAAAAGAAGAAAAAAGAGAAACTGGTAAAATCTTTGGCTTATTTCGTAGGTAGTGTTGACAAAAAAAGCATTTTAAGATAATATTATTTTATTGAAGGAGAGTTGTTTATGTTAAATTTATTTCAATTAGGAGTAGTTGGAAATGTTGATGATAACTGCGGTGGATTAGAACCTATTGTTAGAATTATTAAAAAAGGTGTTTTTCCTATTGTACAAATTGGTATTCCAATTTTATTAATTGTATTTGGTACTATTGATTTAGGAAAAGCAGTAATTTCTAGTGATGAAAAGGAAGTTAAGCAAGCTCAGAGTCGTTTGATTAAAAGATGTATTTATGCAGTTGCAATTTTCTTTATTACTACTCTAGTAAGTTTGATTATGTCTTTAGTTTCTACTGGTACTGAAGGTGGAGATGGTGAAGCTAATACTACTGGATGGGCTAATTGCTGGAATAGTATTAAGTAAAAATGATATAAAATTAAATAGCAAAGTAATTGCTATTTTTTTTTTATTTTGATATACTTATTCTGTATGATTGTATATATGGAGTGGTGACAGTGAAACGGTTAAAGTATTTCTTATTTATCTTTGTCTTTGGTATGCTATTTTTAGTTCCATATAATACGAAAGCCTTAGAAAATAAAGTGGTTAGTTGTGATTACCAGTTTGTAAACAGTAACGGTAAAAATATTGAATTGGAATATGAAGTTTATTCTGATGGTACTATAAAAAAGCCTTTTGCAAATGGGAGCCTTTATGCTAAAGATGGCATAGCATGGTATCATGGAGAAAACTTTTCTTCTATGTTTTATGGCGCTGCTAAAATAAATTCTTCTACAGTTACTTGTCCTTCTATTTATGTTCAAGAAAATGAATATGGTGTTACTGTGTATCCTTATCCAATTGATAGTGATTTTTGCAGTGGGCGTTGCTATAACATTACGGCAGCTACGCCTAAATTATCTACTTGGGCTAAGAAATCTGGGGTAAAAAGTAAAAAAGTAATTTCAACTTGTACTGGTTCTAGTATGGGATTTTATAATCGTAAAAGTTATGTTTTACCATACTTTAGGCTTTATTCAGATGGTACGAAAGAATGGAGTCTTGATGGTCAAAATTATGTTTCTGTAGCTAAGGCAATTACAGGTACAGTTGATGATGATAAATTTTCAGTTACTATTAACGATTCTTTGATTGAATCTGTTTTTTCAAGTTCTAAAGCTACTTGTCCACAACAAATATATCGTTGTGTTACCAAAACAAAGAAGACTTATTCATATGAGTTGTCTGTAAATGCCAATTATTGTTCGAATGATGAACTAGGTAATAGTGACGGTCAAGGATTTGGTTCTGGGTATTTAGGTGGTGCTTTTGGTGATCCTAATGATGATAGTGGTTCTTCAGATGAAAGTAGTAGTGAGGGCTATAGTCAACCAGGTACTGTTGATTTGGATGACTTAAGGGATGATATAAATTCTTATAATGAAGATGCTGATTGTAATTCTCTTCTAGGAAGTACAGAGAACGAGGATTCTGTTGCTTGGTTATTACAGCAACTCTTAAACTACATTAAAATTTTAGGACCGATTTTGGTTGTTATTTTAAGTAGTTTGGATTTTGCTAAAGCTATTATTGCTAGTGATGATGAGAATATGAAAAAATCCGAAAGGAAATTGGTCATTCGTTTAATCTTAGCAGTAGCATTATTTTTAATTCCTGTACTAGTTAGTGTTTTACTTAATACTTTTGGAATAACAACAGATCAAATCTGTGGATTGAAATAAAGGTAGGTGATATTTCATGACTGATAATTCTACAGCTAATACTTTAGGGGATTTGGGTCGCCTAATTCAGCAATTGATGAATTGGGGGATTTATGTTTTATTAGGTGGAATGTATCAAGTTTTCTTTAATGTTTCCAGTGCTCAACTTTTTGAAACGGAAACTATTAAGAATTTTTATGGACGAGTTCAGTTAATTATTGGAGTATTTATGGTATTTAAATTGGCTGTCTCTATTTTACAAGGAATAATGGATCCAGATAAATTTATGAATCCAAAAGAAGGATTTGGAAATTTTATTACAAGAGTTGTTATTTCTTTATCTTTATTGACAGTTTTAGTTCCTATTAATATTCCAAATGTTCAACAAGCTAATTCTTTTGAGAAATATCTTAATAATAATGGTTTGTTATTTGGAACTTTATATTCTTTGCAAGATAGGATTTTATCTAATAATACATTAGGAAGATTGATTCTTGGAACTACTGATGATGCAATTGATGATAATTCATCTACCAATAATACTGGGAAAACGGAAGCACAAATTCAGAGAGAAAAATTGTCAAAGTCGTCTCGGATTTTTACTTCTACTATTTTAAAAGCTTTTTTAAAGATAAATTTATTACCGGCGGAAGCTCGTACAGATGATGATGATACTAATAAAGAAAATTGGTTTTGTGGTGCTAATTTGAGTTCGGATGCTAAAGATGCTATTGAATCATATAGGCAACTAGATGTTGATCCTTCTACTTTACTTAGTTTTGAAATGCTTACGGTTGATTGCGAGGTTAATAATAATATTTTTGATCACTTTAGAAATTTGGCTGGTCATATTCCTATTATTGGTGGTTTTGTTGAACATACTAGATATGTTTTTGCATTTAACTGGTTAGCATCACTTATTATCGGTATTGTTTTCTTAGTAATTTTAATAGGTTTTACTGTTGATATTGCTGTTCGATCTATTAAACTTGCGGTTTTAAGATTATTAGCACCAATTCCTGTTATTAGTTATATTGAGCCCAAATCTTCTAAGGATGGTGGAATGTTTTCTTCATGGGTTAAAGCCTTGACTTCTACTTACTTAGATTTATTTTTACGTTTAGCAATTGTATATTTTGTTATCTTTTTAATTCAAGATATGATTGCTAATGGTATAGTAATCGATGAAGCTGGTGGTCTTGTTGGAGGCTTCTCATTTATCTTTATTATGTTAGGTCTATTTATCTTTGCAAAAATGGCTCCTAAATTTATTAAAGATGCACTTGGTTTAAAAGGAACTATGTCTAATTTTGGACTTAGTGGAATTCTTGCTGGAGCTGGAGCTATTCGTCAAGGCGGTACTATTTTTGAAGCAGGAGAAGCAATGGCTGATGCAACTCGTGCTCAACAACAAGCATATAATCAAGGAAAAAAAGCTCCTGAATTAGGTGATGCTTGGAATTCCGGTAGAGATTATGCTGCAAAGATACTTACAGGAGACCAAAATATGTCTGGTCGAAGAATGAGCCGTGGTGCTCGTCATTTGAAACGAATGAATATTAGTACTCCGCAAGCTAATAGAATGAAACAAGAAATGTATGCTGCTGAAGCTGCGGCTAATAGAGCTAGTGATTTATATGATAGATTTAATAAGGGCAAATATGAGGAAAGTGAATTAGCAGCAGCTTTAGGTGCTAACTATAATGCAGCTGATAGTGATGCTATTAAGCGTGAAAAATTATATAACAATAAAGTTAATCTTGCAAAAGAAGCTGCTACTAAGAAAACAGATTACGAGGATGTTAAAGGTATGCAGAAACAATATGGACAATCTAGATCTTTTGAAGCAAAATATGATGCAAGAAGAAGAAATCGAGCTGCAGCAGGTGGTATACATGGAGAAGCAGGAGGTTATTATAGTGAACGAGGTCCAGCTGATAAATATGGTAATCATACATATAGAGATATTCCTAATATGCAACGTTTTAGATCTCAAGAATATCCTGAAGGAAGTGCTACATCTGCTACTACACCAACAGGTAGTGGTGTTGACTTGAACCCAGTTGGTGGTATGGGTGAACATACTCATGATGAATAATTGGATGGGAGTGTGATATATAGTGAATTATTTAATACCTGCTAATACTAAGAAAGGTCAATTAATTTTAGGATTATTTAGACCTTTCGATTTAATATTATTTTTATCGGGGGTTATGGTTACTGTAATTTTATTGGCGTTTTTACCACTTACTAATACATGGCTTACTATTTTGATAATAAGTCCTGCTGTTATTTGTGGTTTTCTTGTAATGCCAGTACCTTATTATCATAATATTTTAAATATTATTATAGAAATTTATGATTATTTTTCTAATACTCAAACTTATCATTGGAAAGGTTGGTGTTTCATGAATGAAAAAGAAAATCGTAGGAAATAATTTTACAGAAAATTGGTTACCTGTTAAAGCTATTCAAAATGGTATGATTATTACGTATGATAATTTGAAAGTTTCTGGAGTTAAAATATCTCCACGTAATATTTTTATTTTAGATCCTATGGCTCAAGATAATGTATTAATTAGTTTAAAGAATTTTTATAATATGATTGATTTTGAGTTTTGGTTAGTAGTTGCGGATAGGCCTGTAGATATTTCTGTTTATATGTCTCAGCTACAACTTTTATATAATGAAACACAATCTCCTGCAATACGTAAATTGATTATGCAGGATATTGATAAAGGTAATACTTTTATTAATAACAATATCGTTGATACTGAATATTATTTCTTGTTTAAAGAAAAAGATCCTGATGTTGTTCAGAAAAAAGTTCGTATGTTAATTCAAGGACTTGCTAGTTGTGGACTTAATGCTTCACAAACTACTAATGATGATTTAAGAGTTATTTTGGATAATTTCTTAAATGGGGGAAAAACTACTGAATTTGGGACGGTGATGCCAGTATGAGTACAAGTTTAAGAAGTCAATTAGCTCCTAAGGGACTTAGTTTTAATCCTAGTGATTTCTTTATTAGTGATAAGTATGCAACTATTCTTACGGTTGTGTCTTATCCTAAATATATTACTCCTGGGTATTTGTCATCTTTAACCAATATGCCAGGCATTAAAGTTGTTGTGAAACATATTCCAGTTCCTTTTCAGACTATGTCTAAAATGTTGAATAGGCAAGTTGCTGATTTAAAAGAAAAATATCAACATGAAAAGGATCAAACAATGCGTGAAAGATATCGTCAAGATGCTGAGAGTTTGGAGTATTTTACTTCAATGCTTGCTGGTAGTCAAGCACGTATATTTGATTTTCAGATGCACATTATGATTACTGCTGATACAAAAGAGGAATTAGAATTAAAGAAAGTAAACGTTAAAAACTATTTAGATGCAATGGAATTAAAAGCTATTTCTTTACGCTTTGAGCAGGAAAAGGTTTTAAAAAGTATTTTACCTATTTTTCCATCTCAGGACATAGAACAGAGAATTGGTACTCCAATACCTTCTGTAACTATTGCAGCTATGTATCCATTTATTTTTGATAGTATCAAAGATCCCGGACTTTCTACTTTACTAGGAGTAGATTTCTCTGGTGGTGTTATTTTATTTAATCAATTCTTATATAAAATTCGTAAAGAAAACAATCGTAATAATGCAAATATGATAATTCTTGGTACTTCAGGATCTGGTAAATCTACTGCAGCTAAGGTTATGCTTCGTACTCATATTCGTAATGGTTGCCAAATTGTTGCGATTGATCCTGAAGATGAGTTGCGTGAAATTACACAGACTTATGGTGGAGATACTATTGATATTGGTAAAGGTGGAGAATTTGGTTTAATTAATCCTTTAGAAGTAGTTATTGATGCGGACCAAGAAGAGATAAAAAATGGTCTTGGTTATACTGTTTTAACTAGAACTATTCAATTCTTGAAAGCATTTTTAAAATATTATGCTCCTTCTATTGAAGATGATGTTTTAGGTATGTTTAGTGATGTAGTTCAAGACACTTATAAACGATTTGGTATTGATTTTAACACAGATTTTTCGCAGTTTACAGCAAAAGATTTTCCGACATTTTCTGATGTTTATGCTACCATTAAAGGTCGTTTGATGTCTATGACTGAACAAACGCGTGAACGAGATGTTATGGAACGTTTGGAATTAAGAATTCGTCCATTTACTAAGGAATTGCGTTTCTATTTTGATGGTCATACTACAATTAGTCGTGACAGTGATTTTATGGTGTTTAATATTAAAGAATTAATGAATACAGATTCTAACATTCGTGATGCATTGTTTTTCAATGTTTTAAAATATGCATGGGGTCTTTGTTTGGATTTTAATGTTGATACTGTTCTTATGGTTGATGAGGCACATGTTTTATTAGGTGCTAATAATGAACTTGGAGCAGAGTTTTTAGCGCAAGTTCAAAGACGTGCTCGTAAGTATAATACAGGTACTATCATTATTACTCAGCAACCTAGTGATTTTGTAGCTAATGATAAAATATTAGTGCATGGTAAAGCTATTTTTGATAATGCATCCTATTATTTAGTTATGGGGCTTAAAAAACAAGCTGTTGAAGATTTAAGTTTATTAATTGATTTGAATGATAGTGAAAAAGAAAGTATTAAGAGATATTCTCAGGGTGAGGCTTTGTTTGTTTGTGGAAACAGGCGTATGAGAATTAATGTTGCAGTTACAAAAGAAGAATTAGATTCTTTTGGTTCAGGTGGCGGTTTTTAGAAGTTTAGAAGGTGGTGATGTTTAGTGCCAGTAATGAAAAATAATAATGATTTACATGGGAATCGTGTAGTACATGGTGATAGCCAAGGACAAACTGGCACTGAACAGTCTCAAAGCTTCGGTGAAGCAAGAGCAGCTAAAAAGGAGCAAGAAAAGAAATCTGCTCAAGAAGGAGTTCAAAAAGCTGGTAAAACTGCAGGTGCTGCGGTCGGAGCATATTTTGGAGGAGCAGCGGGGGCTAAAGTTGGTGCCAAGGTAGGAGATGCGATTGGTAAATCTAAAATTGGTCAACAACTTGGAAAAAATTTAGCAAAGAATCCACTTACAAGAAAAGCATTATCTAAGGCTAATGATAGTGGGGCTTTAGATGTTGCTAATAAAGCTACAGATATAGCTACAAGAGACCCTAAAGGTGGTATGGGTGGAGTTGGTTCTGCTGGAAATACTGCTGCTAATGCAGCGGGTTCTGGTAGTGACAGTGTCTTAGATAAGAAACCATCTAAACCTAATTTTTTAGGTAATAGTAAAGAAGATTCATCTGAAAATAAAAATCCTGGATCTTTTCAGGGATTATTATCTGGTAATATTGTTGTTAAAGCTGGTGTTTTATCATTTGCAGCAGGTATTTTATTTATTGTAGTTATACTGATGATTGTTGCCCAGGGAAGTGGTGTCATTACTAGTTATGACGATGCTTTTGGTGTTAGTTCAGCTACTGGTGGAATGACGGGAGATGTTGATTATGAGTCTTCAGACCCAAAAGCTCAAGCTTTTTTTGATAGAGTTGCAGATGTTAAAAATTCTTTTCAGACTCAGGGAAAAACATTTGATCCAGTTTATATTTCGGCAGTTTATGTTGTTTTAAATCAGCACGGTGCAAAACTTTCTTATGATGATATGTCAACTGCAGTTATTACTGAGATTGCTAATGCAATGTTTTCGGGCAATAGTTTTAGTGAAGAAACTTTTAAACAAAATTTAATAAATACCATTTTTCCTAAATATTTATCCGGTGAGGATAGTGATACTTATGAGGTTATGGCTGATGAAGTATTTGATTATTATGATAGTTATTTTAGTTTGATTGGAGCTACGGCTTCTAATTGTGCTAGCTTAGGTTCGTGTGTTTATGAAATAAAAGGCTTTTATATAGAAGGTCGTGGAAATGTTGCTAAATCTATGTCTATTACTGATTTGAAAGTTAGATTGATGCAATGCGGTGGCAGTTATGGTAGTGGTACTTGGGGTGAACCACTTGAAGGTGAAGAATTGGTTCCTTTTGAACAGTATATTTTAGGGGTTGCTTATCAGGAAATTGGTCCAGGAGCTCCTGATGAAGCGATTAAAGCTCAAATGGTAGCAGCAAGAAGTTTTGCCTTAGCACGTCCTACATCTATGGGAAATTCATTGGGAAAGAAATTAGAACAAGAAAATGGTCAGTGGATTTTACAGATGTCTTCATGCGTTGCTGATCAAGTGTATTGTAATCCTAATTTAGGGTGTTCGGCCATGAATGATGGTGAACAATATGGTACTGTTCGTAGTGGTGTTGATCATGGTAAGAAGTTTAAAGATCCTATGCCAGCTGATCACAAAATGAGAACTTTAGCAAATGAAACTATGGGGGAAGTTTTGGTAAATGACCAAGGATATGTTATCTCTGCTAACTATGCTTCTAAAATTCAAAATAAATTTAGTGAATTAGCTAAACAAGGACTTAATTATAAGCAGATACTGTTACAAGTTTATGGCAATGCTCAAGATATTGATAAAATGAGTTGTAATACTGGTTCTGGTAGTGGTTGTAACAGTACTGGTAGTACGGGACCTTATGCTGGATGGAAGCAAGGGGATCCTGCTTGGTCAACAATTACTATAGGTAATACTAATTCTACAATTGGTGGAGTAGGATGTTTAGTTACTTCTGTTTCTATGTTGATTGCTAAAAGTGGTGTTGCTGTAAATGTTGATGGTGATTTTAATCCTGGTACTTTTGTTAAAAAGTTAAATCAAGTAGGAGGTTTTCAAGGTGCTAATTTTGTATGGGGTGCTGTTGAAAAAGTTGCTCCTAACTTTCAATACGTAGGAAAAAGTTATGTTTCTGGACAGTCACAGCAACAAAAATTGTCTACATTACAAGGGTTACTTGATCAAGGATATTATGTTGTGGCTGAAGTAAAAGGAAATACTGGACAGCACTGGGTTGCGATTGATGGTATTAATGGTAGTACAGTACTTATGATGGATCCTGCTAGTCAATCTACTAGTATGTGGCAAGAATATAACTGGGCTAATACTAGTCAATATGCATATTTTAAGGTAGTATAGGAGAGGACTATGAAAAAGGGAAAGTTAAAATATATTGTTCTTATTGTTATTTTAATTGTTTATGGTGTTGTGATGTATCTTGCTTTTGGTGTTAATGAATCAAAGGAAAGAGCGGCTAGTACTACTTTGTTAGTTGGTGATTCTACAGTTTGGAATTATTCTTCTCGTGATTGGATGAATATTAATACGCCATCTCTACTGTCTAATTTGAATTGGCAGAAGTTTAAAGTTTATATTGATAATCAGTATTTTGGAAAGTATTCGGTTTGGAAGGATGATCGATGGTATTTGTTTGATAATAATAAAAATGCCGTGTCTTATCAAGGAAACTTATTTGCATATAAAGCTGATTTTGATATGGATTTAGTAGATTTTTCTACTACTAATATTACTGATTATTCTTATGTTCATCAGGTGTTAGAAGAGCATGGTATTGATTCTCAATCTAGTTATACTCTAGAAAATGTTTCTAAAGTTGACTTTGATAAAGATGGAGTGTTAGAAGAATTTTATATAGTTAGTAATGTTTTTGCTACAGATTTTTTTCCTGAAAAATATTTTTCATTTGTGTTTATGGTGGATAATGGTAATATATATATGCTTTATGAAGATGTAGATACTAATGAAGGTGTTAATGGTTGTAAACCTAGTTTGTATACTGTTGCAGATTTTGATAATGATCAGGATTATGAATTAATAATAAGTTGTGCTAAATATAGTAATCAAGCACCACTTACTATGTTATATGAATTTCATAAGAATAAGTTTGAAATTGCAATTTCTAATCAATAAATAATGACGATACAGAATTTTGATGTTATAATATTGGGCGAAAGGGAGTAATCGAATGAAATTTAAGTTTAGAGCGGATCCAGAAGATATTTTGATGTTTGTTTTATTTGCTATATTTTTATTATATATTGTATGTATTGGTGTTTTGAATTTATCTTCTTTTGCCACAGAAGGATATTTAGTAGGACTTAATCCTTTTCCTGCTTTTGGTCCTAAATACGTAGCAGCTACTTTAGTGTTTTATTTTCTTTCATTAGGTGGTTTGCTTGTTAGTGTTAGTTCTTACTTTTTTGAACGTGAAAAAGGTTTTGGAATTACTACTGATAAAAAAGATAAAGGATATTCTAGATGGGCCAAAGACAAAGAGATTAAAGAGGAATTGGATAGGGTTGAAATTAAACAAGAGAATTCTAAATCAGCTGGTGTTCCACTTATTTTAAATGATAATGAAATGTGGGTAGATAATAGCGAGTATCACTCATTAGTTATTGGTGCTACTGGTTCAGGTAAAACTCAAACTGTTATCTTACCGTTGGTTCATAGTTTAGCAAAAGCTAAAGAATCTATGATTATTACTGACCCTAAGGGTGAAATATATGAAAAGACTAGTAATATGTTGCGTTCTCGTGGTTATCAGATATTACTTTTAAACTTTCGTGATCCACAAAATGGTAATGCATGGAATCCAATGTCTTTACCATATCAAATGTATAAATCTGGGAATCAGGATAAGGCAATAGAGCTTTTGGATGACTTAGCTTTAAATATTTTGTATGATGAGTCTAATCAAAATGCTGATCCTTTCTGGGAAAAAACTTCAGCAGATTATTTCTCTGGAGTTGCCTTAGGATTGTTTGAAGATGCTAAAGAAGAAGAAATTAATATTAATAGTATTTCTTTAGCAACAACAGTTGGGGAGGAAAAATTTGGTGGTAGTACGTATATAAAAGAGTATTTTGCTGCTAAAGATCCAGCAAGTGCAGCTGCAATTAATGCTTCAAGTACTATTATGGCTCCTACTGAGACTAAAGGCTCTATTTTATCTGTTTTTAAGCAAAAAGTTAAATTGTTTGCGTCTCGTGATAATTTGAGTGAAATGTTATCACATAGTGATATTGATTTAGAAAGTATTGGACAAAAACCAACTGCAGTATTTATTGTTATTCAGGATGAAAAGAAAACATATCATTCTTTAGTTACAATTTTATTAAAACAAATCTATGAAACTTTGATTAATGTTGCTCAACAACATGGTGGTAAACTTCCAGTTCGTACTAACTTTTTACTTGATGAGTTTGCAAATATGCCACCATTAAAAGATGTTACTACTATGATTACTGCTGCTCGTTCTAGAGCAATTCGATTTACAATGATTATTCAAAACTTTGCACAACTTGATCAAGTCTATGGTAAAGAGAATGCTGAAACAATTCGTGGTAACTGTGGTAATATTATTTACTTAATTACTACTGAGTTGAAAGCTTTAGAGGAAATCTCTAAGATGTGTGGTGAAGTTAAATCTAAAAAAGATGAAAAGACAGCATCCACACCGCTTGTTACTGTTTCTGATTTACAACGTATGAAGCAGTTTGAAGTTATTATTCTTCGTATGAGAAAGCAACCATTTAAAACAAAATTTACTCCATATTTTAAATTGGATTGGGGTAGATCTTATCCAAAGGCAACTTATCCGACAAGAGAAAAAATTCCAGTTCATACTTTTGATATTAAAGAATTCGTTAAAGCAGAGAAAAAGAAAAAATTACTTGAAATGATGAATACAGCTGATAATCAGAATCCTGGTGGAAATGATATGTTTGGTGCAGGTATGCCTCCTATGGGGGGAGTTCGAAATCCATTTGCTCCTAGTAATGGTATGAATGGTCCTAGACCTAATGCTTCTATGCCTAGAAATAATATACCTAATCAAGGTAATATGCCTGGAGTTATTAATCCATTTGCGGCAGTTGGTCAGTCTCAATCATCAACTGTTAATCCATTTGCACCAGTAGGTGGAGTTTCTTCTTCCATCAATCCTGGTGGAAACTCAATATCTGGGCCTCGCGAAGAATCTAGTAATGTTCGTTCTAATGTTCCTTCACCAACTCAAAAACCAGTAGTCTCTAAGGATGATGGTCTTGGTTTTGATGTTGATGAGTTAATGAAAAAAATCGATGCAAAAATTGCAGAACTTGAAGAAGAAGAAAAACAAAATGAGGCAAAAGGAAAAGTTGCGAAAGTTGAAGCTATTACTTCTAATAAAGAAATCTCTAAGAAAGAGGAAAAAACTGTGTCAAGTCCAGTGGTTTCTACAAAAACTGAGATTAAAGAACCATCAATGAAGGATGAAAAAGAAAAAAATATAAGTGAAAATTTAGTCTTAGAAGATGAAGATGATGATGAATTCTTTGATGACTTTTTTGATAACTAGGAGGTATATTTATGGGTACAAATTTTAATGTTGGTAGTTTTAATGCTATTAATACTAGTGAAGTAGAAGATAAGAAGCCAAGTAATAATTTTCATGGAACTGGTGATGATTTAAAGAAAAAATTGCTTATTTTTGGTGGAATAATTATTGTTGGTGTTATATTAATTGCTGTAATTTTAGTTCTTTTCTCTAAAAAAACTTATAGTTATGATGATATAGAGAAAATAATGACTAGTGCAGCAGAAAATTATTTTGAGGATCATCCTAAACGTTTACCTACTACAGAGTCACAAAGGGTTGAAATTGATGTTGATACACTTGTTGCTTCTGAATATATGAAAGAAATGGTTACTTATACGGGTGAAGAATTATCTTGTTCTGGTAAGGTAACTGTTCAAACGAATGGTGATGACTATTTATATATTCCTAGATTAGATTGTGGTGAAAATTATATTACTCAGTCTTTAAAAGAGGTAGTAACTAATAAAGTAGTTACTGATGGTTATGGACTTTATGAAGTAGGCGATAGTTATGTTTATCGTGGTGAAAGTGTTGATAATTATTTGAAATTAGATAATGCTTTGTGGAGAATAGTAAAAGTAACTTCTAAAGGACAGTTTATGTTGATCTTAGATGATGATATATCTGAATCTGTTCCTTGGGATGATCGTTACAATTCTCAAGTTGGATATAATGTTGGAATTAATACTTTTTCTGCTAGTCGTATTAAGGATTCGATTCTTGAAAATTACAATTCAAAAGAAGAAGATGAAATAATTTTAAGTGACGATGATCGCAGCAAGACAGTAGCTTTTGATTTGTGTACAGGAAAGAGAAGTGTGTCTGATACTAGTAAGGATAATTCTGTTGAATGTAGTGAGGTTTTAGAAAACCAAAAGGTTGGATTACTTACTGCTTCTGATTTTATGATGGGAAGTATTGATCCAAATTGTAAAACTGTAGTTGATTATTCTTGTCAAAACTATAACTATTTAGCTACATCTTATAAGTGGTGGTTAATTACTGCTGTTAAAGATAATACAAAAGAAGCTTATGGAATTGATTCTAGTGGTGTAGCAGCACCTACAACAACTTCTAGTTATATGTATCCTAGAATAGTTATTATGTTAGATAGTAATGTATTATTTAAAAATGGTAAAGGTACAGAGTCAAATCCATATAAAATAAAATAGGAATCTATTATGGTAATAGATTCTTTTTTTTCATACTTTATAGTAGGTGGTTATATGAAAATTACTTTTGCTGATTTTTTTTCTATGTCGAAGCCAGGAATTTTAATAGATATTAGAGATACTGATAGTTTTCATAATGGTCATGTACCTGGTGCTTTAAATATTAGAAGTTCAGATCTTTTATATCATACTAGTAATTATTTAAACCATGAGGATACATATTATTTGTATTGTGATGTTGGATATATTAGTGATGACCTTTGTAGAAGATTAAGATTACGTGGATATCATGTGATTTCTATTGTTGGTGGCTATCAGAATTACTTGTTAAGATAATTGTTTTGTACTATAATAATAGTAGGTGATGCTAGTGGACGTAATTCAATCATTTGTTGATTTTTGTACTAAATTTATTAGTCAAGGTGGAATTTTATTTGGATTTATATTAATTCTTTTAGAATCATTTCTACCAGTTTTACCATTAGGAGTTTTTGTTGCTTTAAATGTTAATGCTTTTGGTGGCATTCTAGGGATTTTTATTTCTTGGATTGCTACTTGTATTGGCTGTTATCTTTCTTTTTTATTGTTCTCTTTTCTATCAGAAAAGTTATTATATCAGTTTCTTTCAAAAAAGACATTAAAAAAAATAGAGAATTCTATTATTAAATTTCGTAATATTTCTTTTTCTAATTTAGTATTAGTTGTTGCTTTGCCTTTTACTCCAGCCTTTTTGGTAAATATTATTTGCGGAGTTGTAGGTATGAGTCATAAAAAGTTTTTAGTAGCAGTTGCTATTGGAAAAGTTTTTATGCTTCTTTTTTGGGGATATGTTAGTAAGAGTTTTATAGAAAGTATGACGGATATTAATACAATTATTATTATTTCTTTAATGTTAGTTGTAGCTTATATAATTTCTAAAATAGTTAGTAAGAAAGTAAATTTAGATTAGTAGGAGGATTATTATGGATTATATTATTATAGGTTTATTGGTCGTTATTTTAGTTTTAGTTGTAATTTCTCTTTTTAAGAATATTAATGAAAGTAATATTACTGAAAGATTAGGAAGACTTGAAGTTAATATGATGAAGGAAATGGGAGATTTTAAAAATGATTTATCACATAGTTTGAATGAAGATTTTACTAAATTGAATGAGCAAGTAGAAAGACGTTTGTTAGCAGTTAATGAGAAAGTAAATGAAAGACTTGATCAAAACTTTGAGAAAACGAATAAAACATTTATGAACGTTATTGAGCGTTTATCAAAAATAGATGAAGCACAAAAGAAGATAGAAACTTTATCTACAGATATTGTTAGTTTACAAAGTATTTTAACAGATAAAAAAACACGTGGTATTTTTGGTGAAGTTAATTTGAAACATATTTTATCTAGTGTTTTTGGAGAGAAGAATGATTCTATTTATCGTTTACAATATACTTTAAGTACTGGGGTTATTGCTGATTGTGTTTTATTTGCACCTAATCCGTTAGGTACTATTGCAATTGATTCTAAGTTTCCACTTGAACATTATCAGATGATGGTTGATAAAAAAATCTCTCCTGATATGAGAGACAATTATGAAAAAATGTTTAAACAAGATATGAAGAAACATATTGATGCTATTAGCAGTAAGTATATTATTCCTGGTGAAACTACAGATCAAGCAATCTTGTTTTTACCAGCAGAAGCAATTTTTGCTGAGATTAATGCTTATCATTCTGATATCATTCAATATGCTTATAAAAAACGTGTTTGGATTACTAGTCCAACTACATTAATTTCTACACTTACCGTGATTGAAATGATTATAAAAAATATGGAGCGTGATAAGTATACTTCTGTTATTCATGAAGAATTGAATAAATTAGGATTAGAGTTTGCTCGTTATAGGGAAAGATGGGATAAATTAGCGAGAAGTATTCAAACTGTTAATAAAGATGTAGAAAATGTATCTATTACTACTGAAAAAATTTCTAAAAAGTTTGATAGTATTAATAAAGTAGAAGTTGGTTTACTTGAAGACAAGGAAGATTAGTTTCTTGTTTTCTTTTGATGTTTTTTATGTTAGAATAATCTGATGACGAGGGGGATTATATGGCAATTAATACTATGGAAGAGTTTGTAGACTTATATTTGGCAACTAGAGCAGATTGTGGTCATTTAATATTTACTGTAAAATATCCTGATGATTTTTTAGCTTGGCTTTCAAATGAAAGATATGCTGATTTATTTTCTTTTTTTCATTTTAAAAAAGATCTTGATTTTATATCTGATTTGAAGTCACATTAGGCAGAAGCTTCTAATATTGATATTATTCATAGAGATAGTGGTGAGGATACTACTCATTTTAGAACTGATTTTTGTTATCCTATTGCTGCTACTATTCTGGAAAAGTTTGATGATTCTTTGCATAATCAGATGGCAAATCTTATTTTTGATATGGATAGAACGAAAGACTTAAATCGTAAACTTCAATGTTATAGTGCTGATGGTATTTATCAGACTGTAAATCCAAACGGGATTTATCATTTGAATTCAGGAGAAAAATTGTTTGTTGATGGTTCCATCTCTTATTTAGGTGATGATACTTATTTAGCTGAAGATTCTTTATTTTCTCTTTCTGTAAGCTTTTGTGATCAGAAATTAAAAAAAGTTAAGGTTTCTTGCCTTTAT
Source organism: Mycoplasmatota bacterium (assembly GCA_022771205.1). GTDB lineage: Bacteria > Bacillota_I > Bacilli_A > RF39 > UBA660 > Faecimonas. The sequence continues at coordinate 41,938 of JALFCF010000004.1, read as the reverse complement.
AAACAAAACGGTGATTATGTAAGTCAAATTGTTGATAGAATAATATCAAATAATAATCCTAATAATATTTCAAAAATGGATTCTACTTCATTTTGGGTTGAGGTTCAAAAGAATAAAGTTTATCAACATAAGTGATAATATTACTATCTTTTATAGATAGTTTTTTTGTATATTTTTTTGTTTTGTTTGTATACTAAAAATAGTTCATTCATAGGTTTTAATATGAAGAAATTTTTTTATTGTATTTTTGGTATTTTATTGATGAGTATTGGTATTACTTTTTACATTTTATATTTTAATTTATTTGTTTTTGGATATAGTTTTTTTGAATATTTATTATTCTTATTTTCTAGATGGGAATGTTATTTATTTTTTGCTGGTTTATTTTTTGTTTGTTTTGGAATAATTAGAAAGGGGAAAAGAAATGATATATATTTATGATTTATTACTTAATTATCAAGATAATGGAAGATTAGTAGAGTTTTTCGAGTGGAGTGAGGATGATATTTTAGAACATATAAAAAGGATACCATTATTTGTAGTTCCTAGTATTGATATTGATCATTTTTGTTTTTCTAATATTAAAGTAGATTCTAAATTTTTAGAATCTATAAAAGGGAAAACTTTATTTTATAAAAAGAAAAAATCTATTTTTTATAGTGCCTTATTTTGTGATTTGAATAGAGTAATTGCAGTAGAATTTTCTAGAAGTGGTGAAGTTCTTGCAAAGAGTTGTTTATTATTAGATGAAGAAGAAGAGGTTATTGAAAGTTCAAAGGGGATAGATGAAGTACATATTCCTTATAAGGTTATAGATGATAGATATCCTTTATCTTTTTTAACTAGAACAGAAGAGTTTCAAAAGCATTATTTGTTATCAGAAATTTCGTCTTTTACAGAAGAAAAAGATATAGATTTGTTTAATTACTTGTATGAAGAAGTATTTGGATATGATAATTTATCTTTTGATTTAAAACTTAAAAAATTAATGGATGATATTTCAAATAATTTTGATATTCGTTATCGAAATGTTTACAATATTATTCGATTAAGTTATTCAAAAAAATAAAAGCATCGATTGATGCTTTTAATAATCTATTTTCATAGATTTTTTTACTTTCTTTAGTTGTTCTTCTGCTCTTTGTTTTGCTTTTTTTGTTCCATTATCTAATATTTCTTTTACTATTTCAGGATGATCTTCATAATATTTTCTTTTTTGTCTAATAGGGTTTAAAAATTCATTCATAGCTTCAATAAGTTCTTTTTTACATTGAACACATCCACGTGCTCCTTTTTTGCATTCTGTACAAATTTTCTCATTGTTTTCTTTCTTATTTACTAGTTTATGGTAATAATAGACCATGCAGATATCCGGATTGGCTTTATCATCTTTTTTTATTTTTGCTGGATCTGTTATTGCACTCATAACTTTTTTCTTAATAGTTTCGTCATTATCATTTAAGAAGATGGCATTACCTAAACTTTTACCCATTTTTTCATTTCCGTCTAGACCTTTAACTCTTTTTGTTTCACTTAGTATTGCTTTTGGTTCTTTTAGAGTTTCTCCGTAGATTGAATTGAACTTTCTAACAATTTCACGACATTGTTCTAGTAGGGGAAGTTGATCTTCACCAACTGGAACTACTTCTCCGTCAAAAGCAGTGATGTCTGCTGCTTGTGATACTGGGTAGCCTAAAAAACCATAAGTAATTGATTCTCCATCATTACCAAATAATTCTTTCTTTTGTGCTATTTCTGTTTTTACAGTAGGGTTCCTTTCTAATCTTGCTACTGTAACTAGATTTGAATAAAACACAGTAAGTTCAGCAATTTCTGGTATTTTAGATTGAATAAAGAAATTTACTTTTTCTGGATCTAAGCCAATAGATAATAAATCTATTGTAATTTCTGTTACATTTTTTCTTACTTTTTCTGGATTATTAAAATTATCAGTTAAAGCTTGAACGTCAGCAATTTCTAAATAGAAGTTATAGTCATCTTGTAGTTTTATGTAGTTTTGACCAGCTCCAAAAAGGTGCCCTAAATGTAGATTTCCAGTTGGTCTTAAACCAGTTAAAATCGTTTTTTTCATTTTATCACTTTCTTTCTTTTATTTATTTTAGCATATTTTCTGTTACAAAAAAAGCGCTTTTAGCGCGTTTTCTTTAATGTTACTACTGAAGCATTTGGCCCGTATAATTTATTTATGAATGGAGTTTCCACTCTTGTATTAATTGGTCCATTGATTAGGAAAGTTGTATCTTTTAATTGATACACTCCTTGAGCATATTCTGGTAATAATTGCATTTGTGGAGATATTAAACCTTTGTTTTTCATAAATGGTTGCATAAAGTTAGGTAATAGTCCATTGTGCATATGACCAGATATTACTAAATCAGTGTTTGGTTGTATACAACCTTTATTTTCTTTACTTAATTTAATAATTGATTGTGGTTCGTGAGTTAATAAGATGTTAAATGAGTCTTCAGAAAATAAATTTTCATTGTATGTTGCATCAAAAATTTCTTGATAATCTTTTGAATTTTCTCTTTCGCTTTTGCTATGATCCTTTGATTCATAATAATCAAATCCTGGTGAACATGCTGAAATATTTAGGTAATTCATATTACATTTTTCTCCATTGGATATTAAGTGAAAGTTAGGAATTTCTTCTATTGTTTCTCTTAATAAATCCACATTTCCGGGAATCCATATTCCATCTTCTGCATGTGTCATTTGATCATGGTTTCCAAGACTAACGAAGGTTGGTTTATATTTGGTTATTGATAATAATTCTTTTTGTAATTGCTCTTTGAATTCTGTATCTGCCAAATCATTTACATCATTTACAATATCCCCAGGTATGATGACCGAGTCGATTTTGCTTAAATCTACCAAATCTTTTATTCTCATTAAATTTTCTTTTCCTTTATTTTTATCTCGGTGAATATCAGAAATTACTAAAAAGCTAATATCACAGGGGATTTTTTCAGTATATATAGTTAATTTTCTTATTTTTCCCATTTATATTCCTCTCCCTTTGCCTGCATATTATACTTTATTTTTGTTATTTTGTCAAGTTAACATCTTTTTACTAATTTTAACGTAAAGTGTTGTGTTAAATAAAATTGTAGGGTATAATATAAGGCGTTGGAGGGATATTATGGCAAAAAAAGAAATAGAAAAAACAGAAGTAAAAAAAGAAGTTAAAAAAGATAATAAAAAGAATGTTCATGAAGTAGTTATTAAAATAGATGGTGAAGCTTGGACTAAAGCATTAGATACAGCATTCAAGAAAAAACAAAAAACAGCTAAAGTTGATGGATTTAGAAAAGGTAAAGTACCTAGAGATATTTATGAAAAACATTTTGGTAAAGAATCTTTATTTATTGATGCTGCTGATACTGTATTACAGGATGCTTATACAAAAGCAATGGAAGAGTCTAAATTAATTCCTGTTGTTCAACCTGCTGTTGATTTAAAAAGTCTAAGTGAAGATGGTGTTGAATTTACTTTTAAAATTATTACTAAACCAGAAGTAAAGGTAAAAAAATATAAAGGATTAAATATTAAACCTGAAAAAGTTGAAGTTAGTGAAGAAGAAATAAATCATGAACTAGGACATTTATTAGAAAAATATACTGAACTTGTTACAAAAGAAGAAGGAACTGTAGAAGAAGGTAATACAGCTGTTATTGATTTTGAAGGATTTAAAGATGGTGTTGCTTTCGATGGTGGAAAGGGAGAAAATTATTCATTAGAAATTGGTTCTCATACTTTTATTCCTGGATTTGAAGAACAAGTTATTGGTATGAAAGCTGGAGAAGAAAAAGATATCGAAGTTACTTTCCCAGAAGATTATGGTGCTAAGGATTTAGCAGGAGCTAAAGCTGTATTTAAAGTTAAAGTTCATGAAATAAAAGAAAAACAAAATAGAGAGTTAGATGAAGATTTCTTTGAAGATTTAGGAATTGAAGGAGTTAATTCTGAAGAAGCATTAAAAGAAGAAATTAAAAAATCAATTTCTGCTCAAAAAGAAATGGATGCAGAAAATAAATATATTGATGCTATTTTAGAGGGAGTTTCTAAAAATGTTGAAGTAGATATTCCAGAAGAGATGGTTGAAGAAGAAGTAAATCGTTTGATGAATCGTTTTGAACAACAAATGAGAATGCAAGGAATTTCTTTAGAGTTATATTATCAATTTACTCAATCTACTGAAGCTGATTTAAAAGCTCAATTAGAAAAAGAAGCATATTCTAATGTACTTTATCGTTTAATGTTAGAAGAAATTATGAATCTAGAAAAGATTGAAGTATCAGCAGAAGAAGCTGAAAAAGAAGCTGAAGAATTAGCTAAAAAATATCAAATGGAAAAAGATGAATTTTTACAACAGTTTGGTGGAATTGATATGGTTCAATATGACTTAGAAATGAGAAAAACTATTGAATTATTAAAAGAAGCTAATAAGTAATTTGAAAGGTAGTACAGTGTACTACTTTTTTGTTGCCAATTTTTGAAAAATTTGGGTAATTTCTTGATGTAGTGGTACTTTTATTATATAATAGTAAGCAGTATTTAAAATTTGGAGGTGGACTATCTATGGATAATAAAAAACTAGCAGTTTTAGTTTTGAATGATGTAGTGGTCTTTCCCAAAAATGAAGTAAGAATTGAATATGATGATTCTTTTGAAAAAGCTAGTATTGATTATACAGAAACTACTGAAGATAAGTACTTAGTTATTGTTAATCCTATTGATTCTCATTATGTAGAAGATGTTACTTCTTTACCAAGTTATGGTGTGTTAGCACAATTAAAATTAAAATTAACTGTTCCAAATGGTAAAACTAGGGTTGTTATTCAAGGAATTCGTAGAGTCATGGTTTCTAATTATTTTTATAATGATGGATTCTATCAAGCTGATGTTAAAGAAGTATCTACCATTTCTACTGATGATGAAAAAAATTATGTTACATTACTTATGAAATCTTTAGATCGCTATATTGAAAAAGCTCCTTACATGAGTAATGCTATTATTAGTCAATTGGATTCTGTTGATACTTTGGATGAACTTTGTGATTTGATTGGTTCTTTTTTACCTGTTGATTATAATAAAAAGAAAAAATATGTTCTTGCTATTTCTCCGATTGAACGAGCTAGAATGATTGTAGAGGACATGAACGAAGAAGTGAAATTTTTAGAGTTAGAGCGGAAGATAGAAAGTGAAGTAGAACAAGAAATAGAAGAAAGTCAAAAAGAGTATTTTTTACGTGAAAAGCTTAAAGCAATTAAAAGAGAACTTGGTGATATTAATAGTAAAGAAGATGAAGTTGAAGTCTTGAGAAAAAGACTATCTAAATTGAAGTGTAATTACAAGGTTAAAGAAAAAATTAAAAATGAAATTTCAAGATATGAAGCAAGTAGTAGTCATTCACCAGAAATTGGTATGATTAGAGATTATTTAGATTGGATGCTTCATCTACCTTGGAATGTTTATACAAAAGATACTAATGATTTAGTAAAAGTTGAATCTATTTTGAATTCTAGTCATCATGCTTTAGAAGAAGTAAAATCACGTATTTTAGAGTATCTTGCGGTAAAACAGAATACAAATAATTTACGTAGTCCAATACTTTGTTTGGTTGGCCCTCCAGGTGTTGGTAAGACTTCGCTTGCTCTTAGTATAGCTAATAGTTTGGGAAGAAAAGTAGCTAAAATTAGTGTTGGTGGTATTAATGATGAAGCAGAGATAGTTGGTCATCGTCGTACTTATGTTGGGGCTAATCCTGGAAGAATTATTCAAGGAATTCGTAAGGCAGGTACTGCTAATCCTGTATTCATTATTGATGAAATTGATAAAATGACTAAGGATATTAAGGGGGATCCTGCTAGTAGTTTATTAGAAGTTTTGGACCCTGAACAAAATGATAAATTTTCGGATCATTATATTGAAGAAGATTTTGATTTGTCTAAAGTTTTATTTATTGCTACTGCTAATTATATCGATCAGATTCCTTATGAATTAAGAGATCGTTTAGAGATTATTGAACTTACTAGTTATACAGAATATGAAAAACTTGATATTGCAAAAAATCATTTAATACCTAGAGCTATGGATGAACATGGTCTTACACCTTTACAGATTCAATTAGATGATTCGGCTATTATGGATATGATTCGTTACTATACAAAAGAAGCTGGGGTACGTGAGCTGGATAGAATTATTGCTTCTTTATTTAGAAAAATTGTTAAGAAAATATTATTAGAAAAAGAACAAGTTTTTTATCATATTACGGAAAAGGATTTAGAGCAATTCCTAGGTAAGAGAAAATATAGTTATGAAAAGACTGGAAAGAAAGTTGAAATTGGTGTAGTTAATGGCATGGCATACACTGTCTTTGGAGGGGATATTTTACCAATTGAAGTTACTATGTTTCCTGGAAAAGGAAAATTGATACTTACTGGATCTTTGGGTGATGTCATGCAAGAATCTTGTCAAATTGCATTTAGTTATATAAAGGCTAATGCTGAAAAATTTTTGATTCCAGTAAAAGTTCTTTCTGAAAATGATATTCATCTTCATTTTCCAGAGGGGGCTGTTAATAAAGATGGCCCTTCAGCTGGTATTGCTATTACGACTGCACTTGTTAGTTTATTTAAAGGTCAAGCAGTAGCTAATGATATTTCAATGACAGGAGAAATCACTTTGCGTGGTCGTGTGTTGGCAATTGGTGGTCTTAGAGAAAAAGTGATTGGGTCACATAGGGCTGGAATTAGAAAAATATTTTTACCACAAGAAAATAAAGTTGATTTAGAAGAAATACCAGATGAAGTAAAACGAGATATAAAATTTATTTTTGTGGATAATTATTTTGATATTTACAAATTGTTGTTTAATGATGATAAGCAAATACGTAAAAATTAAGTTGGTGATTACATTATTCTTTTAAATTTTGTATAAAAATAAATAGGGCTAATTAACTAGCTCTTTTTTCATATTTTGTTTTATCTTTCATATACTTTTGTAGGAGGGATAAAATGCGAAAAGTTATTTCGTTCGATAAAAAGTTAGAATTTAAAACCATGATAGGGGAAGTAACTTCTATTTCTTTAGATCCAAACTTAAAGTTTTCTGATGATAATGATATTACTGGAGAATTAGTTATTTCTGGTAAATATAAGTTGACTGCTGCATCTAGATTGGAAGAAGACTTTTTGTTTTCTTTGCCATTAGAGATTGCTTTGAGTGAACAATTGGAAGAAGAAACAAGAAATGTTTATGTTGATGATTTTAGATATGATGTTGACAATGATGATGATAGTTTAAATTGTCATATCGATTTAGTTGTTGAGGGAGTAGAGAAGATTGAGGTTGAAAATGAAGAAATTATAAATGATAGAGCTAGTATAGAGCCATCAGAAAATTTTTACGAAGATTCTAGTTTGCTAAGCGACGAAATGGTTAAGAAAATTAATGATAATCAAATAGTTGCTATGGATAATGTTACTTCTAAGGATGACATTCAAGACGATAAAATAGTGGAAAATAATTCTACTTATTCATTGTTTTCTTCTTTTTCAGATAGTGATGAAAGTTTTTCTACTTATTCAGTATATATTGTTAGGGAAAATGATACACTTGAATCTATTATGAGTAAATATAAAGTTCATCGTGAGGAGTTAGAGGATTATAATGATTTAAATAATTTAATGATTGGTACTAAAATCATTATTCCAACACATTATGAATGAGTTAGAAATTCATAGATGCTTTTTTATTCGAGGAAAAAAAGTAATTGAAACAGATGAAGGAAAGTTTTTTATGGTTCCTAAGGGAAATAGAGAAAAAGTTTTTCGTTATTTAGAAACAAAAAAATTTCCTTTTTTTTTACCTATTTTATCTGTATATCGCGGTACTTACGAGGTTTATCGTTATATGAATGATGATATTGATATTAACGATAAGGCAATTAATTTAGTACATATTTTAAGTTTACTTCATATAAAAACAACCACTTATCAAGAGGTTGTTTTAGATAATATAAAAAAAATATATGAGGATATTTTAAATCGGTTAGACTCGCTGTTTCAATTTTATCAGGAACTGGTTCAAAATATTGAATCGCAAGTTTATATGTCTCCAGATGCCTATTTATTTATACGAAATAGTAGTTTGTTTTTTCAAAATTTGGAGCAGAGTAGGCAATTTTTGGAACAGTGGTATCAAAGTAAAAAAAATGCTACAAAAGAACGTCTTGTTTTTTTACATGGTAGTCCTAATTTAGATACTTTTATTGATGGGGATAATCCTTGCTTTATGGATTGGGATTTTTCGCATAAAGGTTATGTTATTTATGATTTTTTATATTTTTATAAGAAAAATTATTTATTATTAGAAATGCAATCATTATTTCAAATATATCAAAGTAAGTATCCTTTTTCTGAGGAGGAATTGTATTTATTTTATTCTCTTATTTTATTGGATGAGAAAATACAATTTTCTTCTAATTATTATGAAAATACTATACTGGTACAAGATCGAGTTGCATATGCTTTTAAAGCTCGGAAGTTTGTGTTAGAACAAAATCAAAAAAAACAAAAAACAAATCAAGAAGAATTCAGCGAGTAAAATTATTGCATTTAGTCTTGTGGTGATAAAAACTAATAGAATAATTTGATAAAAGATAATAATTAATGTAGATATTACTCCTAAAAGATAAAATATATTGTTTCTTCTTTTTTGTTTACAATAATTACATCTGCAAAATAAATTGTGTTTTGTTTTCATAACATCACCTACTATAATTTATGATTTGTTTTCTTTTTTGGTTATTTTTGTTGACATTTAAGTATAAGTTTATTATAATATTAATGATAATTATTATCATTAAGGAAGGCTTATGAATACAAGAAATACTAGACAAAAAGGAATAGTTTTAGAAACTTTATGTGAGATGTCTACACATCCTATTGTTTCAGAACTTTATGAGGCAGTACAGATGAAAGATGCTTCTATTGGACAGGCTACTGTTTATCGTAATATTTCTAAATTAGTAGAAGAAGGTAAGGTACGTAAAGTATTAACTACAGATGGAATAGATCACTATGATGGGGATTGCTCTAATCATTCTCATTTTATGTGTAATATTTGTCATAAATTATATGATTTATATGATGTTGATACTGATATTTTAATTTCAAAAGCTAAGAAAAATCATTCTTTTTCTATATCTAATGCTTCTGTTCTTTTTGAAGGTATATGTGATAAATGTAAATAGGCTTTTAATTAATAATAATTATGAGGAATCATTGCGATACTTTGACATTTATGGTATGATACAGGTGATAAGTATTAAAGTGAATTCTTTAATATAATTTTATAAGAAAGAAGGTATTTTATGGATTTAAAAGGAAGTAAAACTGAACAAAATTTAATGACTGCTTTTGCAGGAGAAAGTCAGGCTAGAAATAAATATACTTATTATGCTAGCAAAGCTCGTAAAGATGGATATGAACAGTTAGCTGCTATTTTTGAGGAAACTGCTAATAATGAAAAAGAACATGCAAAACTTTGGTTTAAGGAGTTACATGGTGGAGATATTCCTGATACAGCAACTAATTTAGAAGATGCTGCTGCTGGTGAAAATTATGAATGGACAGATATGTATAAGAACTTTGCAGAAACAGCAAGAGAAGAAGGATTTACAAGACTTGCTATGCTTTTTGAGAAAGTTGGAGAAATTGAGAAAGAACATGAAAAGAGATACTTAACATTACTTCATAATATTAAAGATGATAGAGTATTTAAGAAAGATGGAGACAAAATTTGGGTATGTCGTAATTGTGGATATGTTTATACTGGTAAAGAAGCTCTTAAGGTTTGTCCTGTTTGTGCACATCCACAAAGTTTCATGGAAGTTAAAGCAGATAACTATGAATAAAAAAATGGCCAAGGCCATTTTTTTTATGGAAGTTGATTTTCTTGTGCTAGATAATATAAATATGAAAATGTACTTGCAAAAATAATAATGCTATTTACTAATCTTCTTTTTTGGGGATTAGAGATGGTTTGTTCGGTTATATATATACATAGTAGAGTGGTTATTGTTATTAGCCAACCTAGTTTTTGTAAATTTTTAGTGTTTAATGGATCGTTTTTTAGTTTTTTTCCATATTCTATAAAACTTATCATTAAAATGATACTTATTATAACCCATTGAATAAAGGTTTCATTGATTAAGTTATTTTGATTTCTCATATTATAGTATATGTCGAAATTCTGTTCATTTATGTTATAATGATGATGGTGATGTTATGAAAAAACATGAACTTTTAGTTCCTGTTGGAGATATGGAATGTTTAAGACAAGCTATTGCTAATGGTGCAGATGCTGTTTATGGAGGTTGTCAAAATTTTGGAGCTAGAAAATTTGCTAAAAATTTTTCTAATGAAGAAATTATTGAAGCTATTAAACTATGTCATTTATATGGTGTTAAATTTTATGTTACAATGAATACTTTAGTAAAAGATGCTGAAGTTCCGTATTTTTTGGGACAAATTGAATTTTTATATAAACAAGGTGTAGATGCAGTTATTATGCAAGATTTTGGTATGATTTCTTATGTTTTGAAACGTTATCCTAATTTGGAAGTTCATGCATCTACTCAATGCAATAATTCTTCTTATGATATGGTTAAGTTATTTTATGATATGGGAGTAAAACGAGTGGTTTTTTCTCGTGAGCTATCTTTAGAAGAAATAGAAAGTATTAATGTTCCTGTTGAGAAAGAAGTATTTATACATGGGGCTTTATGTATATCCTATTCCGGTTGTTGTCTTATGAGTTCTATGATTGGTGGTAGAAGTGGTAATAGAGGAGAATGTGCTGGTTCTTGCAGATTACCTTATCAATTGTATTATGATGAACAGAAATTGGTTGACTCTTCTTATTTATTGAGTACTAAGGAATTGAATACTAGTTATCAATTTCGTGATCTGTTAGATAGTGATATTTATAGTTTTAAAATAGAAGGAAGGATGAAAAGTCCTGAATATGTAGGTTTTATTACTCGATTATATCGAAAATTAATAGATTCATATGGAAATGTTTCTAGTCTTGATCTAGAGACAGAAAAATTGAAAACTATTTTTAATCGTGAATTTACTAGTGGACATCTTTTTCATTGCAGTGTAGAAGAGCTTATGAATACAACTACTCCTAATCATATAGGTCTTCCCATAGGAAAAGTAATAGGGGTTAATCCACAAAAAATAACAATTAAGTTAGATAGAGACTTACATCAAGGTGATGGTATTCGTTTTTTGAATAGTGGAAAGGGGTTAATAGTTAATTATTTATATGATAGTCATGGATTATTAGTTTCTAATGTTGCTAGGGGAGAAGTTTGTAGTATTGATAATAAAGTTGAATTAGAGCAATTAGAAAATGTTTCTAAAACTTCTGATTATTTGTTAATGCAGGAAATGAAAAATTTACCAACTCGAAACATTCCTATTACTTTCTTAGCCAAAGCTCACATAGGAGAGCCTTTTACTGTTGAAATCAGTGATGGTACTAGAAAAATACAGGCTTCTGGTAATGTTGTACAACAATCTATTACTTCTCCTGTTAGTGATGTGCGTATTAGAATGCAATTAGAAAAATTGGGTGGTACTCCTTTTGTTAGTCAATCCACTGTAGTAGAAGCTGATACTAATATTTTTATATCGCTTCGTGAAATAAATGAACTTCGACGCAATTTAGTGCAACAGTTAATGCTTTTACGTATGAAACCTAAATATGATGCTGTTATTAGTCCTATTGAATTTGCAAAGTTATCGCTAGATTCTGATTCTTCTAACTCATCGTTTGTTTATACCCAGGAGCAATTAGAAGCTTGTTTGAAGATGAATGTTTCTAGAATTTATGTTTCTGATATTACCTTGTTTAAAAATAATCAGATGCATAATAATGTGTTTTATGTTTTACCAAGAACTTTACTTAATATTCAATCTGAATTAAAGTCTAGAAGTTTAGTAAGAGAAATATGTGATGTTTCTAATTACGATGAGGTGATTGGTGATTATACCTTAAATATTTATAATATTTATACTGCTTATTATTTATATCAATTAGGATTTTCTAAGCTAACATTGTCAGTAGAGCTTTCAAACTCTGAAATTATTGAGTTTGTTAATAGATTTGTTAAAACTTTTAGTTGCTATCCTGATATTGAAATTGTTAGTTTTGGATTGATAGAAGATATGATTATTAAAGATAATATTCTTAATTTAAAAGAAAATAATTATCACTATTCATTGCGAGATTTGAGAAGTAGAAAATTTCCAGTCTATTATAAAAATAATCGTACTATTATTTTGAATTATGAGTCTAAAAATTTATCTGAGTTTTTAGAGCTACAGAAAATAGCCTCTCTTCGTTATCATTTTTTCTTAGAAACGAGGGATGAAGTTATAAATATATTAAAAAAGAATTAATAATTTATTTTCTAGTGTTAAAATTGTTCTTTTTATGATAAAATAGTTTTAGATAGGGAGTGATAAATAGTGAATAAAAAGGAAGATAAGGAACGAAAAATCCCGACTAAAAATTATGTTCTTTTAGTGGTTTTATTTATTGCTATTATTGCACTGGTTTTATATTTGTGCAATTTATATCATGTTTATGATGAACACCAGAGAGAAATACCTGTAATTCGTGATACTCTTTTTGAAATTCAACCTGAAGAAATAGAACACTATGTTATGGAGAATCCTACAACAGTTTTTTATATGTGTACTGCGTCTTCAGATGTTTGTAGAAATTATGAGAAAGATTTAAAAAAATTAGTAAAAAAGGACGAATTACAAAGTACTATTATTTATGTTAATTTAAGTGATATAGATGAAAATCAATTTGTAGATACTTTTAATGCTAAATATCCATATAAAGTTTCTTTAAAAAAGAATTATCCTGCATTTGTAGTTTTTGAAGAAGGAGAAGTTAGTAGTATTTTACAAGCAGATAAAGATGATAGTCTTACTATTTCTGAAACAGAACAGTTTATAAAGTTAAATAAAATAAAAAAAGAGGGAGAGTAATCTTCCTTTTCGTTAGGAGTGAAGTTATGAATAATATAGTATTATTTGAGCCAGAAATACCACAGAATACTGGTAATATCATGCGTACTTGTGTTGCTACAGGTACTAAGTTGCATTTAATAAAACCTTTTGGTTTTAAATTGGATGATGCTCATTTAAAAAGAGCAGGGGTAAATTATTTAGATAAACTTGAATATTGTGTATATGAAAATTTTGAGGAATTTGTAGTGAAAAATTCAGGGGTATATTATTATTTTACTAGATATGGAAAAAAGCCTCATAGTAGTTTTGATTATAGTAATACTAATAATGAAAATTTGTATTTTATTTTTGGAAAGGAATCTACTGGTATACCAAAGGAAATATTACAAAAGGATTTGGAACATTGTCTTCGTATCCCTATGACTGATGGTGTTAGAGCACTTAATGTTTCCAATAGTGTAGCTATTGTAATTTACGAGGCATTACGTCAACAAAATTATAAAGGTTTATTATTTGAAGAGCCATCTGATTCTGGTCATAAAGGGGCAGATTATTTAGAAAGATAAAAGCTATTGTTTGCTTTTCTTTTTTTATTACGATATAATTTGTATGTTTATTATTGTTAGTAAGGAGGAGATTAGGTGTTAACTCGAAAACAAGAAATAGAACGAAGTATTATAACTCGATTTCGCAAAGATATTTGGAGACCTTTTACTAAGGCTATTAGAGATTATCAATTGATTCAAGAGGGAGATAAAATAGCTGTTTGTATCTCTGGTGGGAAAGATTCTATGTTGTTAGCCAAATGTATGGAAGAGTTAAAAAAACATGGGAAAGTTAATTTTGATTTGTGTTTTATTGTTATGAATCCTGGATATCGTTCTGATATATATCAACAAATTGAGGAAAATGCGCGAGTATTAGGTATTGATATTCAAGTTTTTCAGTCTAATATTTTTGATGTTGTTGATAAACAAGAATCTTCTCCCTGTTATTTATGTGCACGTATGAGAAGAGGTTTCTTATATGCACGTGCCCAGGAACTTGGTTGTAATAAAATAGCTTTAGGGCATCATTTTGATGATGTTATTGAAACTATCTTATTATCTATTTTTTATGGTGGAGAATATAAAAGTATGCCACCTAAATTATGGAGCACTAATTTTAATGGTATGGAATTAATTCGTCCTCTATATTTAGTAAGAGAATCATTTATTATTCAATGGGCTAAGTATAATAATTTGAAATTTATTAATTGTGCTTGTAAATTTACTGATTCTTCTAAAGTGGATTCTAAACGTTTAGAAATGAAAAAATTGATTAATGAACTTGAAAAAAGAAATCCTAACATTGGTGCAAATATTTTTAAATCTTCAGAAAATGTTAATATAGAGACTATTTTAGGTATAAAAAAGGATGGTCAGAAATTTTCTTTTTTGGATAATTATGATAAATAATTATCTTTTTTTTTATTTTGTGATATATTATTAATATATTGTAGGATATGGAGATAGGTGGATGAAAGAAGTAGTTGATAGTCCAAAAACAATGCGAATTTTGCAGTGTTTAAATTGGCAATTAGATAGTGTTGCAGAAGTGGCACCAATTATTCGGGAACAGGGATTTCAAGCTGTTCAGGTTGGTCCTTTGCAACCTTTAAAAGAGGATGGATATGAACATTGGTGGATGTCTTATCAACCTTGTGCCTTAACGATTGGTAATCAATATGGTTCTAGAGATGATTTTATACGATTATGTGATATTTTACATAATGAGGGATTATTAGTTTTTCCAGATGTCGTATGTACTCATGTGGCTGGAGCAGTTGATGGGACATTGTCTCCACATGAAAAAGTAGATCATAAATTGACTGAAAACCCTAAGTTTTGGCGTGAAGCAAAGTTTATTGATAATTGGGATGATCGATTTCAGGTAATTCATTATTGTGCGGGGTTACCTACATTTGATTTGAGTAATACAGAATTGCAAGATTATGTTATATGTTTTTTGAATGATTTAATTAGTTGTGGTGCAGATGGATTTAGGTTTGATTCAGCTAAGAGTATTCCAACGCCTAGTGAAGGATGTAACTTTTTTCCTAGAGTTTTGAGTAATTTAAATAGTAATCATCTTTTTAATTATGGTGAGGTAATTTTTGCGGATGAAAGCTTGATATCTATGTATACAGATTATTTGGATGTACTTACTAATACGTGGAGTGAATGTAAAGATAATGTGGTTTTATTTTCAGAAAGTCATGATTCTTTTTTAGGACTAGGATATACTAGGGATAAGAGCTCAAGAGAAGTTACGTTGGATTATGCGCATGTAGTTGATAATTTTCCTAAAACAATTTATTATGCTCGTCCGTTTGATGATGAATGGAAGAGTTCAGCTATTAAAGAAATTCATCAAAAATCTTTAGTAAAAAAATAAGTGAATAAAAAGACTCCTTTTTCTTCATAAGAAAATTGAAAGGAGCTTTTTTATGGCAAAATATAAAGTGGAAATTAGTGGAATAGATACTAGCAATATTCCTGTACTTACTAATATGGAGATGAACGAATTGTTTTCTAAACTTAGACAAGGAGATCAAGCTGCACGTTCGCGATTGGTTGAGGGAAATTTGAAATTGGTTCTATCGATTTTAAAGAGATTTCATTATCGAGTTGAAAATATGGATGATTTATTTCAAATTGGATGTGTTGGACTATTGAAAGCGATAGATAATTTTGATTTATCTCATGAAGTGAGGTTTTCTACTTATGCGGTACCAATGATACTTGGAGAAATAAAAAGATATTTAAGAGATAATAATGCGATACGGGTTAGTCGTTCACTTCGTGATATTGCGTATAAAACCTTAAAATATAAAGAAGAGATTTATAATAAAACTGGGCAAGAACCTGATTTAGAAGATGTAGCTAAAGATTTGGGAGTTGAGTTGTTTGATGTTATTCAAGCATTAGATTCGTTAAGAGATCCGGTTAGTATGTTTGAACCTATTTATTCTGATGGAGGAGATACAATTTATTTGGCTGATCAGATTGAAGATAAACAAAGTAATAGTAATAGAATGTCTATGAAAGTGGCTTTGGATGAAGCTATTGGCGAATTAGAAGAGAGAGAACAATTTATTTTGGACGAGAGATTTATTGTTGGAAAAACTCAAATGGAGATTGCTGAACAGTTACAGATTAGTCAAGCACAAGTTTCTCGAATTGAAAAGGGAGCTATTAAACAATTAAAGAAAGTTTTAAAGTAGTCTGCATATATTTTATTAGGTGGTTATCGTATGCTGTTATCTGAGTTACAAAATAAGACAATTGTTTCTGTAGTTGATGGAAAGAATGTGGGAAACATTATAGATGTTAATGTGATGATGGATGGTCATATTGAATCATTAATTATTGAGTCCAGTAAATCTTTATTTAATTTTAATAGAGGAAATGATACTAAAATTTTATGGAAAGATATTACTAAAATAGGTGAAGATGTAATTTTAGTGAATATTAATCGCAAATGACAACACGCAAAAAAATTATAATTTGCATTATTATATCTATTTGTGTTTCCTTATGTTTGGTGTCTATTTTAGGAAAACGTGCGAATCCTATTCTTATTAATTATTTAAGTGGAGAAGTAGAAAGAATAGTTTCGAATGTTATTGAATCTTCTATTAATGATTTGTTGACTCAAGAAATTAATGATTCTTTATTTTTTATTACAAGAAATAATCAAAATGAAGTAGAAATGATAGATTATAATACAGAGAAAGTTAATTCTTTGTTAAGTGATGTTAATAAAATGATTTATTCAAAACTTTATAATTTAGAAGAGGGAAATATTGATGAGTTTATGCTTTCTTCTTCTTTATCAGGAGATAATTATAAATTTGTTGATTCTGGAATTGTTTGTGAAATCCCTTTTGGAGCTTTAACAGGAAATGGTTTTTTAGCTAACCTCGGACCTTTAATTCCTGTTAAAATCTCTTTTTTAGGTCAAGTTAGTAGTCATTTAAAGATTAAAGTTACTAGTTATGGAATAAATAATCTTTTATTAGAAATATATATACAAGTGGAAATTAAAGAAAAAATATCTTTACCCAAATCAACAGATGTATCAACTATTCAAATAAAAGCACCTTTAAGTATTAAAATTATTTCTGGTGTTGTTCCAGATTATTATGGTGGTATTATTGATAAAGATTCACAAACTACTTTTTTTCCTAATAAGTAGTCATATGTGGTATAATTTCTTTGAGGTGTTATGATGAAGAAATATGAAATTCGTGAAAATTGTTATGAATTAGTTTCTGATGATAATTGTTTTAATTGTGAGAATTTGCAAGATTATTTTACTGAATATTTTGATAATTTTGATTATATTTTTGGGGATTTTTGTGGAGATAAAGTTCGGTTAAAGGGATTTTATGAATCAACTCATGTTAATGTAAAGAAATATAATGATATTCAGTTTTTAAATACATATGTTAAGGATTACTGTAATTATGGTTGTAAAACATTCTTGTTAAAAAAAGTTCATAAAAAATAGTTGTAATTTCCCTAAAATACGATATAATTATATTATATGGATAATAAAGGGAGGACTTGTTTATTATGAATGAAAAGAAAATAATGAAAATAGTTTCTGACGATGGATCTAGCGAGGAAGTAGAAGTTGTATTTGCTTTCGAGTTTAAAGATAATAAAAAAGAATATGTAATTTATACTAAAAATGAGCGTGATGAAGATAATAATATAACTATATATGTTTCTAATGTTGATCGTTCAAATGGTGAAACTAAACTTTTAGGTGTTGAAACTGAGGAAGAATGGAATCGTATTAAAGATGTTTTGAGAGAGCTTGCTAAGAGTGAATAGTAGGAGGGATTTGAAATGGATAATGTTATTTTAAAACCGAGTTTTGATTTTCCTGATGATTATGGAAGAAATGTTGTTGGACCCAAAAGAATTAAGTTGAGTAATTTATCTCATCAACATGTTCTTGAAAAGATCGTTCCATTTACATCAGTTGAAACAAAAGATCATAAGGAAATTCCTTCTTCACAAGATGTTACACCAGTAGAGAAAAAGGTAGAGGTTGCTCCAGTTCATAGTAGTTCTGTTTTAGATAATGTTAACTTAGAAGGTTTTAATCAATTTGCTGATCAAACTGTTATTTCTTTTAATAGTAAATTAATTCGTTTAACTGACGGTATGTATGATAGAGTAACTAAAAATACTAGTAATCCGGATACTACTGTTGCACTAGAAGATATCACAGCTAATGATTCATCTTTGCATACAGAAAGTGAGAGTTCCGAAGTTAAAAACAGTGCAGTTGAAGTATCTTCTACAGATATAAAAGAAGCTATTGATGGAGCTTTCGAACAGTCTAAAGAAGTAGTTAATGAAGGTAATCAAACTGTTAAGAAAGCACCATACCCAAGATTTAAAGCTAAAATCCATAAGTATAATAGTATGCCTACTAATATGCTTTCTGATGGTGGGTTATTTGGTTCTAAACCAGCAGAAGTTAGCGTGACAGTTTCTGAGAAAAAAGATGATAGTACGAACGATAGAGAGGTTCCTCTTGTTGCTCCAGAAAGAATATATAAATTTTTATTTAATGATTTAGAAAATGTATCTGAATCATCTAAAAAAGTGAAGAAAGTTGAAAAAACAGAATTTTCTTTTGATGAAGTTAATGCTATAGCTGATAAGGATGATGAATTAGCAAATCTTTTAGCTCAAGTTGAAGAGCGAAAAAAAGCAGAGGCTGATAGTAAAAATAAGATGGATAAAGCCAAAAAGGTTTATGAATCTAGTGTGGAAGTGTTAACTAAGGCTACAGAAAGATATGATAAATCTAATGAAGCTTTATCAGTTGCAAAAGAACAGGCATATGCATATTTGCATCAAATAGAAACTAATATTGAAGATAATGTTCAAAGAGAAAAAGATTTGAGAGATAGAGCTAAGCAACAAATGGAAAAAGCTCATATGATGGATCAGGCTGCTGATAAAAATGAAGCGCATGTTGAACAATTTAATACAGTTCTTGCTTTGAACTCAAATGAGGCATATCATGAGGCTAAAACATATTCAAGAAATGTAGCATAAAAGAATAGTAATCTATTCTTTTTTTTGTTTTTTTTCATAAATTATAATATGAAAGAACATATAATGTATTACTATAATTTGTTAGATATAGATAGTTTAGAGAAGAGTGGTTGTTATTATTATTTTAAGTGTCATGGGCGTTTATTTTCTTTAGAATATGTATCTAATATTGATAAAACTAAGAAAGTATTTGAAGTTCTTCAAAAAGTTAATTTTAATAGGGGATATCAAGTTATTTATAATATTTATGATGAAATATTTACTAATATTTCTAATAACTGGTACGTTCTGTTTTTGTGTAATAATGAAAAATATAATATATTGCAAGACTTATTACATCCTATTAATGTTACAGGCTTATTTTCTTTTAATTATAAATTTTCATGGAATTATTTATGGAGTAAAAAAGTTGATTATTATGAATATCAATTTAACCATATATATGAAATGTATCCTTTGATTTTTGAAAGTTTTAATTATTATATAGGGTTTGCAGAAAATGCAATTTCATATTTTTCTTATAATCTTCATTCTTTAGAATCTTTTGATGTGTTTTTGTGCCATGAACGTATTTCTTATTCTAATTATTTTGATCCTTTAAATGTTACAGTTGATTATTATGCTAGGGATATAGCTGAGTATATTAAATTTTTATTTTTTTCAAAAAAGTATGATGCATTTTCTTTCTCTTTATTTTTTCAAAAATTAGAACTTAGTTATAATGATTATATATTATTATTTTCTAGACTTCTTTTTCCTTCATATTACTTTGATATTTATGATAGGATTATTAATCATGAGTGTAATGAGGAGGCATTAGCAGAAGTTATTCTTTTGGTTAATGATTATTATTTATTATTGCAAAAAACATTTGAAAATATTTCTTATTTTGCTAATATACCAGCAATAGATTGGATAAAAAAATAAGAAATGTTACGAAACATTTCTTACTTCTTTTATTTCTGGAATTTCATTAACTAGTAATTGTTCAATACCTTCTTTTATAGTTATGTCCATCATTGGACATCCTTGACAAGCACCTTTTAGTTTAATATACACAATATTATCTTCATATTTTATATATTCTAAATCTCCGCCATCATTGATTAAGAAAGGTCTCATTTTTTCAATTGTGCTTTTTATTTTTTCTTCAATATTTGTATCCATAAAATCACCTAGTAATATTATAACTTTTTTTTCTTTTTTAAGCAAACAATTTTGGTTCTGCTTGTTAATAGAAATATTTAATGTTATACTAATACATAGGAAGTGTTTTGATGAATCAATATAAAAAAGGAGAAATTGTAACGGGGTGTGTTACAGGGATTGAGAAATATGGAATTTTTGTTAGTCTTGATGAATATTATAGTGGGCTAATACATATCTCTGAAATTTCTGATTTTTTTGTAAAAAATCCTTCGGATTATGTTTATGTAGGAGAGACTATTAAGGCCTTAGTTATAGATGATAGTGATTTAGACTCATATCATGTTAAATTGAGTATTAAAAATATTGATTATAAATTTACTAAGAAAAAACGTAAAAAAATAATCGAAACTACTAGTGGTTTTAAGACTCTACAAGAAGCTTTACCGGGGTGGATTGAGACGAAAAAAGAAGAAATTTTATCAACAATGAAAAAAAATTAAAAAATTTAGTTGATAGTATTGACAAACATCAGAATTATTGGTATATTTAGTACTGTCAACTGACATTATTGGGCGATTAGCTCAGTTGGTTAGAGCACCTGCCTTACAAGCAGGGGGTCACAGGTTCGAGTCCTATATCGCCCACCATGCCGAAATAGCTCAATTGGTAGAGCAACTGACTTGTAATCAGTAGGTTCCGGGTTCAAGTCCTGGTTTCGGCACCATTTTTTTTGGAGAGGTAGCGAAGAGGCTAAACGCGACAGACTGTAAATCTGTTCCTTCGGGTTCAATGGTTCGAATCCATTCCTCTCCACCACTGTATTGCCTCGTAGCCAAGTGGTAAGGCATCAGACTTTGACTCTGACATGCGTTAGTTCGAATCTAACCGAGGCAGCCATTATGTATGATCTGTTAGCTCAGTCGGTAGAGCATTTGACTTTTAATCAAAGGGTCATGAGTTCGAATCTCATACAGATCACCATGCCTGAGTGGCGGAATTGGTAGACGCACAGGACTTAAAATCCTGCGAGATTCAACCCTCGTGCCGGTTCAAGTCCGGCCTTAGGCACCATTTTAAAAATTACTCATTACTATTCATAGTTGATGAGTTTTTTTATAAAATATATTATTATTTTATTTCAAATAATTATTGACACAGTTTGAATTGTTGTGTTATAATCAATTTGTCGTCTGAAAAGACGTTTGGAGGAATACCCAAGTCTGGTTGAAGGGACCGGTCTTGAAAACCGGGAGGTCGTGCGAGCGGCGCAGGGGTTCGAATCCCTTTTCCTCCGCCATTATATCGCGGGATGGAGCAGTTCGGTAGCTCGTCGGGCTCATAACCCGAAGGTCGTAGGTTCAAATCCTTCTCCCGCAACCAATTTGGTCTCATGGTGCAGCTGGTTAACACGTCTGCCTGTCACGCAGAAGATCGCGGGTTCGAGTCCCGTTGAGACCGCCATTTGGCTTCATAGCTCAGTCGGTAGAGCAAGGGACTGAAAATCCCTGTGTCGCTGGTTCGATTCCCGCTGGAGCCACCATTTTGTTAGTATTTAAAATTTATATAAATTTGGTACGTGACATGCGCTCGTAGCTCAGTTGGATAGAGTGTTTGGCTACGAACCAAAAGGTCAGGGGTTCGAATCCCTTCGAGCGCACCATTTTCGGGAAGTGGCTCAACTTGGTAGAGCACTTGGTTTGGGACCAAGGGGTTGCAGGTTCAAATCCTGTCTTCCCGACCATTTAGTTTATAAAGCCTTGATTTTCAAGGCTTTTATAATATTCTGATATTCATAGTCCTTATAAAACACTTAAAATAATTAATTTTGTTTTAAATTGTTGATACCATCAATGGCTTTCGTTTCATCATTTGGTATCATATGTGAATAGGTATTGAGTGTCATATTAATATCTGAATGACCTAATCGTTCTGATACAACTGTTATAGGTACTTTCAGAGAAATCAATAAGGATGCATGACTATGTCTAAAGTCGTGTATTCTTATTTTTTTTACATTTGCAAGTTCACAATACTTATTCTTCTTTCTTCCTACTGTTGTAGGTGATAATGGATTTAAACCACCAAATATAAACCATTCATTAGTGAAACCTTCAAATGATTTATAAAATTCTTTTAAATCATTAAGTTTTTTAACTAATTCATTATCTAATTTTACTTTACGATTAGATTTAGTAGTTTTAGGAGTGTTTATAACTCGTTTATTATCTACTAATTCTTTTGAAATAGTTTTATTAATATCAAGTGTTTCATTGATATAATCTTTCCAATTTAGTGCTAATGCTTCGCCTTCACGAAGTCCTGTATAATACAATGTTTCAAATAAAGCATTATATACATTATCATTAACAACACTGATAAATTATTTATATTCTTCATAAGTCCAAAAATCAACATTTCTTTTTAATTCAGTTTTTCTTTTAAAGTTTCCAGTTAACTAGCGATATTTTCTTTTAATCCATAAAACTTAATAGCATAATTTAATATATTAACCATAGCACCGTGTAAACTACTGTTATATTTGTGTTTAAAGCCTTTGCTTTCAATTTCCATTTGCCATTTGATATAAACACTATTTGTTATCTTATTAAGTTTATAATCTTTAAAATACGGCAATATATAGTTTCTAAATCTACTTTCAACAGCTCTGAATGACTGTTTTTTTAATTGTAGTTGTTTATAATCTCTATATGCTTCCCATAAATCAATAAACTTCATATTACTAATATCATTTGGATCTAATACTTTAAAATCAGTTTCTGCTTTTTGTGCTTCTTTTTTAGTAGCAAAACCATGTCTTTCATATTGTTTTCGGTTTCCATATACATCATTAGCATATGTTCTAAAATACCATGTTTTAGTTTTATTATCTCGATATACTGGCATAACTTAAAGTCCCATTATTTAGCATATTACTTTCATTATTTGCCATTTCAATAATATAATTCATATCTAATCCTAAATATTCAATAACATATTTCATTGGTACAACAATAGTTTTACCTGTTGGTAAGTTTTTGCCTTCTTTAATGAGTTTATTTTGTATTGTGTTTCTAATCTTAATAGCAGAATCTCTACCACAATTAGCAATTAATCTTATTTCATTAATACTAGCCCATGGTTTTAATATAATCTTATATAATTCTAAATAGGACATCTTTGCACCTCCTTTCATTTGGCAACCTATTGCCATAGTCACATGATACGACTTATTTCTATAAATGTCAACTAGTTTCCAAAAAAATATTTATTCTTCTATCTAAGTATGTTATAATCGTTTTAGAAAGCAGTTGAGATTATGAAAAATTATGATAATATTGGAGAATTAATTAAAAATGCCAGAGAAGAAAAAGGTTATTCTGCAAGAGAACTTGCTAAATTGTGTGATATAAGTCATACAGAAATTAGTAATATTGAAAAAGGGCAAAGAGTTAAACCTGCAATACTTACTTTAAAAGCCTTTGAGAAGTATCTAGACCTTGATTTTAAAGAATTAGCCTCTATGGTAGGTTATTCTCCCGATACGATAGAATATGGTGATAATAACATAATTGTTTCTTATGATAGATATGATAAAAAAATAAAAGAGTTTGAACTAGAAAAAGATTTTCTAGAAAAACTCCTTATTGTAAAAAAACATTTAGCAGTAGATATTAAAGAATACTATGATCCAATATATGATTATCTTCAAAAACAAGATAATGTTGATGAAGACTTGCTAAAAAAAGCACAAGCAATATATAAATTTTTAGATGATTTAAAGAAATAATATATACTGTATTATTATTGTAAAGATTTTAGTTTATAAGAATTATTAAAATAAGTGGAATTTTGTTAATTATTAAAAAAAACAATAATATCTATGATATAATGTAGTTAGAAGGAGGATATATATGAACGATAATTTAATAAGACGAATATGTTCTAGTATTGCATTTGATGAGATTAATATTATAAAAAACAGATTAGTTAATGAAGAATTGTCTTCTAACGATAAAAGAATTCTTTTAGGAGAATTAGAAGGTTTACAAACAACTTCGTTACTATGTAATCCACATGTAAAATCTGATGCTCATTTTGGAAATTTTATTCAAAGTGTTGGATTAGACAATGTTTGTAGATATTATAATAATTTATGTGCATTATATACTGATCAATTATATGATGAATATACTCAAGGTAATATCGGAAAATCCAATTCTTATATTTTAAAAAATCCAAGAATTGGAGAAAAAGTGATGCCATTGACAACAAAATCTGGAGATCCATCATATGACATAAATTCAATGTTTGGTATTTATAAAGCTGCTGTTGATATGTCACAAGATGAAAAGTCAAAAATGAGTTTTGAATTTAGTCAAACAGCGGATATGTTATTATCATATATTAATACTTTAGATACAAATGGTATCTCTGAGGATTATAGAAAAAGCATGGAACTATTAGTATCTCGTGGCACTGAAATTATATCAACTAGGTTAGCACCACAAGAACAAAGTTTTAAAGCAAGATAATTTTATTTAAAAGCAAATAGGAAATTTTCTATTTGCTTTTTATAATTCAAAATCATCATGATGCTTCGATTTATTATTTAGATATTCTTTATAATCATCATATTCATCTTTAAATTCAATCATTGTATCTTTATCTATAACCCCATGACTATACATATCATATGTTATATCATAATATTTAGCACTTGTTTCTTTTGAACTAAATAATCTGTCTTTGATGAAATTTTTAAATTTATTAAAAAAGTTTTCTAATTTATTAATTATATTTTTTAAATGATTATTTTCTTCTTTTAAATCTGAAATAGCATTGTCTTGTTCAATTAGTTTTTTAGTTATTTTATTAACTCTTAATTCAAGAGCTTTATTGTTTTCAGTAAGTTCTTTAATTGTATTTCTATTATCTTTTAATTTATCATTAACACTTAATAGTGAAGAATATAGATTATGAATTTTATTATATGAATTATTTACTTTATCAACTTTATCAAAATATTTTATTAATTTATCTTTATCTTGTTGTTTTATTGTATAGTTGTTTTTATTCATTAAAGTAGGTTTTAAATCGTTAACTATATCTTTAATTTCATTTGTACTATCTTTTAATGAAGTAGATTCTTCTTTAATTTTTTCTAAATTCTTTTGATTTCTGTCAAGTTGCTCCTGCATTTCAAGATAATCTTCCATATCTTTAACATTAATATCTTGATTTTTACCTTTCTTTTTTTCTTTCAATACAGTATTTAGTTTATATTCTTTATTAAATTCTTCAATACATAGAGTTCTCATTTCATCTTGTAATTTGATCAAAGAAGTTTTTGTAAACACATCAGATTTGCCAACTTGTTTAGACATACCATTTTTATTTTTATATTTAATAGGTACTCCAACAATATGAAGATGAGGACTTGTTTCGTCATAATGAATAATAGCACTTGCTATTTTAAAATTTGGAACAAGTAATTCTAAATCACTAACTTGTTTAGTAAATACTTTTGTCATTTTCTTTTTAAAATCCATATTCTTTGTATCCCAATATCTTTTATTACCAAGTCAATGATAATTTCACATGCAAGATCAGACTTTGTATTATTAGATACATTTGCAAAATAGTCTTTAATTTTTCTATCATTTCTTTTTTGTTTTTCGTTATATTCAAGTCTTGCTTCTTCAAATTCTCTTAAATATAAATCTTTAACA
The DNA here is from genome assembly GCA_022771205.1 of Mycoplasmatota bacterium. Classification (GTDB taxonomy): domain Bacteria; phylum Bacillota_I; class Bacilli_A; order RF39; family UBA660; genus Faecimonas. The sequence continues at coordinate 15,850 of JALFCF010000004.1, read as the reverse complement.
TCATTATAGAGTGATGAAGAACCTCTTACAATTACTATCTCATCTTGTCTATCATCATATTTTCTATAATTATGCTTATCAACTTTTGATAGAGTAGTAGCTGTTTGTATTGCATTATTGCTCATTGATGTTGTACCACTTTGATTATTCTTTGCTAGATTTTTAGAAGTAGGTTTTCTATTTTTATCACTTCCAAGATGAAATGAATATGCTAATTCTTCCATTAAATACGCCTCACTTTCGAGTAGTCAGACTGACTACCATTTTGTTATGCAAAATATCTAACCCCCTAGGTATTTCGGCAGAGCCAAAGTTCCTGTGGGCTAAGGTTAAGCACCTTAGAATCTGCTTATATAAAATAATCAATACTATTGATAATTTTATATTTTTAAATTATGAGTATATTCACAAACTAATCGTAAGTGATATACCCACAATTTCTTTAAACAAACTTTTCCCACTTTCATTGCTAAAGCAACAAAACGTGTTCGTTTGTTATATTTACTTTTTAGAAAAAAGTAATCAAAAACTTTTATAAATCCAACCAGTCTAAATCAATATCAGTTGTCATTCTTTTCAAATTATTTTCTAATGATGTCTTAAAATATGAGAATTGATTTCTAATAGGTAAACCATCTTCATCTAATTTTTTATTTTCATTCCATTTTCTTAAAACATACTTAACACATATAATTACTTGTATATAATCATACTCATTTAAAATATCATTTAATAAATCATTATATCTATTTAAGTCAAAGGCAGTTTCAGTTATAAATTCTTTATTAATTAATTCTTTTATTATTGGATTTATAGTTTTATCTATTTTATCTTTGTAATTAGTATTTTTATTATTAGTATTTATTTGTAGTCCATTATTGGTATACACTTCATCCGTATGCACGTTTTGGGTATATGGAGTTTCATATATTAAATAGTCATAATCAAATCTACCATTTTTATGTTGTATTTTTTTTCTAATTAAATATTTATAATCTTCTAATTCTTTTAAAGTAGATCTAATTGCTTTTGTACTTTCTTTACTAACTGCTGTTAAACCATTTACTGAATATTCCCAGTCATCTGGTAAACTTAACATAAAAGAAAGTAACCCTTTTGCCTTATAACTTAGATTTTTATCTCTTAAATGATAATTACTCATACAGGTATAGTTTTTATTTTTATTAACTCTTATTACTGACATAATAGTTCTCCTTTCTAACCCTTAATTAGCCCTTAAAATTTTCAAAACTAAGCGTTTTTGCTAGAAATAAATAGTAATACACAGTAAAAAACTCTTTATTTCTAAAGAGTATGAATTCAAATATTTTAATACTATTTGGTCCTGTCTTCCCGACCATTTAGTTTATTAACTCTTGATACTCAAGAGTTTTTTTTTGTCTAATTTTAGCTAAAAAAAGAAAGTCACTAATATGACTTTCCCCAAATAACCATATGTTTAGCTTCTTTTCCACAACAGATACATTTATCAGATAATTTTTCTTCATTAAATGGTATACATCTTGAACCAGCTCCACCAGTTTCGGATTTGATTTTATCTTCACATTCTTCGCTTCCACACCACATGGCTTTTATGAAACAACGTTCATTATTAAATTTTTCTATCATTTCTTCCATTGTGATAGCTGATTTAATGTGTGAGTTTAAGAATGATTCTGCTTTTTTATACATGCTTTGTTGAATATCCTCTAGAATTTCTGGCAATTTTTTATCTATTTCATTTAAGGATATTGTTATTTTTTCTCCAGTATCTCTTCTGGCAACAACTACTTGATTTTTTTCAATATCTTTTGGTCCAATTTCAATTCTTGTAGGTATTCCTAGCATTTCCTGTTCTGAAAATTTATATCCAGGTGTTTTGTCAGTACTATCTAGTTTTACTCGAATGCCGATGTTTTTTAGTTGTTCTAATAATTCATTAGCTTTTTCTAATACACCTTCTTTATGTTGGGCGATTGGAATAATCATTGTTTGAGTAGGAGCAATTCTTGGTGGAAGTACTAGACCTGAGTCATCTCCATGTACCATAATTATTGCACCTATTATTCTAGTTGAAAGTCCCCATGATGTTTCATAAGCACTATGCAATTGATTATTTTTATCAAGATATTTAATATCAAATGAGTCTGGAAATCCATTTCCAAAATAGTGACTAGTTCCAGATTGCAATGCTTTTCCGTCGTGCATCATAGCTTCTATTGTATAAGTTGCTTCTGCTCCGGCAAATTTTTCACTTTCTGTTTTTCTTCCTTTGATTAGAGGGATAGCTAAATCTTTTGTTACAAAATCATAATAAATATCAAGCATCAATTGTGTTCTTTCTTTAGCTTCCTCAGGAGTAGCGTGAAGGGTATGACCTTCTTGCCATAAGAATTCTCTTGAACGAAGGAACGGTCTTGTTGTTTTTTCCCAACGTAGAACTGAATTCCATTGATTCCATACTTTTGGTAGATCACGATATGATTTTACTGTTTTTTGCCAATGATCACAGAATAATGTTTCTGATGTCGGTCTAACGCAAAATCTTTCTTCTAATTTTTCAAGACCACCATGTGTTACCCAAGCAACTTCGGGTGCAAATCCCTCGATATGGTCACTTTCTTTTTGAAGTAAGCTTTCAGGAATTAGTACCGGTAAATATACATTTTCTACTCCGGTTTCTTTAAATCTTTTGTCTAGATTTGATTGTATGTTTTCCCAAATAGCATAACCATTCGGCAAGTAATTTAAGCATCCTTTTACACTTGAATAGTCGCAAAGTTTTGCTTCTCTAACAACATCAGTATACCATTGCGCAAAGTCTTGGTCTCTTGATGTGATAGACTCTACAAATTTTTTGTCGTTTGACATGTTTTTTTCCTCCTTCTTTTGTATGTAGTTCATTTTATCATATTCTTTTTTTTTGTGCAATAAAACAGTACAAATGAGATAATTTATTTTCTTATGCAATAATCTTTTTTTTTTAACATATATATTAGTAGGTGATTTTCTTGAAAGAAAAACTTTTTTATTTCCTTTTCTTGATGATTTTTATTTTTCCTATTTCGGTAGTTGCAGACTCATCTAAATCTAGTGTTGTTATGGATTTAGATAGTGGTAGGGTTTTGTATGAAAATCATGTTAATGATAAAAGATTAATTGCTTCTACTACTAAAATTATGACGGCTATTTTAGCTATAGAGCAGGGGGATTTAAATAGAAAAATTACAGTTGGGGAAGAAGTATTATCCATGTATGGTACTAATATTTATATTGAAGTTGGAGAAAAAATTTCTATGAAGGATTTACTTTATGGTCTTTTACTTAGAAGTGGAAATGATGCTTCTGTTGTAATTGCGAAAGAAGTAGGTGGAAGTGAAGAAAAATTTGTAGAAATGATGAATGAAAAAGCAAAAGATATTGGAATGAAAAATACTATATTTAAAAATCCTCATGGTTTAGATGAAGAAACAAAGAATTTTTCTACTGCTTATGATATGGCATTACTTTCAAAATATGCTTTTTCTAATAAGTTGTATCGTAAAATTGTAAAAACTCAAAAATATGAGGTTTCTACCGTAAAAAAAACATACTTGTGGTATAATCGAAATCAGCTTTTAACAGATTACAAATATTGTACTGGTGGTAAAAATGGATATACTCCTAGTGCTGGTAAAACTTTAGTGTCTACAGCTTCTAAAGATGACCTTAATTTAACTATAGTTAGTTTAAATGATGGCGATATTTATAATAATCATGAAAATTTATATGAGAATATTTTTTCAGAGTATCATAGATATGAAATCATAGATAAAAATGATTTTCATATTAGTGCTGAAACATCTGATAAGAATTTTTATTTAAAAGAGTCTTTTTATTATCCTTTAACAGAACAGGAAGTTGAAAAGATACGGACTGTTGTTCATTTTTTTAAACAGCCATCCTCAGATAAAACAGGTGTCATTAATATTTATTTAGATAATGAGAAGATAGGTAAACTTTTTATTTATACAAAAGAAAAAAAGAAAGAAGATTTTTCTTTCTTACGACGGTTAAAGGAACTAATTTGATGATAATCTGAAGAAGTTAATGCTTGGTCTACAGAACAGTCTAAATCCATTTCCGTTTGTTCCAATTCCACTTGAAATGTATAATCTTGAGTTATTTATTTGATAGAATTCATTGATGTATTGTTGTGAACCTTCTTTTTTTACTAATCCTCCAATATAAGGTATATTTATTTGACCATTGTGGGAGTGCCCGGCTAAAAAGAGATCTGTTGTTGGATATTTTTCTAATATTTCGTTTACTGTATCTGGTTTATGTAGTAATGTAATTGTATAAATGTTTGAGTTATGAGTAGGTTGATTAAAATATTCATAAGCACTATCTATATCTTCATTTTTTTTACTATTATTCAAGCCAATTAATAAAATTGGTATATTATTATCTTTATATATTAAATCATAACTATTATTTAGTATTGTGAAATTGCTTTGATTCATGATTGTATTAAATTCACTAGAATCTTCTTCTCCCATAATGGCATATTTTCCTATAGTAGTTTTTATTTTCTTTAATTCAGTAATTAGTTTTTCTTGTTCTTTAGAATTTAACTTATAATCTTTATTAATTAAGTCCCCAGTGAAGACTACTAAATCTGGAGTTCTTTGATTTACTAATTTCACTAGTTTTTTGATATCCTTTATAAAAATAGTTGAACCATAGTGAATGTCTGAAATTTGAATGATTTTTAAGCCATTAAAATTTGTAGGTAATTTTTCATTTATTATTCTTTCTTCTTTTACATCTATTATTTTTGAAGATATATAAGTTGTATACAAATAGAATGTTATACTCAACAAAATAATAATTATTGTAATTTTAAAACAAGATATGACTATTTTTTTTCTAATTTCTCTGTTTTCTTCTTTTATAATTTCTTTTTGTTTTTCTTCATTTCGTTCGGATCTTGTTAACATCTTATCACCATAATTATTGTATCATATTTTATATGGTAGTTGGAGGTGTATGCTGTAAATTATTTTTAATTTACATTTATTTTCTATCTTTAATGATTTTCTTTTTTTATGTTATAATTGATATGGTGATGAAAATGAAATATGATGTTGTAATTGTTGGAGCTGGTCCTGCGGGATTGTTTGCTGCTTATGAACTTATTACAAAAAATAGTAAATTAAAAATAGCTTTGATGGATAAAGGGCCTAGAGTTAAAACTAGATTTTGTCCTATGAACAAAAATAATACTAAATGTGTTAATTGTAATCCTTGCCGTATTTTGTCTGGTTATGGTGGAGCTGGTACTTTTTCTGATGGAAAATTAAACTTTATTCCAAAACTAGGAAAAAGTGATTTGTTTAAATATATGAGTGAAAGCGAAGCTAATAAGTTGATTGATGATACAGAGATGATATTTACTAAATTCGGAATGGATAGTGAAGTTTTTCCTAGTAATTTAGATCAGGCTGAGGAGATAAAAAGGAAAGTTGCAATCGAGGGTGCTAGATTATTATTGATTAGACAGAAGCATCTAGGAAGTGATCATCTTCCTAAATATATTGAAGATTTTTCTATGTTTTTAGAGGAACATGGAGTTGATTTATTTGAAAATACTGATGTTCAAGATATAATTAAAACCAATGATAGTTATGAAATTGTTTATGGTAGTAAAAAGTTGAAAGCTAATAAGGTTATTGTTGCTCCTGGTAGAACTGGTGCTAAGTGGATTCAAGAATTAGCAGATAAATATAAAATTCCTTATTTATCTCAAAGCATTGAAATTGGTGTTAGAGTAGAAGTTAGAAAAGAAATTTTAGAAGCTATTACTAATGTAATTTATGATCCTACTATTTTTATTCGTACTAAAACCTATGGTGATCAAATAAGGACATTTTGTACTAATCCTGGTGGTTTTGTTGCAAAAGAAAATTATTATGGATATATTTGTGTTAATGGACACTCTTTAAAAGAAATTAAATCTAATAATAGTAATTTTGCATTTATTAGTCGTGTTCATTTGACAGAACCTGTTACTAATACTAGATTATATGGGGAGTCTATTGCTAGAATTGCTAATGTTTTGGGAGATTCCAAGCCAATTATTCAGTCTTTAAAAGATTTGAGACGAGGAAGAAGGTCTACATGGCATCGTATTAACCAAGGATTTGTTGAACCAACTTTAAAAGATTGTGTTGCTGGTGATTTGGCTCTAGTACTACCACATCGAATTATTACTAATATTTTAGAAGGATTAGAGAAGTTGGATAAAATCATTCCTGGAGTGAATAATGATGAAACTTTACTTTACGGTCCTGAAATTAAATTTTTTAGTAATGAGATAGAAACTGATAATCATTTTAAATTAGAAAATGAGGAGATTTATTTTATTGGTGATGGAGCTGGTAAAGCTGGTAATATTGTTGTTGCTGCTGCTACTGGTCTTGTTGCTGCAAGAGATATTTTAGAGAGGATGAATTAATATGAAAAAGTTATTTTTAATAGTAATGATTTTATTTTGTTCTATTAGTTTAACTGCTTGTGGAGTAAAAGAAGATATGCTTGATATTTCCTTTGATCAAAAAGGTAATGAAGTAGAACTTAAACAATATGATACAGAAAATCCTGTTGTCGCTATGTATATTGAAGATTATGGTACTATTGTTATGGAACTTTATCCGGAAATTGCTCCAAATACTGTGAATAATTTTATATCTTTAGTAAAATCTGGTTTTTATGATAATAATACTTTTCATCGATTAGTTCCTGGTTTTGTGTTACAGGGAGGAGATCCAAATGGAATGGGAACTGGTGGACCTGGATATACGATTAAAGGAGAATTTAGTAAAAATGGATTTGAAAACGATTTAAAGCATACTAAATGGGTTGTATCTATGGCACGTAGTCAAGATTATGATTCAGCGGGAAGTCAATTCTTTATTATGTTGGGAGATGCAGAGAATTTAGATGGAGAATATGCTGCTTTTGGTAAAGTGATTGATGGTAAGGAAAATATTAATCGTATCGTGAAAAATGAAGGCGTATCTGATGCGGATTCTGGTAAACTTACTCATAACTTGACTATAAAAAAGGCAGTTATTGATTTAAAAGGTAAAGAATATGCAGAAGTTAAAAAGATTAGTGAAAGCTAATCTTTATTTGTTTAGAATTTTAAACTTGTCAAGATAAATAAATTAGTTTATACTATGTAGTAGATGCGAAGAAATTGAGGAGTAGAAATAGTTTTGTTTTTAGAGAGGTTATGGTAGGTGGAAATAACTAACAATCTATTTTGAAGGTAGCAATGGAGCAGGATTTCTGAATTTTAGTAGGTTATTCCGTTTTGTCACGTTACGACATTGAGATAGAATATTAATTCTATGAAATAAGGTGGTACCACGAGTTTTCGTCCTTTGGATGATACTCGTTTTTTTATTAGAGGTGATGGTATGAGAGGAGAAGTTGGTATAATACCAGATGAACGACAAATTTTGACTGATTTTTTTGGTAGAGAAATTTATTATGGAGAAGATCATGCTGATGTTTATCAAGAATTTTCTAATAAATATCATTTGGGCTATTCTTTTTCTAGGAATGATTCTCAATATGCTTCCTTGGAGATTGCGCGTATTGGTCATTTCTCATATAAAATAGAGAATGACTCTGGTATACTTATATTTTATTTGCCAGAAAAAGTTACTAATCGTCAACAAGATTATTTTATGCAACATTTATATGAATTTAGTCAGTGGAAAATGATAGGAGCATATAGCATAGAAAATATTGATGGCGAAGAAGTGATTCAATCTTTACACGGGCTAAATGAGATTAAGGAAAAAGTACAAAATAAAAATAGTTTTTTTAATCAAAACTTAGAAAATGATATAAATGTCAAACGATAGGAGAGTGATAATATGTTAGATAAAAAGTATAATCATTTAGAAGTTGAAAAAAATAAATATGAAGAGTGGAAGAGTAAAGGATATTTTAAATCGGATAGTCAAAGCGATAAAACACCTTATTGTATTGTAATACCTCCTCCAAATGTTACAGGAAAGCTTCATTTAGGTCATGCATGGGATACAACTATTCAGGATATTTTAATCCGTTATAAGAGAATGCAAGGTTATGATGCTTTATGGCTTCCTGGTATGGATCATGCTGGTATAGCAACACAGGCTAAGGTTGATAAACGTCTTCGTGATATGGGAATTAATCCACGTGGTATTTCTCGTGAAGAATGGTTAGAGCATGCTTGGAGTTGGAAAGATGAATATGCTAATACGATTCATGAACAATGGGCAAAATTGGGACTTAGTTTAGATTATTCAAAAGAAAGATTTACTTTGGATAAAGGACTTAATGATGCTGTTAATTATGTGTTTGTTAAACTTTATGAAAAAGGTTTAATTTATAGAGGAGAAAGAATTATTAACTGGGATCCTGTTCAAATGACTGCACTTTCTAATGAAGAAGTTATTTATAAAGAAGATAAGGGAGCTTTTTATCATATTAAATATTTTATTACTGGTACAAATGATTATTTAGATGTTGCAACAACTCGTCCAGAAACATTATTTGGTGATACTGCTGTTGCGGTTAATCCAAAAGATGAACGTTATAAGCATTTGATTGGCAAAACTGTAATATTGCCAATTGTTAATAAAGAGATTCCTATCGTTGGTGATATGCATGCTGATCCAGAGTTTGGTACAGGTGTAGTTAAGATTACTCCTGCACATGATCCTAATGATTACGAAGTAGGAATGCGTCATAATTTACCTAGAGTGGTTGTTATGAATCTTGATGCTACTATGAATGAAAATGCACCTGGCTATGAAGGAATGACTCGTGAGGATTGTCGTGAGAAATTATTAGAAGAATTAAAAGAAAAAGATTTATTAATTTCCATAGAAGAAATGACTCATAATGTGGGCCATAGTGAGAGAAGTGATGCAGTGGTTGAACCAACTCTTTCTAAACAATGGTTTGTTAAAATGAGACCTCTTGCTGATCGTGTTTTGGAAAATCAAAAAAATAAAGATACGAAAGTTAATTTTGTACCTGAACGTTATGAAAAAACAATGAACCATTGGATGGAAATTACTTATGATTGGTGTATTTCTAGACAGTTATGGTGGGGACATAGAATTCCTGCTTGGTATCGTGGAGATGAGGTTTATGTTGGAATTAATGCTCCAGAAGGTGAAGGTTGGGTACAAGATGAAGATGTTCTTGATACTTGGTTCTCATCTGCTTTATGGCCATTTTCAACTTTAGGTTGGCCAGAGGAGACTGTTGATTTTAAGAGATATTATCCAAATAATGTTTTGGTTACTGGCTATGATATTATTCCATTTTGGGTAAATCGTATGACTTTTCAAGGTCTAGAATTTACTAATAGTCGTCCATTTAAGGATTGTCTTATTCATGGATTGATTCGTGATAAAGAAGGACGTAAAATGAGCAAATCTTTAGGTAATGGTGTAGATCCAATGGATGTTATTGATCAATATGGTGCGGATAGTTTACGTTTCTTTTTAACAACAAATACTGCTCCAGGAACTGATTTGCGTTATGATGAAGAAAAAGTAAAATCTACTTGGAACTTTATTAATAAGTTGTGGAATGCATCTCGTTATGTTTTAATGAATATTGATGATTTAACAAAAGATAGAATGATATTTGATAATTTAAGCAAAGCTGATAAGTGGATTTTGACTGCTAAAAATAATTTGATTCAAGAAGTTATTAAGAATATGGAAAGTTATGATTTCCATAATGTTGGTAATACCTTATATCAATTTATTTGGGAAGATTTTTGTGATAATTATATTGAACTTAGTAAAGCATTAATGAATGATACTACTAAAAGTGTTTTATTAGATGTTCTTACAACAATCTTAAAATTATTACATCCTTTTATGCCTTATGTTACTGATGAAATTTATGACAAACTTCCAATTAAAGACAGTGAATCAATTGTAATTAGTTCTTATCCTGTGTATAATGAGGAAGAAGTTTTTGAAGATGATTATGAAGATGTAAGTAAAGTAATTTCTGATTTAACAGAAATTCGTAATTTAAAAGTTGCTAATAATGTTAAGAAAGATGCAAAAGTTTTATTAGAAACTAATAAAGATTTGGAATATATTTATCGTTCGCAGTTAAAGATTATGGATGATAATCTTGTTAATGATGGAGATGATTGTGAAGGTTATCAAACAATTTCTTATCAATCTTCTTTAGTTCAAATTACTTATTATTTTGAAAATGAAATTAATAAGGAACAGATAGAAGAGGATATTAAAAAGTTACAAGCTTCTATTGAAAGACGAGAAAAATTACTTGCTAATGAAAATTATGTAAATAAGGCTCCAAAAAATATAGTAGATATGGACCGAGAAAAATTAAAAGAAGAGCAGGAAAAACTTTTATCTTTACAATCTCAATTATAAAAATATGGGCAATAGATTTTCTATTGCTTTTTTTATTTTGTTTTAGTATCCTTATAATAGGAAGTGGTTGTGTGAGAGAAGTATTAGAGCAGTTAATTGCTGGTGAAGAGTTTGATAAGGTGTTGAAAGAAAATCAATTAAATAAATATGAATTATTGGCTTCTTTGCGCAAAGAAGTTATAGCTTATAAAAAAGAATTATCTTTGAATGAGAGAGAACAATTAAAATCTGTTTATTTGAAATTTTATAGTATGGTAGATTTGACTGGTCAGAAAGTAGCTTTTATTTCTGATACTCATTTTGCCTCTAAAAAAGAAAATGTAGAATATTTTCCCGTGGTTTTGGACTTTTGTCGAAATCACGGGATTTTTTATTTATTTCATGGTGGAGATATTGGAGATGGCTTAGTTGAATGTCACAAAGAATATCAAATGCCAAAAAAACAAATTGATCATATTTTAGATGTCTATCCTGAAGATAAAAATATTCGTCAGTATATTTTAGGTGGGAATCATGATGCTAAATATTTGAAACATGGATATGATTTATTAAAAATTTTATCTGCTGAAAAGAAAAATATTTTTCCCTTGGGATATTTTCAATCATATTTTACAGTTTATGGTTATCCTTTTTCTTTCGAACATCATTCTAAAATTAGACCACAATATCGTTTAGTAGATTTTCCTTTTGTAATTGCTGGACATGCACATAAAAGTAGGTTTGCTGATGATTTTATTAAATTACCTACATTGAGTAATGATATTCATATGGAGAATAAACCAGAGGGTACAGCAGGGTTTGTAGTGATGGAAACTTTTCCTTGTGGTTGTTCTTTTGATCTTAATTTTTCGAGATATTCTTTTTCTGATTTAGAACCAGTAAAAGAAGAAACATATACATATCAGTTTACTAAAAAAAGATGACATTTTGTAAAATACGAAAATGCTCTTTTTTTTCGACAAAAATTTTAGATATTTTTTGTTATCTTGTATATGGTGATTGGTTTAATGAAAAAGACAATGTTATTAGCTGTGATTTTTGTGTTTTTAGGTGCTATTTGTGGTAATTATCTATATAGACATGCTCCAAATAGTATTTCAGTTTTTCAAGAAAATAAAACATTTTATTTCCTACAAGAAGGTATTTATTCTTCTAAAGATATTATGCAAGAAAATGTAGGTGATCTTACAAATAAACTTACAGTTTTAGAAGATAATAAATATTATGTTTATGTTGGTATAACTATGGATATGGATAATGCTAATAAAGTAAAAAAGATTTATGAAGATATGGGATACAAGATTTATATAAAAACAGTTACTTTAGATAATGAAGAATTTGCGAGTAATGTAAGTCAATTTGACTTATTAGTGAAAGAGTCTGATACAAACGATGATATTTTAACTGTAGAGGAAGTAATTATGGCAAATTATGAACAAATTATTGGAACTGGAATGTAGTTTTTTTGGATAATAATATAATAGAGGTGATGTTATAAATTTGAAAATTAAAGAATTACCAGATGCGGAGAAACCTAGAGAACGATTGGCTTTTTATGGCCCTTCATCTTTAACGGATTCACAAATATTAGCTGTTTTACTTAGAAATGGATATCATGAAAAAAATGTTTATGATTTAGCTTTGGAAATTTTAAAACAATATCCATTAGTTGATATAAAGAATTGTAGTTTTTATGATTTTATGGCTATTAAAGGTGTTGGAAAAGTGAAGGCATTAGAAATTATAGCTGCTATTGAATTAGGAAGAAGAATATTTTTAAGAAAAAGTGAACAATTAAAATCTTTAAAAACTCCTAAAGATATTTGGCAAGATGTACGTTATTACATTAGTAGTGCTAAACAAGAATATTTTTATTGTTATTATTTTAATCAGAAACAGGAATTGATAGAAAGGAAGTTATTATTTATGGGGACTGTAAATCGTAGTATTGTTCATCCTAGAGAAATATTTAAAGAAGCGTATAGACTTAGTGCTTCTAGTATTGTATGTGTTCATAACCATCCTTCTAATTGTGTAAACCCTAGTAAAGAGGATGTATTACTTACTGATCATTTAGTTAAAACTGGTTATATACAAGGTATTCCTATTAGGGATCATATTATTGTAGGAGAAGATTCATATTATAGTTTTTTTGAACATCATAATATTTTAAATCTATAGTTGCAGGTCGATTTTATTTATATTATAATAAGTTGGAATGGGATGATGTTATATGTATAAAAGTAAAAAACAGAAGAAATTAAATATTAAATTTTTGATAATTATTGTTGTATTTATAATATTTTTTGGTATTTCTATTTCAGTTTATATGAGTCGTTCTAATTTTTTTGGTGAAGGATTTATTAAAGATATTTTTACTTCTATTAATAAAGTTATTATGTATCCTTTTACAGCGTTAAATTCTGATAAAAATGAAGATCAATCTGAAAGTTATATTATTCAAAAAAATGTAAATACTTCTTTAGAAGAGGAAATTCAAGAATTGAAAGATATTCTTGATTTAAATCGTACTTTAACTGAATATACTCCTATTAATGCTACTATTTTATCGCGTAATAAAAGTTATTGGTTTAATCAAATTATGATTGATAAGGGATCTAAAGATGGAATAGAAAAAGATATGGCTGTTGTTACTAAAAATGGATTGGTTGGAAAAGTATCTAGAGTTTATTCTCATTCTAGTGAAATTAAGCTTGTTACTAGTGATGATGTTAATTATAAAGTTAGTGTTACTATAAAGACTGGAAATGGTGATAGTTATGCTATTTTAAATGGTTATGATAGTGAAACTGAATGTGTTACTGTGACTGGAGTAGATAAGATGAGTACAGTGAAAAAAGGAGATACTATTGTTACTAGTGGTCTTGGTGGTATGTTTCCTGGTGGAATTTATGTTGGTATTGTTGAGGATATCAAAAGTGATAAATATGATCTTAGTAAAACATTATATATTAAAACTTCTCAGGACTTTAATAATATTCATTATGTTACAGTGTTAAAGGAGAAAGAGTAGTATGGCTATTGCAATTATTATTTTGATTTGTTCTTTTTTCTTAGATGGTATTCTTTCTAATTTTTTACCATATATGGTTGGTGATTTATCTATTTTTACACCAATGCTTACTATAGTTTCATTAATTGTTGTTTATCCTTTTTTTATTAAAAAGGAACGTTATTATTTTATTAGTTGTTTTGTTTTAGGTATATGTTATGATTTTATGTATACAAATTTATTGTTTTATAATGCTGTTTTATTTTCTCTTGTAGGAGTTATTGTTTTATTATTATATAAATATATTCGTCCTACTTGGCTTAGTTTATTATTGTTTATTATAGTTGTGATTAGTTCTTATGAGTGTATGAATGCTATTATTATTTTGTTATTTCAATTGGTTCCTATGACATTTTATCGATTGTTATATAAAATTGGACATAGTTTATTACTAAATTTATGTTATGGTGAGATTGTTTATTTTATTATTTGGTTACTTCCTAGTAAGTATAAAAGAATTGCTATTAATTCTTAAGAAAAGTAGAATAATTACTTTTCTTTTTTCATATCCTTGAATAGAGGAGATTAGGGTATGAATACAAGAAAATATGTAAAGAAAAAACTAGTGTTAAAAAAAAGTGTTCGTAATTTTATTACAAGAGTTTTGATTGTTGTTATTATTTTTTTGGTTGGTATGATTTTAGTAAAAAGTAATTCCAAAGCTAAAAATAGTATTTTAAAACAAGTATATGATACTAATTTTAAATTTACTAAAGTAAAAGAAATTTATCAGAAATATTTTGGTAATATTTTGTCTATTGACAAATTAGCTTTAGAAGATAAACAAGTATTTCAAGAAGAGTTGACGTATCAGAAGTCAAAAAGCTATTTAGATGGAGTGAAATTACAAGTTAATGATAACTATATGGTTCCTGCTTTGGAGAGTGGAATTGTTATTTTTATGGGAGAAAAAGAGGGATATGGTAATACAATAGTAATTGAACAAATTGATGGAATTGATGTTTATTATTCTAATATTTCTTCTGATGGAATAAAGCTATATGATTATGTAGAAAAGGGGAAGTTGCTTGGTGAAGCAGAAGATAACCAATTATATTTAGTTTTTCAAAAAGATGGAAGTTTTTTAGATTATAAAAAATATATTTAATTATCTAGAAATTCATCCTCTTTTTTATTTAATTGGATTATTTGCTGTTTTTACTGCTTCTTTTTTTTCTTTTTTTGTTATTACATTTTTAGTTTTTATCCATGAGCTTGGGCATTTTATCGTAGCATATTTTTGTGGTGCAAAAGTACTTAAGATTTTAATTTATCCTTTAGGTGGTATTTCTAAATTTTCTATTTCATACAATATTTCCATATGGCGAGAATTTTTAATTTTAATTTTTGGTCCTCTTTTTCAAACTTTTGCTTGGTTATTTCTTATTTTGTTGTTTCCTGATAAAAATATATTAATTACAACTTATCATTTAGGAATATTATTTTTTAATTTACTTCCTATTTATCCATTAGATGGTGGAAAATTATTATGTTTGTTTTTTCATTTTTTTGTGTCTTATAAAAAAGCTTTTTATTTTACGGTTTTGTTAGGCTACCTTTTATTATTTTGTTTTTGCTATTTCTATTTCATTTCTTTTTCTTTTAATATTTTGTTTTTAGTTGTTTTTTTGTTTATTAAATTATGTCAGGAATTTAAACAAATATCGTATTATTATGAAAAATTTTTATTAGAAAGATATTTAAATCATTATAATTTTCGTAAAAGTAAAGTTGTAGATTCTTTAAATAAATTTCAAAGAGGATATCGACATTTGATAAAGCAAAATGGTGTTTATTATCTTGAACAAGAATATTTAGAAAAAAAATACAAAAGTTGTTGACAATTGAGTTAGAGCTTGTTATAATCTATTTGTCGACTTGAGAAAGAGACAATAGATATGGGGCATTAGCTCAGCTGGGAGAGCGCAAGGTTCGCAATCTTGAGGTCAGGGGTTCGATCCCCCTGTGCTCCACCAATTCAAAAGCAAGCATCCATGCGGGTTCTGACCGTGTGGGTGTTTTTTTTGTGTGCAGGAAATCCTGGGAGGGTCCTCTCAAAGTCAATCTGTTGGAAGATACATAATATAATATACGGAGAAAGTAAGCAGAAGTGCTATAATATTCTGTATAAATAGTATATTGCCGCAGCATCCTGCAGCGTTGATCAAAAAGGGAGGAAGATATC
The DNA here is from genome assembly GCA_022771205.1 of Mycoplasmatota bacterium. Lineage (GTDB taxonomy): Bacteria > Bacillota_I > Bacilli_A > RF39 > UBA660 > Faecimonas. Next base: position 117 of record JALFCF010000004.1, on the reverse strand, counting down.
GTGGGACTCAGGAAATTCAGCTTCAATTTTGGCAGGACCGCCCAGGAAGTGGAACTGCCGGAAGAACGGATCAGCAGCATCATCGAAGGGCGTCCGGTGCCGTCAGTGGATGTAAAG